>NZ_SLZZ01000005.1 GCF_004346165.1 Muricomes intestini | reverse complement strand
TTTAAGTATTTCGTCTCTGTCCCAACGTTGGAGTGTTTTTACTGATACTCCTAGTAACTCTGCAAAATCCTTTGGCTTGTAGTTTGTGATATTCGATGTGTTCATGATTATTATATTGCCTCCTTCATAAACACATTATATCGCATTTGAGTATATTTGTATATATTTTTAATTACTTAAAATCTCTCCTTCCTTAAATTCAGAATATTCTGAAAATGTCTTGTAAAAGGGTCAGTCCCCTATTGTGCTCTCTTTTTGAACTCTGCAACATTGTCTTTATTCACTTCCTCAAAATCAATCCAGTAATTATCCTCTACCTTTTCACCTTTGATTGCATTAACCAGGACCTCCACGGCCTTACTTCCCTGGCCTGCTCCGTCCTGGAAGATAGATGCCACAAGATCATCATTTTCTACTGCATTTAAAGCATCTGTAATACCGTCCACTCCAATGGCAGGAATATTTTTATCTGAGGCTTTTACCGCTTCCCTTGCACCTAGTGCCATCTCATCATTTTCAGCTACAATTGCATCAATCTGCTCAAATGCCTGGAGCCAAGTTTCCATGACAGTCATTGCCTCTGAACGTGACCAACTTTGTTTTATCTTATCACACATCTCTTATATACTCCATATAAAACTGGAAGGACATCTTGGATTTACATATCAAAACAATGGACAATAAAACAGAGAAAAATGTATATAAAAGGGGTTGTCAGGAAATAGATAATCTCAAAGAAGGAGGGCGTGACCGATGCCGGTCACACCCTCCCTCTTAACTTTATCCTAAAAAAGAAGAAAAGATGGCTAACGACAACCACCTTTTTTCCGTTACATGTTATAATGTAACTATGCAAAAACAAGATTATTATAACGAATTTTTTGAAAAAGGGCAACAAAAAATTAACATCAGTTTCTTCGAATTGCATTTACCCGATGACGATCCAGTCTATTCCCTGAAAAAAGTGATGGAGGAATTAGATTTTTCAGGCTTACTTGCCTGTTGTTCAGATAAGGGAAGAACCGGGTATAATCCAATCATGCTGTATGCTGTTGTTACTTATGCAAATATGCGGGGAGTGCGTGCTGTTGACCGTATTGTTGAATTATGCGAAAGAGACCTAGCTTTTATCTGGCTGACCAAAGGCCAGAAGCCGAAGCGGGATGCGTTTTATGATTTTAAGAGTAAAAAACTCACCGGGGAAGTTTTGGACGAACTGAATTATCAGTTCCTCCGCCGGTTGAAAAGGGAAGGCCTTATCACGCTCAAAGAGCTTTTTATAGATGGTACAAAAATAGAAGCGAATGCAAACCACTATAGCTTTGTCTGGCGGGGGAGTATCAACTACCATCTTGCCGGTCTGCTGGATACGATAGATACCCTTTATGCAAAGTACAATACACTTCTGCACGAAAACGGATATGGTCCCAAATATGATCTTGGGGATGCGCAGATGTTTCTCATTGAAGGCATGGAAAAAGTCAGACGTATAATTGACGAAAACCGGAAACGGAAGCTGACAAAACATAAGAAACTCTCAAACAATACGGTCATCGAAATTGATAACTGCTCTCCTCTTGAGATTTTGAAACTCCAGAAGAATCTGATGCGGATTGCAGAGGGTGAGGGAATTTCATTCGTCCATAGTAAGGGAAAACAGAAGACCGAAATACAGAAACTGTATGAGGAACTGGAAGAATGTGGAAATCGTCTGATGTGATATAAAGAGTGTTTTGAAATCATGGGAAAAGACCGCAACAGTTATTCCAAAACAGATCTGGAGCGACCTTTATGCGGATGAAGGAAGACCACATGCTTAACGGGCAGTTAAAACCAGCATACAACGCCCAGATCGCAGTGGAAAACTACTTCATCATTCACGGCTATGTGAGCAACGACCGGACGGATTATAACACTCTGATTCCGGTTCTGGAAAAGCATCGGAAAGCTTTTGGTGAAACATTGGAAGAAGTGACAGCAGACAGCGGATACTGTAGCGGATGTGAACATAAAGCCCGTTGTCTGTATAAATATGATGCGGAAAAGAACAGCGGCCGGAATAAAGTGATGAAGATTAATGAGCAGTGGGAAGCCCTGAAAGAAGCATCCAATGCCAATATACAGAGTGAGAAAGGAATCCTGAAGCGTCAGATCTGCTCCATCCAGACCGAAGGTCACTTTGGGGATATCAAGGAAAACGAAAACTTCCGGCGGTTCAATTACCGCAGTTCAGAAAAAGTGTATAAAGAATTCATGCTGTATGCAATGGGTCGAAATATAAATAAATATCATCGGTTCCTTCACCATGAAATTGAGAAATTCACAGGAAAAGCCGAGCAGAAAACAGCTTAGAGAACAGTGTGCGTCCAGGGTTATGGAAAAAGGGGATTTTGTGCCCCAAAATAGGCCAGCTAAAGAAAAAACAAGCATATCTACCAGAGCGTCCTTTGCTGAAAAGCATGGAACTCTGTAGGATATGCTTGTTTTGGTGTAAGAGCCTTAAAAATCGGTATTAACCGACAGCCCCTTGAATTGTAAAACAATTCTGAAAACGGGCGGCAAAAGGGACTGACCCCTTTTTTATTTTTTGAAAAAGTCCGGAATCTTGATCTGTTGTTCTTTGACCTTTCCTGAAGGTGTTCTGGGCTGTTCCAGGGTCGGCATTGTGCTGTTCCCTGAATTTGTCCGGCTCGCGGAAGATGAGCCTGTCCCCGGCTGTCTTATTTGCGTCGGTGTCCTGCGCTCTCCGTCCAAAGGAACTCTGTTGACTCTTTCCCCTGAGGGGAGGATGGAGCCTACCTTCTGCTGTCCTTCCAGTCTTGCTTTGAGCTTGGAAGAACTTCCGCCCACATTATGTAAACCAGTGGCGATAACGGTGATTGTAGCCTCGTCGGACCTGGAGTCATCATACATAGCACCGAAGATAATATTTGCATTCTCGCCGGCGAGATCCTGTACATATTCAGCTGCATCGGATGCATCCATCAGGGTAATATCACCGGAAATATTGATGATAACATGGGATGCTCCCTGGATGGTTGTCTCAAGCAGCGGGCTGGCAACAGCCTGCTTTACCGCCTCCAGAGCCTTGTCGTCTCCGCGGCCTGCACCGATACCGATGTGAGCAACACCCTTGTCCTTCATAACAGTCTGGATATCCGCGAAATCCAGGTTAATCAGTGACGGCACATTAATCAAATCAGTAATACCCTGAATACCCTGCTGAAGAACCTCATCAGCCTTCTTCAGAGCCTCCGGCATGGTTGTCCTTCTGTCAACTACCTCCAGCAGCTTGTCATTCGGGATGACAATCAGTGTATCTACATTCTCTTTCAATTTATCTATACCTGCCTGGGCATTGGCCATACGTGTCCTTGATTCAAAGCGGAAGGGCTTTGTGACAACGCCTACCGTCAATGCTCCCTGCTCTTTTGCTATACGCGCAACAACCGGAGTAGCTCCTGTTCCTGTTCCGCCTCCCATACCGCAGGTTACAAATACCATATCGGCACCTTTCAATGCGGAAGATATCTCTTCTGCACTTTCTTCAGCAGCCTTCTCCCCCACTTCCGGCTGTGCACCTGCTCCAAGACCTTTCGTAAGCTTCTCACCTATCTGCATCAGAGTGGGAGCCTTACATAGCTGAAGTGCCTGCTTGTCTGTATTAATCGCAATAAATTCCACGCCTGCAATCTGCTCATCAATCATACGGTTTACCGCGTTATTACCGCCGCCGCCGACTCCGATGACAATAATTCTTGCAGCCGCTTCCGATTCGTTTGTTTTAATTTCTAACAAGAGTATTTCCTCCTTTATAGTCTTATTAATATAATTTTATACTTCCCTTTTTGATTGAACGATATAATTCAATAAGTATATAATATAGTCTTTCATACAAATAATCAATAGATTTTTGCTTATTTTCTCACTTTTTATCCGGTACAAAGCGTATAATTTTGTCCGAAGTGTCATAGTTTTCCAGATGCAGCGTCCCCGGGGTATCAGGATACTGCTTGGACAATTTTTCTAAAATAGGAGGCAGCTGGGCAACACGGTCCTCATAATTCGTCTTTCCCACAAGGACCTCCACATTTCCAAAATAGAATGCCGGACCGGCCTTTGAGCAGACAATTCTGTCAGGGACCAGTTTATATTTCCTGAGAAGCTTTGACAGTTCCACTGTTCTCTGAAATATATCCTTATCTGAGACAGGGAGCACCTCTCCCAGTTTTACTTTTGATACGTCCACCTCCAGACCTTCCAGGTTTGCCACCCCAGCAGGCTTATCAGCGGTTGTCAGCATTGCTGTCCCTTCTTTGTCAAAGCACAGATACCCGCCGTTATACTCTATATAACCGGATATTTCCTTTTCTTTCACCGTGACCTGCACAATCCAGGGTGTTCTCAGTGTGATTTTGGTAGACTCCACCCCGGGCAGCTGTTTTGGACTGGCAAAATTATATCGTCCCCAGATATACACAGTATTAGCAGTATACTTGTCTTTCTTCAGCCATTCTGTGACGTCCTCTTCACTGACATATTTATTCCCTTTTACCTCTATCTTTTGTGTGTGGAAAAGGAGCATGAATGAAAATAGGACAATCAGAATTCCGAGTATAAAAATCAAAAGCCCAAGAACTACTCCCTGGCGTTTTTTCTTTTTGTGTTTTTTCTCTTTCTGCTTCATCTAAAGTCCTCCTCTATCCAATCGGACCTGGATACTGTTATTCTATCAGATTTGACACACTTAGTACAAGCCCCATTTCCAGAAGAAGAAACATGACCGAAGTTCCTCCGTAGCTGATAAAAGGCAGTGTGATTCCTGTATTTGGTATCGAATTTGTCACAACTGCAATATTTAATATTACCTGTATCATCATGTGAGCCAGCGCGCCGGTTGCTATAAGAGCTCCCAGCAGGTCTTTTGCATGAGTCGCAATAACAAAAAAGCGCCAGATCAGAATCAGAAACAGCAGGATAATAAAGCTTGCTCCCACCAGACCCAGTTCTTCACAGATAATGGAAAATATCATATCATTTTGTGCCTCCGGCAGAAATCCCAGCTTTTGCACACTTTCTCCCAGTCCCCTTCCAAAGAGGCCCCCGGAGCCGATGGCATAAAGTCCCTGCAGTGTCTGATAACCCTTTTCGTACATTTCTGGATTCCGCCAGATAGCCAGTCTTTCCATGCGGTAACTCTCCAGCGCCAGAAAGATTCCCATGAATCCCACGCCTGCAGCTCCCATCCAGATAAACTGGGCATATTTTGGACTGGCAACAAAAATCAGAACCACCGCAATGCCCATAATAATAATAGCAGTACTTAAATTGCTTGCCCCAACCAGCCCCACTATGGGCAGTACGGGAACCAGTACTTTTATCAGAGTTCTGAATTTGCCCATCTTCTTCACATTTTTTGTAACGAGACATGCGAGAAAAAGTATAACCGCTACTTTTGCAAATTCTGACGGCTGAAAAGAAACAGGCCCCAAAGACAACCATCTTTTGGACCCATTGTACTCATCTCCTATAAATATGACCGCAACCGATAACAAAATAGCGGTCAGATAGCCTAAGTTCGCCAGAGGCACCCACTTGTGATAATCAATTTTTGCCACAATCAGCATTCCGGCCATTCCCAGCACCGTTGCAAATCCCTGTTTTTTCAAATAGTAAAAAGAATCGTGAAATTTTACCCGTCCATTATAGGAACTGGTGCTGTACAAGAGAACCAACCCTATACTTACCAGAAGTAATACAACAATCAGCAGTGTGTAATCATACCGCCTCTTTTTAGCCGGACGCTCCAATATAAATTCACTCCTTATACTTAATGTTTTGCTCGATCCCGCTACACTGCATGCATCTAGTTTAACTGTAACACCATCTCTTTAAATTTATCTCCGCGTTCTTCATAATTCTGGAACATTCCCCAGCTTGCACAGGCGGGGGACAAAAGAACAGCGTCACCCGGCGCTGCATATTTTACACAGGTTTCTACTGCCTCCTCAAATGTATCTACAAGGACGGTGTCTGTGAATCCAAGCTTTCTGGCCGTTTCGTCAATTTTTTCCCTTGTGGCCCCCAGCAGCACCAACTTCTTTACTTTGCCGTCAAATGCCTGAATCCATTCTTCATAGGAGGATCCCTTATCGTACCCCCCCCCGATAAGCAGAGTGGGACGGTTCATTGCCTGGATTCCCCTGATGGCCGCATCCGGGTTGGTGCCCTTGGAGTCGTTATAGTATACCACTCCGTTTTTTTCAGCCACAAACTCAATCCGGTGCTCCACGCCCTGAAATTCTTTCAATGTCTTTCTTATAATTTCCATGGGAACCTTATAGGCTAACCCCATAACAGCCGCCGCCATAACATTCTCATAGTTATGTAATCCAAGAATTTTTAATTCATCTACATGACAGACTTTTTCCGGCACACCTGTAATATTGCAGATGATACTGCCGTTATCCAGATAAATTCCCTTTTCTAGTTTACGCTGGCTGCTGAAATATAGAACCTCGGCGCTGACTTTTTCTCCAAAATTTCTTGTCGCCTCATCCTCATAGTTCAACACACAGGTGTCTGCAGGTGTCTGATTTTTTGCTATATTCTGTTTTGCCGCTATATAAGCCTCCATGGTATGATGGCGGTTCAGGTGGTCTTCAGTGATATTCAGAATCGCGCTCACCTTAGGACGGAAGGTATGTATGCTTTCCAGCTGAAAGCTGCTCATCTCCGCAACAATCACTGAACTTTCTTTTGTTTTGGAAACGATATCGGTGTATGGATTCCCAATATTCCCCACCACAAAGACGCTTTTCCTATAATTCTTTATAATTTCGCCCAACAGTGTTGTGGTGGTAGTTTTCCCGTTGGTGCCGGTGATTGCAAGTACATCACCCTTCCCCAGGACATAGGCAAGTTCCGTCTCCCCCCAGATAGGTACCCCCTTTGCCCGCATCTGGTTTACCGCAGGAATATCCAGAGGCACGCCGGGACTCATAATCGTCAAAGCTAGGCTGTCCACAATTTCTGCCGGCAGTTTTCCCAGTATCACTTGTAATTTTCCTTTTCTATCCTCCAAAATCTCATTCTTTATCTTCTCGGCATCCAATGAGATATTCCCATCATAGAGAATCACCTCAGCTCCTTTAGCGAGCAGCAGACGGCTTGCAGACACTCCACTGATACCGGAGCCGAACACCAGAATATTTCTTCCTCTTAAATCCATTCTTTTACACCCCCATAAGCGCAATCAGACAGAGAATCGCTGTTGTGACGGAAAATACCGCAACAACCTTCGTCTCAGACCATCCGCTCAGTTCAAAGTGGTGATGAATGGGCGCCATTTTAAAGAAACGCTTCCCGCCTGTTTTCTTAAAATAAGTAACCTGTATTATAACTGAAGCAACTTCCACCAGATAAACCAGACCCACAATAATGATAAACAGCGGCATCTGCAGCATATACGCCGTGCCCGCCACAAAACCTCCGAGAGCCAGCGACCCTGTGTCCCCCATGAATACGCTTGCAGGATATACATTAAATAGGAGGAATCCAAGCAGGGCGCCTACGACCGCACATGTAATCGGCTCTATTCCACTTTTTGTCCCTATGGCAACCACTGTAAAAAATGTTGCCACCAACACTGTCACACTGGAAGCCAGACCATCCAGTCCGTCGGTAAAATTCGCTCCGTTCACTGTCCCAATTACGGCCACAAACAAAAGGGGGACTGCCGCCCAGCCGATATCCCAATACTTCCCGCCGGAAAAGGGTACTAAAAGAGTCAGAGGAATCTTTGACACCTCTATAAGGTAATAGGCGAAAACAGCCGTCACTACAAGCTGCAGTGCCATCTTCTGCTTTGGATAAAGTCCATCTGAGCGCTTCAGCACCACCTTTAGATAGTCATCCAAAAATCCAATCAGACCAAAACCAATTGTGAGAAATAAAACAGGAATAATATTTGGATAGCTTTTTACATAAAGCAGAGAGGTAATCACCACACTTCCCAGGATGATCACACCTCCCATAGTGGGCGTCCCTGTCTTTTTTAAATGGGACTGCACCCCATCTGTCCTCTCCGTTTGTCCCATCTTCAGCTTTCTAAGAAACGGTATTACAACCGGTCCCATCAATAAGCTCAACGCAAATGAAATCAATACCGGAATCACTACATGATAATTCATACATACACCTCTTCAACTCTTTTGTTAAACGGACACATATCTGCCGTGCTTTCTTTATCCGGCAGACACTTTATTTAGTATATCATATCTTAATACACATTTGTAGTTCTGTTTTCAAGAAAATGTAACAGATCAGCCATGCGGATTTTAGGCAGCACAGGCAGAAAAAAGCTTGCTGCTGAACTGTTAGAAGAACATCTCACTGCTGCTCTTCATCACTCACCGTCTCGCTCTTTTCTATTCCAAGATAAGGGAGTACATTGTCAAAAATATTTCTCATCACCGGCGCAGCTATTGTTCCTCCGTAGTACACCCCCTGGGGATTATGTATCGCAATCATTCCCAGCACCTGCGGATTGTCTGCCGGAGCAAATCCAATGAAGGAGGAAATATATTTATTTGCACTTCTGGGCAGGGTTTGCGATGTGGCCGTTTTCCCTCCGATCGAATACCCTTCGATATAGGCATTTTTCCCCGTTCCTTCCGATATAACCCCTTCCAGAAGCATCCGCATGGTGGCAGATGTCTCTTCAGATACAATCCCATCTTTTTCTTTATATTTCAATTCTTCCACCACGTTTCCCTCTTTGTCCAGAACTGCCATTCCCAGATGAGGCGTTATCCGTTTTCCTCCATTGATGAGTGAGCTGACCGTTGTAGCCATCTGGATCGGTGTGATCTGGAAGGACTGTCCGAAGGACATGGTTGCAAGCTCCACCAGACCTATGTCCTCTTTTTTGTGCATAATCGTTCCCGCTTCGCCGGGCAAGTCTACATTTGTCAGACCAAAAAGCCCAAACTGGTCAAAATAATCATAGAACCTGTCGGCTCCAAGACGGAGGCCAATGTCTATAAAAACGGGGTTGCAGGAATTTTGTATCCCCTGGACAAACGTTTCGGAGCCATGGCCTCCCACCTTATGGCATCTTATCTTCCTGTCCTCCACAACCCGGTACCCGGGGCAGGAAAATGTATCATCTAATTTTACGACACCCTCCTCCAGAGCGGCGGAGGTAGTAATAATCTTAAACGTAGAACCGGGCTCATAGGTATCATTAATGCAGCCGTTCCGCCACATTTGGTTTAACTGATCCTGCAATTGTTCATCAGTCAGTGTGTCCGCATCTGTCCCTGTATTTAGTATATACGGCTCATTCAAATTAAATTCCGGCACATTGACCATTGCCAGAATTTCTCCGTTCTGGGGATTCATCAGCAGTATGGATACAGCGTCCGCCTGTTTTTCCTCCATAGACTTCAGTGCCGCCTGCTCACAGAAGGACTGAATATTATAGTCCAGGCTGATTTGAAGTGACTGCCCCGCCACAGGTTCCATTCTATCTTCCGCCACTCCCTCCAGCTCTACTCCTCTTGCATCGGTAGTCGTCAGAATCGTCCCGTTAATTCCCTTTAAATAGTCTTCATATTTAACCTCAAGGCCAATAATCCCTTGATTATCGCCTCCCGTAAAGCCAAGTACCTTGGACGCCAGTTCATTGTGTGGATAATAACGTTTAAAATCCTCATCCACCTTTACGCCTGCCAGATTATAATTGCGGATTCTATCCCCAATTTCCTTCTCCACATTTGTTTTTATTCTTTCTATAGAAGAAACTTTCTCTACACGTTTTCTGACTGCCGCTTCATCCAGCTCCAATTCCTTTGCCAGAGTCTGGATAATAAGCTCTGGATCCTCAATTTGATTATGTATGACAGAAATGGTGCAGACTGTCTTGTTCGTGGCAAGCACTGTCTTATTTCTGTCTACAATTTCGCCCCTTGCAGCCTTGATGTCCCGCTCCCGCTCATGAAGTGACTCTGCCTTTTTCTGATAGTACTCTGCGTCAAATATCATGAGATATGCCAGACGCCCAATCAAGGCCAAAAGAATGGCTGAAGCACACACAAAAACAATGAGTACTTTTCTCTTATTATATGTTTTGTTCTTCATAAATAAAAAACCTTACAAAAGATATTTTTATAACATATTACATCTTTTGTAAGGTTATGCGTACTCTCTATTCCGACGGTTGGCCGGCAGCCCAGTCATCAAGGTCAGGTGTATAGTTTTCGTCCACATAAGAGCCGGCCTGATTCGTATATGTATCCTCATATTCGGAATCAAAGGCTTCATAATCTGTCCCCTGAGAAGCCGTATCTGCTGGATCTGTATTCTCCGGGGCAGTATCACCGCTTTCTGTGGTTGTGATATTCAGATAGGGAAAAACCTGAGACATTATTTTTTGAGAAAGCCCCAGTACATAAGCACTGTTATCCTGCCTTTCCACATTTGGCTCATCTATTACCACATAAACCACAACCTCTGGATTTTCCTGGGGAGCATACCCGATAAAAGATAGCAGGTACTTGCCCTGATTCCGTGGAAGCTTTTCGGCGGTTCCTGTTTTTGCTCCGATATCATATCCCGGCACCTGTGCTCCTTTCCCGGTTCCGGATGTCATAACGGCCTTCATATATTGTTTCACCATTGTCGATGTCTCGGCTGATACTGTCTTTCTTAAAAGCACCGGGTTCTTTGTCTCAACAACACTTCCGCTCTGATCCTGAATCTGTTTTACTACATGAGGCTCATAATACAAACCCCCGTTTACCAGAGAAGAAAAAGCAGCGGCCATCTGTGTCATTGTCACGTTAAATCCCTGTCCGAAGGAGTTAATTGCCAGATCTGTAATCCCCATATTTTCATTTGTGTAGACAAGAGACGAGGTACCCGCTTCACCAGGCAGGTCAATTCCCGTATATTCTCCGAATCCAAAAATATGCTGGTATTTGACGAAATTCTCTATGCCGATACTCTTAGCCATCTGCATCAGCGCTACATTGCAGGAATTTGCCACTGCCTGTTCTATAGTTTGTGTTCCGTGCCCTGTTTTAAGATGACAGGAAATGTCCCAGTCCCCCACGTGAAGAAATCCGTTGCAGACATAACTTTCGTCCCCGGTCAGCGCTCCTGACTCCAGGCCTGCAGCCACCGTAAACGGCTTTACCGTCGAACCGGGCTCATAAGCATCACTGACAGCAAAGTTCCGCCACAATGTGTTCATGGCATCCAGCTTTTCATCATCTGACATCGCTGCTGTCTGCTCCTTGGAATACACCCCGGACAAGTCCCTGGGGCTATTCAGATTGAAGTTCGGGTAGGAGGCCTCAGTCAGTATTTCTCCTGTGTTGGGATTCATTATAATGACCGCTGTGTTCTTGCTTCCCGGCTCGCCTGCTCTCACCTCTCCGGCATGTTCCTCATTGAACTCTCTGATGCATTGCTCCACAATGCTCTGAAGTGTCACATCAATGGTAGACACAACCGTATTCCCGTTCTTAGCCGGTTTTACAGTGCGTTTTGCCAGAGATGCGTCATCGAAATACCCGTATTCGCGCCCGTCTGTTCCGCTTAATATGTCATTGTAGGCACTTTCAATTCCGATTGCACCCTGATCCTCGGAAGACACAAAGCCGATTACATCACTTGCCAGTGTGTCATAAGGATAATGCCTTTTATAATCATCCTCCAGCCATATTCCTTTTACGTTTGGGTGATTTTCTGTATCATCCTCTATCTCTTTAAATTTCTGGGCCTTGTCATAGGCCACGCCCTTTGCCAGTATCTGATACCGGCTGTCGGGGGCTTCCTCGATTACTTTTTTTACGTCTTCTTCTTTTATCCCGAAAACATCTCCCAAAACTTTTATCGTGGGCTCCTCATAATCCTTATCAGATTTCAGAGCAGCTACATCTAATATGACATTGTAGACTCTCTCGCTGGCGGCCATCTTTGTGCCGTTGCGGTCCACGATATCTCCCCGCTTATATGGAATCACACGGCTGTCATACTCCTGCTGGTCAAGTACAATCTTTGTATACCGGCTGCCCTTTGATGCGTTAATATAAGTAATTCTGCCTATAAGAACAATAAAAGCCAGTATAATTGCCATAAACAGCATTACCAGCTTTTGTTGCATCTTTTTTGAAAACCGTTTCGTTAAAAAATTAAATCTGTTCTTTTTATTTCGTTTTGTCATATTTTATATCCTTAATCTGCCGCATTCTGAGATCTGGCGAGGACACCGTCAGAGGGTATATCACTGTACTGGCGGACATAATCGCTGGTAGGGCTGTTATACTCTATCACAATCCCCTGGGCTGCATAAACCATTCCCATCTCATTCATTGCTTTGCTGCGTATTTCCTCCAGATTCACGGAATCCGCCACTGCATTATAGGCCGTATCATTTTGCTCTGTTAATTCCGTTAATTCTTCCTGCAGTGCAGAAACATTTTCAGTTCTGTCGACCATATCCGACTGCAGCTTCAGATATGACACACATATCATAACTGCGCAGACTGCGGCAATCATCTGGAATATCACATATGCCAGGCTCATACTGAGTGCACGCCTGCGGTTCCTGCGGACCCGGCTGCTTGTCCTTACCGGACGCTTCGGCTGTTCCCGTGTTCTTCTCACCGGCACAGCTTCCGGCTGGCGTACTGTATTGCCATAAACATATTCCTGTCTGTGACTGTTGTTTGTACTTCTTACTTGTCTGGTTGCTGACATCCTTCTTCTTGCCGCCATACTGTCTGCCCCTTTCTTAATACTGGTTCCGTCAGGCTCTCCCCTTCCTGCCGGATCTATTTGCTATACTCCTTTGACTTCCCTAGCTCCGTTCAAATACTCTCAGCTTTGCGCTCTTTGAACGGCTGTTTTCTGCCAATTCCTCCTCACTTGGTAAAATCGGTTTCTTTGTGATTGCCCTTCCTTTTGATACTTTCCCGCATACACATACAGGAAAATCAGGCGGACAGGTGCAGGGATTTTCATTCTTTCTGAATGCACTCTTTACAATTCTGTCCTCCAGAGAATGGAAGGTGATAATACAAATTCTGCCTCCTGGATTCAGTAAATCGATCATATCATCCAATGTATCCTTTAAGACATCCAATTCATGATTCAGCTCTATACGGATTGCCTGAAATGTCCTCTTGGAAGGATGTCCTGAAGTTTTCTGAAACTTCATGGGAACAGCTTGTCTTATAATTTCATTGAGCTGTCCCGTTGTCTCAATCGGACCCTTCCCGCGTGCTCTTACGATATGCTTCGCAATATTCTTTGCAAATCTATCTTCCCCATAATCCCGGATCACGCGGTAAAGGTCTGATTCGCTGTAGTCATTGATAATGTCCTTTGCCGTCCTCCGCTGCCTCTGATCCATTCTCATGTCCAAAGGAGCATCGGTACGATAGGAAAAACCTCTTTCTGCCGTATCCAGCTGATACGAAGATACGCCCAAATCCAGTGTAATCCCATCTACCTTTTCAATGCCCAGTTCCCGGAGCCTCGGCTTCATATCACAATAATTGCTCCTGATTATTGTAACTTTCTCCCCGAAGTCGATTAATCGAATGCCGGCTGCTTCAATAGCTGCCGCATCCTGGTCTATTCCTATAAAACTCCCCTTGCTGCTTAACCGCTTACACACCTCAAAGGCATGTCCGCCTCCGCCGAGTGTAGCGTCGACATAGATCCCATCTGGCTTCACAGCCAGAGAGTCTACTGTCTCATTCAGTAAAACTGATGTGTGCCTGAATGCCATAAATGCCTCCATGTGTTATTTAACCGTCATTAGATTCGGATACCGATGGATTCCATACGTTCTGCAATCGCATCTAACTCTTCTTCGCTGACCTGACTTCTTTCTTCCCAAAGTGCTTTATCCCAGATTTCAACGCGGTCCTGTACCCCTACAAGGACAACATCCTTCTCCAGTTGGGCTGCTTTTCTAAGTGTGGGGGAAATCAAAACCCTCCCCTGTCTGTCAAAGCTGCCTTCCGATGCGCTTCCGAAGAAATAACGTTTGAATATTCTGGCATCTTTATTCATCCGTGGCAGTGTTTCCAGTTCGGCGACAAAGTTATTCCATTCATCCTTAGAGTACACAAAGAGACAGCCCTCCAAGCCATTACAGATTACGAAACTTTCTCCCAAATCATCTCGCAACCGGGCTGGAATGATTAATCGGCCTTTTTCATCAATTGTGTGATTAAACTCCCCTAACAGCATCCGGAACCCCTTCTTCTAAGCGGGCCTCCACATTCCTCCCACTTTACACCACTATCTACCACTTCCTACCACTTGACACCATTGTAAACCACACTCACTCCATTTTCAAGTGTTTTTTTCTTTTTTATCTAAAAGGGTAGTCCTGTTTTAAAACTCCAAACGCGCCTTCCACCTGTATGAAACGGTTTATCCGTAATTCAATCCCTTTTGGAGTCATTATATTTTGACCCGCCACTACAAGTTTCTTGTGCCCGTCATCCGCGCAAAAAAATAGTGCAGCCTCCATAGGCCGCACTGTTTCTTATCCTTCTTTAATCTATTCTTTTTTGATTATTCACTCAGCTGACTCATATAATCGTTAACCCCATTGTAGTTGATCTCTGCCACCGGCCGGTCTTTCTTTGCTTCCTGCTTCTGATGTGCAGAAAACCCAAGCCACAAGACGACTGCAAATGCCGCCAGCACCAGTGCGGTTCTCCGCAAAGCATCCATGATCCGCTGTTTTTTCATGATTTTCTTTCTGTTGGCTTTTTCCTTTTTGTAACGGTCTACCTTCTCCTGACTCATACTCAGTTCTCCTTCGTGCTAAACAGTTATGTTTATTTTAACACAAATCACTTTATATCACAACTATGATTCCGCCGTCATTGGCATACATAGTGCTGATGCCTGCCGTATCTACAATGAAACTAGATTTCACTTTTACTTTCCGGAGAATTGACTCCTGTACCTCCAGAGCTCTTTCCTTACAATTGCAGTGTGCAATGGCCAGTATTTTTCCCTCCGGATTCTTCAAATCCTCTAAAATATGCCCTGTCATCTTCACCAGCGCTTTCTTCATGCCCCTCGCCTGTCCCAGCTGACAGATAACGCCCTCCGGCTTTGCCCCCATAATCGGCTTAATATTCAGTGCACTGGCCACCATTGCTTTAATCCCGGTAAGTCTTCCGTTTTTGCGGAGTGTATCCAACGTTTCCAGCACAAAGTAAGTATTCTGGATCTCTATATATTCTTCCACTGCTGCAATAACCTGTTCGAAAGCCATACCCGCTTCTTCACACTCCTGAATCTTTAATGCAATCAATGTCTCCCCTACAGAGGCAGAACGGGAGTTGAATACATAGATATCCTTTTCTCCATACTCTTCTTCATACAGTTTCTTACCCAGCTCTGCGCTGTTATAAGAGCCGCTTAGCTCTGAAGACAATGTGACTGCATAAACTCTGTCTGCCTCACAGTGATATCTTTCCATAAACTCCTGCGGCGACGGACATGAAGACTTAGGGCTTACCTGGCTTGCCGCCACACGCTTCAAAAAATCAGCCTGATCAAATGACATATCGTCTGCAATCCGCACTCCATCCACTTCCATCGTAAGAGGCGCAGTTTCAAATACCCCGCTCCCTTTCATCTTATCAGTTAATTCGCCACAGCTGTCAACAATTACTTTATAGCTCATGTTATATCCTCCCGCACCATACATCATGCATTCTAATCCTATTATATGTAGTTTCGAATACTACATTATAATATAACACAATTTATATAGTATGAAAAGATATTTTTTTACTTAGTTTTCATCTAGTTGAATTTTCCGCGATATGCCCAGTGCAATTCCCATTTCCGTCATAAGAAATAAAATAGAGGTTCCCCCGTAGCTAATGAACGGGAGCGTGACTCCTGTTGTGGGAATTAGGTTAGTGACGACTGCTATGTTCAATATTACCTGGAGTGCAATATGTGCAAATATGCCGGAAGCTACAAGGGAGCCGTACATATCCGGTGCATTCCTGGCAATAAACATCAGACGATATAAAAGAAGCCCGAACAACATCAGTATCACAATGGCGCCAAACACACCCAGCTCCTCACAGACAATAGAAAGAATCATATCATTTTGCACTTCCGGAATCACACCCAGTTTCTGTGTACTGTTGCCAAGCCCTTTTCCGAAAAAGCCGCCGGAGCCTATGGCATACAAGCCCTGCATCACCTGGAACCCGCCGGTGTCCGCGTGATTTTCCGGGTCCAGCCATGTAATAACCCGGCGCAGGCGGAAGTTATCACTTGTTGAAATGGCAGAAGCTAATATAGAAACACCGACTGCCACTACAGCTGTCCCCCCTGCCAAAATAGCAATAAAAGGTTTCGTTTTAGGATGAACGATAAATATCAGCACGCAGGTAATTGCCATTACGATAATCGCAGTGCTCAGATTATCGGTCAGGAAAAGAACCCCTGCGGCAGCCACTGCTCCAAACGCCAGAACTCTGATGATTCCTTCCCGTGTACTGATTTTCTTTCCCATCCTGCACAATTCATAAGATATGAACAGAATCACTGCTATCTTTGTAATTTCCGAAGGCTGCAGGGTCATATTCCCCGGAAGCTGTATCCATCTTCTCGCACCGTTTATCTCTGTTCCCAGGGGAGACTGCACAAGAGCCATTATAATCATAGCCAATATGTATAATTCAAATGAATATGCCCCCAGAATGTGATAATCAATTTTTGACACAATAAGCATGAACCCAAAACTTATAATGCTGAAAATTGCCTGTCTGGAAAAATAATGCATATCATTTCCGTCAAAATCTATCTGGGCGCTGTACGCACTTGTACTGTACAAGATAACCAGCCCAAAGCACGTTAAAAAGATAATGACCAGCAGCAGATCATAATCGAAATATTTTGTTTTCTCTCCTGTCTGCTGCCTGCCTCTCCTTTTTGTTCCAGCAGAAGACCTCGGCTTCCTGCCTCCCATACTTTCTCCCCTTTTCTTATACTTACCTTCCATTCATTGCCGGATGTATTGGTTTTCCATGTTCAAAAAAGCGGTCATACCATACAAGGAAAATATACACTGTCCAGATTTTGCGGCTGTTGTCCGTCTTTTCGTTGGTATTCTTTCCGTTTTTGTGGTTATCCAGCATTTTGACAAGCAAATCTGTATTAAAGAACTTTCTTGCCGCCTCGGAGGTAAACATTTCTTTTACTATGTTGTAATACTTGTCTTCCTTCAGCCATACACGGGTAGGTATCGGGAATCCCAGCTTCTTCTTCTCCGCCGTCTTGCTCCGGATCACTTTCTCAGCGGCGCCACGAAGCGCTACCTTTGTCTTTGGTGCCCGAACCTTGTAATCCAGAGGTAGATTCTGGGCCAGCTCCAGAACCTTCTTATCCAGGAACGGCACTCTGACCTCCAGCGAATTTGCCATTCCCATCTTGTCCCCCTTCATCAGAATGTCGTGAACCAGCCAGAGATGTAAATCCACATACTGCATCTTTGTAACCGGGTCCTTCCCATTTACTCTGTCATAGAGCGGGCGGGTCACCTTCTGAATTCCCGGCTCACAGCCCTTTTTCAATATTTTATTTGCTTCACGCTCTGTGAAAATGTTGGTTGCATTTGCAAAATACCTCTCCTCCAACGTCTTCCCATGGCGCATAAGGAAGCCTCTTCCCTTCATCCCGCGGGGCAGGCAATATTCTGCAAACTTACCCAAAAACCGCCTAAAAAACATTGGAAGTTTATTAAAGCCGGTATGCTCCAGAGGCTCGCAATAAATATTGTAGCCGCCGAACAGCTCATCCGAGCCCTCTCCTGAGAGCACAACCTTTACCTTTTTAGAAGCCTCCTCGCTCAAAAAGTAAAGCGCGATTGCCGCCGGGTCGGCAACAGGTTCATCCATATAATACTGGATGTCGGATAACTTATCCCAGTACTCCTCAGGTGTAATTACCTTCGCATCATTCTGCATATTGATGCTTGCGGCAAACTCCTTTGCATCCTGAATCTCACTGTACTTTCCTTCATCAAATCCCACTGTAAAGGTTCTGTCCACCTGCCCTAAATAGGTCAGATAGCTAGAATCTACGCCGCTTGACAGATACGAAGCAACCTCCACATCACTGATTTTATGTTTTTCTACAGATTCCTCCATAGCTTTTTGCACATCTTCCACGATTTCCTCAAAAGATTTCTTGCTGTCTCCTGTAAAATTCGGCTCAAAATAACGGGTTATTTTCATTTCTTCATTTTCATAGACAAAAAAATGCCCCGGCTGCAGGCAAAATACCCCTTTAAAAAATGTCTCATTGGTCGGGACAAACTGAAAGGAAAGATAATTTCCAAGAGCTGCCTCATTGAAAACCTTATCAAACTTAGGATGCTCCAAAAAAGACTTAATCTCCGAGCCAAACATCAGGGTACCGTTCATCTGTGCATAATAAAAGGGCTTAATTCCAAAAATATCCCTTGCACCAAAGAGTCTTTTTTTCTCCCTGTCCCAGATTACAAAGGCATACATTCCACGAAGCTTGTCCACAAGTGTCTCACCCCACTGCTCATAACCGTGAAGAAGTGTCTCGGAATCGGTGTTTGACGTAAATATATGGCCTGCTTCCACCAACTCTTCTCTCAGCTCCTGATAATTGTAAATTTCACCGTTAAAAACAAGAACCTTGCTCCGATCCTCATTGTAAAGAGGCTGGTCCCCCTCCTCCGAAAGGTCAATAATACTCAGGCGCCTAAATCCTAAGGCCGCATCCTCATCCAAGAACTTGCCCTCACTGTCCGGTCCACGGTGTATAATGGTATTCATCATATCCGTCAATACCTGCTCTCTATCCTCAACATCTCCCACAAAACCTGCAAATCCACACATAAAACGTTTTCTCCTTTAAATCATGCATATTAAACTGCCGACGTTCAATAAATAACTAGACCTATTTCTCTCATGTAATTCCACATATTTACATAACTTGCACCCTATTATATCTTTTTTCATATATAAAGACAAGATTTACTTTTAACAAATACGTGGCAGTCCTTCTCCATACAGGATATCTATAATCCGCCTGCCATGCAGTGCTGTTGTCATGTAAACACCGGCACCTTCAGTGATATCGCCGATAATCCGGGCATTTTCCCCGTATTTGTTTTGCTGCATAGCCGCAAGGGCTGCTTCCGCCTGTTCCCCCGGTACCACTGCTATCATCTTACCCTCATTTGCCATATACAAGGGATCAAGGCCCAGAATATCGCAAAAACCTTTCACTTCCCGGCTTATTGGTATAGAAGTTTCGTCGATTTCCACTCTGCAGTGTGAGCTTTCGGACACCTCATTTAAGACTGTAGCCAGGCCGCCCCGCGTCGCGTCGCGCATGCAGTGCACGTCAATGCCATTTTTCAGCAAATCTGCAACGATAGAAGAAAGAGGGGCACAGTCACTGGATATTGTATTTTCAATTCCCATCCTGCCTGACATAATAGCCGCATGATGTTCCCCCAGGTTCCCGGAAAGTAAAATTGCATCCTTCGGACGGCAATTCTGAATACTTACGCCTTCTTTTAAAATTTCACCTATCCCCGATGTGTTGATGTAAACATTTCCGCTTCCCTCTATCACCTTCGTGTCGCCTGCTACAATTTTCACGCCTGCCTCTAAGGCCGCCTCTTTCATAGTCTGTGCAATCTGGTCAAGCTGATTCATATCTGTGCCTGCTTCTATAATAAACCCGGCAGTGAGATATTTCGGCTTTGCCCCCATCATAGAAAGGTCATTGACCGTTCCACATACTGCCAGCTTTCCAATGTTGCCTCCTCTGAAGAACATGGGAGTCACAACAAAGGAATCCGTAGTATAGGCAATCCTGCCGCCAATATCAAGGACAGCTGCATCCTCCAGCTTATTGAGGGTTTCATTGTCAAAATGCTTCAAAAATATGTCATGTATCAGGCTGCTTGTCTGTTTGCCGCCGCTTCCATGTGATAGATCAATATACATATCAACCTTTTCCTCCTCTGTTTTTGTACCAGATACCGCAGACTCCCTCCGTTGATACCATACAGGGACCGACGGCATTTAAAGGTGTGCAAGCTCCCGAAAACAAGGGACATTCCGGGGGATTAATTCTTCCCAGGATCACATCCCTGCATCTGCAGCCTGCCGGGATCTTTTCCTCAAATTCATCAAAGGAACTGCCCGCGTCAAATTTGCTATATTCCGGCTTAAGCTTCAGGGCCGATTTTTCAATCGTGCCAATGCCTCTCCAGGAATCGTCCTTCAATTCAAAATACTTCTGGATGACAGACTGGGCTGCCAGATTCCCTTTTTCTGTGACCGCATTCGGGTACAAATTTCTCATCTCGTGACGGCCGCTTTTTATCTGACACAGGATTTCATAAAGCGCGGCAAGAATATGTTCTCCCTCAAAGCCTGCCACAACAAAGGGCTTTTTATACTTCTGCGCCAATTCTTTGTATACGTCACAGCCAATGATTACACTCACATGGCCGGGAGCCAGAAAAGCATCAATATTCTTTTCATTTTCACATACATAGGAGAGAGCCGGAACCATAATCTTAAGAGAAGTGAGCAATTTCAAATTGTGTATTTCTCTTTTTGTAATTTCGTCAAGCAGTACGCCGTAAACAGGTGTCGTCGTCTCAAATCCAACGGCAGCAAAAACGTACTGAGTATTTTTATCCTCCAGCGCAATTTTTACTGCGTCCAGCGGAGAATATAATACTCTTACCCGGGCTCCCGCAGCCACCGCTTCCGTCAGAGACATCCGGCTTCCCTTCACCTTCATCATGTCCCCGAAGGTGAGTACGCAGTGCCTCTCCTGTCCTGCTATGTCCACCAGCTTATCCACATAAACGGAGGGGGTCACGCAGACCGGGCAGCCGGGCCCGGAAATCAATCGAATTTTTGGAGAGATCAAGGACCTGATTCCATTCTTAAATATGCTGGAGGTATGGGTCCCGCATACCTCCATGATTTTAATCTCTTCCCCGTCATAGTCTCTAAGCTCCCGGACAATCCGCTCAAGCGTTATCATGAACTTCCTCCTCCAGCTCTGCAAACACATCCAGTATCTCCCGGGCAGTATCCTGCGCCAGCACATCAATGGCACAGCCGGCGTGCATCAGCACATAGTCCCCCGGCTTTACATTGACCAATTTCACATTGACATCACAGATATTATCCATAACATCCACCTTTGCAGTATCACCATTTATTTCCATTACCTTTCCAGGTACAGCAACGCACATATCTCTACCTTCCTTTCATCAGACCTATATAAGCCTGGCCCAGGCTGACGGACCCGTCGTTTGGGGGAACCGCCATGTTATAGTATACTTCAAAATGACTTTTCCTTAAGAGCTGTATCAGATGTTCAGTCAATACCGAATTCTGGAAAACACCGCCACTTAAGGCAATCTGATTTATTTCTTTCTTCTCTCTGACAATAAGGCATACCTTAAGTGCTGCCTCCGCCACCGCACAGTGAAAACCAAGTGCCAGCGATCTGCGAAGAGCCTTTTCATCTTCCTCTTTTCTTTCACTCCACTCACTTCCAAGTGTCTCCAAGACGGGGCCGGGTTCTATAAGCAGTTCTCCCTCTTTCTCGGTAATGCCAAATGACATCTGCCGGGGCCGGATATGATTTTTTTCTGCCAGAAGCGCTTCTTTCTCCAGAAACACAGCACACTTTCCCTCGTAGCTATTTACATCTGCTATTTCCAGCATGCTGGCAGCCGCATCAAACAACCTTCCCATACTGGAGGTCAATATCGTGTTAATGCCATGATCCAGAGCTGACTTGATTATACCACTCCTGTCATCATTTATAAACCGATCCAACCCGGAATTTAAAAGAAAACAGGCTGCCGTCTTTTTTGCATCCTTCATGGACGGATCCCCGCCCAGCACAGGTGTGTATGTCAGATGTGCAGCTCTTTTGAATTCTCCGCCTTCGCAGATCATAAATTCGCTTCCCCACACATGGCCGTCCGTCCCATACCCGGTGCCGTCAAAGGCGATTCCGAGAACTTTTCCCTCCATATGATGCTCTGCCATAACTGATGCAATATGCGCATGGTGATGCTGAACATAGAGAAGAGGAAGGCCAAGAGTTTCTGCATATTTTGAGGAAAGATACCCCGGATGCATATCACATACTGCCAACTCAGGAGTCATCTGCAGCAATCCACCTAAATCTCCCACCGAAGCCTTGTATTCATCAAAAACTGCCGCCTCCTCCAAGTCTCCAAAATATTGGGAAACTACTGCACTGCCTCCCTGATACAAACAGAATGCAGCTTTTAAGTCTCCCCCGGCGGCAAATATTTTCATGTTCTTCCCGTTATCCTGTAAAAAAACGGGATAGGGAACATAACCTCTGCTCCGGCGGATCAGCTGGGGCTTTTTATCCACAATCTTAGCCACGGAATCATCCACAGATCTGAGAATTCTTCTTTCATTATACAGTACACCGTCCAACAGGGGCGATTTCAGGGACAGCATGGCCGCATCCTCCCGGATGATGGGCTGATCCGAGATATTCCCACTTGTCATAATCAAGGGCCCGCAGTCTTTAATCAGCATAATCTGCAGGGGCGTATAAGGCAAAAATGCACCACAGTAAACACTGCCCTTATAGGTGGAAAAGGCCATCCTTTGATTGTCAGAATACAGCAGCACAATGGGCTTCGCTCCGGATTCCAGAAGTATTTTCTCCTTTTCTGTGACATGACAGTATTCTTCAATCTCACTTACTGAGCCAAACATAACTGCAAAAGGTTTCTCCTCCCTGCCCTTTAGCTTTCTTAAATTCTGCACCGTTTCTTCTATAAAAGGAGAACATACAAAATGATACCCCCCAATACCTTTTACTGCAATAATCCCTCCCTGTTTTATAATCCCGGCAGCTCTGGCATAAGCTTCTTCATCCTTCAGTTCTCTATTTTCCCGGAAGATCAGGCGGGGCCCGCATTCATGGCAGGATATGGTCTGTGCATGAAACCGTCTGTCCGAAGGTGATTTGTATTCTCTTCCGCACTCTTTGCACATGACAAAGTCTTCCATTACTGTATTCTCCCGGTCATAAGGAATGCAGTCAATAATTGTATATCTCGGCCCGCAGGACATACAGCTTATAAACGGATGCAGATATCTCCTGTCTGACTTTTGGTACATCTCCTCCCGGCACTTATCACAGACTGCAAGGTCCGGAGGAATAATGGAAATCTTCCTGCCTGCTGTACTGCCGATAATCCGAAATTCTGTAAACTGCTCCGGCTTGCTTTCTGTGATATCCTTCACCGCAAGATTGACGATCTCACAGCCTCCCCACCGGGCATTTTTTAATTCTTTTATAAACGCTTCAAAATCAGATTGGGAGGACTGGGCGATGATTTCCACCATTCCGCCCTTATTCTGCACGGTTCCTCTAATATTATATTTTTCTGCCAAACGAAAAGTAAGGGGGCGAAAACCCACCCCCTGTACAATTCCTGAAACCAGCACCTTATTTGTCACTGTTTCAAATTCTCTTTTATCCATGAAACCACTTCCTCAAATCCTTCATCTGACTTAGCAGACACTTTGAAAACTGGAGCTGACGGATTCAGTGCTCTGACCCCTTTCATAAAATACTCTTCATCGAAATCCACATAGGGAAGCAAGTCCCATTTGTTGATTAAGATAATATTTGCTTTTTCAAAAGCAAGAGGATATTTATATGGCTTGTCACTGCCTTCCGTAACTGTGGAAATCAGCATCTTCACATGTTCGCCAATCTCAAATTCCGCCGGACATACCAGATTTCCAATATTTTCAATAAACAGGACTCCCTTCTGCACATCCAGTGCATCCGCAGCTTCACCTATCAAGGGTGAATCCAGATGGCACGCCCCGTTTGTATTAATCTGAATGGTTTTTATCCCCAGAGCCTGCAGGGCTTTTGTGTCAATATCCGCCTCAATATCACCCTCGATTACATAGGGAGTAATATCACCCAGCTTCTCCATAATTTTCACCAGCGAGGAGGTCTTCCCGGCTCCGGGTGATCCCATAACATTGACGGCAAAAATTTCCTTCTCTGTCAACCTCGCATTTGTCTGCTTTGCAATTTCATCATTTTTGTCATATACAGACTGCATAACCTCTACTTCTTTTGTTTCTGACATTTCACCATCTCCTATTATATCTCAATGGACTTCACATAAAATTCCTTGCCGATTTCAGTTGGCCGTCCCTCTCCGCCGCAGTCCGGACATTCAAAAGAAAAAGGCCTGCGCTCAAAAAATTCACCGCACACTGTGCATTTTAACTTCGGTTTCACCCGCTCAATATTAAGTACAGCATTTTTACACAAGCTGTCCCCGGCTATAATTTCAAAATACAAGTCAATCGAACTAGCTACGTATCCGGAATAATCCCCTACCACCAGATTAATCTGCTTTACTTCCTCTGCGTGATTTTCCCTGGCAAATTCCTCAGATATTTCAATAATCCTTTTAGTGATCGGATATTCGTGCAACGTAATCATCCTTTACTTTCTCTGTATCAGGGGCTGTATACTGATTCCTCATATGAAGGCACTTTTTCGGGCATACATTTACACAGTACCCACACTGGATACATTGCATTCTCTCAATACTCCAGCGTTTTTCCCCCTTATCGATCTCCAGAGCACCGGTTGGACACTGTCTTGTACACATTCCACAGAAGATACAGTCTTCAATATCATTTTCAATACTGCCTCTCGTGCGCTCGTAGTTTTCTCTCGGCTTTGCAGGATAATTTTCTGTATACGGGCCATGTACAATACTTTTAAAAAGTGTCTTTGTCATGCTTAAAATAGACATATTCATCACCTCTCTGTGCAGCTGATGCAGGGGTCTATCGTTAAAATCAGGATAGGCACATCCGCAAGATCACAATCTTTTAAAATTTCAAGAAGTGCAGGAACATTTGCAAACGTAGGCGTGCGGACCCTGAACCGGTCCAGGAATTTTGTCCCGTTTGCCTTCACATAGTAAAGCGCCTCTCCACGAGGCTGTTCGACACGTGTGAAATGCTCTCCCTTTGGGTTCCCCTTTATCTTTGTAATGATATCCCCTTCGGGAAGCTTCTCTATGCATTGCTTAATTAAATCAATGGCCTGAAATATTTCTCCGATCCGAACCTGCATTCTTGCATAGCTGTCGCCTTCCTCTGCCGTTATAGGCTCAAATTCCAGGTATTTGTACGCGCAGTATCCCTGAGTCCTCATATCCCTGCGGATTCCACTTGCTTTCGCCATGGGCCCCACAGCGCCCAGTTCCAGTGCCTTTTCCTTTGACAGCAGACCTATACCTACGGTGCGGTGTTTCACTGTTGAATCATTTAAAAACACACTGGTGACATCCCGCAGTTCTTTGTCCATATTTGTCACTACAGACACAATCTTATCCAGCATCTCGGGAGTTATATCTTTTCTGACACCGCCGATATCACACACGGAAAAAATCAGTCTGCCCCCTGTTGTCTGTTCAAACAAATCCAGAACCTGCTCTCTCAATCTCCATGTGTGCATAAACAGGCTCTCAAAGCCGAATGCATCCGCAGTCAGACCCAGCCAGAGCAGATGACTGTGGATTCTTGAAAGCTCTGCCCATATGGTTCTCAAAAAAACAGCTCTTTCAGGCACCTCGATCCCCATAATACTTTCCACAGACATACAATACCCCGCACCGTGCATAAAGGAACAGATTCCGCAGATTCTTTCCGATACATAGGTGAACTGCTTAAAATCTTTTTTATCGACTAACTTTTCAAGCCCCCGGTGGACATATCCTATCTGGGGGATTGCTTCTATCACCTTCTCATCCTCCAGTACCAGATCCAGATGGATAGGTTCAGGAAGTACCGGATGCTGAGGGCCAAAAGGAACAACTGTTCTCTTTCCCATTATTCCTCCTCCTTTTCCTTAAATGGAGCTTCCTCTGATATTCTGTACAGCTTATCGTGGAAATCAGCAATAATATTTTTTATTTTCACACCAAAAAGCTCTTTTATTTCATTTTCATATAAAAATGCATATCCATAAATAGGGGTGATACTCTCTATCTCTGTATCATAATCCATATTCACTCTTAAGTGTATAAAATCATAGTCTTTATCAAAGGAATAACTTAGTTCTACACCGTCCTTTCCTGTACAGGATATGGCCACCAGACGATAGCCTGCACTGTGCAGGTCGACGGTTTCAATTAAAATCTCGTCGGGAGATATTTCTTTTATTTTTTGTTCATCCACAGCAAACTACCTTCCTTTCAGAGCTTTCTGCTTTTCCTCCAGTATATCACAGGCCTTTAAAATTCCATCAATAATTGACTGGGGCCTGGCGGCACAGCCCGGCACATAAACATCAACCGGCAGCACCTTGTCGACTCCGCCCTCCACGTTATAGCAGTCGGCAAAAATTCCGCCTGACGTGGCGCATATTCCAACTGCAACGACCGCCTTCGGGTCTGGCATCTGCTCATAAAGCTGTTTAATAACGGGAATGCTCTGTCCATTCACACTCCCGGTTATCAACAGAATATCTGCGTGCCTTGGATCGCCTGTGTTGACAACACCGAAGCGCTCTACATCGTACAACGGCGTAAGACTGGCCAACACTTCTATGTCACAGCCATTGCAGCTTGTAGCATCATAATGTAATATCCATGGTGATTTTTTATTAAAACTCATATACCCTCCTTAGAAATTAAAGAAAGACAAAACTACAAGGTTCGCTGTTCCCAGAACCCCGGATACAAGCCATGCCAATGACAGAGCTTTCTGCCATTTTACACGCACTGTCGAATTATCTAATATAATTTCGAATAAATACACAATCAAGCACACTATAACTGCCAGAATGTGGGTGCCTATGCTGTCTGCCGCAAAAAATATATATACAAACCCCAGTGCAATAATTGTCTCATACCAATGTGTAATTTCTATAAATGCCAGAGATCTCCCCGAATATTCTGTCGAGATTCCCTGTACCAGCTCCTGGTGGGCATGATGTCCCAGACTTAGATCAAAGGGCGATTTCCTCAGTTTAAAGGTCAAGATAAATACAAACCCGACAAAAATTGCAGGCAAATATATGATCGCAGGCATTTTCCTATTGACAATATCACGGATAAAAAAGGTATTGCTCACATAGTACAGCCCCGCCGCAGTCATAAACATCATTGGTTCATATGCCATCATCTGCAGCAATTCTCTTTCCGCACCGAGCACGCTGTAGGGAGACTGTGAGGCATACCCTCCCAGCAGGAAAAATATAGAGCCCAGCGTCAGCACAAATATCGTCAGCAATATATCTCCTCCGGTCAGCATAATCAGCGCAGTCAGTATGATAAACATAAGAGACACATACACATAAAACCGATGAGACGGGTTTACCTCGATGGTTTCTTTCTGCAAGAGCTTCAGCACATCATAAAAGGGCTGCAGAACCGGAGGCCCTTGCCTTCCCTGCAGTCTGGCTGAAATTTTCCGGTCAAACCCCGTGAGCAATCCGCCGGCCAGGGGCGTAAAAATAATAATCAGAAGAATCTTAACTGCCAGCATCATGATGCCCACCTCCCAATCAGTAATATTACGCCGGCACACAGCAGTACAATAGAAATAATGTTGCTCCAGAATCCGATTCTTTTACTTCCGAATATTCCTTCCATGTACCAATTGCTCATCTCACTTTTCCGCTTTACACCACCGGAGCCGACAAAGTTCTTGTTGTCCCCGGAATTTTCACCGGCCATGTAGATTGGAGTCGTTCTTCTTTTCTTAAGAAAGCTCGTCGGAGCGTACCCCAAAGGTACAAGAATTAACAAACTTATCATGACAACCATGAGAATCATAAGTGTCTGATCTCCTGCCCCA
The DNA here is from genome assembly GCF_004346165.1 of Muricomes intestini. Lineage (GTDB taxonomy): Bacteria > Bacillota > Clostridia > Lachnospirales > Lachnospiraceae > Muricomes > Muricomes intestini. The sequence goes on along the minus strand of NZ_SLZZ01000005.1, from coordinate 143,676 downwards.
ATGGGAATAACTGCGGCGACACCGAAGGTATCCTGCAAATACGGAATAAGGACATATTTGGAGATAACCGGATATGCAACGCAGGACAAAAGTACGATCACCGCCTGAATAATTATCGGAATCTTTTCGTCCAGGTGCAGGCCCGGATGCTGTTCACCTTTTTTGGGGTGCCCATTAGAAACCAGTTTTCCAAGCCATTTACCCCAATAGAACAAGGTCGCCGCACTGCCGTAGGCCAGGATAACTACAATAAGGATATTCTTTGAATCAATAAAGGATTTCATGGCCACCCATTTTGATATCAGCATGCCGAAAGGTGCAAGGAACATGCCGGAAATACCGATAATCATGCAGACAGCAAGTTTTCTCGATACATCCATCAGTATGTCCATATTTTCTACATTTCTGCTGCCAAGCTCGTTTTCGATGGAACCCACCGACAAAAACAGCAAGGATTTTGAAACAGCGTGGAAAATCACAAGCAATATTGCTGCCCAGATTGACTCCCGTGTACCCACACTGGCACATATTACAATCAGCCCCAGATTTGCAATCGTAGAGTAAGCCAGAACTTTCTTCGCATCCCTCTGGGAGATTGCCATCAAGGAGCAGGCGAGAAATGTGACCGCGCCAACCAGCGTGATTATCCTGCCTGCCACTGTCTCACCCAGGAGAGGAGCAAGCCTGATAATCAGGTACACACCTGCTTTTACCATTGTCGCGGAATGCAGCAGGGCAGAGGACGGCGTTGGCGCAACCATAGCCCCCAAAAGCCAGGAGGAAAATGGGAGCTGTGCCGACTTTGTAAGTGCCGCCACACAAAGTAAAAACACTGCCGCAAGTACCAGCGGCACCGGCCTTTTGGCCGTCAGGGCCGACAGCTCCATAATATGAAAATTTGTGCCGACAATTACAATTGCGCCTGCAAATGCAAGCCCGCCGCCCACATTTATAGTCAGTGCACGCAGGGAATTGTTTTTTGCTTCCTCTGTCCTCGTATATCCAATCAATAAATAGGAGCAAAATGTCGTTATTTCCCAGCAGAAATACATCCACATCAGGTTGTTGCTGAGAACCAGTCCAAACATAGCCGAAAGGAAAAGAAACAGTACTGCAAAAAAGAAGGATTTTCTTTCCTTCACCTCACTGTGGTGGACGTGGTAGGACTTCATATATCCCACAGCATAAAGACAGATCAGACTTCCGATAATGCCTACAATCAGAATCATAACGCTGGACAACTTGTCCACGATAATATCTGTCCCCGTTTCAATCCCCTTTTTCTGAGTAAATTCAAACCAGAGAATTAAAACAATCTGAATTGCTGAAAAAAAAGAAAGCAGATACTTTCTTTCTCTGATACCCGTCATTATAATGTATGCTGCCAGACAAACTTCCACTATCAGAATACATATATCTATGACCTCTGTCCCCCCGACGGAAACACGGAGTCCAGCCCCGAAAAATCTAAATGCCGCTGCCAATGTCAGCACAGCCGTAATAGCCGCCCCTATCCGCATTATAGCATTCCTGGTATGTTCCTCTCTGATAACATATACCAAAACGGACGTAATAAATGGAAAAAGAATTAATAACATAATTAAACTCATAATTCACCTCTTGCTTTACCCTTATTCCTCATTATTGGCACTAGTATCCAATAATTCACGTTCCTCATTATAGCACTTTTAGTAATATTTACAATAACACCTATAAATGTTCTAAATTTAATACATAAAAGGGGTCAGACCCTTTTGCCGTCCGTTATCAGAATATTCTGACAATGGTGTGCAAAAGGGTCTGACCCCTTTTTATGCCTCCTGTTTTTTTCTGCTGTTTCGCACGATACAGGAGAGTGTAAAGTTTATGATGAAGTATACCAGTGCAACAAATCCGAAGATTATAAATACACGCATGGACTGATTTACTGTGCTGTCTATCTGTGCAGACATAATCCATTTGCTGTTGTTGAAAAATTCTTCGATCGCTACCTGGGCCAGGAATGAGGTGTCTTTGATAACAGTGATGACCTGTGACAGCATGGCCGGCACAATGGCTTTATAGCACTGCGGCAGTATGATAAACACCATAGTCTGGAAGAAATTAAATCCCTGGGAATATGCAGCCTCAAACTGGCCTGCATGTACAGAGTTTAAACCGCCCCGGACAATCTCCGCCATCACTGCGCTGGTAAACAGCGTAAATGCCAGAATTCCGGAATACATAGGTGCATCAAAGGGCTCCGGCATTCTTACCATAAACCGGATTGCCAATACCCAGAGAAGATTTGGTGTATTCCTGAAAAGTTCTATATATGCCACGCTGAAGCCTTTGAGGAACTTGTTCCCATAGGTACGGAACAGCGCCAGAATCGTTCCGAAAATAACGCTCAATATGACGGAGATCAAGGCTACATAAAGTGTCACTCCGAGTCCCCGGAACATGTAGAATATATTGCTTCGGGTAAATACAGACTCAAATGCATTCATTAGTTCATTCATTTAGCTGCCCCCTTTCCCATACTGTAAGCCGAAAGCAATGCCGTATAGTCCTTAGGCTTCGGTGTAGCTCCAAACCGCTTTTCCAAATAACCTGATAATCTGGCAAGCGGGAAGCATATGATAAAGTATAAGATACCGACTACGACATAAGCCGGTCCGTAAGCCAGCGTGCTGGAGGCAAATGAATCTGCCTGGTACATCAGATCTCCTCCTGCAATGATTGCCAGAATAGAAGTATTCTTAATCAGGTTTGCGGCCACATTCGTAAGCGGCGGCAACATCACCTTTAATGCCTGGGGCAATATAATGTATAGCATCGTCTGAACATAGCTAAACCCCTGGGAGTCTGCCGCATCCCGCTGCCCCTTAGGTGTCGCCTCGATACCGGTCCTCACAACCTCAGCCATATACGCTCCATGGTAAATGCCCACACCTACAATGCCGATGGTTTTTACCGGAATAAAAACGCCCACGTAGGGAAGTGCATTATAAAGGAAGAAAATCTGTACCAGCAGCGGCGTGTTCTGAAAAAATTCCACATAAACTCTCGCGATTCCTCTTAACACTTTGTTATGGCTGGTGGAAATCACACCAAATATGGCTCCCAATACTAAAGACAGCAGAAGTCCTAGCAGTACGATATACAAGGTGGTTCCAAATCCCTGAATGAAGAGATCAATATTTTGAAATAACTTTTCCCATTTTTGTGCTGAAAATGCGCTCATTGAGTCAATCCCCACCTCTCCATTAGTTTTTCCAGCTCACCATCCTGCTTCATCTCGGATATGGCTTCATCAGCCTTAGCGGCCAGCTTATTATTCCTTTTTGCTATTGCAATGCCGTATTCCTGAGGTGCAAACTCATCCGGAAGCAGTATCAGTGAATCATTTAAATACCCGCTCAATATAGAACCATCCACCGAAAAGCAGTCTACGCGCCCTGAATCCAGAGCCGCCTTAATCTCCGGATAACTGGAATACCCACTGAATTTCAGCGAAATGCCTGCCTCGTCTGCTGCTTCCTGCAAAGACTGCTCTGTCGTCGCCGACTGAGACACTCCTATAGTCTTCCCGTCCATACTCTTGAAATCAGTAAAGCCGGCGGATTTCTTAACCATCAGTTTTACATGATCCGTATAGTACGGCTGTGTAAAGTTATAAGTTTCTTTTCTCTCATCTGTAATCGTAAAAGTAGCAGCTACCATATCTAACTCCCCGGTCTCCAGCAGAGGGCCCCTGGTCTTTGCGGTCACCGCCTCAAATTCTACTTTTACATCATCTCCATAAATTCTTCTGCAAACCTCTCTTGCAACATCGATTTCAAAACCTTCAAATTCCCGTGTGTCGATATTCATCAGGCCGAAATTTGGGACATCATTTTTGCAGCCGACCTTGACCACGTCTTTGCTAAGTACAGTTTCTTCATCCGGTGCACCACACCCTGTCAGCGTGACCGCAGCAAGCAAACCCGCCGCTAAAAGAGAGGATACTATTCGTTTATATCTCATATCTCGTCTCCTAATCATAACATTTTTTCTAAATACTTATCGGATAATCTTGCTTAAGAACGCTTTTGTTCTTTCGTTTTCAGGATTCTCAAAGAAATGCTCCGGAGTTCCCTCCTCCATAATCTGGCCCCCGTCCACGAAAAGGACTCTGTCTGCCGCCTGTCTTGCAAAGCCCATCTCATGAGTTACAATAACCATTGTAAAATTCTTTTCATGGGACAGATTGATAATGACATCCAAGACCTCCTGCACCATCTCAGGGTCCAGAGCAGAAGTCGGCTCGTCGAACAAAATGACCCGGTTCTTCATGGTTAGTGCGCGTGCAATGGCTATTCTCTGCTGCTGTCCGCCGGAAAGATTCTGCGGATAAGCGCCGGCCTTATCCTCCAGACCTACTTTTTCCAGATAATGCAGAGCGGTTTCCATTGCCTCACTTTTATTCATCTTCTTAAGCTTTGTCGGTCCTAAAATCAGATTGTCCAGAACTGTCATATGCGGATACAGATTAAATTGCTGAAACACCATGGCACTGTGTATTCTGTTGACAAACGCCCGGTTCTTTTTCGTCAGCTCATGAGTATGAATATAAACCTTTCCGGAGGTAGGTTCCTCCAGCCCGTTCATCAGGCGTACCAGCGTGCTCTTGCCTGAGCCGGAAGGTCCGATGATCACCACCTTCTCTCCTTCCCTCACATGAAGGTTGATTCCTTTTAACACTTCATTATTACCAAAGCTTTTGTGTACGTTCTCTAATCTAATCAAATTTCTTCCTCCTCTCTTTCCGTTACAAAAATCATCAAGTTCTTTTTCAGATAAAAATTCCTTCTGAATAAAATAAAAACGCCACCTCGTGATAAATAGACTTGGTAAGCGCTATTATTACCTGTAACTCATCAAAAATTAAGATTAATTGTAACTATTTTACAAAAATCTATAAAACTTGTCAACGAGAAAACTTATAAATCCTTTCATTGCTAGTGTGCTGTCTCATTGACATTTTGCAAAAAAGCCACCGCCAAAACCAGATACTTACCTGATCCTGACGATGACTCTTTCTCAAAAACTTACATAATCGGGGTGACAAGATTTGAACTTGCGACCTCACGGGCATCTGGTAGCTTGAAAAGCCTGTAAATACGCGGTTTAAAACATCAATATTACAGGGTAATAAAAAAGGTAATAAATTTTTTAGAAAGGAGCAATCTTGTACACATGCTATTAGTAAAAATAATATTTAGGACAACAATATAAGCACATTGAATTACAGTGTTTTTATATTATTGTCCTATTTTTTACATCTTATTTATTAGTATCTTTATGTACGGTCATCCTATCTGTGCTGCCAAATCCACCATTGCGTACACCAGTTGCATTGTCGTCATAAGTAATGCCATACTCGACAAAGATACCTTAAATGAAAGCTTCTCCTTGATTTACCGTAAATGTTTTAGTTCCACCATTATACATCTTTGCAAATATATGACCTTCGCTGTCACTAAAATAAAAATGTGTACGGATATGATGAAAACAGCCATGGTTTTACTTGATTTTTGTCCATGGTAAGAGTATAGTATGAATATAACTAGTAAATACGCATATTTATATGTTACACAGAACGACATACTTTTTCTCTTAATACTGTTATAGTGGTTTTGAGGTGATGAATATGTGTGATGAAAACAATAATACAAAAGAGGAGGATGAAAATATGAATAATACAGCAGAGTATAAACGTCTTGATTTTAGTAAATTGAATTTTGATCCAACTCCAATATCAACAGAGGAATCTTTGCGCGATATTACTCCAATTAAATGGTCAAAGGATGTATTGTCTGGCAAAAGAAAAATAACGTTGCATAAGAAAAATGAAAAGGACGATTAACTAATGTGTAAAATTGGGGATATTATTCTTGTAAACCCACTTAAAGGATATGGAAAAGATATAGGCAAACATTCCTTCTTTGTTATTGATGACAATGATGGAGAAATTCGTGGATTAGAATTTAATATGGTTGGATTAATTATGTCTTCTATGGATACTGAGGAAAAGCGAAAACGACTCATGAAATATCCCGCAAATCTTCCTTTAACATCTGACGAACAAATAATAGAGGGTGGTGGAAATCACAAAGATGCTTGTGTAAAAGCAGACCAATTCTATTATTTTAATAAATCCACTTGTAAGTATAGGGTTTTGGGAAATTTAGATTCTGACGTATTTAATTTGCTAATAGAATTCATCGAGGAATTGTCGGATAAAGGATTAAGATTTAAAACCGTAATAGATAATTTATAAACTACATAAACTAAGCAGGAGAACTACTCTCCTGCTTTTATTATTGTGTAATTATTTTGAGGTCGGAAATGATTTCATGCTTGCATGGAAAAGCATGGCCTAGAAGATAAGGCAGATATTATTTTTAATATCCATGCCTGTATCTAAAAAGGTAATAAAGGTAATAAATTAAAACCGACTGACCGACCAGTCAAAAATCCCATAAATACTGGGTTTAATCGGGGTGACAAGATTTGAACTTGCGACCTCACGGCCCCCAGCCGTGCGCTCTAACCAAACTGAGCCACACCCCGCCCTCACTTTCCCCATTATATATGACTTTCGCCAAAATGTAAAGAGGAACCTTTCAAATTTTTTTTCATACTATATACCGTAAATGTAATTGGAAGGAGAAACCTCAAAATGGCGAATTATCAAAACAACATGCGTTATGACAGGCAAATGAATTCCCCCAATGGCTGTCGGCCTATGCCTGCTTATAACAATAACTCTTGCTCAAACTTTGCCCCCACAGGGCGAGCAGATAATCCGCGCCGTCCGGGATACGGCGAATGCCCTGCTGTAGAAGGTGCTCGAAAAAATGTAGCACCGGGACAATGCGAAAAACGTTATGATCCACTGGCTGATGTACGGCTTCCTATAGCCATGGCCTATGTACCCTGGCAAAAATGGCGTGATGTAATGAAACCTCATGACGCAATAAGAAGAGGTACTATTTTTGAAGAACTCAGCTTACCATTTTACGGGAAAGGAGGCTGTAATCGATGAGTAACCCTCCAAGCAGAAAAGAATTACTGGATCATATCAATGCCGTAAGTTTTGCAGTAGACGATGTGAAACTTTTTTTGGATACCCACCCGTGTGATGAAGACGCAATGGCCTACTTTCGTGAGTACAGCCGTATGAGAAACGAAGCTCTGAAAGAATACGCCGCACGTTTCGGCCCTTTGACCGTGGACACTGCTGTTTATTCTTGCAGCGACAAATGGACCTGGATCGATGATCCATGGCCATGGCAGGAAGGGGGGTGCTAATTTATGTGGGGTTATGAAAAACGACTGCAATATCCAGTAAATATTAAACAGACCAATCCCAAACTTGCGCAGATAATCATCACGCAGTTTGGTGGACCAGACGGTGAGCTTGCCGCTTCCATGCGGTATCTTTCCCAGAGATATACCATGCCGTATAAGCAAGTCGCAGGTACCCTGACGGATATAGGCACTGAGGAACTTGCGCACATGGAAATGATTTGTTCCATCGTCCATCAGCTGACGAGAAACCTGACACCGGAGGAGATTGAGCAATCCGGATTCGGAACCTATTATGTGGATCACACACTCGCTCTCTGGCCGCAGTCAGCCGCTGGATCACCGTGGACAGCTACCGTTTTCCAATCTAAAGGGGATCCCATCACTGACTTGCATGAGGACATGGCTGCAGAACAAAAAGCCAGAACAACTTATGATAATATTCTGAGGTTGGCAAAAGATCCTGATGTCTGCGATCCAATTCGTTTTCTTAGAGAACGTGAGATCGTTCACTATCAGCGTTTCGGTGAAAGTCTCCGTATTGTACAGGATAATCTGGACAGTAAAAACTTCTATGCAATCAATCCGGAATTTGACGTACGTCAGAACAATAACTGCAGATAACGAGACGAAACATTCTTTGCTCGTTTGGCTCGTCACCCGCGTAAAAAGTTCGTACTGCAGATGGATGTTTATCATCTGCAGCACGAACCTTCTGTTATGTTCTCACATATGCGGATATGTAACAGCATATATTATTGAACGTTTTTATCTCTTAGGATCTTCTCTTTCTCTTTATACCAAGCACCGTCAAAAGAACGCCTGCGCTGATTAAGAGAATCACTCCGTACATAAGCGGCAAGTGTGAATCCCCTGTTTTTGGTGTTTTAGCCTTTGACGTATCTTTCTTACCTGTATTTGGCTTTTTGGGTGAATCTATCTTTCCTTTTTCAAGTTGTTTATAGGTATTCGTAAAGGTTTGGCCTCCTTCGTATACTGCGGCTGCTGACAGCTGGGCATCCTTATCTTCCACCGTAACTGTTACATTGACTACATGGGTATCATAAGTGATGCCTGTCATATCTCCCGGAACTTCCTGGATCGTATACTGGTAAGTACCTGCCTTCGTATATTCAATCGGATCAAAATATATTTTGCCTTGGGCATCATTTTCCTTTGTTTGAAGAACCTGGCCCTCCTGGTCTTTCAGCTCAAAACTGAAGTTACCGGCATTCAGGTTCTGACCCTCTAATACTTTCTGTGCCCATAATATAATACTGTCTTCTGCAGGTTTATAAGTGTTGTTAAATGTCTGATTGCCTTCATTATATACAGGAGTAGCAATCAGCTTTCCCTCTTCACCTACTTCTACCTTAACCGTTATGCTGATTACATTCGTATCATAGATAACACCAGCCTCATCTCCGGAAACCTCCTGGATCGTATACCGATGTTCACCGACGGTGTCATAGGAAATTTCGTCAAATGTGATTTTCCCATCAAGGGCATTTGTCTTAGTCTGGATTGTATTTCCTTCTTCATCTTTCAGCTCAAAGCTGAAAGCACCTTCCGTCAAATTTTTTCCGTCCAGTACCTTCTGCACCTCCAGGACTACAGATGCCGGCACGCGGGTATTTGTAAATGCCGCCTTTTGTGTCTCATCTTCCACTATGGTGCCTGTACTTCCTGTACTCTCGCTCACATAACCTTCTTCGGAATAGTCTGCCTCCTTTATTGTATACCCCGTACCTTTGGGAATACCTGCAATAGTAATACTCTGTCCATCGGTAAGGGAAATTGTCCCTTTGCCATCTTTTATTTCTATATCTCCGGCCGGAACACGCTTACCGATATAGGAATACGTGCCATTTATTGCATTGCCGTCTACATCTTTTAATGTAATGGTAAAGTCAAAGGCTTTAGTTTTGTCTGCAGCTTCGCCTGTTACCATCTTGCTGAGAGTCAGTTCTCCCGCTGTACCCTCCTGGTAGTTCTTAATGGTAACAAGGTTGGCATCATCTCCTGTTTTTCCGTCGATTGAGCAGGTGATAGTTGCACTGTCCTCTCTCACAACCGATAGGCTGTGCTCACGGCTGTCAGGTGTATACCCCGCCGGGGCATCTGTTTCCATGAGTATATAGTCACCGTCAGGCAGGCCGCGCAGCTTCAGTGTTCCGTCCGCCTCGGTTCTGCCTTGTCTGATAACAGTTGTGCCGTCCAGCGCAAAGATAGTGAATTCCACACCCGAAAGGGGAGTCTTTGTTGCACCGTCAATTTTGGCAATCTCTATCCAGCCGCTCCTGCGCATGGTAGCCCTGCCGTCCCTGTCGGTAATCTGATAGTTCTTGCCGGTGCTTTCCTGCACTTCGCTCTCACCGTACAGCTTTGCCTGATTCGTCACCGTGCCCGGTTCGCCTGTAACATCTGTCAGGTAGGTAAAACGGTAAGCCTTTACAGAATCCGGAATCATAAAGGTAAGCACCCGTGTTGTACGGTCATAGAAAACATTTTCTCCGATAACCGGTGTAACCGCGGCTCCGTCCTCATAGCTGCCATCTGTCTTCATCGTCAGTTCAGTGACAATAATATTTCCGTCCAGAATCAGATTGCCGCTTGCATCTGTGCGCAGCTCCATTCCGATTGGCAGTGTATCCTCAATTTTGGTGTACCTATTTTCAAGCTTATAGGGCTTGTATTCCACTGACCAGTGCACAACACCCTCCTCCGCCAAAGCTGCGGTCTTGGAGAGAAGTGAGCTGGTGATCGTTACTTTACGGGTAGATTCAATGCCAGTCTCCCAGTTGTCTGCTGTCAGCTTAACGCTGTTGGTTGCTGTATAACTGCCATTTTTACTGAAATATTTTTCCAGTGTTTCTGCATTCGGCTTAGCCTTAACCAGAATGACATATGGTTTGTTCAAATTTTCAAATGTAAAGGTAATACTGTTTTTTGTCTTAGTATAATCCAGACCGGCAACCGTATCGGGTGTGGTATCGGTGGCCGTCACGCTATTGCTGCTCACGTTTTTATTACCATCAAATATGAGATAATCCTCACCGGGGAGAATCTCTGCCAGCTCCCAGCCCGCCGGCAGTGTATCGGTAACAGTTACCTTGCCCAGCGCTTTACCTGTGGCATTGGTCAAATCCAGCCCGTCAGCATTGACACTGATGCGGAAAATAGCAGATTTATCTTCATAATCAAAACCAGCGTCGCCATTTGTAAGAATATCATTCACCCCGCCGGCCGGGTCTTCTGTGTGTCCGCGCTTAATCAGTTCCTTTTTCAACATGTTGCTGGGATAAGGAACTTCTGCATCCGCCCCATTCAGTCTTGTATTTGCACTAAATAAAGCAGCTGTATTTAACACTTCCGCCGATTTGTTGCCCGCGAAAATATCCGGGTCAGTAACAATGGAATCAAATGTAAACGTTTTTTTCGAAGTGTCAAAACCTGTTACGACCAGCAGCTCACCCACTTGTTCGGTGCCATTCATCACCGGAAGTACCTGTTCGGTAAGTCCTGCTTCTGCTCCGCTAAAGCTTCCTGCATATCTCTGGTTATACTGCGGAGTAAGTCTGCCCTTCACTTTATCGTCAATACCCGCAATAGTCAGATCCTCCAGCTTTACACTGCCCGATTTTCCGTAGAGCAGCAGATCATACACTTTCATTTCCGGAATAGTCTGCCCCTTGGGATCTACCGTCACCGTCCATGTGATGGTCTGGTTATCTTTGTCTGAAATCGTGCCGCTCTTCTCAATCGCGTTGTAGCCGATGCCTACGCCGAATCCGCCGCTGCTGATTCCCTCTCCCTCACCTGTGTATCCATCCCAACTGATATAAGCTGTATTCGTATAGGTTGTTATATCGGCGGCATATTCTCCGTTCGGCACTTTGGTGACGATGGTCAGCAGAGCCTGCGTATCCAGAATCCGGCCACTGCCGTCTGTTTTATTGCCGATCGCATAATTGCTGTCAACGGGTGTGATGCTCTGTTCAGAGCCCCAGTCATCAATTGTACTGTCCCAATACTGCACTGTCGCCTTATCAAGTGTCAATCCCTCCGGCAGCAGATCACGCAGGACAGGATTTTTCAAAGCCGCTTCCATCTGGTTGACCGTAATCGTCCATGTGATGGTGCGGTCCTTCGGATTATATACACCGCTGCTGCCATCTTCATTGCTCTCGCCTGTTTTTTTAATCCATTCCGGCGTGAACGTGACATTTCCGCTGTTCTCAGTCTTGTACTCGTCCTCGTCATACAGCTCAGCCTTATTGTTGATCCACTGCTGACCGTTTGCAAAATATTTATTATCAGGAATTTTCGTTTTGAACTTGACAGTCTGATCCCCCATCGAATTTTCCGGGAAGGTGTAGCTCAATTTCCCGTCTGTTACAGAGGGGCCGGCCACACTGCTGCCATTGAGCTTAAACGAATCAGGCACATAATCACCAACGTCTGTTAAGTCGTCCCGCAGCTCATAGCCCGCAAGATCCACATCATTTGTGCCCTTTTTTCCCGAAACCTTTACTGTCCATTCAACGGTCTGGTCCGGCTGTACTTCACCAGATTTTGTCAGTGTATATTCAGTCTCTACCGGCGGTTTTTCGAGCTTGTACTCGTGATCTACAATAGCAATAATTTTATCCCCGACACCTGACTCTCCACCCTCTTCACTAAATTCAAACTCTGCATTAAAAGCAGCACTTACACCCTCGTTGGTTCCATCAAACACCTCATCAGCTCCGTCAAAGTCAACTCTGGCAGTCACCTTCCCGTCTGCTTCGACAAATATAATATGGCCTACTACGATGCCATCTGCGTTTCTGAGGGGAATCGACTCCGTTGAAGAAGGTACCTTCAATGCGTCGCTCAGGAGTATTAAAGCATAGTCACCCTTCTCAACATGTGGGCCTGGGCCATCTCCCAAAACCGGCACTCCGAAAGAAACTTCAACTCTTATGGCCTTGTCATCCAGCAAAACATCTCCCGGCTGTACCTCGTTTCCTTCCTGCTTCACCGATGCAGTCACACCTGTAAGTAAAGATGTCACATCATTTCCACCAGCCTGCACGGAAGCTGACCTTTTCACCTGCTCCTCAACTTCAGTTTTTTCTTCAGGTATGGTTACTGTATATGTCTTGTCCAAAATTGATACGCTATGTTCTCCGGCACTTCCGGAATCTCCACTGGCATCATATGTAAGGTTTAGGTGAAATCCTCCTGTTACATTTCCCTGTGTTTCGTCAAAAGCCCTATCATCTCCGTCGAAAATTACATTTGCAGTAATTCCTCCTGTACTGTCGTCTTTTGCAAAGCTGACATGCCCAATTGTGAGGCCTCCTGCCGTTGTCAAGTCAATATTTGTCTTTGCGGCCAGATTGAAGCCAGTGGCCAAATGAAAAGCTGCCGTATCTCCTTTTTTGACCAAAGCCTGTGGGGAAGCGTCCTCACCACCCACGGGTATGCCAAATGAAACGGCTATTGAAACAGCTTCTGTTCTGGATATCGTACTGCCTTCGGTAATTGCAGCTTCATTCTGACTGACAGCTGCCGTAATGTCGATGAGTACAGAGGTTTTATCCGTTCCCACATTTTCAGCATGGACTATATTCATGGGCAGGACGCTAAACATCATCAACAATGTCATTATCCAACTAATAACTGCTCGTCTTTTTCTTTTTCTTATCATGTGTTTTCTCCCTTCTCATATTATTTTTAGTACCCTGTGCGTCGAGTTTAAAAAACATTTTCATTTAAAATTACACAAAATACTCCTATATGGATTGTATACGATTAAATTTCCCACTGCTTGAAAAATATGTTAGTAATAGTTACTGTTTTTTCCTTAAAAGGAAATTTTTATAACCAAATTTTCTTTTTAAGGAAAGCAAAATGCAACAATTCGTTGTATAATGGGAAAAGTGATATTTTACCTTAAGATAAAAGGGAGGAACAATATGAATACCGGTAAATTACTAGAAAAATTGATTGACATCGCTAAGATACCTAAGACGGATTTTGCACTCAATATGAATATGACACCCAGCGGACTGAGCAAAATCCTGACAGGAAAAAGGCTGCCCGTCCTAAAAGAGAAAAAGGCTTTCAGCAGACAGGCTGCCCTTTGCTTTGCTGAAGCTATATATGATTTCAACTGCTACATGAAGCTGGAGGAAATATTTCCGGTTATCTACAATTTCAATTCCAAATACGAGCTGGAAATCTTTCTTGCATCTGCCGTAGAATATTCTATAGACAGAGACTTTGTAGAAGAAAATAGTGAGAATAAGAATTACCCTGATACGGAGGCAAGTTTTCTGGGAAAAAAGACAGTTTTGAATATGATCTGTATCATTATTTCTGATCAAATTACAAATGCAAAAGACAGGATTCTGCCATTTTACAGCACTCTGCCATTGTTTGACCCGGTATATTCCGGAACCTTTGTTAAAATTAAAACTGTAAATTTAAGAAATTGGAAAAACCTTTCCATGAATCATTTTTTTGATTATTCATCACTTGAGGTTGTCTTTGATAAATACGGTATGACATTTCTCTCGTCCATACCTAAGCTTCATCTGTTTGCTAACCTGGATTTATGGATAACAGAAGAAAAAATGGAGTCTGCCTTTATATTGCTGAAGGATCAGGTTCTGCTGGTTTTCAATGTTCAGCTGGATGGAACTCCTCTCCTGACAGCAATCCGCCACAAAGGCTATCTCAATGTATTTTTCACTAGTCTTATGAAGAGGAAAATCAAAAAGATCAGCTATAGCCGCAGCGAAGCTTCTGCTCTTTTAGAAGCGAATCCTACATTCATCGACAAGCTTGCCTCTGCAGGTGTGGATACAGTATATAATTTTATTTCTCTGGGATATTTACTTGAAAGACATGAACTTGATGTATTAGATGGGAAAGACATTGTAAAGGATTTCATTTCGAAATTTTTTAACTGTATTCTGACAACAGAGACAACCTTTGCAGTAACGCTTGATGCAATGACAAGCTTTTTTACCAGCGGAAAGGCCATCGTTCCTCTCCTCGGAGCAGTTGATTTTGCACAGGAGGAACGCCTTCCTTATCTCGAGCGCTTTGGCTTGTATCTGGACCGGAAGAAGCCTGACAAGATACAGGTTTTAAACTGTGACATGCCCTATATTGCCATTATCTGTTCAGCGGGGGCCAATATTGTTTATTACGTCGACAGTACATATCAGTCCGAAAGGTTTTACTATTTTAAAACAGATAAGATAAATGAAATGCTCAAAGACAAAATAGCGGACGGCAGTTTAAAAACTCTGGATTTCAGTGGAGAAATATGGGACTATTATGTGGAAGAATTAAAAACAAATGTTCACCCGGCTAGTTTTTAAAGAAAAAGGTGCCCTGAAATTCAATCTTGACACTTCAGGGCACCTTTTTCTTTACTCCACTACACCTTCAAATCCCAGGTCATCCAGAGTTTCCAGTGCAGTCCTTATTTGTTCTTCATCGGTCTCATCTATGGTGACTGTTTTATTTGGAAGGCTGACCTCAAATTTCAACCCTTCCTCTGTCATCGCTTTTGTAATTCTATCCACGCATGCATCACAGTGCATTCCTTCTACCTTAATTACCTTCATCTTCTTTTCCTCCTATTTCATTAATTTTTGTATCGTTGTACACAACTCGTCCACCGCGTCTTCTTTTCCGCCCCGAATATCATCCACGACACAGGTGCGGATGTGATTTGCCAGCAACTCTTTATTAAACGCATTCAGTGCAGATTGGATGGCAGACACCTGCACTAGTATATCTACGCAGTACCTATCGTTTTCCACCATGCTCTTAATCCCTCTCACCTGACCTTCTATCCGGTTCAGACGGTGAATCAGACAGGTGTATTCATCTTTATCTCTGTGCTTTGTCTTTGGACAGCATTGACTATCTTCCAACTTCATCGCCTCCTTTGTTTTTTCCTCCTACCTGCGGCCTCATCATTATTCCTTACAAGTTTAAGCTGCGGAGCCGCAGTGCATTTCCCACGACCGAAACAGAGCTTAAGGACATTGCCAGCCCGGCAATCATCGGGCTCAACAGTGTGCCGCTGACTGCATACAGGATGCCTGCTGCAAGAAACAGTCCGCAGGTATTATAGAAGAAAGCCCAGAATAAATTCTGCTTAATGTTCCGGATGGTTGCACGACTTAATCGGATTGTCTTCTCCACGTCCCGCAGATCAGATTTCATCAGGACGATGTCGCTGGAATCCAGAGCAATGTCACTTCCGCTTCCCACTGCCACACCGATATCCGCCTGTACCAGGGCAGGCGCATCATTGATTCCGTCGCCTACCATCATAACACATTTTCCTTCTTTTTGTAGCCGCTCTACTTCGCTTGCTTTATCTCCGGGAAGCACTTCTGCAATGACGGCATCCACACCTACCTGCTGCCCGATATATGCAGCGGTCCTCTTATTATCTCCGGTAAGCATGTAGACCTTGATACCTTCGTGCTGCATTTTAGAAATAGCTTCCTTACTGGTCGCTTTTACTGGATCTGCAACGCTGATAATTCCAAGCATTTCAATGTCCCTGTCTTTTTCTTTCTGTTCAGACAGAAACATAGGTGTCTGCCCTTTGTCTGCAATTTTCCCTGACTCCTCTTCATAAGCTCTGAGAGAAATATGCTGTTCTTCGCACAACTTTTTATTGCCTATATAGTAAACCTTTCCACTTAGCACCGCCCGGACTCCCTGTCCTGTGATGCTCTGGAATTCTTCTGTTTTTTCCAAAGCCAGATTTCTCTCTTTAGCTTCCTCCACAATAGCGGCTCCCAGAGGATGTTCTGACACCTGCTCACAGGAAGCGGCTATTCTTAAGAATTCATCTTCACTCATTGACTTTGAAAGGATAGAGATTACCTTTGGTTGGCCTTCTGTCACCGTACCTGTCTTATCCAACACTACAGCATCTGCCTTGTGGCTTAACTCCAGCGCCTCACCGCTCTTAATCAAGATACCGTGATTCGCTCCCAGTCCCGTTCCTACCATAATAGCAGTAGGCGTCGCAAGTCCAAGAGCACAGGGGCACGCAATAACAAGTACCGATACGAAGATTGTCAGTACAAAAGACAGATCATGCCCGAGGAGCAGCCAGATTATAGCTGCAATTACGGCTATTGCCATAACCGCAGGGACAAAATAGCCTGCCACAGTGTCTGCCAATTTAGATATCGGTGCTTTCTTTCCCTGAGCATCCTCCATCATCTTAACAATCTTTGATAGTGTGGTGTCGGCTCCCACTCTTGTCACCTGAGCCGTTACTGAACCCTGATAGTTCACACTGCCGCCGATAACTTCATCCCCCACAGCCTTCTCTACAGGAATACTTTCACCGGTCAGCATAGACTCATCTACCGTAGTGAGGCCTTCTATCACGATTCCATCCAGTGGAATCCGGCTTCCGGGCTTTATCAAAATATATTCACCCTGACTCACCTCTTCTATTGGAACCTCTTTTTGATCGCCATTTCTCAAGACAACTGCTTTATCAGGCGCCAGATCCATAAGCTTTTTAATCGCTTCCTTGGTCTTGCCTTTACTTCTGCTTTCCATATATTTTCCAACCATTACCAGGGTTACAACAATGGCTGCAGACTCATAATACAGGTTGTGGACAGCCATCATATCGGAAGGTATCCTGATGGTCATCACCAGACTGTAGAGAAAAGCGCTTCCTGTGCCGATGGCTACCAGCGAATCCATATTCGGATGTCCTTTGAACAGAGTTCTGAGCCCAACGAGATAGAAATTACGCCCATTGTAAAGTATACATGCTGTCAAAATCAACTGGATTAACGCATAATTCAACGGACTGTGCTCCATATCCAGAAACCTCGGGAGGGGCATGGGAAATGGCATCATATGACCCATGGAAATATAGAGGAGCGGAATTGCAAGAACGATATTCGTAATCAACCTGCGCTTTATCTTCTTCGCCTCCTCCGCAGCGTCCTCCTCTTCAAGGACACGCTCCTTCTTACTCTTCTCTACATATGGCTCAGCTCCGAAGCCCGCCTTTGTAACCTTGGCAACAATCTTATCCGGATTCGCCAGAGTATCATCATAGGTGATGGTCATCAGACCTGTAGTCAGGTTAACATTGCTTTCCTTAACTCCCTCCAGCTTCCTGGTGACACGCTCCACAGAGCTGCTGCATGCGGCACACGTCATACCATCTATCTTATACTTTTCAGTAACCATAGCTATTCCTCCTTACTCCTGAAAACATTGACTCAATAAATACCCTATCGGGGTATGTTATTATGGTATACCCTTATGGGGTATATGTCAAGTGTAAAAAGGGGTCTGACCCTTTTGACCGCCATATTCAGAATATTCTGAATATGAGCTGCAAAAGGGTCAGACCCCTTTTTTATTCTGCTTTTGTACCTAATGTGACTTTATAAGTTTGTTCTTTATAGTTTCCTCCATTTCCAGGCTCCTGTACGGTAAGTGTTACGGTATCACCTTTTGCATAGTACTTGAGCTGCTCCTGCAGAGTAGTCATGTTGTCAATTGTAATTCCGTTTAGTGCTGTGATTACGCCGCCTTTGGTGAGGCCGGCTTTTTCTGCACCGCTTCCGCCGGTAACTCCGTTAATGTACACACCGAGAGGCATGCTGAATCTTTCGGAGTATTCTGAGGTCACATCAAAGCCTTCAATTCCAAGATATCCTCTGTCGCTCTCGCTGACTTTTGTTTTTGTCTCCTGATTCATCAGATTGGTGATGATATCGGACACGTCGCTGATCGGGATCGCATAGCCTACACCTTCCACAGAGCTTCCTACAAGTTTGGATGAGTTGATTCCGATTACCTCTCCCTTTGCATTCACCAGAGCGCCTCCGCTGTTGCCTGGATTAATAGCTGCATCTGTCTGAATCAGCTTTACATCGCTGGGAGCTGCCTCGCCGGTAGCCTGGTCGACAACCTGTGCGCCTTCCCGGTCTGTGGCGCTGATAACACCTGTTGTGACTGACTGTCCATATCCAAGAGCGTTGCCTATAGCAATTGCAGGTTCCCCTACTTTTAATTTTGTAGAATCCCCCATTGTAGCAACTGAAATAGATTTCATTGTATCATCAGAAATGCTTTTCAATGGTACTGCTATTACTGCAACATCATGTGCAGGGTCTGTACCTTTAATATCCGCCTCCACACTTTTGTTGTCATTAAATGTAACGGTCAGCGTCTCACTGCCTGCCACTACATGGTTGTTGGTTACAATCAGTAACTCGGAGTCATTTTGTTCAACAATGATTCCTGTTCCCGCACTCTCACTTTCCTGCTGGGAAACCCCTCCGAAGAAATCCTGTACCTGCTGAACACTCATGTTTGTAATAGATACAATCGATGGCATTACATTGTCTACTACATCAGACACATCAGAAGTTATCACACTTGACGATGTGGTCAGTGTGGAATTGTTTACAGGTGCTGTACTCTTAACCGATGAGGAAGAGGATGAAGAAGATTCATCGAGTCCCAAGACCTTGTTTCCCACAATGTTTGACGTTAAAAATGTTGCGCTTGACACTACTCCAAACAACAGGGCAAGTCCGGTCACTGCAATAGCCTTCGGCATTTTCTTCCGTTGCGGCCTGCTCCCATTTGGCTGGTTTGACTGGCTATTATATTGAGTATTTCCCGGTTGTCCTTCAGGATTATAATAATTATATTGATTTTCCATAAAACTTCCTTCTTTCTCTTGTATTCTATATTGATATAATAGCCGTTCTTTGTGATAGAAGTGTGTTCAAACATTTAACAAATTTTGAAACTATATTATGATTTCCCACAAAATGTATTGACATTACCTTCGTCTTTATAAATCATATTTCTCTATGAATCTGGTGATAATTGTTGCACAATGTGCACGGCTTGCGCTCCCCTGAGGATTTAATGTCCCCTGATCTCCCTGAATCAGACCTGTGCCTACTGCCCAGCTCATCGCTTCTCTTGAAAAGTCACTTACTTTACCTGCATCAGGGTAACTATTGAGGTTCGCACTGTTCTGCGTATTTAAACCGCAGAATTTTGCATATCGGTACATCATCAGAGCCATCTGTTCTCTGGTAATCACCTCTGAAGGCCCAAATTTTCCGCTCTCATATCCGGTTATCACCTTATTATTATAAGCCCACAGCACAGGCGAGGTAAAGAAATACCCATTTGGCACATCGGGGAATACCGCCTTATATGACACAGAGGGGGAACCCTGCATACGATACAAAATAGTTGCAAAATGCGCACGGCTTAAGCTTACAGCGGGACCGAAGGTATAAGTATCCATGCCGGTCATAATACCACGTTCATATACCGTCTTCACGTAGCTGTAATACCAGCCGCCTGCATTTACATCCCTGAATTTATCAACACCCGTGGGAGTTCTTCCTGTATTTACAATTACAATACTGTTGGCTGCAATATATCCATACATTGAGCTGAAATTATATGTACCCGCATCCTTGTTGATACCTGTTCTGGCGCTGTTTAACACACCGTCGCTGGCTATTTTATAAAATCCGTTCTGGGCTGTATTGTCCAAGAGTAAAAACGAAGTATTACACTGCGTTCCCGTAGAGTACATAGTTGCTGAGCTTGCAGAGCTTCCTGCCTTCACCAGCAGATTCTGGTGACTGCCTGCAAAAGTGTCTTTGATACCGATTGAGTATGCATACTGATCCTTATTTCCTCCGGCTGCATCCAAAAGCCATACCATAGAAGCCGCCTTTTCTCCCCAGTATGGATCCGAAGCATATTTCACATTAATTCCACTTCCCTTATTTCCCAGAAATCCACCCCAATATATTCCGTCATTGGGATTTAAATATGTCTTAGACATATAAGTTTCTGTAAAAGCCTTAATGCAGACACTGACACTGGAATAAGCGTAGGAGTCATCGGGATTGCTGTCTCCTGCATTCAGACCAAAAAGATTGTTCTTCTGCATCGCATAATTACTATTTCCCCAGGCACTTTCATTTGCGGCAATTCCTGCAGTCAGAAGTGCGTTTACTCCATAGGTATTCTGAGAACTTGTCAGAGAAGAACCAATCCCCCGCATCTTGGAGGTGGATGTAGTCTTTCCTGCAATTAGTGTATCCATGGTTGAGGATGAATATGAGCTGGTACTGCGCATCGGAAGATACTGGTAATAGTTATAATAAGGGGTGTTTGGATTAATGGAATTATTTCTGTTATTGTTTATGTAATCCGTCAGCATTGCCCCATATTTGTCGGATGCGTAAAAATAATGTCCGTCATAGCTATAATACTGTCCGCCCTCCTTAAGATAAGACGGTGCCGTACCACAATTCAGGTTACTCGCATACTCATTGTATCTTAAATCTGTAGTTATCCTATGTTTCAGCACTCCTCCCGAAACAGTATAATAACTGATAGATTTGGCTGATGCCTTATTTATTACCTGGACATCACCTTGTGGCACAGAACCTATCACTCCGGAGAGCAGGAACTTTACCTGTCCGTTGGACGTTCCCAGGTAAGCTGCATCTGCCCCATAAGCGCCGTTTGTATACCCCGTATCACCTGTGTCCGCCTTATAATCTGTTTTGGCATTTCCTTTTGTATTAAAGTTTACAACCTGCTCCGTGGCGGTAGAAAAAGTAGAAAATCCCTCTTCCACCACTCCTGCCTCAGATTCAACTTCATATACATTGCCTTCCTCGTCCACCCCTGTGACCGGACGGTCCTCATACTCTTCTGCCTGTACTTCCAATGACAACCCAGCCCCTGTAGATAGAAAGAGACCTATCCCCACTATATACAGAATTGCTTTACACCATTTTTTCATGATTTGTACTCCTCTCTTTTGTTTGCAAATCTTTATTTACGGATAATCCCCCCGATTTTTCTCAATGGTGCTGTAATCCTCCAGCTTGTAGAATTCTTATATTCATCAATCACCGTCCTTTGTTCTTCAAGCAACGTCTTCTGTTCCCCAAGCTGTCTCTTTAGGCTCACTTCCTCCGCCTTCAGACTTGTCCACTCCTCTGTGTTCTTTGACAGCTTTCTATTTATAATTTCATTGCAATACAAGGATTTGCCTGTCACCTCATAAAAATCCTTTATTGTAAAGTTGTATTTTCCCTCCAGAAGCCTAAAAAACTCTGGTCTTCTGAGCAGCTCATGCAGTCTGCGTATACCTGCCGGCGGCACTAATGTTTCCGCGTGAATCGGACGGCACAGCAAAAATGCTTTTTCACATTCTAATTCTTCTGCGGTTACCGAATCTTTGCATATAAAATCTTCCCGGAAGGTTTCACAGAAAAGCTGATTATCCATATCATCGAAAAAATGTGCCCGGATATCCATATATTCGTTGAAGAAACGTACAGTATTCGTTTCAGAAAGATTACTGTTGTTTGTATTTTCTTTTTCTTCTCCTACAAACCGCCTCATTGCAAGAAGTTTCTCCGGTATTACATAGAGCGGGTACTTCTTTGCAATCCGCACCCAGTAATCAAAATCATGGGCCTGCATATATCCAAGGTCAAAACCGCCTGTCTCCTGCATAACCTCTGTCCTCATCAATACAGAAGGGTGAGAAAGGCAGTTACCAGTATAATAGAAAGCGTGAAGACAATCTGCCTGTCCCGTGAACTTTTTTTCAAAAAGAAACTGTAATCCTTTGCAGTCCTCATTGATATTCCTTCCATTCTCATCAATCAGGTCCACCCATGAAAAGCAAATCTTTCTATCTGGATTGGACTTTAAAAACTCCACTTGTTTTTCCAGTTTTTCAGGATACCACACATCGTCACTGTCTATTCTTGCCAAAAATTTACCCTTCACTTTTTTGAAGCCATAATTTGTAGCATAGCAGATATGCCGGTTTTTTCCCAATTCATATAACTCAATCCTTTTATCTTCATATTGCCGGATAATATTGCAGGATTCATCTGTAGAACCATCATCTACAATAATAAACTGCATATTGTCATAGCTTTGTTCCAATACACTCTCAATCGTTTCTGCTATCGTATCCTCATGATTATAGTTTACCATTAATACGCTCACGAGTTCTTTCCCCATTAAATTCCCCTCTCACCGAATTTGTATATTTCTAGCCTTCTTTCCTTTTCAAAATCTGATCCAATTTTTCAAACTGACCTTCTGCCTCACTTACAAGATTTTTAATATCCATAACTTTTAACTCCTCTATTTTCTGTATAACCTGACTTATATTCTGCTCCAGGTCATCCAGTTTCAAATAAGATGAACATTCATTATCTTCCAAGACATGTTTTGTTTTTCTGTCATATACTACAGGAAGAACTTTCTTTCCCATAAGCCAGCCCAAGACTAAACTGTGAAATCTTGTTGCAATAATAATTTCTGATTCTGCAAAACTCTTAATGCACTGAAGGAGATTCTTATCATAAAAGCACGTTGAAACCTGCTCCTTTTCCCAGCCTTCAGCCAAAGCAATGATTTCCTTTATTGCCTCCTCGTCCCCTTGATACTTACAGAATGAAATGAATTTTATGTGGTATCCTTGTTTAATGTACCCGTCTGCAAGATTGACAATAAATCTTTTATACGGCCGGTCATATTGACTGATTCCCCATTTTCCTTTTCTATCCTTCATATCAATCACTGAAATAAGTACTTGCTTTTTTTCAGGTACGGAGACATCTGCCTTATAATTAAATGCAACATCCGGTGCATATGTAACATTTGGCAGCTTATGAAATAATCTCTGAGAATATCTGTCCCGGAAACATACCCCTTCATACTTCTGCAACAGTTCATAATACTGCCGATAATATTGTTCGTCTGTATAAGGACCAAAGTTTGCTCCGACAACATAGAGCCTCCTGCTTCTGGCACGGAGCCCTTCATCCAGCTGGAATGCAAGCCCAAAATCATCCTGATGCTGTACAAACACAGAACCGCCGATATGAACTGTAGCATAAGAAGTCTTTATCAGCAGCTTCCAAAAACCCATGTCTGTATGTTTTACTTTACTTATCGCCATATCTATAAATCCAACACGCTTGTCCGAAGGAGAATAGACAGATAAATTACCTATATCCTTAAACCTTTCTTTATAGGATTCATCAGCATATATTCTAAAATGCACCTTGGGATAACGCTCACACAATATTCTGATTAAAAGATCATCCCCCAGATTTCCTGCAGTATATGCATGAATAAATACCCTCTTCATATCAATCCTCCATTACACATATTTACCACATTTCTACTTGGCATAATACTTTTTATAATATATCATTTTTACTCAACTGTAACGGACTTTGCAAGGTTTCTCGGCTTATCTACATCGCAGCCTCTGCCCACAGCAATATAATATCCGAATAACTGCAGCGGTATAATTGCAAGTGAATTGGTAAAATATTTATTTGTCTTTGGTATATAAATAACATAGTCGGCTGCCCGTTCCACTTCAATGTTGCCTTCATTTGTCACTGCAAGCACAAAGGCCCCCCGGGTGCTCACTTCTCTCATGTTGCTGATCATCTTCTGATATAGCTCTTCCTGGGTCAGCACTGCTGCCACCAGGGTACCCTCCTCTATCAGGGAAATAGTCCCGTGCTTGAGTTCACCCGCCGCATATGCCTCCGAATGAATATAGGATATTTCTTTTAGCTTCAAGGAACCCTCCATAGAAATTGCATAGTCGATTCCTCTGCCAATAAAGAATACCTCTCTCGCAGCCAGATACCTGTTCGCAAATTTCTGAATCTTATTTTTATTATTCAGAAGCAGCTCAACTTGATCCGGAATCCGTTTCAAGTCTTCTATATAAGATTTCAGTTCTTCCGCTGTAATTTTCTCCCGTACTCTGGCAAATTTCATTGCAAGGAGGTACAAGGCAACCAGCTGACAGGAATATGCTTTCGTGGTAGCCACAGCAATTTCCGGCCCTGCCCAAGTATACATTACATTATCTGCTTCTCTCGCAATAGAACTTCCCACTACGTTCACAATACCGAGTACCTTAGCTCCCTTTCCCTTAGCTTCCCGAAGGGCAGCCAGTGAATCCGCTGTTTCTCCGGACTGACTGATGATGATCACCAGGGTTCCTTCTTCAATAATTGGGTTGCGGTATCTGAATTCTGATGCCAGATCCACTTCCACCGGGATCCTTGCCATTCCCTCAAATATGTACTTGCTTGTCATACCTGTATGGGATGCAGAACCACAGGCGACAATCATTATCTTGTGAATATTCTTTATTTCTTCATCGGTCATGTTTAACTCTTCAATAACAATATCGTTGTCTTTGATACGGGGGGAAAATGTATCAGCAATAGCCTTGGGCTGCTCATACATCTCCTTCAGCATAAAGTGCTCATAGCCGCCCTTCTCAGCCGCATCTACATCCCAGTCAATGTGGGCAGCTTCCTTCTGGATCTGCTCCTCGTCAACGTTAAAGAACTCCAGAGTGTCCTCCGTCAGTCTGACAATCTCCTCATTCTCTATAAAATAGACATCTCTTGTATATTTCAGCACTGCAGGTACATCGGATGCAATGATACTTCCGCTTTCTGCTTTTCCCACAATAAGGGGGCTGTCTTTCCGTACCGCATACAGCTCGTCAGGATGATCCTTAAACATAATTCCCAGCGCATAGGAGCCTTCCATCCGGTGCATAATTTTTGTAATGGCCCGCAGGGGGTTGCCCGAATAATAGTAATCCAACAGATGAGCAATCACTTCTGTGTCTGTATCAGATATAAACTCATAGCCCTTGCTGATCAGCTTATTTTTCAGCTTCAGGTAATTCTCTATGATTCCATTGTGTACCACAACGATGCTCTCATTCTTGTTAAACTGAGGATGTGCATTAATATCAGAGGGTTCGCCGTGGGTTGCCCATCTCGTATGCCCGATTCCCACAGTCCCCGGCAGAGTCGCCCCGTCATGTGTCAGTTCATTTAGTACCTTCAGCCGTCCCTTGGACTTCTTCATCTCAATTTCTTTTCCGTCATATACGGCGATTCCCGCAGAGTCATAACCTCTGTATTCCAGCTTAGCCAGTCCATCCAATAAAATTGGCGCCGCCTGTTCTTCGCCTACATATCCAACTATTCCGCACATAATAAATGTACTCCCTTCACACAATCATTGTATTTTAACCCCTGATATCTACGGATTGCTATGACCTTTAATCCTGATATCATCATACAATATATTGTAACAAATTTTTAATATATTGTAAATTCTATATGCTCTAACTTTTCACTCAAATAGTAACAGTTCAGCCATCGGCTCGATTTTGCTGCGCTTCATCTCGCTGTGGCAGAGCGCCATATGAACACGGGAAAAGGGTGCTGCAAGCTAAAACTGCAGCACCCTCGCCTTTAACCTAAAGATCTATAAAATCCATCGAATAATCATCATCCTGTTTCTTCTTAGACCTGCGTGGAGGTTTTCGTGAAGGCCTCTCATCCAGAAACTCATCTTCGTCAAAATTATCTTCTATATCCTCAAAGTCTTCGTTGTCATCGTAATATTCGTCATCTTCGAAGTCTTCGTCGTCATCATAATATTCATCTTCAAAATCTTCATCATCGAAATCCTCATCTTCAAAGTCTTCATCGTCGAAATCTTCATCCTCGAAGTTTTCATCTTCAAAATCATCAGACCGTTTCCGTGGCTTTTTCCCTGCAGCCGGCGGCATATTATTGTCATCATCATCGCCGTCAATGCCATATTCATCGTACAACTCGTCCAATTCCTGATTGCGGTGGGATAATTTCACTCCCAATACAATGATAATGATCAAAAGCAAAAGGAAAGCTCCCCAAAGTACGCACATAATCACAATCAAATGCTTTTCCAAAAAGTTCATAACCTTGTCCACGGCAGCATTGGTGCTTTTTTCTTCCTCAACTGTCTGAGCCACATATCTCTGATATGTTCCTTCGGTGGAATCACACTGATAATATCCCTTATTTCCTTCACTGCTCAGGGCATACACAAGATAATATTCCTGCTGTGACATATTCTGCCATACAGTAAAAACTTTTCCTTCTATATTTGATGTAGTCTCCTTGTATTGAGAAGGAAGGCCATCTTTGTCCTTATGATTCATCAGATAGATAGATACATCTGAATTCACATCCACCACTGCAGTCGGAGAAAAAGAACCGTCCTCTGTACTATAGAGAAAATAATCAGAATTTCCATCGCTGTCCTCAAGGTAGAACATATACTGGCCGCTGGACTCCTGCTGCATTGCCTTTGTATTTGTTCCGTCCAGTTCCATGTCAACGGCTTTGAATCCCTTCGGAATAGCCGCTTCTGAGAAGTTCTCATTGACTGTATATGCCTTTCCATCCACCTCTACCTGAAGACCTCCAGATGAGGCCTTGCTGTCATCTTCTGTGTCGGTAACTGCAGTTCCTCCCTGAATAGTTACTGTGGATGTCCCCGCAGATAGATTCAAAACTTCATCATTATACAGATACGCTGTGGACGATGTCACCTGCAATGTGGCTGTACCTTCCTTTAGTGCCGTAAACTCCAGAGTATAGGTAACCTCTGAAGCCGAACCATCTCCCTTTGCAGATAACTGCAGAGTGCCATCTCCGCCGGCCGCATTTGCTCCGCTCACAAACTTCAGAATCGAAGTGTCATATGTGACTGTCATGTCAACATCGCCAATTGCAGAAGTTCCTGACTCAGCCTTCACTTTAACCGTCACATTGTCGCCTGCTGCCGCTGACGGATCTGAAAACTGAATGGTTCCGTCGGCCGCAAACGCTGAAATCGAAAAGCATGATACGGTTAAGCATAACATCAGTAGTATACTGCCTATCTTTTTTCCTATCTTCTTCATCTTACTCCACCTCTTTTGACTGTTGATTATCATTCAATTGCTGTATTCTGTGTGCCTCCGGCACCTGGTGTGCTGCCGATATCCGGGGTACCGCCTGCAGAGCCTGATGGCTCCTGGCCCCCTTCAGCTGTTCCTGTGTCACCGCCTCCTGTGGTGCTATCCGGGCTCCCGGAATCTATGGCTCCATAGTCTGTGCCGTCGAAATCTGAAGTTTCTGAGGCTGCAGAATCTGCAGTACCATAGTCTGTGGTTCCGTAATCAATATAGTCTGTTCCTCCACTGTCCCCGGTGCTGCCGCCCCATGTCTCTTCATACAAGGCTGCCTCATCATCCGGCACCGTATTCATCGCATATTGCTGTATCTGGCTGCTAATCAAGGTGACCGTGGAGGAGGGGCTGTATGTGTCCTTATCAAAGAAGAACTTATGCAGCTGTATTACATTATCTTCCAGATCGTCCGGGATTACAGAACTTCCGACACCGGATAAGGTTGCCGTTGTCTTATCAAATGGAAAACCCGACATCTCTGTCAGCTTATAGTCAAAAACATCTTTGGCATAGGCCAGAATCTCAGTCAATGTAAAATTTGTGGCTACTTTTGGAAATACCTTATCAATAATTTTATTTATAGTTGACAAATCTGCATTCTGTGCTTTCTTAACAACCTGCTCCAGCACATACCTCTGCCTCTCTGTCCTTCTAAAGTCAGTTCCATCATTCGGATCTCCATCAAAGACCTGATATCTAATCCTTGAATAGGAGACGGCCTGCACTCCATTTAAAAGCTGCTTTCCTGTATGGTCAAGTAATTTCAATTCCTTGCCGGTAACCTTGGACGTCTCATTACCATATCCGTTTACAAGCTGCACTTCCTCAGGCGTCTTCAAGTCAACCTCTATTCCACCCAAGGCATCAATCACATCTACCAGAGCATTAAAATTCACCGTCACATAATGCTGTATATCCATATCCAGATTCTTGTTCAGCATCCCCACGGCACCTTCCGCATCGTCTGTGGAATACGCTGCATTAGCTTTGTTGTAACTGCCATCCGGCTGTTCCAGCAATGTATCGCGGTATACGGAGCAAAGCCTTACTTCCTTTGTCTCTCGATTCAGGCTGACAACGATGATTGTATCACTGCGGTCTCCCGAGGTGATAGCCCCGTCGCGGGAATCAAGGCCAAATAGCGCTACATTCAAGTACCCCGTTTCATTATGTTTAATTTCCGATGAAATATTCAATTTTGTTGTATCCAGCTGTGTTGTCTCCAGTTTGCCCAGCTTTGATGCCGCAAATGCTACACCTGCTGTTGTCAATAAAACAAAAGCCCCGCCGACCACAGCCAGTACTATCTTCCATGGTGTCATCTTTCTTCGGTCTTTTTGTACTCGTCTGTGTCTTCTGTGTCTTTTCTTTGTCATGGTAATCCCTTTCTGACAATTATTGATTACATAATTACACTTTATCATACAATAATTTCGGACAAACTTCAATCACAAGATGACTGAACTGTAATGAACTGCAACTCTATACTTGAACCTTTGCCCAATACTTGGGGCTGGAGGAACACTTTATCACTAGTTTTAACGGCAGTCTTTTATATTTTTTCCCAAAGAGATATCCTGCATACTTAAAACCACTGTTCACAACTAATTTTATAATCAACCATGGTTTTTTTATTCTAACAAGATATGCGGCAGTCTTTTTCACAAGCCGAATACCTTCTTTTTCAGGGGGAACTCCTTCAAATATTTCTGGGTGTTCAGCCTGAGATACAGCCAAATCAAAATTTCTTTTAAACTGTTGTATGCACGTGTAGTTGTGGGAATGCACCACTTTTGCCTCCGCCGCATAAAAACATTGATATCCGAGCTTCATCATATTGGCTGCCATAATCATGTCTTCATTAAATATGGTACGTTTTACAAACCCCCCTGCCTCCTCATAACAGGTTCTCCGGTAGGCCGCACATACATTGGAGCAGAAAAATGCTTTAATTCCCATATTTTTTATAGAATCCAGATTTTTCACACAGCTCCGAGGCGGATAATTAAATTCTCTGATATACCTTTCAATCACATCACTCGTTTCATCGGGAAGTTGTCTTGCATAAGTACACCCTACACTTTCATCTGCAAAAGGGGCAATCAGATTTTCAATCAGCCGGTTATCCCGGGGTACGGCATCCTGGGTCATGAAAACTACCGCATCCGCATCCGACAACCCTACAGCCATGCGTCTGGTACCCCCATGGTCAAATTCACTTTTGCTGATTTCCTTTACCACAATCCGCGAATCGAATCCCACGATATCCCACGGAAATGTATCAGTTTTTGTGTTTACCACAATAATCTTCTGTACCGGGAATGTCTGACGCAGCAGATGCCGGATTAATTGCTCAAACTTCTCATCCGGCTTATACGTCGGTATGATAATATCCACTTTCTTAATATTCATTTATCTCCCTCTAGTAACCATAATCTCCACTGTCTCCGTAGCCGCTGTCATCCGTATAGCCACTGTCATCTGTATAGCCGCTGTCATCCGCATACCCGCTGTCATCCGCATACCCACTATCATCTGCATAGCCACTGTCATCCGTATAGCTCCCGTCAGTGCCTCCGCTGTCCTGTCCGTCTGCAGGAGGTACCTCATAGTCATCCCCGTCTATGCCCGTAAGGTATACTATATCATCATTAATCTCCTGCACCTTAGCCGAAGGCTGATAACTCTCTTTGTCAAATAGAAATTTGTGAAGCTGCTTTACGTTATCGGCAAATCCGATAGCCACAACATAAGAGCCCTCAAAGCCTGTTACATTTTCTGAGGTTGTAACATCAAAGGGGAATCCCTTCATCTCCCCGAGCTCATATTTTACCGCATTCGCCGCCATTCCCATAAAATCAGAAGCTGAGAGGTTCGTTGAAACCTGGGGCAGCACTTTGTCAATAATTCTATTTAAAGTGGGAAGGCTTGCTTTCTTTGCCTTTGCAACTACCTGCTGCAACACAAATCTCTGCCGCTCTGCCCTTCTGAAGTCAGTTCCATCATTCGGGTCTCCATCGAAAACCTGATACCTGATCCGGGCATAGGAGACAGCCTGGATTCCATCCAGGGTTTGCTTTCCTGTCTCAGTCAGCTGTGTAGTTGTGCGCCCAACTACCTTGGCGGTCTCAGTTCCATAACCGTTCACAAGCTCTACTTCCGTAGGAGTTTTTAAGTCAACTTCAATACCGCCCAGCAAATCTATTATATCGGCAAGGGCATTAAAATTCACGCTTACATATTTCTGAATATCCAAATCAAGATTACGGTTCAAAAGGGCAACTGCCTTTTCCGGCCCTCCATAGGAATAGGCTGCATTTGCCTTTTCGTAAGACCCGTCTCCCTGCTGGGTCAAAGTATCCCTGAATACGGATACCACTTTTACAGCCTTTGTCTTGTTATTGATGCTTACAATCATAATTGTATCACTTCTCACACCCTCCTCCGAATCCCAATCCACCCCCCTGGAGTCCAGTCCGAAAAGTGCAATATTCGTATAGTCACCTGTATCCTGATAAATTTCCAGGTTTTTCTTATTCAGCGTATGAAAATCTAGTTTGTCCAGTTTGGACATCCCATATGCGGCCGTCCCCAAAATTATAAGGATAAGAATTTCCAGCACAAGGAGGATAATCCTCTTCCTCATTTTTTTCTTGTGCAGCAAGGCACGCTGCTGCCTTGTCAGTCTACCTTTGGATTTCTTTCTTGACATATTTTATACCCCTTATTACAGTCTGCTTTAATAAGCGTTTTTATTAACAAAACCTTTGAAAAAAGTCAGGAACAATATTTTAAAGTCAAAACCAATCGTCCAGTTCTCAATATAGTACAGGTCAAACTCAATACGCTTCCTTATGGAAGTATCCCCTCTGTATCCGTTGACCTGAGCCCAGCCGGTGAGTCCCGGACGCACCTGGTGCTTTATCATATATCTTGGAATTTCTTCTTTAAATTTCTCCACAAACAGAGGCCGCTCCGGTCTTGGCCCCACCAGACTCATATCCCCTTTAAGCACATTCCAAAGCTGTGGTAATTCATCAATACTTGTTTTTCTTATAAACCTTCCTACTTTAGTAACTCTCGGGTCATCTTTGGTTGTCCACTTATTCTTCTCTCTACTTGCGTCCTGTACAACCATGGAGCGGAATTTGTACATAGCAAAGGACTTATTCTGAAGCCCTACTCTCTCCTGCTTGAAAATAAGAGGACCGGTCGATGTCAACTTAATCGTCAAGGCAGTAATCAGCATAACCGGAGAAAATAAGACCAGTGCAAATACGGCTCCAAAAATATCGACTGCCCTCTTTGCAGCTTTATTGACTGTATTGTTCAGTGGAACATGACGGATATTTACTACAGGCAGCCCCAGCAAATCTTCTGTATAGGGTTTCGTAGGAATCATGTTATTGTAATCAGGAATAAACTGCGTGTGAACACCGGATTTCTCGCACATATTTACAATATATTCCAGCTTATGATACTCCTCAAGCCCTAAAGTAATTGCAATCTCATCTATAGTATTCTGCGGAAGAATAATCATCAGATTGTCAATACTTCCAATTACTTTTACTCCTTTGTATTCCATACCTCTTGGCTGATGGTCGTCCAAAATCCCTCTGATAGAATATCCCCATTCCGGATTCGCCGTAATTCTGTCGATATACTGTTCCGCTGCCCGGCTGTACCCCACCAGAATTAAATATTTCTGATTGAGCCCTTTCTTCCTGATGTTCCTCAGAAACATACGTATCAAATTCCGGGCCAACACCTCAAGAAAGACATTGATAAGGAAAAATACGAACAACATCGTCCTGGAAAAATTCTGTTCCTTTGTCAAATACAGAACAAGAATAAATCCCAGCAGACCAATCACATTCGCCTGTGTGATGTGCCACGCTTCCAGCCTTCTCCCCTGTACCCTTTTTGGCGTATATAATTGAAAAACCCCATATAGCACCAGATAGCCGGGAACTACATAGGTTAATGCCTGCAAATATATTGCCATCGAAAGATACCCTTCATCCATGGCAAAAAGTCCACTTCTGAACCGAAGATACCACGCTAAAACATAGGCTATAACAATAATCAACCCGTCTGCCACGACCTGTATACGGTTGAAATATTTCTGATTATCTTTAATCACCGATTTCACCCTGCTTCTCTTAATCTAATGTGTTCATCCAAGTCATATTTAACCTGACGAATCATATAATTATCTGTTATATGATACAATACTTTTCTCAAAAGGACAAGTACATTCTCTCCAGTATTTAACATTCCCTTAACAACTTTGTAATCATGTTTAATCTTTTTATGAAGAATTAATGGCATCCTGTTCTATTCTCTGCTATAATAAAGAAATCTTAGCAATTGATTCGGAGGATGCTCATCAATGGAGGTTACAATTATTATCCCCAATTACAATGGAAAACATTTTATGAAGCTCTGTCTTGACTCATTGAAAAACCAGTCCCTTTCCGATTTTAAAATTTTAGTGGTAGATAACGGCTCAACTGACGGCAGCCTTTCTTATATGGAGGAAAATTATCCTCACATTGAAGTCATTGCCCTGGGAAAGAATTTTGGCTTCAGCAGAGCGGTGAATGAGGGAATCCGACACACCCGCACTCCCTATGTGATTTTGCTGAATAACGACACTACTGTTGATTCACACTATGTGGAAGAAATGGTCAAGGCAATCAGTTGGTCCCCAAGGATTTTCTCCGTGAGCAGTAAGATGATACAGATGTACCATCCTGAGCTTATCGACAGCGCCGGTGACCTGTATACAGTCATAGGCTGGGGGATATGCCGCGGCAGCGGCCGTCCTGTCACAAATTATACAAAGCCCTCCCCCATTTTTACGGCCTGCGCAGGAGCTGCTATTTACAGGCGTTCTGCTTTTGACAAAATCGGATATTTTGACGAAAGTCATTTTGCATACCTGGAAGATATCGATGTTGGCTACCGCGCTAAAATCTATGGCTACCGTAATATGTACTGTCCCTTGGCACTTGTTTTCCATGTGGGAAGTGGGACAAGCGGCTCCAAATACAACTCCTTTAAAGTAAAGCTGTCTGCTAGGAACAGTGTATATCTTAACTACAAAAACATGCCTTTGTTCCAGCTGATTCTGAATTTTGTTCCTCTGGCCGCAGGCTACTGCATTAAATATCTTTTTTTCTGCAGAAAAGGGTTTTCAAAAGATTACAGAGAAGGACTTGCAGAGGGATTTAAGACATTAAAAAAGCAAAAAAAGGTACCGTTTAATTTACGGCACCTTCCCTATTATTGTCGTATTGAGATAGAATTAATCATTAATACTTTTTCCTATGCAAAGGACTGGTTCACAAGAAAGCTGATGAAAAAATAATAGCTCAATTCTCTTTATTCGCCTATGAGTGTAAGGTATCTTTTCAGCGCATCCTCCCATCTTGGCAGATGTGTAAATCCATTTTTCGTCAGTTTATCTTTGTTCATCCTGCTGTTGAATGGTCTCTTTGCCTTTGCAGGGAACTGTTTACTTGTCACAGGTGTTACCTTGACATCAATCCCCGCCTGTCTGAAAATCTCACGGGCAAATTCATACCAGGTACATAGGCCTTCATTTGTGGCATGATAGTGCCCGTAATGTTCTGTTTCAATCATATCTACCAGAAGCCTTGCCAGATCCGGGGTGTAAGTGGGTGAACCAATCTGGTCATTTACTACACTTACCTCGCCCCTAGTTTTTCCCAGGTTAAGCATTGTTTTCACGAAGTTTTTCCCATTCAAACCAAATACCCACGCAATCCGGACAATGAAGAATTTTTCCACATTTTCTTCCACTGCTAACTCACCCTCATATTTGGTCTGTCCGTATACATTCAGAGGATGTCTTTCATCATCCGGCTCCCAAGGACGTTCTCCCTCTCCGTCAAATACATAGTCTGTACTAATATACATCATTTTCAAACCATGCTCTTTACAGACCTTCGCAATATTTTCTGTACCCGCGGCATTAATTTTGCGGCACAACTCCACGTTATCTTCTGCCGCATCCACTGCAGTATAGGCAGCACAGTGAACCACGGCTTCCACATCTGCCTGCGCAATCACCTCTTCCACTTTTTCCAGATCAGTGATATCCATCTCTTCTACATCAGTTCCGATGCCGACATGTCCGTGTTTTTCCAGCTCCGCCATTACGTCACTGCCCAACTGTCCCTTTGCACCTGTAACCAAAACTCTCATACTATTGACCTCCTATTTTATCCATATTTACATTCAGGCTAAAATCATTCTTGTCCAGTGTCAGATTAGGGTTATAATAAGGATCGCCTTTTATCAGGAATTCCTTCCACCTACTTGAAAACAGTCTTACCTCGGAATGAAATCTCTCAACCTTCTCATCGCTGTCCTCATATCCTCTTGACTTTGATTCATAATGTTTTAGCTTTGCATACGGATTATAAACAATCAAATACCCGGCTTTGCGGATCTTCATACATAAATCAACATCATTAAAGGCAACAGCGTATTCCTCATCAAACCCACCCACTTCTTCAAAAACTTCTCGTTTAATCATCATACACGCAGCAGTTACGGCGCTATAATCCTGTGCCATTACAATCCGGCCAAAATATCCCGGGTCACCAGGACCTGCTCCCACAAACGCATGCCCTGCAACGCCCCCAAGTCCGACAATGACACCCGCATGCTGAATCGTTTCGTCCTCATAAAAGAGTCTGGCCCCAACTGCTCCGACATCACTGCGCATACAGAATCCAAGCATTTCTTCAATACAATCTTTATTCAAAATCTCAGTATCATTATTTAGAAATAGAATGTAATTTCCTTTTGCCTGTTTTTTGCCAAAATTATTGATTGCGGGGTAATTAAATCCTTTTCCTTCCCAAAAAATGACACGGGCCTTGGGATTATTTTTTTCCAATTCCTTATAGAAATCGAAAGTCCTTTCTTCTTTACTATTATTCTCGACAATAATGTATTCCAGGTTTGTGTATTCGTTTTTATTTTGTAAAGATTTGATACACTTATCCAAATCCTCTATGTGATCTTTATTGGGAATAACAATTGATACCAAAGGCTGTTCCGTTAGAATGTACTTTGTACGATATATCCCGTTAAGCGCAGTGGAACTTACCTTTGCCTGGATCCTCAATCTGTCATAATGTGCCTGGACAGCTCTCACGCCTGCCTCAAACGCATACATTTTACTTTCGGGATTTTCTGCCGTTGAATCCTTATGTGCACGCCAGTGGTATAGTATTTTCGGAATATGTTTAATATTCCCTGTTTTTTCGATGCAACGTAGGACAAAATCATAATCCTGTGCCCCGTCAAACTCATGATTTAACATTCCTACCTTTTCATAAATATCTCGTTTCACAACAAACAGATGACAAATATAGTTCGTGCTGCGCAACATATCAATGTTAAAATCTGTTTTAAAATGGGGCATAAAATGTTCTTTTCCGCTCATATCTATTTTATCTTCATCAGTGTATATAATATCAATATCTTTATTTCTATTTAATTCGTATATACACTCAAATAATGCATTGGGGGCAAGCATATCATCGTGATCCGTAAACGCAATAAACTCTCCTGTTGAAATCTTTAATGCTTCATTTGTATTATCTGAAATCTTCAATGGTTTTTCGTTATAAACTACCCGAATCCTTTTATCTTCATTTTCATACTTCTGAAGCACATCCTTAATAGGAGAATTTGTTCCACTTCCATCAGACAGACATAATTCCCAGTTTAAATAGCTCTGTCCCCTTATAGATGCAATCATTGCCGTCAAGTATTTTTCAGGAGTCTTATATAGGGGTACAACAATTGAAATCTTTGGCATATATGGAAATACCTGTTTACTTTGGGCGGATAAAACACTCCGCGATGGCCGCTGCATCTTATACCATGATTGATAACTTATCGTATCGCGTTTGGTAGCCTTACCGTAAATCTTCTTAACTGTTGACACTGCCCCAAACTGATGATAGTAACTTTTTACTTTATTATATCCCCTTTTCAGTTTGATGCTTTTTCTTCGTAATGCAGACATCTTCAAGGTCAATACATAATCATTCTTTTTGGTGTCCGATTCCAGATGTACTCTTACTTTTTTAGGAACTTCACCTTTATATGTCGCTACAAATCCCACAATCTCCGATTCTTGAACTTCCGGGTATGCACGCGCAACATCAAGACGCTTTTTGATCTTAATATACATCGGGTAGTTCTTACCATTTGCATCCCAAAATGTCATTTTTACATTCTCATAGTCAATATACCAGCCAGATACACTGAAGCCATTATCAGTCAGTGTACCCGCATCAATATGTTTAGGCATCTTCTGTCCAGCGTGCTGCAATTTTTCGGTTGTCACCATGCAGCATGTATCATTCTTATCTTTCCGAGTATTTATAACATATAATTTTTTACTTTCCTTCCAATTTGAGGGCAAATTAACCCACAGATAGTATTGTTTTGTTATGAGCATTCCATCTCTTTCCTTCTGCTCCCCAATAACCAAATCTTTTTCTTCCACAACAAACGAAAGCTCTTTCTTATCCAGAAGGACTGTTAAACGGTTATCACTCATCTGATTTTCCCAGAACCAGCCCATAATCAATAATTTATTTTTATCTTTTACATGAAGCCTGCATACTGTTACCACAAATCTGTTTTTCATCATATCTCCTACTCAAATAACCCGTATAATACTTTTATAAACACAACCACAAACGCTATAAACCCTAATAAAACAATAAAAGTTTCAAGATCAAATCTATGGCTGATCAATCTGACAACCAGAGAACCTTGTGTTTCATTCCCTTTTACGCTTAAACTCTCTTTGGCTTTTGTTGAATCAATATAAAAGCTAACCCCATTACTTAAATCTGTACCAGTTTCTGATAGTGTAAGAGTGTAGCTTTTATCCTTAGCACCGTTGATTCTCGGAAATGTGTATTCATTAAATTTGTTATTCTTTATTTCTGTCCCCTTGGCAGTCTCTTTTGTGATTTCACCTGTTTCATTGTCTATAATCGCATATTCTAAAAGCACATTGTCTACACTTCCGACAATTGTGGACTTCAAGTTAATGCCATCCAGAGCCTCCTCCCTACAGAAAAATGTTTGTGAGATTGTTTCTCCCTTCTGCAAAACTCCTGTCTGGACATAACTTTCCAGTTCGGCATTTCTATCGTATAGATAAGTGTTTTTATCTATACGTGCATATAAAAAAGCCAGTGCAATTACTATCAAAGCTATTGCTATTGATTTTATCTTTTTTTTCATTTTCAAGATCCTCACTCAAGATTCTGCATATATCTTACATATCTCTTCTGCGTCGCCAAACATTTTCAAATGTCCCTTTTCAAGCCATACAATTCTGTCACAGATACTCTCCACCTGTTCCAAGCTATGTGATACAAATAATATTGTAGTCCCATTGTCTCTCATTCTCTGAATGCGAGCTTCACATTTTTCCTGAAACCGAAAATCGCCTACTGACAGCACCTCATCCACGATCAAAATGTCGGGGGTTCCTATGGTTGCAATGGCAAAAGCCAGCCTGGAGACCATTCCTGATGAAAAGTTCTTGACCGGAATATTCATAAATTCTGACAGTTCTGAAAACTCTACAATATTTTCATATTGTTCCTCCATCTGTGCACGATTATATCCCAGAAGCGCCCCGTTTAAGAAAACATTTTCTCTGGCAGTCAAATCCATATCAAATCCTGCGCCCAATTCAATCAGCGGAGCTATATCTCCATTCACAGTCAATTTGCCCTTTGTGGGTTTCAACACTCCTGCTATGACTTTAAGCATTGTGCTTTTCCCACTTCCATTCAAGCCAATCAATCCCAGAGATTCACTTCTTTTTACCTCGAAGGAAACATCCTTAAGTGCCCAAAACTCGTCAAAGCTGACCTGTCTTTTAACACTCTTTATCACATATTCCTTGAAACTGTCAAACTTTTCAGAAGACAGATTAAATTTCATAGATACATGTTCAACCTTTACAATTGTATCACTGTCCATGTCACGTCTCCTATATATTTAAAATAAATTCATCCTGCTTCTTATAAAATACGTAAACTCCTAATATCAGTACAATTACCATTTCTGCAATCCCAACTAATATAGAAGACCAAGACGGCAATGTATTATCCAGCATCAAATTTCTAAACATAATCAAATAATTGGTAAGAGGATTCAGCATTACAACCTGTTTAATCCTCTCCGGCAAAATATTCATGGGGTAAATAATAGGAGTCAGATACATAAGGCCTGTAGTGAACACAGAATATAAATGCATTATGTCCCTGAATTTCACCGTCAATGCTGCCAGAATTAATCCTACCCCCAGTGAGAAGCCCACTACCATAAAGAGTGGAATAAATGCCAGAAATGCCGTCCAGTGAAGCTCTATACGAGTCGCCATCATGACAAGCAAAAGAGCAGTAAACGCCGCCATTAAATTAATAAAACTTGATACAACTCTGGATAAGACAAATAAATATTTGGGCACATATACTTTTTTAATTAATGATGCGCTGCTGATAATAGATGTCATGGAATTAGTTGTTGCATCATTAAAAAAATTAAAAATAACCTGTCCACTCAATACATACAATGGGAAATTT
The DNA here is from genome assembly GCF_004346165.1 of Muricomes intestini. GTDB lineage: Bacteria > Bacillota > Clostridia > Lachnospirales > Lachnospiraceae > Muricomes > Muricomes intestini. The sequence goes on along the minus strand of NZ_SLZZ01000005.1, from coordinate 104,742 downwards.
TCCACCTCAAATTTAAATATATTAGAAAATACAATGGACAGGATAATCATCATAAACAATGGATTTAATAATGTCCATAAAACTCCCAGAACAGAACGCCTGTACTTAATTTTAATATCCCGGGCAACTAATTCTGATAATAAAGGCTGAAATTTCAAAAAATTATTTATATATTTCGACACAATATCCCTCCGAGGCTTTCTATTTCAGCGCTTTGATTCCTGGCCATTTCTGATCTTTCTCAGAAATAATCAAATCTTTTGCTGTCATACCCTCCGGCATTGGCCATTCTACACCGATATCCGGATCGTTCCAGGCAATTCCGCCCTCATCATTTGGATGGTAAAAATCCGCACATTTATATGCAAATTCAGCATTTTCAGAGAGGACAATAAATCCGTGTGCAAAGTTTTTTGGTATAAAGAACTGCTTTCTATTTTCTGCAGAAAGTCTCACACCATACCACTTTCCATAAGTTTTCGATCCTTCTCTCAAATCAACAGCCACATCAAATACTTCTCCGCTCACAACACGGACCAGTTTATCCTGAGGATAGTTGATTTGAAAATGCAGGCCTCTTAGCACACCTTTTTTGGAACTGGACTGATTATCCTGGACAAAATCCATGTCAATTCCAGCTTCTTTAAAGTCATTTTGATTATAGGTTTCCATAAAATACCCGCGCTCATCCCCAAATACAGAGGGTGTAATAACCTTCAGTCCCTCTATTTCGCAGGTTTCTACTGTGATCTTACTCATTGCTAAATCCTTCTTTCTGTTATTGCTGGTCAATATACTTTCCGTCCAGAACATCCTTAAGATAGCTTCCGTACTGATTCTTCTGATATAGTTTGCAGGCACATTCAAGCTTTTCCTTATCAATCCAGCCATTGTTAAAAGCAATTTCCTCCAGGCATGCAATCTTCCGGTTCTGGTGCGTCTCTACAGTTTTCACAAAGGTTGTGGCATCTACCAAAGATTCATGTGTACCAGTGTCAAGCCAGGTAAAGCCCTGACCAAGCAGAGTCACATCCAACTTTCCGTTTTCCAGGTAAATTCTATTCAAGTCTGTAATTTCCAGTTCACCTCTGGAACTTGGTTTAATCTGCTTGGCATATTCCACAACATGACTGTCATAAAAGTATAGTCCGGTTACCGCATAATTAGACTTTGGCTCCTCAGGTTTTTCCTCAAGAGACACTGCTTTTCCTTCCGCATCAAATTCTACAACACCAAAACGTTCCGGGTCATCCACATAATACCCAAATACAGTAGCTCCTTCTTCTTTTGCTGCCGCCGCCTTAAGTCTCTTGCGTAGCCCATGCCCCTGGAAAATGTTGTCTCCCAGAATCATGGCGCAGCTGTCTCCGTCAATAAACTCTTCTCCTAATAAAAATGCCTGTGCAAGACCGTCCGGCGATGGCTGCACTTTATACTGCAGATGAATTCCGAATTGACTGCCATCCTTTAAGAGCTCTTCGAAGCGCGGGGTGTCTTCCGGGGTGGAGATTATCAGAATCTCACGGATTCCTGCTTCCATTAAAATACTTAAAGGATAATAAATCATAGGTTTATCATAAATAGGAAGCAATTGCTTACTTGTCACCTGTGTCAATGGATACAATCTTGTCCCTGAACCGCCTGCTAAAATAATGCCTTTCATTCTTTTACCTCCATCTTTTGCATGGCAGCTTAAATTCTCACACTGCCCTTCGCATAACGTAAACCAGCAGTATCTCTCGATACTGCCTGTCTGAATTTTATTACTTATACATCTCTTCGTAGTACTTCTGATAGTCACCGCTAGTCACATTCTTCATCCACTCTTCATGCTCAAAGAACCATTTTATTGTAAGTCTGATTCCCTCTTTAAACATTGTCTCAGGATACCATCCTATCTCTTCTTTAATCTTATCCGGTGCAATGGCATAGCGCCTGTCATGCCCTTTACGATCTTCCACGTAGGTAATCAGTTTCTCGGAAACAAGGTCTTTCCTTGGATCATCCTCAGGCAGCATCTCCTGCAGTGTATCCAGGATAATATGAATAATCTCAATATTCTGCTTCTCATTGTGCCCGCCGATATTGTAAGTTTCGAAAAGCCGTCCCTTTTCCTGTACCATATCAATGCCTTTGGCATGATCTTCTACATACAGCCAGTCACGTACATTCTTTCCGTCTCCGTAAACTGGAAGACTCTTACCCTGCAGTGCGTTGTTGATAATCAGGGGAATCAGTTTCTCTGGAAACTGATACGGGCCGTAATTGTTGCTGCAGTTTGTAATATTTGCCGGGAATTTATAAGTGTCCATATAGGACTTCACCAGCATATCGGAGGAAGCTTTACTTGCAGAATACGGACTGTGGGGATCATATGGAGTCGTCTCATAGAAAAACTCATCTTCCTTTTCCAACGAACCGTACACCTCATCCGTAGAGACATGTAAAAACTTCTTGTCTGCCTTGAAGGATCCGTCTTCCAGTTCCCATGCTGCCTTCGCCGCGTTCAGCATTACAAGTGTACCCAGCACATTAGTCTTTACAAATATATCCGGATTCTTGATGCTTCTGTCAACATGACTCTCTGCCGCAAAGTGCACAACCCTGTCAATCTCATTTTCGTCAAAAATCCGGTTGATGGCATCTGCATCACAGATATCGGCTTTTATAAAAGTATAATTGTCTCTGTTTTCAACGTCTTTGAGATTTTCCAGATTGCCTGCATACGTCAGCTTGTCTACATTGATGATACGAATTTCATTATTATATTTTTTAAACATATAATGAATATAATTTGATCCTATGAACCCGGCTCCGCCGGTTACTAAATACGTTCTCATATTTACCTCCACTAAATAATCTTAGCCTAGTATAGCATCGCATAAACAAAATAGCAAGAATAAAGGATCTATATATCTTTGTTATCCACTGATGGACGATACCAGATATAATAGAAGTTATCTTTGGTTACTGAATACAATTCATATCCCATATTTCTCAGCCATTCTGAACAATTTGTATTCTGTGTCACAACACAGTTTACCTCTGCTTTGTCCAATTCTTTCTCGAAAGCTGCACTATTTTTCTCATTAGGCTCCGCCACAAATTTGGCATATGCATCCTGATTATAGAATTCCAACGGTGAACCATTATTGACGGGAAAGCGTCCTGAAGCAGATACCGAAACGATATCGGGGGCAAAGGTTCTCAGTATAACTGCCAGAGCATGTGGGGCCTGATTATCTTCAACCCACTCCGGAGTTACAACGTATAATTGCTCATCAATCTCTTTCGTCAGTTGTTCTAAGCTATCTCCTAATACTATAGTGGAGTCCGGGGCGAAATATATATTATTTCTGATTACTCTGAGACAGCCCTTGACATCTGTCTCCTCTACATCTTCATCCGCAGTTATGGCATTTCCTGTTTTATTAAATCCATATGCTGTCATTACAATTAAAACAGCACCAAGGCACGCGTAACATGCCTTCAACACTCTCTCTTTAGCCCCCAGCTTAGTTATTATAGAACATAGATAGATTGAATTTAATATAATGAATGTGTAAACCCAGGTTGTCCAGGCCCTTAATAAAACAAAGGTATAAACCGAAAGTTCTTCAGCAATATCATTCACCTGAGGAACCAGCATAAGCATTGCGCTCAGAATCATAATACAATTTATTCGGTTAATTACCTTTTCTTTCAAAAAAAAGCTACACAGGAAAATAATAATTCCCCCTATAATTACAGGAGAATGCAGTGAATTTATTACATCAGAATATAGTGCCGTCTGTGTGTCTGATGAGCCAGGTATTATTATTGCCGCTAAAAAATAAGCCGTTACAAACAATAAAGAAAGTATCTTTCCCCCTTTCTCGTAATTAAAAAACAGGCAAGTTATTAAGTATGAGCAAACTGTAATCAAAATGATAGGTAACGCAATTGTAGATTTAGAAATTAAAATCAAACTAGTCGCCATAACAACTGTCACCATTTCCCATGTCAGTTTTGGAGTATCTGTATAATAAAACAACAAAAAAACAATGCCCAGCATTTTAACCAGAGTACCACCTAAAAACATTCCCGTGTTAAAGTGAAAAGTATCTCTCAATACAAGTAAATGTGCTTTTGTTGTAAATACATAATATATGCCAAACAGCAGAGTAATGATAACCGTATACTGAACTATACAGTCTGCTATATTAATTTTTATTTTCTTTAGAATGTTTTCTGCAAAAGCTTTCACTATATTCAAAAACAAAAAATAATAAAATGCAGACTGAAACAGGCGCAAAAACAGTGTCGGTCTCACACCCAACAATTTTATATACACCGAAGCTTCCAGTTCCCATGTATTAAAAATATAGCTGTCCATTCCGGCATTCACCACCCCCACAGAATAATTTGCACTATAGCTGCTGTGTGTAAAGGGGAGTGTTGCCACTTTGGTGATATAGTAGCCATCATCCAAATGATTTCCTATCCAGAAACCTCGGTAATAAAAAAACAGCATCCCCACAAATACCGCCAAAACAGTATAAATAACCCAATTATTCTTTATATACTGTTTGATACTAGTTTGAAAGAAACTTATAGGCTCCTTCTTTTGTCTGTACAAAATGTATGCTATAAGTACCATCCATATAACAGCAGTATAACCGGCAAAAATTACCCACGGCAGATTTGCAAACTGTATAGCCATCCCCCCCACAGCTATCAGGATACTATACACCAGATATCCGGTCATCAGTCCATATGACTCACTTTTTTTCCCTTTTGTAGCCACTCTGCCCAACATATGTAAAAGCAATGTGAATATTGTCCAGAATACGCCACATAATACATAATTTCTCATTCTAGTCTACCTTTTTTTTCTCTTTATCAATCTTCCTATCTATTGCAATCTGTTGCACTAGAGCTTCCACCCTATGCTCCAACTGTGATATCTGTAAAGTCATAAAAAACATCTTAACAATCAAGACAAAAATAATCACCAAGTATACCATATTAATAGGTGATTGAAATCCTATAAGGTCAGAAATCACATAAAGTACACCCGGAAAAATTCCCATAATAACAAGAATTACCGAAAAGACTATCCAAAATATCATATATTCAATTTTTAGTTTTGCCTGCCGGATTTTTTTTAACATAAAGACAAGCATTAAAACGGCACTGATAATTAGCAAAACCCTTATTAAAACTGACATGCTTTTTTATCCTCTTTTCCTGAAATTTTGTACCAAAAATATAGAAATCAGCATTTTTATCATATATTTCGCAGAACCAGTCAGGTTCAGGTAGCTTTCTCCAAATTGTCTTTTTTCCATTTTGACCTGTACTTCAGAAACCTTCGCTCCATTCTTTAGGAGATACGAAACAGTATCTGGTTCCGGTCCATAGTTCAGATTCTGAGCAAATTCCTTAATCATAGATTGAGAAAACATCCGCATCCCAGATGTAGGGTCTGAAACCCTTACTCCCGTAGTTATTCTAATAGCCGCTGTCAGCATTTTACTTCCTATCATTCTCAGAGATTTACTTTTTCTGTGATTTAAAAAACGAGAACCAATGACTATATCATAACCTTCTTTTATTCTGTCCAGCATGGCTTGGATAAATTCCGGTCTGTGCTGTCCATCCGCATCAAACTGAATAGCATAAGAATATTCTTTAATGTAGGCATATTTTAAGCCTGCCTGAAAAGCCCCCGCAAGCCCCAAATTAGTCGGAAGATCCAGAAGTTCATAACCTTTGCTTCTGCATATCTCCGCAGTCCGGTCTCTTGAACCATCATTAACAACAATATAATCATACTGCCCATAATTATCCCGGATGTATGTCACTACGCTTTCTATATTTTCCTCTTCGTTATACGCAGGTATCACGATTAGTAAGTCGCTTTGCATATTATAATATTTCCTCCATTTCCTTCGCTCTGGTATCCCATGTGAAGTATTTTAGTACTCTGTTATAATTATTCTCTACTGCTCTTCTGCATAATTCAGGATTATCCAACACATATTCTATAGCATTCTTTAATACTTCAGCACCTTGGTTTTGTTCCAGAACCATCCCATAGTCCATACCGGTGAGCAATTCCTTTGATCCCCCTGCAGTTGTAGTAATGGTATAGCATCTGCAAACTGCAGCTTCAAGCACAGAAGTGGGAAAACCTTCCGCGTAATCAGACGGGAGACAAAAAATCAGCGACCTTTTCATCAATTCCAGTACCTCATTATGCTTTACCCTGCCTAGCCATATACAATTTCCCACATTCTTTTCAGAAAGCTCTTTATACAGTTCTCCATCCCCCGCAACCACCAGGCATAATTCCGGATGCTTTTCTCTCAGCCCACTAACAGCTTCTACCAATTTTTCAATTCCCTTTTCCCTTAACAGCCTGCCTGCATATAAGATAATCTTCACGTCCTCAGGAATAGCATATTTTTTTAATATATCATGAGCCTGCATTTCCTGTGCCACTTCCCGTTCAATTGAATTATATAAAACACCTTGAGGAACAATATGAAAATGCTCCAGCCATCTGTTGCAGGCCTGAGAAACACCAAAAAACCTGCAGTCCAAAGATTTTAAAATTTCTGTCATAACATGCTCATAGACTGCAAACATCTTGTTGATAACACTTCCTCCAACATTGACATGAGCTGTAGAATGATCCAGTACAATACAGGAAATGTTTTTCATTTTAGCATATCTGGCACCATAGACGGATATCGGATAATATCTTGTCTGGACAATCACTAAGTCAAACGTCTCACTTTTAAAATTCCCGCAAAATTTCCTAAAAGCTTTATTAAATCGAATTAAGGGAAGTCTTCCAGCAAAAGCATCTATTCCCGGGATCTTAATGATTCGAATTCCATTATCCCACTGAATTTCAGATACCTTTTTATCATTCAGCGTCACAATAGTAACTTCATTTCCTCTTCTTACCAGCGCCTTTGCCAAACACTGTGTATATATCTCCACCCCACCCAGCTTGGGTGGGTAGTTCGCTGTAAAAAAGCAATAAATTCTTCCCATGAAGTTTCCCTTTCCTTTAGATGTTCGAAAATAATCTTTCACATGTGCCAGAGTGTTTCATCGACTTTAACTTACCCAAATCTTTATGAACCAATACACCAAGTACTGCACTTATACTCATAATTATGCACCAGCCAACAACGCCTCTGAATCTGGAAACAGTTATAGTATCAAGAACATAATGTAAGTACACATTCTTCATGAAAATATGTATCAGATATATCTCAAACAAATATTTTCCGGCAGCACTCAGAAAACGATTCAGCCATTCTGCGTTCACAAGTCTCAATATAAGTCCAATACACAGACATCCTATAAGTCCCCCAAGCGGCGAATATATTAAACGCAAACTTTCTAAATACCTACGATATAATTTAATATGAATGCTGCAGCAATAAGCACCAGGTAATCGGGCTGTTTTCTTCTCTTTTCAAAAATCTGTCCTTCGAACCTCTTTCTGTCCTTTTCTATCTGTCAAACAATTCCTTGTACTGCACAATAGAATAATCCTGAATTTCCTTGAAATTCTGTGCTTCATCCCAACTGTGCCATTTCCCCTCTCTGTCCATAACCCCGTTCACGTTGATCACAGGATAAATCTTATACAAATTTTCCAGATACTTCTGATAATCATTAAGTGGAAGTCCTGCCGCTTCCATGAGCAGCACCTGCAAATAATTCACACTCAGATTATCAATTTGTTGTCCCTCCATCTCATAATTCGAGTAAAGAATATAGGGGGTCTGATATTTCTTTGCCAATTTTACAATATCCGAATCTTCAGAAGCCTGTTGAATTTCATTGAAGAATTCATCTTCGACAGAAGGCTGGTGATCTCCGAACATACAGATAAGTACCGGATTTTCTTTTTGGGAAAAGTAAGTTACCAGCTCTTTAAAAGCATTGTCTGATTCCCGTATTAAACTCAGGTACTGCTCTGTCAAAGGATAATTCCCCTCTAAATCTGTGATATGCACAGTACTCTCATATGACCCATCAACATAGCCCCCATGATTCTGCATTGTAACATTGAAGAGAAATACATTATCATTCTCTTTTTTTGCTTTTTCATATCTGGAAATCACATCTTTATAATCACCGCTGTCGGACACCGCGCCACGCAGCATCTCCGGATTTTCCCAGTCTTCAATATAATATGCCTCGTCAAATTTCAAAGCCTGATAGACATTTTTCCTATTCCAGCCATTTGAGTTCATCGGATGCATAAAGATACTATAGTATCCCTGTGAAAAAAGTTGCTCCCGAAGACTTGGGGTATTATCTTTCACATAATTTTGATAAGGCATAATCCCCGCAGGAAAGAATGCATTAGAAAATCCTGTCATAAATTCAAATTCTGTGTTTGCAGTTAACCCTCCAAATACAGGTACACTGGTGTAACCCCGAATCACATTATCCTGCAGGCTGTTAAAGTAATCCAGATATTCCGTATCTGTATCAAAATTGCCTACCTGCCTCAAATCCGAAAAGCTTTCATTCATAATCACTATAATATCCGGTTTCTTCCCATTTAATTTCGTATGAACATTCAGTCTACTGTCCTCACTGGCCCCCTCTTGTTTCAGTTCCTGCGCTTTTGCAGAAGAATATGATATCGGCTTTTCCACCTTCAAGCCCGGAATTCCTGCCGCAAACTCAAGAACTCCTCCGTGATTTTTAGCGCTCTCAGTTAACTCCCACAGATAGGGTTTCACTGCATTTTCTGTCATGAATTCATTATCCCAGAAGATGCTATACATGAGAACCAGATAACATAGAGTTACAGCCGCAGTCTGGATTCTCCTTTTTACATTTTTTTGCCGGTAATCACATCGTAGCCCTAAAAGTATTACCGCAAACGCAACTAGAATAATATACCCTCTCTGATGTGTAAAAACAAGAGAATATCTTCCCGACACATTGAACGCGGTCTTCCATGCGTAAATATCTGCCGTGCGGATTCCATTCCCCCTGAATTCTGTAATAAAACTGTTTGTCAGAGCATAAATTGTAAAGACACTCATTCCAAGACAAACCGCAATCTGTACTCGGTTTGTCAGGAGATACAGAACAAGAAAAGCCATTAAATAAAGAGCATAATTCAGCACTACCATTAAAAAGGTCATTTTTCGGATTTGGTTTCCCACTGCCTCCTCCGTATTTATAAGACACAGCGCCGGGGCAATTATAAGTAGCAGCCAGCAGAACACTCTGTCATAGTGTTCTGAAAGCCTTACTCTTGCAAATAATGTCACACATAAAAAACAATCCAGAAGGAACATAATCATTGTATCTCCCTTAAATGTAGGAAAGTTCCTTGGAAGGGATTTCCAAAATATCAAAAATAAAAGAAACAGGCACCCGGAAACAACTCCCCATTTCTTATCCAAAACTATATATTTTTTATACAAATCCTTTATCTTATCCACGCATTTGCCCAAGTATCCCATCACCATTTTATCCTGCCTTCAATATATTTATTTATCTTTTAATATGGCTATATTAACACTTTTTCGACATTTTTTCCACCCTTTTCGTTTCATAGCTATCTTGAAAACTAAAGAGCTTTTAATAATTTGAAAATATCAAAGTGTTTAGTCTTTGCGTACTCTCATGATTGTCGTAGCCAAAATGATTAAAAAAACAAGTCCCATTATAGTCATAGAAACAATATAGGAATAGCACGCCCCCATTAAAGAATATTTTTTAACCAACATTGGACAAAAAATAATTGTAACTACAAATGCAATAACATATCCCCACATAGACATTAATTGTTTCCTGACAACCGTCAGGGTGAAACGTAGAATCGTGACAATAGCATTTGCCCCGCCTCCCAGCATAATAAGCATTAAATGGAGTTTATATGGCGTTAAGTCAATGCCATATATAACCGATAAGATTGGTATTCCTAATAAATATGCCGCACCCAGACCTAATGCCAATACAACTAACGCCCAAACCAGTGCCTTACCTAAGATTTTCAAAAAAGAATAAATCTTTTTTTCATTCCAGCTGATAGCCATGCTTGTCAGCATAGGCCTGAAAACAAACAAGCTAAAAAGATTTATTACAAAAGCTGGCATAAATATAATAGAAAAAACGTTTTGTGTCTCCGGTCCCAAATAGGCATCCACGGCATATTTAGGAGCATTTCCCACATAAAGTGCAAGAAAAGCCCCTATTGCCAAAGGTATACACTGAATTCCCAGACCTTTCCATTTAGAAGGTTCAAATGTCATTTTAAATTTAAACCAATTTTTTTCTGTGGTATATTTATTATAAACAGCTGCAACTGTCAGCGCTGAAATGAACATTATTAACGTGGAAAGTACAAGGTTTTTCGTCAACACAATTACTACTACAAAAATGGAGGTGGCTATAACAATTCTGTAAACCGCTGCCTTTCCTGACAAGTCAATTCTGTTTTTCTGTTGATATAATCCTTCAAATACATCTGAAAAAGCTTCTACCATTTTATATAAGCATAATAAAATGGTAATTATCATCTTTTCCGCAGTATAGCCATTGGCAAATACGTAACAAATGCTGCAAAAAAGCATAAATGCACATGTACTTATTCTAAAAGAATAATAATCATTAAAGCTAAATTCTTCTTTAACATCTGTAGCTTGATAGTTCCTAACTTCCAGCGTTCCTAATGTTGTCATCATCTGTGCAGTAGCAAACCCTAATGAAAATATACCGCCATTATAAGGGGTCGTCGCTCTGTTAACAACAATCAAAAGCAGCATGGAAGAAAAAGCATTACATAAGCTTCCAAACATATTCCAGATAAACATCTTTTTCTTCATGAATGATTTCTCCTAAATAAGTAATTACAGTGCCTTATAAAATTGTATAGATTTAAAGCTTTAATAGTAAATGAAAACCCTAATAATTTATAAAATTTTTTAATTTTTTTCATATAAGGGTTCGTATCATAATTCAACACAAAAGCATATTTTTTTATATCTTGAATATCCTTCTTGATCCTACTATCTTTTATCCCTCCGGTAAACATCATTAGAACAGCATAGGGATAGGCAATATATGAATAATATACTTCTTTTAGCTCTTCTGAATCATTCGATTTCTTAACGGTCTCTATAAAATCAACACATACATCCTTTAAATCTTTTGCTATCTGATAAGACACCTTTTGATCAGACTGTGATTTCCCCGTGCCTTTTCTGTACATATATGTAGCCAAATCGCACCAATCAAAAGTACTAGCGTATCGTATAAGTTCACCTGTAAAATAGGTGTCCTCATTGCGTTTACCCTCTGGGAAAAAAATATTGTGGTCAATTACTAATTGCCGTTTTATTGCCTTTGTCCATACTGCACGGGTTAAAATATCTGTTTTAATACAGTATTTTAAGGCTTTAGCTTTTGAAGAAGTATTTATTATACTTCTATCTATTGAGGTAGTTGTTTCTACATTTTCCCCATTTTCCCAAAAATCAGTTCTTCTAAACATAATTACATCTGGTTGGGTTTGAGATAAACAGTTAACTATATTGGAAAATACGTTATTGCTCTTATAAAAATCATCATTATCCATAAACATTAGATAATCACCCACAGCATTACTTATCCCTTTATTTCTAGCAGCTGATACGCCTTTACGATTTTGGAGAAATACCTTAACTCTATTATTCTTTTCAGCATAAGAAAAGCATTTTTCTCTTGAACCATCATCGGACCCATCATCAACTAAAATAAGCTCATAATTTGTATACGTCTGACTTAAAATGCTGCAGATACACTCTTCAAAATAAATGCCCGCATTATATACGGGAACTATTATACTCATTTTTATCGAATCCATACTGTCTCCTATCCAAACATTTCAAACAGTCTACCGCATCATATCGCAGATCATCCGCTCGTACATCTGCTGCAAATCCACTTCAGGTTCCCAGCCCAGGCCTCTCATTTTGGCGCTGCTTAGTTTCATTTTTACTATCGGTGCATAACCAAATGCCTGAGTAGATTCTGGTATCTCAAATCTGACTTGGATCTTTCCCCCACTAATTTTTTCTGCTACTAATTTGGCCATCTCCCGTATCTGCATATGGGTACTTTCATTTACAATATTATACGCTTCACCTTTTTCACCCTTATACCCCAAAAGAAGCAGTGCTTTTACAACATCTCTTATGTAACAGTAGTTTCCTTCTGAGGTTCCCTCCGTGTGTAGCACAATATCTTCACCATAAATTGCGCTTTTGGCAAACTGTACATATACCCGGTTATCATTTGGCAGAATCCCTGCGCCAAAGGTCTGAGCCAGTCTGGCAATTTTCACTGGTACATTGTATTCTGAGACATACCCCGAGCACAGGCATTCACAAATCCGTTTCCCTTCTGAATAACTGCTTCTCACGCTGCTGATATCTATATATCCCAGATCCTTTTCCGTTACATATTCAAATTCTGAATCCGGTCTTCCATATACCTCCATGGAAGACACATATACCAGCCCCCTGGCCTGTTTTTCTCTGGCAAGCTCCAGCACATTGTGAGTTCCCTGATAAGCTGTTTCTATAGTGCCAACCGGGTGTTCCACCATAGTCTTGGACGCAGTAACACTGGCAGTATGAAAAATATATTCTATACTTCCCTTGTAAACCATTGGTTCTGTCACGTCACCGATGTATAGCTCTAAGTCAGATCTCTCCAGCAACTTTCCATATATTCTTTCAGCTTTATTTGTGCTTCTCACAGCTGCAATCAGATGCATACCCAAGCTATTTTTCTGATTACTGTATAAAAGGCTTTTTATAATTGACGAACCGATTAATCCGGTTGCTCCCGTAACAAATACAGTAGTATTACGATACATTTCAAAGTCAAGACTGTTATCGCCGGCAATGAGTTCTATGTCCTCCTGCTGCTTGGACTTTTTGGGAGATTTTTTATCCAAAGTTGTTCTTTCTGTCATACTATTGCTCCTCGTCATAATAGGATTATAATCTGATTACCGTTCGTCCCCAAAATCAATCAAATATGGTCTGTGATTGATACGCTTATCTTTTGGAGGTAGCTGCATGTAGTCTCCAAAAATCGTAGTCAACAGCTGATCAGTATTTTTAGGTATCTTTACTGTAAAATCCATAAAAGGCATATCCTGCAGCGGATATGCATCACTCTTTCTCATAGCGTTGGCCCATGGCTTAGGCGTTTCAAAAGCGGCATAATATTCTGTCCGTCTGAGATTGTACCTCTGTGAAACCTTTTGAAATCTCCGATATACCTTTATCGGAGTGATATGCAGGACTCTAAGCCCCCATCGTACCAGATTACAAATCAACTCTGCTGCTTTTTTCTTCACACCTGTATAAGGTATAAACGGAGTCCCTTTTCCGCTGAGATATAGCAAGCGGCCCAGAAACCACGTCATAAAATATTGGTATTTTCTTGCTATACAGCCATCTGCAAGATGGTCATATACAAAAATATCAATATTAATTCCCGGCGTATATTTACAATCTTTCACATCTCTCGAAATAAACTTTGTTCCTTTTTTCTGAAAATGTGTTACTGTGCACGCATAATTTTTATTTGTTTCACAGGTGAGAAACTCATACCTGTTCCCCAGGTCTTCCTCAGCTGCTCTTTTAAAGCGGGGCAAGTCTTCTCTGAATATACCAATATCAATATCATCATCCCAGGGAATAAAACCCTGATGGCGCACAACACCCAGGGCGCTTCCAAAAATAATAAAAATATCTATTTTGTGCCTATCACACAAAGCAAGGACATCCTTAAGGATGTCCGCCTGTGTTTTTTGTACCTTTTCCAGTGTTTCTTTGTCATAAAACTCTTCCATAATTTCCAACTTTCATCTTTAACCAAAAATCTGTGAGTTTTCCTCTGCCTCCACAATTGCCCGGAAGGTATAAAAATCAGAAGGAGTCGTTATCTTTATATTGTCGGGTCTCCCAACTACAGGATATAATGTATGCCCGGCTTCCGACATCATAGTGGCAGAATCAATCATGTTAATGATGCCTTTTTCTCTTGCCCTGTCATGTGCGTTCATCAGCTCCTGATAGATAAAGCTCTGGGGAGCCCGCACCACCCGGCATTTATTCCGGTCAACACTCTCAACAATCTCTCCTTTATCATCTACCAGCATCACGGTCTCTATCGCAGGAACAACCGTAACAGCACAACCCTTCTCTTGCACCATTTTGATATTGTCGGTAATAAGTTTTTCATCAATCAGAGGACGGACACCGTCATGAATTAGAACAATAGAGTCCTTATCAATATCACCCCGCATAGCATTAAGTCCGTTAAAAATAGACTCCTGACCTGTACCGCCCCCCGGTGATATCCACTTTACCTTCTGTATATGATATTTCTCCAATAGCTTTTTCAGATAATCTATCCATTCTGCAATGCATACAACCGAAATCCCCTCTATCCCCGGATGATTTTCAAAGTGCTCAAGTGTATATATTATAATTTCCTTCCCATGCAATGTGAGAAACTGCTTTGGCCGGGTTTTCGTGTTCATCCTCGTACCGGTTCCCCCAGCAAATATTACTGCATAATTCATCAGGTTTTCTCCTTCATGCTTTGAAACGTATCTTTCACGTTCATAAAGTATAACACTATTTGCACAGTCTAGCAACCGCTGAATTTTTTTAATCTCCGTTGAATTTTTTTAATCTCCGTTAGATTCGTATCTGTATATTGTCTATTTTATAGTTGTTTTATAGCGCATCACAGTCGTAGCGCCGGCTGCACGGTCTGCGTAGGCCTGAGGTGCCAGCGTTCCATTCTCATTCCCGGTAATAATTCCTGCTCCCACACACCACTGAGCTGCTGTCAGAGCAAATGGACTAACCTGCCCACCATCTCTAAATCGGTTGAGGTTTCCCCGGGCTGAAACATCATATCCTTTATAGATTGCATATCTGTATAACATGCTCATCATCTGTTCACGGGTTATATTATCTGCCGGTCCAAAATATCCATTGTCATATCCTGTTGTTATTCCCGCCGCTGAAGCCCACAGTGCTGCACTTGTATAAAACTGATTTGCCGCCACATCTGGAAAAACCCTAGAGTAAGCTGTGGCTGGAGAGCCCGACATACGATACAGCATTGTTACAAAATGCGCACGGCTCACTTTCGTAGCCGGTCCAAACTTCGTTGAATTCAATCCTGTCATAATCCCATTATTATACACATACAAAACCGCATCATAATACCAGTCCGTTGCTCTTACATCAGCAAAGGGAAGCATACTGCCCATCAAAAAATTTAAATCCACTTCTCCATTTATTCCCGCTACACTGCCTTCACTTGTACACTGCCAAAGATCATAAGTTCCGCTATACTTGCAGGTTGTATTATACTGCGCTACCCATTTTGACCAGGAGCTGTTATTAAATACTGAATCTGTGAGCTCGTTATCCCACCAGTCCAGATTCGCATAAATACCCACCTTGTATCCTGCTGCCGATACTGTATCACAGAAAGTCTTCGCCAGCTGCCCCTTTGTTGCTGGATTTAGAGACTTGATTCTATCCTCTTCCATGTCTAAATAAACCGGATAAGAAGGATTATGACCATTGAGCAGTCTCAGCACATGTGCTGCTTCACTTTTTGCCTGCGTTGTCGTTGTCGCATAGGAATACAGATAAACACCATAGGGAATGCCAAGCCGCTCACATTCAGATACATTATATTTCCACTGGGGATCATCCTGGCTCGAATCATTATCGCCATAACCACATTGAATGATTGCAAAATCAATTCCATCGGACTTCACCTTGGCCCAGTCAATTTTTCCCTGGTAAAAACTAACGTCAATACCCTTTTTTGTGGCACCTTTAATCGGTTCACCGACACTATTGACATAAACTCCGTTGATTTTCCGCCACGCATTTGCATTTGGCACCGATCTTGAGCGAAATTTTGGATTTGTGATCAGTTCCCCATCTTGATAACTCCAACTGTTTTTTAACAATCCGTTTTGTGACTCTGTATCCGTTGTATCCTGGCTTTTCGTAGCATCACTTACAGATTCTGCATTTTCGTCCTCTCCGCTTTCGGCATCTTCATTTTCTATTTCTGTTGTTTCTGATACTTCATTATCTGTATCCCCAGCAGATTCCTCTACTATTGTCTCTTGTTGCGAGTCCGTCCTTGTCTCATCTACCGCAGAAACCTTTACGTCCTGTGTAGAAATCATCCCTAAAATCAGGCAAACACTCACCCCAACAGCCAACCACCTTTTTTTCATATACTCACCCTTATCTTTAGTCCTTTCTGCAAATCAACATTGCTTTTCATTTTTGCCGAAAATCATACTCTCCCAAATAATTTTTTCGGATATTTACGCTCATAAATCAGTTTCCTTAATGTTGAAATCATACTCTTATGTCCCCCCTATTTCTTATACACAAAAAAGAAATCAGCATCCTGAAGCTGTATGAGATTCATTTATAATTTATTATATAATATTATCTTTGTCAAGTTTTTCCCAGTATATCCGTAATTTTCCATTTATTTGTTTGTTATCTATATGTGATTTAACATTTCTGTAACATATATAAACATTCATATTCCTGAATATAAAAACTTTTATTCTCAAAATATTTTTTTACTCAATACTTTTTTCGCACCCTCATTTTCTCAAAAAAATAAGAAGCATATGCATCCCATTTCTCAGATACATATGCTTCTCATCTTCTTTAGCGCTCAAATAACTTCGCCGGATACACGCCCTCATCAATCAGTTTTCTTACCGCCGAGACTACGGCATCTTTATCCTCCTTGTAAGTTACTCCAAACCATTTGTCTTTCGATCTTAATACTCTGACTGACAGCTTGTCCTCTTCCAGCAGTTCCCCAATGATTGTCGGAAGCAGGTATTCAGCCTTCAAATCAGTCTTGTCTACCCCAGATAAAAATTCCCGGAACCTATTTTCCAATATCTGGAAGAAGCCGGGCCTGAGTCCCCACATATTCATGGAAACCGGTGATTCTACATCTATTTCCTGTGCACTGACTTCCTTTTGTACAACAGCCTTTCCATTTACCTTTTCTATGTTATGAGTCTCTACTATCTGTGCCAGCATCCCTGCTGCATCTACCCGGCAGACTCCGCGGGTCACTGCTCCGTTATCGCTTAGTGTGTTCTTCAGCACAAAGCTGATCATACAGATTTCCATTTTATTTTCCCGCGGTTCTCTGGTCAGATATTCATAGCCTTCTTTAAAAGCCTGCTTTCCGTAGTAATCATCCGCATTGATGACTAGGAACGGTGCATCCACCACATCTTTGCAACACAATATTGCCTGCCCTGTTCCCCAGGGCTTTGTCCTGTCCCGGAATCTTTCTTTGTATGTCCCGGGTATGTCGTCAATTTCCTGATAGGCATAGTCCACATCTACAATTTTTTCAATGCGGTTTCCAATTACCTCTTTAAAGTCCTTCTCCAAATCCTTTCTGATGACAAATACTACCTTATCAAATCCTGCCCCCATAGCATCATAGATGGAATAATCCATGATAATTTCACCATTTGGCCCTACAGGCTCCAGCTGCTTGATACCGCCTCCGAACCTGCTGCCAATTCCCGCTGCCATAATTACTAATGTTGCTTTACTCATTTGTTTACTCCCCCAGACCATCTTCTACAATGCGTATCATCTCACTGAGAGCTGCTTCCTCATCCTCACCCTCGCATACAATTGTGATTATATCTCCACTTTTGATGCAGGCTCCGAGAACGCTCAGAACACTTTTTGCATTTGCAGTTATGTCCTCTGTTTTTGATTTTTTCTCTATTGTAACTTTGCTTTCATACTGCATAGCCGTCTTACAGAACAATCCTGCAGGCCTTAAGTGCAGGCCTGTAGGGTTCTTAATTGTAACCTTCTCACTAACCATACCTAAAATGTCTCCTCCTATGATTTATCTTCTGCTGCCGTGTCCTGATCTTCTTTCTTATCCTGACTCTTATCCGCATCCTTATTAGTCAGAGTTATTTTTACTTTAGGCTGTTCCGCCAGAGTAATGTTGGCTGCGGTTTCTATATCCACCGGTACCTCATAGTTTCCCGCCTTTGTATATTTTTCCAAATCTATGGAAACTGCATTCCTTATATCCAAATTGTTCAGAGCTTCCTGAACACCCCTGAACTGAAGCTCAATATCTGTATCTGAGTCAAAAGAAATCTTCAACTTATTCTGCAGGTTATCCACCCGGATAGCATACACCGAGAGTTCAATAGTCCGGGTTCCCTCCGCTTCTATGGACACTGTTACAACAATATTATTGGCAGTCTCATCTACAAGCTGAATTTCCTCCGGCAGATAGGGGAGTATATCTACTGTCTTTTCCAATTTTTCTGTTGCACCGGTTACATCAACTTCCGATGCCGGAATGTCCAGTTGATCAAAGCCCTCCAATTCTTCCGGTGTCCCGCATACCTGAATGGTATCAGGCTCACAGGTGATTCCACTGACGAGATATCCTTGCTCTGGAGTACCTGAGGTACTGAAGTTCAATGCCACGTTTTTCGTGTTGAGTACTTCGATATTTACCGTAATCCCTTCATCTCCCAGGTTATCCTCCAGCTGTGTTTTATCCAAAACATTCCCATTCTTGTCATAGTACACCAGATCAGCTTTCTTCGCCGTGGTTTTTGATACGCCGGAGACGTCTACCTTAGCAACTGCTTTGTCTATACTGTTGACCAGGGATTCCGCACCGCGCACTGTGATTTTTACCGGGTTCGTTGTCATATCTCCCACAACATACCCATCTCTTGGAGTCCCCGAAGCACTTACAGTCAGCGGGAACACATTTTTCGTCTGTTCCTCCACCTTGACCCTTAAGTTTGAGGGGGATGCCTCTGCGGAGTAGTAACTCCCCTCATATCCCGGAATGGTTGCTGTTATAGGCACCAGCGATTCAAACTGCATCTCACTCATATCGGCAGTTGCGACTATATTCTCAGCTTTCAGTTTAGTTAATACAGAGCGCTTTGCTTTCACCAAGACAGTAACCGTCTGTGTATCATCCAATTTCTTATATGTTCTTCCCTTGTTCGTTATAACCTCTTTATTCACCTCATCCACTGGTACATTGCGGAAAGGACGCGTTTCGACCGGGTCATCTACATTCACAACTATCAGCCACAGGACAGCAGCAAAAACAATAGCCATTATCTTCAAGCCCAGGTTGTTCGTAAATTTATACTTCTTCATGTCCATGCCGTCCTTTCCATATGTTAAACTTCTTAAGCTCCGAAGCTCTAAACTGGATCTGGCTCAGCCTTGTAGAAAGATATTCTGGAGTAATCCCTCTCACCAGTTGTCCGCCCATGGCTACTGAAACCTGACCGGTCTCCTCTGACACAACAATAGTCAGCGCATCACTGACTTCGCTCATCCCAAGTGCAGCCCGGTGTCTGGTCCCAAGTTCTTTACTAATCTGCATATTGTCTGACAGAGGAAGATAGCATGTGGCAGATACGATTCTGTCCCCGCGCACAATAACTGCTCCGTCATGAAGAGGAGTATTGTGCTCAAATATATTCAGCAGGATTTGAGATGAGACTTTACAGTCCAGCTCAATCCCTGTCACTTCATATTCCGTAAGCTGGGTAGCCTGCTCCACAACAATAAGTGCCCCCGTGCACACACTTCCCATATCAAATGATGCTTTTACCAATGATTCCAGTGTGCCATCAGAAAATCTGTGATTATCTCTGCTTCGGTCAAATGGATTGATATTGTTCAGGAGGTTCTTTTCTCCCAACTTTTCCAAAGCCCTCCGCAATTCAGGCTGGAAAATGACTACGGCCGCCGTTGCCAATGCGGGTATAGATTCTCTGGCAAGGAACAATATCGTATGCATCCGCAATAGAGCTGCTGCCGCTATAAACGCTGCGAGAACAATCATCCCCTTTAAAAGCATCCAGGCCTTTGTATTTTTTATCCAAAGCATAACGCGGTATACAATTGCCGCTATAATGAGGATTTCTATGATATCGGTCAGGCGGACATCCGGAAAGTACATACCACTTATATAGTTGTCAAAAAAACTTTTTATCCAATGGCCCATCTGTGCCGCCTCCTGTTTCGATATACGCAATTACATAACTGAACTGTGTAATGTTATTTATCATCCAGCTTTCCCAATCCAAGTTCCTTTGTGAGACTTCTGGTCAGCAAAATGTCATCCGCTGCTTCTGCGTGATCGACATTTTCTTCCCTGCCTCTTGCTTTAGGCATGGCAGGAGCCCCTTTGGGCTGGCTGGCATTAATATGCTTCACACTGACCTCGGGTGCAGAAACTACAATCTTAGGAACGGCCTTCACATAATAATAATATTCATCATCTTCAAAACGCATACGCTCCGTGCTGGAATAGTTTACGGAGAAAAAGAGAAATTCCAGAACCAATCCTGCAGCAAAAGCAAACAGACCGCCAAATACCAAGGCTCCGTAGGAAAGGTGAACATTCAGTGTTACATTTCCAACTGCTCCAATCACAATGGCGGCAATACTTCCCGCCGCAGATCCGATTTTCCATGCATGATTCACGGATCTGGTGCGGACTGCATATACAAGCAGGAGACTGACCGTAACCGCCAGAACCATAATCCACATTTCCCTGTTCGTCAGAGACTGCTTTGCGAAAGCCATAAGGCTCTCTGCCATCCCACTCGTGCCGCCGCCCTTCAGCGCGGAGGCAGATGACTTCACATAGTGCAGTACATAATAAACAATCGTTCCAAATGCCGCCGGCACCACATAGACCGGTGTTCCCAAAAGCCCAAATGCAACCGGGATTACGAAAGGCACTTTAAATGCAAATGCCACCGGAGTCAGAAGAATGAGCCACGCCTTCCTGGGGGTAAACCGGAAATAGAAGATATACATAATGAGAAAAATAGCCAGAGATACCAGTGCTATCGGTGCAGACAATGCATAGAAATGCAGTAGTATCAGAATTGTTGCCGCCACCGCCATTACGATTGGCGGCAGGAACGCGCATACGGCTGAAAGACCCAATGTACACAATATGGATGAAGCTGCCTTCATAAATCCTATGTTGGAATTAATAAGGCCAAAAACACACAGTCCCAGAATAAATTGCAATGCTTTCACAATATAAATAGAAAACCTCGCATAAATTTTCTGAAGTTGTTCTTTCCAGACAAGTAATGTACTCATATTCTTATTTTTTC
Source organism: Muricomes intestini (assembly GCF_004346165.1). Taxonomy (GTDB): domain Bacteria; phylum Bacillota; class Clostridia; order Lachnospirales; family Lachnospiraceae; genus Muricomes; species Muricomes intestini. Next base: position 83,465 of record NZ_SLZZ01000005.1, on the reverse strand, counting down.
TCCTTCACATACATCTTTCCCAACCGTGACAGGCTCCGGTAATATCTCTTTACGCGCTGCTTTGCTCTGTTGTGCTTGGACTTATAGAAACTTCCCGCATAGACACAGTACACTACCAGCAATACAATATATATGCCAACCGCAATTGATACAACAATAATAAATTTTGCTATTGTCAGATTTTTCATTAAGGCATCTATGTTGCTGATTATAATCAGCCCGGCCAGAAGCGCGTATCCGACGGTAACCCAGATGGCCGTAATCAATGTATTCAGACTGGCATAATCCTTTTTATAATAGCTGCTGATTTTCAAATCTTCAGCTGCCTGAGACTTCTCGTACTTCGCCATCTTTGTCATCAGCCTGATACGATTTTTATCTAACATTTCGTTCACCTAAAATATCCTTCCGTTATAAACATCGTTTTTAGTATAGCATATACTCAGAGTCCTTGTCCAATGCTTACAGTCAAAAAATATACTTTTTCAGCACCTCCAAGTTTCAGCATATGAGCGGCTTTATTTATGGTACTCCCGGTGGTATAAATGTCGTCTATAATCAGTATATTCCGTTTTATATTATGTTGCTTAGATACCGCAAAAGCCCCTTTCAGGTTTTGGGTTCTCTGCGCATCATCCAAGCTCTTTTGGGGCTTTGTATTTCGGATCCGGTACAGGATTTTATCATTTACCGGAATGTCTATTATCTTTCCCAGTTCCTCCGCCAGTATTTCTGCCTGATTGTATCCCCGCATCTTTCTTCTGGCAGGGTGAAGAGGAACCGGAATCATTTCCTCAATTTGCCATCTGTAAATCTGATCTTCCAATGACTTTGCCATCTCTTCGGCAAATATTCTGCCATAATATCTTTTATTTTTATATTTAAAACGGTATAATGCCGAAGAGACAGGAGGACGGTGCACCCAGAGACTTCGCCCCTGCTCATAAGCTTTCTGATGACAGGAGCAGTCCCTGCAAAATTCCTGTTCTTCCTTTTCTACAGGTTTTCCGCAGCACATACACCTTGAATCCTTTATATATATAACTTTCTTCTTACAGCAGTCACAAATCCCTTCTGCCGATATTTTTCCACAAAAAGGACAGACTTTCGGATACAAAAGGTCTAAAATTCCTGAATACGCTCTGCCAGGCTTGTGTAACGGTTTTGCTCGTTTTTGTTTTGTATCATTTCCTGAAATGTTGTATCACTCCCCACGATGGTCAGACATTGTTTTGCACGTGTCACTGCAGTATAAAGCAAATTCCTGTTGTAGAGCATTCTTGGTCCCTGTAGTAAGGGTATAATAACAGCAGGGTACTCACTGCCCTGAGATTTATGTACTGTAATAGCATAGGCCAGTTCCAGTTCCTCCAGCAGTTCAAAGGGATATTTTACTTTTCTGTGTTCATCATATTCTACGACTACCAGATCCTCATAGGTATTGATATCCGTTACAATCCCCATATCGCCGTTAAAAATTCCCATGCCTTTATCCACAGTCAGTCCGTATTTTGTGCTGATTTCCCACTCCAGCTGGTAATTATTTTTGATCTGCATCACTTTATCTCCCACCCGGAAGATACGTTGCCCGTTTTCCTTCTCCGCTTTCTCCGGCCCAGGAGGGTTCAGGTATCTCTGCAAAATTATATTCAGATGCTCCACCCCCAGAAGTCCTTTTCGCGTAGGTGTCATGACCTGTATCTCGTAAGGAGCTGCATCCACATATTTAGGGAGTTTCTTCTGTATCAGTGTAAGCATTACACTGATGATAACGTTTGGATCCCGGCGCTTCAGGAAGAAGAAATCCCGGCTCTTATTGTCCAGGAGCACAGGCTCCCCTGCATTGATTTTATGAGCATTAACTACAATATCGCTCTCCCCGGCCTGACGGAAAATTTTGGTCAGTGTCACAACCGGGAAGCTGCCTGATGCGATGATATCTTTTAATACACTGCCGGGGCCTACCGACGGCAGCTGATTCATGTCACCCACCAGGATCAGCCGGGTCCCTTCCACCACAGCAGATAAAAGAGCATGCATCAGGGGAAGATCCACCATAGACATCTCATCTATGATTAATACATCCGTTTCCAGAGGGTTCTGCCGGTTTCTCATAAATCCGTTTACGTTGCCCTCTTCCTCAGGGTTACCGTTTACCTCTAAAAGGCGGTGAATCGTCTGTGCCTCATACCCTGTTGTCTCTGTCATCCGCTTAGCCGCCCGCCCTGTGGGCGCTGCCAGAAGAATGCTCATGCCTTCGCTCTCAAAAAACTGTATCATGGTGTTGATGGTAGTAGTCTTTCCCGTCCCCGGGCCGCCCGTCAGAACCAAAAGCCCATGCTTGATAGATTCAATCACAGCTCTGTGCTGCATCGGATCCAGTCCGATTTGCTCCTTTTTCTCCACCTGATGCAGGCGTTTCTCCATCATGTCCTCCGGCATGCTGCAGTCAATATTCAGATCGTGGAGCATTCTCGCCGTATTCAGCTCCATATAATAATAATGAGAAGGGTAAACTCTGATTTCCCCTCCCACTTCTTTTTGAACCGTCTTTTTCTCAATACAAAGATCCATGATATATTTTCCCGTATCCTGAATCTCCACCCCAAGCAGGTGCCCTGCACGTGCCTTCAAAACCGGTCCGGGAAGATAGATGTGTCCCTCCCCCACAGCCTGCTGCAGTGCATAAAAAATACCGCTTTGGATTCTAAAATCTGAATCCATATGAATTCCCGCTCTGGCAGCAATTTCATCTGCTGTCTTAAATCCCACACCCTCTATATTGTCGGCCAGCTGATAGGGATTTTCTTCTAGGACCTTATATAATTTCGCACCATAATATTTATAAATCTTCACGGCAAGAGTGGTGGAAATCCCGTACTTCTGCAGATAGATCATCGCCTGGCGCATATCTCTTTTTTCTTCCACCTGCTCTGCAATCTCTCTGGCTTTTCTCTCACTGATTCCCTTTACCTCGGCAAGCCTCTCCGGCTCCTCTTCTATAATCCGAAACGTATCCTTTTTGAACTTTCTGACAATTCTTCCTGCGAGGGCTGCCCCCAGACCTTTTACCGCACCGGAGCCCAGATACCGCTCAATGGAAACCAGGTCTTCCGGTTCTTTCAGCTCATGAGAGCTGACTCGAAGTTGACTTCCATACACATTGTGGTTGACAAAATCACCATGCAGCTCAAGCATCTCTCCCTCGTTTATAAAATTAAAGTTCCCGACGCAGGTCAGTTCTCCTTCTTTATTCTCCAGATTGAATACCGTATATCCATTTTCCTCATTGCGGAACACAATGTGCTCCACATACCCGGTAACTACTTCCACATCTTCCTCCTGGTTAAAAATTGTAACAGTTCAGCCATCAACCTGCTATGACAGAACTGTTACTAAAAGTCATTTCTGCTGCTCATAAATTCCACAAACTGGCCTGTCCCAATCGCCACGACTTTCATAGGATCTTCAGCCGTCATTGTATGAATTCCCGTTCTTTCTTCTATCATTTCTTCCATACCGCGCAACATGGCACCGCCTCCTGTCAGAACGATCCCCCTGTCCAAAATATCAGCCGACAGTTCCGGGGGGGTCTGTTCCAGGATCCCCATAACAGCCTCCACAATCTGTCCTGTAGACTCGCGGAGGGCTTCCTCTGTCTCTGAAGATGTCACTGTCACAGTCTTTGGAAGCCCTGTCACAAGATTGCGTCCTCTGACCTCCATGCTTTCTTCTTCTGCAAGTGGGTATGTTGTCCCTATCTTAATCTTAATATCCTCGGCAGTCCGCTCTCCTATTAAAAGATTATGCTTCTTGCGCATATAGCGGACGATTGCCTCGTCAAAATCATCACCGGCAATCTTGATAGATGTATTGACTACAGTGCCTCCCAGGGAAATAACTGCAATATCTGCAGTACCCCCTCCGATGTCCACGATCATATTTCCACAGGGCTTGGAAATATCAATCCCTGCTCCGATAGCAGCCGCCACCGGCTCCTCTATAAGATTCACCTCTCTTGCCCCCGCAGCAAAGGTTGCTTCCTGCACAGCCTTCTTCTCTACCTCTGTAACACCGCTGGGCACACAGATACTAATCCGGGGTTTCTTAAATGTTCTCTTTCCAAGAGACTTCTGTACAAAATATTTAATCATCTTCTCCGTCACAGTATAGTCTGATATAACACCCTGACGTAAGGGACGGACCGCCACAATATTACCCGGGGTTCTTCCCAGCATAAGGCGGGCTTCTTCCCCGATTGCTTTAATCACATTCGTATCCCGGTCAAAAGCCACCACAGAGGGCTCCTTAAGTACAACTCCCTTTCCTTTTACATATACAAGCACACTGGCTGTTCCTAAATCTATTCCGATATCTATAGGCATCTTAACTCTCCCTTCCAGAACCCTTATTACATTTCTTAATTTTCCTTTGTATCTCACTGATAGGGTAGAATCTCTCCGCAAGTATTCTTTCACTTCATCTACCTTTTCTATCACAGCTCTCCCCAAGTTGCAACACTAGTATAATAAAATTTCCCTAAAATGGAAACCCTTTTTTGAAATTTTACTCTTTCTTTATGATATGATACCAGGGTCAAAAGGTCATGCGTTTCATGCTTGCATGAAAAAGCATGACTTTGGGACCCGCAAAACATGAGAAAGAAGCCCGAGTAGGGCGGATTTCGAATGTTTTTAGGATTGCGGGAGCACAAAGTGCGGAGCAATCCGTAGGTATCAAGGGGCAAAATACCTTTTGACCCCAACATCATGATATGATGATATAGTATTAGTATGGCATCTGTAGGTGTGATTTTATACTCATAAAGATAACAATACATGCCGCAGGAAAATACAGAACAAACATTCGATTCTGCTCTATACTTTTTAGATGTATTCTGCTATAATCAATTTTGATACAATGTACGAGGAAGTGATCAGAGAGGTGACTATGAGCGAACAACAGTTTAAATTAAAAGCTCCTTATAATCCCACCGGAGACCAGCCCCAGGCAATCAAAGAACTGGTTCAGGGATTTAAAGAGGGCAATCAATTTCAGACTTTACTGGGAGTTACAGGATCCGGCAAGACCTTCACTATGGCGAATATAATCCAGCAGATTCAGAAGCCAACCCTGATAATTGCACACAACAAGACTCTTGCCGCCCAGCTCTACGGGGAGTTCAAAGAGTTCTTCCCCGATAATGCGGTAGAATATTTTGTCTCTTATTATGACTACTATCAGCCTGAGGCTTATGTTCCCTCATCTGATACTTATATTGCCAAGGACTCCGCTATCAATGATGAAATTGACAAGCTGCGTCTGTCTGCCACCATGGCTCTGGCAGAGCGCCGGGATACAATTATAGTTGCCAGCGTTTCCTGTATCTACGGACTGGGCAGTCCTGTAGACTATCAGAATATGGTAGTTTCTCTGCGTCCGGGCATGATTCGGGACAGAGATGAAGTGATGGCCAAACTGATTGAAATCCAATACGACAGAAATGAGATGGATTTCCACAGAGGTACTTTCCGGGTGCGGGGTGATGTATTGGAGGTAATACCTGCCAACTCTGCCGACACGGCAATCCGGATAGAATGGTTTGGTGATGAGGTTGACCGGATTACCGAAATTGATATTTTGACCGGAGAGATAAAGGATGAATTAAAGCATACCGCCATATTTCCGGCCTCCCACTATGTTGTAGACAAGGAAAATATTACACGGGCTGTCAAAGATATCGAGGTTGAACTGGATGATCGTGTAAAAGAATTTAAACGACAGGACAAGCTGTTGGAGGCCCAGCGGATTGCAGAACGTACGAATTTTGATATCGAAATGCTTAAAGAAACGGGATTCTGTTCCGGAATTGAAAACTATTCCCGCCATCTGGCAGGACTGGCTCCGGGACAGCCCCCTTATACACTGATTGACTATTTCCCAGATGATTTTGTGATTATGATTGACGAGTCCCACAAGACGATACCACAGATTGGCGGTATGTACGCAGGTGACCAGTCACGGAAATCTACCCTTGTGGACTATGGATTCCGTCTGCCTTCAGCGAAAGACAACCGTCCCTTAAATTTTGAAGAATTTGAAAGTAAAATAAATCAGGTTTTGTTTGTCTCCGCCACACCTGGCCCTTATGAAGAAGAACATGAATTGCTCCGGGCCGAGCAGGTAATCCGTCCCACAGGCCTTCTGGATCCTCATGTAGAAGTCCGCCCGGTGGAGGGCCAGATTGACGATCTTGTAGGTGAAATAAATAAAGAAGTTTCAAAGAGAAACAAAGTTCTTGTCACTACACTTACCAAACGGATGGCAGAAGACCTCACCGACTATATGCGTGAAGTCGGTATTCGTGTAAAATATCTGCATTCTGATGTGGATACACTTGAGCGCAGCGAAATCATCCGTGACATGCGGCTGGACGTATTTGATGTCCTTGTTGGTATTAACCTTCTGCGTGAGGGACTGGATATTCCTGAAATCACACTGGTAGCTATCCTGGATGCCGATAAGGAAGGGTTCCTCCGTTCGTCCACCTCCCTGATTCAGACCATAGGGCGTGCAGCGAGAAACTCCGATGGGCATGTGATTATGTATGCAGATACCGTCACAGACTCCATGCAGGTTGCCATAGATGAAACAAAGAGACGGCGCAAGATTCAGATGATGTACAATGAAGAACACGGCATCACGCCTCAGACAATACACAAAGCAGTCCGGGATTTAATTAGTATTTCTAAAAAGGTAGCTGCCGAGGAGCTGAGAATAGAAAAAGACCCGGAATCCATGAGCAAGAAGGAGCTGGAAAAATTAGTTGCAGATTTATCAAAGCAAATGAAAAAAGCTGCCGCAGAGCTGAACTTTGAAGCCGCTGCGGAACTTAGAGACAAACTGATAGAGTTAAAGAAAACTCTAAATGATATAGAAAATTGACATAACTGTTCAGAACTAAGGAGACAATATGAGCAAAAAGATGAACGCCAGAGAATATATCAAGATACGTGGCGCAAATGAAAATAATTTAAAAAATATTGATGTGGACATTCCGAGGAATGAACTCGTGGTACTTACAGGACTCAGCGGTTCCGGAAAGTCCTCTCTCGCATTTGATACAATCTATGCCGAGGGTCAGAGAAGATATATGGAATCCCTATCCTCCTATGCAAGACAATTCCTGGGGCAGATGGAAAAGCCCAATGTAGAAAGCATAGAAGGGCTCTCTCCTGCAATTTCCATTGACCAGAAATCTACAAACCACAATCCCCGCTCCACTGTAGGAACGGTAACGGAAATTTATGACTATCTTCGGTTACTTTACGCCCGTGTGGGGATTCCGCATTGCCCAAACTGTGGGAAAGAAATCACAAAACAGACGGTGGATCAGATGGTAGACCAGATAATGGAGCTGCACGAAGGCACAAAAATTCAACTTCTGTCTCCTGTGGTCAGGGGGCGGAAGGGTACCCACGCCAAGCTGTTGGAACGAGCCAAACGGAGCGGCTATGTACGAGTGAGAATCGATGGCAGCCTATATGAGCTTTCTGAGGAGATTGTCCTGAATAAAAACATCAAGCATAATATTGAAATTATTGTGGATCGTCTGATTGTGAAGCCCGGAATTGAAAAAAGGCTCACCGATTCAGTGGAAAACGTACTTTCTTTAGCTGAAGGGCTGCTCATTGTAGACGTTATCGGCGGAGAACCCATGAACTTCAGTCAGACTTTCTCATGCCCGGACTGTGGCATTAGTATTGATGAGATTGAGCCCAGGAGCTTCTCCTTCAATAATCCTTTCGGTGCATGCCCTGTATGCTTTGGGCTAGGATATAAGATGGAATTTTCTGAAGATCTCATGATCCCGGATCCGTCCCTTTGCATCAGCAAAGGGGCAATCGCAGTCACAGGCTGGCAGTCCTGCACGGACAAGTCCAGTTTCACTAGGGCAATCCTTGATGCCCTGTGCCTGGAGTACCACTTTGATCTCGATACTCCCTTTGAACAATACCCCCAGGAGATACATGATGTCATTCTCTATGGTACGAACGGGAAATCCATAAAAGTTTATTATAAAGGACAGCGGGGTGAAGGTGTCTATGATGTCGCCTTTGAAGGCCTCATTAAAAATGTAGAGCGGCGTTACCGCGAAACCGGCTCCGACACCATGAAGGCAGAGTACGAAAGTTTCATGAACATCACTCCCTGCCCCGAGTGCGGCGGACAAAGACTGAAGAAAGGTGCTCTGGCAGTCACCATAGGAGACAAGAATATCGCAGAGGCCACTGCACTGTCTATTGCAAAATTTCAGGAATTTCTAAAAGAACTTCGGCTGTCCCAGACGCAGCTGATGATAGGCGGACAGATTCTCAAAGAGATTTCCGCCCGCATTCAATTTTTGTTGGATGTAGGACTGGACTATCTGACTCTCGCCAGAGCGGCCGCATCCTTATCGGGCGGTGAGGCTCAGCGAATCCGCCTTGCCACGCAAATTGGCTCCGGCCTGGTCGGCGTGGCCTATATCCTGGATGAGCCAAGTATTGGTCTTCACCAAAGAGATAATGATAAACTGCTTGGGACTTTGAAACACCTGCGGGATTTAGGGAATTCTCTGATTGTTGTAGAACACGATGAGGATACCATGCTGGCAGCGGACTGCGTAGTAGATATCGGTCCCGGAGCCGGCGAATACGGCGGTGAAGTGGTTGCTATAGGTACAGCCCAGGAGATTATGAAAAATAAGGAATCTATTACCGGAGCATACCTAAGCGGCAGAATTCAGATTCCGGTTCCCGAAAAAAGGGAAAAGCCAACCGGTTTTCTCAAGATAATCGGCGCCAGCGAAAATAACCTGAAAAATATTGACGTGGATATTCCTCTGGGAATCATGACCTGTGTGACCGGGGTATCCGGCTCCGGAAAGAGTTCTCTTGTAAATGAAATTTTATATAAAAAACTGGCAAGAGATTTGAACCGGGCAAGGACAATCCCCGGGAAGCATAAGAGAATTGAAGGAATGGATCAGATTGACAAAGTCATCAACATTGACCAGTCTCCTATCGGACGTACTCCCCGTTCCAACCCGGCAACTTACACAGGAGTCTTTGATTTAATCCGGGATTTGTTTGCTGCAACCCCGGATGCAAAATCCAGAGGATATAAAAAAGGACGGTTCAGTTTCAATGTGAAAGGCGGGCGCTGTGAAGCCTGCAACGGAGACGGAATCTTAAAGATTGAGATGCATTTCCTGCCGGATGTATACGTACCATGTGAAGTATGCGGCGGAAAACGCTATAACAGAGAAACCCTGGAGGTGAAATATAAAGGGAAAAATATTTATGATATTCTAAACATGACTGTGGGCGAAGCTTTGCACTTCTTTGAACATGTCCCCAGCATACGCAGAAAGATGGAGACCCTCAATGATGTGGGGCTTTCTTATATCCGCCTGGGCCAGCCTTCCACGGAATTATCGGGAGGTGAAGCACAGCGAATAAAGCTGGCTTCAGAGCTGAGCAGGCGCAGCACAGGGAAGACTGTTTACATTCTGGACGAGCCTACAACCGGACTCCATTTTGCCGATGTCCACAAGCTGACGGAAATCCTGCGCCGTCTTTCCGGTGACGGGAACACTGTTATTGTCATTGAGCATAATCTTGATGTTATAAAGACTGCGGACTATATTATTGATATAGGCCCCGAGGGCGGAGACAAAGGCGGGACCATTGTGGCCACCGGCACCCCCGAGAAAGTGGCAAAAAGTCCCAAGTCTTACACAGGAAAATACATTGCCGAAGTTCTCCGCAAAAGTAAAAAGTTAAAAACCCCACAGCAACCTGCGGGGCAATAAGAAAGAACTTTATTTTTTTTCGTCAGGCTCTTCCCTTAAACCCAGGATACCTTCCACCAGAAGCCTTACATCGTTCAAAATGTAATCAAAAGCACCTGCCCGGGTCATATTGATCAACACCATACCGATGGGTACTGCCAGAATCATTCCCAGAATACTGCTCACCTTATACCCTATATAGAGCAGAAGCAATGTGACCAGCGGATGCAGTCCCATGCTGTCTCCTACTAGCTTGGGCTGAACTAGCTGACGCATCAGCTGGGTCAGGATATAAACAATAACAAGAGCAACTGCCATCTTATAATCCCCCATGAGTCCCTGATAGAGAGCCCACGGTATCAGTGCAGTTCCCGTCCCGAAAAACGGGAGGAAGTCTAGAAATGAAATTAAAAAGGCAACTAATATGAAATAGTGAACACCAAGCACTACGAAGCTGACAAACAAAACCACAAACACAATTGCCATAATTTTAAATTGTGCTTTAAAGTATCCTCCAACTGCATATTTCAGATTATCTATCACCAGCTCCATTCTCTTTGTGACAGAGGGAGGCGAAACCTTTCTCAACCATTGAATTACTTCTTCTCTGTTCACTGTGAACAGATAGGCCGACATCATTGCCACAATAAATGAAATCAGATAAGAGGGAAGACTCTTTGCAAAGTTACCGGCTGCAGCCATTGTCGGCTCGCTGATCCCGGCAATTAATTTGGCTGCATACTTATTCAGATTATCCAGTGCAGTATCCCATCCACTCTGCACTGCCTGGGGCAGCCTGGAAAACACACCTGAGAGCGTATTTCCAATCTGCTCCAGTCCTGATTCAAACTGGGCATACAAATTCGGGAAATTTGATATCAGATCTCCTATTTCGACAGCAATATGGCTTACTGCAAAATAAAGCAGCAATACAATCAAAACCAGCACTATGACCACAATAAGGGCAGACCCCAGTTTCTTTACAATCTTCAGTCTTTTCTCAAGCCAGTTAACTACCGGGGCGGCAATGGTGGACATAATCCACCCAATCACAAAAGGCATCAAAAGCCCCAATACCTTTATTCCAATAATCACAAAGGCAGCTGTCGCCGCCAGGCTAAACACAAGACTCACGATAATCTGCCAGTAGGGCCGTCTGCTCTCCATTGTCATTCCCCCAGTTCTGTCTCCACAAATTCCCATATTTCATCCCGCCCCTGCTTTGTCACAGATGAAAAGGGAATAATCTTTGAATCATTTTCAAGCTCCAGACCCTCTCTGACCATTTTTACATGCTTCTGGATCTGGCTTCTTTTTAGTTTGTCAAGCTTTGTCGCTATGATAATCGGCTTGTAGCCCTGTTCAACAATCCACCGGTACATCATCTTATCATTAGCAGAAGGCTCATGCCGTATATCAATCAAGAGAAATACAGCTTTCAGCCGGGCAGAAGCGTGCAGATAACGTTCCACCAGCCTTCCCCATTGCTCCTTTTCCTTCTCGGAAACTTTGGCATACCCGTAACCTGGAAGATCTACAAGATACATCTCATCATTGATATTGTAAAAATTGATTGTCTGCGTTTTTCCGGGCGTTGCCGAGATTCTGGCATAGGATTTCCGGTTCATCAGAGCGTTGATTAGGGAGGATTTACCTACATTGGATTTTCCCGCAAATGCTATTTCGGGTTTATCATTGTCTGGAAGCACACTTGTGATTCCACAAACTGTCTCTAAATTAACATTTTTGATAACCATACCTATTTTCCCTTCCTGCAGACTTATTCCTCTGTTATAAGTGCTGATTTAAGTACTTCATCCATATTTTCCACAGGCAGTATTTCCAGTCCTTTTGTAATCTCCGAGGACAATTCCTCCACATCTGCCTGGTTCTTCCCGGGAACAAGTACTGTCTTAATACCGGCATTTTTTGCGGCAAGCAGCTTTTCCTTTAATCCTCCGACGGGAAGGACTCTTCCCCGCAATGTAACCTCACCTGTCATTGCCAGATCTGCCCTGACCTTATACCCGGTTATGGCGGACAGCATAGCTGTTGCCATGGTAATTCCGGCAGACGGCCCATCCTTGGGCACCGCTCCCTCTGGTATATGTACATGGATATCATGCTTTTCAAGGAAATCCTGTGCAATCTGATACTGCTCACTTACGGATCGTATATAACTGATCCCCGTCCGTGCAGACTCTTTCATTACATCGCCGAGCTTCCCTGTGAGCATGATTTCTCCTTTCCCGGGCATAACATTAACTTCAATCTGAAGAGTGTCTCCTCCCACACTGGTCCAGGCAAGTCCGCGCACAATACCCACTTCATCAACAGGATTTGCCATCTTATATGTATACTTTTCTTTTCCCAAATACTTATGGATATTCTTTTCTGTTATTATAACCTTCTTTTTCTTTGTTGTCAGTATTTCTTTTGTAGCTTTTCTGCAAATATCCGCTATCTTTCTTTCTAGCTGTCTGACTCCTGCTTCTTTTGTATAATTGCGGGCCATCTTCCAGATTGCCTGTTTACTGAAAGACAGCTGTTCCGGTTTCAAACCATGTTTCTGAATCTGTTTTGGTATCAGATGCTCTACCGCGATATGCATCTTCTCATTTTCCGTATAGCTGCTGATTTCAATAACTTCCATACGGTCCAAAAGTGGTCTGGGTATGGTCTGAAGAGTGTTTGCCGTTGTAATAAATAAAACTTCAGACAAATCCAGCGGAAGCTCCAGATAGTGATCCCTAAATTTACTGTTCTGCTCACTGTCGAGTACTTCCAGAAGGGCCGAAAAGGTGTCTCCCTTATAATCTTTGCTCACTTTATCAATCTCATCCAGAAGCATAACCGGATTCTTCACTCCCGCCGTCTTCATTGCATCTGCAACCCTTCCCGGCATCGCTCCCACATAAGTCTTTCTGTGTCCCCTGATTTCTGCCTCATCTCTGATTCCTCCCAGGGAGATTCTCACATAGGGCTTCTTCAATGCTCTTGCAAGAGATTTGGCAATGGATGTCTTTCCTGTACCCGGAGGTCCCACAAGACATAAAATAGGGCTCTCTCCTTTTTTTGTCAGAGAACGAACAGCTAGAAATTCCAGCACTCTTTCCTTGACCTGCTCCAGCCCGTAATGATCCTCCGCTAAAACTTTCCGGGCATATTCTATATCCCGGCTGTCCTTTGCCGCTTTGTCCCAGGGCATTTCCAGAAGAGTCTCAATATAAGTACGGATAACTCCGGTCTCCGCCGGACTGTTCAGAGAATTTTTAAACCGTCCTATTTCCTTTGTGAGCTTTTCCTTTACTTCCCGAGATGCTTTTAATGATTTTGCCGCCTTTTCAAACTCATCTGCGTCTGAAAGCGTGGTGTCATCTCCCAGTTCCTCACGTATTAGTTTTAACTGTTCTCTGAGAATATATTCCTTCTGATGCTTATCTACCCTCTCTTTTACTTTTATCTGAATCTGTTCTTTAATATCCATAATCTGCACTTCATTCACAAGCTTGAATGCCAGTGTCTCATATCTTTTCCAGAAATCCGTCTCATTTAATATCTCCTGGAGATCTTTGTAAGGCAGCGGTGTGTTTGCGGCAACTTCGTCTACCAGCTTTATCAGGCCCTGTACCTCCAGTATCTGGGCAACCGATTCTTTGGACATCTTTCCGTTTTTTGCTGCAAAATCTACAAACATATCCTTCAGACTGCGCTCCATGGCCTCCCCGTTCAAATCCTCCGGTATAGTGATTTCAGAATCATCAATCACCACCACACGGGCGCGCATATAGGGTTCTTCATACTCAATACTCTGAAGCACACCTCGTCCTTCTCCTGCCACAAGAACCCGCACAATATGTCTGGGCAGCTTAACAATCTGCTTGATTGTCCCGACAGTTCCTACTTCAAACAAATCCTCCTGCTTTGGTTTCTCATCTTCAGCATCCCTCTGTGTTATCAGAAAAATCTTCTGGTCTTCCACCATAGCTTCCTGAACCGCCGCTATGGACTGGTTCCGGCTTATATCAAAATGTACAACCATCTCCGGCATAATCGTCATGCCTCTTAAGGCTACCATAGGAAGGCTCTGTGTCTCATTTTTCATATATGTCTTTCCTCCTGAGTTTCAAAACGTAGCTTTTCGAGCCCGGTTCTGAATAGTTACTGTAATATAAGAAGGGCGGATACCATTGCACCCGCCCGAATTTCCTATGCACTCTCTGATGTAAGGAATGATCTGCGTTCTTCCCCGTCGCACTCATAAAGGGGACCTCCTGTTCCTTTCACCACTTCTTTTGTTATCCGGCACTCCTTGATTGTATCATCTGATGGGACCTTAAACATTGTGTCCATCATGATGTTCTCCATAATAGCCCGCAGGCCTCTGGCCCCGGTCCTCCTTGCAAGAGATGTCTCCGCAATTGCCAGAAGGGCCTCTTTGTCAAATTCCAGCCGTACCCCGTCCAGTTCCAGCAGTTTCTGATACTGCTTTACAATTGCACTCTTTGGTTCTGTCAGAATTCTGATCAGTGCTTCTTTATCCAGCATATCCAGAGATACTGTAACCGGCAGGCGCCCCACCAGCTCCGGTATTAATCCGAATTTTACCAGATCCTGAGGGAGAACCTGATGCAGAAGGACATCCACATTCTCCTCGTGTTTGGATGCAATCTCAGCATTAAATCCGATAGATTTTTTGTCAAGCCGTGTCTCAATCAGCTTGTCGATCCCCTCAAAAGCACCACCACAGATAAACAGGATATTGGTTGTATCAATCTGTATCAGCTCTTGATGCGGGTGCTTTCTGCCTCCCTGAGGAGGAACAGAGGCGATAGTGCCTTCTATTATCTTCAACAAAGCCTGCTGTACCCCTTCACCTGATACATCACGGGTGATAGAAGGATTCTCTGACTTTCTCGTAATCTTGTCAATTTCATCAATGTAGATAATACCATGCTCCGCACGTTCTATATCTCCATCCGCAGCCTGGATTACCTTCAGCAGAATGTTCTCCACATCCTCACCAACATAGCCTGCCTCTGTCAAAGCTGTGGCATCTGCAATTGCAAAAGGTACATTTAAAATTTTTGCCAGTGTCTGGGCAAGCAGGGTCTTTCCGCAGCCGGTAGGCCCCAGCATCAATATATTGCTTTTCTGCAGCTCAACGCCCAGATCCTGTTCAGCCATAATCCGCTTGTAATGATTATATACGGACACAGAAAGAACTTTCTTTGCTTCATCCTGTCCAATGACATATTCATCCAGAAATGCCTTTATCTCTTCCGGTGTCAGAAGGTTAATATCTTCGTACTTGCTGCCTTCCTCATATTCAAATTCCTCTTCAATGATCTCAGAGCAGACCTCAATACATTCATCACATATAAACGCCCCGTTAGGTCCTGCTATCAGCTTCCTCACCTGTGATTGTGTCTTATTGCAGAAGGAACACCTCACTGCATCCTCGCTTACTCTTCCTGCCATAATGCTATTTCACCTCATATTGCCATTAGTGATTGGCAATCACCTCGTCTATTAATCCATATTCCTTTGCTTCCTGGGCAGTCATGAAATTATCTCTCTCTGTATCGACCTCGATAACTTCCAGATCCTGTCCGGTATTTGCAGCCAAAATATCGTTTAATTTCTTACGTGTCTTCAAAATATGATCTGCCGCAATCCGGATCTCAGTTGCCTGTCCCTGTGCCCCGCCCGAAGGCTGGTGAATCATGATTTCTGAATTTGGAAGAGCAAAACGCTTTCCCTTCTTGCCGCCTGAAAGTAGGAATGATCCCATACTTGCAGCCATGCCAATGCACACTGTAGAAATATCACACTTAATATACTTCATCGTATCATAAATTGCCAGCCCGGCTGTCACAGAGCCTCCGGGACTGTTAATGTAAAGCTGGATATCCTTGTCCGGATCATCCGCCTCCAGGAAAAGGAGCTGTGCAACAATCACACTTGCCGACACATCAGTCACTTCTTCCCCCAGAAAAATAATTCTTTCCTTTAATAACCTTGAATATATGTCGTAGGAGCGTTCCCCTCGGCTGGTCTGTTCAATGACGTAAGGTACTAAACTCATTTAAAATTCCTCCTGTCTACTCTTCAACTGCCGCATCTGCAAGAAATGTAACAGCCTCCTGCACTGCGATATCTTCTTTCATCTGTTCTTTCTCACGGTCACCCATGAATTCTTTCAGCTTATCAACTTCCATCTGATATGCCTCTGCCATCTTCTGCAGCTCTTCATCCAGACGCTCGTTGGAAACCTCGATATTCTCGGTCTTTACAATAGCTTCCAGAACCAGTCTTGTCTTAATCTGCTTCACTGCCTGAGGCCTCATCTCTTCTTCCATCTTCTGTGCTGTCATTCCTGTAAACTGGAAGTATTGCTCAAGGGAAAGCCCCTGCTGCTGAATGCGGCGCACAAAGTCATCTGTCATCTGTCTTACCTGGCTGTCAATCATAGCCTCGGGAATGTCCATCTGTGCATTCTCCACAGCCTGTTCTACTGCCTGGTTTTCTTTCTGTTCTTTATATTCACGCTCCTTGCGCTCTTCAATCGTCTTCTTTACTTCTGCCTTATACTCCTTTAATGTATCACACTCGGACACTTCAGATGCGAACTCGTCATCCAGTTCCGGGAGTTCCTTTGCCTTGATTTCATGTACAGTACATTTGAACACTGCCTCTTTACCAGCCAGCTCTGCTGCCTGATAGTCCTCCGGGAATGTCACCTTTACTTCCAGCTCTTTACCGATCTCAGCGCCAATCAGCTGTTCTTCAAATCCGGGAATAAATGACCCGGAGCCAATTGTCAGTGAGTAATTCTCAGCCTTTCCGCCTTCAAATGCCACCCCGTCTGCAAATCCTTCGAAATCCAACACTACCTGATCTTTGTCCTGAACAGCACGGTCTGTCACCTCGATCGTTCTTGCGCTTTTCTCACGTTCCTTATCAATCTCCGCGTTGATTTCTTCTTCTGTGACTCCTTCCGGTGCCTTCTCCACTTTCATTTCTTTATACTCGCCCAGTGTAACTTCTGGTTTCACTGCAACTTCCGCGGTAAAGATAAAGGGTTTGCCTTTCTCTATCTGAACGACATCGATCTGAGGCTGAGAAACAAGCTCTAGCTCACATTCATCGTATGCTTTGCCATATGCATCAGGAATCATACGGTTTACCGCCTCATCATAAAACACTTCCGGTCCGTACATCTTCTCAATCAGCTGTCTGGGGACTTTTCCCTTGCGGAACCCCGGAATATTAATCTGTCCTCGTTGTTTTAAATATGCTGACTGGAGTGCTTTTTCCACATCCTCTGCGCCGACCTCGATTGTCAGCTTAGCCATGTTATGCTCTAAATTTTCTACCTGTAAACCCATTGTTATTTTCCTCCTTGATTTGTATCATATAGATGATATTAAGATATCAAATGATGTAGGGGTCAAAAGGTATTTTGCCCCCTGATACCTACGGATTGTCATTTATGCTTTCGCAGTCATTGAAAGAGTATATCACATTCGATGCTAAATTTCCAGTATTTCTTCTATAAAGCTTCTATAAACACAATTGACTTTTTAATTTCTTCTGCCCTTTCCCGGCCGCATAATATCGAAATCAATTCTAGGGCAAATGGAATTGCAGTTCCCACTCCCCGGCTGGTAACGATATTCCCATCTGCGACAACAGAATCCTGCACTACCTCTGCACCTGTAAGTTTTTCTTCCACGGAAGGGTAAGAACATGCCCGGCGTCCCTGAAGGAAGGAAAGACTGCCCAGAACACTTGGAGCGGCACAGATTGCTCCGATATACTTTTCCTTTGCATACTGCTCTTCCAGAAGCTTCTGCAGCCCTGTGTGCTCCTGCAGGTGCAGAGTTCCCGGCATACCGCCTGGAAGCACCAGCATATCCACATCGGAAAAGTCCCGGCCTTCAAACAAAGCATCCGCCTTCACTATTATATCATGGGCACCATGAATGTCCTGCCTTCCGGTTATAGATATTGTGCTTACTTCTACTCCTGCCCGCCTCAGTAAATCCACTGCTGTGAGCCCTTCAACCTCTTCAAAACCATCTGCCAGAAACACACTTGCCTTCTTCATATCTTATTCCCTTCTTTCTCAAACTTTACCTGCATTTTCCGCATGTTCTCAGTTTAACAAAAGAGGTGTAAAAATGCAATGGTTTACATTTCACACATGGCGTATTATGATGATACCAGGGTCAAAAGGTCATGCGTTTCATGCTTGCATGAAAAAGCATGACTTTGGGACCCATAAAACATGAGAAAGTAGCCCGAATAGGGCGAATTTCGAATGTTTTTAGGATTGCGGGAGCACAAAGTGCGGAGCAATCCGTAGGTATCAGGGGGCAAAACACTTTTTGGCCCCTACATTTTATGATGATACCTGGAGCAATCCGTAAGTATTATACGATAAATAAAAAGGAGTCTATCATGGAAATTGAACGTAAATATCTGATAAACAGCAGAAATGTTCCCGGCAATCTGCATGACTATCCCTGCAGGAATATTGAACAGGGCTATCTCTGCAGGGAACCCGTTATCCGTATCCGCAGAGACAATGAAGAGTATGTCCTCACCTATAAATCAAAAGGACTTATGGTGCGGGAAGAATATAACCTTCCCCTCACAAAAGAGGCCTATGAACATTTAAAACCCAAAACAGATGGGAAATTCATCAGTAAAATCCGTTATATGCTGCCTTTGGAAGGGAATCTGACAATTGAACTGGATGTATTCCTGGAAGATCTGGCTCCACTGATTCTGGCCGAGGTTGAATTTTCCGATGAGGAGTCTGCAAATGCCTTTGTTCCTCCTGCATGGTTTGGCGAGGATGTCACCTTTTCTTCACATTATCATAACAGCACGCTGAGCGTTTAGCAACTTCTTGTTGCACTTTTATATAAAACTACGTTTTGTCGCAATCATTTCTATTTACAGGGAAAATTGCTATAATTTATGACAGCTATACAGGAGGGCAGAAATATCTACAAGCCGCCCTTAGTAAGCTCGCTTACTAAGGGATTCGAGCTTGCCCTCCTGAACAGTTATAAAGAATTCCTGTAAGTGGAGGTGGTATAGCATTGTCTAACATACAACTGGTAGAAAACTTATGCAATTTGCGGAAGGCAAAAGGGTACACACAGGAAGCTTTGGGCAGAAAGCTTAATATCTCCAGACAGGCATACTCGAATTATGAGACAAGTAAGCGAACCCCTGATTTGGATCTTTTAATCAAGCTCTCACAGATTTATAATATCACACTAGATCAGCTGGTCAATCAGCCTATCTCGGCCAAAGGCATTATACTGGAGCAAAAGGGACCCTACACACCCGGTATGGAAATTGAAACTGCTGACATGTTTTATCTCACGGCGGATGAAGTTAACTTCATTAAAAGATACCGAAGAACAGACCATGAGTGTAAAATCATCATAGATAAACTTTTAGACCAATAAAGAGCCACTTTTTTGAAACAGGATTCCCTTACTTCAAAAGAGCAGCTCTTTTTATTCCCGCGGGCAACGAGCCAAGCGGAAATGCTTGCATTTCCATTTGACTTAATCTGCCAGTCCAAAGCCATCATGAACCGCACGCATGGCCCTCTCTACATCATTTTCATCTATCAGTACAGTTATCCGCACCTCAGATGTGGATATCATGCTTATGTTTATATTTGCATTGAAAAGTGCTTCAAACATTTGGGCCGCAACTCCCGGATTGCTCATCATGCCCGCCCCTACGATAGATATTTTCGCCACATTATCTTCATAGCTGATTTCCTGAATTGTCAGTATCTCTTTATTTTTCTCCAGCACCTCCAGGGTCGCATCCCGGTCATCCTGGGCAACCGTAAAGGAGATATCTTTTGTCCCCTCACGGCCTACGGACTGTAAAATGATGTCCACGTTAATATTGTTTTTCGCAAGTGTATTGAATATCTTAAATGCCACGCCGGGCTTATCATCAATTCCGATTACAGAGATCCTCGATGTATTCTTATCGGATGCAACTCCGCTGATTAACATTTTTTCCAATTTTCCTACCTCCTTGACAACCGTTCCTTCTTCCCGGTTCATACTGGAACGTACCACCAGCTGCACCCCGTATTTTTTTGCCATCTCCACTGATCGGTTATGAAGCACCTTTGCTCCCAGGGAAGCAAGTTCCAGCATCTCATCATAACTGATAGTATCCAATTTCCTTGCATTTGATACAACACGGGGATCTGCTGTGTATACACCGTCCACATCTGTGTAGATTTCACAGGTATCTGCATGCATTGCGGCTGCAATAGCTACAGCTGTGGTGTCGGAGCCGCCCCGCCCTAAAGTACTATAATCCTCGTATTTATTTATTCCCTGAAAGCCTGTTATGACTACAATTTTTTTGGAATCCAGTTCATGGCGTATCCGTTCCGCCTCCACGCGCTTCATCCTGGCACTTCCGTATGCAGAAGTGCTGTGCATTCTTATCTGAAATGCATTCAAAGAAACTGCGGGGACTCCCAGTGAATTGATTGCCATAGCCATCAGAGAAACCGAAACCTGCTCCCCGGTTGTGAGCAGCATATCCATTTCTCGTTTTGATGGCCGGGCTGTAATGTTTTTCGCCTTTTCGATCAACTGGTCTGTTGTATCGCCCATTGCCGATAATACAACAATGACCTCATTTCCGTTCCTGTAATCCTCTATGCAACGCTCTGCTACACGGAAAATGCACTCCTGGTCTGCAACTGAGCTGCCCCCAAATTTTTTTACTATCAGCATATTATCCTCCTGGCTGCCTACATTTCGTAAAGTTACAGTTCAGTCATCAGCTCAATTCTGCTAAACTGCAATCAAATAAATGGGTAATTAGTGTATACCCCTCTTCTTCCAGTATTCCTGTCTGACTTGCCGTCTCTTCATTATATTCCCTCATTCCCTTGAACGTGTGTCTGCTATCATAAAGCAGATATGGAACCGGGTCCTTTGTATGGGTTCTGATTCTAACAGGGGTAGGATGATCCGGTAATATCAGCATGCGGAACTCTTCGCCCGCAGCCTTAAGAGCTTCTGTCACTGATCCGATGATATACGCGTCTATATTTTCAATAGCTTTGATTTTATTTTCTGCGCTTCCCTGATGTCCCATCTCATCCGGCGCCTCTATGTGGATATACACAAAGTCATAACCTTCGCGCAACAATGCATCCACAGCAGCCTGAGCTTTTCCGGCATAGTTTGTATCTAACCCGCCGTTGGCTCCTTTTACAGGAATATTATGCATCCCTGCGCCTGCTGCAATGCCTTTTAGCAAATCCACCGCCGAAATCATAGCACCCCGTTTTTTATTTTTTTCCTCGAAAGAGGTCAGGGCAGGTCTTGTGCCTGCTCCCCAGAACCACGCGGAGTTGGCAGAATTTTTCCCATTCTTCTTTCTCTCAATATTCAGAGGATGGAGAGACAGGATTTCATAACTCTTTTCCATCATTTCCCGCAGCACGGGTTCTTTCGGAAGATAATCTCCTATCCGTCTTGTGAGAATATCATGAGGCGGCGTCAGCTCCACCACCTTTCCTTGCTTTTGTACCAGCAAATGACGGTAGCTGGTTCCCACATAAAATTCATAGCCCTCCCGGGCCAGACCTTTCTTTAGGGCATCCATAAGAACCGAGGCATCTTCTGTACTGATTTCACCAGAACTGTGATCCGTGATGATTCTGTCCTCATATGTATCCTGTTCTTCTGTCAAAGTTACAAGATTACACCGAAAGGCCACATCTGACGGCTCCATATCCACTCCAATGCTTAAGGCCTCCAGAGGGGATCTTCCTGTATAGTATCTTCTTGGATCGTATCCTATGACAGACAAGTTTGCGGTATCACTTCCCGGTGCCATGCCCTCGGGTACAGTACGCACCATGCCAATCTCTGATTTTGGAGCCAGAACATCCATATTCGGTGTCTTGGCTGCCCCAAGAGGTGTCTTTCCTCCCAGCTCCCCCAAAGGTTCATCCGCCATTCCGTCACACAATACAATTATATATTTCATCTTCTCTCTCCCGTTAAAAACCAATGTACCGTCTTATCATTCTTCTATGCGTATCATATGCAGAATTCCCGGAAACTCTTTTGCCTGCTCTGCATATGTGCCTTCTGTCATCTTGCCGGTCACAAAGCCGAACTCATTTTCCAGTTCCTCAATCCGCACAATTTCAACAGGACCGAATTTGCTTTCCAGATGTGCTTTCAGGGCATCAGCCTCGCCTTTGATTCTTACAAAATATTTCTTACTTGTATCTTCTATAGGCTGCAGATTTAACTTTTCGCTGTCCCACATGGTCATAATATTTCTGTTCAAATGCTTTGCCTCATCCACAATATCAGCAACTACTGCACTAGCAGTGGGCAGCTTGCCTGCACCACTTCCATAAAACATAAGATCGCCCACTACATTGCCATGAACAAAAATTGCATTAAATACATCATTTACATTATAAAGGGGATGATTTCTTTGAAGCATATAGGGGGCCACAATAGCATGAAGATGATCGCTGTCCCTCCTGCTGGAAGCCAGCAGCTTGATGGTCATGCCCAGAGCCTTTGCATACATCATGTCCTGTTTTGTAATTTCCGTGATGCCCTCTGTATAGATATCCTCAAAATCAACCTGCTGGCCGGAGATCAATGAAGATAAAATAGCAATTTTTCTGCAGGCGTCATAACCCTCCACATCAGCCTCCGGGTTGCGCTCCGCATATCCCTTTGCCTGGGCTTCCTTCAGAACCTCATCATAATCGGCCCCCTCATAAAACATTTTGCTCAGCATATAATTTGTGGTACCGTTTAAGATCCCTGTAATTTCCTCAATCTCATCTGCCGTCATGGAGGAATTTAAGGGACGGATAATCGGGATGCCGCCTCCTACACTGGCTTCAAAGAGGAAGTTGATGTTGTTGTCCATGGCAATAGACAGCAGCTCAGCTCCGTGTTTCGCCACTAGGGCTTTGTTTGAGGTGGCAACACTTTTTCCGGCCTGCAGGCACCTTTTCACAAAAGTATAGGCGGGTTCAATACCTCCCATCACTTCTGCTACGATTTTGACCTCCGCATCTTTCTCTATAATCTCAAAATCATGCACTATTTTTTCCTGCACCGGATCTCCTGGAAAATCTTTCAAATCCAGAACATATTTGATGTTGATGTCATCTCCTACCCTCTGGTTGATTCGCTTTCCATTTGTGTTGACGACTTCCACAATTCCCGAGCCAACTGTACCATATCCCATTACCGCTATGTTTACCATCTCTTCCTCCTTTTTGTCTCATTTCCCTTCTTTTTGTCTATGACTTTGCAGCCAGGTATGCGTTGATGAACAAGTCAATGTTTCCATCCATAACTGCATTAACATTGCCTGTTTCTGCATCAGTTCTGTGATCTTTTACTAATGTGTACGGCTGCATTACATAGGATCTGATCTGGTTTCCAAATCCAATATCCTTTGTCTCGCCCCGAATATCAGATACCTTTTCCGCCTGCTCCTGCTGCTTTAAAAGATAGAGCTTTGCTTTTAACATCTGCATTGCCTTATCTTTGTTCATGTGCTGGGAGCGCTCATTTTGGCACTGCACCACAATTCCCGTCGGCAGATGTGTGATACGGACTGCGGAAGAGGTCTTATTTACATGCTGCCCCCCTGCACCGCCTGAACGGTATGTGTCGATGCGCAGATCATCTTCATTTATTTCAATGTCTATATCGTCCTCAATATCCGGGATGACATCACAGGAGGCAAAAGATGTCTGCCGTTTTCCCGCCGCATTGAAAGGAGAAATTCTGACCAGACGGTGTACCCCTTTCTCAGAGCGGAGATACCCATAAGCATTCTCCCCCGCCACCTCGAAAGTGACTCCTTTTACGCCTGCTATATCTCCGTCCAGATAGTCCAGAACCTCAAGAGAAAATCCCTTTTTCTCGGCCCAGCGGGTGTACATCCGGTACAGCATGCCGGTCCAGTCGCAGGATTCCGTGCCTCCGGCCCCTGCGTGGAGTGTGACGATTGCATTGCTGCTGTCATATTCCCCTATAAGGAGTGTCTGAATTCTCAGTTCTTCAAAATCTTCCGAAAATCTGTCCAGCTCTTCCTCAATTCCTTTTATTGTCTCTTCGTCGGAATCTTCTTCGCTCATTTCAATCAGAAGGTTCATGTCCTCGTAATCGGTGTAGAGATTTTCTATCTGCTTCACAGACTCCTGAAGACCTTTTAGATATTTCATGGTGCGTGTGGAATCATCGGGATTGTCCCAGAATCCCGGCTCTTCGATCTTGCGCTCCAGCTCTTCTATCCGCTTTTTCTTTGACGCTAAGTCAAAGTGAATCCCTCAGATCTTTCAGCGGTTCTTCATATGCACTCAGCCTTGTTTTCAATTCTTCCAACAAAACCACTTTTCTCACCTCTTTCTTATTTTAAATGAGAATCTGTTTTTATGCAGATTCTCATATGGCATCCAGATTCTTTATTCCCGCGAGCAACAAGCCAAATGGAAATGCTTGCATTTCCATTTGGCGACTGCCGCGAGGGTCAAAGACCCCGCAGCTTGCTGCGCTGCAAGTTTGATGCCCCGTCAGCTTGCTGCGGGGTCTTTGACCCTACTTACGCCCTGCGCCCGTGGCATTGTTTGTATTTCTTTCCACTGCCACAGGGGCATGGATCGTTGGGATAAATCTTCTTCTCTGCCCTCTTCTTTGGTTCACGCAGGGCACTCTCATCCTTATTCGTACCTGTAGCCTGCGCAACCTGCTCTCTCTCTACTTTCTGTTCAATGCGGATGTGGAACAGGGTGCGGACAGTTATTTCAGCTATAGCGTTTGTCATTTCACCGAACATATCATAGCCTATCATCTTATATTCCACAAGCGGATCCCTCTGTCCGTATGCCTGAAGCCCGATGCCCTGGCGAAGCTGATCCATATCGTCAATGTGATCCATCCATCTTCCGTCAATGGCCTTCAGCAATACTACCCGCTCAATTTCACGCAGATGCTCCGCCTCCGGAAATTCTGCTTCCTTTGCCTCGTATGCTTTTACAGCACGCTCTTTGAGAAGATGTTTCAGTTCCTTCTGCTGCATGTCCCTTGTTTCCTCTGCAGCCGGCAGCTGAAGCTGGGGAATGACACTGCGGAGTGTAACATCAAGGCCCTGCATATCCCATTCCTCCGCTTCTGCCTCAGAAGAGGCAAAACGGTCTGTCACATTTTCCACATACTCGGTGATCATATTGTAAATAGTGTCCCGCATGCTTTCGCCGTCCAGAACGCGGCGTCTCTCTCCATAGATGATTTCACGCTGTTCATTCATAACCTGGTCATATTCCAGCAAATTCTTGCGGATACCGAAGTTGTTGCTTTCAATCTTTTGCTGAGCCTTCTCGATTGCATTGGAAAGCATCTTATGTTCAATCTGCTCTCCCTCTGCCACGCCGAGGGTGGTAAAGACATTCATTAATTTCTCGGAGCCGAACAGACGCATCAGATCGTCCTCCAGTGAAATGTAAAACCGTGACTCTCCCGGATCGCCCTGACGTCCGGAACGTCCCCGGAGCTGATTATCGATTCGTCTGGATT
This sequence comes from Muricomes intestini, assembly GCF_004346165.1. Classification (GTDB taxonomy): domain Bacteria; phylum Bacillota; class Clostridia; order Lachnospirales; family Lachnospiraceae; genus Muricomes; species Muricomes intestini. The sequence goes on along the minus strand of NZ_SLZZ01000005.1, from coordinate 57,989 downwards.
CATGGCGCTCAGTACCGATAATTTTCAGTCCTCCTGCAGCTCTTGACTCGTCATCCAGCTTAATATCCGTACCGCGGCCAGCCATATTGGTAGCAATGGTCACAGCCCCGTGTATACCTGCATCTGCCACAATTTCAGCTTCCAGCTCATGGTACTTTGCATTCAGCACCTTGTGAAGAATACCTTCCTTTTTCAACATTTTGCTCAGAAGTTCGGAAATCTCTATGGTAATCGTACCTACCAACACCGGCTGTCCTTTTTCGTGAGCTTTCTTCACTTCCTCTACGACAGCCTTAAACTTCTCTTTCTCAGTCTTATAGACAGCGTCCTCCAGATCCACTCTCCGAACCGGTTCATTGGTCGGAATCTCTATAACGTCCATCCCGTAAATGTCACGGAATTCCTTTTCCTCGGTAAGGGCTGTACCGGTCATACCGCTCTTTTTATCAAATTTATTAAACAAATTCTGGAATGTGATATTGGCGAGAGTCTTGCTTTCTCTTTTTACCTTCACATGTTCTTTCGCCTCAATTGCCTGATGCAGTCCGTCCGAATAGCGGCGTCCCGGCATAATCCGCCCGGTGAACTCATCGACAATCATAACCTCTCCTTCCGGGGTCACTACATAATCCTGATCACGGAACATCAGGTTATGTGCGCGCAGTGCAAGTATAATGTTATGCTGGATTTCCAGGTTCTCCGCATCTGCCAGATTATCAATGTGGAAAAACTTCTCTGCCTTTTTTACCCCGTCTTCTGTAAGATTGACCGTCTTTTCCTTTTCATTTACAATGAAATCTCCGGTCTCCTCAATCTCCTCGCCCATAATAGCGTTCATCTTGGAGAACTCACCGCTGGCTTCGCCTTTTTCCAGCTGGCCGGCGAGAATATCGCATGCTTCGTACAGTTTTGTAGATTTATCACTCTGCCCGGATATAATAAGAGGGGTTCTCGCCTCATCAATCAATACAGAATCGACCTCATCAATAATTGCGTAATGAAGGCCTCTCTGGACAAGTTGTTCTTTGTATATAACCATATTATCACGAAGATAGTCAAAGCCCAGCTCATTATTTGTCACATAAGTAATGTCACAGTTATACGCCGCACGGCGCTCATCGTTATCCATAGAGTTCAGGACGACACCAACAGTCAGTCCAAGGAACTCATGGACCTTTCCCATCCACTCGGCATCACGTTTTGCAAGGTAGTCATTGACTGTTACAATGTGCACGCCCTTTTCCTCCAGCGCATTCAGATACGCAGGAAGAGTGGAAACCAAAGTCTTTCCCTCACCGGTCTTCATCTCGGAGATACGTCCCTGATGGAGAATAATACCGCCAATAAGCTGAACCCGGTAATGGCGCATCCCCAGGCATCTTGTTGCCGCCTCCCTTACAACGGCAAATGCCTCAGGGAGGATATCATCCAGAGTTTCTCCATCCTCGAGGCGTTTTTTGAACTCTCTTGTTTTATCTTTTAATTCTGTATCAGACAGGGCCTGCATCTCTGGTTCCAAGGCCTCTATACGGTCTACAATCGGATAAATACGCTTTAATTCATTTTCGCTATGCGTTCCGAAAATTTTTTCAATCAAACCCATAATCTACAATTTACTCCTTGTCTAAATTTACTCTAAACCTCATTCTAACACTATCCTCTTGTTTATTCAACATTTTCCTTTATAGTTTGCGATAACGTCATAGGGAATATTTCCGCCGAATAAGTCCAGTGCACTTCCGATTGTAAAGTCAAGGTTCCCTCCGCTCATTTCGCAGAATTTTCCCAGATCCTCCAGACTCCCGATTCCACCTGCATATGTGACTGGTATTTGATTCCACTGGCCCAGCATGCGCACAAGTCCTGTCTCCATCCCGGAAGACCTGCCCTCAACATCCGCTCCGTGCACAAGAAACTCATCACAGTATTTGGATAAATCCGATAATACTTCCTGTGTCAGACAAAGATCCGTAAAGCTCTGCCAACGGTCAGTCACAATAAAATAAGAATCTCCCCTTTTCCGGCAGCTCAAATCCAAAACCAGATGTTTTTTCCCCACGGCTTGTACCAGTTTCTCCAGATTTTCCCGGCAGAACTTCCCCTCCCGAAATACATACGAAGTCACAATGACATGGCTGGCTCCCGCCTCCAGATATCCGGCGGCATTCTCCGCCGTAATTCCACCCCCGATCTGCATCCCCTTGGGATATGCTTTAAGAGCTTCCAATGCCTGGTTCCTCGTCGCCTCAAAACACTCTGACTCCCGGGAATTCAAAAGAATAATATGTCCCCCCGTAAGGTTGTCCCTCCGGTAAAGGCCGGCATACCAGGCAGCATCAATCTCAGAAGAAAAATTTACCACCGCCTGATTCCCCTCATCCTTAAGGCTTCCGCCCACAATCTGCTTCACCTTCCCATTATGAATATCAATACACGGTCTGAACCTCATAGAAAACCTCACATTTCTGAAAAGGGGTCTGACCCTTTTGAACTCCATTTTCTGAATTATCGCGATAATTCAGAAAACGGTGGGCAAAAGGGTCAGACCCCTTTTTCCACTAATATCTATTGTCAAATATTCTGGTTGATTTTTTTTCGCTTCTCGGCAGGTCTCCGATAGAGACAGGCATTACATTTACCGTGATGCCGATTTTTGTTTTGAATTCTTTTTTCACGGCATTCCCGGCCTGCTTTTTATCGATGCCTCTGTTGATTTCCACAAACAGGGTGCATACATCTTTTCCACTCATATGATCCAGCATAAATTGATACTCGCTGGATGCCTCCGGCACATTTTTAAGCATGTCTTCTATCTGGCTCGGGAAAATGTTGACCCCTTTTACTTTTACCATATCGTCTGTTCTTCCAATCAGTGTGTCGATTCTGGGAAATCGGGAACCGCATTTGCATTCACCTGGCAGGAAGCGTGTCAGATCATGGGTGCGATATCGTATAAGTGGAGCTCCCTGCTTGCGCAAGGTTGTAATGACCAGTTCTCCGATTTCTCCGTCGGGGACATTTTTTCCGGTCTTCGGATCCACAATTTCAAAGTACAGATAATCATCCCAGTAGTGCATTCCGCATTCGTAATCGCAGCTCATGGCGATTCCTGGACCATATACCTCTGTCAGCCCGTAAATATCATACAACTGTACTCCCAGCTCATCTGCAATACGTTTTCTCATTTTTTCGCCCCAGCGCTCGGAGCCAATGACACCCTTTTTCAGGTAAATTTTATTTCCTATCCCTCTCTTTGCAATCTCCTCTGCCAGAAGGAGGGCATAGGAAGATGTGGCACACAAAACTGTCGGTTTCATGTCCTGCATCATCCGAAGCTGTTTATCGGTATTTCCCGGGCCCATAGGTATAGTCATAGCGCCCAGATGCTCTGCTCCTGCCTGGAATCCGATTCCAGCGGTCCACAATCCATACCCCGGTGTGATCTGAATCCTATCCAGGGATGTGATTCCAGCGAGCTCATAACAGCGGGCAAACATTTTTGCCCAGTCATCCACATCCTTCTTTGTGTAAGGAATAATCACAGGGGTACCTGTTGTCCCCGAAGAAGAATGAATGCGCACAATCTCCTCATCCGGAACAGCCTGCAGCCCCAAGGGATAAGCTTCCCGCAGGTCACCCTTCCAGGTGAACGGGAGTGTTTCAAATTCTTCCTGGCTTTGTACAGAAGAAATGTTGATGTCTTTAAACTTTTCTTTGTAAAAGCAGTCCTTGGAGGTCAGCTGTTTCAAGTTATCCTTTATCAATTCTAACTGAAGTTCTGTCATTTTCATACGATTTTCTCCTCTATATCTGTTCAAAGGCTGCTTTTCCAAGCTCCAGTGCTTTATGATTCATTTCCTGATATTTTTCTTTTACATTCTCTTTGACAGCCCGGCCCATTTCTTCTATAGAAATGTCAAGTGCTCCGCTGGCTGCCGCTGCTCCCAAAAGTGCTGCATTCAGCACTTTTGCCGAACCTGCCTGGCGGCAGATATACTCACCGGACAGGACAGCCACTTTATCTGCCTTTTCCTTTAGATAGTCCAGCATCTCTTTTCCTTCATATGCGCTGCCGTTCAAAGTAGAAATAACCGGCTTTATTGCCTTGCTGCTCACAATTACTGTGCCGCCCGCTTTCAGGTAAGGAAGACTCCGCACCGCCTCCGCCGGCTCAAAAGCAAGAATCAGATCTGCACTTTTTAAAGGGATCTGAGGAGAATATATTTCTTCACCTATTCGCACATGACTCACCACAGAGCCTCCCCGCTGTGCCATCCCGATGGTTTCTGCAGTGCGCACGGATTTTCCCTGTCTCATCGCCGCAAATGCAATCAATTTTGAGGCGAGAACCACGCCCTGCCCGCCTACACCGCATAACAGACAATTTTTATTCATTGGTTTCCACCTCCCTGATTGCCTGAAAGGGACAGACTTGGCTGCACAGCCCGCAGCCATAACACAGTGATGAATCTATCTCCACCGCCCCATCGTTTATTGTGATTGCCGGACATCCCAATTGATTGATACACGTTCTACATTTTCTGCACTCTTCCTGGTCTACCTGAAAAAGTTTTCCCGGCCTGCAGACAGCAATGCATGGGGATTTAAATATGACTGCACGGACTCCCGGTGCATCTGCTGCCCGTTTCACTGTATCTACAGCGGCATCCAGCTCCAGCGGGTCCACAGTTTCCACAAAAGTCACCCCGATTCCTCTCAGAATGTTTTCTATGCTGATTTTTGCCACCACATCTCCCATCATGGTTATTCCTGTACCTGGATGAGGCTGGTGCCCCGTCATGGCTGTCGTAGAATTATCCAGCACGATCAGGACAATATCTGTCTGATTGTAAACTGCATTTACAACACCTGTGATTCCTGATGCAAAAAACGTAGAATCTCCGATAAACGCAAAATTTACCGCATCATTTTCAATAATATGTAATCCCTGGGCAATGGTTACATCGGCTCCCATGCACAGACAGGTGTCCACCATATCCAGCGGTTTTGCATTTCCCAGGGTATAGCATCCGATATCTCCGCTGAATACAGCCTTCTTTCCCTTCATAGCCTTTTTCACCGCATAAAAGGAGGCTCGGTGGGGACATCCCGCACATAAGACCGGCGGCCTGACGGGCAAGGCGGGTGCTTTCTCCGGTGCCGGCTCTGTCCTTTTCTCTCCTTTTGAGTTCTTCAGAAAGCTTTCCAAATCCTCTGCGATGCTCTCCACGCTGTTCTCACCGGCGTTTTTCGTATCGTGGGTCAATTTCCCCCGTATTGTCACGTTGAGATGATATTTTCCTACAATCTGAAGTAACTCTTTTTCAATCACAGGATCCAGTTCTTCCAGAACCAGAACCTCATCCAGCTGCTCTACAAATTCTTTTGCAAGCCGCTCCGGAAAAGGATGGGGCGTACTGACTTTCAAAAGTGGAACTTCTTTCGGAAGCACTTCATTTGTATAAGCATAACTCACCCCACCTGAAACAATACCCTTTTTCCCATTTCCCGCCCGTATACAATTCCCGGCATAAGAAGAAAATACATCTGAAAGCTTTTCATTTCTGTCTTCAATTTTTATATGATTCTCATAGGATGTCCTTGGAAAAATCACCCACCTCATTGTGTCCTTCACAAACCCTTCTGGTTCAGGCACTTCCATATCCGGCAGCAGATTGAGACTGACACAGGCATGGCAAATCCTGGTAGTCGGCCGGAATAGTACCGGCGTCTGATATCTCTCAGAGAATTCAAAAGCGTCCGCTATCATCAAATATGCCTCCTCCGGGGAGGAAGGATCAAATACAGGGAGCTTGGAAAATTGTGCAAAATTTCTTGTATCCTGCTCTGTCTGGGAAGAAATGGGGCCCGGATCATCCGCGGAGACAATAACCATTCCGCCTTTTACTCCCACATAGGCAAGGCTCATCAAGGGGTCGGATGCCACATTCAAACCGACTTGTTTCATCGTCACCAGGGTTCGGGCCCCTGCATATGCAGCACCTGCGCCGACCTCCATCGCCGCCTTCTCATTGACTGACCACTCCACATGGATATTTCCCCTATTCTGCTTTGCGACTGTCTCCAGTATTTCCGTGGAAGGTGTCCCCGGATACCCGGCCACCATCCGCACACCGGCGCGAATGGCTCCCAGAGCAATCGCTTCATTCCCCATTACAAGCTTCCTATTTACGCTCATACGAATCTCCCTTTCACTTTTTTTGACTCTGTGGTAATAGTTTAAGTTCAAGCTCAGCCCAAAAATCTGCGGTTCAAGCTCAGCTCAAAAACCTGCGGTTCAAGCTCAGCTCAAAAACCTGCGGTTTTCTCGCTGTTTGGCTCTCGCCAAATAGATATATTTAGAAATACACCTTAGAAAGCAAGCTTTCACGGTGTATTTCTAAATATATCTGCTTGCTTCTGAGCAGTTATCACTTTGCTATTTTAACACATTAAAGTTGAAAATGAAAGAAAAAAAGGGGTCTGACCCTTTTGAGCTCCATTTTCTGAATTATCGCGATAATTCAGAATTCGGCGGTCAAAAGGGTCAGACCCCTTTTCACTTATTTATCATTTGTGTTTCTTTCATCCAGATTATCTTTCGCTGCCCCATTGTCATCTGTCAGATTATCTGTAGCTTTGTCTACATTGTCTGTAGCCTTATCCACCGCGTCGTCTACTACTCCGTCATTTTCATCGTCGACGGTCGTATCATTTGTGTCATTCGTATCGTTTACTCCGTTATCGTCTGTGGTATCTGTTGTTCCATTGGTTGTGTCTTTGTTGTTACCGCAGGCTGTCATACTTCCAAGTACGCCTACGCACATCATCAATAATAAGAACTTTTTTATTTTTTTCATTCTATTTCTCCCTTTCCATAAATAATCTTGCGTTAGTAATATTTGCAATTTTTTGATTCTTTATGTATGGGAAAATTTTCTAAATTTTTCGCAACTATTCAGGAGGGCAGAAATATTTACGAACGGCTTGTGCAAGCTTGCTTGCTAAAAGCCGTTCGTAAATATTTCTATCCGGCGTTTAGCCGAAGCGAGATGAAGCGAAGCGGAATCGAGCTTGCCCTTCTGAGCAGTTACATTTTTTCTTTAATCTCTCCGCTTCGGTATGCTCCCAGCAAACGCTCCAGATCCGTCACCTGGCCTTTCAATTCCTTTCCAACGTCTGTATCCCCAACCAGCCGGCGCTTCACTACACGCTTTACAACCATATAGTCGGAATGTATGTCACTTTCCTTCTGAATCGCTGCCTCTGTAGATTCAAAGGGCTCATGGGCAACAAGAAGGAGTCCGTATGAATTGTAAATCAATGTATATCCCGCAATTCCTGTTTCTTTCTGATATGCCCTGGAAAAGCCGCCGTCTATGACCAGCACCTTACCATTACACTTAATCGGACTCTCGCCATCTTTACGCTTTACAGGCATATGACCATTTACAATATGCGCCTCCTCGGAGCTCAGGCCGAACTCCCGCAGAATACTGTCCATAACCTTTTCGTCCTCCAGAAGGTTATAATAAGGGTTCTTTCTCTCCAGATGTGTCATCTTCTCCGCAAGAAAATATCTCTCAAAAGTGGCCATTTTGTCCTTGCCAAACAAAGGAGAGCCGGGGTGCAGCCAGATATACCACATCATATCTCTGCCTTCCTCTCTCGCCTGTGGATCCAAGGCAAAAAAGCCTTTCCGTATATATCGTTCCAGAGCATCATACAGAGATTTTCCTTTAAACGTCTCTCCAAATAGAGAAACCTCCTTAAAGCTGCCATCTTCATTCAGAGGAACACATCCGTGATATAATAAATTGTCATTATAAACCTTATACAGCCCTCCTTTGGCGAGCAGGAACCGTATGTGCTTCTGAAGCTTCTCACATCCCATAAAAGCACGCTCCAGCCGCTCCATTACCTCTTCTTCCTCCGGACACAGCCGATAGGGGTCTTTTGGGTCTATTGTGGGGAAATTTGTATCCAGAAGTTGATATTCTTTTTTCCCTAGCATAATAGTTCCCTTCTCATAATCAATACGATGCAGAAGTGCCCTGTCCTCCAACCCAAATTCCTTCCGCCCCTTAATAATCTGTCCTTCCACCTTAAACTGAATCACAGAAATTGCCTTGTGCATCCTGAGATCCATCTCCATCTCAGCCTTGTTTGGCTTCTCCGGCCCTTTCAACGCAAAGCAAGTGCAGGGGTCATCCCCATAAGTCCGCAGTGAAAATGTCGCCAGAGGCAGAAGATTGATTCCATACCCATCCTCCAGGATATCCAAGTTTCCATATCTGGCACAGATGCGGATTACATTGGCTATACACCCTCTCTGCCCTGCGGCTGCTCCCATCCAGAGAACATCATGGTTTCCCCACTGAATATCAAGAGAATGATAGGTCATCAGTTTGTCCATAATGATGTGGGGACCCGGTCCTCTGTCATAAATATCACCCACAATATGTAAATGGTCAACCACCAGCCGCTGAATCAACTCAGATATTGCTTCAATAAACTCTTCCGCGCGGCCGATCCGGATAATCGTCATGATAATCTCATTGTAGTAAGATTCCTTGTCATTTACCTCGGACTTTTCTGTAATCAGCTCCTCAATTACATAGGCAAAATCTTTTGGAAGCGCCTTCCTCACTTTTGACCTGGTATATTTGCTTGCCGAGCGCTTGCTCACCTCAATCAGACGGTACAGATTAATCTTGTACCAGTCCTCCATGTTTGTTTCTGCCTTCTTCACCTGGGCCATCTTTTCCTTCGGATAATAAATCAGTGTGGCAAGAGACTGCTTATCCCGTTTACTTAATGTATTGCCGAAAACATCGTCAATCTTCCTCCTGACAGAGCCAGAACCATTTTTCAGTACATGGGAAAACGCTTCATATTCCCCGTGTATATCGGTCAGGAAATGCTCCGTTCCTTTGGGCAGATTCAAAATAGCCTGCAAATTAATGATCTCTGTAGATGCCGCTGCAATGGTTGGATAGCACTCTGAAAGCCGCTTCAGGTATCTTGTTTCCAAATTTTTCATGAGCTCCCCCTTGTTTCCTGCGTTTAAAGCTGAATCACATCACTCATATCATACATCCCAGCCGGTTTTCCGGCTAAAAACTTTGCTGCCTCCACAGCTCCCTTTCCAAAAACGCTTCTGGAATATGCAGTGTGCTTAAACTCTATGACTTCGTCCGGTCCCGCAAAGATTACCTCGTGATCCCCCACAATTGTGCCGCCGCGGACTGCTGAGATACCCATTTCTTTTTTGTCCCGTTTTCTTCGCACCTGGCTTCGGTCATATACATACGTATATTCATGATTCAGGGCATCATTCATAGAATCCGCCAGTGCCATGGCTGTTCCACTGGGCGCATCCAACTTCTGGTTATGATGGCGCTCTACCAACTCAATATCATAGCCCGCGGGTGCCAGTATCCTCGCTGCATCCTTCAGCATTTTTAAAAGCAGATTAATCCCCATAGACATATTGGCCGACTTCAACACCGCAGTCTCTCCTGATGTCTCCTGAACCTTTCCCAGCTGTTCCTTAGAAAGTCCCGTTGTACAGAGCACAACCGGAACCTGATTCGCAGTGCAGTAATCCAGAAGTCCCTCCACCGCAGCTGCATTGGAAAAATCAATCACTACGTCCGGCTTTACATCACACAACTGAATATTTTCAAAAACCGGATAGGTATTTTCTGTTGCCGTAAATGTATCCACTCCGGCGACAACCTCTGCCTGCTCGTCTTCCCTGATGAGCCCAGTTACCATCTGTCCCATCCTTCCATTGCATCCATGAATCAATACCTTCACCATGTCCGTTCCTCCTGACCTTTTTCTTAAAGTTCGTAACTGTCACTATTTGCAGAAAAAAGGATACCATATCTGAGTCTGTTACTCAACGCATGATATCCCTTTCACAATCATCTCTGTCTATTGTGTTACTGTTCACAGGCTAGCCTGCAAACAGTAACGCCGCCTGCCCATTATTAAAGCCGCCTTCGGCGAGGGGCAGGCTCACCGACTGTTTTACGTTGTCGAGCCTAGCCTATCAGCGTAGTGATAGGCTAGGAGTGAACAATAACTCTATTATACCAGTTTTATACCAAAATCAGTCATTGCTCTTGCAAGACCTGCCGCATTTTTCTCTGTCATCTCTGTAAGGGGCATTCTCAGTCCGCCCACTTCCATCCCCATCAAATTCATCGCCTTCTTAACCGGAATCGGATTCACCTCGCAGAACAGCTTCTCGACCAGCGGAAGCACTTTGAACTGCAGCGCCCGGCTGCCTTCCAAATCTCCGGCAAAGAACTTCTCACAGATATCATGAGTTTCCTTGGGGGCAATATTGGATAAAACAGAAATAACACCCTTCGCTCCAAGTGCAAGAAGAGGTAAAATCTGATCATCATTGCCAGAATACAAATCTACCCTGCCCTCTGTCATCTGCATGATCCTGGAAATCTGTGAAATATCGCCGGAAGCCTCCTTAATCCCCACAATATTATCCACCTCGTTCACCAGGCGGGCTACCGTGGCGGGCTCAATATTCATTCCTGTCCTGCTCTTCACACTGTATAAGATAACCGGTATCTTTGCTTCATCCGCCACAGCCTTGTAATGTGAAAAAAGTCCGTCCTGTGTCGCCTTATTATAGTAGGGTGTGACCAAAAGCACACCGTCCGCTCCCGCCTCTGCTGCTTCCTTAGACATCTCCATAGCAGTACGTGTACAATTAGAGCCGGTCCCTGCTATCACCGGAATCCGTTTTTTTGTATGCTCTATTGTAAACTTGATACAATCCATGTGCTCTTCTTCTGTTAATGTGGAAGATTCGCCTGTCGTGCCACAAATAATAATACTGTCGGTGCTATTCTCACAATGGAAATCAATCAATTCATCCAGCTTATCGTAATTTATGCTTCCATCTGCGTGAAACGGCGTAATAATCGCCACTCCGGCTCCCTTAAATAATGACATATATATCCTCCTAATCTAAACGCTCCTCTTTTCTCAAAGTTTAACACTAATTATATCCGATGTCAACGCAAAGAAAGGGCGCCATTTGTGGACATGGCGCCTGTTTATTTTCTATTTTTTACTCTTCCATGCACTCCAGTTTACTGACGGAAACTTCATATGCAGTGCGGGTTTCAGTCTCTATCTCAGATAATTTCTTTACATACTCCCTGCTCTGTATTCTTCCCAGTATTTGCACATGATCTCCCACCTCAAATCCTGATGCATACCTGGCATTCCTGCCCCAGCAAATGCACGGAATATAGTCTGATTTTCCATACGGCCTGTTTACTGCCAGAAGCAAATCTGCAATTTCTCTTCCCAGCGGCGTTTTTCTGTATACGGGTTTTTTGCAGATATACCCTTCCAGCAAAATGTTATTTGTCTTTGCTCCGTCCAACTCCTCATCAATAAATTCAACCTCACGGACGAAAACAGACAAAACCAACCTGTTCTTCTGCTCTTCATGCCGGTTGTAAGAACGGAACTGCCCCAAAGCCATAATAAACTCTCCCGTATAATCCTGCGTCACATCAATGAGTCTCTCTGAAATCATGAGGGGAATCCTGTCTTCTGAATTGCTGAGCCTCTTCACCAGCACATCCACCATGTAAAAGCCTTCTCCAAAGACCTCATGGCTGTATGTAAAACCGGAAGCCACTTCCCCCATAATTGTTACCTGATTGTTTTCAATAATCTTATCTGACATGATTTGTAGCTCTCCCTTCCTCTGATTGGTATTTTTGAGTCAATACTAAGTTTATGAATATAGTACATGCATTAGAACAGAAATGGGACAATAATCGCTCGACAAAGTTCTAATGAAAATGCACATTTTGTGGAAAATCCCCCCAATTTTGTCAGAAAAAGTAACTGTTCAGGAGGGCAAGCTCGATTTTGTTTTGGTTAGGCACCTCGCTTCGGCTAAACGCCGAATAGAAATATCTTCCCATATGAAATGTTTTGTGATAGAATAAAAAAGTTGCAAGCACATAATAATACACATGATGTAGGGGTCAAAAGGTATTTTGCCCCCTGATACCTACGGATTGCTCCGCACTTTGTGCTCCCGCAATCCTAAAAACATTCGAAATCCGCCCTGCTCGGGCTACTTTCTCATGTTTTGCGGGTCCCAAAGTCATGCTTTTTCATGCAAGCATGAAACGCATAACCTTTTGACCCTGGTATCATACACATAACATAAGCAGAAAGAGTGTTGAATATTTATGAAAACAAAGCGTGAAGATGTTAGAAATATTGCGATTATTGCCCATGTCGACCACGGCAAAACCACTCTGGTAGATGAGCTTTTAAAGCAGAGCGGTGTATTCCGCCAAAACCAGGAAGTAGCCGAGCGTGTCATGGACTCTAACGATATTGAAAGGGAGAGAGGCATTACAATTCTTTCCAAGAATACTGCTGTATTTTACAAAGGAACAAAAATTAACATTATTGATACTCCCGGACATGCAGACTTCGGCGGTGAAGTAGAACGTGTACTAAAGATGGTAAACGGTGTAATCCTCGTGGTGGATGCCTTTGAGGGTCCCATGCCCCAGACCAAATTCGTACTCCGCAAGGCACTGGAGCTGGACTTACCGGTCATTGTGTGCATCAATAAGATTGACAGACCAGAAGCAAGACCGGACGCAGTAATCGATGAGGTGCTGGAGCTTTTCATGGATCTGGATGCATCCGACGAACAGCTGGACTGTCCCTTTGTATATGCCTCTGCCAAAGCAGGTATTGCAGTTCTGGATCTGACAGACGAAGAAAAGAACATGCAGCCCTTGTTTGAGACCATTCTGGATTATATCCCGGCCCCTGAAGGTGACCCTGAAGCGCCAACACAGGTTCTCATCAGCACCATAGATTACAATGAATATGTAGGGCGTATCGGTGTGGGAAAAGTAGATAACGGAACGATCTCTGTCAACCAAGATATGGTTCTGCTCAATCACCATGACCCTGATAAACAGGAAAAGGTAAAAATCAGTAAATTATATGAATTTGACGGGTTGAACAAAGTAGATGTCAAAGAAGCATCTGTCGGTTCAATAGTGGCAATCTCTGGTATTTCGGATATTTCTATCGGGGATACCCTCTGCTCACCGGAGAACCCAGAGGCCATTCCTTTCCAGAAAATTTCCGAGCCTACGATCGCCATGCAGTTTATCGTCAATGACAGTCCTTTCGCAGGCCAGGAAGGAAAGTATGTCACCTCCCGCCATATCCGTGACCGTCTGTTCAGAGAGCTGAACACCGATGTGAGCCTTCGTGTGGAAGAAACAGAGGATACAGACAGCTTCAAGGTGTCCGGCCGCGGTGAGCTTCACCTTTCTGTTTTAATTGAAAATATGAGACGTGAGGGTTACGAATTTGCCGTAAGTAAAGCTGAAGTACTTTATAAGACAGATAAGAAAGGCCGGAAGCTTGAGCCTATGGAAGTAGCTTATATTGACGTACCTGATGAATTTGCAGGAAGTGTCATTGAAAAACTGGGCCGGCGCAAGGGCGAGCTGCAGAACATGGGTACTTCCAATGGTGGTTACACACGTCTGGAGTTCTCCATCCCGGCCCGGGGATTGATCGGCTACAGAGGAGAATTCCTCACAGATACAAAAGGAAACGGAATCTTGAACACCAGCTTTGACGGGTATGCGCCTTATAAAGGGGATATCCAGTACCGCAAGCAGGGCTCCCTGATTTCTTTTGAAACTGGAGAATCGGTCACTTACGGATTATACGCAGCCCAGGAGCGCGGTACCTTATTCATCGGTGCGGGAGAAAAAGTATATTCCGGCATGGTAATCGGACAAAATGGGAAGACAGAAGACATTGAGCTAAACGTGTGCAAGACCAAGCACCTGACGAACACCCGGTCCTCCGGTGCCGACGATGCCTTAAAGCTGACGACTCCTCATGTTTTAAGCCTGGAGGAAGCTCTGGACTTCATTGATACGGACGAGCTTCTGGAAGTTACACCTAAATCCCTGCGTATCCGCAAAAAAATTCTAGATTCCAGAATGAGAAGGAGAAGTTCTCTGAAATAGGGAAAAATTGATTCATTCTATACAATAAAGCTTTTCCATGCTATAATATGGACATAATACAGACAGAGGTATTTATTCTTCCTGTATAATATGAACAAAGGAGTTGATCATCATGAAATTTATTATCAGCGGAAAAAACATTGATGTAACGCCAAGCCTTAAAGACACTATTGAAAACAAACTGGGAAAACTCGAAAGGTACTTTACTCCTGAAACAGAAATTATCGTAACCCTCAGTGTAGAAAAGGAAAGACAAAAGATTGAGGTGACTATCCCCGTAAAGGGGAATATTATCCGCTCAGAGCAGACAAGCAATGATATGTACGTATCCATTGACCTTGTAGAGGAAGTTATCGAACGTCAGCTTCGCAAGTATAAAAATAAACTGGTTGCCAGAAATCAGGGACATCCGACGGCAGCTGTGGGCGGGAGCAATTTTAAGAAGGAATTCTTTGAGTCGGAGGATGAGAATCCGCACGATGAAGAGATTCGCATCGTGCGGACCAAGCGCTTCGGAATCAAACCAATGTATCCTGAGGATGCATGCATCCAAATGGAGCTGCTGGGACATTCTTTCTTTGTATTCAGCAATGCAGAGACAGACGAAGTAAATGTGGTATACAAGAGAAAAGACGGCTCCTTCGGATTGATTGAACCTGAATTCGATTAATATGATGTAGGGGTCATGCTTTTTATGGAGTATGATATAAAGAGGCAGGTACCCTCAGGTTAGGTACCTGCCTTTTCATATCCTTACTTCTGATTTCATTTCTGGACAACCTGTCCGAAAATCTTTATCTTAGTTCCTGTCTGTGCATACCAGTACTCTCCGTCTTTTCTGATGTCACTCTTTCCATTGGTTTCTTCTATAATCTCTGCAGCAACCCCGTCTGCCTCCTTTAAAGGAACCATAACTTCCATCTCAACCTGTTCAGTGTACTCTATTCCAACAGAAGCCAGCCCTCTCTCTGCAAAAAAATGCTGCAGCTTTCCAAGTTCTGTATATTCTATTGCTATTTTCAGTTTTGCCCCATGAATTTTGGTAATAATTATACTATGTGCAAGGCCTTCACGGGCTGCAGCTGTATACGCTCTCACAAGGCCTCCGGTGCCAAGCAGTGTGCCCCCGAAATAACGGGTTACTACAATCAGCACATCGCGCAGAGCCTGCCCTCTGATTACCTCCAGAATCGGCTTTCCTGCAGTTCCTCCTGGCTCCCCGTCATCACTTAAACGCTCTAGTACTCCCTCTGCCCCAATGACACAAGCCCAGCAGTGATGCCTTGCATCCCGGTATTGCCCTTTTACATGCTCCAGGCAGTCCAGGACCTCCTCTTCAGAGGATACAGGAAATACATCGGCAATAAATCGAGACCTTTTTTCGACGACTTCCGCACTTCCACTTTGATATACTGTTTTATAATCCATTGCCCTACCTCGTTTCCTGCCTCCCTGATACCTACGGATTGCTGCGCACTCTCTGCTCCCGCAATCTTAATAATATACCAAACCCTTGAAAAACCGCAAGACTTTATTAAGATTCTTTAAGAAATGTGAACTTTTCTATTTTTTCTTTATTTAAGCAGGTAAATTTGTTATAATGGGTGGAATGAATAAAGGAGGATATTATTCATGAACTACGGAAAAGAAAATCTCACGAAAAAGAAGAAAGATATCTCTTCAAAGAAAAATATGAAAAAAAAGCGGGTGGGAGTCCGGCTGTTTAAAGCTATCATCATCTGCCTGCTGCTGATAATTGTAATCGGTGCTGCCGGTGCCGGCTTGTTTGTCAAGAAAATCATCGACAGTACTCCAAAAGTCACTCCAGCCGATGTAAGGCCCTCAGGAGCCACTTCCTTTGTTTATGCAGAGGATGGCACCATGCTGGACAAGTTTCTGCAGAAGGGCTCTAATCGTATCTATAAGAATTACGATGAGATTCCCATTAACCTTACCCATGCTTTCGTGTCCATCGAAGATGAACGTTTCTACCAGCACAACGGTATTGATATGCAGGGCATTTTGAGAGCCGGAGTCGTTGGACTGACTTCCGGAAACTTTTCAGAAGGTGCGAGTACACTGACCCAGCAGTTAATCAAGAACAATGTCTTCCCCAATTTCACGGAAGAAAAGACGTTCTATGACCGTCTGGAAAGAAAGCTGCAGGAGCAGTACCTGGCCGTGGATATTGAGAAGCAGATGAGCAAGGAAGAAATTGTGGAAGCCTATATGAACACCATCAACCTGGGGCAGAACTGCCTGGGAGTACAGACAGCCGCAAAGAGATATTTTGGCAAGGATGTGTCAGAATTAGCACTTTCTGAGTGTGCCGTTTTAGCAGGAATCACCCAGAGCCCGTCCGATTACGATCCGGTTACACACCCGGATGATAATAAAAAACGCCGGGATAAAGTCCTGAAGAATATGCTGAAACAAAAATATATCAGTCAGGCGGAATATGACGAGGCGGAGGCTGACCCCGTATATGATCGGATTCAGGCAACAGCCCAGGACACTACAACCGATACACCTAATTCTTACTTTATAGATGAGCTGGCACAGCAGATTATCAGAGACCTCCGTGAGCGCAAGAATTATACGGAGACACAAGCCTACAATGCTCTCTACAGCGGCGGCCTTAATATCACCGCCACACAGGATCCAGCCATCCAGAAGATTTGTGATGAGGAAGCGGCAAATCCTGCCAATTACCCTGCCACTGTGCGGTATGGGTTAGAATATGCACTTACAATCACACGGGCCGACGGAACTTCAGAAAATTACAGCAAGGAAATGCTTGGAGAATACATCAAGAGTGCCTGGGGAAAAGAATTTCCCCTTGTCTTTGATTCACCTGATGAAGCAAATCAAGCCATTGCTGAATATAAAAGTACCTTGAATATCGTCGAGGGAGACACTGTCAATGAGAATATTGACATTACACCTCAGCCTCAGATTTCTGTAGTTGTAATGGATCAGTCCACAGGACAGGTTAAGGCTATCGTAGGCGGCAGAGGTGAAAAGAAAACTAGTCTTTCCTTAAACCGGGCAACAGACTCTACAAGACAGCCCGGCTCCTGTTTCAAGATTGTTTCAACTTATGCCCCCGCGCTGGATTCCGGCAAATATACCTTGGCCAGCACGATTCTGGATGAGCCATATGCCTATGCAAATGGCAAACCTGTCAATAACTGGGATGACAAATATATCGGCAACACAAGCGTTCGCTATGCAATATTGCATTCCATGAATATTTGTGCGGTAAAAACCCTGACAGACATTGGACTTCAGACCGGCTATGACTCTTTGTTGAATTTTGGATTTACTTCACTGGTAAATTTTGATGATCCTAATTATCCTGATTTTACCGATGTAGCTCAAGCTACAGCCTTGGGTGGTATCACGAGGGGTGTTTATAACCTGGAAATGACTGCTGCATACGCGGCAATTGCAAACAAAGGCACTTACACGGAGCCTATTCTCTACACAAAGGTTCTGGACCGCGACGGAAATATCCTTCTTGACAACACTTCACCTGCCACCCATCAGGTGATTAAGGATTCTACTGCTGCACTTCTCACCAGTGCAATGGAGGATGTTATCAATCAGGGAACCGGTACCCCGGCAAAGCTTAACAATATGCCGGCGGCAGGCAAGACCGGTACCACAGAGAAAAGTACAGATCTCTGGCTCTCGGCCTACACACCGTACTATACCTGCTCCGTGTGGACAGGATTCGACTCTAATATGCCGATGGAAGGCTGGGAGTATGCAGACCAGAAATGGCATGAGGTTCTTTGGAAAAATATCATGGACAGAGTTCATGCTGATCTTCCATACAAGGACTTTACAATGCCTACTTCTGTAGAGCAGAAAACAATATGTACCATAACAGGGCTTCTTGCAACCTCAAGCTGTCCAACATTAACAGAATATTTTGCTCAAGGAACTGCTCCCACGCAGAGTTGTCCCGGACATGTGATAGAAAAGCCGGCAGAAAAAAATACGGATGATGACAATAAGGAAAAGCCCAAAGACGAACAGGATACTGATACCGAGAAGCCCGACGACAGCGGCGACGGCACCGATACGGAAAATCCAAAGCCGGATGAAGGCGGCGGCACTGACACTGAGAATCCGGACGAGGGCGGCGGTACTGATCCTGGAAATACGGGTGGCAATGAAGGCAGCGGAGGAACCGAACCGGCTCCATAAACCAACGGTAAGATATAAGTAAAGAGACAAAGAAGATGAGAAAACCTGGCATCTTCTTTGTCTCTTTATTTATCCTTCGCGAGGAATTTCTTGTAATCAGTCTCAGGAGCCTATTCTCCCAAAATCATTTTAGCCGAGCCGCAAATTCCTGCGTCATTCCCAAGAGTTGCCAGTGTGAATTTCACATCTTTTATAGCAAAGAAAGCCCACTCTCGATACGGCTTTTGTATGAAAGGAATCAGTACTTTCCCTGCCTTAGATACACCGCCTCCAATAACAAAAACCGACGGATCTGCCGCCGCTGCTATACCTGCAAGTGCATGCCCCAGATAGCGACCAAACTCCTCTGCTATCTCCACAGCAACAGCATCCCCAGCCTTTACGGCATCAAACACCGCCTTGGCAGTCACTGTCTCTTTTGTCAACATGGTATCTCTTTTGTCTTTTTTCAGCTTTCTTTTTGCCAGCCGCACAATTCCTGTTGCAGAAGCGTACTGCTCCAGGCACCCATAATTCCCGCAGCCACACTGTTCTGGTTCCTCATCATTCACATGCATGTGCCCGATTTCCCCGGCTGCGCCATGGGCGCCGTTTACAATTCGGCCGTCTGAAACGATGCCGCCGCCCACACCCGTACCCAGAGTCACCATAACCATATTTTTCTCCCCAAGACCTCCGCCTTTCCACATTTCTCCTAATGCAGCTACATTTGCATCATTTCCAAATCGTGCTTTTAATCCTGTGAGATGTTCCAGTTCCTTTTTTGCCTCCTTATATTCCCAGCCCAGATTAGCGCTCCCGTCGACCACTCCATCATCACTGACAGGTGCGGGCACTCCCACACCTATCCCCAGAACAACAGCCCCGGAAAGCTCTCTTTCTTTCATTTTATTAAGAATGGATGCCGCAACATCCGGGAGAATAGCCTCTCCCTTATTTTCCGTATGGGTTACAATCTCCCATTTGTCAATGATTTCTCCTGATTCTCCAAACAGCCCCATCTTTACTGTGGTTCCGCCGATATCTACACCAAAACAATATCTCATAGTGCTTCTCCTGCTCTCTTATCTTTTATGCAATCATTTGTTTTTACTCAGATTATCCTGTACACGCTTATATAATTCTTGGGCCGCATTGTATCCCATCTGCTTCTGTCTGTGGTTTACGGCTGCAGACTCAACAATAATTGCAAGATTACGCCCCGGCCGAAGCGGAATTCTGTGGCATACCACACGATTTCCTAAAAATTCTGTATACTGTTCTTCCAGACCAAGCCGGTCATATTGTTTATCCCTGTCCCATTCCTCAAGGGTAATTACAAGGTCAATGTTCTGTGTCTCCCTGACGCTCTGTACACCAAACATAGACTTCACATCCACAATACCAATTCCCCTAAGTTCTATAAAATGTCTGGTAATATCAGGAGCCGCCCCTACAAGGGTAACGTCACTTACTTTTCTTATCTCCACAACATCATCGGACACCAGACGATGTCCCCTCTTAATCAGTTCCAGGGCAGCCTCGCTCTTGCCTATTCCACTTTCTCCCATAATCAGGACACCAACACCATACACATCCACAAGCACACCATGGATGGATATGCAGGGAGCAAGCTCTACATTCAGCCAACGGATAATTTCGCCCATAAAGGAGGAGGTTGGTTTCGATGTACTAAAAATCGGGACTTCATATTCCCGGGCTTTTTCCAGAAGCATCTCCTCCGGCTCCAAATCTCTGCTGAATATAATGCAGGGAACCTTGTTGCGCAGAAGTTCATTATACATTTTATTCTTTTTCTCTTCAGGCAGAGTCTGCAAATATGTGTACTCCACATATCCGATAATCTGAACCCTGTCAGAATCAAAATGTTCAAAAAAACCTGCCAGCTGCAGTGCCGGCCTGTTAATGTCCGGAATATTAACCTCTCTGCCGGTCAGATCTACTTCCGGGGTCAGGTTTTTCAGATCCATGGTTTCAACAATTTTTTGTAATTTCACGCTTCGTCCCATTGTGTTCTCCTTTTCTACATTTTTTCAGGCGCAGCATCTTTTTTCTGCTCATGAAAAAAATTATGCACAGCCTTTGCTGACTTTTCATTCATAGAAGGCACCGCTGCCAACTCTTCCACCGTTGCAGACTTTATAGCATCCAAATTCATATAATGCCGCATCAGTGCTTTGCGGCGGGCAGGTCCGATTCCCTCAATATCATCCAGAATTGAATGTACCTGTCCCTTCCCCCTGAGCTGTCTGTGATACTCTATCGCAAAGCGGTGGGCCTCATCCTGGATTCTTGTGACCAGCCGGAAGGCTTCGGAGGACTTGTCAATGGGAATCTCTTCATTGTGGTAATACAGTCCCCTGGTTCTGTGATAATCGTCCTTTACCATCCCGCACACCGGAATATTAAGATGCAGCTCCTCCAGCACCTGCAGAGCCACATTCACCTGCCCCTTCCCCCCATCCATGAGGATCAGGTCAGGAAAAACAGTAAAGCTTCCCAGCTCTTTATTCTCCTCCCTCTCGCGCAGCCCGTGGGTAAACCTCCTCGTAAGCACTTCCCGCATACTCCCGTAATCATCAGCCCCCTGTATTCCTTTAATCCTGAACTTCCGGTAATCATTTCTTTTGGGTTTTCCTCTCTCATACACTACCATGGAGCCAACGGACTCAAACCCGTTGGTATTGGAAATGTCAAAAGCCTCCATCCGGCTAATATCTTCCACCCCTAAAAGCTTCCCGATTTCTTTTACTGCCCCGATAGTCCTGCCTTCCTCCCGCTTTAGTCTTTCCTTATCCTTGCTCAGTACAAGGCCTGCATTATCGGCCGCCAGCTCCACCAGCTTTTCTTTTGACCCCTTCTTCGGAACCCTGATGGATACCTTCCCGCCCCGCTTTGTACTCAGCCACTCTTCCAGAAGGTGCATATCTTCCAACTCTTGAGGAAGCATTAATTCTCCGGGAATAAACGGAGTACCTGCATAGTACTGTTTAATAAAGCTGTCCAGGATCTTATCGGCCGGTTCATCTTTTGAGATACGAAGGTAAAAATGATCTCTGCCGATAAGTCTCCCTCCCCGGATAAAAAAGACTTGTACCACGGCATCCTCCTCCTCAGAGGCCACTGCAAGGATATCTCTGTCGTCTCCGCTGCTGTCCGTAATCTTCTGTTTCTGTGCAACTTTCTTCACACTCTCCAAAAGCTCTCGGTATTCAATGGCCTTTTCAAACTCCAATGCCTCCGAGGCCTCAATCATTTTGGACTCCAGATCATTTAAAATGTCATCAAAACTTCCGTTCAAAAAACGAATGACTTCCTGAACGGCCTTTCCATATTCTTCCTGAGAAATATATCCCTGACATGGGGCATCGCACTGCTTGATGTAGTAGCTCAGACAGGGGCGCTCTTTTCCAGTGTCTCTTGGCAGATTACGATTGCAGTTTCTTATATGGTACAGTTTATGCGCCAAATCGATGGTATCCCTGACCGCCTGTGTGCTCGTATAAGGCCCGAAATACTTTGCTTTATCCTTCTGCATCTTTCTGGCCAGCATCACACGTGGAAAAGGCTCATTTACTGTTACCTTAATGAACGGATAGGCCTTATCATCCATCAGCATGGTGTTATACTTGGGCCTGTACTCCTTGATTAGATTGCATTCCAGAACAAGTGCCTCCAGCTCCGAATCCGTCACAA
Organism: Muricomes intestini; assembly: GCF_004346165.1. GTDB lineage: Bacteria > Bacillota > Clostridia > Lachnospirales > Lachnospiraceae > Muricomes > Muricomes intestini. The sequence continues at coordinate 35,997 of NZ_SLZZ01000005.1, read as the reverse complement.
TATACTCAAACCGCCGTATATGAGTGACCATCTGCTCTATCTTAACCCCCTTGTTCCTGCTGCTCTGGAAATACTGGCGCACTCTGTTCTTCAGGCTGATGGCCTTGCCGACATAAATGATATTGTCCTTCTCATCATGCATAATATAAACCCCCGGTCTTCCGGGGAGTTTTTTTAATTCTTCCTGAATGTCAAAATTATAAGTATCCATGTCTGTATTATAAATGTTCTTCTGAATAATTGCAACGCTAATAAAGGCAGTGTGCATCCCCCCGGAGGATTTCATGTATAATGGGAAACAAAGTTTCCCATTATACAAAAGCCGGTTGATTACTCAACCGGCTTCATGGAAACACGCACTTCTTTTTTAGGTTCTGCCCCTTCTTCCGGCTCTTCTATACCTTTTACTACGCGGAAGATCTTCATAAATTCTTTGCCTGTGATTGTTTCCTTTTCTATCAGGAAGTCTGCTATCTTATCCAGAGCCTCTCTATTTTTACTCAGAAGGTTCTTTGCCTCCTCATATGCTTTTTTAAGCATCTGCATAACTTCGTTGTCAATCTCGGCCGCCGTTGCATCTCCACAGTTCATAACCGGGCGTCCGTCCAGATAGCGGTTTTGGATGGATTCAAGTCCAATTAGACCGAACTTATCAGACATACCGTACTGGGTAATCATAGCTCTTGCAATCTTGGTGGCCTGCTCAATGTCATTGGAAGCACCTGTCGTCACAGTATCAAATACGATTTCCTCGGCGGCGCGTCCTGCCAATGCTCCAACCAGCATCGCTTCCAGCTCCTTCTTGGTGTTGAGGAACTTCTCCTCCTCCGGTGTCTGCATTACATATCCGAGAGCGCCCATGGTCCTGGGCACGATGGTAATCTTCTGAACCGGCTCTGCATCTTTCTGAAGTGCACCCACCAGTGCATGTCCCACCTCATGGTAGGATACGATTCTCCGCTCCTCTGCACTCATGATGCGGTCCTTCTTCTCCTTGCCGACCAGAACAACCTCTACTGCTTCAAATAAATCTTTCTGGCCTACCACTTTTCTTCCGCGCTTTACTGCATTGATGGCGGCTTCATTAATCATGTTAGCAAGGTCGGAGCCTACCGCTCCGGACGTTGCCAGTGCAATCGCCTCTAAATCTACAGTTTCATCCATCTTTACATCTTTAGAATGTACTTTCAGAACATCTACACGCCCTTTTAAGTCCGGTTTATCAACAATAATCCGCCTGTCGAAACGGCCGGGACGCAAAAGTGCAGGATCCAATACTTCCGGACGGTTTGTCGCCGCAAGAAGCAGCAGTCCCTTATTTGTATCAAATCCGTCCATCTCAGCTAAAAGCTGATTCAGTGTCTGCTCGCGCTCATCATTGCCGCCGCCCAGTGCACTGTCACGTGACTTTCCAATTGCGTCAATCTCGTCAATAAACACAATGCACGGTGCCATCTGCTGTGCCTGCTTGAACAGGTCACGGACACGGGAAGCGCCCACACCTACGTACATCTCAACAAAAGCGGAACCTGACAGAGAAAAAAACGGTACCTTGGCCTCCCCGGCCACCGCTTTTGCAAGCAAAGTCTTTCCCGTTCCCGGAGGCCCCACCAGCAGGGCCCCTTTCGGGAGCTTGGCGCCGATTCCTGTATACTTCCCGGGATTGTGGAGAAAATCCACCACTTCCTGCAGAGATTCTTTTGCCTCGTCCTGACCTGCCACATCCTGGAAAGTGACACCGGTCTCTTTTTCCACGTAAACTTTTGCGTTGCTTTTGCCGATTCCCATCATTCCGCCGCCTTTTGACATGCGCCTCATAAGGAAATTAAACAAAACAATCAGCATAATAATCGGGAGAATAACTGTAACAAATATCTCGAAGGCCATCGAAGATGCAGTATCAGGAATCTTCTGTTCATATTCCACCCCCGCTTTATACAGACGGTCGGACAATGTATCGTCATTCACAACACCGGTGTAATAATCCGGCTCCTTCTCTCCAGTTCTCTGCTCAAGCTGGGTGACAATATCGGCACCGGTGTCTTTCTTTTCCTCAGTTCTTGCTTTATCTGTCAGAGTAATATAAATCTTTGTCGAATCGATGGTGACCTTTTCCACCTCTTTTTCATCTACCATCTTTAGGAATTTACTATAACTGATTTCATCAGGGTTCTTATCCTGCATCATAGAATACAGGCCCATCACTATAAAAACGGTCAGCAATGTGGTTATAAAAATAATACCCCACCCCTGCCGGTTATTTCTGGGATTATTATTATTTCTATTTTGATTATCCATTCTTCGCCTCCTACAATCCACTACATTCATTATAAGTACAGCTATCCCATAAATCAATAAAAAGATTATGAAAATATTGTAAACACAAGGCATTTTATAGTATACTGGGTACGAATATGTCATGAAAAGGAATGAAAAAATGAAAATAGGATTTGATAACAAAAAGTACCTAACTATGCAATCAGAACATATCCGTCAGCGGATTAACCAGTTTGACAACAAGCTTTACCTTGAATTTGGGGGGAAATTATTCGATGACTATCATGCGTCCAGAGTGTTGCCTGGGTTTGACCCTGACAGCAAGCTCCGCCTTCTGGAGCAGCTTGGGAGTCAGGCGGAAATTGTCATTGTCATCAGCGCAAAGGATATCGAAAAAAATAAAGTCCGCGGAGATTTAGGGATCACCTATGATCTGGATGTCCTCCGCCTTATGGATTCTTTCCGGGACAATGGCCTGTATGTAGGCAGCGTCGTCATCACACAGTACTCCGGCCAGGAAAGTGCACTGCTCTTTAAAAACCGTCTGGAAAATCTTTCCATCCCTGTTTATATGCACTATAATATCAACGGCTATCCCTCCAACATCCCACTGATTATCAGCGATGAAGGGTACGGTAAAAATGATTACATTGAAACAACACGTCCCCTGGTAATCATAACCGCTCCCGGTCCGGGAAGCGGCAAAATGGCAACCTGTCTTTCTCAGCTTTATCATGAGCACAAACGCGGAATTCATGCGGGGTATGCCAAATTTGAAACATTTCCCATCTGGAATCTCCCACTGAAACATCCTATTAATCTCGCTTATGAAGCGGCCACTGCAGATTTAAATGATGTGAATATGATTGATCCTTTCCACTTGGAAGCATACGGAATTACAACGGTAAATTATAACCGGGATGTAGAAATCTTTCCAGTTCTGAATACTATTTTTGAAAAAATTTACGGCAAAAGCCCCTACAAATCTCCCACCGATATGGGTGTCAACATGGCTGGAAATTGCATCTGTGACGATAAGGTCTGCCGTGAAGCATCCCGTCAGGAAATCGTCCGGAGATATTTTGCGGCGCTGAACCGCCTGTTGGAAGGGACATGCTCCGAAGAAGAAATTCAGAAATTGGAGCTGCTGATGAATCAGGCCAATGTAACTGTACAGGACCGCCGTGTAGTCGGGAAGGCACTGGAACGCGCCAGGGAAACTCATGCGCCAGCCGCTGCCCTGGAACTGGATGACGGCCGCATCATAACTGGTAAGACTTCCAACCTGCTGGGAGCCTCCGCTGCACTGCTTCTCAATGTGTTAAAGGAGCTGGCCGGCATTGACCATGGACTACATGTAATTTCTCCGGAGTCCATTGAACCAATTCAAAAACTAAAAGTAGATTATCTAAAAAGTAAGAATCCCCGGCTGCATACAGATGAAGTTCTAATTGCACTGTCTACCAGCGCTGCAGGAAACCCCGATGCAAGGAAAGCACTGGAACAGCTTCCGAAATTAAAGGGGTGTCAAGCCCATACTTCTGTTATGCTTTCAGATGTGGATATCAAAATCTTCAAAAAACTAGACGTACAGATTACCAGCGAGGCAGTTTACGAAACGGATCATATTTACCATTAAAAAGTGTTGTATTTTTTCTCAAAACTGGTGTATACTTTTTAGGTATTTTTTAATGTTCTTTACTAAAGGAGGAGCGTATGGCAGTAAAATATGTATTTGTTACCGGTGGGGTTGTTTCTGGTCTGGGAAAGGGCATCACTGCCGCATCACTGGGTCGTCTGCTGAAGGCACGTGGGTATACAGTGACCATGCAGAAATTTGATCCCTACATCAACATAGACCCGGGAACCATGAACCCGGTACAGCACGGTGAAGTATTCGTAACTGACGATGGGGCAGAGACAGATCTGGATTTGGGACATTATGAGCGTTTTATTGATGAGAGTCTCACAAAGAATTCAAATGTCACAACGGGAAAGATTTACTGGTCTGTCCTGCAGAAAGAGCGCCGGGGTGATTTCGGCGGAGGAACCGTACAGGTCATTCCCCACATCACAAATGAAATTAAAAGCAGATTTTACCGCAATCCGGCTGCTGCCAAAACAGAGATTGCTATCATAGAAGTGGGCGGAACCGTCGGAGATATTGAGAGTCAGCCTTTTCTCGAGGCCATACGCCAATTTCAGCATGAGAAAGGATTCGAGAATGTTATTTTGATACATGTAACTCTGATTCCTTATCTGAAAGCCTCCCAGGAAATGAAGACTAAGCCAACCCAGGCGAGTGTAAAAGAGCTGCAGGGAATGGGAATCCGGCCGGATATCATTGTCTGCCGTTCGGAATACCCGCTGGATAACACCATGAAAGATAAGATTTCCCTCTTCTGTAATATCCCGGCAAAGCATGTTTTACAAAACCTGGATGTGGAATATTTGTATGAAGCGCCTCTTGCCATGGAGCGCGAGAATTTGGCGCAGGTAGTATGTGAATGTCTTCATCTAGACTGTCCAGAGCCGGATCTGGAAGACTGGGCAGAGATGGTGGACAATCTGCGGCATCCTACACAGGAGATCACTGTCGCACTTGTAGGCAAATATATACAGCTTCATGACGCTTACATCAGCGTGGTGGAAGCACTGAAGCACGGAGGTATTTACAGTCATACCACAGTGAATATTAAGTGGATTGACTCCGAAACAGTCACTGCCGACAATGCAGCCGACTTGTTCCGGGATGTCAGTGGAATTCTTGTTCCGGGCGGTTTCGGCGACAGGGGCATTGACGGCAAAATAGAAGCCATACGGTATGCCCGCACCCATAATATTCCATTCCTTGGCCTGTGCCTTGGGATGCAGCTTGCTATCGTAGAATTTGCGCGGGATGTGCTTGGCTACAACGATGCACACAGCATGGAGCTAAATCCCGACACCACCCACCCTGTGATTCATATTATGCCGGATCAGATTGGTGTTGAAGATATCGGCGGAACCCTCCGTCTAGGTGCCTATCCCTGTGTTTTGAAAAAAGAGTCCAAAGCCTATGTATTATATGGCAAAGAGGAGATCAAGGAACGCCACCGTCATCGCTATGAGGTAAATAACGACTACCGTGAGGCCCTGGAGGAACACGGGATGATGCTCTCCGGACTTTCACCTGACGGCCGGATTGTGGAAATGATTGAGATACCGGAACATCCCTGGTTTATCGCCACGCAGGCTCACCCCGAACTGAAGTCTCGGCCAAACCGCCCTCATCCATTATTTAAAGGATTCGTGGAGGCGGCTTTGGCCAAAGGGGTCTGACCCCTTTGCGGCTCGTTTTCAGAATATTCTTAAAATTTACGAGGAACGATATGAATTCCGCTCTATGTATTCGACAAGGTGTATCGCTGCCCATGCAGCCCAAATACCTATCACCGCACCTGCAAGAACATCCGTCGGATAATGAACTCCCACATACAGGCGGGAAAACGCAATCAGAGCAGCCAGCACAACTGCCGATATTCCCCACTTTTGAGGCAGCTTCCTGAAATACACGGAAGCTGCGGCAAAAGAAGCACATGCATGGCCCGAGGGAAAAGAAAAATCACTCTGTCTTGCAATCAAAAGTTTTAGACCCTCCACCGTTTCATAAGGTCGGATTCTCGCCACCAGATTTTTCAATGCCAAATTTGTTATCAAGAACCCTATTGACAGCGCCAGCAGCGCCATAATCCCAATTTTTCTCGTTCTCCTGGGGATCAGCATCAGTGCAGAAACTGCCAGCCAGAACCATCCTTTATTTCCCAATGACGTAATAAATATCCAAAATGGTGTCATCCAATCCTGTCTGATATGTTCCTGTATAAAGAGCAAAATGTTTCCCTCTAACTGTAATAAAAAATTCATATAATCTCCAACCTAAAAAGGGGTCAGACCCTTTTGAGTTCCGTTTTCAGAATATTCTTAACTTTCTCTATGACACCCCGTGGAATCGGGATTCCCCGTTAAAGCCCCGCTCTTATTATCGGAATTTTTCTACAATTGGGTCTTTTATCTGGTATTTACGGTACCACTCTTTGTTTGCATCGTTTCGCAGTACTTCAGATCTGTTCTGTGACAGAAATCTAACCAGAGGATATACGTCCACCCATATCTCATGGTTTCCTTCTCTTTGTGATTCATCAAATATAAGCTGCAGCCCGAAATGGAGATGATAAGTGTCAATATTGTTGACATTTTCCTTTGCACTGTATCCGGTCCTTCCCATGTAACCGATGACATCGCCAGCCTGCACTACATCCCCTTCCTTCAGTGATTCTGCAAAAGGAACATTCTGTCTTAAATGGGCATAATAGTAGTATTTCTTCTCGTCAAAGCTGCTGATTCCTATCCGCCATCCGCCATACTGATTCCAGCCCAGAACCTTTACATAGCCGCTTTGGGCACATATCACGGGAGTACCGACCTGCCCCATCATATCATGTCCCAGATGATTTCTCCGATAACCATAGCTTCTCGAGACACCGAAATCATCATAGTCAGAATACGGAAATCCTTTTGCAATGGGGGCAAATGCCTTCAGTCCATAATATTTCTTCCATACTTTTTTGCCAGATTTTGCAGCGGCAGTTTCTTTCTCCATTTTTCCCTCTGCATCCTCTTCAATCTCATATTCCCCCACCATTCCATCCAGCACTGTACCATATGCCTCCAGGTAATATGGATAATACTGCATATCTGCGGCCAATTTTTCCATTGTCGTATCACCGGAGAGAAGCCTCTCGGCCGCTTCCGTCATATCCTTTTCTCTGTACCGGGTAAAATCCCCCCCGTATTTTGCACCTAGGTAGGCCAGAAGCTCCACCCAGTCCAGGTGTACATCTTCCATGTAAGTTTCCACATCATATGTATAGGCCCGATTCAAAGCCTCATAAGTAACATTAAATTCCACCCATTTTATAAAGTCCTTTTCCTTCTCCGAGGCTTTCGCAGACCCAGTATCTTCCTCTGCCAAAGCGGAGGCTTTCGTCTCCCTGTCTTCAAAACCAGACTGATTTTTGCTCTGCCAGACACCCAGCACAAGAAGCAGCAACAGTATTTCTGCCATAATCCCAGAAGGGGAAATGATATGTTTGCGCATGTACAGGCTCCTGTCAATCAACTCTTAATAGTCTATGCATAAGGAACCCAACAAATACTTCTGAATATACTGAATAGAAACAACTGCCATGATATCAGGAGAAGATTATGCATCTTATTTCATCACTTCTATTTGCTATTTCCGCAAATATAGATAGCTTTATCGTCGGACTTTCCTATGGAATCAAAAAATCAAATATCAGCCTCCTAAAAAGTACTATCATCAGCTTGGTCACTCTAATTGGAACCGTAACAGCAATCTTACTAGGAGCTGAAATCTCCCGGTTCCTCCCGGCCTCCTCTTCCCAGGCCATCGGGTGTGCACTGTTAATCGGCCTTGGACTGTACTATATCATAAAATCCCTTTATACTTACCTCAGCATGAAATTCAAGAAGGTCGAAGTAAAAGCCAGTGAATTCACATCCGATTCTAAAGACAACAGCCAGGCCGAAGATTCTCTTCTCACTATAAAAGAGGGGCTTTTTCTGGGACTCACCCTTTCAATAAACAATATAGGGATGGGCATCGGGGCCAGTATCACCGGATTAAAGCTTTTGCCCACAGCCCTCCTCTCTCTCATTATATCCGTCACATTTCTTTATGCCGGAAATGTTATAGGGAAAACAAAAGTCCCTCCTATTTCCGACAGGACGGCAGATGTACTTTCTGGTCTGATTCTGGTGGGACTGGGCATTTATGAGCTGTTTTAGCTCTCCAGGATTTCCTGCTCAGCAAACAGTGCTTCCACGGCATCTTCATACACTGTCAGTCTCTCCGCTTTTTTTATCCTTTTCGCATACTTCTCATAATTGGTAAATAAAGCGGCCATATAAGACCACAATTCTTTCATTTTAAATAAAATATTTTTCTCGCCGTACAACTCTTTCTGATATGCCTCATATATCTGATTATGAAATGCCTCAAATGTGGATTTGTCCGTTTCAGCTTCCCCGCGGATGGCCCCTGCCAGTCCCGGATTAAAGAGAGTTCCCCGTCCCAGCATGATGCAGTCCACTCCCGGAAATGCCACAGTGAATTTTTTATAATCCTCTACAGTAAAAATATCTCCGTTATAGCACACACTGCATTTACAGCTTTTCAGAGTACCCCCAAATACCACCCAGTTCGGTGTGTTCTTATAGAAATCCATCTGCACTCTGGGATGGATAATCAGCTCCTCAAGAGGATACTGATTATATATTCCCAGCAGCCTTTCAAATTCCTCCGGGCTTTCCTTTCCAATTCGGGTTTTAATCGATATCTTCATATCTGTGTGCTCAAATATCTCTTCCAGAAAAGCATCCAGTTTATCCGGGAATGCCAGAAATCCGGAGCCCCGCCCTTTCGCCACTACGGTCTTTGAAGGGCAGCCCAGATTCAGGTTCACTTCACCGTATCCATATTGTTGAAGCTTATGTGCTGTACGGATAAAATCCTGTGCCGAGTTCGTCAGAATCTGAGGTACTGCATACATTCCGTCATTGTGCTCAGGCAAAATATTGTTTTTCTCTTTTGAACTGAGGTGGCCAAACTGATTGGGGTTGATAAAAGGAATAAAATACTTGTCCATTTGGCCAAAGTATTTATGATATGCATTTCGGTATACATAACCGGTGATCCCCTCCAAAGGGGCTAAATATAATGTCATCGTGCTACTCTTCCTTTTCCCAATTTACATTTTCCGGTACAGTTTCCTGCCTTTTCGGCGATTTAAAAAATGCTTTTAGAACGCCGCTCCAAGGGCCAGCAGATCTCCTAATGGATTCAGATGCAAGTTTGATTCCCCGTCCGCTTGCTGCGGGGTCTTTGACTATCTGCGGGGGAGCTTTAAATATATTTTCAACCATCTTACAGGGCCCGGTTCTGTTACCTCAGCATAAAGCTCACCGTCCATTTTTTCTGCAAGATATCTTGCGATTGAAAGTCCAAGACCAGTGCTGCCCTGACTCCGAGAACTGTCGGCAGTATAAAATCTTTTAAACAGTGATGCCCCCTCCTCCGGACTCAGATATTCCGTATCATTTTCCAATAATACGATAGCCCTTTCTCCCTCTGCCTTCAATTGTATATGAAATGTGCTGTATGCATACCTGGCTGCATTCTGCAATAAATTAGACAAAATCCGTTCAAGTGCATCATCATCTCCCCTGACAAAAACAGGAATATCAGGAATGTCCAATTTCACATCCAACTTTCTGTTTTTCAATTCTGTATAATACTCCAGTGCCATCTCCCTTACTTTTCTGCCAAACTCTATTTGCTTCAGCTCCAGCTTGTAATCATCGGCAGCCAGACGGGATAAATCATAAAACTCTGTAATAAGCTTTTTCAAAGTCTGTGCCTTTTTCTCAATCACCTGTAACGATTCTCTGTCTTCACCGCTCAACGATTCCCTGTCAATCATATTAATAAATCCCAGCATAGCTGTCAAGGGCGTTCTCAGATCATGGCTGATATCCTCAATCTGCTTTTGAAGTTCTTTCTCCTTATTCTCGTAAAGTATGCGCGCTTTCTGGGTTGCACTCAAATTGCGGTTAACTTCTGCCAGGAAAATTTCCAGATCTTTATGGGGACTAGACAACTTCACAACTCGGTTCAATTCTAGATCTTCAGTGATTTCATGCAGTTCCTGTGCAGCATCCCTAAGTGCTTTTCTTTGCAGCAGGTAGCGTACGCAGAAATAAACCGCTATAATATTTACCGCCCCTAATAAAATATAAGCCATTCTGCGCACTCTCCTTCTGTGATCAGGCAATATCCCTTCGCTTAAGGCAAATAACTCCGGCTGTATAGAAAACTATCATTCCTATAACTCCGGCTATAATGGATTTTGTCAGCCCCTCTGCTGTATTCCATAAGCATTGATAATCTGACCAGGTAACCTGAACTTCATGATTCAAATAATTCCATGGCATCCAACTTGCCACTTTCCCAATCCAATTGATTTTTAGTCCCAGAAAAAAACAGGCTGTAGGGATACCCCATATAATTCCCAACCAACACAAAACCGCAGTTCCCTCCTTTTTAAAAATGCAAAAAAGAGCGGCTGCCAGAATTAACGCTGCAAATGCCGCAGGAAGCGTTGACACAATTCCTTTTAACAATTGCTCAAGCGGAAGGCTTTCCGGCTCATTTAAAAGCAGATACGTACTCCCCACATAAACTGCCAGTATGACAGTCATACTGGCTAAAGCCATAGTCCCACAGACAATACATTTTCCTGTAAAAAATGACTTTCTGGAAATGCCAAAGGCAAATACGTTTTTCATAGTCCCATTTTTGTATTCGTCTGAGAACAAAAATCCTACTATAATCAATGCAGCTATAAACAAAAAAGACATACTGCTTGTCAGCGTGTTCATAGAAAACCTGACTATAGCATAAGGAAAATTCGGTGTCAGCCTATCAAATGCAAACAAGGCCAAATTCATTGCGAGTAACAGTCCCGACAGCGTCAACGTAATTACATAAACTTCTTTCCCGTGAAATACACGATAAAATTCACTTTTAATATAGTTTAACATGACAATCTTCCTCTCTCCTTTAAATTCATATAATACTCTTCCAGTGTCATATGCCTTTGTTCCAACTCCAGAACACCAATTCCGTTTCTGAATGCAAGGGTACTGTAAGCTTCTGTCGGTAATTGTGGATTTTGTATATGGACTGCATTATCTGGCATGACCTGATAATGAATATCTCCCCACTCTTTTTCCAAAAGTGCTGCATACCTTTCCGGCTCAGTGACAGCAATCTTTAAGTAACCGGTACAGCACTCATGCAATTTTTCAGCAGTTATCTCCTTCAGCAGCCATCCACGGCTTAAGAAACCATAAACTGTAGCAAGCTGTTCCAATTCCGAAAGAATATGACTGGAAATGACGATTGTAATGTTTTTGTCTCTATTTAATTTCAAAAGCAAATTTCGAATTTCAACAATTCCGCTGGGATCCAGGCCATTAATTGGTTCATCCAAAATCAATAACTCAGGCTCTCCCAGCAATGCGATTCCCAGCCCAAGCCTCTGTTTCATCCCCATAGAAAGAGCATTACATTTTTTCTTTCTTCCTTCCCAAAGTCCAATTTCTTTAAGTGTTTCCTCTACCTTTTTACGCCCCGGTATTCCCCTCTGTATACGGTAATATTCAAGATTCTGCTCTACTGTAAGTTTTGGATAGAACCCAGGGGACTCTACAATGGCTCCTGTACGGCTTCTGTTTTTCTCAAGCTCGTTTTCTAAATAGGCTCCAAATAACTCCAGCTCACCGCCTGTTGAATAGGCCTGCCCTGTCAGCAATTTCATAAATGTTGTCTTCCCTGCTCCGTTATCTCCGATGAGTCCATAAATATCCCCTTGTCTTACGGTAATATTTACATTTCTAAGAGCGGTAACATTTCCAAATTTTTTAGTAATGTTTTTGGCCTCTATGACGTACTTTCTCATTTTCCCTCATTCCTTCCGTCTGTTGTCTTGCCCGTCGTTTCAGCTTTACATGTGCTATTATAGCTGACTGACTCTTAATAAGTCCTCAAGGAAACATAAAGAAAACATAAAGATTATGCCATTTTAAATCCAATCCCCCATACCGTACGAATATACTCCTCTTCAGGATCCGCCGCAGCCAGTTTCCTGCGCAGATTACTTATGTGGACATTTATTGTATTATCTTCTCCATAGTAACCATCCTTCCAAACCATCTCATACAGGTTTTCTCTGGAATATACTTTGTCCGGTTCTTTCATAAGTAGAAAAAGAATATCATATTCAAGTACTGTTAACGTTAATTCCTCACCTTCAATCTCCACCTTCCGGGATTTTGGGCAGAGACGAAGCTTTTTATATACATACTCTTTTATTTCCGGTACCTTTTTGTCCGTTTCCTTTTTGTAACGCCGCAAAGCTGCATAAACATGCGCCAACACTTCCTCCGGCTCGAAAGGCTTTGTCAAATAATCATCTGCACCGCTTTTTAACGTATGCACCTTTGTTTCCAGAGCTGCCTTGGCCGATAATACAAGAATGGGGATATTTAAACCCATTTCCTCTCTTACTGCGCTGATTAATTCTTCTCCGGTCATGCCAGGCAGCATCAGATCTAATATCATTAAATCAGGCGATTCCAGCTGCAGCAGAAGCTTTGCCTCTGTCCCTGAAAACGCCTGTATTGTATCATAGCCGGACTTTGCAAGCATCCGATGCAGCAAGTGATTGATATCCGTATCATCTTCAACTATTAGAATTTTACTTTTCTCCATCTTCCGCTTCTCCTTCTGCCATGTCTACTAGTTTACACTATAATACAGGAGAAAAAAAGTGTGATATTCCAATGGAATAACCGTCCTGATGTGTTTCAACAATTACCTGTTTCAGGAGAATAGTCTCCCTCTGAATTTGCCCCATATATGTTTCTGTACGTATTCATAGGCCCTGTCATATATCCAAAGAGCAATCTGCCCTGCTGCCACTGCACCAATCATCCATACAGCGGGCAGGCTTCTCCCGAATAGAAGCTCCTGAAAAAAGAAGAGCCCCGGGACATACAGCAGATTGAATATTACATATTTCACTGCCCAAAGCAAAGCTTTTCTGTTAATTTTTTTCGTGCTCCTGCCAAGCTGTCTCCATGTAAACTCTATCCCCAGAATATAAAACCCCATAGCTGAAAAAGAGACTACATACAGCTTGTTCGGTGCCAGCAAAAAACCCAGCAATACAGCCCCGAGGTAAAATGCCAGTCCTGTCATCATCCCGGTCTCGCGGATAACAATTCCCACAAAATAGGACGCTGCCGCCAACAGAAACAGCGTATTGCTCTCAATCACACTTCCCAACACCATACACAAAATAGTTAGTGCAAGCATCAGACCGCCAAAAGCTACTCTTTTCGCATTTACATGCATGAACAAAGGTCTCCTCCCATACATTCGCATAAACTGTCTGCACACCATAAGTCGCAGCACATATTCCCGGTACTGCAGGAAGAATTTCCTGCGCCGTACCCGCCGCCGTAAGGATTGCCTTGATATCTCCGGCTGTTCCACTCCAGCTGACTCAAAAGCTGACGGTACTGGGGATTATTGGGCTCCATATTCACAGCCTGGCCTGCATGGTCTCTGGCAAGCACATTGTTGCCCATTCCCGCGTTCGCCGCCGCACTTAAATAATACCACTGAGCCGAACGGCCCGGCATCCTATTCAACAGGTTCACTGCATCCTGAAAACGTCTGGCATTGATAAAATTATAGGCTGCCTGCATTTCTGCATCCATATCTCCTGTGTAGGAACCACTGTTCTGCTGATATCCTCGGCCGCCGAAGCCGCCGTAGCTCCCGCCGCCTTGCTCCCGCTCTTTCATAATGATATCATAAGCTTCCTGAACTTCTTTAAACTTCTCCTCCGCCAGATCAGCCAGAGGATTGTTCACATTGGCATCCGGGTGATATTTTCTCGTCAAATCTCTATATGCTCTCTTTATCTCATCATCTGATGCATTTGCAGGTACGCCCAACACATCATAGGGGTTTTTCGTCATGCTTTCCTTCCTCGCTTTTCTTCTTTTGTTCCTGTATCTTCCGATACCGGGACCACACACCATCATATAATATATTTCTAAGAATGTCCACATCCAGAAGACAGGGCAAGGTCTCAAACGAAGCGGTACATTCTGCAATCATCATACAGAGCATTTCTCTGCACTTTGTTTCATAGCCTTCATTTTGGCTCAGCTCTTTTAAGGGATTATAGCTCCCCGTCTTCAGGTCTTTTTCCAGATCATCGTAGGCATCCATAATATAAATAAACTTTCCCAGAAAGAATGCCATTTTCCGCAGACGCTCTTCCCACATATCCTCCCGGTACACAAGCAGCTCGGACATTAGCCTTCCAAAGCAGCCCGCAGTTCTGTCAATATCTGTACATCCATTCTTTTCACAGGCAGAAAGTTCACTTAATTCTTTCTCAACAGCACGGCTCTGTCTCGGGTAGAGAAAAGCAATTTTTTCAGCCTTGCCTTTCAGGACATGGACCCCGGCAAAACCGCCTGCCTTTCTCTCATCCTCCCAATCATCCTTCATGTGATAATAAGCCAGGAGAACATTCATATCCGCCGCATATTCCGTAATCTCATTCTGCAGCACATTCTGCTTCCTCACCGGATGAACTTTGCACCGGTAGGCGGACAGTTTCGCCTCACTCTCATACAGTGAAGTCAGCAAAATAACGGCAAAAGTCATGTCATAAGTTAGAGTCATCTGTCCAAGGCTTCCATGCCGCTCTTTCAAGGTTCTGCAGAGCCCGCAGTAATAGGCCTTATACTTTTTCCAGTCCTTCACCTTAAGTTCGGGCTCATCAATCTTTACATAGCCAAACATAAATCACCTTCGTATCTCCGATACATTCTCCTTTTTCTCGTACCGTGCTATTATAACACCAATTTTAAATGTTGAAAAGAAATTTGATAACAGTTTAACCATAAGGATTTTCGTCAGCTGATTTTCTTTTTCACAAGACGGATTACAAAGAACAGAACCGTCACAACCAATGCAGCCTTGATAAATGCCGAATATCTTCCTATATATATCAAAACCGTTTCCCAAGAAGCTCCCAGAACCGCTCCCAGGGACACGAGCAGGATATTCCAGACCGTACTTCCAATTATCGTATATGTGAGAAACAGGGGGATGCTGATTTGTGCCATGCCTGCCGGTACAGACACTAGGCTGCGGATAATCGGGACACACCGCCCCAGCAGAATGGCTTTCTTCCCATGCTTATCGAACCACTGCACTGTTTTTTCCATGTCCTCTCTCTCAAACCCAAGCCACTTAAATGCGCGGCCTTTCATCAGTGTGTCCAACCTCTGCGGACTGAGGGCGGTTCCTGCCCAGTAGAGCACCAGTGCCCCAATCGTTGAACCCAGAGTTGAAAATATCACTACCCCGGGAACTGTCAACCGTGTATATGTAGTCATAAAGCCCCCGAAGGTAAGAATTACTTCCGAAGGAATCGGAGGGAAAATGTTCTCTACGGCAACCAGAAAGCAGACTCCCAGATATCCAAACTGATCCATAATCTGAATGATAAGTTCCTGCATATATTCATCCTTTTCACTATATTCTGTTAAATAAATATATGAGAATCCTGAAAAATCATTCCTCCCCGCACTGGTTGTACCCTAAAGAGCCGTTCCCTTCTTTGGAATATAAAGGCTCTTCATGTCAGCATGCTCCAGTTCCAGCAGCTTTACCTTGTTGTGGATTCCTCCTGCATACCCCGTAAGACTGCCATCCGCACCTACCACACGGTGACAGGGAATCATGACAGAAATCGGGTTGTGCCCCACGGCTCCCCCCACAGCCTGTGCAGACATTTTCGCCTTTCCTGATTCTTTCGCCAGAGCCTTTGCAATATCTCCATAGGTCACCACCTGCCCGTAAGGTATGTCACAGAGCATCTTCCACACCTTTTGACGAAAAGGACTTCCCTTCGGTGCCAGAGGCAGAGAGAAGTCTGGCTCTTTTCCGGAAAAATACATGTCCAGCCACCGCTTTGCCTGCTTAAATACCGGAAGCATTTCTTCTTTATTGTTTCTCTCTGGGCTGTTTACTGCCATTATATCTCCGTAATATTTCTGCCCTTCAAGCCATAGTCCGGTGATGTTTTCCCCATCCGAAGTAAGTGTCATTTTTCCTATATCCGACAAATAATAATACACAAATTCTTTCGTGTTCTGCTCCATTTTTTCTTTCCTCCTGCGTATCAGTCTACTTTTGCTCTGTTATTCTAAATCAAGCATAGAGGAACAAAAATCTCATGTCAAGTCCCGGATGAGCCAGTCGCTTTTCTCAACAAGAGCTTCAATGGTATCGAATCCCGATTCTTCCAGTAGTTTCATTACGTATGGGTTTTCAAGAGGTGTGGCAAAGGGAGCATCTTTCCCATATTCATTGACATACCGCCGCCCTGTATCCCTGTCCAGGATCACTTTCGGACCACCCACACAGCCCCCGGGACATCCCATCCCTTCAAAGAAATTTGCTTCTGTCTCTTTATTTTGTATACGTTTTATCATTTCACGGCATGCAGGGATTCCATCTGCTTGTTCCGGCCGAACCTTTATCTTCCTGCCCGGCCGTAATTGCTCTGCCGTCTCCCGCACTGCCTCACTTACACCACCTGTACGTGCATAAATCCGGCCGGCCCGTGAGGAATGTTCCTTTTCATTGTCCGCCATTTCCTCCGGGCGGATATCAGCCGCCTCAAAAATATCCTGTATTTCCCGGAAAGTAAGCACATAATCCACCGCCCCCGCGATGTCCGGCTCCCTTGCCTCACTTTTTTTTGCCAGACAGGGGCCCACAAATACCGTCACTGCATCCGGATGCAGTAATTTTATCATCCGGCCGCAGGCAATCATAGGCGATACTGCTCCCGGCACATGAGGCATCAATTCGTGGTATATCCTGCGTATCATGGATATCCATACCGGACAGCAGCAGCTTGTGAGTTGATAATCCCCATTTTTCAGGACATGCCTGTCAAATTCCAACGCTTCTTTTAAGGTGAGAACATCCGCCATCAGCGCCACCTCCACCATTCCCGTGAAACCCAGAGCCTGAAACGCCGTGCGCAGTTTTCCCGGGGTGGCTTCTTTGGTAAACTGTCCCAGAAATGCCGGTGCTGCCAGTACATAGGAAGGGCCTTCCGCTTCCCTGACAGCCTTCATTGCAGCCAGCACATCTTTCCCTGCGGTAATTTTTTTCGATTTGCAGGCTTCTATACATGCCGCACACCCGGTACACAGGTTGGGATTAATCTGCAGCTTCCCATCCTTGTCCTCTTCAATTGCATCAAAAATACAACTATTTTTACAGGCACGCTCGTATTCACACTTTTCACAGGGCTCATTGAAAATAACAGGTGCATAATTATGCGGATTTAGGAGACAATCCAGATGAAAAGGCTCATATTCGGGCGGCAATGGGGTTTTCAAAGATATTTTCCGATTAAGAACGTCTCTGTAAAGTTCTTCCAAGGTTTTCATTCATTTCTGCCCTCCTAAATAGTTAACTGATAGTATGGGTAAAATTTTTATTATTATTCTCTCAAAAGTCTATTGACAAACATGTAGGAAGTTCATATACTTAGTTGCTAAGATTTGATATATCTTGCGTTGGCAGACTGCCTTCGCAAAGTAAAAACTGAATATAGGTTTTGGAGGTTTTAAAGTGAATATTAAAGATGTGTTACTAGGCAGACCATTGAAGAACAATGAACTTGCACATGAAAAGTTGTCAAAGTTGTGGGGGCTTCCTATACTGGCCAGTGATGCCGTATCCTCGGTTGCCTACGCGATTGAGGAAATCCTTCTTGTTCTGATACCGCTTGCCGGGGCAGCAGCATTTCATTTTGTACCATATGTCGTTATACCCATATTGCTTCTTTTGCTTATTTTAGTATTTTCCTATTCACAGATTATACAACACTACCCGCAGGGCGGCGGTGCCTATGCGGTGGCAAGGGAAAATATTGGTGACAAAGCCGCACTGCTGACAGCAGCAGCACTGATTATCGATTACATCATGACCGTGGCGGTCAGTATATCTTCCTCAACCGCTGCCCTGGTATCTGCTTTTCCAGTCTTTCAGGACTATAAGGTAGTGATTTCCCTGGTATCTGTTTCTATTATTACACTAATCAATCTCAGGGGGGCAAGGGAAGCTTCGAAAATATTCGGGCTGCCTACTTACATTTTTATTTTCTCCATGGTGATACTCATTATCGTTGGATTCTTCAGACTGGCAACCGGCAGTCTTCACCCTATTGAGTACTCGGCAGGAGTGTTTCCCAGGGAAACACTCCAGGGCATCGGGATTCTGATACTGTTAAAAGCATTTTCCTCCGGTTGTTCTGCAATGTCTGGTATAGAAGCTGTAAGCAACTCAGTTCCAAGTTTTAAGGATCCGGCAGTGCACAATGCGAAGATGATTTTATGTATGCTAGGTGGAATCATTGTATTTATCTTCGGCGGCATTTCACTGCTGACGATAAACTTAAAAGTTGGCATTGTTCCCGGACACACTGTGTTGTCTCAGTTGTCTTCGGCAGTTTTCGGACATACCTTTATGTTTTATGTGATTCAGATATTTACTTCTTTAATACTGATTCTGGCAGCAAACACCGCATATAACGGGCTGCCTCAATTGTTATATATACTGGCTCATGACGGATATGTGCCGCGGCAGTTCGCCTCAAGGGGGACAAAACTAAGCTTTTCCAATGGCATCATGTTTATTTACGTGATTTCGTCTCTGCTGATAATTGGATTCCAAAGTGAAACACATAAAATGGTTCCTCTGTATTCTGTCGGCGTATTTATCTCTTTTACTGTCGCCCAATTCAGCATGTTTTTGAAATGGAGAAAGTTGAAAGAAAAAGGCTGGCAATATAAATGCTGGATTAACGGGATAGGTGCAATTGTAACACTGGTAGTGTCTGTGATCGTCTTCTCCACAAAATTTGCAGATGGCGCCTGGATGCTCGGTATTGCCATACCGTTTCTTATGTACCTTATGCACTCTATCCACAAACACTATGCATTTATAGGACATCAACTGGCACTGACACCGGATAAATTTGATCCTTACAATAAGGTATCTTCTACACAGTGTATTATAATGGTACATGATGTCAACAAACCGTTTTTGAAAGCCATAAACTATGCCAACTCTATCTCCAATAATGTCTCTGCCCTGCATATCTGCCGGCATCCCGAACATGCGGAAAATCTGCGGAAGCAGTGGGAAGAGTTTCAGGTACCATGCACGCTAAGAATTATAGAAACCCCCTACCGTGATATTATTAAGCCCATGGATGAATACCTCTGGAAAAGAGAGAAGGCATTAAAACCGGGAGAGAATATTTCTGTTATCGTCATTAAATTTATGATTGACCACTGGTACGATAACATACTGCACAATCAGACTACCTACTTTATCAGTCACCACTTAAGTAAGCATAAAAATATATCTACAGTTGTGCTGCCTTTCCACTATGACTTACATCATGTGGAAAAAGAAGAACAAGCTGCACTGAAAAATTAATACGTAACTGCAGGAAAGCCGGTATCTTTTGGATGCCGGCTTTATTACTCACAATCTTCATTTTAATATTCACTTTGTCACGGAAACATATCTGTTATCTTTTATATAAAATCTCCAGAGATAGTCCCGTGCTTCTTCCGTTCTGTCAATTCCCACTCTTTTAGCTGAAACTATGTGGAAGTCAGTTCCATCCCCTTCTTCAATATACAGACTGTTTCCGCACAAATCCTCTCCGTTCAGACTTTTATCAATCTGAAGCGCGGTGCATAATTTCCCAGGTCCGCTGGTCAGGCCGGTAATCTGTTTCCTGTTCAGTTCATCGTATTGCTTTTTATACCTGTTCTGAGCCATGAAGTCCAATCCTTCCAGGGGTTCAAGTGCTCTTATAAGAACTGCCTGAGGGACTCCTTCTTCTCTGGTTACCACATTAAAACAAAAATACATCCCGTAAATAAAATATACGTAGGACACTCCTGGTTTTCCATACATAACCTCAACCCTGGGGGTTCGTCTCCCGCCATAAGAATGTGCCGCTTTGTCCTCCACTCCCATATAGGCCTCGGTCTCCACGATTTTTGCATGGACTTTCTCTCCATTTACCTCATGGACCAACACTTTTCCCAAAAGTTCTTTTGCAATAATCAATGAATCTCTGTTATAAAATTCTCTGGATAACTTCTCCATCCTAAGTGTCCTCTCTAATATTTTTTAATCATTTCATGATGTAGAGCTCAAAAGGTATTTTGCCTCTAAATACTAACTGCTATCCGTGCGCCTTCTTCTACAGCAGCTGCAATCCTTCTCGCTTTAACTGCATCACCTATAACATGCAATTCGGATACTTTGTCTTTCAAACTCTCTTCCAGCGGATTATAAGCCTTAGAACCAATAGCCAGAATCACATTGTCAAAACCGGAAAGCTGGATTTCCCCATCTTTTCCTGAGCAAACGGCACCGTCCACAGTGAATCGCTCTACCTTTGTATTTGTTTTAATATCAACTCCATTTTCTTTAAGGGACTTAAATACAAAGAATGCAATACTTGGATGCATATCTGCACCGGCCTTGTCCAGCATTTCCACAACTGTGGCTCCCCGGTTCTCTGAGCGCAAATATTCCGCGGTTTCCAGACCGACCATCCCGCCGCCGACTACAAGGTTATTATACCCCATTTCTTCACTTCCGCTGAGAATATCATTTGCCTGGGCTATCCGAATTCCTTCATTCGGAATATTCGGGAAGATCGGTGCCGCCCCGGTAGCCAATATTACAGTATCCGGCTTGTATTTAAGAACGCTTTCTGCTGTTGCTTCGGTATTATACTTTATCTCGGCACCGTATTTTTTGCACATTGTCAGATAATACTTTACTGCCCTCGCAAGTTCAGTCTTGTTCGGCGGCATACAGCCGGGAAGAACCTGACCTCCTGCTTTTTCGGATTTTTCAAGAACAGTTACATGGTGTCCTCTGGCCGCTGCAACCCAGGCAGTTTCCAGCCCACCTACACCTGCACCTACAATTACAACATTTTTAGGTGCGTCTGTCTTCTCAATCTTCAGGCTGCCCTCATGCCCTGAAAATGGATTGAATGCACATGAAACGCCATAATCTCCCGGCAAGACTCCCGGAGTACCATTACATCTGGTCATACATCCAACACAAGGCGAAATTTCATCTGTGCGGTTCTCCTGAACCTTGAGCGGGAACTCAGCATCTGCAATTGCACCTCTGCCCAGTGAAACAAAGTCGGCAATTCCATCTTCTATGAGCGAATCTGCAAGCACCGGGTCATTGATACGTCCTACTGTTATTACCGGAATCTTCACAGATTTCTTAACTGCCTCTGCATATTTAGTAATAAAACCAACAGGGACATTGCTAGGCGGAACAAGATAAGGCATTACGGCATAAACACCAAGAGAAATATGCAGAGCATCTGCACCGGCCCTCTCCAGAAGTTTGGCCACAGCCTTTGTCTCTGCAATCTGCCTTCCTCCATCTACCAGCTCTTCACCACTGATACGCACACATACCGGAAAGCCTTTGCCGCATTTTTCCTTGATATTTTTTATAATCTCTACTGCAAAGCGTGCTCGTCCGGTTATGTCGCCACCAAATTCGTCTGTCCGCTTATTGGAATAGGAAGAAAGAAACTGAGCAATCATGTATCCATGAGCCCCATGCAGTTCCACGCCGTCAAATCCGGCCTTTTGTGCTCGGACTGCCCCATCACCGAATTTTTCAATCAAATCATAAACTTCCTCTGTACTCAGTTCCCGGGGACGGCTCCCCAGCAGTGGACATGGGATGACTGAGGGCGCTGCCGGCTGCTGCCCGGTTGTCTGTTCCATTGTTTCACGCCCTGCATGGTGCAGCTGCATAAAATTTTTTCCGCCTTCGGCATGGACACGCCCGGTGAGCCTCCTGCAGCCGGGGATAAAGTCATCGGAATAAATAGCAAGCTGCCCCGGATTAGCTTGTCCGGCAGGATCCACAAAGGTATATTCGGTGATTACAAGACCAAACCCCCCTCTTGCCCGCGCAGCAAAATATTCGATAAGTTCATCTGTGACATGGCCGTCCATCGTCACATGTGCACTTCCCATTGCAGGCATGATCATTCTGTTTCTTAGTGCGGCATTCCCAATACTTCCTGTTTGTAATAAATTTTCAAACATTGTAATACTCCTTTCGCTATTGCAAATATTCTTTCGGAGCCAGACATGGCTCGTCAATTCGAAGTTTAAATTTCTCAATAGTCTCCATTTCAAGACTATACAGGGCAATGAGAAACTCTTGTCCCTCTTTTGAGCGCTGACTGTATATACTTTCTCCATCTCTCCGAGATTTTGCATTGTTCAATGATTCTCTGATAAATGCAGCCCGGCCTTCGAGCATCTTCCTTCGTGTATCTGGAGTCATTAGATGAAAAAAAGAAAGCTTCACAAAGAATTCTTCACGGTTTGATGTCAGAGATCCCGTCACTGAATTGAGTGCCTGTATAAAGCCCCTCTTCCCAAGTTCTGTTATTTCATAGACAAATCTATCGGGCCTTCCCTCCTGGGTTTGCTTTTTTTTCGTTATATATCCCAGTTTCTGAAATTTTTTTAAAATTGGATAAATCGTATTGTTACTGATGCGGGTGCAGGAATCAAAGCTATCCTTTAAAATTTTTCCAATTTCATATCCGTACATTTGTCTTTCCATAAGACAGCTTAGAATGCAGATATCATAATACATTTTTATACCTCTCCAACTAATGATACCAGGGTCAAAAGGTATTTTGCCCCTGGATACGTACGGATTGTTACGCACTACGTGCTCTCACAATCCTAAAATCATGCTTTTTCATGCAAGCATGAAACGCATAACCTTTTGACCCTCGTATCAACTAATTATTATATGTTAACTTAGAATATGTTAACTTAACATATCATAACTAATTATTTCGCCTTTGTCAATACTTTAACACAGTAATTGTAAAAAAAAGTAACAGTTCAGCTACAGCGAGGTGAACTGTTACCAAAAAAGAAGGTATCCTGCAAATTTAGGATACCATTCCCCCCAGCATGCCTCCCCCTGCACACAACAGGAAGGTTGTCAGTACACCCATCCCACCTCCCTGTATGGTATGATAGATACCCAGGGTAATCAGCAGCAACAGGGCAAAATACAGGACTCCTGTGGTTAGGCCCCATATAAACTTTCGTACCTTCGCCAGTTTCCCGGCAAAAAAACCGCCTGCAAAAGTGGATATAACGTAAATTGCCGTAATTCCCCCCGTCACTTTTCCTTCATCCAGATTTACTTTATAAAGCAGCAAGGTCAGCAAGAGCAATAGAATCCCAGTCACTATATAAGCGCACAAGAGTGACTTTAGAATCCAGACAGCCTTGTTCTCCCCCCTGTGTTCATTCCTTGTCTTTTTCTCCATCCTCATCCTCCTCATCCAGAAAATACATCGGTGTGCCATACACCACGACTTATAAATTTTCAAACATGTCTTAATCCAACATATGTATTTTGTCATAAAAATATGACACACCGATGTCTACGAAAAATTCCAGATTTTTTCGCCGAATACCGTGTGTCATTTTTCTTAACCTGTCTTTTGTTTACCCTGCTTTTGTCTACTGTTCCATCTGCCGCCCGAGAAATCCGGCTGCACTCATGGCAACCTTCTGCTCCAGCTCTCCAAACTTCTTTTTCTCGTCTTTATTTAAAAATACAACTGCTCCAATGGCATCACCTTCACAAAGGATCGGGCATATTGCCTCTTCCTTAAATTCCTTCTCATCTGAAGTAATGTTGGTGTATTTAGCGCTGTCAATTCCGGCCACCACCTGTTCTCTTGCCTGAATCACTTTTTCCAGCTCCTTGCTGATAAATTTATCCTGCAGATCTTTTTTTCCGCTGCCCGATGCGGCCACCACCTGATCGTTGTCTGTAATACATACCGTGCACCCCATTGTCTGAGCCAGGCTCTCTGAATATTGACGCGCCAGTGCTCCCAGCTCTCCTATGGGAGAATACTTTTTAAGTATGACCTCCCCTTCTCTGTCTGTAAATATCTCCAACGGGTCGCCCTCTCGAATCCGCAGGGTCCTCCGTATTTCTTTCGGAATAACCACCCTTCCCAGGTCGTCAATCCTCCTTACGATTCCTGTAGCTTTCATAAAAGAAATTCCTCCATTTGACATCATAGTAATCATTAAAGCTGATACTAGTATTTGTCAAATAGAGGAAATTATTCGTGCAGCTTACATTTGTCTTTTTTCAGGCAATACATTTGTTTATTGAAAATCTCGCTTTATTCTGTTAAACTTTAAAGGATGCAAAAGATACATTAAAACAATTCAAAACAGAAAGACCGGACTTAAAATTGAAAATCCGATCCATATATATGAAAAAGGAGGCAGTAAAAATGAGTAAAATTGAAGAAGTAAGAAGTGCAATGGTATCCGCAATGAAAGCCGGGGATAAAGAAAGAAAAGCAGCCCTTTCATTCCTGTTGTCTTCTCTGAAGAACAAAGCGATTGACAAACGTGCCGATTTGACAGAAGAGGAAGAAAACCAGATTGTGCTCAAGGAAATTAAGCAAACAAAAGAAACCCTGGAAATGACCCCGCCAGACCGTACTGACATTATTGATGAGTGTGAAAAACGCCTGTCTGTGCTGGAGGAATATGCGCCCAAAATGATGGGGGAAGAAGAAATTAAAGAGATAATTAAAGGAGTACTATCCGAACTTGGGATAGAAACTCTGACTCCAAAAGAAAAAGGGAAACTTATGAAAGAACTTATGCCAAGAGTAAAAGGAAAAGCAGACGGCAAGTTAGTCAGCCAGATTGTAGGGACTTTCATGAACTAAATGATGCGATGGGTGCCCATTACGATGATTGACATCTTTGCTGAGAGGATAACGTGTTTAATATGTTTTTTTTAATTTTTAACCAACTGATGAAAATGCTGCTGATTATGTTATTGGCATTTGTCTGTTATAAACTAAAGATTGTAAGTCAGGAGGGAAATAAGTCCATTTCTAATCTGCTCCTGATGATTGTAAATCCCTGTATAATTATCAGAGCCTACCAGGTGGACTATGATGCCCACCTGGTAAAGGGGCTTTTGATCTCCTTTGGTCTGGCATTTGCTGCCCATATTATTGCTATTGTCATCGTAAGACTTCTTGTGCCTGCCAAAAATAACCCCGATTATTTCCTTGACCGCTTTGGTGCTATCTATTCTAATTGTGGTTTTATCGGAATTCCACTGGTGTACAGCGTACTGGGAAATGAAGGTGTGTTCTATCTCACCGCCTATATGGCTACCTTTAACCTGTTCTTCTGGACCCACGGACTCAGCCTGATGGAAAACGGGTTTTCCCTGAAACAGCTCAAGGAAGGACTTCTTTCTCCCATGATAGTCAGCACCTTAGCCGCTATCTGTTTGTTTTTCGCCCGGCTGCATATTCCTTCCACTATTCTGGATTCTATAAGCTACGTCGCAGATACGAATACACCTCTCGCCATGATGGTTGCCGGTTTCTCTGTTGCCCAGGCTGATCTCAGAAAAGTCTTCACCAATCTTCGCCTTTATTGGGTAAGTTTTCTGAAGCTTTTAATCGTTCCTATGGCTGTAACATTGTTTTTGTCCCTGGCACGTATTGATTATACACTTGCTTACACTACATTAATTGCAGCCGCATGTCCTTCATCTGCCGCCATGACGATGATGGCAATTCGTTATAATAAAAACTATAAATATACTTCAGAAATTTTTTCATTCACCACAATGCTATCTATTGTCACAATCCCCATAGTAACATTTTTTGCCGGATTTCTTATAAAATAAGGGATCTGACCTCTTTTTCTTAACTTGTAGCACAGCAAGCTGCGGGGTATTGACCCTCGCGGCAGTCGCCAAATGGAAATGCTTGCATTTCCGCTTGGCTCGTTGCTCGCGGGAATAAACAGATAAAAGAAACCACAGGTTTCAGGATAGAAATCTGCGGTTTGCCTTTGTTTAAAGTTTTGCATAACGTCTCTAACGCTTAATATTAAATGTCTCTATACCCGGATATACTGCCGCATCCCCCAACTCTTCCTCAATTCTCAGTAATTGGTTGTATTTTGCCACACGCTCACTTCTGCTCGGTGCACCGGTTTTAATCTGCCCTGTGTTCAATGCCACTGCAAGATCTGCTATTGTGGTGTCCTCTGTCTCCCCTGAACGGTGGGAAGCAATTGTAGTATAACCTGCTTTATGTGCCATTTTAATAGCTTCCAGAGTCTCGGAAACAGTGCCAATCTGATTCAACTTAATCAGGATAGAGTTGCCGCAGCCCAGGCTAATTCCTTTGGACAATCTCTCTGTATTGGTCACAAATAAATCATCGCCTACCAGTTGGATTTTGTCACCCAGTTCCGCTGTCATCATCTTCCAGCCTTCCCAGTCCTCCTCATCCAACCCGTCCTCGATAGAATAGATTGGATATTTGCCACAGAGCGTTTTCCAATGTGCCGCCAACTCTTCTGAAGTAAATTTCTTTCCTGATTTAGGCAATAAATATTCACCCTTTGTACCGCTCTTCCACTCACTGGAAGCAGCATCCATCGCAAGCACGAAGTCTTTTCCCGGTTTATATCCGGCTTTTTGTACAGCCTCAAGAATACACTCGATTGCTTCTTCGTCACTTCCAAGGTCAGGTGCAAATCCACCCTCATCACCGACGGAAGTGGTCAGCTTTCTCGACTTTAACAACACCGCCAGGGCGTGGAATACTTCTGTACACCATCGCAGGCCTTCGCGAAAGCTTGCTGCCCCTACAGGCATAATCATGAATTCCTGAACATCTACTGTATTCGCAGCGTGGGCACCACCGTTTAAAATATTCATCATAGGTACCGGAAGCCTGTTCCCGTTTACACCGCCCAGAAAACGATACAGCGGCATATCAAGAGCATTGGCGGCTGCCCTCGCACTGGCTATAGATACTGCAAGAATCGCATTTGCACCCAGCTTGGACTTATCCTTTGTCTTATCTGCAGCAAGCATGGCCTTGTCCACTGCATAAGTATCTGCCGCATTCGCTCCTTTGAGTATGTCGGAAATAATTGTATTAATATTTGCAACAGCTTTAGAAACTCCTTTTCCCTCAAATCTGGCGTTGTCTCCGTCTCTTAATTCCAGTGCTTCAAATTCTCCTGTGGATGCACCGCTTGGAGCTGTTCCTCTTCCAACCGTACCGTCTGTAAGATAAACTTCCGCTTCCACGGTCGGGTTGCCTCTGGAGTCAATAATCTCTCTGCCTATTACCTTTTCAATCTCTAAGTGCTTCATATTATCATCCTTTCCTATGGAATCTATGCCTCAAGTTAAAATAAGACAAATCGGTATCCATGTAATTGAGTTTATCTGCTTATAACTGCATTATAGCATGAAAATATCAGATGTAAACTATTTTAATGATAATCTTGTAATGGGTAAATCAAAGTGCTAAAATATAGTGACATCTAATAGATTATTACCACAATAAGGGGGGGCTTTTACCATGGTATCCTTTAATTCTTTAAGTGCGCCGCAGAAGCAGCGTCTATACAGCACCGGCAACATGACACTTGGTGCCGTCATGTTCGCTTTTGGACTGAATGTTTTCATTACCCCACTTTCATTATATAACGGAGGCTTTATGGGTATAGCCCAGTTGATCCGTACTCTCATCATAAGACTGGTTCCCTTTTCTTTCGGGCAGACAGATATTGCGGGTATCGTATACCTGTTACTCAACGTGCCTCTGGTTTACATGGCATGGAGCAAAATGGGAAAGGTTTTCTTTACCCGTTCCATTATAACTATTATTATCCAGACTGTAGCACTTACCTTGCTCCCGATTCCCTCAACGCCCATCATCGATGACTATCTGACTGCCTGTGTTATCGGCGGAATTATCGCGGGAACCGGATCAGGCATGGTTTTAAGAGGCGGCAGCTCCGGCGGCGGCCAGGATATCCTTGGTATCTATTTTTCCAAAAAATTTCCAGGCTTCAGTGTGGGCAAAATAGGAATCATCATTAACATTTTTGTATATGGTATCTGCCTCATGGTGTTTAATGTTGAGATTGCAATTTACTCTCTTATTTATGGCGTAATTTACTCTATCGCATGTGACCGTGTGCATATCCAGAATATCAATATGAGTGTTATGATCTTCACGAAAAAGCTAGGCATCTCCAGGGCCATTATTGAGCAGACCGGCAGAGGGGTTACCAACTGGGACGGTGCAGGGGCTTACACCAACGAAACCTCTTATATTTTGCTCGTAGTAATTTCAAAATACGAAGTCAGCCAATTGAAAAGGATTGTCCGGAGCATAGACCCTAACGCATTTATGATTTTTACAGAAGGCTGCTCTGTAGCCGGCAACTTTGAAAGGAGACTGTATCCTTGAGAGGATACAGTCTCTTATGCCTCCCTTCTTATCTCCGGTAAGAACCTGTCACTAATCTTTGATAAGCTTATACAAATTCTCAAACGGAATTTTTGTATTCACAATCTTAAGTACTCCGGCTGTCTCATCAATTCTGGACACCATCCCGGTCTTTCTTAAGTACTCATGATCAGAAAAATATATTGCCGTTATTATATCATTTTTATATACCTGTCTGAGTTTTCGCTCCAATTCCTCCTGATACTCTTCAGAAAGTTCCTTTTTAGGTACTACAACTTTTTCTTTTTTTCTCAAGGCCTCCGGATATCCTTTTAGTGCTGCAAAGGGCATAAACTGCTTTGCTCTCTCCTCTCTATTCATTTTAGATACCACTTTTATGTCCCCCAATCTGGCAATTTCTTTCTATCGTTGTTGCCCCGGCTTGTAAGTCCATCCCCTTCAAAATAGCATTCTTGCCATATTTATTCTTAATATCCAGCACCGCCTTTTGCATACGGTGTTCCTTTTCCAATTCCTCCGGGTCCGTAAACAGATCGTATTGCTGATACATTTCATCTATCACATTATTAAATGTAAGACTGACCCTGCGGATAAACATATGTCTGCCCACAATCTGATCATATAGCTTCATGGTGTATGCAGTAATCTGCCTTGCAGAACTCGTAGTGACAGTCATCCGGGTAGTTCCATGTGCAGCTTTTCTTTCAATCCTGCTGCCATATCTCACATGGAGCGTAATGGAATCTGTCACCAGTCCTTTATCCACCAGATCCAGAGAAAGCAAATCCGCCATTTCCTTTACAATCAGTCTGCCCTCATCAAAATTATAATCATGGCTTAACACCTGCCCGCTGGATATGGAATTGGATTTGGGTCTATAGGCTTTAATATCTGCTATTGTGGCCGTCTCCCTCCCCCATGCATGATCAATCAGCAGTTCTGCGTCTATTCCGAACAAATGGTATAGCATTGCCTCATCGCCATTCGCAATCTCGCCCATAGTTGTAATTCCTATCCTTTCCAGCCTGCTGCAAATTCCGGGGCCAATACGCCAAAAGTCTATGAGGGGCTTATGCCTCCACAAAGTTCTTTGATATGATTCCTCGTCCAGAATGCCAATGTGATCCTCCACATGCTTGGCTGTAATATCCAATGCAATCTTTGCCAGATATAGATTTGTTCCGATTCCACAGGTTGCTGTTATACCTATTATATTCAGAATGTCCTGCATAATTTTTATACACAGCTCTTTTGCTGTTACCCGGTACATCTTAAGGTAATCCGTTACATCCATAAAAACCTCGTCGATAGAATAAACATGTATATCTTCTTTTGCTATATATTTTAGGTAAATAGAATAGATTTCAGCGGAGCAGTCTATATAGAGCTGCATTCTCGGCGGAGCCATAATATAATCAATATTGTCAGGAATCTCAAAAACTCTGCATCTGCCCGGTACGCCGAGAGCTTTCATAGCCGGTGAAACAGCCAGGCAAATCGTCTTTTCGGAGCGCTCCGGATCAGCCACAACAAGGTTTGCCGTCATAGGATCCAGACCCCGCTTTACGCATTCCACCGAAGCGTAAAAAGACTTTAAATCAATACATGCATAAATACGATTACCGGGCATCTGCACCGCCTCACTTTCCGTTAAAATTATGTAACTATTGTCTTTGCTTTTCCATTTATCCTAGTATGAATGCCCATAATTGTTCAAACGTTTGTTCTTGTTTATTGTAACAGAACATATGTTCTTTTTCAACAAATAAGTTGTATATGGTAAAAGAAACCAGATGATTTTTCGGGTTTGAAAATCACCTGGCTTTGTAAAGTGTTATTGTATTTTATTAAATCGTCATAACTTAAACTCCTGACATTACTGCAGAAACTTCATGTTGCTGACATCAAAAATCCCTGCTTCCGTCAATCGAAGCTCTGGAATTACAGTAAGTGCCATAAAGGACAGGGTGATAAAAGGATCTACCCCTTCCTGCACCCCCATATTTCTTGCTGCCTGCACCATCCTACTTGTTTTCTTCTGTACGTTGGCAGCTTTGTCCAGACTCATAAGCCCCCCTATAGTAAGAGGCAGCTCATCGACAATATGATTGCCGGAAGCAATTACGTATCCGCCTTGAATTTCCTTTAGTTCATTAATTGCACGTAAAATATCATTATCATTATCACCCACCGCAATGATATTATGTGAATCATGAGAAACGGTCGTTGCCACTGCCCCATTTTTAATTCCATATCCTTTTATCGGGCAAACACCTACTTTCCCATTCTTTCCATGCCGTTCGGCCACAACCAGTTTTGCATATTCAGAATTAGGTACAAACTCCCCGTTTTTTCCCGGGATCCTTTCTTCTTTATGCAGTGTCAATAATTGATTCGGCACCAATTCTATCACATGATTGACTTCCTTTTGGGCCAAAGCCAGGTCTTTCTGGTTAAGGTTTCCTACTTTTACTGTTTTTAATAGTGATTCATCTTTTAACTCATAGTGAAAAGACTCAAGCCATTCTTCATCAACAATTTTCCCGCCCTTAATCACAAAGCTTGGTTCAGCTTTGCTCAAATCGCCGACAACAACTATGTCTGCCAGCCGCCCCGGGCCTATAGCCCCGGCATTATTTATTTGATAAGCCCTTGCCGCATTAAAGGATGCCATTTTGTACGCTTTCACAGCAGGAACCCCAATCGCAATCGCCTTGCGGATACACGCATTAATATGTCCCTCTTTTTCAATATCTTCCAAATGCTTGTCATCCGTGCAAAACATGCATTGCTCCAGCGATACTCCGGCCTCCAGAAATCCTTTCAGGAGGCTCTCCAGATTTCTTGCACCGCTTCCTTCCCGCACAAGAATACAAAAACCAGCGCGCAGCTTTTCCAGTCCCTCTTCTGCTGTTGCACATTCATGGTCATCCATGACACCTGCAGCACGGTAGGCCTGCACATCTTTCCCTGTTATGCCCGGCGCATGCCCATCTATGATCATATCAGAAAATGCTTCCAGCTTATCCAGCGTTTCCCTCTGCTCATTAAGTACGTCAACAAAACGCATCATCTCCCCGAGCCCAAGCACCCTTGGGTTTGCTTTATAGGGCAGCATGTCTTCCGCCAGAAATTTCCCTGCACCATTGGTGTCAATTTCAGTGGCCGGAACCGAGGAAGGTATCATAACATATGTATTTACCGGTACATCTTCCGATGCATCTAAAATAAAATCCAGCCCCTTCTTCCCGTTTACATTCACAATCTCATGAGGGTCTGCAATAATTCCTGTAGTTCCGGTACGTACGATATGCTTTGAAAACTCCAACGGTGTCACCATAGACGATTCAATATGAACGTGTGCATCAATGAAGCCCGGGACTATATATTTTCCTGTGCAGTCAATCTCTTGCTCTCCTTTGTAATTCCCGACCCCCACAATAGTATTCCCTGTGATGGCCACATCCGCAGCATATATCTCCTCAGTAAATACATTTAGCACCTTGCCATTTTTTAGTACCAGGTCCGCAGGTATGTCCCCTTTAGCCGCCCGAATTATACTTTTGCTCATACACAGCCTCCTTATTTTATTCCCGCGGGCAACAAGCCAAGCGGAAATGCTTGCATTTCCATTTGACTAGTTACATTATATCAATATATATTTCAATATAAACAATACCGCTAAAATATACATGATAACGCTGATTTTCTTTTTCTTTGCATTGCCCGTTGCCAGATTGATTATTACATAAGAAATAATCCCCATAGAAATTCCCTCTGAAATGCTGTACATAAAAGGCATCGCGATAATCGTAATATAACTTGGAATTGCCTCTGTATAGTCTGTAAAGTCAATCTTGGTGACAGAAGTGAGCATCAGAAAACCTACCACTACTAGGGCAGGAGCCGTTGCAAAGCTTGGAATCGCCAGGAAAAATGGGGATAAAAACAGAGATAAACCAAACAGGATAGCTGTAACCACTGACGTTAATCCGGTTCTTCCGCCTTCTGCAACACCTGCAGCACTTTCCACAAAAGTGGTGGTGGTTGATGTACCCAGCAGTGCCCCCACAGATGTTCCGACAGCATCTGCCAGCAGCGCGCCCTTTATCCGTGGAAGCTTGCCGTCTTTATCCAGCATATCAGCTTTGGATGCCACACCAATCAGGGTCCCCAATGTATCAAACATATCAACAAATAAAAATGCAAACATAACAACTATGAAATCCAGAGAAAGTACCTTACTAAAATCCAATTTAAAAAAGGTGAAACTCATATCTGGAATGCCAAAGCCTGCTGAAAAATCAGGAAATACACTGTACATTCCCAACTCCGGGTTCGGCTGGTATAGACCGGCGGCCTGGCAAAGCATACCTAAAATCCACGTAATAATAATTCCCCACAAGATATTTCCTTTCACGTTCTTCACTACCAGCACTGAGGTAATCAGAATGCCTATGATTGCCAGCAATACAGTAATCCCAACGGTGTGAAAGGAGCCATCTGCCAAAGAATCCTTAAAAGAAAACACGGATACAAGAGTTTCTCCGTCTACAACGATTTTTGCATTCTGAAGCCCAAGGAATGCAATAAACAGCCCGATGCCAACAGATACTGCATGTTTTAAATTCATAGGGATTGCATTGAATATTCCTTCCCGGACCTTAGTCAGGGAAAGTGCGATAAAAATGAGCCCCTCAATAAATACAGCCGCCAGGGCCATCTGCCAGGTGTAGCCCATATTGAGTACAACAGTATACGCAAAATATGCATTAAGCCCCATCCCGGGTGCCAGCGCAAAGGGGTAATTAGACAGTCCCGCCATTAAAAGCGTGGCAATAAATGATGCAAGGGCAGTTGCTGTGAATACAGCTCCGCTGTCCATCCCTGTGGCACTCAAAATACTGGGATTAACTGCCAGAATATAGGCCATAGTCATGAACGTAGTAAATCCGGCCATAACCTCTGTTTTTACATCTGTGTGGTGTTCCGATAAATGAAATACTCTCTCTAAAAATCCCCCTTTTCCCTTTGTTTCCATCCTCTTCCTCCTCAATGATTTGAAATAATTACCGGTTACCTGATAAATGCTATGCATCTACACTATCTTTAATTCTATAGGTTGTTCTCTATATAAGCAAGTTCTTTTTGGCCATTCGCAGTAAACATTTTTTTATCTGAAGAGCAAAAAATCGCCCTCTGTTATGAGTGGCGATTCTTCAGCTGGGATTTATTCTGTGGGATATAGGATTCTTCAAAGAACGGGAATCTATGCGACATCTTGGAAAAGGAATATAGGGCAGGTATAATCTAGCTGCATGCAGGCATTTGTGCTATCCGCTCCGGCTACTGCAAAAATAGAATTTGTATCCTCAAGCAATATTATCTTTAGCACAAAGACAAAAGGGATGTCCGGAAGGGTCTATCATAGTGACAAACTCGCTGCCCCCAACTTGTGATGTCGCTTTAACAGCACCAAGAGATTGGGCATATTCAACTGCCGCTGCAACATCCGAAACTTTAAAATCATCTGGCTATGTAAAATGCTAACTATTTTTGTATTAAATCAGCTCGCAATCCTTTAATATCACTTGGATAGCTTCCCATGCTGTCAATGAAGGGTTTTCTTTATAATAGCGATAACTTTTATACTGGTGCAAAATATATCCATTTTCTTTATTCCTCTGCATAATCGTTTTAGCACGCTCGCTTCAATCACATTGGACAAGTCTAGTTTCTTCAAGCACCGTTTAAAATTATCCTCTTTTTTAAATTCAGCCATGTTTTCAAAACATTCTTCATAAGCTTTGTTGATCGGCATAATATATTGTTTTC
The DNA here is from genome assembly GCF_004346165.1 of Muricomes intestini. Lineage (GTDB taxonomy): Bacteria > Bacillota > Clostridia > Lachnospirales > Lachnospiraceae > Muricomes > Muricomes intestini. The sequence goes on along the minus strand of NZ_SLZZ01000005.1, from coordinate 1,693 downwards.
TATGCGAAAACGAACCGTTACAATTAGTCTTGTGAAGAACAATCCATAAATCAAAAGTAAAATAAAGCCAAGGATTCCCAAAGTTCTCCTGGTCAGCTCCGAATTAAGATCAGAAAAGACCGGTGAATTCCAGATGCCCCGGCGTATCTCTTTATCGTATCTGGCTACTCCCCGCATCGTCGCGGCAATTAAAGTTGTAGCCATCTCTGCTGTAGCATCCGTAACCTGAGTTGGGGTGTTAACCACCGCAATACCCTTTTCTGTTGCGTATTTCCAATCAATATTGTCATATCCACCCCCCAGATTGGCAACCGCCCTTAACTTAATGCCGCTATCAATTACCTGTTTATCACCCTTGTTATTAATAATAAAGTATGCATCGTAATCAGCTATTTGCTCAAGTACTTCATCATAGGTGTATGGTTTTTCCGGTACAGTAAATTCATATCTGCCTTCATAAGATTCAAGGCATTCCACAGGCACCGGCTGAGTAATTAATATTTTTTTCATCAAACTTCCCCCTTATTTCAAACCTTCTGCTAGTTCCTTGACCTGTTTTGCGGGCCCATTCCAATATGCCATCTGATTTCTAAACTCATCACCGACACAAAAATGCTTGACCCCAAGGCTCTTATAATATTCTGCCTGCTCTATGGTATCAATCTCACAGCGCGGTGCCACGCCATGCTCCAATGCCACCTGAATCATCTTTTCTTCTGCTTTACGTATTTCATCACGATGATCTTTGAGGTTCCAGCCCTTGCTCATACTATAGTCAGACGGACCAAACTGAACCATATCAACACCATCAATAGAACAGATTTCTTCAATGCTGTCCATCGTTTCAGCTTTTTCTATCATGAAGGCCTTAACCGTACCCTTCACCATCGCTGCATACTTCATCTGTGGATTGTTGGGCTGAAAGCCCACCCAGCGGTTATTAGGATACCCGAAACGCCCCCCGCTTTCCGGGCAGTCAGGACTAACAATGTGGAGTGATTCTGCCACTTCTTCCGCTGTCTTGTGGTCAGTGAATAAAACTGATTGAAAACCAGCTGCCATAGCTTTCTGTGCAACATAGAAACGGTTTTGCAAATCAACCTTAATCATCGACGAGATGTTATGTAACTCACATGCCCTGGCCAGATTCTCCAGGCTATGTAGATCGTACGGTACATACTCTGCAACGAATTCAATATAATCAAAACTTCCAGTTGATGCGCAAGCTTCTGTCAATGTCGGCCAAGTACTCCAGATTCTTGTTCCAACCGTAGCCTGACCATTTACCAGCATATTGCGTAATTTGTTCTCTTTCATTAATTAGTCCCTCTTTTCTTTGAATTTAAACCAGTTAACTATGTCGTTGTAATAAATTTTACAAAAAGGGAACAGCTATATCAATTGAGAATCCTATCTCGATAATGTCATTTATAAAAGCAAATAAAATTAGCTGTTTTTACCCTTTATATAAATTTATTTTTTATTTTTTGTAGATAATAGACAGCCCATATCCAAATTGTATGAAAAAGTGCCTTTGGCACTTCAACTCCCCTGCCCCTCAATCTTGAGGGGTTAGGGCTTTTCTTTTGTACCTTTTCCCTTTATAATAACCTTATGAATATATTACAAACTATTTTCCGTGACCATTTTGAAGAAATGGTCTATATCCTGCACCCACGGGACTCTGTCATTG
>NZ_SLZZ01000004.1 GCF_004346165.1 Muricomes intestini | reverse complement strand
TCGCCATCTCACACCCCTTACTCTGCCAGCAGAGCAGCAGCAAAATCCTTCATTGTCTTCGCAATCAGTGTCTTCACTTCCTCTTCGGATACACCGGCTGCAGCCTTTTCTTCCTCCGCCGTATTCCCGTGGAGCACAAAGGAGACACCGTCAAACAGGTTCGTCATACGTCCCAGGAATAAGCTTCCCTTTCCGATAATCATGGCCCTTTTAATCCTGCCGGCCTTGATATCCTCGCAGGCAAATCCGATGTAAGGCACACCCGACGGGATATGGCCCTGGGTGGGCGCCCAGCCTGTCAGGCCATGCTCTTTCGTAAAGTTTGCCAGCTCTTTCCGGTCCAGCTCTCCGTTTTTCACCGCCAGCGCCCCAATCATCTTATAGTTTGCCATGGGCACATCCCCTGCACCTGCCGGCTTTGTGATATCCGGGTTCTGCATCTCCGGGGAATATTTATCAATGTCCGGAATCTTAAGTCCCGCTTTCTTGAGGGGCTCCGCTACCAGGCTGCCGATGACCGCCTGGGGGGCAGAACCTGTCCCTACGGTGTGGCGTCCCAGCATCTGCAGGTTGATCTCCGGGCTCGCCCCGTCATTTTCCGAAATGACAACAGCAAAGCCGCCCAGGCAGTCCTCCAGGATCGGAAGGCCTTTTTTGATGTGGTCTTTTCCATTCATGCCCAATTTTGCGGTGCATCCGCCGGAAGTCACCACCACCGTCTTATAAGCACCGGATTTTACCAGGGCAGCCGCTTCAATCATAGCATGGGTGGGCGCCGCACAAAAGCCTCTGGCATCAGAGCCGGAAGCACCGGTAAGCCCTGCAATCTCAGCCGCTGCCTTGGCAAAGTTGCCGCCGCCCCGCTGGTTCATATCCCCGCAGGCTTCCTCAGCGCAGTCAATCACATACTCTACCTCGGATTTCTCAATCCCCGCGTTTTTCACTGCATAGAGAAGGGCCAGGACACTGGAGGCTTTACTCATCAGGTTCTCATGCATCACATGGGCCGAAAGGTTCACGTCAATATCGTGGGCACGCTTCACACAGCCTACCAGTTTCCCTGCAAAGTACAGGCCTTCCGCATGTTCCTCATTCACCAGGTGCTCGATCTCGCTGCTCTGGGCGCCCTCTTCAATCCTCTCCACAATATCCGCTGTGATGATGGGGTTCTCTGCAAACTTAAGTCTATATTCTGCTACAAACTCTTTGTCAAGCTTCACCACCTCGAACATGTCGCTTGCCTGTACGAGGAATAAGAACTCTTCCTCCGGCATGATCTCGCCGTATTTCCCATACCGCTTTGCATCTTCCTTTTTCTTGTCATACCAGGGGAATTCCACTTCTGCCAGCTCATCCGGGTGTACATTTCCAATATAAGTCTGGTTGGGCCAATAGGAAACCGCCTCTTCATAGGACCGCAGGTGCTGCGGCACTTCCTTTAGATATTCAGACTCCGGATTTACGATTCTTTCCGTCGTCTGTGTTGTTCCATTATATAAAACCATATCGGGGGTGTGCACTAATACATAGCCAGCCCCTTTGATTACACTGTTCATTGGTTATCCGCCTTTCTGCGACTCTTTCCACTAGTGTGCTGTCCCATTGACATTTCGCTATTTAGCTGAAAGTCAACGGAACAGTACACTAGAGTAAAAAGGGCCAGCCCCCGGCGGGTGCACAGGACCTGACTCTTTTACATTTTCCTAAAACTTACAGTATTCGTCTCGGATGGAGGTCATTTCCTGGATGATGTCATCCACGTCAAGGACCATCTCCATCATGCTGATCTGTTCGTCATACACTGCTTCATCGAATTCTTCCTTCATTTCTGGTTCACATACGTGATATACACGGAGTCCAAGCTGGACTCCTGTCAATGGACCTGCAAAAGTCGGGTCGCCTGCGGTCACGGTCTCAGCTGCAAGCCCTGCAGCTTCTCCCTCTGCGGCACCCAGGACAACAACGAGGTTCTCCGGGCCGTATTCCTCCGCAAACTCTTTCACTCTCTTCTGGTTCTCCAAATCCATTGCGCCTGCGCTTGTTCAAACGAAGCACTCCGTGGATGAGAATACGATCTCCCCGCCGGCAGTCTTTACACACTCTGCAATGGCAGGTCCCGGTATTCCATCTCGGTCTCCGATAATAATGACCTTTTTGTCTTTCAAAATAGCCATGATTCGTTTCTCCTTTCTGTAAAATACTGTTTATGATAAAGAAATACATTGATGTAGGGGTCAAAAGGTATTTTACCCCCTGATACCTACGGATTGCTCCGCACTTTGTGCTCCCGAAATCCTAAAAGCATTCGAAATCTGCCCTACTCGGGCTTCTTTCTCATGTTTTACGGGTCCCAAAGTCATGCTTTTTCATGCAAGCATGAAACGCATGACCTTTTGACCCTGGTATCATACATTAGATATACTTCTGTATCATTGCTTCAATGCTCTCTGGGGTAGCCTCGTCTTTTACTACCTCGTCAATCTTCTCCCCGCCTTTATAGACCGCCATGACCGGAAGGCCCAGCACCTTCTGCCCAATGGCAAGGCGGCGTGCCTTGGTGGTGTTCAGGGAAGTAAACTTCATCTTGTCACCGTAGCTATCTGCGAACTCATGTACCTTCGGCATCAATGCCTGGCAGGGCACACATCCGTCACCGTAAAAATCTACGAATACATAGCCTTGTGCCTTGAGCACTTCCTCTTCAAAGTTTGTCTTGTCAAGATCTTTCATCTGTTATCTCCTCCTTCTTTTTTGCGATTGAATATTTTGTAATTGTTCAGAGCCAGGTAGATATATTGAGAAACACCCCGTGAAAGCTTGCTTTCTAAGGTGCATTTCTCAATATATCTATTTGGCGGGAGCCAAACAGCGGGAAAACCGTAGGTTTTCAGGCTTGGCCCATTAAGCTCAGGCGAGTTTAGAAATAGTCGGACAGGCTTCTCTCCACCTGCACTGCCGCAATAGCGCCGTCTGCCGATGCAGTGACAACCTGCCGGAGGCTCTTCACCCGCACATCTCCCGCCGCATAAACTCCGGGGATATTGGTGTGCATATCCTCGTCTGTCTTGATATATCCTCTTTCATCCATATGGAGGATCCCTTCAAACACCTTGGTGTTGGGAATCATACCGATAAATCCAAACACCCCGAACATTCCGTCCTCCGGATCCGCGTCTATCTTTCTCGTCTCCCCGGTCTTTACATTCTTCACGGCCATCCCCTGCAGGATGTCATCCCCGTAAAGCTCTTCCACAACGCTGTCCCACATAAAATGCAGCTTTGGATTGGCGAAGGCCTTCTCCTGTATGGACTTTGCGGCGCGCAGCTCATTCCTTCTGTGAATAACCGTCACCTTCCTGGCAAATTTGGTCAGATACATGGCTTCCTCGACGGCAGAATCACCGCCGCCCACTACAAATACTTCCAAGTCTTCAAAAAAGTTCGCGTCACAGGTGGCACAGTAGGAGACTCCTTTTCCAAGATATTCTCTTTCCCCCTTGCACCCGATTGGTCTTGGGTGGGCACCTGTGGCAATAATCACATTTTTGCCCTTGTACTCTTCCTTTTCGCCCTTTAAAACTTTCACTTCGCCTTCCAGGGAAACTTCCTTGATTGTGTCGGAGACACGCTCTGCACCGAATTTTACCGACTGTGCTGTCATCCTCGCAATCAGCTCCGGTCCCGATTCTCCATCTACCATCTGTCCTGGATAGTTCTCAATCTCATCTGTGATAGCAATCTGCCCGCCGTCCTGGCCCTTCTCGATGATCAGCGTGGAGAGGCGGCTCCTGCCTGCGTACAACCCGGCAGATAATCCTGCCGGGCCCCCTCCTAAGATAATTACATCATAAATCTCGCTCATTTTTATGCCCCTTATGCTTTTTCCGCTACTTTTTCTGCGCTTTCTATTGTGTCCATCTTATCCACTTTTATTATTTTTTCTGACTTTAATGCTTTCACCAGTGCAACGCAGGCAAATATCATAATAAATATAAATGGGAAGGCTGCAACAATAGATATTGTCTGAAGCGGTGTCAGTCCCCCGGCAATCAAAAGTCCTACTGCCATTATAGACTGAATAACACCCCATAATATCTTCTTGCCATTTCCCGGGTTCAAATCACCCCCTGATGTCAGTGAAGACAAAACAAAGGTCCCCGAATTGGCTGATGTAATAAAGAATGTGCTCAGCAGCACCAGAGCAACCAATGACAGTACCATACCAAACGGATACTTTTGCATTACAACAAACAATCCTGTCTCCGGAACCGCAGCGACTTCTTTTAACACATCCATAGACAGCCCGCCGGTCTCACCAAGGTGAAGCCCCAGAGTACCCATGATTGCAAACCACGCAATTGAGCCAAGACTTGGCGCTATCACAACACCCATAACAAACTCTCTGATGGTTCTTCCTTTAGAGATTCTTGCTATGAACGTTCCAACAAATGGAGCCCATGCAATCCACCATGCCCAGTAAAATATTCTCCAGCTCTCCACCCATGAATTATCTCCATAGGCACTAATCCCAAAACTGTCCTGGAAGAAATTCCCAATATACTGTCCCAGCCCGTTCATAAGGTTGTTTACCATTTCCAGCCTTGGTCCTACAAGAACCACCGCAATCATCAATGCAAAGGCAATATAGAGATTGGCATCTGATATCATCTTAATACCTTTATCTATACCGGATACTGCCGACCATATATAAATAATTGAAATCACAGCAATAATAATAATCTGAATAAGCAGTGTTGTTGGAACACCAAATAAATAGTTAAGACCACTATTAATCTGAAGTACACCCAATCCCAGAGATGTTACAATACCGGCCACCGTAGCAAATACCGCAAGCACATCTATAATCTTTCCTATTGGCCCTTTCACTCCTTTTTCCCCAATCAATGGTTCAAAAATAACGCTGATGAGGCCTGGTTTTTTCTTGCGGAATTGAAAATATCCCAGTGCCAGCCCGATAATTGCGTATCCGGCCCATGGGTGAACTCCCCAGTGCATGAAGGAAGAGCGCATGGCAAAATCTGCAGCCTCCGGCGTGCCGGGTTCAATGCCCGCTATCGGACTGACATAATGGGAAATAGGTTCCGCAACTCCCCAGAACACAAGACCAACCCCCATGCCGGCTCCAAAGAGCATAGCAAACCAGGATGCTGTCTTGTATTCCGGTCTTGAATCATCCGGCCCCAGCCGGACTTTTCCAAATTTACTAAATGCAATGGCAATAGCAAAAAATACAAAGAAAGTCATTGCAATAAGGTACAGCCAGCCAAAATCCTTGGTCAAAAATCCAAAGACAGCATCGGATACCTTAGAAAAGCTCTGATTTCCAACCACTGCCCAAACGGCAATGGCCCCTGTAATCACCAATGATACATAAAAAACAAAATTATCTGGCTTCTTTTTTTCCATCCTTATGCCCCTTTCTCATCCCTTATGGGATTAAACACGGAATACAGTCTGCTCCTTGATATCGACAGTTAAACTCTCCAAAGCCACTTTTGTTCTGTGATAACGCAATTTCCACTGTTCTTCTTTGGTAGTTGCAGGATCACCAAGGGGATATGGAATAGAAATAGTCGGAACGATTCTATTGGAACCGACCGTTTTTGCTACAGGAATCAGGTTGCACATCTGTACAATCGGGAAACCAGCTCTCTCAATTTCTTTCACCATCGTTGCACCGCAACGAGTACAGGTGCCTCACGTGGAGACCATAATACACGCATCTACATGATCATCTCTCAGATACGGAACCATCTCTTTGGCCATTCTCTCTGCCTCAGCCTGTGTTGTACCTGTTCCGACTGTGGAATAAAAATACGGATGCAGGCTTCCATAGAAGCCTTCTTTTTCTAATACCTTCAGAGCATCTATCGGAGTAATGACATTTGGATTGGCATCAGCGGCGGCCGGGTCAAATCCTGCATGTATGGTCTTATATTCTCCTGCCTTCAGAGCATCTGTATGGGAAATATCGTATCTTCCCCAACGTGTTGCAGATGCTGACTGGATGTGATCCGGATTATCTACCGGTACAATACCTCCCGTGGTCAAAAGAGCAATCCTTGCGGTCTTCAAATCTTTCACCGGAGGTGCTATGGGAACTCTGTCCATCTTAGGAATCGGAAGCTCCGTATCAAAAGGTTCCCCGTTTATCTTCTTGACAAGCATATCAATCATACGCTCAGAGGCCGGCTTTAAGTCCTCGCGCCATACCTGACGGCGGATTCCTCTTGGGAAATATCCTTCTTCCTCAGCACTTCCCACAGGCTCACCATTTAATAGCTTATTTGCAACCTTCACCATTGCAGCTACATCTTTTCTCATCTTGGAAGCGATATTTCCGCCTCGCAATATATACATATCTTTCTTAAACATTTCTGCTCCGGGATTCTCTTCGTTGATAGAAGTTACAACCGAAACGCCGAACTTCTCCTTTACAGCCTTACAGATTGTGCCGCAGGCAACTCCGTAACGCCCTGCCTGGAAAGCTGGTCCTGCAAGGAAAATATCGAATTCTTTGTCTTCCAGCATGCCCAAAATTGTTGCAATAGCCTCGTCTGTATTAGAGCCCATGTAGTTGTCACCACAGATAATCGTATGGGTAACCTCCGCATCCAACAGTTTGTCAAACTGCATTGCCGGTCCAATCAGGCCTTCGTGAATCTGTGGCTCAATTCCGGCCTGATCTTCCCCACCGATCTGTCCAAAAAACTGATTTAAATAAACAATTGCTTTTTTCATTTTCCCACCTCCTAGAATTCCTTCATTGTTTTTGGGGACCATCCACAAACCTGGTCGCCGCAGAACATTGCATTATTTTCCATAACGATGGAGCCGTCTTTTCTGACAGATGGTCCTAAAATCTCGTCATCTGCCCAACCGCCGGAGAGCCCATCCCTTCCCAGAGCTTCCAGTTCGCCAAGAACAGTTTCCATAGGAGGCAATTTAACCATTTCTGAAACATTACCGCAGGACACGATTGCGTCACACTTCTCATCTAAGGTTACAAGCGGCTGTGACTGTCCGTCACGCCCAGTACACTCATTTGTTACCCCCACGGTCTTAACTCCTGCATCCTCCAGAGCCACGATGCATCCTACAAAATCTGCATCAGGATTTCCATAGCCTTCCTCTGCCACTACGGCGGCATCGGCTCCAAGAGTGTTTGCAATCTGTGCAACATAAAGTGCCGATCTTTCCTTTTCTTCCAAAGCAACATTCAAATTTGACATAATGACACCCAAGAAGTTAATAGTCTTCCCGTGTTCTCTGTAAAGTGCCTTGATATTCGGGCAGTTCTGGAAGTCATAGGTTGACCATTTGGAAGAAACAGGCATAAAGCTTCCGGATACAATTGCCCCATCTAAAATCTCGTTGGGATTCATAACAGTAGGTACCATATGATTGGTATCCCAGCCATAAACCAAATCATTGTAGCCCATTGCCTCCATTTGAGACTGAGGCTGCATCACATATACAACGGACGGCAGCTTTTCAATCTCTTCTTTCCGCCTAATCATAGGCTCAGACTCGTAAACTTCAGTGTCCTCCGGTGTCAAATCTTTTATACACGCTCCGATAAACTCTGCAAGCTTATGTCCTGCCCTTCTAAGCGCATCATTCTTTTTCTGCTGTTCATGTTTCTCAAAATCTTCATTAGTATCAGCCACTAACACGATGTTATTTAACTGCCCAAAGTATGTGTACTTCTGGCCCTCACCGCTCATATCTATTAAACCATCCTGGAATCCGCCCCAGTGCTTTCCAACTACCAGTACACTGCAGTTCTTTAAGGCATACGTAACACCCTCCCCGGCCCTGGCCAAATCGCCAATATACCCCGGAAACAAACTTCTTCCATCCAGACGAGTTCTTGGCTCTATTGCTTCCTTTACCGGACACATACGAATCTTGTCCCCCGGTTTTGCAATATAAAGCTCCGCCTCAGTAATCCGCTCGTCTTCACATATAAACTTTAAAGCCTCTTCTTTGTCAATGGTAAGTACACCATCATGAAATGACAGTGCATCTCCAAACACAATATCCTTTACATAGAAATTACCAATTTCCAGTTTCATGTTAACCTCCTTCTTAATTGGCTTGCATTAATGTGTTTTTTCTCCTTTATTCAGTTATTTTATATAGATAAGCGCGCTTATGTTAAATATTATACGATAATTCTATCACAAACATTCCTATTGTCAAGGTTTGTCATATATGTTTTCTATAATATTATAAAATTAGTGAATAATTAACAAAACCTTATTTTTAAATATTATCTTGATTTTTGTCCGGTCGGTGATAAAATGAAATAATGGCATTTGAAATTATTCAATATCGAAAAAATAATAGATGATATAAAGAGGAAAAAGAGTGATTATGAGATTAAAAGAGGCTGAAAATGAAATGTTGAAAAAAGAAAACCGCAGGCGTTTTATCAATGCGGCAAAAGAATTAATGGAATATGAAAACCTTCAGGACATTTCTGTTAGAAAAATTGCACAAAAAGCAGGCTTCCATAATTCTACCACTTACCTGTATTTTAAAAATTTGGATCAGTTAATCATGCTGGCCTCTATGAAATACTTTTGTGACTACAGCCATGCACTGAACATAATAAGTCAGCGAAGCCTCCCGCCTATTGACAACTTTATGCTCATCTGGGCCTGTTTTCTTGATACGGCATTGAAAGAACCTTTCATATTTTACAACTTTTTCTTTGGAAAAAACAGTGATAATCTGTATGATATTATAAAGATGTATTATGATCTTTTTCCCGAGGAACGCGAACAGTTTTCAAAAGACATCGAAGCAATGTACTTTGGTAAAGATTTCACAGAGCGCTGCCTGTTTATACTGCGTCCCCTCATTTCGGAAGGCACCTCGGTAACAGAAGAAAACTTATACATGTTGAATGAAATAAGTGTAGGCTACTGCAAATATAAATTAGAACTTAAATGCCAAGATCCCAGTCTGGACTCTGAGAAGATAAAAGAAGAAACTCTCTCTGCGTTCTCGTATCTGTTTGGATTATAAGAATTGTAAATTCAATTTATGTGACTTTCTAAGGGGCAGTTCAATATCTTTGAACTGCCCCAATCATTTCTAATTGATTATATTTCCCGGGCGCGGACTTATCCCTCTACGTATTCTCTCATCCCCTGGAATATCAGCCACACCGAGGCCGCACCGGCATCTTGATACCCGATTGCCCTTTCCATTAGGGATTTGGCGCGTCCGAATTTCGCCACATATTTCTTTGTGTCTTCTACTCCCTGCCCGGCGGCTTCTTCCGCTGCCCTCAGCATTTCCAGAAGTCCTTTATCACAGTTTGCTTCCAGCGCCTCTACTGCAGGAGTCAGTGCATCCACCATTGTTTTATCTCCGACTTCCGCCTTTCCCCGTTCCTGGATGGCTGCAAGGCTCTTGCGCTCCATCTTTGCCAAATCTTCCGGTGTGAGCACTCCCTTTTCTTCCATGTCTTTCGCCCCTGCAAGATAAAGGCTTCCAAAAATCACCCCTGATGCGCCGCCCATAGACATCAGCATGGCTTTGCCGGCTGCCTCGAACACTGCATAGACATTCTGTTCCCCTTTCATCTGCTGCAGCCTTTCTTTGGCTTTTTTCATTCCGCCCGCCATTCCTATGCCATGATCACCGTCGCCTATAGCGCTGTCTATCTCTGTCAGATATGACTTCTTTGCTCTTACTTTGTCAGCTATATATATAAGCATCTCACGGGCATCTTCTGCAGTCAGTTCTGTCAGAGGCCCTTTCTTTTCCCTGGATACACATGGTTCTTCCGTATCTTGAGACACTGAATCTGCAGAACATGTTTCCTCCTGATATTTCTCCTCACATTCCTCTTTTATCTCCCGAGAACTTTCTGTTAATTCTCCTTTTGCATAATAAGGACTGTAGCAGGGCATGTCATAATATTGCTTCAGTTCTTCATCCAATTGAAATAATGTGATGGAAAACCCACCCATCTCCTGGCTTGTGCAATAATTATTCAAATCCGCATCGTATACTCTTATTTTGTCTTTGTCCAGCAGCTCCTTCACTTTACGGTAAACAATTGCAAGCTCCGTAATGGTGGTAGCTCCCAATCCATTTACTAATACACACACTTCATCTCCAGCTTTGAGAGCCGTATCCTCCTTAATCTGTCCATACATTTTCTCTGCCAGAACATCAGCCGGCTGCCACTTTGTACGGAGTACCCCTCTTTCTCCATGCAGGCCCATTCCATACTCTATCTCATTTTCTCCCAGCTCAAAAATAGGCTTCTCCACTCCCGGAAGCTGGGCAGGAGCCGTGGCTACCCCTATACTCTTCGTGTTGTCCCGTGCCTTCTTTGTTATCCTTGTAGCTTCCTCAAGGCTTAAGCCTGCATCACATGCCGCTCCGGCAGTCTTCACAACAAAAACGTCACCCGCAATGCCCCGCCGGTCCTCGACTCTATCCGGAGGGGCACTGGCGACATCATCACGCACACGTACATGAGCAGTTTCGATACCCTCATCCCGGAGCATTTCCTCCCCCATATCAAAATTCAAGTTATCCCCCGCGTAGCAGCCATATACAAATAGAACTCCCTGTCCATCCTCCACAGCCTTAGCTGTCTCATATATGGTATTCGGGTCGGGGGATGCAAACACATTTCCGCAGGCCGCAGCATCTGCCAGGCCTTTCCCCACAAAACCGGAGAACATAGGCTCATGCCCGCTGCCCCCGCCAATGACAAGGGCTACCTTTCCCCGCCTTTTCTGTCTCAAAAGCACACCGTTCACATCCGGATGCTTCCGGTAATACCTGCTGTAGGCGCTGATATAGCCCTCCAGCATCTCTTTTACCACATTGTCTGCATGATTGATTATTTTTTTCATAGTCTGCTCTCCTATTCGACATTCCTATGCCTGTGGGACATTTTTTCAAAACTCAACTCAGGTGTCTCACTAACAATCATCATAACAATCATATCAAATATAATCAACAGACATTGCTCAAATAAATTCCCCATAGGCTGAAAAGAGGGCACAACATCATCAGTCCCTCTGTACACTGCTGCCGGAACAAAAAACACCTTATCTGCAACATTCTTTGCAGTATTTCCGCTTGGTGACCCTGTCACAGTATAGATCATGGCACCTGCCTCTTTTGCGCGTTCACATATATAATTAATATGTCCTATTCTGCCATCTCCCAAAGTTGCAATTAATAAATCACCTTCACCGATAGAAGGAGTCGTATCATCCCATATCCAATGGATTTCTTTGCCCATATGCATCAGTCTCATCGCAAATGCTCTTGTCGCCATACCTTCACGGCCTACGCCAATAAGAAAGATGCGGTTATGGTTTTTTACTTCATTAATAAACTCACGCATTCCATCCTGGTCTATTTTTTCGAATACTTGCCTATGTTCCTCCAGAATCCTTTTATACATTTCCTGATATTTCACTTTCCAAGCCTCCCCCTAAAATAATTCTTTATGAAGATAATCCATGGTTTTCTTCATTCCTTCATATACCGTATCATCGTCTTCTTCAAATATCGTGACTACTTCCAGATATTGTGGAACCTGCTCCAAGCCTGCACGCTCCGTTGCACTTTTGATTAATTCTGGAGTTACAATGCCTTCTTTTGTAAAATCCCAGTGTCTGTCCCATTGTCCATCTGTCTGCTGAAGATGTATAGAGCCAATGTATGGTGCGCATTTTCTAAACCACAAATCAATATCTGCCTCTTCTTTCAGCAGAGGCTTATATAGTGCATGTCCCCAGTCAATCAAAAGTTTCACTGGAATATCTGTTCCTTTCAAATCCTCCATCATCTTTACCGATACATCCGGACTGTGAGGAAACTCCGTAATTAAGGGAGTTGCCTCAATATGGATCTCGTCTAAGCCTTTTGTTTTTCCATATTCAGCAAGCTTTTTCAGATAATCCAACATTTCATTATAAAGTTCCCTCCGCCGCACCGGATTTTTTGCGTCATCATAAGACATTCCGCCCACAGGAGTTCCCATTATTTTAGCTCCCATCTCCATGGTAAGGTCAATTGCTCTTTTAAAAAATATGAATGCCACATCTCTCTGCGTTTTAGAAGGTGCAAGAAGATGTGCATAAGAATAAGAAGCAATCCCCCCAAATGTCGCATCTATCTGTACGCCTGCCGCCTCAAAGGCATCCCGATACTGCTTCACCATAACATCTCTCTGCTCTTTCGGCCACCACGGATCAATCAGGTCCCATGTAAACTGTACATGTTCAACCCCAAATTCATTTTTACATATACTTGCTAATTTCTCAGGCTTCAGCCAGCGCTTTACCGCAAATGATAAATTCAATCCTAACTTCATAAGACACTTTTCCTTTCTACTAATTAATAATTAACCGAGTTTAATCTTTCTCTGTTTTCTTTCCTGCATAATTTCGGAAATGGAGCTAAATGAAATTGCAATAACTACAACAATACCACTTACGGCAGACTGCCAGTATACATTTACACCAAACAATACAATCATATTTTGAATGATGCTGATAATTGCTGCGCCAATTAAAGCTCCTGCCGGATTTCCAATCCCACCTGTCAGAGAGACCCCGCCAATAACCGAAGCTGCAATGGAGTTCATCGGCCAGTTCTCACCTATTGCTGACTGAGAAGAACCAAGCCTCGCAACATAGAGGATGCCTGCTAAAGAGGAGATAAAGCCGACAATCGAATAAATCATAACTCTAATCTTGTCCACCTTGATTCCAAGAATTTTTGCAGCTTCCCTGCTATTTCCAATTGCATAAATATAGCGTCCGGTTTTTGTTTTCTTAATCATAAACAAAATAAAGATTAATACTATTATACAAAATATGAATGGAAAGGGAATGGGACCGAGGTTCCCTTTTCCTAAGATATAGATGTCTTCCGGAATACCTGTTATAGCCTTCCCTTTCGTAAGTACAAGATTAATACCTCCGTAGACACCCTGCATGCCAATGGTTGCAACCATAGAATTTAGCCTTAACTTTGTAATAATCATGCCATTAATAAATCCAAATAAAATTCCCAGACACAGTGCAATTGCAAGTGAAAGCCACGGATTAATGCTATAATTGACCATCATCATACCTGCAAGAATGCCGCACAAAGACGCAATTTTTCCAACAGACAAGTCCAATTCTCCGATTAGCAACAGCAGAGACTGCGCAATACCAATCATGCCGATAAAGGCTAAGTCCCTGATTAACGACTGAAGATTGTATATATCCAAAAAGTATGGTGAAGCTATACTTGCAATAACAATCATTAATAGCAGTACAACCCCTATAGCAGTCATATTACTTTTTTTCAACGCACTAACAAAGGCGTTGTTTGTATTCGTTTTTTCTTTACCCATAGTAAACGTCTCCTCTTTATTTAAGAATTCACGCCAATAATAGCACTCAAGATTACTTCCTTATCCTCTTGGGAATCATACTCTCCCACTTTTTTACCTTCGTATAACGCAATAATTCGATTGGAACACTTTTTAATCTCTTCCATTTCCGACGAAATTAGAATAATACCAATGCCCTTTTCCTCAGCCAGTTCTTTCATAAGACGGTAAATCTCAGCCTTTGTTCCAACATCAATCCCTTTTGTGGGTTCATCAAACACAAGGACCTTGGGGTCACAGCACATGGAACGGCCGATTATAACCTTCTGCTGATTTCCGCCGCTCAAAAACTGTATCGCTTTATCTGCATCAGGAGTTTTTATATCATAAGTATTAATGACTTTCCTTGCAATATCACTTTCCTTTTTTTTGGAAATGCTTATTCCATTCTTTAATTCATCCAGCACAGATACAGATATATTTTCCTTGATGGAAAGAACCGGAAGAATTCCCTGTTTCTTTCTTTCCTCAGGCAAATAAATCAATCCATGTTTTACAGAAAAATTTGTATCTCCAAGTTTCCATTGTTCGCCGTCCAGCTTCACCTCACCTGAATATATAGGCAAATACCCAAAAATTGCCTGCATAAGTTCACTTCTCCCAGCACCGACCAAACCTGAGAACCCAAGAATTTCACCTTTCTTCAGAGTAAAACTCACATTTGTAAACCTTTCGCCAGTCAGGTTATTTACTTCAAGCAGTACTTCATCCGACACCTTTGAAGAACGAAATATCTGTTTCTGGTTCAGCTCCCGCCCGGTCATCTTCTTAATTACCCAGGGAATATCTATTTCTTCAAGTTTTGCATATGCAACTTTTTTCCCGTTTCTAAATACAGTCAAAACATCACCCAACGCAAAGATTTCTTCCAATTTATGGGAAATAAAAATAACTGCTTTATTTTCCTCTTTAACTCTTTTAATAATTTCAAATAAAACCTGTGTATCACTGGTTGTTAAACTGGTTGTAGGCTCATCTAACATTAAAATTTCATATTCTTTATGTACCGTTGCTCTAGCAATTTGAAGCAGTTGCTGAGAAGATACAGATATGTCTTTCACCAGTTCATCCGGTTTTACCGGAATTCTAAACTTTTTTAATAAAGGAACCGCTTTTTTTTCTAGTTCTTTTTGATTTACTATTCCTTTGATCCCTGATTTTTTATACGGCAAAAACAAATTTTCTGCTACAGACATATCGCCAAATAAGTCTATTTCCTGCGGCACATAAGCCACTTTGTCAAACAGAGCTTTGTTTTTTGTTGCATCGTCACCATTTATAAGGACTTCACCTTCTTCCGGCTCATATACACCTGTCAGACATTTAATCAATGTGCTTTTACCGGCTCCGTTTTCCCCTATAATACAATGAATTTCGCTCGGTTCAAAGGATACATCTACCGAATCCAGGGCCACGACACCTGGAAATAATTTTGTAATATTATGCGCCTCTAACATCTTCATAGACATGCTCCTTTTTGATAAAAAGAAGGCCTGTGACTTGGATGCATCCAGTCACAAGCCCCCCGTTTTTCATCTTATTAATTGTCATTCACTTACCATTTCAATCCACTTGTCGATATTTTCCTGGTCAATATATGCGATACCTGTATCAATCGTCTGTGGAATATCGATCCCAATAGAAGACTGCCACAGCATTAATACCGACATAGACCCCTGCATCTGAGGAATTGTAGAAGACGTAGCTGCTATAGTTCCACTCTTAACATAATCAAGGATTTCCAGGAGATTATCCTGTGCTACAAATTTAACTTGATCTTTTTTTCCAGCTTCTTCAATTGCCGCTGCCACACCAGAACCACAGGCATCACAATTTAAGTAACCTTTTAGGTCAGGATTTGCTGCTAACACAGATGCCGCTTGAGACTGTGCCTCTTCCACGTTATCATTGTCAATGCCGCCTTCAATAACCTCAATACCCGGATATTTTGCCAATGCATCCAAATGTGCCTGATATCTTTCCGCATGGTTCGGAGCTGACGGAGCCCCCTGCATAACTGCAACTTTTCCCTTTTCTCCGATTAATTCAGCCAATTTGTCTGCCGCAACCGTTGCCTGTTCTGCAAAATCATTGCCAACACTTGTAAGACCACTGCCTTCTGGCGATGGCGCGTCAAAGAGGATTATCGGTATTCCTTGCTCCTGAATTTCTTCAATTACTGCTTTGCTTCCCTCATAGTCCACCGGATCTAATGCTATACCATCCGGCTTTGTCGCTGCTGCCTGCTCAAGAGTTGAATTCTGTTCTGCCACATCTGCCTTCTGTGGTGCCCGGTAATCAATCTTAACTTTTACACCCAACTGACCAGACAAAGTATCTGCCTGTTTCTGTGCGCCCTTATTTACTTCATCAAACCATGCATGTACAGTTTTCGGGACAATAACAAACGTCAGATCTTCTCCCTTTTTAGCCACTGTAGTTTCAGACTTTGCAGAAGAATTGCCTGAACCTTTGGAAGCCTCACCTGAATTACATCCTACTGTTAACGCAGTCACCATTCCCACAGCCAACAGCAATGCCAAAATTTTCTTTTTCATAACGCTGTTCCTCCTTTTTTATCTGTTTGTTTTTTGATATCTTTATTATACATGGAGAAACTTTTGATTCCAATGCGATGAAATTTAGAATAGGTATGAAAACTTTAAGACTTCATTCAATGCTAATAATCTGATCTGATATATCTTCAATATATTCCCCTCTTGACTTAATAATAATAATTACAGCCCCCCTACTTGCAAACTTTTTGATATATGATTTAACAATAGACACACCATAAACATCACATTGTTGAAATGGCTCAAAAAGTACAAGAACTTTAGGGTTATAAATATACCACCTCTCTAATGTTATACTTATCAAATCATTAACCTCCAAGTTTCTCACCACTGCTCCCGGCCTTACCAGTATATTTTTCATATTCTGCTTAATCATTTTTCTCATCTTGCCAGAAGCTATAATATATTCAAAGGAAGAGATTTTTCTAATTGAAGGAAGCAACAGATTTTCTCCCGGAGACATACCTGCAAGCACTTCTTCTTTGCTCCCCATATGCATTACTGACACCACCTTTCGGCGAACAAATTCTCCAGAATCTGCTCTCTCATACCTCTTTGAATCTAAAAGGCAGTATGTATTCCCCCCAAGTTCTCTTCCCGAAAAAATTCTGAAAAGCCGCTCTCTCTCTTTTCCGTCCACTGTCAGAAAAGTGACCACTTCTCCCCTACTGAATGTAAAATCAATTTTTCTTCCTCCCTTCAATTCCAGACTTCTAATTTCATATATCGGATTTTTATTTTCAATCTGCCCAGGGGTGTAACTGTCCAGACTTTTCTTTTTGAAGTTAATCCCAGATTCAAGAAGAAACTTTTCCAGGTGTGAGCTGCTTTCTATATATTCCTTTTTGCACTTTTTTACAATACGCTCTTTTTTGAAAATAATATATTTTTCTGACAAAATTGATAAAACAGTCTCCGAATAGCTATTTACAATGACTGCCATTTTCCCCGTAACCACCTTTTTCATTATCTTTCCAAATTCTCTGATAGACCCTGGGCTCATTCCTTCAAATTCATCTTCAATAATTATTACTTTTGCGTTATGCCTGCAAGCCTTTATAAGGTCAACGATTCTTTTTTCTATTTCTGTAAGTTCCCGTATCCGCCGGGATACATCAAATGGGATTCCAGATTTTTCAAAAAACTCAGCTGCCTCTTCCTGCAAAATTCGCTTATTCCACATCATTTGTATCCAGTGGCTGCCCACCAGTCCTATATACTCTGCCACAGTCCAGTTATCAATAACATAGTTGGAAGCTTTGATGTGATACACCTTCTTTTTCAATATCGTATTATCAGTGACTCTTCTTCCATGTAAATAAACATGGTATTTTCCTATATTCTCCTGAATATCTCCACTCAATAGTCTGACCAGCAAGTCTTTTCCAGAATACGTTAGCCCACAAAAGCCAACTATTTCGCCTTCCATAATGCAAAAAGAAACATTTTCCAGCTTTTTGGCTGGGGCGCTGAAATTTAAATTATTAACTCTTAACATTTCCTTTTTCATCTTGCCAATTCACACTCCTCTCGTAAGCAGTCGGAATAGTAATCTCCACATCTGTCCCCATCCCTGCCGTACTATATACATTTACTCCATATTCCTCCCCAAACAGAAGTTGAATTCTCTTGTGAATATTCGGAAGTGCAATCCCTGTATTTCTCTGTTTATTGGAGTTTCCCTCCTCAAGCTGCATATCCGGTGACTGAATCCTTTCATTCAGCATTTTTAATTCATGGCCACTGATTCCTTTTCCGTTATCTGAAATTGTAATAATTAGATTACTGTCTGTAACAATCACTTCAATCGTTACCTTTCCACCCTCCAGCTTTTCCTCCAGCCCATGAAAAATTGCATTTTCTATTACTGGCTGTATAATAAGTCTTGGAATCAGAAAATCGTACGCAGCCTCATCTTCTTCATCAATAATGACTTCCAGTGAAAATCGATTATTGAATCTATATCTCTGGATCAACATATAATTATTAATATTCGCCAGTTCATCTCTTAAGGTAACAAGATTTCCCTTTTGACTTATGCTATAACGAAAAAAAGCTCCCAGTGCTTCCACCATCTTTGCTATTTCATAATTATCATCCATCAACGCCTGCCCACGTATGGTTTCCAGCGTATTGTAAAGAAAATGCGGGTTAATTTGACTCTGCAGTGCTGTAAGTTCTGTCTGTTTATCAAAAACTTTAGCCGAGTTTTGTCTTGTTCTTTGAGATGCAAATTTGTCCACAAGATATTTCACTTGTTTCATATATGGTATATTCTCTATAATTTTATTTAGTTCTTCTTCTGTATTTTCCTCTTTGGTCAGGAATTCCAAACTTTCCGCAAACTTTTGAATAGGTACTGCAACAGCAAGAATTAGATATATTACAACACTCAGTTGGATCAATCCCAGCAAAAGTAAAAATGGCCGAAAACCTATATTTTTTTCTGCTGCTCCAAACAATAATACTGCAAATACAATTTCACATATAATTACAGTTCTCAATTTTTTAATCAGATTCATATTCCCTCCTAAGAATGCAGTTTGCGGTATAAAACCGGCTTTACCCCCACTGTCTTAGTAAAAATCTGGCTGAAATACCGAGAATCCCTATATCCTACGCTCTCACCTACAGCAGCAATAGTCTCATTTGTACTGCAAAGCATTTCTTTTGCTTTTTCCAGACGCACATTTACAAGATATGCGCTAAAATTAATCCCTGTCTCCTTTTTAAAAAGTACACTAAAATATACGGGATTAAGTCCCACAATGTCCGCAATATCCTCCAGCACAATCTTCTCGCCATAATGTTGATTTATGTACTGCCTGGCCTGTCGGACAGGTTTTGCCGATTCCGCCTCAATGGCCTCACGGCTCATATCTAAATAGTTTCCTAGTTCTATTTTTAAAAGATTTTTGAGTTGGGGAATAGAATAACAATGTTGGCAGTTTCCCTGAAGCCTCCTTCTGACCTGCCGTAATTCTTCCTGATGCATATCGATGCGTTCAAAAAACATCTCTATCAATTCATCTGCTACCCTATAGCACATAGAAAAGTCCATATCATCGCACAGCATAAAATTACTGTATATTTGATTAATACACTGTTCAAGGTTTTCTCGTGAGTAAGACTCTATACTTGACCAAAAGTTCTCACGGTACTTTTCCACACAATCCTTCCCCTGTTCACCATTATCTCCCGTTTTCAATCCTGTATATATCAGCCTTCCAGTTCCTGCTTTTATGCGGTTTTCCACTGCACGCCAGGACTCCTTCATAGAAAAACGGATTTCTCCAAATTCTGTTTTTTCTCTTCCAACGCCTATGGTCACTTCATATAGTTCAAACCCGATCAGATATTCTTTAATCTCGGACAATATATCATTAATGCTATTCTTTACCAGTTTTCTCTGACTATAGTTATAGTTAAAAAGGCAATAAAGGTGAAGATTCTCCTTTTCACAAATCAGCACCTCTTCTGTCACACCTTTCAGGATTTTCTCTACAATTGCAATCACTCTTTCTACTGTCAATCTATCCTGTTTTTTATCACTTTTATTATAATCTACATAATCCAACTTAATATCAATTCCTCTGTAAATGTCTCCGGTCAAAGGAATCCCTGCATTTTCTAACTCCAAGTCCTCATCTTGCTCAATAATATTTTTCAGAAAATCACGTTTTATAATTTGTTTACTTTCGGACACCTTTTTCTGCATTTCTCTTTTTTCTATTGATTTGTTTTCCAACATATCCAACTCATCATAAATTTTCTTCAGTACTGTATTAAGTTCATTTTCATTAATTGGTTTCAGTAGGTAATCATCTACACCATACTGAAGTGCACGATGCGCGTATTCAAATTCCTTATAGCCACTGACCACAATAAACTTAACCTTCTCGCTAATATCTCTTGTCATACAGATTAGATCAAGTCCGTTGATCTTGGGCATACGGATATCTGTGATGACAATATCGGGTATCTCTTCTTTTATAACATGCAATGCTGTTTCACCGTTATCCATCACATCTATACATTCCATATCTAATTCATTCCATTTGATTAACTTTTTGATTAGCATACCTATTCTAAGCTCATCATCAACAATCAAAACGCGCCATCTTTTCTCCTTCATTCTTCTGCACCCTCTATTCGACAATATCTGTTCGTAAAAAACCTGTTCCACTTTAATCTTTATATATGATGTAGGGGTCAAAAGGTATTTTGCCCCCTGATACCTACGGATTGCTCCGCACTTTGTGCTCCCGCAATCCTAAAAACATTCGAAATCCGCCCTACTCGGGCTTCTTTCTCATGTTTTGCGGGTCCCAAAGTCATGCTTTTTCATGCAAGCATGAAACGCATGACCTTTTGACCCTGGTATCTATATATTATAATAGTTATTGATTTCATACGCAATACAAGGTGTACTTGAGTTTCCACGCGGAAACTCGCTTATGCTCAATCAGCTAAAGTTCTATAGAAAAGAAGCTGAGCGCCAGTTAATTTTAATCAACTAGTGCAACAGCTCCTTCACTTTACAGTAAACAGTTGGGCACCCGCAATGCCACGCTGCTCCTCACTCTATCCCGATTTTCTATATTCTACCGCTTATCAGCTAATTATTTCAAGTATTCATCGACATTATCCTTTGTAATCAAAACGAAAGGTATCATAACCTCTTTTTCTGTCTCTTCACCTTTAAGCGCTTTCTTGATTAAGTCGATAGCACCTTCAACCTGAGCAGGGCCATCCTGGAGAACTGTTGCACCCATCTCCCCGTCCTTAACCATTTGCAATGGATTCTCGTTTCCATCCACCCCGACGCAGACAATATCAGACCTTCCTGCATCGTTACAAGCTTTCTGAGCCGCAGAGGACATATCATCATTGTCACAAATAATCGCCTTCAAATCGTCTCCATACTGATTCATCATATCCGTTGCTACATTAGCCGCTTTATCCGCTTGCCATTCACACGGGAAATCTCCAACAGATTCAAACTTATCATTATCCTTCATCAGATTTTCGATACCTTCTCCACGCTGGATTTGAGCTGAATTTCCAATAACACCCTGACAATGTGCATATTTGCCTCCATCCGACACATTATCAATAACCCATTGAGCCAGCATTTCACCTGCTTTCACGTCATCAGGTCCGACATAGGCCATCGCTACATCGTCTGTACTGTCTGTCTTTGAATTGACAACAATAACCTTGATACCGGCATCAGTCAGCTTTGTAACAGCAGCATCCGAAGAACTTGCCTCTGCCGGTAAAATAATTACATAATCACAGTTTTTTGCAATGCATTCGTCGGCACGGTCAATCTGCTTGTTTGCATCGGTCTCCCCGTCCAGGATCCCTGTCCAGTCATCAATTGTCCCGTCTTTTTTCAAGGCATCAAATGTTTTTTTTGCATAATCATTAATCGGTGCATGGAATGGGTCAACAATGTTTTTAGAGATGTATCCGCACATAATTTTCCCATCTCCATTCACATCCCCCACAACTTCTGAAGTCTCACCTTTGCTGCTTTTTCCGCCTTCTTCCTTCTTGTCACTTCCGCCACACCCTGTAGCCATTACAACTACTAGCGCCGCACAAAGTAACACACTCAACATTTTTCTTTTCATATACTTCTCCTCCATTTGGAATTAATTTATAATCCGAGGGTTTCACTCTTACCCTCAAAATTATCCGTAGTCTGGACAACCCCTTAATTTGTCTTTTTATTCATGACCATGTCAAGGAGTACCGCTCCTATAATAACAGCGCCCTTCGTCATGGATTGATAGTATGAATCAATGCCTATCAGGTTCATACCATTATAAATAAATCCAATAATAAAAATACCCATCAGTACGCCAGGGATAGTGGCAACTCCCCCCGCAAATGAGGTTCCGCCAAGTACACAGGCGGCAACTGCGTCTGTTTCATAACCTATGCCGATATTAGATTGAGCAGAAGCAGTCTTTGCTGTAAAGATAACCCCTGCAATGCCGGCCAGGAAACCAGAAATAGCATAAACTGCAGTTTTTGTCTTTATAACACTGACACCTGAAGCAATGGCTGCATTCATATTGTCACCCACTGCAAATATGTATCTTCCCAATTTTGTCCAGTGAAGCAGCAGATACATCAAAACAGTCACCAGTATCAACACCAGAATTGGAAAAGGAACCGCTGCTATTTTTGTAGAATAAATCCTTTTAAAGGCGGCATCCGTAATTGGAATTGCCTGTCCGCCGCTGATAAGCTGTGCAAGCCCCCGGATAATCAACTGCGTTGACAAGGTTACAACAAAAGGAAACATATTAAATTTCGAAATTAAAAGCCCATTTATGACTCCCCATAGAGTAGAAACCAGTACTGCAGCCAGAATTGCCAGTGGAATGCTCCAGCCTTTATTAGAAATCAACTGGCCCAGAATGCAGCTTACAAGTGCAAGCTGGGCACCTACAGAAAGATCTATACCTTCTGTTGTAATCGCAAGACACATACCATATGCAATCATCGCATTGATAGATACCTGTGTCGCAACATTAATCATATTACTTGCACTTCTAAACGACGGCTCCATAAAAGAAATAAATACCATCATCAGCACTAAGATTACTCCAATTCCGTATTTGCCCATAAACATGCGGAACTTATCGCCATCCATTCCCAAAATCTTTTCCTTCTCCTTTGCCATGACACATCCTCCTACATCCCGCCAAATGCTTTTGCTAGAATTTTCTCTTGATCTGTTTCTCCGCTTAGAATCTCTTCTCTAAGAACCTCTCCCCTGATCTTGCCTTCATGATAAACAAGTATCCTGTCACTCATTCCCATAATTTCCGGCAATTCAGAGGAGATCATGATAACCGCCAATCCTTTTGCAGCAAATTGACACATCAAATTATGGATCTCAGATTTGGCTCCTACATCCACACCTCGTGTGGGCTCATCCAAAATCAAAACCTTTGGATTTGCAAGGAGCCATTTTGCCAAAACAGTTTTCTGCTGATTGCCGCCGCTGAGGGAGAAGGCATCATGTTCAATACTGGCTGCCTTTAGTTTAAGTAAATTACCCATATTTAGACAATTTTTCTCCTCTTTCTTCTTATTCAGCAACATACCTTTCTGCATGATGGGCAATGTTGGGAGTGCTATATTTTCTCTGATTGAACGGTGAAGGGCAAGACCAAAGTTTTTTCTGTCCTCATTTACCATGCATATTCCCTGCTTAATTGCCTGGCCTGGCTTTTTTATCTTAATTTCTCTGCCTTCCAGGTACAGCTTTCCTTCAGTAATAGGATCCATACCAAAAATCGCTCTCATTGTCTCGCTTCGCCCGGAGCCAACCAGGCCTGAAATTCCGAGGATCTCTCCTTTTCTCACCTCAAAGCTGATATCATCAAAGCCCTTTCCACTAAGCCCTTCTACTTTAAATACAACTTCTCCAATTTCACATTCTACCTTCGGAAACACATTTTCTACTTTTCGGCCAACCATCATTGAAATTAATCCATCTCTGTCCGCAGCTTCCATGGATCGTGCCCCTACATAGGTACCATCACGAAATACAGATACATAATCACAAATTTCAAAAATTTCTTCCATACGGTGCGAGATATAGATAATCGCCACACCCTTTTCTTTCAGTTCCCTGATAATACTGAACAAATGTGCTGTCTCTTCACTATCCAGCGAAGATGTTGGTTCATCCATAATAATCAGTCTTGAGTTATAGGACACGGCCTTAATAATCTCTACCATCTGCATCTGTGCCAGGGTCAATTCCTTCATTAAGGTCTTTGAATTATATGGAAAATTAAATTTTTTTAAAATTTCATCCGCGCGTTTATTCTGCGCCCTTTTATCGAGAAGAATTCCCTTTGTATTTTCCCGTTTCAGAAAAATACTCTCCGCAATCGTCAAATGCGGCTCTGGGTTGAGTTCCTGATGAATCATGGAAATGCCTGCATTCAGTGCTTCTGTAGGCCCTTTCGCCGAATAGGGTTTCCCTTCAAATAGAATCTCTCCTTTATCCTGCTGATGCAGCCCAATAATACATTTCATTAATGTAGACTTTCCAGCCCCATTCTCTCCAAGAAGGGCATGCACCTCGCCCTGTCTGACAAGAAGTTCCACATTACACAGCGCCTGAGTACCGCCAAATGCTTTAGAAATCCCATGACATTCCAACACATATTTCTCTTGTTCGTCCGCTTTATATGTCAAATGTCTCACCTCACTTTTCTGTTTTTTCATACAATGACATAAAAAGTTATTTAACAAAGCACATCTGCATCCCTGCCACAAATGTATCTCCCAATCCTATGGTATACTTCGGTTTTTCCATATAGCGGGAGGGAACCAGTATTGCGGTGTGTTTAGGCTTCATCTTACTAATCTCCTCTGCAAACTCCAGTCCTGCCGGGCTTAAGTTTACCCCCAATGTTTCCCTGCACTCTGCCTGTGTACCATAGTGCCCGATTCTCGCTCTTGTCGCAGACATCAAGTTCCCCATAGTAAGTCCCATTTCCAAATCAATTTCCTCCATCTGTGCCCCATAATACAGGGCATAGTCCTTACTGTGCATTACAATTCCCTTTACCGGATAAAGTTCCAGAAGGTAGTCAAGAGCAGATAGTACCGATTCGATGTCGTTTTTATCCAGCTCATATTCCTTTTTCTTTGCCAGGTCAACAAGTTCCTCCTCGTTCATTCCCATGACATCTATATAACCAGATAGTACGGAATATAGATAATCTCTAATTCTGGCACTAATATAATGTGCGCTTTCAAAATATATCTTTAAGTCAGGGTTCCTGGCTTTCAATATCCGGTAATGTCTCTCAAGCTGTTCCAGCCTTTCCTTTAAGACATCCACATTCACAATAGCATTGAATCCTGAAATGTTATAAGAAAACATGCTTTCTGCGTTCTTCTCCAAATATTTCAAGAACTCTTCACGTACAGGCATCACTTTGTGCACCTGGTCATAATCCATAATCAGCCGGTTAGACAGTACAACTTCATATTCTTTTCCTCTCACCTTAAGAATATCGCCTTTCGGGTACTGCATAACTAAATGAATCAGTGACTCCTCATTTGATACACAGTTTCTGAGAGGTACTCTTTTTTCATTCTTTGTCGATTCCAGTCCCTCATATGTCATCCATTTTATTACTTCTTCTGACTGATCTGTAATATGTATCAGAGCCGGTACACCCATGGCTCCAAGTGCTGCCGCCCCCTGAGCACACGTGCCGCCCAGCCCATATTGGATTTCAAAATAATCTTTTAACTTTTCAATCACTTCTCCATTTGTAATTTCCACTTCTCCGCCATACCCATGAATTGCATAGTAACAGACGATTCTCGCGAAATCCTCCATATTATCTATGGTTTCTTCTTCCACAAAGGAGGGTTCCTCTTCCAAATGCTGTTCCAACAATTTGTTAAAGCCGCCTGCCTCCCATTTTATAATGGCATCGAGATTGCTGGTATAAGCGAATACTAACCTGCTGTCCGTTTCACGGCACCTGTCAATTATTCCAGGCACCTCGAGAAGATACTCTAAATATTTATCCCGATAAGCCATCTCTCTCCTCCGGTCTTATAATTTATATTCACTCAGTAGTAATTCAACATCATCATATGGTTCATCTTTCTTTTCATTCTCCGTATTTTCCTCAAAGGTGTCATAATGTTGAAGGATATATAAAAGCGCATCACTGATTGCAATTTCCAGAAGATGTGAATCCGGCTGGAGAACAGATGCTTTTGGTTTTTTTTCTACAACCTGAATGATGCAGTCTGCATATTCAGATAATTGAGTGTGTCTCTCCGCCGAAATCACAACGGTATGCATATTTTTCTTTTTCGCAAGCTCAATTGCCTGCAGAACCTGCTTTGAAGCGCCGGATCTGGAAATCGCAATAATCGTATCGTCACAGGTTCCGAGACTCACATGATTCAAAAAATGTTCCGGTATCATGGAGTAAGAGCATGGAATCCCGAATCTTTCCAGGCGGAATCCAAGATCCAGTGCAATGGGAGTTGTATTTCCTGTTGCTACAACGAATACCATCCTGCTCTTTTTGACAATTCCTATTACTTTTATCAGTAATCTAATGTCTATGGACTCTTTCAGTTCTGCAACTCTGGCAGCACTATACTCAAATAACCGCTGAGA
Source organism: Muricomes intestini (assembly GCF_004346165.1). GTDB lineage: Bacteria > Bacillota > Clostridia > Lachnospirales > Lachnospiraceae > Muricomes > Muricomes intestini. Next base: position 160,294 of record NZ_SLZZ01000004.1, on the reverse strand, counting down.
TGAATCTAACATTTCATTTTCATCATAGGAAACACTGCTTTTGCCTAAGTCGTTAGACATCAGAAGACGCATTTGATAATACCCCTGATAGCCTACGTGCTTGCACATTCTCACCACCGTGGCTTCACTGCTCCCACTTTTTTGAGCAAGCTCGGAAATATTTAACATAATCGCTTCTTCCGGATTATTTAGTATATATTCCGCCGCTTTTTTCTCAGCCGAAAACAAACTTTTAAAATTACTCTTTATGCTTTCAAGTACTGTGTCACTTCGTTCAGTCATCAAATTGTCTTCCTTTCTCATCCAGCAGCGATTTTTTCTATAGTATTATAACAATGATGTAGGGGTCAAAAGGTATTTTGCCCCCTGATACCTACGGATTGCTCCGCACTTTGCGCTCTCGCAATCCTAAAAACATTCGAAATTCGCCCTATTCGGGCTACTTTCTCATGTTTTTCGGGTCCCAAAGTCATGCTTTTTCATGCAAGCATGAAACGCACGACCTTTTGACCCTGGTATCATAACATTTCATTTAGTGAGTAATGTTTCACTTTGTCATCATCATTAAATAGCTTTACTTTATGCTCTACAACTTCCCCCATCGCTTTTACACTAGCTGGGTACAGATCAAAAGGTTCTCTGATTCTTGGATCCTGCAGTGTTTTTCTCAATTCCTGATAAAACGCATCTTTAATGTCAGAGGAAATGTTAATCTTGTTAATACCACGTTTTACCGCCTCTGCAATTTCCGAATCTTTATTTCCGGAACCTCCATGAAGTACCAGCGGAACAGATACTTTGCTTTTGATTTCAGATAACAGTTCCTGTTTCAATTCCGGTTTCATGCCCGCCGGATAAATTCCATGTGCGGTTCCTATTGCAACAGCAAGTGTATCACATCCCGTTTCTTCAACAAAGCGTACCGCATCCTCTGGTTTTGTATAAATAATATCATCGGTTCCCCCTTCTGTGTCCCCGTCCGTAGTCCCGATTGTCCCAAGCTCCCCCTCAACAGAAACTCCTAATGGATGAGCCAGCTCGCACACCCTTTTCGTAATTGCAATATTTTCTTCAAAAGGCAGGGAGGATGCATCAATCATAACGGAAGTGAACCCGGCTCTGATTGCTCTTACAATGGGTCCCCATTCACTGTGGTCCAGATGAATGCAAACAGGAAGCAATGACCTTGCAGCCCTGTCTATGCACATCTTAAGAAAGCTGTCCCCCTGGAACTCAAGTTCTGATGGATGGATTGCAAGAATTACCGGTGCCTTTAGTTTTTCACATTTATCCATGACACCATTTAATATCTGACCGGTACCAATATTAAATGCGGGCACCGCAAAGTTATGCTGGTTGGCTATTGCTAATAAATCCTTCATATTAAGTAACATATGTCTTTCCTCCTGGTTTCTCACAATTGATAAGTTTCTGTTTCTTTTCTATATCCGTATATTATCCCACAGGAAAGTTATTGTCAATATTTTATGAAAAAATTTTTTATATAATTATCTAATTTTTATAAATTTAAGTATTTATTTTTTTATTATATTGTGATATTATATATAAAAATCAAATCTATCAATATTTATATGAAATATTTTTTCATAATGTCATAATACCAGGGTCCCAAAGTCATGCTTTTTCATGCAAGCATGAAACGCATGACCTTTTGACCCTGGTATCATATCATTCATTAAAGGAGGTTTTCAATTATGAGTAATGTACGAAAAGTATTTGAGCGAGGCAAAGGTGTCCTTCATTTGATGCCAACATGGGTTCCGCGTGGCTTCAATGAGCCCGGAAAGCGTCTCCGTCTTCATCCAGATGACTATTTTGCATTAGGGATGGAGCGGGGCGGCATTTGCGAAAGATGGCTTGGTTCCCTGGCAAAGGCTCTCAATGGGCCCAAAACCGGGAAGACGGAAGGCATGAGTTATGTTCTCGAAGACGCTGCCGTTAAAAGCACACGTCTATTTAAAGACTATGTAGATGAGCTTGGGTCTGATTTAATTGGCGAACAGCTGATGGAAAATTACGGAACATGGCCGACATTTGCCAAATTATACGATTATGATAAGCCTCTCTTTCACCATCTACATCTGACAGAAGAAATGGCAAATAAAATTGGTATGCACGGGAAACCGGAAGCCTACTATTTTCCTATCCAATATAACAGCGCATATCTTGGAAGATTTCCGCTTACATATTTTGGATTTGATCCTTCCACAACAAAAGAGCAGGTTATGGACTGTCTAAAGAATTATGATTTAAAAGACACACGGATTACGGAACTGTCCCGTGCCTATCGTATTCAGCTTGGAACCGGCTGGTATACACCTGCCGGGGTCATCCATGCACCCGCTTCTCTGGTTACCTTTGAGCCGCAATGGAATAGTGATGTCAACACCATTATGGAAAATGTTACAATGGGTGAAGTAAACCCCCACCATATGTTAACAGATTGCGCTCCTGAGGATGAGAGAGACAATCTAGAGGCAATCTTCAACCAGATAGACTGGGAAGAAAGCACGAGACCCGACTACAAAGAAACTTATTTCCGTGTCCCGAAAGTAAAATCCGAGACAACAGAAGCCATTGAAAAGTGGGTTGCCTATGCAAATGAATGGGTTGCCGCAAAAGAAGTGACCATTATGCCAGGACAGACATACACGCTGACCGATCAGGCCTGCTACTGTGCAATTGTTGTTCAGGGCCATGGAACTTTCGGTGGCTTCGAATGCGAAGCTCCTGAACTTGTCCACTATGGTGATATTACCGGTGATGAATACTTCGTTTCTGAAACATCGGCAAAAAAAGGAATTAAAATTAAAAATACCAGCAGCTATCAGCCGCTGGTCCTTTTGCAGAACTTCGCGAACAATAACCCCGAAGTGCCTGCTTCTATATAGTCAATTTTATTGTTTTGCAAAACTCATAGAAAAAAGAGTCGGGCTTGTCAGACTCTCATGCCGGAGCGCGGTCGCTTTAGCGTCCTATTTCCTCTTGCGCACAGTGCCCAGCCCCCGGAGGATTTTTATATAATAGGAAACTTCGTTTCCTATTATATAAAAATCAGGTATATTCCCAGTTCCAAAGCCAGAGAATACCCGCTTTTTATAATTCAGCTTTTATACTACCTCTTATTATCATATTCTATAAATGCATCTACCTTAGGCTGTGAAGCACATCCCTCTTCAAATTCATTGGTCAAAAATGCATCTATCAGTTCTTCTCTCAGCTTATTGCCTGTAGTAAATGCTCCAAAACATGCAATATTTGCATCATTGCTGAGCCTTGCTCTTTTTGCTGAATATATATCAGAAATCAGTGCCGCATATGCCCCTTTTACCTTATTTGCCGATATAGACACCCCAATACCTGTACCGCAGATCAAAACCCCACGGTCATATTTCTTAGCTGCCACTGCCTCTGCAACGTCAACTGCCACATTCGCATAAATTGGATCGTCACTTCCAAAATCTGTGATCTCACCATATCCTTTGCTTTCCATAAATTTTATCAGTTCTTCTTTTGCTTTCTGTGCATTTGGGTCACAGCCAATCGCAATTTTCATCTTAAACTCCTCCTATTATTTTTTATTTCCGCGAGCAACGAGCCAAGCAGAAATGCTTGCATTTCCATTTGGCGACTGCCGCGAGGGTCAAATATCCCGTCAGCTTGCTGCAGGATTTTTGACTTTATATACCCTTCATTCTATTTATATTTTAACATTTTACTGCCATTTTGTCCACTTTCTTGCTTCTATTGATTGTGTTTCTCTTATACGTCCTTTATAATAAAATGATACCAGAGTCAAAAGGTCATGCGTTTCATGCTTGCATGAAAAAGCATGACTTTGGGACCCGCAAAACATGAGAAAGCAGCCCGAGCAGGGCGGATTTCGAATGTTTTTAGGATTGCGGGAGCACAAAGTGCGGAGCAATCCGTAGATATCAGGGGGCAAAAGGTGTTAAAGATTAGTAGTAAAGGAGATTAGTCATGCAGAAAAAATTATATTTTGGAAGTAACCTGAAAATGTATAAGAACATTCAGGACACTGTTACATATCTACAGGATTTAGTATCGTACACAAAGGATATTAGCCGCGAAGAAATAGAGCTATTTATTATTCCTTCCTATACTTCATTAGAAAGCGCCACAAAAAATATAGAGCAGAGTTATATTAAAATTGGTGCCCAAAATATGTGTTGGGAGGACGAAGGACAGTTTACCGGTGAAATTTCTCCCCTCATGCTAAAAGAATTAGGTATTAGCCTTGTTATGATTGGTCATTCCGAGAGAAGACATGTGTTCGGAGAAACAGACTCCGAAGAAAATAAAAAGGTTAAGGCTGCCCTGAATCATGGCTTTACAACACTTCTATGTATTGGTGAGACTGCCGGTGAAAAGGATTTTGGCATAAGCACAGAAGTTCTCCGTACACAGTTAAAGATAGGCTTTCATGACGTGCCTGCCTCACAGACCAAAAATATATGGGTTGCCTATGAGCCAGTATGGTCTATCGGCGTAAATGGGACACCGGCTTCTGCAGATTATGCGGAAAGTATGCATAAAGAAATTAAAAAAGCACTGTTGGAAATTTTCGGCGATGCCGGAAAGGATATCCCTGTGTTATATGGCGGGAGCGTAAATCCCGGAAACGCAGACGAATTAATTATTCAGCCATCTATTGACGGATTGTTCACAGGAAGGGCTGCATGGCAGGCAGATAAATTTAATACCCTGATCCGAAATGCAAAAGCTACATATGAAGAGAACAGCCGTCTCTGATTCCTGTGATTTGTTTTGCAATCATTCAATACAACAACAGGCAGGCGAATTGGCCGCCTGCCTGCTGCTGCATCTTTTTATACAAATCCTTTATTGCTGCGGGGTCTTTGACTTCTCTTCTGTATCCACCGCCCAGCGATCCAGACGCTTCATGAATTTTGCATCTTCTGAAACCACCTTTACCGGCTTCTTATAATCAATAGACATAAGCCCCAGCACAGATTTTCCGTCTGCAATCTGGTTGTCTTCAGTGTGCACACCTATGTCCCTAGGCGATGAGCATGCCAAGTGCATGAAATCTCTTAAATCATTGGACGTATATAACATAATATCCCGGGTCATCTTACCGCCTCCTTCTGAATTCGACATAAGTATATCACCTCCTCCCTTAAATTACAATTATCATTTCCCTATATGTCAATCCTTTACGTAACTCCAGCACTTTAAAGCTTCACTCAGTTCTTCTTTTTCTCTGGCTGCCTCTGCAAAATCCTGCCCTTCCATTACAATCTCTATGGCCTGCCGCATTGCTCTGGCTCCGGCTTTTGCCCCCCGGGGATGTCCTTGGACCGCTCCGCCGGCTGCCAGCACAATATCTTTTCCTGCTTCTCTTACATACTTTTCCACCATGCCCGGATGAACACCGCCTCCGATTGATGGCATAGACGGCTTCAGTTCATACCAAGGCAACGTCAGTTGTGAAATAGTCTGTATATATTTTTGATACTGGAGCGGATAACCGCCATAAGGTGTATTTATCATTACAATATCGGCGCCTGCCAATCTTGCCAGTTTTCCGGCTGCAAGTGGAGAAGACATTCCACTGGCGGTTCCTTCATAATACATCCCTGTACCTGCCCCATGTCCCAGGACAGGCACCCGCGACACCTCCGCCACTTGCTTTAAAACACTATATCCCACAGCAGCAAAATTTAGCATTATTCCGTCTGCTCCGGCATCTTCTGCACGTTTTACATTATCCAGGATTTCTCCTGCCCCACTTGTAACATTCACAAAATACAATGCTTTTTTCCCTGTTTTCTCATAAGCGGCTTGTGCCGCTTGTTTATATCTTTTTACTCTGTTCCAGGGCTTGCTGTAGGCAGGATTGCCAAACAGTTCATCATCTTTGATGAAGTCTACCCCTCCCAGAGCAGTTTCATAGAATATCTTCGCCCCTTCTTCCGGTGTTAGCCCGGTGCAAGGTTTAATCATGTTTAACAGAAGAGGCCGTTCGCTAACCCCGGTAAGTTTCCGTATCCCCCCACTCCCATACTGCGGGCCCGAAAAATTCTCAACATAATCCGCCGGAAATTCAATATCCAGAAGTTTAACCTGTGCGGAGGTTGATGCATCATTACCCAAAAGCGATGTAAGAAGAAGAGGAAAATCACCCCCAAAATTTACTGAGGGATAGGCAATTTGAATGATATACTCGCGGTCCTCAGTATCAACTTGCGTGGACAGATCAAGCGCAGGTACGTCAAACACGCTCACCACCTTTCCCATATATTTCTCCCGGATTTCCTCCGTAATTCCCGGAATCGGTATCCATGTTCCAATAGTCTGCCCTACAGCAAGGGCAGATGCCTTTTTTAATATATCAGCCCCTTTATTCAATTTGATATAATATGATGCAATCACAAAAGCCTTATTCCGGATATTTTCCGGAAGCGCATACATTACTGAATCCATAACTTCTCCTTCCTCTATAAATAGAGCCTGAATACCGCTTGTATCCAGGCTCCTTACCTATTCTTTACCATCAGACCTCTTCATGGAAATATGCGTCTGAATTGTAGGGGATATTCTCTGCCCTCTTCTCCAGGTTCTCTCTCAGCAGACCATAAATCAAATCACTGTTTCGCTTCTCCAAAGCATCCAAATAACCCTGATGCTCCATGATCATGCGTTCCCTTGACTCTCTGTTATTTAAAAGTGCCTGTCCGTATATCAGTTTGAAGAATGATAAATTATCCCACAAGGACTCAATCATAGTGCATACCCTGCCAAGTTCACTGGCTTTATAAATAGCGAAATGATACAGTCTGTTCTGCTGATAGACATCAATCGCATCCGGCTTATCCTGTGAAGCAATTTCCTTGTATTCCTCATGGATTTTGCGAAGATTCTCAATTTTTTTGTCTGTAATCTTCTCACAGGCATATTTTGCTGCCACGGGTTCAAGAGCTGTCCTGGCAATATAAATCTGCCGTACGTCTTCTTTTGTCAATGTCACCAGCCTTGTTCCCGCATAGGGGACAGATTCTGCCAGTCCCATCTTCTCCAGATTACTGAGTGCCTCTCTTATAGGCATTCTGCTGACTCCAAGCTGATTGGCAAGCTCTTCTGTGTTCAGCTTATCGCCCATAAGAAGCTTTCCGCTCATGATCCACTCCATCAATTTATCCAGAACAAGAGCCGGCAGCTTATTGTGCTGCAGCGTCTCGTTATTCAAGTCATTCATTGTAATTCGTGCACTTGTTCTCATATGGTCCCCACCTAAGGTAATATTTTACAAGCCAAGCTTTGAAACGGTTGTCTTCAAAATTGCCACTTGTGCGGTTTCCTCAATTAATTCCGCTGCATGTTCTGCATGAATTGCGTCCTTCCCAACTGCCACAATTCCATGATCTACCAGTAAAAAACCTGGCAACTCCGGATACTCGCTATATATTTTTTCAATAAAAGGAAAATATTCTTTTCCAACTACTGCTGCCGGAATATCCAATGTAGGGTAATCTGTGCATACCTTCAATTTTGCATGCCATGTCGTTCTGACCAGCGCTTTTCCTGTAGAGGCCCATGCAATTGAATATGGCGAATGAACATGCACAACCGAGTTCACCTTTGGGCAAATTCTGTATAGCAAACCGTGCAGTAAAGCTTCTCTTGTAGGTTTTCCTTTCCCTTCTATTAAATTCCCATCAAAATCAGTAATGACAAAACCTTCCGGTGTGCTGTCGGCAAAGGAGCTGCCGCTCGCCTTCACAAGCATCTGGTCTTTCCCCGGAATCCGGGCACTTACGTTCCCGCCACTACCTGTTTGTATGCCTCTAGTATAAGCTCTTTTACAAGCTATGACAAGTTCCTCTGCTATCTTTTTAACATCCTCTGTCATACCTTCTACACCTTTCTGTAACTATTCTACTATAACACCTCGTTCGTGCAATTCATCCATCATATATTGTGCTGCCTGGATTCCCCACTCCTTTGTATCTAGATTTCCCGGTATTGTAATAATCTGAATCTTGTCATTTTTTATCTCTTTTATCCTCTGGATAATAATATGATCTACTTCTGGATTATACAATTCTTCGCCTGCCCGGGTATTATGCCGCATACCATCTGTGGGAAGAAGAAGTTTCACCGGGTAGTCAACTTTTTCCAGTCTTTTGGCAAAGTCTTCTGCTATGCTTTCGGCTTCTTCATAAAGCAGCTTAATGTGAGCCGTTGTCGCATTGTGATACATATAGACCCTCTCTTCCATATGGGGCGGGAATTCTTCTACAGCAAAATCACAAAAATCCAGGCCGCCTACACTGACGACAAGAGGAATCCTCTTCTGAACCCCTTTTACCAATCTATATCTTGCACCCTCCCCAAAGGAAAAGCCGCCTTTAAAATATCCCTGGGCAATTTCATGTGTAGTCAAATCCAAAATACCGTCAATAAGGCCATCCTCTGCCATCTGTTCCATGACCGCCCCACCGGTGCCTGTAGCGTGAAATCCAATGACTTCCACTCCCTGACGCTCCAACTCCTGCACAGCCCCACAAGCTCCAGTATTGGTAATTCCCATCAGAGTTACGCCTATCACCGGCCTGGTCTTTTTTTGCAGCACCTGTCCTGCATATTTTACCATCCCTACACAACAGGCACAGGCATTATCGAGAATTTTCCTGGTAACGATATTTATCCCGGTAAAATCACAAATGGAGGGAATCACTACAATATCCCTATCACCCACTACATCCTGAAACATTCTTCGCCCGGATGCCACTGTAGTTGCCATTACTTTGGGAAAACCAATGGGCAGTCTTTTCATGGCATTGGTTGCCATCAAGGTATTCTGAAGCCCTCCCGCTGAAAGAACCCCCTGGATTTTTCCCTCCCAGAAAAGATGTTCTATAAATGCGGCACAGGCATCCATCATAAAGCTGATTTTCTCCCCTTTGGTTTTCCGTTCAAGTTCTGCCCAGTTCGTACCAAAAGACTCTGTTACTTTCTCCCGGGATATGTCATACCCGAAAGAAGGAGCTGAACCTGTAGCCACATCAACCACAATTGCGTCTACACCTTGTGCTGTAATGCGCTCCCGCATATATGTGATTTCCCTGTATTTTGTGTCACAACTGCCAATTATAGCTATTGTCTTCATAAGTTTCTCATTCTTTCAGTCCGAGGACGGGGAGACGCCCTTCATTCCACTGTGCGTAAGACTCACAATAATCCAGCAGACCTTTGTCATGAGCAAGGAGCAGATGCGCATGGGGATCCACACCCGCTTCTTCACAGCGCCTTACGGTATCCCTGATTGTGTTCCATGATGCAACAATGTCCACAAAGCGTCCCGGAGGGCAAATATCATAATGCAGTGCATCTGCCATCTCCTGAGGCACATCAATGTTGCCCATCACAAACACAGAATCTCCCACACAATAGTAAGGGCCGTTTTCTGTTTCTACCACCACTGTCATATGCCCCGGACAATGCCCAAAGCTCTCAAATACACTGATGCCTGGGAGAATTTTACACTCTCCTTCCACAGTCTCAAATCGTTCTTTTACATCCGGCTGGTCAAATGGTGCAACAATCTTGTCACCATCTTTTGCAATAATAGAACGCTCATAACTCTTATAGTGAAGCGGTACAGGATTGTGTGCATACTCCCATTCTGTTTTGTTGCAAATGAAGCGCGCTTTTGTAAATTTTTCTATGTAAAATACATGGTCCCAGTGAAGATGTGTAAAGATTACCATGTCTACATCAGAAGGTTTGTACCCCACCTGGGCAAGCTTGGATTCAATATCATCCACCCCCTGGGTCTGCCAGGAGCCTTTGTGGTGATACTTATTTGCGCGCTCCGTCCACGCCATACCTGTGTCAACCAGAATCAGCTGTTCCCCGCCTTCAATCAGAAATGTAAAATCCGGGAGCGGAACTGCTTCCTCCGGCAAGCCTTTCAAAAATGGCTTACATGAAAAGTGGAAATGGTATTCCAGTGGTTTTGTCGGAATAAATCCTGTGTTAAGCGGTCTTATTATAAATCCCATAATAAAAATCCTCTCTTTCTTTTAATATGTACTTTCTATATCTTAAAATTGCCGTTATCCGGCAATTTTAATGCATATTCTAAATAGCGCTTCTCTCCTGTCTCCTCTTTGAATAAGTATCAAACAGCACCATGGCAATGATGACAATACCCACCACCAGCCCCTGCGCAAAGGAGGAGATTCCTTTCAAATTCATTACATTTACGATGATCGTCAGAATAAGTGAACCTATGACCGTCCCCACAACGCCACCTTCGCCGCCAAGCATAGATGTACCTCCGATTACTACTGCAGCTACCGTCTGAAGCCCATAGCTGTCTCCCATTGCCGCATCTGCCGCATTCAGCCTGGCTGTAATCAACATTCCCGCAAGGCCTGCACACATACTGCACATCGTAAAACTAGAAATCACGATTTTCTTCACCGGTACCGCCGAATATTTCGCCGCAAGCGGATTAGAGCCATATGCATATACCTGGCGTCCAAAGGTCGTTCTCTGGAGCAGCACATAAATAATAACTACAACAATCAGCGCTATAATCACCAGGTTTGGAACTGTTCCTGTATATCCAACTCCGATTCTTGTAAAATTTTTGGGCAAGTCATAGATGACTGCTCCCTGCATAACAATGATCGCCAGACCTCCAAGCACCCAATTGGTGCCGTAAGTTGCGATAAAACTAGGAAGGATCCCTGCCAGAAGCCCGTTTATAATCCCTACAATCATACTGATCAAAATCCCAATCCCAAATGCTGCCAAGATAGGGACATCTGCTTTTAAAAGCTGTGCGCAGATGCACCCGACAAATCCTGCCGTAGCTCCCACTGATAAATCCATACCGCCTGTGAGCAGCACCGCAGTGAGTCCTGCACTGAGAACAAGAAGTACGCTGGCCTGCCTGAAAATAGTTATCAAATTGTCCACTGTGCGGAAGTTCGGAGCTATAATCGCTGAAAGGATAATCAGTACAATTAGTCCCACCAAGCTGTAAAATACTTTTGAACTCTTTATATCTTCAAATAACCTTTTTGCTTTCATGTCCATGTCCCTCCTATTCCTTTGCACGGATACGGACAACCGCATCAATGATAATCGCCGCCAGAACAATAGAGCCAATAATCGCATTTTGAAATATGGACTGCACTCCTATCACATTCAGGCCATTCTTGATAATTTGAATCAACAGTACACCAAAAATTGTTCCTGTCACACCGCCCTTCCCTTCTCTTAACGATGTTCCTCCGAGAAGTGTCGCGGCCACTGCCTGGAATTCCCATCCGTTTGCTACAATAGGCTGGCCCGACTCTACCCGGCAAAGTGTAATAATTCCTGCTATACCGGCAATCATACCGGCAAATGCGTATGTTTTTATTAAATTGGCCGCAGGGTTAATTCCTGCCAGCGCAAGTGCCTCCCTGTTTCCGCCCAATCCATAAATATTTGTACCGAACTTTGTTTTACGGAGTACAATCCATACAACCGCAAATACAATGACTGCCACCCATACCATAAGAGGGATGAACAAAATTGTTGTCTCCGTCACGATCCGGTATGTAAAGCTGGAAAAATAGATAGAGGACCCTGCGGTCAAAAGCAGTGAAATACTGTTAACTATATTCTGTGTCCCGTAAGTAGCAATAAATGGAGGAATATTGCCCTTTGCTACGATCAAGCCATTCACCGCGCCAATCAATACCGTGCAACAGACAGAAATCAACATTGCCACTTCTAACATAATTCCCCGCTGTGCTAAAAATACGGTGAGCACTGTTACAAAGCTGACCTGTGCCCCCAAAGAAAGATCTGTTCCCTGAGTCAAAACAATACAAGTTTGCCCAAATGCCACAATCATCAAAGGAGTCGATTGAATCAGCACATTCCTGAAATTGGAAAATGACAAGTAATGCGGCTCCATAAAACTAAATATTGCGATGATGATAATCAGCATATAGGCTACAGGAGGCACCTTCTTTATCCTCTGCTTAAAATTACTCGTCTGCATCCACGGTACCTCCTGCTCCCAACATCATTCTTGCGCCGATAGTTTCAGAGTTAAAATCTCCTGTGCCGCGCTCTATTTCATCCACTATCCTGCCTTCATGCATAATGTAAATCCTGTCACTCATTCCTATGACCTCTGGAAGTTCCGAAGAGATCATGATAATAGCTTTTCCTTCTGCTGCCAGACGATCCATCAGCCCGTAGATCTCCATTTTGGCTGCGACATCAATTCCTCTTGTCGGCTCATCGAAAATCAAAATGTCCGGATTAAAACTCAGCCACTTAGCAAGAACCACTTTTTGTTGATTGCCGCCGGAAAGATATTTACAGGCTTTATTCACACTTGTCGTAGCTATCCTTAACTGTTTTTTGTAGTCAAGAGCCGTCTCTTTTATTCTTTTGTTTGAAAGAAAAAACCTGGGGAACATCTTTTTCAGGCTCACCGCCACAATATTAAGTGCAATGGATTCATCCAGGGCAAGTCCCTGGCGTTTTCTATCCTCACTCACCAGTCCGATTCCAAGCTTTGTCGCGTTCCGAGGAGTCCTGGGCAAGACATTCTTTCCTTTTACAAAAACTTTTCCCGACTTAATCGATTCAATTCCATAAAGCAGCTCTGCCGTCTCTGTGCGCCCTGCACCTACCAGCCCTGCAATCCCCACAATCTCGCCTCTTCTTACGCAAATACTTACGTCTTTTACCTTTCCCTTATAATCACACAGTCCCTCAGTGGAAAGTGCCGTCTCACTATGCTCGTTGGGTGTGCGTACATAGACCCGGGATACATCCCGCCCGACCATCATGTTTACCAGTTCTGCATTGGAACACTCATCAATACCTACTGTTTTAATTTTCACGCCGTCCCTCAGGATGGTGATTCTATCTCCGATCAGAGGAAACTCCTGCATGCGGTGTGACACATAAATAATTCCAATTCCTTCTTTTTTCAACCGATGTATCTGGTCAAATAAGGAGTCCACCTCACGTTCAGATAAAGTTGCCGTCGGTTCATCAAATACCATAATCCTGGGCTTAAAAGAAAGTGCCTTTGCAATCTCAACCATCTGCTGTTCCGCCACACTTAAGTCCTTCACATGACACTTCACATCGATATATTCACAGTTCAGTGATTTCATCAATTCCTGAGCTTCCTTCTCCATTTCCTTATGGTCGAGCAGCCCCATCTTAGTCCGATATTCTCTGTTCAAAAAGATGTTCTGCGCCACACTAATATGAGGTACCAATGTAAATTCCTGATATACAGCGACAATTCCTCTCTCCAGCGCCTCCTTGGTCCCATTAAACTTCACGGCCTTTCCGTCAAAAGTAATCTCACCTTCTTCTGCTTTATAGGCCCCAAGAATCACTTTTGCCAGAGTACTTTTTCCCGCACCATTTTCTCCTACCAGAATATGCACTTCACCTTCCCGCAGATCAAAGTCTACATCATCCAGAGCTTTCATGCCGGGGAACAGCTTTGTGATATGCTTTGCTGTCAATATTGTTCTACCCATCTTTTCACCACACCCACTTCTTTCAACGCATTTATGAGCTGTTTCTTACTGAATTACTTTCCACCATGCAATATTCTCTTTATAATTTTCTACGGTATCAGCCATAATCAAAGGATCATTTGCTGCCGATGGAAAAGGAATAAACTTGCCTTCCGGCTCGGTTTTGTCATTCAGATTACGGACTGCATATGCGCATGCTATATACCCTGACCCGTAAGGGTCCGTGTTATATGTAGCAAACATATCTCCTGATTCCACTGCACTTGTGGCATCTGTGCTGCCATCAAAACCAGCCACCAGTACGTCTGTTTTTCCTGCTGCTTTCAAAGCCTGGACAGCACCCAGGGCACTCTCATCATTCATACCTATAATTCCCTGGACATCCGTATATTTCTGGAGCAGGTTCTCTGTGACAGACATACCTTCGGTTCTCTTAAAATTAGCTGTCTGGGAAGCAACCACTTCAATGTCCGGGTATTCGGCAAAAGCTTCCTTGATACCATCCAGCCGCTCAATTGCGTTTGCTGCTCCCGGAGGCCCCTCGAGAATAATAATATTTCCTTTGCCATTCAGCGCCTCCGCCATCTTTGTGGCAATCGTCCCGCCGGTTTCTTTGTAGTCTACTCCTGTTCTTAAGAAGGTATCTTCAGATGCAGGCGTTCCAATTGTAATCACTATAATTCCTGCTTCCTCCGCCTTCCTGACACCGGGCATAATTCCGTTAGAATCTGCACAGTGTACAATAATGACATCCATTTCCTTTTGGATCATATCTTCCATAATCTTTACTTGTTCCTCCACACTGTCTGCGGTGGACGGCGCCTGTGTAACTGCTTCAAATCCCATATCTTTCCCAGCTTTCTTTATCCCTTCCGCCTGGGCCACCATGTATGGGTTGGTTGTATTCTTTGCGATATAACCAATCTTATATTCTTCATTTGCCTTTACATCCGAGGTGATCTGTGCTCCGATGCCTGCTGCAGGAAGTTTATCCGTCTCCACAGAAGTGGCAGACTCTCTCGTCTTCGTATCCGTGGAAGACTTCTCTGTCTTATCTTTAGTTTCTGTACCGGTATTTGCTGTCTCCTGGGTAGGAGTGCTGCATCCTGCAAGAGTCGTACAGACCATCGCTGCGGTCAACAAAAGGGTTACTAGCATCTTCTTTTTCATTTTCATTTTCTTCCTCCTTCAATTTTCCCGATATATTTTGGATATCGGATATTGGATACAATATTGTTTTCTCAAATATAGCACTAACCGTTTTTAATGTCAATAATAAATAATATTTTTTTATTATGTTAAGTGTTTTTGTCTACTTTGTATATTATCGCCTTATATTTCTGTCACTTATCACAATTGTCTACTTTTTGTCAAACCGTAATTTTCACCAATATATTCATTAAAACCATAACTGCCTCGTATTCACTGCACGATTTCAGCCAAAAATTCTCGTATACAAATGAAAAAACCGCAGCCCTTGATTTCTCAAGAGCTGCGGAATGCATTTTACTTTATTAAATTTATCAGTCAATGATTAATCAAGAATCTTAGCAACCTTTCCTGAGCCAACTGTACGTCCACCCTCACGGATAGCGAATCCAAGACCCTCTTCCATGGCTACCGGGTGAATTAGTTCAACTGTCATCTCTACGTTATCTCCAGGCATGCACATTTCAACGCCTTCCGGCAGATCACAAACACCTGTTACGTCTGTTGTTCTGAAGTAAAACTGCGGTCTGTAGTTATTAAAGAACGGTGTATGACGTCCGCCTTCATCTTTTGTCAGTACATAAACCTGAGCTGTGAATTTCTTATGGCATTTTACTGTGCCTGGTTTAATCAGAACCTGGCCTCTTTCGATTTCAGTTCTCTGAACACCACGAAGCAGTGCACCGATGTTATCACCAGCCTGAGCTTCATCAAGAAGTTTGCGGAACATCTCGATACCTGTTACGACAGTCTTCTTACTTTCTTCATGGATACCGATGATTTCAACTTCATCAGATACATGCAGTGTACCACGCTCTACTCTACCTGTGGCAACTGTACCACGTCCTGTGATAGAGAACACATCCTCTACAGGCATCAGGAACGGCTTATCTGTGTCACGCTGTGGATCTGGAATCCATGTGTCAACAGCGTCCATAAGTTCCATGATCTTGTCTCCCCATTCTCCTGAAGGATCTTCAAGAGCTTTCAGAGCTGAACCCTGGATAATCGGAGTGTCATCTCCTGGGAACTCATATTCGTTCAGAAGTTCACGAATTTCCATCTCTACTAATTCAAGGAGTTCTTCATCGTCTACCATATCACATTTATTCATAAATACAACGATGTAGGGTACACCTACCTGACGGGACAGAAGAATATGCTCCTTTGTCTGAGCCATAACACCGTCAGTAGCAGCTACAACAAGGATAGCTCCATCCATCTGTGCAGCACCTGTGATCATGTTCTTTACATAGTCAGCGTGTCCCGGGCAGTCAACATGTGCATAGTGGCGCTTCTCTGTCTCATACTCAACGTGAGAAGTAGAAATTGTGATACCACGTTCCCTCTCCTCCGGAGCTTTGTCAATGTGATCAAAATCAACTGCTGCATTTCCTGCTACTCTCTGAGAAAGTGTCTTAGTAATAGCAGCTGTTAATGTTGTTTTACCATGGTCAACATGGCCAATGGTACCAATATTAGCATGTGGTTTTGTTCTTTCAAATTTAGCTTTTGCCATTTCGAATAATCCTCCTTAATATATCGCCTATTTCCAGGCATTTTTATTGGTTTTCTCTTTTACTCGGCTATCTCTGATTATATTTCATAATCCCAGGTTTTTCAAGCCTTTTTCATACATTTAAGCATTTTTATTGGACAATACTTTTTCCTGTACAGACTTTGGCACCGGCTCATAGCTCTCGAAGAACATAGAGTAGTTTCCACGCCCCTGAGTTCTGGAGCGCAAGTCCGTAGCATACCCGAACATTTCAG
This sequence comes from Muricomes intestini, assembly GCF_004346165.1. Taxonomy (GTDB): domain Bacteria; phylum Bacillota; class Clostridia; order Lachnospirales; family Lachnospiraceae; genus Muricomes; species Muricomes intestini. The sequence goes on along the minus strand of NZ_SLZZ01000004.1, from coordinate 143,726 downwards.
ACAACGGTACAAACGCACGGACAATTTTACCGCCGCCGAGATCATCCATTCCTTCAATACGTCCGCGGCGTGAGTTAATATCGCCGATAACATCTCCCATATATTCCTCAGGCATAGTTACCTCTACCTTCATGATAGGCTCAAGAAGTACGGGAGAGGATTTCTTCATTGCATCCTTAAATGCAAGAGATCCTGCAATATGGAATGCCATCTCACTGGAATCGACTTCATGGTAAGAACCATCATATACGGTAGCATGGACACCGACAACAGGGAATCCGCCGAGAATACCGGCTTTCATAGCTTCTTCGATACCCTGTCCTACAGCAGGAATGTATTCCTTTGGAATAGAACCGCCTACTACCGCAGAATCGAATTTGTATGTTTCTTCTCCATTGACGTCCATTGGCTCAAACTTAACCTTACAGTGTCCGTACTGTCCACGTCCGCCTGACTGTTTTGCATACTTGCTGTCAACATCTACAGGCTTTGTAAAAGACTCTTTATAGGCAACCTGAGGTGCACCTACGTTGGCCTCTACCTTAAACTCACGCAACAGTCTGTCGACAATAATCTCCAAATGAAGCTCACCCATACCGGCAATGATTGTCTGTCCTGTCTCCTGATCTGTGTGTGCGCGGAATGTTGGATCTTCTTCTGCAAGCTTTGCAAGGGACTCTCCTAACTTACCCTGAGATGCTTTTGTCTTAGGCTCAATAGCAAGCTCAATAACAGGTTCCGGGAATTCCATGGACTCCAGTATAACCGGGTGCTGCTCATCACAGATTGTATCACCTGTTGTTGTAAATTTAAATCCGATAGCTGCCGCAATGTCTCCTGAATATACCTTATCCAGTTCCTGTCTCTTATTTGCATGCATCTGAAGGATACGCCCAACACGCTCTTTCTTGCCTTTTGTTGCATTTAGTACATAAGAACCTGCGTTCATAGTGCCTGAATATACTCTAAAGAAAGCAAGCTTACCTACGAATGGGTCTGTCATGATTTTAAATGCCAGAGCTGAAAATGGTTCTTCATCAGAAGAATGTCTAACCACTTCATTTCCATCCATATCTGTACCATCAATCGGTGGAATATCAGTCGGAGCCGGCATATATTCAATAACTGCATCCAACAATTTCTGGACACCTTTGTTTCTATATGCAGTACCACAGCATACAGGAATAGCTTTGCATTCACATGTGGCTTTTCTCAAAACTTTCTTGAGGTCTTCCACAGCCGGTTCATTGCCTTCAAGATACTCCAGCATTAAATCATCATCCAGCTCACAAATTTTCTCAATCAACTCTGTGCGGTAAAGTTCTGCATCATCTTTCATATCTTCTGGAATCTCTGTAACGGAAATATCATCTCCCTTTTCATCATTGTAAATGTAAGCCTGCATTTCCATCAAATCGATGATTCCTTTAAAATTGTCTTCCTTACCGATTGGCAGCTGAAGACAAATAGTATTCTTTCCAAGCCTGGTTCTAATCTGGTCTACTGCATTGTAAAAATCAGCGCCCAAGATATCCATCTTGTTGATAAATGCCATTCTTGGTACATTGTATGTGTCAGCCTGACGCCAAACATTTTCTGACTGAGGCTCAACACCACTCTTTGCACAGAACACGCCGATGGCGCCGTCCAATACACGGAGTGAACGTTCAACTTCTACAGTAAAGTCAACGTGCCCTGGTGTGTCGATAATATTGATACGGTGTTCCAGAGCACCCGGCTTTGGCTTCGTATTCTCTTCCAAAGTCCAGTGACATGTCGTAGCTGCTGAGGTAATTGTAATACCCCTTTCCTGCTCCTGCTCCATCCAGTCCATGGTAGCAGTGCCTTCATGGGTATCACCAATCTTATAGTTAATACCAGTATAATACAGGATGCGCTCTGTCAATGTCGTTTTGCCGGCATCGATATGAGCCATAATACCAATATTTCTGGTTCTCTCTAGTGGATATTCTCTTCCAGCCAAGATTTTTTCCTCCTAATTAAAAGCGGTAGTGAGCAAATGCTTTATTTGCCTCTGCCATCTTGTGCATATCTTCTTTCTTCTTCACTGATGCACCTGTATTGTTCGCTGCATCAAGAATTTCATTAGCAAGCCTTTCCTCCATTGTCTTTTCCCCTCTGTTGCGGGAATACAATGTAAGCCAGCGAAGTGCAAGAGCCTGTCTTCTCTCTGCTCTTACTTCAATCGGCACCTGGTAAGTAGCTCCGCCAATACGTCTTGCCTTAACTTCCAATACCGGCATAATGTTGTTCATAGCTTCCTCAAATACTTCCACTGCCGGCTTCTCTGCCTTTGCTTCAACTCTTTCAAATGCTTTGTATACAATCCTCTGTGCTACACCTTTCTTACCATCCAACATAATATTATTGATAAGCTTGGTGACAACTTTATTGTTGTATATTGGGTCCGCTAATACATCTCTTTTTTGAGTATGTCCTTTACGTGGCACGGTCCTTCCCTCCTTAATCATTACTTCCGGTCTCTGCCGGGATTAATTCATCGGTACTCACATGTGTCTCTCTATGGAAATCGCGCTTCATGTGCTCGCGGCCGCAGGACTATTCTATAGAAACCCCGGATAAACAGGGTTCACTTAATCCGCAACCTATACTTATTGAACTACTAATGTTCAATAAGATGTACTTATTGAACTGCTAATACTCAATAAGATGTACTTATTGAACTGCTAATGTTCAATAAGGTACGATATCATAGTTCTGTTTGTGATACGATTTAACTATTTAGTTACTGTTTGCTAAGGTGGATTTATTTAGCATCCTTTGGTCTCTTAGCGCCGTATTTGGAACGAGCCTGCCTTCTCTTGGCAACACCTGCTGTGTCAAGTGTACCTCTGACGATATGGTATCTTGTACCTGGCAGATCCTTAACTCTTCCTCCACGAATCAGAACAACGCTATGTTCCTGAAGATTGTGTCCTTCGCCTGGAATGTAGCTTGTCACTTCGATTCCGTTGGAAAGACGAACTCTGGCGATCTTTCTCAGAGCTGAGTTAGGCTTCTTAGGGGTAGCGGTCTTAACTGCTGTACACACGCCTCTTTTCTGTGGTGCTGATACGTCTGTAGCACGCTTCTGAAGAGAATTGTATCCTTTCTGAAGTGCCGGTGAGCCCGATTTCCTTTCAGAAGTCTCACGTCCCTTTCTAACTAATTGGTTAAATGTTGGCATTCTTTTCACCTCCTATGATTCTTTCGTCTTCTCCCGTCTGTACGGGAAATGGTTGCAGATAATAATTATTATCTTGATTTGTGCACTAAAAACAGCGTATCTTTTGTGCACGCTAAATTAGTTTATTACGTTTTTATAGGAAAGTCAAGGGTTTTTACTGAAAAACTGCATCTGTGTGCCCTGACGTTAAAGTCCCAGCTCATCTGATATTGCGCGCATCTCTTCCAGCGCAATGTCTATAAACTCATCAAGGCTCATACCTGTAAACTCAATCGCTTCCATGTAATCTCTGTTCGCACCTGACGCAAACCGCAGTTCATTAAATCTTTTATTTACTGATTTATGCTTTACACTTGCAATCTTTTTGTCTGGATATATCTGGGCAATTGCTTTTAAGAATCCGCTCATAGGATCTGCGGCAAGAACAGCATACTGCAAAGTTGTCGATGCTTTAACGCCGGAAGCCGGATTGTGGGCACAAATCGCATGAAACAGCTCCTGATCATCAATCCCTTCCTTTTTTAATATTTCCACAGATGTCGGTCCATGAACCTCCGGATGTTCCTGCCATTCACAGTGTTCCTCATCCAGATCATGGAGAAGTCCCACAATTCCCCAGCGCTCCACCTGATCCGGTGCCAGCTTCTTCGCAAGGCCCCGCATGATTGCCTCGACTGCCATAGAATGCTGTAAATACCTTTCACCCTTCATATATTTATGAAGGATACTATATGCCTCATCTCTTGTCATTTCACTGTCTCCTTTCATCTTCAAAGGGGTCTGACCCTTTTGAAAAAAGAAGCAGACCCCTTGACCCTTTGCATCGCTTTTAGTATGATTTGCCCCAGTAAACCATGTGTTTTGCAGGCTTCCCGCAGTATATGCAGACATCGGAAAGATGTTCTTCCTCCGCAGGAATACACCTGGAGGATGCGCCTCCTGTATTATACTTAATTTCACCTTCGCACTCTTCATCTCCGCACCACATCGCCTTGATAAATCCTCTTTTTTTCTTGAACTTCTCAACCATCTCTTCCATGGTCACAGCGGTATCAATATGCGAATCCAGAAATGCCTTTGCCTTGTCAAACATATCGTTTTGGATTGTCTCCAATATGTCAGCCAGCTTTGCTGCAATCTCATCCATGGAAACCACCAGTTTTTCTCTGGTATCCCGGCGTACAACTACTACCTGATTCTTCTCAATATCCTTGGGCCCAATCTCAATTCTGGCAGGGATACCCAGTTTCTCCTGCTCACTGAATTTCCAGCCGGGGCTCTTTTCTGAATCGTCAATATTTACCCTATACCCCGCTGCTTTCAACGCACTTAAAAGTTCATCTGCTTTGTCCAACACACCTTCCTTATGCTGTGCAACAGGAATAATCCTTGTCTGTATAGGTGCAATTCTTGGGGGGAGAACTAGCCCGCTGTCATCGCCATGCACCATAATAATCGCGCCGATTGTTCTCGTAGAAAACCCCCAAGATGTCTCATAAACACTGTGCAGTTCGTTGTTTTTATCGGCATATTTAATGTCGAATGCATCTGGGAATCCACTTCCGAAGTAATGGCTGGTTCCCGATTGCAAAGCCTTTCCGTCATACATCATAGCTTCTACTGTATAGGTTTCCTCTGCACCTGCAAACTTTTCGCTTTCTGTCTTGCGTCCGACAACCAGAGGCACTGCCAGATCTTCTTCAAGGCAGTCTTTATACACGTTTAGCATCATTAATGTCCGCTCCCGGGCCTCTTCTTCAGTAGCATGGATTGTGTGTCCCTCCTGCCATAAGAATTCACGGGAACGCAGAAATGGTCTTGTTGTCTTCTCCCAGCGCAGTACAGAATTCCACTGGTTCCAGATTTTGGGCAGATCCCTGTAAGACTGTACGGTCTTGCTCCATAAATCACAGAACAAAGTTTCAGAAGTAGGGCGGATGCAGAGTCTTTCCTGCAGTCTTTCCATGCCTCCGCGGGTTACCCACGCAACTTCCGGTGCAAACCCATCAATATGCTCTGACTCTTTCTGAAGCAGCGACTCTGGTATTAAAAGAGGAAGATATACATTCTGCACTCCCGTGTCTTTAAAACGCTTGTCAAGACTGGCCTGAATGTTCTCCCATATTGCATAGCCGTTCGGCAGATAATTCATGCAGCCTTTTACACTTGAATAATCACACAACTCCGCTTCCCGTACCACATCAGTGTACCACTGTGCAAAATCTTCGTCTCTTGATGTGATTGACTCAACTAATTTCTTTTCCTTTGCCATAAATATGTCTCCTTTTCTCCAGGGCCCTTGCCCCGTCTTCTACTATGGAGTAACAGTTCAGCCACGCGAATTTTCAACAGTGTAGGCAGGAGAAAGCTTGCTTTCGTATGCATATCCTGTCGAAAATTCATATGGCTAAACTGTTACAATATTGGGAAAGAATTTCTGTATAACAAAAAACACCGAAACCTTCTTTCCCTCCAAAAGGGACCGAAAACTTCGGCGGTACCACCCTAATTAACTGTACCCTACAGTTCACTCTTTCACCGTTAACGCCGGTTCTACGCTGTGCTTTCACACAGAAGCTCCCGGGCCGGTTCTATACACTCCGCGCAGAAACCTCCCACCTGATGGTTTCCTCTCTGTGCCGCTTCCTATATATACTAATTCCGATCACTGCTTGCGATAACTGTGATTCTACCCGAAAAGCAGCCATTTGTCAAGGAATTATATTTGCTATTCAAGACTATTTCATTCTAATTAGTTACATTTTTCCACTTTTAAAAGTTAATATCCTTTAGCATTTATAAATTATACTTCAGGCTCCCTGAGACTTCTGTAAAGATAACTCCTAATGCATACGCCCCCGCATCGGGATGTCCAAGACTTCTTTTCCCTACCACCCCAGCTCTCCCCATCCGAGCCGCGAACCCTGCTGTTTTTTCAGCTCCTTCCACTGCAGCGGCAGCCCCTTTTTCCAACATCTCCTTAACAGAACTCCCACTGTCAGAACTTGCGTTCAAACTGTCGACACATGGCACAAGTGCATCAATCAATGTTTTATCGCCCACAACAGCACCTCTGCCAAAGGAACGCTCGCCCGTTTTCTGGATGCCCACAACAGCAGCCTGCATCATGGCAGCAAATTCAGATGTATCTAAACTCACCCTATCACCTGCCTGAAATCCGGCAGCACGGAATGCGGAACCCCAGATTGGCCCGGATGCCCCTCCACAATATTCCATAATTACAAGAGAGCATGCCTTTAAGAATTCTCCAATTGTTTCCGCTTCTTCGGTAAGTATCATGTCCCACTCGCGTTTTAACTGAAGAAATCCTTTTGCGACGCTCATTCCAAAATCTCCATCTCCGGCAAAAGAATCCAGTTCACAAAAAGCAACTTCATTTTTCAAGATATACTCCGCCATCTCTGCAACCATGTACTTAATATTATTCAAGCTAATTCGGTTTTCTTTCACCTCTCCCCAGGATGATTCTCTTGTAAATTCTTCCGGGACATTTTCATTCTCTCCAGTGCTGACAGAGCGGTACATAATCGGCGGCACTGGCCCGTCTACGCGAAAAGCTAAGGCTTCCGAAGGCATGTCTAAATACTTTTTTAGTGTGCCGTCAAGTTTCATAACCGATACTGAGGCCCCCAGCATATCAATACTAGTCATAAAGTTTCCAGCAAAACTTCTGTATACATTCACTTTTCTTTGATCTAAGCATTTCAGCAAAGCATCAGAAAATATATAAAGCTCCTGCAGCGGTGTGCTTCCAAAACCATTTACTAATAATACAACTTCATTCTCTTTTTCTACATCCAAATCTTTCAGTATTGCATTCAGCATGCGTTCAGCCATTTTATCGGCAGAAACAATGTTCTCCCGCCTAATACCTGGCTCCCCATGGATGCCTACCCCATATTCCATTTCATCTTCCCCGATATTAAATGTCGGGCTTCCCTTTGCCGGGACAGTACAGGAACTATAGGCGAATCCAAGACTTCTGACTGCATCTGCCGCAGACTGTGCCGCCTGTTTTACCTCTTCCAGACTGCAGCCATTTTCTGCCGCTGCACCTGCAATTTTATGTACCAGTACAGTTCCTGCAACTCCGCGCCTGCCCACTGTATATAGGCTGTCTGAAACAGCAATATCGTCAGAGACCTTTACATAATCGACATCAATTCCCTCTTCCGCTGCCAGTGCCGCCCCATTTTTAAAATTCATAACATCCCCACTGTAATTTTTAATAATTAAGAGTGTACCTTTTTTGCTTTTCGTTTCCTTAATCGCCTGATATACCTGTATCTGTGAGGGAGATGCAAATACATCACCGCAAACTGCCGCATCCAGCATCCCCCGGCCTACGTAACCTGCGTGAGCCGGTTCATGGCCACTGCCGCCTCCACTGATCAGGCTTACCTTGTCAGGATTCAAATCTTTTCTTTGTATCATTTTATATTTAGGATAAAAAACAACATCCGGATTTGTCATTGCAATCCCGTTGCACATTTCACTTACAACAGTTTCCGGTCGGTTTATTAGTTTCTTCATTACATGCCCCCCCTTCTCGAATTGCTTCAAACATAATATCTACTTTTCTAAATTTTTACCATACTCTAGAGCTAAAATCATATCCATTTCCAAAAATTTTGATGGATTCCTCCACAGCTTTTTTCATTGCTTTTTTTGCTATATCAAGAAGTTCATGGAAAAACAGTGGTTCTTCACTCTTATTCATTTCCGCGAGCATAGCTGGCTGAGCAGCGGTAGAAAGCTTTGTATAAGCATTAATCTTACGTATCCCATAGGGAATTGCCTGCTTAATCTGCCCGACCTCAACACCGGATGAGCCGTGCATAACCAGCGAGCAATCTGTTGCATCATTTAACTCTTTTAGTAATTCAAAATCCAGCATCGGCTGCATAATTTTCATATTATGCACCGTACCAAAAGAAACAGTCATAGCATCAGCTCCTGTAGCCTCCACAAATTCCTTTAGCTCATCCGGTTTGGAAAAATACTCTCTAATATCAAGATCCGGGTGATCCGCCAATTCATATACCGATGGCATTTTCCCGCACATTGCTTCTACGGAAATATCCACACTGTGACAGAAATCCACACATTTTTTTACCATCTCCACATTTTCTTCGAACGGGAGCATGGAAAAGTCCGCCATAACCGATGTATATCCGGCACGTATTGCTCTCATAATATATTCCAGGCTTTGCCCATGATCCAGATGCAGACACACAGGAACCTTTGCACATTTCGCCATATCTGCCATAATAGGTCCGTATTTTTCAATATCTCCATATTGTCTCCAGGACTCTACCTGACCAACCATCACCGGAGCATTCATCTCTTCTGCGGCTTCTATAACCGCTTCCGCGAAGGGCATAGTTGGCGCAGTGAACATCCCCACTGCATAATTATTCTTTTTTGCATCCTCCATTAAAGTGTTCATATTTACTAGCATCTATAATACCTCCTGTTTTTAATTTTTAATCCTCTTTTGATTTTCTGATGACATCAATAATGACCGCCAAAAGAATAATTATACCTTTGCACACATACTGCCAAAACGAATTTACTCCCATAAGATTCAATCCATTTTGAAGCACTCCAATAATCAGAATACCGAGTATAGTACCTCCCACAGTCCCCACTCCGCCTGACATGCTGGTCCCGCCGATGACAACTGCGGAAATAGCGTCCAATTCAAAGCCGTTCCCCAACATGGCTGCCGCCGAGCCAAGTCGTGCCGTCCAGAGTACACCGCAAAAAGCGCACGCCACTCCACTGAACACATAAGGAAGCGCATTAAAAAGCTTCACATTAATTCCTGAATACTGTGCTGCCTGTCTGTTGCCGCCAATAGCATAAATATAATAGCCGAATTTCGTCTTATTCAGTAAAACCCAAGTAATTAGAAGAAATGCCGCCGCATAAATAATAATAACCGAAACGCCGCCCAGATTTGCCATTGCTATCTGGGAAAACCCATCATTTCTAACCCGTATAGAAATCCCTCCGGAAATAACTTGAGTCAATCCCCGGCCGATACATTGTGTTGCAAGTGTTGCTATAAAAGCAGGAACTCTAAAGTAAGCAATACTTATGCCGTTGATGGCTCCAATAGCAACCCCAACGAGAAGACTTACTATTACTGCTGCACCCACCGGCATTTCAAAATTTGTAATCAATGCCGCCGATACAACTCCTGCCAGACCGACGGTAGAACCCACAGAAATATCAATCTCCCCAAGTAAAATTGCAAGCAGCATGGCACAGCTTATAATTACATTTACTGAATTAGATTTTAAAAGATTTAGCAGGTTTGTACCCGAAAACAGCCTTGGTGTAATCATCCCGATAATAATTACCAATGCAGCCAAGCCAATCAGGGAACCCAGATTTCTTCTGAAATAATTCACAAAACAATTTGATGTAGATACATTCTTTTCCTTCTGCATCTATCTTTCCTCCTTTTAAACTGTACCTTTGGCAGCTTTTGTCGTAGTCGAAAAAGTCATGATTTTTTCCTGGGAAAACTCTTCTGCCGAAAGTTCACCGGTAACATGCCCTTCACTCATCACATAAGTTCTGTCGCACATATTGATAATCTCTGGTAAGTCGGAAGACACAATAATAATGGCTGCACCTTCTGCTGCCAAGTCATTAATAATGGAATAAATCTCTGCTTTTGAACCCACATCAATTCCTCTGGTCGGCTCGTCAAGAATAATTACCTTCGGATTGATTGCCAGCCATTTTCCAAGTACTACCTTCTGTTGGTTACCGCCACTTAAACGCCCTGCTTTCTGCTGCGGCGATGTTATTTTTATAGAAAATTTTGATACATATTCCTGCACCAGTTCTTTCCATGCAGATTTTTTTACATGTATCCCTTTTACCAGATTTCTAACATTAGCAAGGCCTATATTAAATTCTACATCGTTTAATAGGACAAGACCCTCACCACGCCTGTCCTCCGGTACATAAGCAATTCCCGCCTCCATCGCATCTCTGGGACTATTAATGTGGATTTCCTTTCCTTCCATCAATATCTGTCCGCTATCATGTCCAAGACCTCCGAAAACAGCCTTCATAACCTCTGTCCTCCCGGCCCCTACAAGTCCCGAAAAGCCTATAATCTCCCCATAACTCACCCTAAAATTAATGTCATGAAACAGTTTCTTATTTTCCAGGTGCCTGACCTCAAGAGCTACCTCCCGGATTTCATTTTTTGTCCTCACATAATATTTATCCAGAATCCTTCCGACCATCATATTAATAAGCTCTTCCCTTTTCGCCTCTGCTATAGGCACTGTGTTGATTACTTTTCCATCACGGAGCACCATTATCCTATCCGAGATCTTGAACAGTTCATCCAGCCGATGGGATATGTATATAATACCCACTCCTCTGGCCCTCAACTTTTCAATGATATGGAATAATATCTCTGTTTCACTCTCTGACAGTGAAGAGGTCGGCTCATCCATTACCACAATTTTAGCATTGGCGGAAACAGCCTTTACAATTTCTACCTGTTGCTGAAGCCCAAGGGAAAGCTCACATACTAGAGAGTTCGGATCCAGGTCAATCCCGAATTCTTTCATAATTTTCTCGGATTCTGCCGCCATTTTCTTGTAGTCTAAAGTTCCAACTGATGTTCTTGGTTCTCTTCCAAGAAATATATTTGCCGCAATCGTCCTGTGGGGAACCAATACAATTTCCTGATGTATAATACGGACACCGTTTTCCTGAGCAGCAGCTGCAGTATTAATACGCTTTTTTTCGCCATTGATATAGATTTCTCCCGAGTCAGATGAATAGATGCCTCCTAATATCTTTATCAAAGTAGATTTACCGGCGCCGTTTTCTCCCAATAATGAAAGGATTTCCCCTTCGTAAAGATTAAGATTAATATCCACAAGTACTTTGTTAGTACCAAAAGCTTTTGATATTCCTTTCATCTCTAAAAGACAATTCTTTTTCATTTTTACCTCCCGGTCCATCATAAAATATCTCCTAAGTTACCCCGGTGCATATTTATGTATAAAGCGACCAGTCTTAAACACACATTGCGTCCAAAACTGGTCTGTTACTATCTGTCAGCTCTGCACTTATGCTGGATCTTCATCATCTACTGCCAACTGTCGATATCATAATCATCGATATTATCCTTCGTAACGCTGAACGCCTTAATCTTAGTGAAGAAATCAAAATCTTTATCTGCCTCTTTGCCATTAATTAATTCATAGCAACGTTCCGCGCTGGTAGAACCTACTGATAAAGGTGATTGCCCAGAGGATTGAACCTGTTTACCGTCTTTAATTGCCTGTTTTCCAATCGGAGCAGCATCTTTTCCAAGAATGGCAATCTCTCCGCTCTTTCCGGCTTCTTCCACAGCCTGGATAGCCCCTTGTGCAGATGTATCGTTAATGCAATAGATTACATCAATGTCATCGTGTGCCTGAAGTGCGTCTGTTACAGCATCAAATGTCACGTCCGATGCACCTCCGCCTTCGACCACCTGAACTTCCTTATACTTGTCCGGATCAGCTGCTTTTTCCTTAATTCCCTCCCAGAAGCCTTCTACGTTCAATACACATGCTTCTGCCGTCTGTAGATGTGCTATCAGGATATTTGCTCCATCTGGATAGTTTTCTGCCACCCATTCTCCGGATAGCTGCCCAAGTCCTTCGTTATCAGATGCCACAATTGCATCGACCACATCATAGTCATCTTCAGAGACGACTGCATCTGCATTTACCACATATACACCGGCATCCTGCAGGGTCTGACATACATTTCTTGCACCTGAAAAGTCATATGGGATATATACCAGTGCCTGGATTCCCATACTAATCATGTCATCAATCTGTTTGCTCTGTGTTGTCGGGTCATTCTGTGGATCATAATAGATTAACTCCATGCCCAATTCGTCACATTTACTTTGCAGACCGTCCAAAATCGCAGAAAAATATTCATTTGTCATTGTATATGGAGAATATCCAATTTTAATTTTCCCGCTGTCTTTCGTGTTAGTTTTTTCCGCTGCACTTTTCTCTGTTGAATCCTCCTTTTTGTCATTCCCGGAGCTCCCGCAACCAGCCATCGATAACACCATTGCGGCTGCCAGCAATACGCTTAACATTTTTTTCTTCATGCTTGTTCCTCCCTTTTAATATTGTTTTATTTTGTTTTTTTATGTTTTTATTGTAGAACATTTTAGAACCTTTTTCAATATGGCATATATCACAAAGTGCCGGATTGTTTTTAGTGCAAATCTCCTAATTCGTTTTATATATCATTGCTTTTCTGCATATTTTATATGGTTTATTGTTTTTTTAAGTTTACAATAATTGCTTTATAATATATAATGTAAGTACATAAATTAACATTTTCAAACATTCTATAATATGAAAGGTGGTATCTCAATGGCATATGCAGGAATTGATATAGGAACAAGCGGATGCAAAATGACTATTTACAATCGAAAAGGTGAAATTTTATCTTCCTCTGGCAGAACCTATCAGGAAACAGGGGATGACGGATATAGAGAACTGGATGCAAATATGGTATGGGCTTACACAAAAGAAGTTATTCGGGAAGCGTCCGGTAATTCTCCCGAGCCTGTACAGTGTATAGCTGTTGCCTCCTTGGGGGAATCAATCATTTGTTTGGATGAAAACAACACTGTGCTTGCAAATTCTATGCTCACAGGGGACAAGCGCGGGATAGATGAGTGCAGCATCATTGAAAAAAAGTTCTCCAAAGAAGAAGTTATGGATATTACAGGTCTTCCTTTAAGCGAAATGTATGCCCTCCCCAAATTTATATGGCTGCAGAACAATTCCGCTGTTTTTAAAAATACCAGACATATCTTTTTCTATGAAGATTACATAGGATATTTGCTCACTGGCAAACGTATGGTCAGCTTCTCCTTGGCAGCACGAAGCATGGCATTCGATATCCGCACAAAGCAATGGTCCCAAAGGCTCCTTACATTGGCAGGCCTTGATAGAGCTTTGTTTTCTGCTCCGGTTCTCTCCGGAACTATCCTCGGTCCCGTACTCCCTGACATAGCGGAGGAACTGGGACTGCCGCCCGGAACACTCATCGCCGCAGGAGGACACGATCAAGGATGTGCCGGTCTTGGAAGCGGCATGACGACTTTCGCAGAGGGGGAAGATGGGCAGGGAACCTGTGAAGTCATGCAATTTATTCTTCCAAAACTAACGTCGTCTCCCTACATGATAGAAAAAGGAATCCCGTGCGCTCCATATGTACTGCCTGATATTTTTCTCGCCCAAATTGAATTGACAACCTGCGGTATCCTTATGAACTGGTTCAAGGATAACATATTTGCAAATATCCGCGACTTCTGCGGTACCTCTGGCATAGATTTCTTTTCTTACATGGATACTCTGGCTGCTGAGAGACACCCGGGCAGTATAATGCTTCTGCCTTCTTTTGGCTCCTGCGGCAATCCAGATATATGTTATGATGCCGTTGGTACTATTTGTGGTCTTACTATCCATACACAACCCATAGAACTCTATCAGGCCGTCAAAGAAGGAATGGCTTATCAAATGTTTATGGCTTATGAAACCCTGTCTGAATTGAATATAAATCCGGACGTAATACGGGTCACCGGAGGGGGTGCTGCCTCAGATTACACCCTTCAACTACGGGCTGACATATTTAACATTCCCATGGAAGTAATTAACAGTACACAGGCAGGAACACTGGGAGCTGCCATCCTCGCTGCTTCTGCTGTTCAGCTAAATATGAAGATTACAGATATAGTCAAAGATATGGTACAGGTCAAAAAATGTTTCAAGCCAAGAAGCCAATACCACCGGCTTTATATGGAACGCTATGACTCATACAAGCAACTATATAATGATGTAGGGGTCAAAAGGTATTTTGCCCCCTGATACCTACGGATTGCTCCGCACTTTGTACTCCCGCAATCCTAAAAACATTCGAAATCCGCCCTGCTCGGGCTACTTTCTCATGTTTTGCGGGTCCCAAAGTCATGCTTTTTCATGCAAGCATGAAACGCATGACCCTTTGACCCTGGTATCATATAATATATTGACAAACTTTACCAATAAATCTATCATTAAAAGATAAGTAACTATAAAACAAAGAAAATTGAGGTATGCCATGCTCAAAGAAAAAAGGCTTCAAAAAATTCAGAATCTCCTGATTGCCAATGGCTCTATCGAAACCAGCCAGCTAAGCCGGACTTTCGCTGTAACAGAGATGACCATACGCAGGGATCTTGAAACACTAATTAAGGAAAATCCTAAAATAGTCCGTACGCATGGGGGTGCCATGCTGTCCAATTCAGGAGAGCAGGTAGAACTTCCATATGAACAGAGAATGTCAGCTAACAGTGAGCTTAAATATGATATAGCGCAGACAGCCCTTTCATTCATCAGACATGGTCAAGTGCTTTTTATTGACTCAGGAACCACAACTCTCCATCTGGCAAGGCAGATTACCAATGAATTCAATAATACTGTCATAACAAACGGAATCAATATCGCTACAGAACTCCTTACCCGCGACTGGGTTAACGTAATTCTAATTGGTGGTGACCTTCGTAAGAATACTCGCTCTACGAGAGGGCCTCTGGCCGAGGAACAGATGCGCAATTTTAAGGTGGATGTTGCCTTTCTCGGAGCGAATGCCATTGGAAGCAATGGCAATATTTATCTTGCAAACACTTCTGAGATTGGTTTCAAGAAAAGTGTACTTGCTGCTGCTAAAGAGGTATACGTACTTGCCGATTCAAATAAATTCAATAAGTTTAATTTAATTTCTTGTGCCAATGGACGGGATGTAACAGGAATTATAACGGATTGTAATCTTCCTCATGAAACTATAGAAACGCTGGAAGAACTTGATGTACACTTAATTACTGCAACAAAATAGTGATTTGGCAATAGCAATTTGATGCAAGATGAGAGAGGCGGTCCCCAAGGGGAGATTACCTCTCTCGTCTTATTTATTCAATATTTCATTTCCACTAAAGGTTATTTACCCCTGAACCTGAAGAAGTTTCTGCTTTAGGTCACTTTCCAGACGAATCATTTCTTTTTCTGCCTCCTGCCGCTTCTGACGTCCCTCCTGCTGGATATGCAGCACTTCATCCAACGTAGATATAAGAGATTCATTGGTTGACTTAAGAGTTTCAATGTCCACAATGCCTCT
Source organism: Muricomes intestini (assembly GCF_004346165.1). Lineage (GTDB taxonomy): Bacteria > Bacillota > Clostridia > Lachnospirales > Lachnospiraceae > Muricomes > Muricomes intestini. The sequence continues at coordinate 128,281 of NZ_SLZZ01000004.1, read as the reverse complement.
TTCAGATTCTTTGGCAGTCTCAATTGTTGCCACCTTCAGTTTCTCTGCATTTTTCTTCAGCAGCTCATTGGTCATGTCCGTCACCTCTCGCTGCGCGGCCGCTGCCTGTGCAGAGTGCTCCACACCGAGGGCAAGAACCATCTGGCTCTTCCAAAGCGGTATTGTATTTACAACTGTAGACTGTATCTTCTCTACCATTAATGTATCATTTCCCTGGACCAGCCGGATTTGCGGTGCTGTTTGTATGGAAATGGTTCTGGTCAGCTCTAGATCATGTATCTTCTTCTCAAATCTTCCGCACATAGAGTCCAGGTCTCTGGCTGCCTGTGCATCCTCCGGCAAACTGCTCTGCTGTGCCTTTGCAAGAAGCTCGGGCAGCTTTGTACTTCTGATTTCCTGCAGCTTTTTCTTTCCTGCTAATATATACATGGACAGTTCTTTAAAATAAGTGAGATTCATCTCATACATCTTGTCCAATATGGCAATATCCTTCAATAGCTGTACCTGGTGATTTTCAAGCACCTTACATATCTGATTAATATTTGTCTCTGCCTTGGCATACTTGGCCTTCATTGCGGAAATCTTATTTGAGGTCCTCTTAAATATACCCAAAAATCCTTTTTCGTCTTCTTCGTCAAAACTTTTAAGTTCCTGGACAACACCTGACAGGAGGGCTCCGGCCTCTCCGAGATCTTTTGTTCTCACATTTTCAAGAGCCTTCTCGGAAAAATCCGCCATCTTCTTCTGCGTCCCCGCTCCATACTGCAAAATCACTGCGGAATTAGTTAAATCAATCTGACTGGCAAAGGTATCCACAGCCTGTTTCTCTGCTTCTGATAGAATACTGTCGTCAAAGGAAACCTCCTCCCGGGCGGCAGGCGTAACAACCTGCTTTTCTTCCTGAAAAGGTTCCAGGGTCAATGTGGGGACCGCTTCAAATCCCTCAAATTCACTGCTCATATTTCTACCCTCCATATTCATTACATTATCGTCCGGAGAGCAAGCTTGTACGTGCAATTTGTGAACATTTCTGCCCTCCTGGATAGTATCTAAAAGTCTTCTTTTGTAAGCCCTTCCTGTGCCAGCATTGTGTTGAGCACAGATATATCAGCCGATACATTCCATGCAGTGTCCCTGAATAAGCTGTCCAGAAGCTTTTCAAACGCCACATTCAATGTATCCAGTGTTTTTTCAATTTCTTTTTTTGATGAAATAATATTGTCCCCCTGCACCGGCTGTGCATCCAGCTCCTCGTATGCTTCCAGAAGTTTTACCGTAGTCGGCAGGTAATACTCCATCAGCCTTCTGATATCGGAAATACTTTCAGGGCTCTGTTCTACCCGGTCAAAAATTTTATCCACCAGTGTCTCTATGCGATATATTTTAGCAGAAATTTCTTCCCCGGGAATAGCATCATTACATTCACGGATCTTCTTTATATACTCATCTCCGGCACAAATAATTTCCCGTACCTGCGGATCCATATCCTTTTGCTCCTGAGTCTGATGCTCTTTTGCAAGCCTTTCCTCGCTCTGTTGTTTTTCTAGGTTTTGCATCAGTTCGGTATACTGATCATACGCTCTATTACTTACGATAAGGCAGGTCTTCTGTCGATCCATATGTCCCTGAAGAAACCAGCCCTTTCGTATCATTTTCTCAATATCTTGTACAACATATTTTTGAGACTTTTGTAATCTCCCGGCCAAATTCTTTATCTCACAGTATTCTTTTCCTTCAAGCTCCTGAATATAACTCCTAAATCTTTTTATTCTTCCCAAAAGAGCTGTGCCGGCACCTCCCAAAATCATGCTTCCGGCAAAAAAGACTGCCAATATCCCTGCCAGCACTTTAAAGCCTGTTCCAAAATACACGTTAGTGAGCGCCGTGGCAATTAAGGTAAACAATAACATCAAGAACGTTCCGATTCCCACAGTATATCCTACTACAGACATAGCAATCCCGCCGGCTTTTGCCCCCGCTGTTCCGACAAACAGGCTGAGATTTTTCTGCACAGCGGCCGATTGCTGCACAGCACTGTATTGCCGCCTCCCAGCTTCTCTTCTATCCTCCTGCGCTCCATACCTATGAGAATTTTGGGACTGTTCCCAGCTATATCTATCTCGCTTGCGCGGTCCCCGATATCTATATCTGCCTCTGCCGGCCCATTTCCCAGCGCCTGACAATCCTTTTCCCAAGCCGTCCACAGCACTGTTCATAGCGCTGTTAATGGTATTTGTAATTGTCTGATTGAGCCTGTTAAAGTCCTGCGAGTCTATTGCATCCTGCACTGTTCTGCGGATATCTTCTCCAAATCTTTCCCAATCCTGATTCATCTTCTTTCCACCTGCCTTGCCAAAAAGCTTGACCTCTCGTTTCTTTTATATGATAATGATACCAGGGTCAAAAGGTCATGCGTTTCATGCTTGCATGAAAAAGCATGACTTTGGGACCCCTACATCATGATAATCAGTGTAGTTAGATTTTCCTGAAAAGTCAAGAAAATACCTCTAAAGGAGTAAAGAAAATGACCCCCGATATTTTATTCGAAGACCAGGACATTATTGTGTGCCATAAACCGGCCGGTATTCCTACGCAGAGCAGACGTATGGGAACCCCTGATATGATAAGTATCCTGATGAACCATATCAATAAAAACAGTCCTAAAAAGGGACAGCCTTATCTGGCTGTTATCCATCGTCTCGACCAGCCGGTAGGAGGTCTTCTTGTATTTGCCAAGACTCCTGCCGCAGCGCGAAAACTAAATAAACAGCTGACAGAATATGGTTTCGGCAAGCATTACCGTGCCCTCCTTCAAGGAATTCCTGCTTCCCCGGAAGGCGATTTGGAGGATTACCTGATAAAGGATGGAAGAGCCAATGTCTCCCACATATGTTCGAGCAATACCCCCGGTGCCCAAAAAGCCCGCCTTCACTACTTGATTATAGAAACCATGCCGCCCTATGCACTGGCAGATATCATCTTAGAAACGGGACGGCACCACCAAATCCGAGTACAGATGGCGAATCTGGGGACTCCCATTGCCGGTGATAAGAAATACGGCAGCACTCAAGCTTTATCCCCTTCAGACTCTGCTAGTATACCTTTAACCTTCAGATCTCTCCAGTTGTTTGCCTGCCGTTTGACATTTCATCATCCGAGGACAGATGAACTAATGGATTTTCGCCTTGATACACCTATAAACTCTCTGGAAAATTCACTTTAACTGCACAAGCAAGAAGCTGCTGCAGCTTCATGTGAGCTGCAGCAGCTTTATAGCCCAGTGTACTGACTTAATTACGTTTGTTCAGACATTGATTCTGGTCCTTCCTCAACTGATTCCGAATACTTCTCTAAAATTGTCGACTGAATACGCTCTCTGGTTCCCGAATTAATCGGATGCGCAATATCTCTGTATTCACCGTCAAGTGCTTTCTTGCTTGGCATTGCGATAAACAGTCCTTTCTCTCCCTCAATTACCTTAATGTCATGAACTACGAACTCATCATCAATTGTGATAGAAACAACTGCCTTTAATTTGCCTTCCTTTGCTACTCTGCGCACGCGCACGTCTGTAATCTGCATAATGTTCAAGTCTCCCTTCCCTTGTAAGGTTATAATGCATACCGCTCATTTTTCTCAACTACCACTTTCACACCATCTTCGCCCATATATCTTGTGTTCGCTCTTATTGTGTCACGGCTCTCGATGATACAGTTCTCAATATAAGTGTTATCCCCGAGGTAAACATCATTCAATATAATAGAATTCCTGATGGCACAATTATTGCCCACAAACACCTTTTTAAACAATATGGAATTCTCCACCGTTCCGTTAATAATACTTCCGCTTCCGATAAGGCTGTTCTTCACGGCTGCCCCCGGATTATATTTAGCCGGCGGAAGGTCGCTCACCTTGGACTTCACCATGGGCAGCTCCTTAAAGAAATAGCTGCGCACTTCCGGTTTCAAAAAATCCATATTTGTCTGATAATATGAATCTACAGTTGTGATATTGTTCCAGTAGCTGTTTATCTTATAACCGTATATCTTCTTCAAATTCTTATAGCGAATCAGAATATCGGTTACAAAATCATGTCTTTCCTCTTCCGCACAGTGCTCAATAAGATCTATTAACTGTCTTCTTCTAATAACATAAATACCTGCAGAAATCGTCTGGGAATGAGCCACCATAGGTTTTTCCTCAAAGGCTTCAATCCTTGCAGACTCATTCATCCGTACCGTTCCAAATCTTGTTGCATCTTCTCCCAGTGCCAGATCCTTGCACACTACAGTTATATCTGCTTTTTTAGCAATATGATATTCCAGAACCTTATTGTAATCAAGCTTGTACACCGCATCTCCGGATGTAATAATCACATAAGGTTCATGACACCTTTTCAGGAAGTCAAGGTTCTGGTAAATAGCATCTGCCGTTCCTCTGTACCAGTAGCCATTCTCTGCGGTGATTGTGGGAGTAAATATGTAAAGCCCGCCCTGTTTTCTGCCAAAGTCCCACCATTTGGAAGAATTCAGATGTTCATTGACAGATCTTGCATTGTACTGTGTCAGCACAGCAACTTTCTGTATGTGTGAATTTGACATGTTGCTCAGCGTAAAATCAATAGCCCTGTAGCTAGACGCTATGGGCATTGCCGCCGTTGCACGCCTGGATGTTAACTCCTGCATCTTCTTACTGTTTCCGCCAGCCAGAATGATCCCTACTGCTCTCATATCCGTTCACCTGCCTTTATTAATGTCTCACCGCCTCCAAGCATTCCATTATTATAGTCCTCCGCCGATGTAACCCCACTGATAGCAGTATTCTTACCAATCTGCACACCGGACGGTATAACAGAATTCTCTCCAATGGTCACAAGCCCGCCGCCATATACGCCAGGTTTCTCCTTATTCAGAACTTCACCTCCGGCACCAATTATCACATTGTCCCCAATCTCTGTGTCTTCAGCAATAATTGCCTTATCAATGACACAGTTCTTCCCAATTGTGACATCTCTCATAAGTATAGAATCCCTGATAATGCTTCCCTCACCGATAATCACACCTCCGCCCAGCACTGAATTATGAACCTCTCCGTAAATTTCAGAGCCGTTGCTTATAATACACCTGTCAATGACCGCTTGCTCTGAAATGTATTGGGGAGGAATGTTGGCACTGTTGGTGTAAATCTTCCAGAACTCTTCATACAAGTTGAATTCCGGAATAATATCAATCAGTTCCATGTTTGCTTCCCAATATGAGTTTAATGTCCCCACATCTTTCCAATACCCGTTATATTCGTATGCGAACAATCTCTTGCCATTTTCATGACAAAATGGGATGATATGCTTTCCAAAATCACAGTTTGGCTGCTCTGAAAGCTTCACCAGAGCCTCCTTAAGCACAGACCAGTTAAATATGTATATTCCCATAGACGCCAAGTTGCTGCTTGGATTCTCCGGTTTCTCCTCAAACTCTTTAATTCTGCTTTCCTCATCTGTAACGACAATACCAAAACGACCCGCCTCTTCCATCGGCACCGGCATGGCTGCAATCGTGACATCCGCCTTATTTGCCTTATGGAAATCCAACATTACCTCGTAGTCCATCTTGTAAATATGATCCCCTGAAAGAATCAGCACATAATCAGGATTATAAGTTTCCATGTAATTCAGATTCTGGTAAACGGCATTTGCCGTACCTGTATACCATTCGCTGCTTGCACTTTTCTCGTACGGCGGCAAAATTGTTACACCTCCTACATTCCTGTCCAAATCCCACGGAATGCCGATTCCGATATGAGTATTTAACCGTAACGGCTGGTATTGCGTCAGTACACCTACAGTGTCCACTCCCGAATTAATACAATTGCTAAGTGGAAAATCAATGATGCGGTACTTTCCGCCAAAGGCGACCGCGGGCTTGGCCACTTTTGCGGTAAGGACTCCTAATCTGCTGCCTTGTCCACCTGCCAGCAGCATAGCAATCATCTCTTTTTTAATCATGTCGTCACCTCATTTCTAGTTGGTTAGATTTATTATAACATACCTTTTCTCTTTTGTGCACGTTTTTTACAATTTATAGGCGTAATATTTTCTCTTTTTATTTGTTTTGCACAAAAAGAACTCCTTTAAAAATTCCCCATATATAGTATAATATAAATAGCGGTTAAAATTTATGACAAAAGCTTTGAATTTAGGAAGGAACAATTCTATGTATAAAATTAATTTTGAAAAACCAATCCATATTCATTTTATAGGCATTGGGGGCATCAGTATGAGCGGACTTGCAGAAATCCTGCTTGAAGAAGGCTTCACGGTCTCCGGCTCTGACTCTAGAAAATCTCCGCTCACCTGTCAGCTTGAGCGTAAGGGGGCGCAGATTTTCTACGGACAGAAGGCTTCCAATATTATAGATGGTATTCGTTGTGTAGTATATACAGCGGCAATCAGCAGGGATAATCCTGAACTGATTGAAGCCGTTGCCCGAAAGATTCCTATGCTCACACGGGCTGAGCTTCTTGGACAGCTCATGAAGAATTACGATACTCCCATTGCAGTGTCAGGCACACACGGCAAGACAACTACCACCTCCATGATTTCTCACATTCTTCTGGAGGGAGACCTTGATCCCACCATATCTGTCGGCGGCATCCTGCAGGCTATTGGGGGCAATATACATGTGGGAAATTCTGGAACCTTTATTACAGAAGCCTGCGAATATACAAACAGTTTTCTAAGTTTTAACCCGAAAATCAGTATCATACTCAATATAGAGGAAGACCATCTAGATTTCTTTAAGGATTTAGAAGACATCCGCCAGTCTTTCCACCAGTTTGCATCGCTGCTCCCCTCCGACGGCACTCTTGTCATAAACGCAGATATTCAGAACTATCGAGAAATCTGCCAGGGACTTAAGTGCGGTGTCATTACCTATGGGAAATCTTCCTTGGCCGATTACAGAGCACAAAATATCAGTTATGATGATAAAGGCAGAGTTTCCTTCGATTTGATCCGGAGAGGTAAAGAGGGCGAACATGTGGTTCTCTCTGTTACCGGCGATCACAATGTATCAAACGCTCTTGCTTCAATCGCTGTAGCAGAGCTTTTAAGTATTCCTATGGATACAATTTTGAAAGGGCTGGTTTCTTTCTCGGGGACAGACCGCCGTTTCGAATATAAAGGTACATTAAACGGCACCGCTATTGTAGATGATTATGCACATCACCCGACGGAGATTGCAGCCACACTAAAGGCGGCACAGCATTATCCGCACAACAAGCTGTGGTGTGTTTTCCAGCCTCATACCTATACCAGGACAAAGGCATTCTTCCATGAATTTGCTGAATCGCTCTCCCATGCAGACCATGTTGTCCTTGCTGATATTTATGCAGCAAGGGAGACAGATACACTGGGGATTTCTTCAAAAGATTTGGCAGAAGAAATTCAGAAAGTAGGGACAGACTCACATTATTTTTCCAGCTTTGAGAAAATTGAGAATTTCCTCAAAAAAAACTGCAAGCCAGGTGATTTGTTGATAACTATGGGGGCCGGAAATGTTGTAAACATTGGGGAAGAGCTTTTAAAATAGAACTTATCCACATTTTCCACACACAGTTATCTACAAAAAACCTTGTTTTACCTGCCAAAAAGGCCTTTTTACCTGGGCAATAAGATGCTATAATACCTTTACATATGGGAAGGGTGGAAAAGCATGATTATGAAAACACTAACATTAAAAAATAAGTTTCAGACAAATGCCACATTAGTCGCCAATGACTTCATTGACAATTATATGATACAGGCAAATGGTGAGTTTGTAAAAGTATACCTGTTCCTTCTGAGGCATTTGGATGATCCTTGTTCATCCCTGACGATTCCGATGATCGCCGACTGCCTGAACAACACGGAAAAGGATATCTCAAGAGCCTTCAGATACTGGGAATCTGAGGGACTTTTAACTCTGGATAAAGACGAGGAAGGAAGGATTACCGGGATTGAGCTGGAAAGGGCAGCTTCCATCGCCACAACGAAAGGGACAATTCCAAAGGCCACACCGCCTCCCGGATCTGCGGCAGATGTTCCTCAAAAAGATTTGGCATCCCCGGTTATGCCGGCTGTGGATCATCGCACTACTATACCGTTGACTTCTTACAAAGCTCAGAAGGAGCTCAAATCTCTTCTGTTTATCGCGGAGCAGTATCTGGGGAAGACATTGTCCCGGACAGATGTGGACATTATTACATATTTTTATCAGGGCCTCAAAATGTCAGCAGATTTAATAGAATATCTGATAGAATCCTGTGTGGAGAACGGACACAAAAGTATCCATTATATCCAGAAGGTTGCTCTGTCCTGGTCCGACAGCAACATTACCTCTGTAGAACAGGCCCGTCAGTCCTCTTTGGCATATAATAAAAACTGCTACACAGTTCTGAATGCCTTCGGTATCAAGAACAGAGGACCCGCAGCCGCCGAGCTTGACTTTATTAAAAAGTGGACAGAAGAACTTGGGTTTTCTCTGGATATCATACAGGAAGCATGCAGGCGCACTATTACAGCCACACATCAGCCCAGTTTTGAATATGCAGACACTATCCTTACAAAGTGGAGTGTGAGCCAGGTGCACCATTTGCAGGATATTGCCGCCCTAGATGCGGCTTTCCAAAAGGAAAAGTCATCCCAGAAAGCTGCCGGCGGCAAACAGAAGCCCGCCACAAAGAATCTCAATAATTTTGAGAGACGAGCCTACGATATGGAGTCTCTGGAAGAGCAACTATTAAACAGTAATTAAAAGGAGCACAGCTGTGGGACTTAAAACATCACAATATCAGACTATTATGCGCGGTTACGAGCAAAAACAGCTCCATAGCCGTGATATCTTGCAAAGCCGCTATGAAGAAGTCTGCAGGAAGCTGCCAGAATTTAAAGCTTTAGACAATTCTATATCTGTTCTCTCCGTTCAGTATGGGAAAAAACTGCTGGGCGGAGATGAGAGAGCCATAGATTCTCTGAAAGAGGAACTGGCAACTTTAAGAAACAGCAAACAGGAGCTGCTTGATTTAGGTGGATTCCCTGGAGATTATCTTGAACCCGTCTACGAATGTAAAGACTGCCATGATACCGGCTATATCGGTAATCAAAAGTGCCATTGTTTTAAGAAGTCAGTCATTGGCCTTCTTTACGAGCAGTCTAATCTAAAGGGTGTTCTCAGGCAGGAGAACTTTGACACTTTTTCTCTTGACTATTATTCCGCCAATTATGTTGACAGCAGGACGGGGCGCTCCTCCTTGCAGGTAATACAAGATGCCCTCCTGGTCTGCCACAATTTCGTTGATGCCTTTAAAGCCGACTTTCAGAATCTGTTTTTGTACGGAGATGTGGGTGTCGGGAAAACTTTTCTGTCTAATTGCATCGCAAAGGAACTGATGGACATGGAATTTTCTGTCCTTTATTTCTCGGCTTCAAAATTTTTTTCTATTTTGGCAAAAAGTACCTTTGACAAAAATGATGTTGATGCGCAGAATATGTATGAATATATTTTCGACTGTGATTTGCTGATTATAGACGATCTGGGAACGGAATTTACCAATTCATTCATTGCATCACAGTTTTTTACCTGCATTAATGAGAGGCTTCTCAGCCGCAAATCTACCATTATATCGACCAATCTTTCACTGGATACTCTTGCAGACTTATATACAGAACGTACATTTTCCAGAATAACAAGTAATTACACCATGCTGAGGCTGATTGGCGATGATATAAGAATTAAAAAGAAATTAAAAAACAGGGAGGAACAATCATGTTACACCGCACAGAAAGAACTCTAGAAAATATTCCGGTAGGCGCTTTAGGCCTCATCCCAGTTGTTGGCTGTGAGGAGCTTGGCAGCAAGGTCAATGACTACCTGGTAAAGTGGAGAAAAGAAAGTGCACATGAACACAAAGATGATGTAGCATTCTCCGGTTATGAGAGAGATACTTATATTATAGATGCCAAAGTTCCAAGATTTGGCTCGGGGGAAGCAAAAGGTATTATCAATGAGTCTGTACGGGGGAAAGATATCTACCTTATGGTTGATGTATGCAACTATAAGGTCTCCTATTCCCTGACCGGCAATGTAAACCATATGTCCCCGGATGACCACTTTCAGAATCTAAAACGCGTGATTGCCGCTATAGGTGGAAAGTGCCGCCGAATCAACGTCATCATGCCTTTCCTGTATGAAAGCCGCCAGCACAAGAGAAACGGCAGAGAATCTCTGGACTGTGCCCTTGCCCTTCAGGAGCTGGTACGCATGGGTGCGGATAACATTATTACCTTTGACGCACATGATCCTAGGGTGCAGAACGCAATTCCTCTCAACGGCTTTGAGACGGTTCCGTCCACATACCAGTTTATTAAAGGATTGCTCCGCCACGTAAAGGACTTGCAGCTGGACTGTGAGCACATGATGGTCATCAGCCCCGATGAGGGCGGTACGAACAGGGCAATTTACCTTGCCAATGTTCTTGGTCTTGATATGGGCATGTTCTACAAACGCCGGGATTACACCAGAATTGTAAACGGACGCAACCCCATTGTTGCCCATGAATTTCTCGGAAGCCCTGTAGAGGGTAAGGATGTCATTATTATTGACGATATGATTTCCTCAGGAGACAGTATAATCGAGGTGGCCACCGAACTAAAGCGCCGTAAGGCAAAGAGGATTTTTGCCGCTGCGACTTTTGGATTATTTACAAACGGATTGGACAAGTTTGATAAGGCTTATGAAGATGGAATTATTACAGGGGTACTTGCGACAAATTTAATCTATCAGTCACCGTCACTCCTCTCCAGACCATACTATATCAGTTGTGATATGAGCAAATACATCGCTCTTCTAATTGACACGCTGAACCATGATGGTTCAATCAGCACACTGCTTAGTCCAAGTGAACGTATCCAAAATGTACTGCATAAATATAAAAACGGAGCCAAAATATAAAAGGGGACTAATCCTTTTGACAAAATCAGGGCAGGAGTTGATCATACCGTAAACTCCTGCCCTTTTTATGTGTACAAATAATTAAGCCTCTTCCGGCACAATAATCAAATCTTTGGTAAAGTGGTTTAGAACTTCGCATCCATCTTCTGTTATAAGTACAAGATCTTCAATACGAACACCGATTCCCTCGTCAGCAAGGTAAATTCCCGGCTCTACGGAGAAACACTGTCCCGGTTTAATGATATCCGTGTTTACAGAAGATACATCTCCAAACTCATGATCCTCCAGTCCGATTGAGTGCCCTGTCCTGTGGGTAAAGTACTCCCCAAATCCCTTTTCTGTGATGTAGTCACGTGCCGCAGCATCAACGTCACACATCCTGTTGCCAGGCTTTGCGGCGGCTATGCCCCTTCTGTTTGCCTCTACAACAATGTCATAGATTTCCCTTGCCCTGTCAGATACTTCCCCGATAAATACGGTTCTGGTCAAATCTGATGCATAGTGATCTTTAAATCCTCCGATATCAAGGATTACACAGTCTCCACGTTTACCTTTGGAATCATCTGTTACATGGTGAGGATCTGCTGCACCCTTAGCATAAGCTGTAATTGGATCGAAAGATACATCCTCACACCCGAGCTCTTTATAAATCTCACGGATCTTTGCATTCAACTCTTTTTCGGTGAGGCCCTTTCCTACCCAAGGAATCAGTCTTTCTACTGCGATATCATTCAGCCTGGAAGATTCTCTCATCAGCGCCTGTTCTTTCTCATCCTTAATCATTCTGATGTAGTCAATAATCATAGAGCCATTTAAGAATTTGCTTCCGGCGCCCAATTCCTGCAGTCTAAGCAAAAATCTAGCCGGCCATATTTTGTCGATACCGATAGGTTTATCTTTTTCCACAAATTTTGAAAGAATCTCAACGCCATCCTGTATATCATTATAATATACCAGTTCCACTCCAAGATCCTTCTCCTGTGGGAATAACTCATTAATCATCAGCTTATGGCTCCCATTCACATTCAAATAGAGCGCCAGCAGTCTCTCTCCCGGAATAATCATCTTTCCTGTCAGCCAAAAAATAGTCAAAGGATCCGCAATAATCATCTGCGGCATGTCCTGCTCCTTCATCGCTTCCAGTATTCTGTTCAATTTACCTGTGTCCATCAATAATCCTCCTTTTTTGCACTTTATGTGCAACTTTTATAAACATACCACAGTAATTGTAAGACTATTCATACAAACTGTCAATCCATTTCTCCAAAAAGGCCTCATAGTTACTGTTTGCAGGCTGGCCTGTGAACAGTAACGCCCCATAAGGACCCGCCGTCCGGGCAGTTCCTTACAGGGTGTGTTTTTGTTTTTATTTCGCTACAGGAATAGGGTCTTCTGTTGTTTCTGCGGTTTGTTCCTCCTCCTGGACCATTTCGTCCGGATCCAATTCTTCATCAAAGTCAATTTCATCATCTTCGTCAAGCTCAGTGCTTAATTTTACATCTCTGTACCGTTTCATACCTGTACCGGCAGGAATGTGTTTACCAATGATAACATTTTCCTTAAGCCCTACCAGATGATCCACTTTTCCTTTGATTGCAGCCTCCGTGAGTACTTTAGTCGTTTCCTGGAAGGAAGCTGCCGACAAGAATGAATCTGTTGCAAGTGATGCTTTCGTGATACCCAACATAATCTGCTCGCCTACTGCAGGCTCTTTATCCTCTGCCTCAAGCTGTTCATTGATCTCGGAAAATTCCAGTACATCCACCATAGTTCCCGGCAGGAATTCGGAATCTCCCTTTTCCTCAACCCGGACTTTCTTAAGCATCTGACGGACAATAACCTCAATATGCTTATCGTTGATCTCAACACCCTGCAGACGGTATACACGCTGTACTTCCTGGATCATATAATCCTGAACAGCACGGAGCCCCTTAATCTTCAAGATGTCATGGGGATTTACACTTCCTTCTGTCAGCTCATCTCCGGCCTCTAGTTGTGCTCCGTCCTGTACCTTGATGCGGGAGCCATAAGGAATCAGGTAAGCTTTAGATTCTCCTGTCTCATCGTTTGACACAATAATTTCACGTTTCTTCTTTGTATCGCTGATTGTTGCAGTACCTGCAAATTCGGTAATAATAGCAAGACCTTTCGGTTTTCTTGCCTCAAAAAGTTCCTCCACACGGGGAAGGCCCTGTGTAATATCATCACCGGCAACACCGCCCGTGTGGAAAGTACGCATAGTCAACTGTGTACCTGGTTCACCGATAGATTGTGCCGCAATAATACCGACAGCTTCACCTACCTGAACAGCTTCACCGGTTGCCATGTTTGCACCATAGCACTTGGAGCATACACCATTCTTACATTTACATGTGAGCATAGTACGGATTTTTATCTTTGTCGGTGTATTACCCTTTTCATCCACACCTTTTTTCATAACCAGCTCAGCACGCCTGGGAGTGATCATATGGTTGGCTTTCACAAGCACCTGACCGTCTTTATCTTTGATATCCTCAGCCGAGAAACGTCCTGTGATTCGTTCCTGAAGACTTTCAATTTCTTCATTGCCGTCCATAAATGCCTTAACATACATTCCCGGAATTTCTTTTTCCTCTTCCTGGCAGTCACTGTCATGGATAATCAACTCCTGTGACACGTCAACCAGACGTCTGGTGAGATATCCTGAATCAGCCGTACGAAGAGCCGTATCGGAAAGTCCCTTGCGGGCTCCGTGGGCTGACATAAAATATTCCAGTACATCCAGACCTTCACGGAAGTTAGACTTAATGGGCAGCTCAATCGTACGTCCCGTAGTGTCGGCCATCAGACCCCGCATGCCTGCAAGCTGTTTAATCTGCTTATCGGAACCACGGGCACCTGAGTCAGCCATCATGAAGATATTATTGTATTCATCCAGGCCTGAAAGCAGCGCCTCTGTAAGCTTATCGTCAGTTGCTTTCCAGGTTTCAACAACCTCTTTATACCGCTCTTCTTCCGTAATCAGGCCACGCTTGTAATTCTTTGTAATCTTATCTACTGTATCCTGAGCGTCCTCAATCATCTGAGGTTTCTCGGGTGGCACGGTCATGTCAGAAATAGACACTGTCATGGCTGCCTTCGTTGAAAATTTGTAACCGATAGCTTTTACATTATCCAGCACTTCTGCCGTCTGTGTCGCTCCGTGGGTATTAATAACCTTCTCCAAAATCTGTTTTAGCTGCTTTTTGCCCACATGGAAATCTATTTCCAGCAAAAGAGCATTCTCTTCCAACTCCCGGTCTACAAATCCAAGATCCTGAGGAATAATCTCATTAAACAAAAGTCTTCCCAGCGTAGCATCAATAACTCCTGCTTTTTCACTTCCATCCGGCATTGTCTTTGACACGCGGACCTTAATCATGGAGTGAAGAGTAATATATCCGTTCTCATAGGCGAGAATTGCCTCATTAATATTCTTAAAAGACATTCCCTCGCCCTTTGAGCCCGGCCTTAGCTGTGTCAAATAGTAGATACCGAGTACCATATCCTGTGAAGGAACGGCAACCGGGCCACCATCAGAAGGCTTCAACAGATTATTTGGTGAAAGCAGCAGAAATCTGCACTCTGCCTGCGCCTCTACAGACAGCGGCACATGGACAGCCATCTGGTCTCCGTCAAAGTCAGCATTGTATGCGGTACACACCAGGGGATGCAGCTTGATAGCCTTTCCCTCGACAAGAATGGGCTCAAAGGCCTGAATGCCCAGCCTGTGCAGTGTAGGGGCACGGTTTAACATAACCGGATGTTCCTTGATTACTTCTTCAAGTACATCCCATACCTCTGGCTGAAGTCTCTCTACCATTTTCTTTGCATTTTTAATATTGTGGGCTGTTCCGTTTGCTACCAGTTCTTTCATAACAAAAGGTTTAAACAGCTCAATTGCCATCTCTTTTGGCAGACCGCACTGATAAATTTTCAGCTCCGGTCCGACCACAATAACAGAACGCCCCGAATAATCGACACGTTTTCCAAGCAGATTCTGGCGGAAACGTCCGGACTTTCCTTTCAGCATGTCGGAAAGAGACTTCAAAGCTCTGTTACCCGGGCCTGTTACCGGACGGCCCCGGCGCCCGTTGTCAATCAGGGCATCTACAGCCTCCTGCAGCATGCGCTTTTCATTGCGGACGATAATATCCGGCGCACCCAGCTCCAGCAGTCTCTTAAGGCGATTGTTTCTATTAATAATTCTTCTATATAAATCATTTAAGTCAGATGTGGCAAAGCGCCCGCCATCCAGCTGTACCATGGGCCGAAGGTCCGGTGGGATGACCGGAATAGCCGTCAGAATCATCCATTCCGGCTTGTTCCCGGACTCACGGAAAGCTTCCACAACCTCCAGACGTTTCACAATTCTTGCACGTTTCTGTCCTGTAGCATTGGCAAGTCCCGCCTGCAGCTCTGCATATTCCTTCTCCAGATCAATTGCCTGCAAAAGCTCCTGGATGGCTTCCGCACCCATCCCTACACGGAAAGCGCCATAGCCCCATTTTTCCTTTTCTTCCTGATATTCAGCTTCAGATAAAACCTGCTTATACTGCAGACTGGTTTCACCTTTGTCAAGTACAATATAGGAAGCAAAATACAGTACTCTCTCCAGTGTTCTCGGCGAAATGTCCAGAATCAATCCCATACGGCTTGGAATCCCTTTAAAATACCAGATATGAGATACCGGGGCAGCCAGGGCAATATGACCCATTCGCTCACGGCGCACAGATGCTTTAGTCACTTCAACACCACATCTGTCGCAGATTACACCTTTATATCGAATCTTCTTATACTTTCCGCAATGGCATTCCCAGTCCTTGCTTGGTCCAAAAATCTTTTCGCAAAAAAGTCCATCTTTTTCAGGTTTCAGTGTTCTATAGTTAATGGTCTCAGGCTTTGTAACCTCTCCTCTCGACCACTCCAGGATTTTTTCCGGTGAAGCCAGACCGATTTTGATTGCATCAAAAGTTAGCGGCTGAAATTGTTGTTCATTATTACTTGCTGGCATATATGGCTCCTCCTATTCTTCTTCATCCATAAAATCATCAAAGTCGGCTTCGTCATTCTCCTCCTCGGAATCCTCCTCTTCAGGTTCCACATTTTCAAGTTCTTCTCCAACAAACTCCTGTTCCGTAAATCCGTGGTGTCCATAGGACTCATTCTCATTACGATATCTTCTGTCTCCTTCAATAATAGAATGAAGATCTGTCTCACCGTAATCTGCCGTTTCCATAATCTCGACTTCTGTATTGTCATCACGCAGCACCCGCACATCCAGTGCCAGTGACTGAAGTTCTTTCAAAAGGACCTTAAACGATTCTGGAATACCCGGTTCAGGAATATTCTCCCCTTTGATAATTGCTTCATAAGTTTTCACACGTCCTACAACATCGTCGGACTTCACAGTCAGAATCTCCTGCAGAGTATAGGATGCGCCGTAGGCCTCCAGGGCCCAAACCTCCATCTCTCCGAAACGCTGTCCGCCGAACTGGGCTTTACCGCCCAGAGGCTGCTGTGTAACAAGTGAGTAGGGACCGGTAGAACGTGCATGGATCTTATCATCTACCAGATGATGGAGTTTCAGGTAGTGCATGTGTCCAATGGTAACCGGACTGTCGAAAAACTCTCCCGTACGGCCGTCACGCAGACGCACCTTTCCATCACGTGAAAGCGGAACACCTTTCCAAAGCTTCCGGTTCTCTCTGTTGTCAGACAAATATTGTAAAACCTCCGGAAGCAGCTCATCACCATGCTTCTTCTCAAATTCTTCCCATTCCAGGTTGACATAATCATTTGCCAGCTCCAGAGTATCCATAATATCAATTTCATTTGCCCCATCGAAGACCGGGGTGGAGATGTTAAAGCCAAGTGCCTTTGCTGCAAGGCTCAGGTGAATTTCCAATACCTGTCCTATATTCATACGGGAAGGTACACCCAATGGGTTCAGCACGATATCCAGAGGGCGTCCGTTCGGAAGATAAGGCATATCCTCGACCGGAAGCACGCGGGAAACAACACCCTTATTGCCGTGACGCCCGGCCATCTTATCACCCACTGAAATCTTTCTCTTCTGGGCAATATAAATGCGGACTGCCTGATTTACTCCGGGGGAAAGTTCATCGCCGTTCTCCCTTGTAAATACCTTTGCATCAACAATAATACCATATTCGCCATGGGGTACTTTCAGGGAAGTATCCCTTACTTCACGTGCTTTCTCGCCAAAAATTGCCCGCAGCAGTCTTTCTTCCGCCGTCAGCTCTGTCTCTCCCTTAGGAGTTACTTTTCCAACCAGGATATCTCCTGCACGGACTTCCGCACCAATGCGGATAATCCCTCTTTCATCAAGGTCTTTGAGCGCGTCATCCCCGACTCCCGGAATATCTCTTGTGATTTCTTCCGGTCCAAGCTTTGTATCACGGGCTTCGGCCTCATATTCTTCAATGTGGACAGAAGTATAGACATCATCCTGCACCAGTCTTTCACTTAACAGAACGGCATCCTCGTAATTATAACCTTCCCATGTCATGAAGCCAATCAACGGGTTCTTTCCAAGTGCCATCTCGCCGTTGGAAGTAGACGGACCGTCTGCGATTACTTGTCCCTCCTCCACACGCTCTCCCTTATCCACGATCGGCCTCTGATTATAGCAGTTACTCTGATTACTCCTCAGGAACTTTGTTAACTTATAAGTTTTCTTCGTTCCATCATCGTGACGGATTGTAATATCTGTAGATGTAGAACGCTCAACCACACCTGCCTTTTCCGATACAATGCACACGCCGGAGTCGACAGCTGATTTTACTTCCATACCTGTTCCTACAACCGGTGCTTCTGTAGTGAGCAGCGGCACTGCCTGGCGCTGCATATTAGAGCCCATCAGGGCCCGGTTGGCATCGTCATTTTCCAGGAAAGGAATCAGGGCGGTTGCTACAGAGAACACCATCTTAGGAGAAACGTCCATGAAATCAAACTTGCTTCTCTCATATTCCTGTGTCTCTTCACGGTAGCGGCCGGAAACATTTTTTCGGCGGAAATGTCCTTCATCGTCCAGAGGCTCATTCGCCTGCGCAACGTGATAGTTATCCTCTTCGTCCGCAGTCATGTAGACAACTTCTTCTGTGACAATTGGATTTTCCGGCTCAGTCTTATCTACCTTACGGTATGGTGCTTCTATGAAACCATACTCATTAATTCTTGCATAGCAGGCAAGCGAATTGATCAGACCGATATTGGGACCTTCGGGGGTCTCAATAGGACACATTCTTCCGTAATGGGAGTAGTGAACGTCACGTACCTCAAAGCCGGCACGGTCTCTGGAAAGACCCCCCGGCCCCAATGCGGAAAGACGTCTTTTGTGAGTCAGTTCACCCAATGGGTTATTCTGATCCATAAACTGAGACAGCTGGGAAGAACCGAAAAATTCTTTCACTGCTGCTGTCACAGGCTTAATGTTAATCAGTGACTGAGGAGAAATACCCTCCTGATCCTGTGTTGTCATTCTTTCACGGACAACTCTTTCCAGTCTGGACAAACCGATTCTGTACTGATTCTGGAGAAGTTCTCCCACTGCACGGATACGTCTGTTGCCCAGATGGTCAATGTCATCATCATTGCCGATTCCATACTCAAGATGGATGTTATAATTGATGGAACCAAGGATATCTTCCTTTGTAATATGCTTTGGAATCAAATCATGGATATCTCTGTGGATCAAGTGCTTCAGTTCTTCAATATCCCCGGCACTCTCCTCCAAAAGTCCTTCCAGTACCGGATAGTATACCTGTTCCGTCACTCCGACTTCTTTCGGGTCAATATCAACAATTGCCTGCAAATCTACCATCATATTAGAGAGAATCTTAATATTGCGGGACTCTTCTTCACCCTCCACCCAGACATACGGTGCCGCAGAATTTTGGATATCATCTGCCAATTCCCTGGTGATAACTGTGCCTTTTTCTGCAATCACTTCACCTGTCAGAGGGCTGACAACGGTTTCTGCCACTCTCTGTCCCCGGATACGGTTTCGAAACGCCAGTTTCTTGTTGAACTTATAGCGTCCAACCTTTGCCAGATCATAGCGCCTTGGGTCAAAAAACATGCTTGTAATCAGGCTCTCCGCACTGTCCACTGCAAGCGGCTCGCCCGGCCTTATCTTCTTGTATAACTCTAGCAAGCCTTCATGATAGCTTTCGGCTGTATCTTTACTAAAGCTTGCAAGGATCTTAGGTTCCTCACCAAATAAATCAATAATTTCTGCATTGGTTCCGATTCCCAGTGCACGGATTAACACGGTAATCGGCACCTTCCTCGTTCTATCTACACGTACATAAAAAACGTCATTGGAGTCTGTTTCGTATTCCAGCCATGCACCGCGGTTTGGGATGACTGTTGCTGAATAAAGTTCTTTTCCGAGCTTATCGTGGGTAATTCCATAATAGATTCCCGGCGAGCGGACCAGTTGGCTTACAATAACACGTTCGGCACCGTTGATCACGAAGGTACCGGTTTTCGTCATAAGCGGAAGGTCTCCCATAAATATTTCATGTTCGTTTATCTCATCATTGTCCTTGTTGTAAAGTCTGACCCTTACCTTCAAAGGCGCTGCGTATGTTGCATCACGCTCTTTGCACTCTTCGATTGTGTATTTCATATCACTCTCGCAGAGTGTAAAATCGACAAATTCCAGACTTAAATGACCGCTGAAGTCGGAGATCGGGGAAATATCGTCAAACACCTCTTTCAGTCCTTCATCCAGAAACCACTGGTATGAGTCTTTCTGGACTTCGATAAGATTCGGCATCTCTAATACTTCTTTTTGTCTGGAATAGCTCATGCGTAAGCTTTTTCCGTTTGTGATGGGACGAATTCTGTTTTTCTCCATTGACGTTTCACTCCTCATATATTTTTTTGCGGGCTTACGAGTCGCCCTACAATAGTTCCAGTAAATAAGGAAAGAGCCCTGTGACAGTAAACTGTTACTACAATGGCACACCTTTCCATAATAGCGCATTTTCTACTATATCACATAGCTCTTTCCTCTGTCAACATATTTTTCACTAATATGAAAAAAACCTCTTGACATCTCACAATTTCTGTGGTAGGAACAAATTCATTTGGCTTATGGGCCTGTTTTAAACTCCCCGGTCCACAGGATATACACTCTTTGTTCTTCAACCTTCCAGCAATCACCGCCGTGTCAGTATAGCCGGGGAAAGCACTGACTTTTGGCACTTTCCCTACAGCTTCCTCAAAGGCCTTTTTCAATTCCCCCAGAAGTACCGACTCCGGGTGAGTTTCCACCCACGGCCGGTCACCGGTAATTCTGTAACTGCCCTTTACTCCCGGCACCTGCTGCCGCCCTTCCTCTATTGCCGCCTTCAGAATCTCTTCAGCCTGTTTCGTATCCATGGGCGGTACCAGCCTCATGTCAATTGTCACTTGGCAGCTATCCGGTACTACATAGGGGCTGTACCCTCCCTGGATCTGCCCAAAAGTGACCGTTGAACGCCCCAGCTCGGGATGTACCGGGCAATGGGCAAATTTTCTTCTTATATATGTGAGCATTTCCGCCATTCCTGCTATGGCATCGGCACCTTTTTCCGGCATACTGGCATGGGCGGTAACACCCTGCGCACTTAGCTCAAACCAAGTACGTCCTTTGTGAGACATCTGAATCTGCCCATCCGTGGGCTCTGTATCCATAATCCAGTCCCTTTCCGTCACCCAGCCATCGGCAATGACCTTCTCCACGCCCCTCATATCACCTTCCTCATCCACAGTTCCTATAAACATAAGGGAATGTCTCAGCTTAATGTCACCCCTTTTTATCTGTTCCGCAGTTTCTGCAAATACACTGAGGGCACTTGCAAGTCCTGATTTCATATCGCAGGCTCCCCGGCCCACAAGTCTGCCGTCCGTTACGTTCCCTTCAAAGGCTTTTACGTCCCAGCCGTTTCCTTTTACAACAGTATCCATATGGCAGATGAATATAAGAGCCGGATGCTTCACTTCACCTTCCAGAATTGCCCGTACATTAAACCGTCCCGGAACCACTAAAGATTTCTCCGGTTTTACGCCGGCTTCCTCAAGATACTGACAGATAAACTCTCCGACGCACCCCTCATAAGTTCCCGGATTTGTACTTTCTATCCTGACCAGCCGGGCAGCCAAGTCGACTGCATCCCGCATGCTGCACCCCCTTTTCCCGCAAAGGGGTCTGACCCTTTTGCAGTCCATTTTCAGAATATTCTCATTTTATAACTGTTCAGGACCAAATATTTTCATTGTCCGTAGTAGGCGTTTGCTCCATGTTTCCTGTAATAATGCTTGTCCTGCAGCTCCTGCGGGGCCGGCTGAACCTGTGGGTTTATCCACTCGCATCTTGCCGCCATTTTTGCCACTTCTTCCAGAACTACTGCGTTGTGCACCGCATTGTGTGCATCTGTCCCCCAGGTAAACGGCCCATGATTCTTACAAAGCACTGCCGGCATAGAAATGTAATCTTTATCTTTGAAATAATCCACGATTAATACACCTGTATTTTTCTCGTATGCTTCATCAATCTCTGCTTTGGTCAGATTCCTGACACATGGAATTTCTCCATACATATAATCGGCATGGGTTGTGCCGTAACATGGAATTCCTCTGCCCGCCTGAGCCCAGCTTGTTGCCCACTCGGAATGAGTGTGTACAATTCCCCCTATATCAGAAAATGCCTTATATAGCTCCAAGTGCGTGGGAGTATCAGAAGATGGGTTATAATTTCCTTCCAGCTTGTTTCCTTCCAAATCCATAACTACCATATCTCCCGGAGTAAGCTTATCATACTCCACACCACTCGGCTTGATTACAAAAAGTCCTGTTTCTCTGTCAATGCCGCTGACATTCCCCCATGTAAATGTAACCAACCCGTGTTTTGGCAGCAACATATTTGCCTCATATACTTCTTTTTTCAGCTGTTCCAGCATGTTTTCTTCTCCTTCCAAAAGAGGCTGACCCCTTTGCAATCCTTTTAATGTAGGTTTTCCACTGCACACCTCTCGATCGCCATGCCCTTTTTAAACCGATCAATGAATGTCTCGAAACCTTCCACATCTTTTGCATCGGGTTCTATGCAGCTGCCCTCATCACCGCCAAATACTTTTTCAGACAGGTAATGTGCCAATGTCTCGCCTTCTTCCTTTTGAGCCATATAGGCTGCAAGCAAGGCGATGCCCCATGCGCCGCCTTCTCCGGCAGTTTCCATGACAGACACGGGTGCGTTCATTGCTGCTGCCATAAGCCGCTGGCCGACACCTTTTGTCTTAAACAGGCCTCCGTGCCCAAGTATTTTATCGATCTGAATATGTTCATCCTTTGTCAATATATCCATCCCAACCTTTAATGCCCCCAGCGCACCCAGAAGATGGGCCCTCATAAAGTTGGCAAGGTTAAGTTTGCTATCAGGTGTACGTACAAATAGTGGACGTCCCTCATCCAGGTCCAGCATATTTTCGCCTGAATAATATCCATAAGACAAAAGCCCTCCGCACTCGGCATCACCCTCCAATGCCTTATTATACAGCACCGAGAACAGTTGATTCATGTCCACCTTCATGCCAAATGTCTCGGCAAATTCTTTGAACAGCCCCACCCAGGCATTTAAGTCCGATGTGCAGTTGTTAGCATGAGCCATGGCAACCAACTCTCCCGAGGGCGTTGTCACCATATCAATCTCCGTATAAACCTTTGAAAGTTCCTTTTCTAACACAATCATGGCAAATATTGAGGTTCCTGCGGATACATTTCCCGTCCTGACTGCAACGCTATTGGTAGCTGCCATTCCGGTTCCTGCATCTCCCTCCGGAGGGCAAACGGGAATTCCTGCTTCCAGCTCTCCTGACGGATCGAGCAGTTTTGCACCCTCTTCTGTCAGGCAGCCGGCATCTTGGCCTGCCGTAAGCACTGTAGGAAGTAAGTCTTTAATCTTCCAGGAATATCCTTTTTCCGAGACAAGCTCATCAAACTGCTCCAACATCCTGCCATTGAAATCCTTTTTTTCAGTATCAATAGGAAACATTCCTGCTGCATCACCGATTCCCAGCACCTTCCGGTCTGTCAGCTGCCAGTGGATATAGCCTGACAATGTAGTAAAAAAGTCCACGTCCCCTACGTGTTCTTCCCCGTTCAAAATTGCCTGGTATAGATGAGCTATACTCCATCTCTGGGGCACATTATACTGGAATAATTCTGTCAGTATCCCTGCTGCTTCCCCTGTAATCGTATTTCTCCATGTGCGGAAAGGTACAAGCAGTTTTCCTTCCTTGTCAAATGCCAGATATCCATGCATCATTGCACTGAATCCAAGAGCCTTCGTCCGTTTCAGGGAAACACCATATTTTTCTTTTACTTCATCTGCCATATTGCGGTAACTATTCTGAAGTCCCACACTGACATCCTCCAGATTATAAGTCCAAATTCCATTATCATAGCTGTTCTCCCACTCATGGCTGCCCGATGCTATAGGAGTAAAGTCTGTACCTATCAAAACAGACTTAATCCGTGTTGATCCTAATTCAATACCAAGTGTTGTTCGTCCTTCTACAATATCATTCTTTATGCTGTTTAGATTACTCATCTCATTTTCCTCCGCTTTAAATGTTTAGTATTCGAACTGCTTGCACTAATAAGTTCCCACTACTGTGGATTTTAACAGATTTGTATTGCCCGACTTGCCAAGAGGCACCCCGGCGGTCAAGACTACCACCTCCCCATTTTTCACATAACCCTTTTTCTCTGCTGCTTCTGTAGCATGTAAAAATAAAACTTCCATACTGTACTCTTCCCGAATCATCACAGGCTGTACTCCCCACGACATATTCATCTGGCGGTAAGTATGCACATCCGGTGTGCAGCCCACAATCATGCAGGCCGGGCGGTACCTTGAGACCATGCGGGCCGTGCGCCCGGATTTGCTCACTGTAATGATAGCCTGTGCCCCCAAATCCCGGGCAGTCATACAGGTCGCATGGGATATGGCCGTTGTCATATCCGTGCGGTTCTCTCCACAGCGCTGGCTGAAAATCTCATCATAGTCAATGTCACTCTCTGTCCGCACCGCAATTCTCACCATAGTCTTCAAAGCTTCCACCGGATATTTTCCAGCTGCGGTCTCCCCTGACAACATAATTCCGCTGGTCCCCTGGTAAATAGCGTTTGACACATCGGTAGTCTCAGCTCGCGTAGGCCGCGGATTCTTAATCATGGAATCCAGCATCTGTGTAGCGGTAATAACCTGTTTGCCTGCTTCATAAACCTTGCGGATAATGTCCTTCTGGATGATGGGTACTTCTTCCAGTGGTATCTCCACCCCCATGTCCCCTCTGGCTATCATAATTCCATCAGCGGCCTCAATAATGCTGTCAATATTGTCCACGCCCTGCTGGTTTTCAATCTTGGCAATAATATTGATGCATGAGCCGCCGTTCTCGTCCAGAATCTTTCTGATTGCGTTCACATCATCTGCGCACCGTGTAAATGAAGCTGCAATAAAGTCAAAATCCTCCTGTATTCCAAACAGAATATCATCCTCGTCCTTCTGACTGATAAATGGAATATTCACTTCAATCCCCGGGAGATTTATCCCTTTGTGGTCAGATATCTCTCCTCCGTTTGTAACCCGGCAGTGCACATTTCCATTCTCTATTTCCTCCACCTGCAATCCGACAAGTCCGTCATCAATTAAAATGGTATCCCCGGGCTTTACATCCTTGTATAGTTCCTTATAAGTAACGGATACCATATCTTTTGTTCCCTCCACATCCTCGGATGTCAAAAGAAATGCCTGCCCCTCCTCAAGCTGTACAGGTCCCGCTTTAAAGGCAGCAACCCGTATCTCCGGCCCCTTCGTATCGAGCAGGGCCCCTATAGGCTTGTCCAGCCGATGCCGTATTTCTTTCAGGTTGTCCAAACGCTTTTTTTGTTCCTCATATGTTCCGTGCGAAAAGTTGAATCTGGCTATATTCATGCCTTCCATAACCAGTTGTTCTAACACACCGTCCTTGTCCGTAGACGGGCCAAGAGTACAAATAATTTTTGTTTTTCGCATATAATGCCATCCTTCCATTCAGATATGTAAATTATAGGGCCCAAAGCCCAGGTTGTCAATCCTCCCCGGCCATACAGAGTCAAATGGAAATTCAAGCATTTCCGCTTGGCTCGTTGCTCGCGGGAATCAAGCTGATGGCTGAACTGTTGTTATCTCAAGAAGAAAGGGACCGCCGCTTCATAACTACTTCAGTTATCACGCAACAGTCCCAATGTGTTTTCTTGTGCACAAACTTCAGATTATTTCAGGTTAACTTCTGCTCCTTCTCCTTCAAGTTTAGCTTTGATTTCTTCAGCTTCTGCCTTGGATGCACCCTCTTTAACTACCTTCGGAGCTCCGTCAACTAAGTCTTTAGCTTCTTTCAATCCAAGTCCTGTGATCTCACGAACAGCTTTGATTACTTTAACCTTAGAAGATCCTGCAGCTACTAACTCTACGTCAAACTCATCTTTCTCTTCTGCTGCCGCTGCGCCTTCTCCTGCTGCTGCAACTACAACGCCTGCCGCTGCAGATACACCAAATTCTTCTTCACAAGCTTTTACTAATTCATTTAACTCTAATACTGATAACTCTTTGATTGCTTCAATCATTTCAGCTGTTGTCAATTTAGCCATTTTTATGTCCTCCATTTTAAATTATTTTGTAACTGTTGAGAACCAAGCAGATATATTTAAGAGTACTCCGTGAAAGCTCGCTTTCTAAGATTCTAGATATACCTATTTGGTGAGAGCCAAACAGCAAGGAAACCGCAGGTTTTCGAGCTTGGTTCTGAATAGTAGTTACATGATTTTATTTAGTTTCTTTCTTGAATCTACCGGACACTGCCGGAATTCTTTTCCCGGATTATTCAGCCGGTACCTCTGCTGTTTCAGAAGGAACTTCTACTGCCGCTTCTTCTGCAGGAGCTGTCTGAGCATCTGCTGCGCCGTCCTGTTCTGCAATCTGCTTGATAACACGAGCAAAATTGGTAATTGGTGACTGAATACTTCCAAGAAATTTGGAAAGTAGTTCTTCTCTTGAAGGAATCTTAGACAGCTCCGTCAGACCTGAGATGTCATAAACATTTCCCTCAACCACGCCGCCCTTTAACTCAAGTGCTGCTGCATCTTTTGCAAATTTACAGAGAATCCGTGCGGGTGCTGTTGCGTCGTCTTTGGAAACGGCCATAGCACTTGGTCCCTCCAGGTACTCCTGAAGTCCCTCGAACTCAGTTCCTTCAAAAGCTCTCTTCATCATAGTGTTTTTATATACTTTATAAGTCACACCTGCTTCTCTGAGCTGTTTACGAAGTTCTGTGTCCTGAGCCACCGTCAATCCCCGATGGTCAACGAGAACGACTGCCTGGGCATCTTTAATCTCTTCTGAAATTGCATTTACAACTGGTTGTTTTAATTCAACTTTTGCCACGTTCTGGTACACCTCCTTATAAGTTTTGCGTGTACTGCCAAAACAAAAAGCCCCTGTGTCCAAAGACACAGAGGCATAAAATTCTCATTAGGAATTTAATCTTCCTCGGCAGGCGTCTTCAACTTATGCCTTTCGGCACCTGCTGTCTTCGGCAGTTAATTGCTTGATTAGAATAACACTTGTTTGGCTTTCTGTCAACCACTTCTTGCTGAAAATTTGCATGGCTGACCGTAATCAAAACAGCAGCATATCTATTTTCAGAAATGCTGCCGTAGTTTAAATTTATCTTAGTATTTCATCAATCCCGGATTTTTAAGCAAGTTTCAATGGGTTAAGCTTTACACCAGGCCCCATTGTAGATGTCAGTGTAACAGTTCTTAAATACTGACCTTTTACAGCTGCCGGTTTTGCTTTGATGATTGCATCAATAAGCGTCTGGAAGTTGTCCGCTAACTGTTCCTCGGTAAAAGATGCTTTACCTACCGGTACATGGATAATATTTGTTTTGTCTAATCTGTACTCAATCTTACCAGCCTTGATGTCATTGATTGCTTTTGTTACATCCATAGTAACTGTTCCAGCTTTCGGGTTCGGCATCAGACCTTTTGGTCCAAGTACACGTCCGAGACGTCCGACAACACCCATCATATCTGGTGTAGCAACTACAACGTCAAAATCAAACCATCCTTCATTCTGAATCTTGGGAATCAGTTCCTCGCCTCCTACATAATCTGCTCCGGCTGCCTGGGCTTCTTCTGCTTTAGCATCCTTTGCAAATACAAGAATACGAACTTTCTTTCCTGTTCCATGGGGCAGCACAACTGCACCACGAACTTGCTGGTCTGCATGACGGCCGTCACATCCTGTCCTGATGTGAACTTCGATCGTCTCGTCAAATTTAGCTGCCGCTGTCTTCTTTACAAGGGCAATTGCTTCCTCTTTCTCATAAAGGCTGCCTTTTTCAATCAGTTTTGCAGCTTCGATATATTTTTTTCCTCGTTTCATTCTAATAACCTCCTTGTGGTATTGGCGGGGTCTAAGCCCCTCCCACTTATTTCAAATTCACTCAATGTATCATCGCATAAGGTATCATTGTATCATCGCGGTCCACCAGGTTCGAAAGTACCCCGCCAAGTGGCCGGATGAGGTTCGCACTAAGCCCCAAAAACCTTGCTAAGTGCTCTACTCCTCGACAGTAACGCCCATGGAACGGCATGTTCCAGCCACCATGCTCATGGCTGACTCTACAGTTGCCGCATTTAAGTCAGGCATCTTTGTCTTTGCGATTTCCTCTAACTGAGCCTTTGTGATTGTGGCAACCTTGTTCTTATTCGGAACACCTGAACCAGATTTGATGTTGCAGGCCTTCTTAATCAGAACTGCTGCCGGCGGTGTCTTTGTCACAAAACTGAAGCTTCTGTCACTGTAAACTGTGATAACAACAGGAATAATCAGATCTCCCTGATCTGCTGTTCTTGCGTTGAACTGCTTTGTGAATTCAACGATATTTACACCGTGCTGTCCAAGTGCAGGACCTACCGGTGGCGCAGGTGTTGCCTTGCCAGCCGGAATCTGTAATTTGATATAACCTTGTACTTTTTTTGCCATTTTTAATTACCTCCTTGTGGTACTTGCGGGATAAAGAATCCCTCCCACGGTTTTTTAATCCATCTTTCTTACTTCTGCGAAACTAAGTTCAACCGGTGTCTCACGGCCAAACAGCTCTACATTGATAGACAAACTCTGTTTCTGCTCGTTCATTGACTGGATGACACCTACAGTGCCTTCCCATGCGCCGCTTAATACGGTCACGGTATCGCCCACTGCAAAGTCAATTATGATGTTCTCCTTCTTGATTCCCAGTCCTTCCATCTCTTCGTCCTCGAGAGGAACCGGCTTAGAACCAGGACCGACAAACCCTGTCACCCCTCTGGTATTACGAACTACATACCATGTGTCATCATTCATGAGCATATGAATCATGACATATCCCGGGAACATCTTTTTCTGACTTGCTTTCTGAACACCATTCTTCAGTTCAATAACTTCCTGCATAGGAACCCTGACTTCCAGAATCTGATCTTCCAGATGACGGTTTTCAATTGCCTTATCAATATTAGCTTTCACTTTGTTCTCATACCCGGAATAGGTATGAACCACATACCATTTTGCCTCTGACATAAAATCACCTTTCTGCTACAGTTGATTATCTCACCAATAGATCAATTCCATACTTCAGTATTGCATCAATTATAGAAATCAATACTCCCAATAATACGGAAACCGAAACGACTGCCGTGGTCTGCTTTGCCAGTGTCTTTTTGTCCGGCCATACGACTTTCTTAAACTCTGCCTTAAGCCCTTTGAACCAGCTCTTCTTCTGAGTCTTTGCTGTTTTCTCACCCATGACATCCACTTCCTTCCAATGGCTACTTCGTTTCCTTGTGCAGTGTGTGTGATTTACAGAATCTACAATACTTCTTAGTCTCCATGCGGTCCGGATGAGCTTTCTTATCCTTGGTCATGTTGTAATTACGATGTTTGCATTCTGTACATTCCAATGTAATCCTTGTGCGCACAACTTCCACCTCGCTTTTTTCTTATTCACTACATGTTACTTGATGGTTGCGAAGCCATCCAAATTTAGGCATAAAAAAAAGACCTACTTCCATTCGCTAGTGAATTGTACCATAACCAAATGGTATTAGTCAAGACAAATGACAGGCAAAAAATATTTTTCAGCAGTTTTTTATCAATTTATTATCAATCTCAGGCAAATGGACGATATAGTAAGTATAATTAAGAGGAGGTAATTGAACGTGGAAATTTCACTATTTATAGGAATTGTTTTGGGCCTTGGCGCTTTGATTGCAGGATTTCTCATGGAAGGGGGAAAACTGGTCAGCCTGATGCTGCTGAGTCCTTTTATTATTGTAGTGGGCGGTACAATAGGCGCAACTATAGCATCTTATCCGCTTAAAGATATCCTGCGGGCATTCAAAACTGCAGGCCAGACCCTTAAGCAGCCAAACTCCAGCAGTACAAAGCAGCTTATCGACAGGATATTAGAAATTTCCAAGACTTTAAGAACAAACGGCATCGTTTCCCTTGACTCTATTGTAAAGGAAGCCGATCTGCAAAAGGAAGAGCTTCTGCTATTAAAGGAAGGGCTGGTCTTGCTCCAGGACGGAAGGGAGACAGAAGATATCCAGTATGTTATGGAATCCGAACTTAACTCTTTTACCAGGCAAAAAGCAGTGGAAGCAGGCGTATTTGAATCAGCCGCAGGTTATTCCCCGACTATGGGAGTCATCGGAACGGTTATGAGTCTTGTAGTAGTCCTTGCTGCAGGATTTGGTGACTCTGCTGAACTGGCACGCAAAATCAGCACCGCATTTATCGCCACATTATATGGAGTATCCTTTGCAAATCTTATCTATCTCCCAATCGCAAATAAGATAAAACTTTATGCAAAAAAGAGCCAGATACAAAGAGAAATTATTATTGACGGTGTGTCCATGATGTCCAAAGGCACGAATGTCAGGAGTATGGAGAATGAACTTGCCATGTATTATCAGGCATTTCCTGATGGTATCAGGCATTATAAAGCAGGCATCGAAAACTAGGAGGAAATGAACTTTGAGAAAAAGAAGAGCAGATGAAGAAGAGAAATCAGGAAATGGTGAGCGGTGGCTTCTTACATATTCAGATTTGATTACTCTTCTGCTGGCCTTATTTATTATTATGTATGGCATGAGTACAGAAAATGCCTCTAAAGTCCAGGCTGTATCCACCGCGCTTTCAGAGGCCTTTAACAGCACAGGGGCCGGTACCGGGGACAGTACAGGCACCGGCAAAGGGGGCGGAGGCGGGACATCTCTTGAAAATGCCGATCCACTGGGAACCATTTATAAACAGCTAAATGGTTATATCGAACAAAATGATTTGGAAGACAACGTAGATTTGGTAAAATCAGACCATGCCATTTCTATTCGTTTAAAGGATAAATTATTGTTTCTGGGTGATTCTACCGTATTGAAACCAGGCAGCGAAGACACCCTGAAAAAGGTGTGTCAGGTTGTAGATCAGGTTTATGGAAATGTACAGCATCTTACGATTACAGGGAATACGGCGGATCTTGGAAACCATGATCCGGAAAATGAGGCAGATTCCTGGCAGCTTTCCGTGGACAGGGCTGTAACAATCCTTGACTTTCTGACAGCCAATGGTCTTGGGCCCGAAAAAATGTCTGTAGAAGGAAATTCACATTATAACCCCGTCGCCGGCAATGATACTGAGGAGGGGCGGGCAGCTAACCGAAGAGTAGAAATCACCATAACAGATGGTGCAAACTAGAATAACGTATCTGTATTCTGTGACTAAATCACTGAATTTTCTTTTCTTCTCCTGTAATGTAAATTATATGAACTTAAACCTGTAATTTCATAAAACGGAGGGTATGATAATGCCAAAAACAGTAATTATCGGCGGTGTGGCCGGAGGCGCAACTGCCGCTGCGAGATTGAGAAGAAAAGATGAGTCTATGGAAATTGTCATGTTTGAAAGAGGAGATTATATTTCTTACGCTAACTGTGGTCTCCCTTATTATATTGGAAATGTGATTCAGAATCGGAATTCACTGCTTTTGCAGACACCTGCTGCCATGAAGGCAAAGTTTAACATCGATGTGCGTACTTCCTGTGAAGTACAAAAAATCAGCAAAGATACGCAGACCTTATGGATTCGGAATCTAAAAACCGGAGATGAATATGAAGAATCTTATGATACTCTGATTATAGCCACCGGCTCTTCACCGTTAAAACCGCCTATACCGGGAATTGATGGCAGGCATATTTATACTCTTTGGACAATTCCTGACACAGATGCTATTAAAGAAGTAGTATCAAAGGAATCGCTCAAAAGAGCCGCGGTTATCGGCGGTGGTTTTATAGGACTGGAGATGGCAGAGAACCTCCGAAAAGCAGGTATCGAAGTGACCATTATAGAAATGCTGGATCAGGTCATGGCTCCCGTAGATTACGAGATGGCACAGCTTCTCCATGAAAATATTAGAGCAAATCAAGTGGAACTGATTTTGAAAGACGGTGTAGACTCTTTCCAGGAAGTTGACAATCATACCGTAATACACCTCAAGAGCGGTAAAATGATCACTGTTGACATGGTGCTTCTCTCCATTGGGGTACGTCCCAACAGTTCCCTTGCCAGGAAAGCTGGTTTAGAGTTAAATGCCAGAGGCGGGATTGTGGTAGATGACTTTTTAAGAACCTCAGACGAACACATTTACGCTGTCGGTGATGTGATTGAGGTAACTCATTATATTTCAGATGACAAAACAATGATTCCCCTTGCAGGACCGGCCAATAAACAGGGACGCATCTGTGCTGACAATATAACTGGAAATCATGTTCCTTATAAGGGTACGATGGGAACCTCTGTAGCGCAAGTATTCGATTTAACCGCCGCCGCTGTAGGATTGAATGAAAAGGCACTTAAGGCTGCCGGAAAGCAAAAAGGCCATGATTACGAGACCGTGCTTATCAGCCAAAAATCCCACGCCGGCTACTATCCCGGAGCCACTCCCATTACCTTAAAGCTAATTTTCGGCCGTGACGGCAGCATATATGGCGCACAGATTATCGGTCAGGATGGAGTGGATAAGCGGATAGACACCATAGCCGTCACAATGCGGCTGAAAGGCACCGTCAATGATTTGGCAGAATTAGAGCTGGCCTATGCACCACCCTATTCCTCTGCAAAAGATCCAGTAAACATGCTGGGTTTCACTGCACAGAACGTACTGGAAGGATTAGTGTCATTTATAGAATATAACGAAATGGATTTCCTGATGGCGGATCAGAGTAAAAAAGATACTTACACGATCCTGGATGTCACCGAGGAAGTGGAACGAATGGTATTCTCCATCCCCGGATCTGTTCATATTCCTCTCGGCAAACTGCGCAGCCGTCTGGGGGAGCTTGACAAAAAACGTCTCATCATCCCCTACTGTTCTATAGGTGTCCGTTCCTATAATGCAGCCCGCATACTTATGCAAAATGGATTCACTCAGGTGAAAGTGCTTTCAGCCGGAACATCATTTTATAAGTCTATGCACAATGACAGCACTTCCCAGACCAAAAAGGAATCGCCAGACCAAGGCGATCCGGTGGAAGGGTCCCTATGCGAGCGTAAAGAAATAAAGATCATAGACTGCTGTGGCTTGCAGTGCCCCGGTCCGATTATGAAAGTACATGAGGAGCTCTCTTCATTAAAACAGGACCAGATATTGCAAGTGTCGGCAACAGATATGGGATTTACAAAGGATATAGATGCCTGGTGCAGACGAACCGGAAATATTCTCCTTAAAACGGAGCGAAAAGGCTGCGAGAACATTGTTTACATTAAAAAAGGACCGGATCACTGCGAATGTGATATATCCCAGACAGAGTCCACTCTTACCCCCGCATCTTCTCAGGGGAAAACATTAATCGTATTCAGTGGAGATTTGGACAAAGTTCTTGCTTCCTTTATTATTGCCAACGGGGCTGCCGCTATGGGGCGGCCGGTCACAATGTTTTTTACCTTCTGGGGGCTGAATGCGCTCCGGAAGGAAACAAAGCAGCATGTTTCCAAAACATTTGTTGAAAAAATGTTTGGGTTTATGATGCCAAGGGGAATAGGTAAACTGAAG
Source organism: Muricomes intestini (assembly GCF_004346165.1). Taxonomy (GTDB): domain Bacteria; phylum Bacillota; class Clostridia; order Lachnospirales; family Lachnospiraceae; genus Muricomes; species Muricomes intestini. Next base: position 95,070 of record NZ_SLZZ01000004.1, on the reverse strand, counting down.
CTATCCCAAATGAATATGGGTGGTATGGGTACAAAAATGATGAAAAAGGTCATGAGGGATAAAAACGTAAGTTCTCTGGAAGAATTAATGAAAAAAGCCATGGCGAGCGGCATAAAACTAGTTGCATGTACAATGTCCATGGACGTTATGGGTATTAAAAAAGAAGAACTCATCGACGGCGTAGAATTCGCCGGGGTGACTTCCTATCTCGGAAATGCAGAGGAGGCAAACGTAAATCTTTTTGTATAAGTATACTATTTTGTGAATCAGTTTCAAGTCCTCTTTCAACCAAGTGATAACCGCTCCTGTATATGCCAAAGTTGCTTTTTATTAATGTTCTTTAAATTTGGGGTTGTCGGGAAATAGATAATCTCAAACAGGGAGGGTGTGACCGATGCCGGTCACATCCTCCCTCTCAACTTTATCCCGAAAAAAAAGATGGCTCCACGTTTGCTATTCCTACGACATACTCTGGAAAAGATATGAGCCCCAACTTTGCAGTGTCATTTTCTAAAAAGCTGCAGCTAAATTGACTCTCCATAGAACGGCGGCACAGACGGACTGCCATATGGTTTATTCCTTTTTTCACTCGTACCTGATTTAGATGGCAATTTTCTCCTGTCCACCATGTCACATCTTCTCTTTCTGCTAATTTTTCTCCGTTAAGCCATAGGCAGAATGCATCACTATATCCAATATTCAGGCGGTAAGTCCTTTCCTCCTGCAAATAAAAGCTGCGAACCATATAGACACAGCATGGACCTTGATAATCTACCAGGTTTCCCATAGTGATTAGATCCTCATATGTGTAGACAGCCTCCCCTCCTGGCGGTAACTCTCCTTTTGACAGACTGCCCAGATTCATATAATTCTTTTTTATATCCACAAAAGCATTCAAGTGATAATCCCGAATATGGTCAAGCCGCTCTTCTTCCGTAGCTCCTGTAAACTGTTCCATATAGCTTTGCCCTGGAATGAGCGTCTGGATATCAAGATTATTCTCCCAGAATGGCCCATAGAGCATCCACGGGACAGCTCCGGCAAATCCAATACTGTAATGCAGGGTTTCTTCTCCCCAAAAATCAATATCTACAATATTTGAGTCTTCAATTATCCCACTGCCTTCAGACAGGTGAAAATCAACCGGGAGCTCTAAGGTCTTTTTAGGCTCTAAAGAGAGTGCCTCAGATGCAATACTCGAAACCAATGTATCGCTCTGTATAGTCAAGGTCCCTTTCTTGATACTGCAAGTATCATTGCGGAGAAGGAGGGATACCCTGCCATCACACTTTGGTCCTATTACCGGATTCCCTTCATAATGAACATCTATTGATATACCAGAATCCTTCTCTTCTTTTGGGGCAAGGGGTATAATCGGACAGTTTTCTATTTTTATATTGTTCTGCCCACGGGTGGTATAATGCACGCCAACCCGGCAAATATCCTCCGCTAAATCAGAAATCTTGCTGCTGCGTCTCTTTGCTGAAACACCTAAGCTATATGTCTGATCAGAAAAATCATACCGTTTTCCAAGCTCCCCGGCACCTAGTATCAGTCCCATTACCGCTCCCACTGTAGCTCCGGTACAATCTGTATCATAGCCGCCATTGACAGCCAGCTCAGTTGTCTTAAGTAAGTCTCCCTCCCCCTTCAAAAGAGCCAGAAGTGTGATTCCAATATTCTGGAACACATTTGTACAATCAGGATGCCCATAATACCTCAATATCTTTCTATAGATATCATCATAATCTTCCTTTTCCTCATGCCAGGCCAATACATCCGACACCAATGCATATATACGAAGCTCTTTTGGAATATAAGACAGGCTTTTTCTAATCAGCCGTTCTATATTATTATCAAAAAAGGCTTCTGATTCCAATGCAGCAAGAAAGCATTCCGCCCATACTGAGTTACTTCCGTGATCAAGTACTCCATCCATTCCCGCCAGTTTGACTGCAAGCTCGGGGGTTCCCGGTGCTATGCAGCCCCAAATCTCACTGCGGATGGGGCATCCCATTCCCTCCAGATAATAGGGATTGTTGTATTTCCCTGAAAATGGAGGATGGATATGTCTCCTGTAGTTTCTTTTAAAGACAGCGTATTCACCAGGTGAATATGGACAGTTGGCCAGAAAACTATCTGCCAGACTGTCAGATGTCACCGAGATGCCTTTATTCTCGAGTACATCCAGCCAAAGCACCTGTAAATCCAGATCATCATTTGGAAGTGTCGTATCAGCATCTTCTGCGGTAAAATGAAGATTCAGCCTCTGCTTCATACCTTCATAAGGTGCTCCCGCTGTACCCGATACACATTTTCCAATCATACAGCCATAAACTTTATCAAAATAATTCTCATAGGTAATGGTTCTTTTCATTTAATCTATATGCCTTTCTGCTTATTTTTAAATACACCTATCCTTTGACTGCTCCAGCAGTTAATCCTTCTCTGAAAGTATTCTGGAACATAAGATAAAGAATCAAAACAGGCAATTGCACAATTACCAGTCCGGCAAATAACGCCGGAATATTGGTATACATATCTGCCTGAAATTTAATAGGAATCGTCGATACCATCTGCATAGCTTCTTTTTGCATAAATAATTTGGCATATACAAATTCATTCCAGCAGTTGAGAAAAGTAAACACGCTAATAATGGATGACACCGGCACAGCAAGGGGCAGGTAGATATGCAGAAAGCTAGTCCAAGTAGTACATCCGTCTATCTTTGCTGCCTCCATCAATTCAGCCGAAAGACCATCCATAAAATTTTTTCCTAAAATTAGTGCAATAGGGCTATTAATTGCAACATAAGGAAGAATCAGCGAAAAATAATTATTAACCAGGTTCAAAGAACGAATGATTTTTACCATGGGTACTGCAATAGAAATACCTGGAATCATCATTGCCATAAGAACAATTAAAAAAAGAATATTCTGACCGGGAAATTTCATTTTAGAAAATGCAAATGAAGCCGGCAGGGTTATAGCCAATACAATAAGTACCGTAATGACTGCAACAATTAAACTATTCATGATATTTCTTTCAACCCGTATCTCCGTTAATACAAACAAATAATTTGCAAACCCTTTCTTTTCCAGCGAAGTGACAAACAAGAAACAAAGAGGAAATGCAAAACAAAGCGTAGGTATTGCCATAAGAACAGAGCGCAGTTTTTTTGATTTTCCCATTTTACCTTACCTTTCCTTTCTTTATCTTTTTTCCGCTGACAGTTTTGTCTGAATAAAAGTGACGAGCAGTGCAAAAATAATAATAATTGTAGATACAGCAGAAGCAAATCCCTGTTCATATAAAGTAAACGCCTTGTCATACATATACGTGGAAGGCATCTCAGTCGCATGAAACGGTCCTCCGCCAGTGAGCAGAAACACTAAATCAAAAATTTTAAGTGCACTGATAGCGCTAATAATGGAAAGACTAAAGTGCGTTCCTTTTAACAGCGGCCATACTACCCGTGTTACAGTTTGGATTCTGTTAGCACCATCCACCTTTGCAGCATCAATCAGTTCACTGGGAAATGATGTCAACGATGAAGAGTAGACTGTCATAGCAAATCCTGTACCGCTCCACACTGTAATCCCAATCAGCGTATAAAGTGCCACATTCGGGTCAGCAAACCAGTCAAGCGCAAGCTTATCAAGATGGAGCGCGCGCAAGGTCTCATTAACAATCCCATAATTATAAGCCAGAATATCTGTAAATACGTAGGAAATAACTACCGGCAATAATATAACCGGTATAAAAATAATAGCTCTGTATATGTTAAACATGATATTTTTCCGGCGCATTAAATAAGCCAGAGAAAACCCTATTAACATCTCTAAAACAATTACAAGTACCGCATAAATTGCAAAATTCGCAAAAGCTTTATAAAAAATTTCATCATGAAACATGTCAATATAATCCTGAAACCCAACGAAGTGCATCTCAGGATCAATACCGTTCCACTCAAAAAAGCTAATCCGAATCGTATTGAACAGCGGGTATACCAAAAAAAACGCAAAAAAAAGAAACATAGGCAGTATATAAAAGTAAGCGCTTAAGCTTTTTTTCTTCTTCACACCAGTCACCTCATCAAACTTCAATAATCATATTTATCAGCTTTTTCTTCCATAGAAGAAACTTTACATGGTGCGGGCAATAACAGCCCGCCCCTGTTCTTAATATTTCCTGTTTATTCATTTATCACAGCATCAATCTCTTCTGCCGCATCCTCCGGTGTTATTTTCTCATATGCCAGCTTAGTCAATACTTCATACATCTTCTCAGAGACATTTGGGTCGTTAATGCCTCGGAACTGTAAGGGCTGGTCTGCCATCAATTTATTAACAGTATCCAGGTTCTTTAAGCCATTTTCCGGCAAATCATAGGATGGCTGCGGTGTATTCAAATATCCTGAGGGTGCCATTGTACGCTGACACTCAATAACTGCGCCTTCGTCACATGCCATAAATTTAATCAATTCCCATGCAGCCTCTTTCTCTTTGCTGTTCTTGTTTATTGCGAAACCACCAGATGTAAGAAGCAGATTCGGCTGTTTTCCATCACCATTGAGGTCCGGGAAATAGCTTATTCCCCATTCATTTTTTGCAACACTGTCTTCAATTTCCGGATTGGTGTACATATCCATGTTCCATGCTCCATTTACCCACATCCCTGCAATGCCCTCATCATTGAACTGGTTATAGGTATCCATATATTCTGTCATTGAGAAAGCCGAATCCTGGAAAATTTTTTCCTTGAATAATTTCTGCCACATTTCAAACGCATCCACAAATTCAGAATCCGTAAAAGGAATTTCCTTGTTGTAGGCCTTATACTGCTTGTCCCCTGCGAAATCATTTAGAATTGTCTGAAACGTGTCAATAACAACCCATGAATCTTTTGCACCTATTAGCAAAGGCTGTTTTCCAGCTTCTCGCAGAGTGTCTGAAACTTTTTTCAATTCTTCATAATTTGTCGGAGCTTCCAGGTCTAACGAATCCAGTAGAGTCTTGTTGTACCACATTGTTCCGGCCGGTGCAGTAGGCATAGGCAGTCCATAGGGTACGCCATCAATCGAATTGTCTCCAATTGCGCTGGCAACAAAATCATCTGCCCAGCTTTCTCCCCATTCATCCGTACAATATTGATCCAGTGGTTCAATCTGGCTCTTAAGTTGATTCAGAGCAGTAGGATCGGCAAACATGAATACATCCGGTCCTTCTCCTGAAGCAAACGCTGTCTGCACTGCCGTCATATACTCGCTGGCATTTGCGTGCAAGGTCACCTCAACATTAATCTCCGGGTGCTCCTTATGAAATGCTGTCAAAATACGGTCCATATATTCTTTGGTGGGCGTCCAGGATTCATATGTGATTGTAATCTGATCCTTATCCCCCGACTTTTTGGACTGGCTGTCCGATTCATCTTTACCTTGTTTTCCTCCACACGCAGTCAGGGCCATAACAACTCCCATCGCCATTGCTAAGATACGAAACCTTTTCATTTTATTTTCTCTCCCTTCTCGGTTAAATTACAAGGATTATATCACTTGTTTTTTCCGAAAAATTGCACTCTATCATGAAAACATTACACTGTGTTATCAGGATAGCCAGGCTCATGCAAAGACCGGCTTTACCTATAACGCTTCCTGTATTCCTTTGGCGTCATTCCATACCGTTCTTTAAAAATATTATTGAAGTAATTATGGCTTTGGAAACCCACATCGTAAGCAATATTGTATATTTTTTTATTTCCCTGCCGCAGTAGCACACATGCTTTTTCCAGGCGGAAATCAAGTAAATATAAGCTAAATTTCTGCCCAGCTTCCTTTTTAAACATACTACTGAAATAGGTCTTACTGACACAGACATATTTGGCCACATCATCCAGGCTTATTTCTTTCATATAGTTTTCTCTGATATACTCGATTGCCTTTGCAACTTCTTTTCTCACCCCTCCCTGTGCTGCTTTCTGAGCCGCATCAAAAATGGAATTTATTGCATCCAAAAACCATTTATGATAATCCTCAAATGTTTCCAGGGTCTCCAGTGCCTCATTTACAAAATCTACGTTCTTAAATATGTCTTCAATTTCCAGGTTCATGCGAGAAATCATCTGCATCAAAATATTCAGGAAGATATAAAAAAACTTCTGAAATCGATTGAGCGGCATTGGGGCTGTTCTAATATTTTCTAACAATTCTTCAACTGCAAGCACAGCCTCCTGACGGTTCATCGCCTGGCTGCGCAGCCCATCCAGCAAAAGATTCATCGCCTCTTCATTCTCTTTAAGTACTCCTACTTCCTCATAAAAAATCAAATGAGCACATCCAATATAGAATTTCCTTTCCAGTGCCTCTCTCGCATGAAACCACTGATACTTGACTCTCTTGCCTCCTAATATTTGTTCACTTATCCCTGCAGTAATAGTAACCTGACATTCTCTTGTCAGCCCTGCGACATAATTACTTATAATATTATAAAGTTTTTGTCTTGTTTCCAGCCGTGAACCGGAAGTTCCCCAAAGACCAGCAAAAAAGCATAATATCCAGGCTCAGCACGATAATAATAGGATTTACATTCCTGAATCGGAGTGGTTCTGATTTTTTTCCACACCTTCTTTTCAAGCTCTGCTCCCTGCTCCTTTCCATTCTTCCATATGAAGGCTTTCAAATAATCAATTTCAGCCACACAAACTACAGTAATTTGATTATCAGACGCAAACTGCCGAAAGGCACTCTCCTGTTCTTCACCTGACATTTTGCCTGTAAGAAGTTCTCCAAACTGTTTTGATTTTTCTTCCGAATTATTTATCCCTGAATCAGGCGCATACATCGTAATCGACTTTTCCCGGAGAGTACGGAGTGCTTCCAACAATGTTTTATCATCTATTTTATGTTTTAGCAGATAATCAGCCGCACCAAGCTTCATTGCCTGCCGTACATATTCAAACTCATCATGGCAGCTCAAAATCAATGTCTTTATTTTGAGTCCGCGCCTCTCCATCTCAGCCAGCAGCTCAATGCCATTCATCGAAGGCATCTCGATATCTAAAATCAACATGTCCGGCTTAAGTTCTTCAATAAGTGCTAGTCCGTTTCTCCCTCCGGAAGCCTCGCCCGCCAGCTGAAATTCTCCTTCCGTCTTTTCCAATGTTGCACGTATATACTGACGTACAATGCGGTCATCATCCAGCACAACAATCCGTGTCACCTTTATAGTTCACTCCTTCCTCCCCGCTTAGGGCAAAAGCGGTTTATTCCTAATTTCTTTTTGAGATTTTCTCTCCACGAAACAGTTTAGGGTCTTCAACACAAGGCATTCTGACTATCACTGCAGTTCCTTTCCCCGGCGAACTGATAATAGAAATTCCATAACTTTTGCCAAAGTATAGTTTTATACGCTGGTCAACATTATAAAGACCAACACGATTCATTTTCTGCTTTCCGTCCTCTTTTCTTCCAGAAAATATTTCATCAATACGCTCTTTACTCATGCCAACTCCATTGTCAGTCACCTCAATATGAAGCATCCCTTCCTGCAGCGAAGAATGAACTTCTATGACAGATGAATCATTTTGCTCCTCTATCCCATGTAGAATTGCGTTCTCCACAAGTGTCTGAAGTATCATCTTGGGAACCAGGCATTTTCCCAAACTTTCGGGTTCTATCTTAGTTGAAAATGTAAATATTTTATCAGAACGCATCTGCTGTAATCCTACATAACTGTGCAGCATGTCAATTTCTTCATATAATGTAAGGTATTCATTATGGTTATTAATTGACAGCTCCAACAAATTTGTCAGCCATTGGGTCATCTTTGCTACATCCCGGTTTCCGTCCAGCAGGGCACGGCATTTAATTGAATTTAAAGTGTTATATAGAAAATGTGGTGTAATCTGTGCCCTTAGTGTATCTAGCTCAGACTCGCGGATACGCCGCATCATCATGTTATAGTTATCAAAAAGTGCAGTAATCTCATATTCATTCTTTGAAGATTCAATACTATCTTCCATATTGCTCATAACGTCAATTGCCTCGTTAAGCGGACGTACTAACTGACGGGTGATAGGATGAGACAAAATAATCATAAGAAAGAGAACCAGCACCCCAGACAACAGAATGATAATACCAACCATGCCGGAAGTACGGGTCAGGTTGTCCATCGGTTGATAATGAACAAGAATCCACCCGTTCTTCAGTCCTATGCAATTCAACAAATATTCCGTATCTTTTACCGTCAACTGTATACTTTGTTTCTCCTGCCGGATCTGCTGCTTCGCGGCTTCAGAAACACACTTTTTCTCTTCAAGCTCATCCGGCTGCTTTACAACTGACCTTCCTTTACTGTCAAGAAGTAAAATCCCTGTTCCTTCGATATTCCCAGACGCCCGAAAGCTGGAAGCCATTTTTTCCGTAAGAATTTGCACTTCCAAAAGACCAACAGGTTTTGTAAAATCTTTGGAAAATATTGGTCTTGTATAACTAATAATATCTGTCTTTCCATATGCCTCATCTACTTGCCGGGATGCAAGCCAATATGCCTTTTTTGCTTTCATCCCTTCTTTATAGACTTCCCATTGCTGATAATCTCTGGTTGTCATATATTTTTGCTCTCCAAATGACAGATAATCTCCTTTTTCAGGGTATATCAGCATACTTGAAATGAGTAAATTCGAGCCTAAAGTATTAGCAATCAATCCTTTTTGAAGATTAACTTCACTGATAACTTGCTCATACTCACCCAATTTCCCGGCATTTTCGCAATAATCTACTACCTGCTTACTCAAAAGCAACCTGTTTGCTGGAATTTTCTATAGAATTAATAATTTGGTTGATATTCTCAGAGACAAGAAAGAGTACCTGTTCTGAATGCTTGATAGCTGTTTCCTTCGCATACCGCTGAATAAGGATATATGAAAGCGCACTGAGCACCGTAAAGCTCACTGCCAATATAATACTAAAGGATAAAAGAATTTTCCTTTGTATACTATGAGTCCTAAAACTTATGCCGACACGTTTCATTATTCCCATCATCTGTTTCCTCTAAATATATATTCTGCCCATAATGTCTCTTAAAATCATACGCTAAAAATATCCTTATTACAATAAAGGAAGTCTTATCATCGTAACTAAGTGCAACAACTCCATAGTAGAGTGCACTTTTTCAATTCAGAAAGGCGGCGGATTGAGAGTTGTGGTAACCCGAAGAACTGGGAAAAATGATAAAGGGATGTACAATTTCGGAAACCTCTCTGCGGGAAGCTTTAAAAGATACTGACATTAGTTTGCATTTTGACAGGCTGGAGGAAGATGCATTTATAAAACTGATGTTAGAGCAGCGTCTATTTTGTTAACACCGTCTTCACCGCAGCCTTCCAGCCCTCATATTTTTCTTTCCTCAGGGCTTTCTTCATTTGTGGCTCATATTTCACCCGGTTCATATTTTCGAATATAGTTTCATCCCATATCCCAAGTGCCAGGCCGGCTGCATAAGCCGGCCCGATGCCGGAAAATTCTTCAGAATCCGGCACCTGTACAATGGTGTCTGCGATGTTGCTCTGAAACTGCATCAGATATTTATTCTTGGTAGGGCCTCCGTCCACGCGGAGTTCTCCTACTTTCACTCCCGCATCTTGACTCATAGCTTTGACAATATCAGTAATCTGGTAAGCGATGCACTCCACACCTGCTCTCACTATCTCCGCTCTTTTGGTGGTTCGGTTCATTCCCACAATGGAGGCTGTGGCACGACTGTCCCAGTAAGGAGCCCCCAGACCTGAAAATGCCGGAACCAGATAGAGAAAATCATCCTGAACAGCTTTCTCTGCCAAAGCTTCTGTCTCAACGGGAGACTGAATCAGTTTCAAGTCCTCTTTCAACCATGTGATAACCGCTCCTGTATAGTTCAGGTTTCCCTCCAGCACATAGTTGACCTTTCCTTCCATTCCCCAGGCCAGTGAGGTCACTACTCCATGAGTACTCAAAACCGGTGTCTCACCAACGTTCATCATAATGGAGGAACCAGTACCATAGGTGGCCTTTGTCATGCCGGGTTCAAGGCAGCCCTGACCAAACAGTGAACCGTGAGAATCTCCAAGGACCCCATGAATGGGAACCGTATGTGGCAGCACCCCCTCAAAGTCCGTCTCTCCAAAATCAGAATCTGAATCACAGACCTCCGCCATATTCTTCGGGTCTATTCCAAACAGTCCGCATATTTCCTTATCCCATTTTAAATCAAAAATATTAAATAGCTGTGTTCTGGAGGCGTTAGAATAATCAGTCTTATAAAACTTTCCTCCGGTCAGCTTAAACACCAGCCAGCTATCTATAGTTCCATGGCAGATTTCTCCCCTGTCGGCCTTTTCCTTTGCCCCATCCACGTTCTCCAGAATCCATGCAATTTTGGATGCAGGGAAATAAGGAGACAGATTCATGCCTGTCCTACGGCGGATATTCTCAGCTTCACCCAGCCTTTCCACCCGTTCACAAATATCCGCCGCTCTGGCGCACTGCCACACAATGGCATTTCCCAAAGGTTCTCCTGTCACCCGGTCCCAGGCCAGGGATGTCTCACGCTGATTGCTAATTCCCACTCCTATAATCTTCGTCTTATCAACTTCTTCCGTGAGCCTGGTCACCACATCGATAACATTAGCATAGATTTCACTGGGATTGTGGGATACCCACCCCTGAGTATTCACAATCTGCTCATGGGATCTGTCCATACGCTTAATCAGATGCCCTTTCTCATCAAAAAGCAACGCCTTTGTACCCTGAGTACTCTGGTCAATGCTGATGATATACTGTTCTGCCATATTCTTACTCCTTTATAACTTCTTCTCTCGACGGTATAGAGGCCGCCGCCCCCTGACGGGACACTGCAATTGCAGCTGCTTTTGCCGCCAGCGCCAGTCCTTCCGGCACAGGCACCCCGTCGATAACCGAAGAAATAAAGTATCCGGTAAATGTATCTCCCGCCGCCGTGGTATCCACCGCCTTTACCTTGTAAATCCCCTGACGGTACCGCTCTTCCTTATACTGATAGACAGAGCCTTCTCCGCCCAAAGTCAGCACAACACGGGCCTTGGGATACATGGCTTGCAATTTCTCCAGCATGTTCTCTGCATCATTCTCTCCCGTTATCTGCTCTCCTTCAACTTCGTTGAGCAGGAACATAGATATCTTACTAAAGTCGCAGCTATCCAGTGCGCTGTCATAGGGTGATGGATTCAGAATAATCATCATACCCCGTTCATAAGCCTGGTCTATGATGTAATCCAGCAGATTCACTTCATTTTGAAGCAGGAGGATATCTCTCTTTTCAAAGTTCCCCAGCACCTCATCCACATATTCTCTGGTAATACTCCGATTAGCACCGCCATACAACAGAATGCAGTTCTGCCCCTCTTTGTCCACCTGAATGATGGTGTGGCCGGATTGACCCGGGATTGTACGGATATAATCAGTCTTTATACCGCTTTCTTTACAGGCCTTCAGAAGTAGTTTTCCTTCTCCCCCCACCATCCCGGCATGAAATACAGGTACCCCTGCCCTGGCAAGTGCAATAGACTGGTTCAGCCCCTTTCCCCCACAAAATGTATTCATGCCAAAGGAAGCCAGGGTCTCCCCGGGCTTAACCATATGATCGACAGAGTATACATAGTCCAGATTCAATGATCCAAAATTTAAAACTTTCATGACATTATCCCCCAATATTATTTGTTTTCATTGCGGGCCTGAAGTGCTATTTTAGCCTGCAGATTTCTCTGTACCTGGTCAATAATAACGGCAAGTATAATCACAAGACCTCTGATAATTTTCTGCCAAAACTCTGTTACACCACACATTGTCATCCCATCATTGATGACACCGATAACAAATGCGCCGACAATTGTACCTCCAATTGTACCCACGCCGCCTGCCATGGAGGTTCCGCCAAGTACTGATGCTGCTATAGCATTCATTTCCCATGACTCCCCAGTTTTTGGTGTGGCCGATACCAGCTGGGATGTAGCAATAATACCCACAACAGCTGAGCAAAAACCCGAAAATGCATACACCCATATTTTTACCCTGTCCACCTTGATCCCAGAAAGCTTAGATGCCCTCTCATTTCCCCCGATGGACAATACATGCCATCCAAATGGTGTTTTTTTCAAAATCAGGCCAGCTACAATGGCAATCAAGACAAGAATGACTACGCCTGCAGGAATCGAGGTTCCTGTTATATTTCGCCCAAACACTTCAAAACCAGTATTTCCGAGCCCCTTGTTCCCCGCTAGCTTTGAAAACGTTTTACCGTCAGAACGAATATTTGCAAAGCCTCTCCAGATATACATCGTACCCAAGGTTGCAATAAATGGAGCTACGTTAAATTTCGTAATAATAATTCCGTTCACCATACCCATAAGCGCCCCAATTAAGACTGTGATTAACACAATCATCGGTATACTGAAGTATAATGTCACGCCAAAGACTTTGAGAGTAAGACCTTCCTCAATAAGACCTCCAGCAAGCATTCCGGCAAGCCCCGCTATTGAGCCCACAGATAAGTCAATGCCTCCGGTAATGATAACATATGTCATACCAATTGCCAAAATTCCATATAGAGCCACATGTTTTGCTACAGTCAGGAGTGCCCCTGCACTCAAAAAATTATTTGCTGTAATACTAAAAAATATAAGTAAAATAACTAATACAATAAATGTACGCCCCTTCAAAAGAGTCATTGCCAATCTATTATTTCCTGATCTTTGTTTCGATACCATAATATTTAACTCTCCTTTTCCTCTTTATGATGGCCCTTGTAGGAAGCCAGCACTAATGTATCCTGCTGTATCTCATCACCGTAAAATTCTCCCGTTTTCAAACCATTGGACAATACGATGACCCGATCCGCAATCGACACAATCTCCTGCAGTTCTGAAGAAATAACTATAATAGACAGGCCCTGACTTGCATATTTGTTAATAATATCAAACACCTCTGTCTTTGCACCTATATCTATTCCACGGCTGGGTTCATCCATTAACAGAATTTTAGGATCAGTGAGAATGCCCTTTCCGATAACAACTTTCTGCTGATTCCCACCCGACAAGGAAAGGATAGGCAGCTTTTTATCCGCCACTTTTATATGTATATCTTTAATCTGACTTTCTACTTTTTGTTCTTCCAGCCTATTGTTAAGAAAAGGCCCTTTCTTATAATGCTTCAAGGCTGATAGAGCGCAGTTTTTCTCAATATCAAGCGTCTGTACCAATCCCTGGCTTTGTCTATCCTCGGGAATTAAAGCAAAACCATTATCAATTTGCTGTGATATGGATTTTATATTCAATTTTTCCCCATTCATCAACACTTCTCCGGTGTGTTCCGGATGGAGTCCCATGAGGCATTCAAACACTTCACTTCTTCCGGCTCCCATCAAGCCATAGATTCCCAGTACTTCACCCTTTTTTAGATCAAAATTGAGATGGTCTACAAGATAACCACCCCCTGCTTTAGGCAGGCACAAATCCTTTACCACCAACACATCTTCAATCTTACTCCAATCCACTTCACGGTTTCTTTTAGGGTATGCCTTGGAGCCACCAGTCATCCGATTTACAATCCAAGGGACATCTATATCCTCTACATCCGCATCAGCCACGTATTTTCCATCTCGGAGTATGGTTACATGATCACCGATTTCCATAATCTCCTCCAGCCTGTGTGATATATATACAATAGAAATTCCTTGTGCAGTAAGTTCCCGCATAATTTTAAATAATACCTTTACTTCCTGCTGACTCAAGGAGGAGGTTGGTTCATCCATAATCAGTACTTTCAAGTCATCTTCCACCAGATTTCTGGCAATTTCAATCATCTGCTGTTGCCCGACACGCAGTTCTTCCACTTTTGCCTCTAGATTTAGAGGATGTTCTAATCGCTCCAGAACCTTTCTTGCTCCCTCCATGTGTGCCTTATTGTCCAGGGCAACCCCGCCCTTGGTCTTTTCCTTATTCATATAAATATTCTGATATACATTTAAATTGGGGAACAGACTCAACTCCTGGTGTATAATACCTATCCCGCATTTTCTGGCCTCTGTTGTGTTTTTAAAGTATACCTCATGTTCCTCGATGTACATTGTTCCTTCACTGGGTTGTTCGATTCCTGCAATCATCTTCATCAGGGTAGATTTTCCTGCCCCATTCTCTCCAATAAGCACATTCACTTTTCCCTTGAGCAGGTCAAAGAACACCTCATCAAGCGCCTTTGTGCCGGGGTAAATCTTACTAATCTTTTCTGCATGGAGAAATACATCATCTCTGCATTTGTAGTTTTCACCCATCGTTCATTCTCTCCTTCTTTATTCCCGCGAGCAACGAGCCAAGCGGAAATGCTTGCATTTCCATTTGGCGACTGCCGCGAGGGTCAAATACCCCGCAGCTTGCTGCGCTGCAAGTCTGATGCCCCGTCAGCTTGCTGCGGGGTCTTTGACTTGGCAGCAAATTACTTCACTTCCAGAGTGGCAGGGGTAATCAGCACATCTGTGTTTCCTGCTGATACCGTAAACGCTCCTATAAAAGAAACATTCTTATCCATAAGGGAATCAGGTTTTGCCGGTTCTACGACATCTTTTGCCACCACTTGATTAATACTTTGTGATACTGCCGCCCATTCCTCCTGGTTCTTATAATCGCCAAACTTAATAAAACTTAAGGTGTCACGAATAGAAGACCCCTTGTATACAGGTCCTATCTGGATCTTTATGGTTTCCGGACCTGTATACCCATCCAGCTCCACTGCCATGTAACCTGCCTGAGACTCAGTATTTACTTCTTCAACCTTGCCGGTTCCTTTTACTACATAGCTTAGTTCACCTGAATTACCCATAGAATACTTTCCATATTTATCAGCTAGTGTTGCTAAGTTTCCTTTTGACTCTGTCAAAAGGTCTTTCAAATCCACCGCTGTTTCATTCAATTCCGGAAGAGCCGACGACTCCCATATAGCCGCCACATCATCTCCGGCATTAAAAGCTGTTTCTCCGGTATATTTCCCCTCTTCTCCTATTTTAACGACTTTTACAATTCCACACCCCGTCAGCATAACAGCTGCAGTAAGCGCAACCGCAAGTCCGAGAGTTATCATACGCTTTTTCATAGCGTCCTCCTTCAAGTCCTTTGAGGCAAAGACCGTGTTTTAACAGGGAAGCGTGTTTGACATGCTTCCCTGCCCTTTGTTACAGTTCAATACTCCAATTTTCTGTCAATGTTGGGGTCGAAAGTCATGCTTTTTCATGCAAGCATGAAACGCATGACCTTTTGACCCTGGTATCAAGTTATTCTGTATAGACAAATGCTGATAAATTATCTACATTGTCTGCTGTAATTGCAATACAATCTACCAGCTGTTTTTCATCCAGACCCGTTTTTCCATTTTTCAAGTAATCATCTGCCTGAGTCACTGCCATCTCAGCAATAACTGCAAACTGCTGAAGAGCTGTTCCTGTAGCCTGACCTGACTTAATTAAAGCTGCCGCTTCGTCAGAACCATCCACTCCGATGACCGGAAGGTTCATATTATGAGCTGCAAGCGCTGCACAGACACCCTCCAACATGGTATCATTGCCGCAGACAACACCATTCAAATCTGGATTAGCCTGAATGATTGCTTCCATTTTGTCATACGCTTCTGTCTTTTCCCAGTTAGCTGTCTGCTGAGCAACCATTTCCATATCCGGGTATTGATCGATTACCTCATGGAATGCGGAAGAGCGAACACCTGCATTTGTATCGGATTCTTTTCCTAATAACTCAGCATATTTTCCTTTTTCACCCATTGCCTCTACAAACTTTTCAGCGATTGCTTTTGCACCCTGATAGTTGTTAGCAACGATTTGAGAGATTGCAACGCCTTCTTCATTGATTTCACGGTCAATCAAAAATGTGGGTATTCCGGCATCTCTTGCTTTTTGAACTGCCTCTACTGTTGCATCTGCACCTGCATTATCGCAAATGATTGCCGCTGCTTTATCAGAGATTGCACTGTCAAAAAGCTCTGTCTGCTTGGT
Organism: Muricomes intestini; assembly: GCF_004346165.1. Classification (GTDB taxonomy): domain Bacteria; phylum Bacillota; class Clostridia; order Lachnospirales; family Lachnospiraceae; genus Muricomes; species Muricomes intestini. The sequence goes on along the minus strand of NZ_SLZZ01000004.1, from coordinate 79,006 downwards.
CGGGTCATCATCATGAGATACTGTCTTTACATCATATCCAAGTTCCTTGGCCTTTGCAGTTGCTGTATCAGCTTCCGCTTTGAAAGCAGGATTAGATACAGATGGTGTAATAATGTAAATAATATTAGAGCCGCCTCCCTTTAATACCTCCGCGGTATCCTCCGCTTTACTGTCGGCCGCAGCAGAGGTCTCTTTAGCTTTTTTCTCCGATGTGTCTTTTGTTTCCTTGTCGGAGCCACATCCTATTGCCGTAACCGTTACCATGGCAGCCACAAGTGATGTTGCTAAAACCTTTTTGAATCCTTTCATTTTTCGTTCCTCCTCTTATGAGTTATACTATAACAAATTATTTATATTAACAGGCATCTCCTGCTAATATCCTCCTTAACTAATTGCCTCTGCCGCTTTTTTGGCAATTCCTTCTGCATTCAGTCCGTAATAATCAAATACCTCTTTAGAGTTTCCTGTGATTACAGGCTCATCGGGCAGGGACATGTTGAGTACTTTCCTCGGACACTCGCCAGACACCACCTGGCTGACCATAGCTCCGAGTCCCCCAAAGGGTGAGTGTTCCTCCACAGTTATTACCGCTTTCACATTAAGAGCTACTTTAACAATGGTTTCTCTGTCCAATGGTTTTAGGCAATACATATCCACCACCGTAGTACTGATTCCTTGTTTTTTCAAGAGTTCTGCCGCCTCTACAGAAGGTTTTACCATCTCTCCGCAGGCAATAATTGCAACGTCCAGTCCTTCTGTTATCACACTTGCCTTATCCATCTCAAATGGCATGCTGCCTTCTTCGTACACATCCTCCACTGCATTTCTTCCCACACGTATATAAGCCGGCTTTTTATCCTTAAGTAGTTCCCTCGTCAGACATTCGGTCTGCAGCCTGTCGCTGGGAAGATAAACTCTCATGTTCGGAATCGCTGACATAGCCGCAATGTCCTGTGCAGAATGATGACTCATGCCCAGAGCTCCATAGCTGATGCCTCCGCTAATGCCTATCAGTTTCACATTGGTGTCGGAATATGCCACGTCCACCTTGGTTTGCTCATAGCTTCTCGTTGAAAGAAAGCATGCGGGTGACACCGCATAAGGCTTCTTGCCGCACTTTGCCAGGCCTGCCGAAATACTCACCAAGTTCTGCTCTGCGATTCCCGTCTCCACAAATTGCTCAGGGGATTTGTCTGCAAAAGGGGTGAACGAGCCGCTTCCTCTTGAATCGCTGCAAAGTGCCACCACATCTTTATCTGTCCTTGCCGCTTCCATTAATACTTCACATATAACCTGTTTATTTGCTATTTTAGCCACGAATCGCCGCCTCCTTTCCTTTTGCAAGATCTTCCTTAATCTGTACCAATTCTTCGCCGGTTGGAACCTTATGGTGCCAGGCAGCTTTATTTTCCATAACCGGGGAACCTTTTCCCTTGACAGTATTGGCAATCAACACTGTTGGCTTTTCCTTCACTGTCTTTGCTTCTTCAAAAGCCTCCTTTAACTGATCAATATCGTTGCCATCCTTTACATCAATGACATGCCATCCAAAAGAAGCAAATCTCTCATGCAGATCATCCTGTCCCATGACATCTTCTGTGTTTCCGGAAATCTGGAGCCGGTTCCTGTCCACCACCGCACACAGGTTATCCAGTTTATACTGATGAGCAGACATAACACCTTCCCATACGGAGCCTTCTGCCAGTTCCCCGTCACCCATCACCGTGTAAACTCTATAATCACGTTCATCCATCTTGCCTGCCAGGGCCATCCCCACACTGATTGGGAGTCCGTGCCCAAGAGAACCGGAGTTCATTTCAACACCCGGCAGTTTGTTGTTTGGATGCCCAATAAACTTTGAGCCAAATTTACTAAACTGAGCGATAACATCCTTAATATCAAAAAATCCCTTGGCAGCCAAGACCGCGTAGTACGCCTCCACAGAGTGACCCTTACTCATGATAAATTTGTCCCGGTTCGGGTCATCCTTTGTTTCGGGAGCTATATTCATCTGATCAAAATAAATTTCTGTCAATATTTCCATCACGCTCATATCGCCGCCAGTGTGCCCGCCTTTGCCTTCCACAATCATATCGATTACATTTTCTCTTAACTCGTAAGCCAATGCTTTCAGATTTTCCATTATCATTCTCCTCTTAGATACGCTTTTACATCTTCTTCAATGGGGTCGTAAAAATCCGGTTTTACACCAATATATTTACATGCCTCATACAAGACCGGAACTACATCCTTGTGAATGCCCACGCAGTGATGGATATATGGGCCTTCCACAATCTTTGCCTCCAGACGCTTAATATTGTCCACCTCTATCCAAAGGTAAGTGCCCATCCCCTTAGGCCCGTCTACACCCTTCGCGTTGCCCAGAAGAAGAGAGTACTCACCATTGTCTCCGTCGAAACGGCACAGAGTAATATTTCCATGTTTTGCCTCGGCAGTCAGGCTGCCAGGATGGTCAAACGCCAGAGGGTAGGTAAGTCTCGGTTTTTCTTTTGCCACAGAAATAGGCCAAGGGCCACAATGCTGCAGCAGTTCACCATTTTCAATATCCGGATGGCGTATAGTCCAGTCGGCAAAGAACCCTCTTGTCTCATCCATTCCCGCTGCCTCGACCAGCAGCGCCGTGACAGCCCCGTGGATATCCGTCTCGCACACCATCGGGATTCCTTTTTCATTTAAAATGGAGTTGGCAGCACAGGGCATAATCCCCAGTTCCGTCTGCAGTGCATTCCAGCACTGGATAGCGCCTGCATTACATCCGTACCGCTCAAGCAGCTGTTCCATAGCCGTTTCGAGTGCCGCTACATTTTCCACCTGGTTCTCCTGAATCTTCACTTCCATATTTTCATTGATATATGTAATCATTTCCGCCATTTTCCTGCCTTCAGCCTTGACAGCTTTGATTTCTTCCGTCAGCTCAGTCATGGGTATGGGCGCCAGCTGGATATTAAACTTCTCCAAAAGCTCGCCTTCATTGCACATGGTAGTCCAAAAATCAAAGGGCCTGGTCGAAATCTGAAGAATACGGATGTTGCGGAATGTCTTTACTACGTTGCACACTGCAAGGAAATCCTTAATTCCCCTTTTAAATACCGGGTCATTTAGTCTGCAGTTTGTCATATATGTAAATGGAACCTGAAATCTTCGAAGCACCTTCCCGGTTGCAAAAAGACCACACTGTGTATCTCTGAGCCTCACCCCATTCTCATCCGGCCTCTCATCCAACGGCCCCCAGAGCAGTACAGGGACATTCAATTCCTTGGCAAGTCTGGCACATACATACTCTGTGCCAAAATTGCAATGGGGGAGAAATAATCCGTCAACCCCCTCCGCTTTAAATTTAGCTGCTATTTTCTTTACATCATGGTCATCGTAAAGAAGTCCTTCTTTATTGATATCATCGATGTCCACAAAATCAATACCCAACTCTTTCAGCCTGTCGGCCGTCAGCCCCCTGTACTTAATTGCATCCGGCGCACTGAAAATGCTTCTTCTTGTGGGCGCATAACCTAATTTGATAGTTGCCATTTTTCGTCCTCCATTCTTTCTTCGCCTCTTGTTCCGTCTACTTGATATCCCTGACACTTCCTCTTTCAAGAAACTCTGTGCCAACCTGGATTTTTGTCTTTACCATCCTGCCCGGATATTTGATATGATCCATTGCTCTCCTGACTGCCACTTCTCCCATTTCCTGCTTAAACACATGTATTGTCGTCAAGCCCCGACCGGATACTGCCCCAAAATGAATATCATCGAACCCAACAATGGAAACCTGTTCCGGGATTCTAATGCCTTTTTCCTCCAAAGCTCTTATTGCCCCCAGAGCAATGATGTCATTGTCCGCGAAAAATGCCGTGGGGAGCTCCGGTTCTCCTTCCAGATAATACTTCATATCCACATAAGCGGTTTCAATCCGAGTTCCCAGTGTTACTATGTATTCCGGGTTTTTAGGATAATTATGAGCTGCCAGAGTGCGGTAGTAACCATATTCCCGGTACTGGAATGACTTAATTCTGTATCCTCCTCTAAGATAACCAATTTCCTTGTGGCCTTTTTTTATCAGATACTCTATAGCATTGGCGGCAGCATCCGTGTTGTTGATCAGCACTGCGTCGAATGCCATATCCTCGCACCAGCCATCTAGTATAATGAGGTACCCCCTGTAATCCATGAAGAATTTATAATCTTCATCCAGCATCTCGGTGCCAAGGAGAATCACAAGAGAGCTCGTGTCATCTGTCACTTCTCTCAAACGGTCTTCAAAGTCGGAAGCACAGTAATTTAGATGGCTGAATGTAGTTTCATATCCCATGGCCTTTGCCTGCCGTTCAACGCCTTCTATCATAGCGGGAAATATCTGACTGTCATCAATAATCTGTCCATTCTTCCTGTACGTCACAAACCGCAGCTTTGAGATCGTTCTATCCGCCCGATACCCTAGTCTTTCTGCTGCCTGGAATATTTTCTCGGCAGTTTCCCCATTCACACCCCTTTTATGATTCAGAGCATTTGAGACTGTAGCGGGAGAAAAACCCGTAATCTGACTTATTTGTTTTATGCTGATCTTCAATTTTTCACCGCCTCTTAATTCTTCATTTTTATTATAAACATTTATATAAATATTTCAATACTTTTCATTGATATTTTTCCTTAAAAATTGCATTTTATTTACTACTCACAAAATTTCGCCGCTATTTTTGTGCTATTTTTATATTTTATTTGATTTTACATTGATTTTTCATCTTTATTTCTTCTGTTGTTTTTTACTTACTATATAAATATTTATATAAATATTCTATAAGATATTTGGTCCTACTACATCACTTTCACATCACTTGATTATTAAAGGGTTAGTTCAAAAAGATTCTTTCACCACCCCAAAAAACAAAAAATAAGACAGGGGACTGACCAAATCAACCAGTCCCCTGTCCTTATACCTCGCGTACACTGCCTCTCTCTACAAAGTCGGTACAAACCTGTATTTTCATTTTTACCTTTTCCGGCTCCTCCATCGCCAGTGCCAGCTGCCGCACTGCCAGCTCTCCCATCTCCTGCTTATATACATTAATCGTTGTCAGCGGAGGATCAGAAATTGCCCCAAAGCTTATGTTATCAAATCCTATAATAGATACATCCTCCGGAATATTATACCCATACTCTTCCAACGCCCTCATTGCTCCTATGGCAATGGTATCATTATCAGCAAAAAATGCTGTAGGAAGCTCCGGGCTCTTGTCCAGATATCGTTTCATTCCTTCATACGCCGTCTCAATCCTGGTTCCCACGGTAGCGACATATTCCGGTTTTAGGGACATCCCCTCCCGGGATAACACCCTCTGAAGTCCAATTTCCCGGTATTTAAAGGCCTGAATCCGAAAATCTCCCTGAATATAACCTATATCCCGATGCCCTTTATGCAGCAGGTACTCTGCCGCCTTCACCGCAGAATCCGTATTACTTATTAAAACACTGTTAAAAAAATGTCTGTCACTCCAGCCATCCAACAAAATCACTTTATTTTGAGCACAGAGAAACGGTTCAAAATCCTCCTCCATCATCTCTGTTCCTAAGAGAACCACTGCGCTTTCTGTATCCGCCAGAATTTCTTCTATCCGATCCTGATACCCCAGATCGTTGATGTCCACGTGACAGAACACAGTTTCAAATCCCATCTCCTTAGCCTGATGCTCCACTCCTTCTATCACTGCCGGATGAAAAGGGCTGTCATCTATAATCAAGCCATTTCTCCTGAAAATAACAAAACATATCTTCTTAATCTTCTCTTCTGTACGATACCCCAATTCCACAGCTGTTTTCAGAATTTTTTTCGAGGTTTCCCGGTTCACTCCTTTTTTGTGATTCAGTGCATTGGACACTGTGGCAGGGGAAAAACCTGTGAGTTCACTGATTTTCTTGATACTTACCTTCATAAAAATTACTCATCCTTTAGCATGAAATCCCCGCTTCCTATCTGCGGGTTAGATTTTAACTCAATTTATGATACCAGGGTCAAAAGGTCATGCGTTTCATGCTTGCATGAAAAAGCATGACTTTGGGACCCGCAAAACATGAGAAAGTAGCCCGAGCAGGGCGGATTTCGAATGTTTTTAGGATTGCGGGAGCACAAAGTGCGGAGCAATCCGTAGGTATCAGGGGGCACAATACCTTTTGACCCCTACATCAATTTATGATACGAGGGTCAAAAGGTTATGCGTCATGCTTGCATGAAAAAGCATGACTTTGGGACCCCGGTATCATTATATTATATCTCAATCACCTTCAAAAGAAAAGGAAGAAATTATGCATGGAATCTTCATTTCCCGCTTTATTTTCTGATATTTTCAATTCAGAATTGGCGGTTGACATGATTTTTCATATATGTTACCCTTTTACCAGAGCATAAAAAACTCAGTGAATTAATTTTTGCTGAATTTCCAAAAGGAAAACGGGGGAACCATTTCCTGGGGTGAATTGGCTTGTGTCACAGCAGGCTATAGGGCAGTTTCTGACCGAACCCGTCAGCTAACCTCGTAAGCGTGTGAAACAAAATTATATTGAATATTCGTAATTATCTAGATACAAAACAAAATACGTTTTTTTCTTTTGGGCCTTACAGCCCTGTTTGTGTTATCAAAATCCAACATAATTAAATTAAATACGTGCTGTAAACATTTTAAAAATGCTCTCAATTTTAAGCCCGGCACAGGCAGTGAACTTTCTGTGTCAGGATATCAGAAGGGAGATATGTTATGAGTTCTTTCTACTCTAAGAAAAAAAACATAAGAAAAATCAGTCTTATGCTGTTAGCAGCATTACTTGTCCTGTCCATTGCGGGATGTGGCGGCTCAGGAGGCAGCGGAGCATCCGGTAAAACCACACTCGAAAAGGCACAGGAAAAAGGTTCCGTCACTATAGGATTTGCCAACGAAAAGCCTTATGCCTACCAGACGGCCGACGGGAAACTGACCGGTGAAGCGGTTGAGGTCGCCCGCACAGTTCTTAAGAATCTAGGTATCAATGAAATGGAGGGGGTATTAACTGAATTTGGCTCTTTAATTCCCGGACTTCAGGCAAAGCGTTTTGATATGGTTACCGCAGGTATGTTTATTACGCCGGAGCGGGCAAAAGATGTGAGTTTTGCCGACCCTGAATACAGCATAGGTGAAGCAATTGCCGTAAATAAGGGGAATCCTCTGAATCTGCACAGTTATGAAGATGTCGCCGCCCATGAATCTGCGACAGTAGCCGTACCGGGCGGGGCAATTGAATACGATTATCTGATTTCAGTCGGTGTTCCAAAGGACCGGATTGTCACTGTTCCAGACATGCCTGCCGCACTGGCTGCTCTGGAAGCAGGACGGGTGGATGTCATCACGGCTACGGGCCCTTCTTTGCAAAATACGCTGGATGCAGCAAATAACTCCGGTTTTGAAAGAGTAACTGATTTCAAACAGCCCATTGTAGACGGTGAAAGCGCGAAAGGTTATGGCGCTACAGCATTTCGAAATGAAGATACAGATTTTGTTGAGGCCTTTAATAAAGAACTCAAAGAATTACAGGATTCAGGCGAATTACTTGAGATCATCCAGGAATTTGGCTTTACGGAAGAGGAGCTTCCGGGAGATGTAACACTGGAAGAGGTGATTAAGTGATGTATACTCGAAAGGAAAGGGAGTGGAACGCTTGACCACATATGAAATATTTATCTCATTGATCAAAGCCGGCCTGAAGGTTACCATACAGGTTACATTTTTTGCAGCCATACTGGCCTTGGTGCTGGGCTTTATATCCGGTCTGGCGCGAATGTCCAGACACAGAACAATCCGTTTCATTTCAGGTGTATATATAGAAGTATTCCGGGGGACCTCACTGCTGGTTCAGCTCTTTTGGATCTATTTTGCTCTTCCCATGATGGGAATAAGACTTTCGGCACTTACTGCTGGTGTCTTAGCTATAGGGCTAAATTACGGAGCATACTGTTCTGAGGTTGTACGAAGTGCCATACAAAATGTGCCCGTAGGTCAGACAGAAGCCTGCATTGCACTGAATATGACGAAAACTCAGCGCATGGTAAAAGTCATCATACCCCAGGCATTTGTAATGATGCTCCCCAATTTAGGAAATCAGCTAATAGAGCTGCTGAAAAGTACATCCCTTGTTTCAATGATCACATTAACAGACTTAACTTACCAGGCCAACATTTTGAATGCCACTACATTTGAAACCACGAAGGTCTACACAATGCTTCTCGTTATATATTTTATAATTGGACTGCCATTGTCCAAAGGGGTGAAATTATTGGAAGCGAAAGTTTCGGAAGGGAGAGTGTAATATGTGGAACTGGGATTACGCTTTTTCTATACTCCCCCAAATATTGTCGGCTTTAAAAATCACAATAAGTGCAACCTTCGTCGGTTTCATACTTGCTTTGTTTTTAGGACTCATTTTTTCAGTTCTGGTTCGTTCAGACATAAAGATTGTATCTTTGGCAGTGAAAGGAATCATACAGTTTATAAGAAATACGCCGCTTCTGGTACAGCTGTACTTTATTTTCTACGTGTTTCCCAAAATCGGGATATCTCTGAAACCTTTTACCGCGGGCGTTCTGGGGTTGGGAATACACTATAGTACCTATTTATCAGAAGTATTCAGGAGTGGAATTGAGGCTGTCCCTGCGGGACAGTGGGAAGTCGCAAAAGCTTTGAATTTCTCGCATATTCAGGCATGGATAAAAATAATTTTGCCTCAGGTTATTCCTCCCATCATTCCCGTTATAGGCAACTACCTGATTACCATGTTTAAGGAAACGCCCTTATTATCTGCTATAACTCTCGTCGAAATATTGCAGACAGCTAAAATACTTGGGGCCGGCTCTTTCAGGTATCTGGAAGGCTTTACTATTGTAGGAATTATATTTTTCCTATTAAGCTATCCTTCTTCACAACTGATCAAAAAGCTGGAAGTCCGCCTGGGAGCCAAAAACTGATTCACACGGAAAGGAGCGTATTATGACACCAATTGTCAGTTATCAGAATGTCACTAAAACTTATGGAGATCTGGAAGTTTTAAAAGACATAGATTTTAACATTTATCCCGGAGAAAAGGTAGCCCTGATTGGCCCCAGTGGTTCAGGGAAAACCACTTTAGCGCGATTGTTAATGACATTAGAAGAACCTGATTCCGGAATTATAGAAGTCGAAAACAAGAATTTATGGCAGGAAGAAGTGGGCGGAGAGCTTGTGAAGGCAAAAGAAAAGCATCTCCGCGAAATGCGGAAAAGTATAGGTATGGTCTTCCAGCATTTTTATCTATTTCCTCATATGACGGTTCTAAAAAATGTCATGGAAGCTCCCATGACTGTTCTGGGCCTTTCGAAGAAGAAAGCGAGACAGCAGGCAGAGGAAATGCTGGAAAAGGTCGGACTGTCGGATAAGCTGGACGTTTATCCTGCTCAGCTGTCAGGTGGACAAAAACAAAGAGTTGCCATAGCCAGAGCACTGGTTATGAAGCCCAATATTATGCTATTTGATGAACCTACCTCTGCATTGGATCCTGAATTGGTAGGTGAAGTTCTGGATGTAATCAAAGAAATTGCCTTTGAAAGCGACATGACCATGCTGCTGATTACTCACGAAATGGACTTTGCAAAAGAAATTGCAGACAGAGTAGCTTTTTTTAATGAGGGCATTATCGCAGAGCAAGGCGACCCGGAGGAATTGTTTAATAATCCAAAGACACCAAGACTTCAGTCATTTTTATCAAGATTTAATTCATAGAAGTCTTGCACGGACAAAAAGGTAAAGGGGCAGAAATTTCCTTCCTGACTCCTTTACCTGACACAAACAGTATAACGTCAAGTGCATTTTTTGAAAGTTTTGTTTTTTCGGAGATATTTAAGAGTTAGCTGAATACCGGAAAAGAGCTGCCACATAGTCTAGCAATATTTAATCCTTTTATTTATGACGTAATGTAATAACAAAGTTACATTATTATTGACTTACATATTGATTTGTGGTATTTTTATCTTAAAAGAATAAAAAATTATTGTCAGGAGGAAGAGAAGTTATGTCTATGATTGAACACACAACCAGAGCTTTTGGTTCACCCAGCAGGTACATACAAGGAAGGTATGAGCTGAATCACTTGAAAGAGTACACTGACGCTTACGGAAAAAGGGTACTCATCCTGGTAGATTACTTTTTTTATGAAGAATATAAGGTGAAGTTTGAGGACATGTACCGTGAAGGTGAAAGCGGTGTTACGGTCTTAGAGTTTAGCGGTGAAATTACAGCTGATAAAATTGAGCAGATTGCTGAGAGTGTAAAGGAGTTTCAACCGAATGTAGTTGCAGGAATGGGTGGAGGAAAAACCATGGATACCGCAAAAGCTGTAGCCGATATCTTTAAGGCAGCTACAGTCATTATTCCAACAACGGCCTCTACAGATGCACCGGTTATCGGGCTTTCGGTAATTTATACAGATTCTGGAGAACATGTGGGCGCCAGGCATTATGTTAAAAATCCTGATTTAGTTTTGCTGGATACTGACATTATCTGCAAGGCGCCTATTCGCTTTCTTGTAGCCGGTATGGGCGATGCCTTGGCCACTTTCATAGAGACGAGAGCAAATCTGGAATCCCACTCTCCTAACTATGTATGGAAAGGGTACTGCAGTACCATTGCCGTAAAAGCTATTGCAGAGGCATGCCATAAAACAATCTTGACAAAAGGAATCAGCGCCAAATTGGCTGCCGAAAATGGACTTTGTACTATCGACGTGGAAGATGTAATTGAAGCCAACGCCCTGCTAAGCGGCCTGGGTGTGCAGAACTCTAGCTGTGCCGGAGCCCATTCTATTGCAGAAGGAATTACCATACTGCCGCCCTGCACCAAGCTGCTCCACGGAGAAGTTGTAGCATTTGGCATTCTGGTTCAGCTAATAATTGAAGGAAGAGCGGAAGAAGAAATAGAGGAAATTTATGATTTCTATAAAGCAGTTAAACTTCCTGCCACATTCGAAGATCTGGGGATCAAAGACGTTACTAAGGAAGAGATTATGAGTGTGGCAGAAGAATCTCTGAAGTCCTATTGGGATGTTGAGCCCTTCCCGGTATCAGCTCAGATGATTTACGACGGCATAGTTATGGCAGATCGTTTAGGTACATATTATAAAGCAATATAATGATGTAGGGGTCAAAAGGTATTTTGCCCCCTGATACCTACGGATTGCTCCGCACTTTGTGCTCCCGCAATCCTAAAAACATTCGAAATCCGCCCTACTCGGGCTTCTTTCTCATGTTTTACGGGTCCCAAAGTCATGCTTTTTCATGCAAGCATGAAACGCATGACCTTTTGACCCTGGTATCATATAATTTCAGTTTCTCTTAAATATAAGGCCTGGTTTGGCATAGGATTTACATACATCCATTCCAAACCAGGCTTAAAATTATTTGACAATAAAGCTTCTGGATGATCGGTCAGTGTTAATTGCTATAGCTATCAATACGACCACTCCAAATACAACCTTTTGCCAGTATACATTAATACTTACTATATTCATCCCATTCTTAATTATCGAAACAATAAAGACCCCCAATATGGTATTCAAAATATTTCCCGAACCGCCGATCAGAGCCGTACCGCCCAGAACTACCGCTGAAATTACCATCAGCGTAAACGAGTCACCAACTGTAGGGGCACAGCTCTTAGCCTTTGCCATCAAAAAGATTGCTCCCAAAGCAGCACAAAAGCCGTTAACCGCAAAGGCAGTGATTTTAATTCGATCTACAGCTATGCCAGACATGCGGGCTGCACGTTCGTTTGCGCCTATAGCATATATGCCTCTCCCCAGGGACGTCCTGGTAAGAATCACATAATAACCGATTATAATAAGAAATGCAATAACCAGCGGATACCCCAGCGGACCTATAGATATTTTATACCAGTCAATGGTACCCCACAGCTTTTTAGGTATTGATATCGGAGAATTGCTAATTAACAATGCTGCCGAATTCCATATAGACATAAATGCCAGTGAAGCTATAAACGACGGAACCTTCAGCTTAACATGAATGAGTCCGAGTATAATGCCTGCAATCACTGCAAACACAAGTGTGGTTACAAACGTCACCAACATAATAAACCAGTCTGCATAGATTGTATCTTTAAATTTCATAATAAAGCTGACTACCAGTACATTTGAAACAGAACACATAGCGCCAACCGATAAGTCGATGGAACCAATTAAAATGACAGGAGTCATTCCGGCAGCCATAATCATTAGGGGCGCTGTATCACTCAACAAATTGTTGATGTTTGAAGAATTAATAAAACTTTTTTCCATAATAGTAAAAATCAGCACAAGACATATGATAACAGCCATACTGAAATATGTAGCAAAATATGCCTTATTTGTTTTTAGTTTATTCATGCCCTCATCTCCTTCTTATACCATCATGCTGATGATACTCACCTGTGACGGTTTGGCATCCACAGCCGCATCCAATTCACCTGTAACCAATCCATCCCGCATGATCAGTACACGATTAGACATTCCTATGCACTCATCCAAGGTATCGCCCAGAAGAATGACTGATTTCCCTTCGGCGACCATGTCCCGGATCAATCCGTAAATCTCCTCTTTTGCCCCCACATCCACACCGCGGGTGGGATGATTCAATATAACAACATCCGATTCCGAGGCCAGTACGCGCGCAAAAACCACTTTTTGCTGATTCCCTCCTGAAAGCTGTATCACCAGCTCTTCTTTGCCGCTGGTTTTAATTCTGAGCCTGCGGATCCATTCCACGGCTTGCTCCGATACCCGTTTTCTGGATATCATGCCTCTCTTACTTAACCTCCCTGCATTGGAAAGCGCGATATTATCCTCAACAGAAAGCCCCCGTATAACTCCTTCAACCATACGTTCCATAGGAATCATTAAAATCCCATCATTTAACGCCTGATAAGGTGCACTATACTTTGTTTTCCTCCCCTTTACTATCAATTCTCCAAAATCAGGACTCTCATCACCGCAGAAGACAGAGCAGATTTCCTCTTTTCCGGAACCCACAACACCGCAGAAACCAAGGATTTCCCCTTTATGCAGCTGAAAGTTTACGTGTTTAAATTTCCCCCTGCACCCAAGATCCTTTGCTTCCAGTACCACCTCTTCCTTGGGTATAACCTGCTTATCCAAATGATAGTACTCCGAATTGGTTTCATGGCCTACCATCCGCTCGTATAATATGGCCTCCGTAGCGTCAGCCACATTCATGTTTCCTGCATTCTCTCCATCTTTATAGACATATATGCGGTCAGAAATCTCAAGAACTTCGTCCAGGCGATGCGACACAAAAATTACTGAATGCCCTTTTGCAGTCAGCTTCCTTATCTCTTGAAAAAGCCGCTTTACTTCAGTCTCATTTAATACGGAAGTGGGTTCATCCAACAAAATTAAACATTTTCCATCTGTAGAAGCCTCTTTTGTAACATTGACAACTTTTGCAATTTCTACCATCTGTCTGGTGGCAAAATTTAAATCAATTACCTTTTTCCTGGGGTTAATATCTTCACAGCCCACCTCTGACAATACGGCGGCAGCCTCTGCGTACATTTTTTTCCAATTAACAATTCCCATCTGCATAAATTCCTTTTCATGCCCAAAAAAGAGATTCTGCCCTACGGAAAGTGTTGTAATCAGAGATTGCTCCTGATATACCATCCCAATCCCCTCCGCATTAGCTTCCAAAGGATCATGAGGCTGAAATGGCTTTCCCCTCAGATACATTTCTCCTGAGCCCTGAGGCTGTACACCAATAATAATTTTCATTAGTGTTGATTTTCCCGCACCGTTCTCACCGACCAGGCCGACCACTTCTCCCTCATAAACGTCCAGATCTACCTCTTTTAGTGCCTGTGTTCCATGAAAGGACTTCACAATATTTTTAGCACTGAATAATATATTTTTTGACATTTCTATCCCTCCATGCTTTTATTTACTGATTACCGCAGAACCATGTTTAATTGTAAGAATAACCGCCGCAAGAATAATAACCCCCTGAATTCCTGTCTTAATGTTGGGATCAACCCCCATCATTGTCAGCCCATTAATCAATACAGTCATAATCAAGGTTCCCACAACGGTATTCATCACGCCGCCCTTTCCGCCAGTCAATGCAGTTCCGCCGATTACAACAGCAGCCTGGGCGGGAAACATCTGGTCTGTACCAATTGCAATCTGTCCCTGTCCCAGCCTGAGTGCACCAATCACACCTGCCACTCCATAACAAAAGCCTGCCAGAGTAAACACCTTAATCTTAACTTTATTCACATTAATGCCTACGGCTTTAGGTATCGTCTCATCAGTTCCCACCGCATACACATGGCGCCCGAAAGGGGTATATTCTTGTATGTAATAGCACAATACCAGAACAGCTATTGCAATCCAGGTGATCACCGGCACTCCCAAAAATGATGCCTTAGGAATTGCCATCATCAGGGGATCACGGATTGTTGCCGGCTTGCCGCTATAAGACAGCATACCAATTCCAATACAGATATTCATAAAAGCGAAACTAACCATAAAGGAAGGAATTTTAAATTTAACATGGATCACACCTATTAAAAAGCCTACAACAACCGAGCATAAAATTGCCAACAGGAAGCCTAGCACACCTAGATTTACTGTATTCTTTGAATTTGCCACAAAGATGGCGGTCAGTGACCCCACCATTCCCACCGTGCCATCTATAGACAAATCAATGCTCCCTATCATAATTACAAAAGTCAGACCCAGTGCCACAAGAAGGGGTAAAGACCATTGATTTAATATAGACACCAGATTACTCAAGCTTAAGAATGACCTTCCCTTCAATATGCAAAAGACCAGAATCAGTGCCGCCAGTACTCCTACAGGCGCCCACTTCATAAGCTTTTCTTTCCGGTTGTCCGCCTTTACCTTTGCGGCAAACTCTTCCCTTATATCCAGCGCCGCTTGATTCTTTTCTTCCATAACATTTCTCCAATCAATATTTTATGTACCGATGAACCACAAGGGACCGACATTTTGGCCGGTCCCTTCTCCCTGTCATCAGTATATGACTGTTCCGGCATTATTTATCTGCCTTGCAGAACCAGATGTCCGAGAAATCATATTCCGGTACAGAATCAACATATTCTGCCACATAGTCATCAACCGTGTCTTTTGTAACAAGAATCGCAGGTGTTAAAAATGTGCGGTAATCATCCGGCAGTTCATCTGTTGTAATAAGCCCTGTCCACACTGCGTAACAAACAGCCAGGGTATATCCTCCCTGCAGATATCCATTGGATGAAACTGTAGCAATCACGCTGCCATCTTTTACACCTTCCACAATATCAGTATTTGCATCAATGCCTGTCACGCCTACCTTGCCTTTCAATCCTTTTGCATCAAGAGCCTGCAGGGCACCTGTTGCCATATTGTCATTGGCGCACCATACACCTCCTACATCCGGTGTATCATTCAACCATGTTTCAACCAAGGTTAATGCTTCATTGGTTGCCCAGTTTCCAGTGTCCTGATGTGCAACTTCAATATCCGGATATTCCTTCAGTGCATCCTTCAGACCTTCTATACGGCTGTTAGATGCCGTATTTCCCAGCATACCTTCTACTACAAATACCTTGCCTTTCCCGCCCATAGATTCAAATAAGGCCTCAGCAGTAGCTTTCCCATTAGCCACATTATCAGCAGAAGTATGTATTACCCAGTTCGGATCATAGTCCTGAGGATTCACATCATCCGGCTTATTCCATGCCGTACCAAGATAACCGCCTGCATCAGCCATAGCCTCTGCTAATGACGGTGCTATAGCAGATTCATTTGGATCAGCATAGGCAATTGCATCGCCTCCCGCTTTTGCCGCAAACTGCTTCATATTATCAATCTCTACATCATTGGAGCCTCCTGAATCTAAAACCTGCTTTTCATACTTTTGCCCAATGCTGTCCAGATACTCGCAGAACATATCCATCCCGTCAGCAATTGTTGCTATATAAGGATTTTCAAGCCCGCGGATAGAACATGCCACATATAAGGTGGTATCCAGTTTCTCCTGAGGAATCTGAGATGCATCAATCTTGAAATCCGCAATCTCTGCGGCTTTATCGGTATCTCCTGCATTGCCATTATCTGGTGTACCCTCCTTGGTTGCTGCAGCTTCCTTGGCCGGATCTGTAGCACATGCCGTTAATAAACTTACAGCCATAGCCCCTGCCACCAAAACTGCCGTGATTTTTCTTCTCATACTTAAAACCCTCCTTTTTCATGTTTATAATGCTCATCCACAACAATACTTTTTAGTCCATTATGATATTATGTAATTACATTACTAAGTATTTATGTGCTTACTATATTATAATTCAACCGATTCATAAAGTCAACTCGCATCTGGACTGGTTTTGTATGTTTTCACTGTTTTTCCACTTATTTTAATTTATTTTAATAAATTTTGCCCAATTTCTTTTATGTTTTATAGAAATTTGCTGTTCATTTTTGTTAAAGGGCGTATATTTTCATATAAAAAAAGAAGTCTGAAACTCTCTTGTGAGACTTTCCAGACCTCTTTTTTCTTTCCTAAGAGAAAATCACAGTTCTGCTCCCGGAACCTCTAACACACTCATAGTTGCCGGAAGCTCATGTTCGGTATTCCATTTATCACCGCCCACCACACAGTCAAAACACGACACCACTATTTTACCTTCCCAAACGCAGGGTTCTCCTGGTTGATCTAGCTCACCTTGCAGCCCATCACTGTCCGGGCTTTGTGCAATTCTAGTGACATTTCCTTTCTTATCTATTTTTGCAATTGCATTCACAACAAAATCGGCCACATATATATTACCGTTCTGGTCAACAGTCATGCCATCTGTGGAACGCAGCTTTTCCGGATCCTTTGCAAATAGTACATTGCTCTGTATATTTCCATTCTCATCAAACTGGATTTTAAACACTTCCCCATCGCCAAAATTTCCCACATATAAATTCCCTTCCTGATCAAAAACAATTCCATCCACTCCATATTGATCTGCAGGGTTTTTAGTCTCAAAAGAAATAAAAAGATTAGGGTCTTCCAATGTATTATTGATATGAATATTTTCATCATCCAAATGGAACCTATAAACTCCACTCACTAGGTTTCCGCTTTTTGTCTTCGCACTGGCCATAGTGCTCTGTGTCACATACACGTAGCTGCCTTTTATCCGAATCCCATTGGGATGCTCCATTCCCTCCGCGACCACTGTGACCTTTTCTATTATATCACCGTCCATTCGAACCCGCAGAATTCTTCCCTGACAGGACAAAGCCGGCTCTTTGCTCCACCCTTGATTATCCACAATGTACAAGTCCCAGTCAGGCCCAAAGGCTAATCCCATCGCCCTTGCCTCATGGGTCCTTTCGCTCAAGGGCACATCAAACCACTTTCTCACATTCAGGTTTTTGTCAATCATACATATACAGCTGGGCTTTGACATATCTGCAAAATTCGGGCAAGCCAAAATAAGATTTCCATAACGGTCAATTTCCATACCATCGGGCGTAACCGCATATTCTTCTGGCAGTAATGTTAACAATTTTGGTATTTGCATTCAATTACCTCCAAATTACTTGTACACAACAATTCCTTTTTTAAGCACTTTCTTATTCAGTGCTTTATCATAAGCTTCAATTACATCATCAAAAATAAAATAATCGGATATGTAATCTTTCAGGTCAATTTTTCCTTCACGTATCCACTGTATCACCTCGTCATGGGCAATAGCTTCCTCACCTTTGAGCGGGAATTGCTGGAAATTGATTACCCAATTATAGTCTGCCTTGCTGAAATCAATATGCATTTCTTCCTTTCTCGGCACGCCATAGCAGCAGATTTCTCCCCGGTCACAGATAAGCCCCATTGCATCATTTACAACTTCTTCGGAGCCAACCGCATCGACTACATAAGGAACCCCCTTAGGGAACAAGGTGCGAATTTCTTTTGTAATGTCACATTCAGTGCTATTCAGCACTATATCTGCGCCGCCCTCCAGTGCATTTCTTCTTTTAGCTTCGTTTCTTACAACCGCAATTACAGGGCTGGCTCCTACCATTTTACACATTTTGATAAACGTAAGCCCTACGGGACCACAGCCATATATCACAACTGGCTTATCCTTTTGAATCCCGAAGTATTTCACACTGCTCAGCACTTCTCCAAAAGTAATCAGCATAACTGCATCAACAGGGTCAATGTCATCAGGAATAACACACTGTGCTTTTGCAAGATCAGGAACTTCACCCTCTGCAAATGCAGCTGCATCATTGACAACACAGTATTCACTCAAAGCCCCCCATGCCGATTCATAAGGACCCAGATATTCCGGATCAGCATCCAAAAATGGGAGTAACACTTTGTCGCCTGCCTTCAGCCCTTTTACTTCTGAGCCCACTTCGACAACCTCTCCTACATTTTCATGACCAAGCATAACCGGATACATATCTTCTGTGATTCCTTTGAATGCTTTTTTCATCAAATGAACATCTGTTCCACAGATACCGTTTGCGATTGTTTTCGTCAAAGCCTGCTTCGGCCCATATTTCGGCTTTGGAATCTCCTTGACAGACAGCGTCCCC
Source organism: Muricomes intestini (assembly GCF_004346165.1). Classification (GTDB taxonomy): domain Bacteria; phylum Bacillota; class Clostridia; order Lachnospirales; family Lachnospiraceae; genus Muricomes; species Muricomes intestini. The sequence continues at coordinate 60,334 of NZ_SLZZ01000004.1, read as the reverse complement.
TCCTTGTTTACAATTACTGTTTTCATGTATAGCACCTCCTATTTATTTGCTTTGCTATGCTATGTCAATTTGTTTATACTGCACTCTCCGTCCTGTCTGTAGCAATTTGAAGTAATACAGCCGCTATAATAATACATCCCTTTACAATTTCCTGAGGGTATGCCGGAACACCTTTAAGATTCATGATATTGCTGATCAGTGCAATTGTCAATGCGCCGATCACTGTTTTTATCACACTGCCTTTTCCGCCCGCAAGGCTGGCTCCACCGATAACGCACGCTGCAATCGCATCCAGTTCGCCTCCTTTTCCGAGGGTCGATGCCGCCGTCTGGGTTCTGGATGCAATAAACATACCTGCAATCGAAGCAAGAAGCCCGGAGACCATGTAACAGGAGCATACATATCTTTTTACATTAATACCGGCCAGCTGTACTGCAGTGCTGTTAGAACCACAGGCAATGACAATGCGTCCATAGGATGTATATTGCTGAATAAGTGCCATAATCACAATGATAATTACACATCCTATTACAATTGGATACCCGTAATCCTTACTGGCCATTGCACCGACAGACGGAATATTCGAACACCGCACCGGGGCTCCTTGGGAGACAATCAAAGCTGCACCATTACCAATAGATAAAGTGGCCAGCGTAGTTACGAAACCCTGCATTTTTCCATAGGCCACAAGAATTCCGTTCAGAAGTCCCATGGCAAGCCCTATCAGGACAGCTACAACAAATGCAGCCCCCAACCCCTGCCCGTAATCTCTCATTAATACGTAAGCACAGCAGGAAGACAACGCAGTAACAGCACCCACAGAAAGATCGATCCCTCCGGTTAAGACAACAAACAGCATGCCCAACGCAACAAGAATGGGACCTGACTGCTGAAGACAGATATTCACTAGGTTCACCGGCTCCAAAAATGTACTAGACAGCAGCGCGCAGACAATAAACAGTACCAGAAAAATGACATATGTATTATTGCCTATCAAAAAATCTTTTACATTGAATTTTTTCTTCTTCATAGCTAAACCCCCATTGCCATTTTAATCATTATGTTTTCTGATAACTCGTTCTTTTCCACTTCGCCTGATACCTTTCCATTCCGCATAATTACAACCCGGTCACACATACCGATAATTTCGGGCATTTCTGAAGATATCATAATTACCGCTATCCCTTTTTCCGCAAGAGTATTAATCACTTTATAGATTTCTGTCTTTGCACCCACATCAACGCCACGGGTAGGCTCATCAAAAACAACGCACTTACAGTCCGCAGCAATCCACTTTGCCAATGAAAGCTTTTGCTGATTGCCGCCGGAAAGGCTGTTTGCATTGTCCTCTGTACTTCCGTACTTAGTCTGGATACTTCCAAGAACCTCTTTGACAAATTTCTTTTCTTTCTTGTGTTGAATCCAGCCGTGTCTTGTAACCTTACTCAGACAGGCAAGAGTCGTGTTCATACGAACACTCTGTTCTAACAATAGTCCTTGTTTCTTCCTGTCCTCAGGAAGCAGTCCAAACTTTTCCCTAATTGCAGACTGGGGACTTTTCCAATTGACTTCCTTACCAAAATAATATACCTTCCCTGACTCTTTTTTATCAGCGCCAAAAACCGCTCTCATAGTTTCAGTTCTCCCGGCTCCAACCAGACCATTGAAACCAAGAACCTCCCCCGCTCTCACTTCAAAGCTTACACCCTGTACCATTTTCCCTGCATATAGGTCCTCTACCTTCAGCACAGTCTCACCAATTTTCGCATGGCGCTCCGGAAACATATCCGTCATCTCCCGGCCCACCATCATATTTACCAGCCGCTGCTTATCAAAGCCCCCTGTTTCAACCGTATCTACATACGCACCATCCTTAAGAACTGTAATATGCTGACTTAATCTAAATATCTCTTCCAGACGATGGGATATGTATATAACGCTGACATTCCGTTTCTTAAGCTTATTTATAACTTCAAATAATTTCTCAATTTCCGAAAATGTAAGAACTGCTGTGGGCTCATCGAATACCAGTATCTTTGCATCTCTTGTAAGACATTTGCAGATTTCAACCACCTGCTGGTAAGCGACACTAAGGCTCCCACATTTTGCATTTGGATTAATATCATCAAACCCCAGCTTTTCAAGCTGCGCCCCCGCATCCGCCCGAAGCTTTTTCCAGTTAATAATACCTTTTCCCCCAGAAAGCTTATCAATAAAAATATTCTCTGCAACCGTCAAATCAGGTGCAAGCATAAATTCCTGGTATATAACAGCAATGCCCAAATCTTTAGATTCTTTGGGATTTGTAATTTTAACTTCACCGCCGTCAATAAATATCTGCCCACTATCCCTTTGATATGCACCCGACAATATTTTCATAAGAGTAGATTTGCCCGCGCCGTTTTCGCCAATCAGTGCGTGAATCTCACCCGGTTCAACTTTCAGAGAAACATCCGTGAGAGCTTTTACACCGCCAAAATGCTTTGTAATATTTTTCATTTCAAGTCTGTACTGCCCTTCCATGCACTCACCTCCAAGTTTTCAAGCAAAAAGTCCTCCTCGTGAAAGGAGGACCTCATAGCAGCTTCTAGAAACCATAGTCATAACGCTCATCTACATTATCTTTTGTTATACAGACAGCCTCTGTCATCGTCACTTCCTCATAGCTGTCCGGATCGGAGCCGTCCACCAGGATTTTTTTTGCAATGTCGGTTGCCGTAATGGCCACCTGTACCGGAGAGTTTTCACCTGTACAATAGTATTCACCCGACTTACACGGTGTCGTTCCATTAATATAGTCATAAGCTTCTTTTGCGCCGTCTGCTGCTGCCACATAATGAATACCTGTCAGTCCCGCATCATCGGCCGCCTGCATCCCTCCGAACAACATCTGATCGTTTTCGCCAAACATTGTATTTAATTTGTCTTTTGTCTTAACAACAAGGTCATTGGCATCATTCAGGATATCATTGACGGTCCAGTTTCCCCAGCCTTGTCCGGCAATTGTAAACTTTGCGTCTTCATTGGTATATGAGCCTTTGTTCAGCAGCTGTTCATCAGCTTCCTTGGTCAGTTTCCACGCCTCGTCCTCTGTGATTCCCAATCGTTTCTCCAAAATGCCGCAGATAAGCCCCTGGCGCCTCTGATTTCCTGCAACATTTCCTTTCTCTCCAGATAACATAATTCCATAAATCTCTTCGTCACCCATTGATTCTGCAAAGGACTGCCCGCACAAACGCCCGTTCTGCTCATTATCTGAGTATACCGTTGTTACACAATAGCTTCCGTCATTTACTCCCGAGTCAATATTAATTACCGGGATTCCTGCATCATATGCTGCCTTTTCATCAGCAATTACGTTATCCGGATCAATACAGTCACAGAAAATCAGGTCATAATTCTGAGAAATAAACGTTTCAAAGTTTTCAGACTGCTTTGCCACATCCATATCAGCATTCAATACTACTACGTCACTTGCCTTATCCACCAGCCCTATTTCTGCACACTTTTCCTGAACAGACTTGGCTAGTGTAACAAAGTAAGGACCATCCTGGGTCTTCATGGCTATACCGACTTTCAGCTTATCGCCTGAGCCTTTGTCCTCGCCGGAGGCAGCTGTACTGTCTTCGCTCTTGCTGTCCTTGTCACTTCCGCCACAGCCGACTGCCAGTGTTGCCACCATTGCTGTACACAATAGAATACTCAATAACTTTTTCTTCATAAAACACTTCCTCCTCTTTTTCTTGACTTGCTTCTTTGATGTTATGTTCATATGTTATAACATTACTTTGTTTTTGTCAATATATTTTTATCTCTTTTCTTTCGGTTTTTGTACAAAATAACGTTAATAAAATAACAATATTTTATCTTCATTGTGTATTTTAACCAAAGATGTCGAAATATCAGTTTTTCATATATAAAGAAAAGCGTCCATGTATCACAGTACACAGACACTTTTTTATATGTATTTCTCATATAATAATGATGATACCAGAGTCAAAAGGTCATGTGTTTCATGCTTGCATAAAAAAGCATGACCTTGGGACCCATAAAACATGAGAAAGTGGCCCGAATAGGGCGGATTTCGAATGTTTTTAGGATTGCGGGAGCACAAAGTGCGGAGCAATCCGTAAGTATCAGGAGGCAAAATACCTACGGATTACACTGCTGTGAAACATCCATCCACAACAATGTCCGTTCCCGATGTAAAGGATGCCGAATCCGACAGGAGATAAATAACTGCTCCGCACAGCTCCTCTGGCTTCCCGTATCTCCCATATGGTGTAAGGTCCATCCATCTCTCCTGCCAGTCCGGATTCACATGGCAGGTAAGTTCTGTATACATATAGCCCGGACTGATGCAATTTACACGTATTCCATCCTTGCAGTACTCTACTGCAAGGGATTTCGTCATTTGGATGACAGCTGCCTTAGACGCATTATAAGAAGCCTGCTCCTGGGGCCAGTTAACAATATGACCGGACATAGATGCCGTGTTGCAGATTGCCCCCTTCTTTCCCTTTCCTTTCAAATACCTGGCAAATTCTGATGCCATATAGTATTCACCGTTTAAATTCACATTTATTACTTTAGCCCATTCTTCAGGAGTCACATCATATGCTGATTTATGCAGTACAATGCCTGCATTATTAAACAATAAGTCAAGTCCCTGCATTTCTTCGTCTGCCCTGGTAATCATTTTCTTTACCTGTGCCGAGTCTGTTACATCAATGCTATATGCCGCCGTTTTCTTTCCCGTAGTTTTGTGAATCTCTTCTGCAGTCTCCCGGGCCTTGTCCTCCTGCAAATCGAAAATCGCGATGTCTGCTCCGACTTCTGCCATTCTCGTTGCAACAACTTTCCCGATTCCCTGGGCTCCACCCGTAACAATAACTGTTTTTCCTTCCAGTGAAAATAATTCTTCCAATGTACTCATTTTCTTATCTCCTTTTCTGAAAAATTAATTTCTTTCACGTTTATTTGTTCCTATGTTATAACATAATATCTTTTTTGTCAATGCAGTATTTATATATTGACAGCACTCCAATGTTTCATTATAATGTTGCTATGTAATAACATTATAATTGTGTTTGTATTACTATAACAAATTATGATACCAGGTCAAAAGGCCATGCGTTTCATGCTTGCATAGAAAAGCATGACCTTTTGACCCCAACATCAAATTATGAAAGGAAGGTTTACCAATGTCCAATGTTTATGAGCCGGCCACTACACCGACTATGTATTTCATAGGAGTGACAACAGGGCAGTCCTCCATCATGAAAATTTTTCCAGGGTGGGCAGAAAAGCTCAAATTAAGGAATGCAGTTATTAGAGGGATTGACTTTACTCCCCATTCCTCTGCCAAGGAGTACCGGGAAGCAGTCATGTTTATAAAAAACGATCCTTTTTCTATGGGTGCTCTCGTCACTACACACAAAATTGATTTATTCAACACCTGTAAGGACTTATTTGAATATATAGACCCTTATGCAGAGAAGCTCGGAGAAGTGTCCTCTATATCAAAGAGCGGCGGCAAATTATGCGCCCATGCCAAAGACCCTATTTCCAGCGGACTTGCCCTTGAACATTTCGTACCTCAGAATTACTGGACAAATTATGACGGGGATGTGCTGCTTCTGGGGGCCGGGGGAAGTTCCCTTGCAATGTGTGTATATTTTGCTCAGAAAAAATTTGGTGACAATGTTCCGAAAAAGATTATCATTGCCAACAGAAGTGTTCCCCGGCTGGAATCCGCAAAAGCGATTCTGGATGGGATCCACCCGAATATTCATTTCGAATATATTCATAATCCCACACCGGGAGATAATGACAGGACGTTAGCTTCTTTAAAGCCCCATTCACTGATTGTCAATGCTACCGGACTGGGAAAGGATGGTCCCGGATCCCCTCTTACTGATAACTGTGTTTTTCCAGAAGACAGCCTTGTGTGGGAAATAAATTACCGTGGGGATTTGTTATTCAAGCGTCAGGCAGAGGCTCAGGCCAAAGAAAAACGCCTTTACATCGAAGACGGATGGATTTACTTCATCCACGGATGGACACAAGTGATTGCCGAAGTCTTTCATATTGATATCGGAAGAGACTTACTGGATGCATTGAGTGACATAGCAAAATTATAGGGAGGACAAATTCATGAATAGTTTCAACTGGGATACCAGCTTTTTAGTAGACTTTAACTTACATACCGGTTTTTCAGAAACGGCTCAGGTTACCAAACGACAGCTTTCTCAAATGAAAGACATGTTCAGCGATAAACCCGCTGTTCATAGTATTCTGGAAAAGGATGATCCTGTTATTTACGAGTTTTATGAACTTGGAGCCCCTGAAGAGGCCGGGCATCTTTCTTTCGGAACCACTATTCTTCATCCTGGAATCATTGGAGAGGAATACTATATGACCAAGGGCCATTTCCATACCATTCTGGATACCGCTGAGGTCTATTACACACTGAAAGGGGAAGGGTACATGGTCATGGAAAATCCCGAGGGTGACACTTTAGAGATGCCTCTAAGACCGGGTGAGGCTATTTATGTACCGAAACGCTATGCCCACAGGTCTGTAAATACAGGCAGAGAGCCCCTGATTATGTTCTTTACTTTTGGCGCTGATTCCGGGCATGACTATGGGACAATTGAAACAAAGGGTTATCACAAATTAATTCTTGAAAAGGACGGCAGACCCGCAATTGTAGATAATCCCCATTGGAGATAGGGGGTATGACATATGAAAGAAATTGTGACAGTGACCGGCCCTATTGCACCGGAAGAATTAGGTTTTTGTCAATGCCATGAGCATATTGCAATGAGTAAGGGAAAGTCCTGGTACTTAAACCCTGCTCTTCGTATCGACGATATGGCAAAAAGTCTGGAAGAAGTAAGACGTTACAAATCCTGCGGGGGAGATTCTTTCATCGATGCCCAGCCATGCGGATGTAACCGTATGGCTGAAGAGCTCCGAAAGCTCTCAGTAAAATCTGGCGTACATATTATTGCTTCCACCGGATTTCACAAATTATGTTTCTACCCTGACAGCCACTGGATACATTCCATCTCCGAAGCTGAGCTGGAAAAAGTTTTTGTCCGGGAGCTTACCACAGGAATGTATACAGATGCTGACTGTACATATCCTTCGGTACAGTCCAGCGTAAAGGCCGGGATTATTAAAACCGCCTATGATACAGAGGAATTGAGCCCCCGGTATAAGAAACTATTTCGGGCTGCCGCTTCTGCTTCCCTTAGAACCGAACGAATTATTATGATTCATGTGGAGCAGGACACCAACCCCATTTTACTCCAGGACTTTCTTCTAAATCTTGGAATGCAGCCGGAAAATCTGATGTTCTGTCATATGGACAGGGCCTGCAGAGATATCAGAACCCATAAGGATATCTTAAAAAAAGGCTCCTATCTGGAATTTGACACCATCGGCCGCTTCAAGTACCACAGCGATGAACACGAAATACAGATTATACAATCCCTTGTGGACATAGGATATGCGACACAGCTCTTATATTCTCTGGATACCACCAGTGACAGGCTTATGTCCTACAATCCTGACGCAATCGGACTGAACTACATATTAACCAAATTTAATGCTTCCCTGAAATCTTCCGGAATTTCCGAAGATATTATCCATATGCTATCCGTAGAAAATCCGGCACGTATATTGACACAATAACGACATTTATAGCCTTCATAAGGAGTGAACAAATTATGAGTGAGACAAATTTATTAGCACAAATTGCAGAAAAAAAGATTGTACCTGTCGTCAAATTAGATTACGCAGACCAAGCTCAGCCACTTGGAGAAGCTTTATGTTCAGGTGGGCTTCCTGTAGCTGAAATTACCTTTCGAACAGATGCGGCAGAAGAATCTATCAAAACTATGAAAAAAGAATTCCCTGAAATGACGGTAGGCGCGGGTACAGTAGTGAATGCAGAACAGGCCAAACGTGCAGTGGATGCAGGCGCTGCCTTTCTGGTGTCCCCGGGCATCAGCCGTCCGGTAATAGAATTCGCTCTGGATAATCACCTGCCGGTCTTCCCAGGCATCTGTACTCCTTCTGAGGTAATGATTGCGATGGAGTATGGACTTCCTGTTGTAAAATTTTTCCCGGCCGGACAATACGGCGGGCTAAGCACAATCAAAGCTCTCGCCGCCCCTTTTCCAACTATAAAATTCATGCCTACAGGCGGCATCAACGCCTCCAACATCCTGGACTTTCTTGCTTTTGATAAGGTCATTGCCTGCGGCGGGAGCTGGATGGTAAAAGACAGTTTTATCCGAGAAGGAAATTTTGATGAAATCACCCGTCTGACTGCCGAGGCGGTTGCTTTGGCTCACTAAAACACTGCATATTGAGATATCAGGAGGTATTTATTCTTATGAAAATATTAGTAACGCCAACCTCCCTGCAGCCGGACAAGGGCGGGGAGGTGCTGAAAACCCTGCAGGAATTTTCAGACAATCTTATATTCAATAAATTGGGACGCCCTCTGTCAGAGGACGAATTAATTCCATTGTTGAAAGACTGTGACGGCTATGTAGCCGGCCTGGATTATGTCACAGAAAAAGTCATCCGCTCCTGCCCAAACCTTAAAGTCATATCCCGCTATGGTGCAGGCTATGACCGGGTAGACATTGCCGCTGCCAGGACAAACGGCATTCCGGTAACCAACACCCCCGGTGTAAATGCAGAAGCCGTGGGAGAACTGGCCCTCTCCCTTATGCTCGCTCTGGCCAGGAACATTACATATCTGGATAGAGAAACACGTAGTGGAAAATGGATCCGTTCCACAGGTATAGAATTAAAAGGAAAGACTCTGGGGATTATGGGGCTGGGAGCTATAGGAAAGGTAGTTGCCAGGTGCGCCGCGGGACTGGGAATGACCATTATAGCGTATGACCCCTACATAGATGAGGGCTATTGTTCCAACCATAATATTGGGATCCGTATTTTTGATGAAGTCATAGAAGCGGCCGATGTCATCAGTCTTCACCTCCCCCTTACAGATTCCACCAGGCACCTTATAGACAAAGATGTCATTACCCGGATGAAACCAACTGCCATACTTATCAACACATCCAGGGGAGGAATCATTGACGAAGATGCCGCATGGCATGCATTGAAGGAGGCCCGGCTGGGAGGTTTGGGGCTGGATGCCTTTGAAATAGAGCCACCCACCGATTCTAAATTATTTGAGCTAGACAATGTGGTTGTAACTCCCCATACGGGCGCTCATACGAAAGAAGCCACCGATAATATGGCTCACGCTGCCATTAAAAATCTCATTGATGTCCTAAGCGGAAAAGAATGCCGGTTTATTGTAAATAAATAAGTGCCGTTAAAATGCATGCATTGATGTTGAAAGTCAAATTATACTTGGATTTTATTACAAATTTGATGTATTGAGTATTGACGAATGAAACGATGTCTATTAAAATAGTTTCAAACTTAACACGCTCCTGATTAAGGGAGCAAAATAAAAACCAGGGAAACGGCTCCTATGACGCTGCAGGGAAGTTTGCGTATAGGGCTGGATTCCCTGTATCTGTGAAAGGACAAATTATGTTAAGATTGCGACAAGACACGCTTCTATTCCCCAAGGGGAGAAAAAAAGCCCTGACTTTAAGTTATGATGACGGTATTACACAGGATGAACGCCTGATTACACTTATGAAGCGATATCAGATAAAGGGAACTTTTAACCTGAACCCAGGGCTTATGGGGGACAGGGATCATCTGGTTCAGCCCGGAATTGATGTAAGTCACTACAAGTTTAAAAAAGAGGAAATTTGCAGGATTTATGCTTCACAGGAAATTGCTGTACACTCCATGACTCATCCTGATCTTGCCAGAGTCCCTCAAAATATGGCTGCTTATGAGATTGCAGAGTGCAGAAAAGAATTAGAGGAGCTTATATACACTCCGGTTACAGGCATGGCCTATCCATTTGGCACCTACAATCAGAATGTAAAAGATGCTGCCAAAAGCTGCGGAATCACTTATTCCCGAACGACCTGCAGTACCCATCGCTTTAATTTGCCTTCGGATTTTCTGGAATGGCACCCCACCTGTCATCACACAGAAGGCTGTCTCTTTGATTTATTAGAGGAATTTATTAAACCAGCGGATGACACTTTCCCCCATTCACCCTTACTATTCTATGTTTGGGGGCATTCTTATGAATTTGATGCATATCAACAGTGGAATGATATCGAAAAATTTCTGAAAACCGCCTCTGAAAAAAAAGACGTCTGGTATGCTACAAATGGGGAAATCTGTGAATATATAAATTCTGTGAAGCATCTTGTGTACTCTGCCTCCGGAGATTATATTTATAACCCATCCTGTCTGGATGTCTGGATGCTAATTGACCGCAAAGTATATTGCATAAGGTCCGGACAAACTGTTATAATAGAAACATCTTAGAGAAGGCAGGTACATATATGGCAACGATGTTTGACGTAGCAAAAGCGGCCAACAGAACACACTGACAGGATCTGTGCGTGGGTTCAGACACATCTTGCCACTTTTTTGTAAATACTTTCCAATGCAAAATAATATGCATCAAACGCTTTTTTGACTGGTTCATATGCCTTTACTGTTTCTGGTTTTGGAGTATGTACAGATTCAATATTAATGAACCTGTCGATTGCCGTAAAATCCTTAAAAATGCCGGCTCCAACTCCGCCTATAACAGCTGCACCCATGGAGCTTCCCTCCTCCAGAAGAGAAGGCACCTGTATTTTTGCATTATATACATCTGCCATGATTTGACGCCATATCTCGCCTTTTGCCCCTCCGCCTACAACTGTGATCTCATCAATTCTTAACTGCGTACGTAGAATATCAAGGCAGATAGATAGGTTCATGGTCACACCCTCCAGTACACTTCGCAGCATATCTCCCCGGGTTGTTTCCGGTTTCATTCCAATCCATGCACCTTTTGCATCAGGGTTCCAGCGAGGTGCACGCTCTCCCAAAAGATAAGGAAGAAAAATAGTTCCATTTGCACCTGCCGGGCTTTTTTCAATCAACTCATTCATATATATATAAGGCGATATTCCGGACTCTTTTGCCCTATAAGATTCCATAGTACAGATTGTGTTTTTCAGCCAATTATAGGAACCTCCTGCATACTGCATGGTTCCGTTGGGTGCGTACAATCCCGGAATCACATGGGCCCAGGTCACCGTCCGCATCTGCTCATCAAAAATCGGCTTTTCGGCAGTTGTCGTAATCCATGCCGAAGTTCCCATACAACAGTAAGTCTTCCCTGGGGCAATGGAGCCGCATCCAATGTTTGCAACAACACCGTCGCCGCCTCCCATTACAACCGGAGTGCCTTCTGCGAGTCCGGTTTCTGCTGCAGCCTCAGCCGTAACACCGCCGGCAATAAATGTGGAGGGCTTTATCTCCGGCAATTTATCCGGATTGATATCTGCATATTTCAGTATCTTTTCAGACCATTGAAAGGTGTTTAAATCGAAACATGCCATACTGTTCGCATCCGATGGCTCCGTATAAAATTTCCCCGTCAGTTTCAGTACGATATAGTCTTTTGCATTCAGTACCTTATAAGTCTGTTCATAAATATCAGGTTCATTATCACGTATCCACATTAGCTTTTGAATACCATAGGAGGCGGTATTGCGATGCCCTACAATGTGGTAAAACTCCTGCTGGCTCATATGGGCTTCAATCTGAGCACTCTGCTTCTGCGCTCTCTGATCCGCCCATATGATGGATGGCCTGAGTGGCTTTCTATCTCTATCTACACACAGACACCCCATCATCTGACCGCTGAAACTGACTGCACCGATTTCCTTTGTGTTAATACCTGTCGATGTAATCAGATTCATACTTGTCCTGCAAACGGCATTCCACCAGTCATCCCCATTCTGTTCTACCCATGTATCGTTAAAATAATGAGTATCATAGGGAAATACTTCACTTTTTATTAAGCGGCCATCCTCTGAAAATAATGTAGCTTTATTGCCCGAAGTGCCAAGATCATGTGCCAAGATATATTTCGCCATCCTGCTCTGCTCCTCCTCTATTCCCGCGGGCAACGAGCCAAAGTCAAGCTCACTTGACCTTGGCGACTGCCGCGAGGGTCAAAGACCTCGCAGCTCGCTGCGCCGCAAATTTGATGCCTCGTAGCTTGCTGCGAGGTCTTTGACTTAACTTTTATTCTCCGGGAACACAGTTACTTCAAATTTGTTCCTGTCCCCGCGGTATCTGGATAAGGTATATTCAATAGGCTTGCCGTACGCATTATAGCCGGTGGAAATAAAATACTGTATTGGTTTTCCCCTCTTCATCTGCAAAAGCTTTACATCCTCTGCTTTTGCCTCAATCGCCTCCACTGTTCTCTCAATCCTGAATATCCTCGTTTCCTCTTTCTGAGAAAGGATACTGTATAGCTGCTCTGTATTCAGGTCGTGGGTCAGCAAAAATTCGCATTCCGAAAAAGGGAGGTAGGTTTTGGTCGTTACAATAGGCTCTCCATCCGCCATTCTCTTCCTGTATAGGAAAATGACAGAGTCATTTTCTGCAATCTCCAGCGCCTTGACCACCAAATCTCCTGCTTCCATTCCTTTCATAGTCTTAAGCTCCAGCACTTCTGTGCTAGGTTCCACTCCCATACGATACATCTGATCATTAAAGCTTTCAATCTTGCGGATATACTCTTGAGTAATCTTAGGCTGAGATACAAAAGTCCCCTTGCTTTTTACCCGATACAACCATCCTTCCTGCACCAATTCAGTAATGGCCTGCCTCACTGTAGTCCGGCTAATCTGAAATGTATCACTGATATCCTTTTCCGTCGGAATCATGTCTCCGCTTTTGTAATTGCCCTCTTTAATTTCTGCTAAAATAAGTTCTTTCAGTTGAAAATACAAGGGAATAGGAACCGATTTATTAATTTTTTCTACTTTATCTAACATTACAATGTCCTCCTGCTATTTTTATTATAGTTATTTATGAACATTGTAACATAGAGGCTTTTTCGCCGCAAGAACTTAATGCGTGCTTTGTATAAATATCCTTATGTAATTATATAATAACATAATATCGTAAAAAATCAATAGCTTTTATATTATGATACCAGGGTCAAAAGGTCATGCGTTTCACGCCTGCATGAAAAAGCATGACCTTGGGACCCATAAAACATGAGAAAGTAGCCCGAATAGAGCGGATTTCGAATGTTTTTAGGATTGCGGGAGCACAAAGTGCGTAGCAATCCGTAGGTATCAAGGGTCAAAAGGTTATGCGTTTCATGCTTGCATGAAAAAGCATGACTTTGCGCTTGTAAATCCTTTGCCTCCGTGGTAATATAATGATATTACATTACTATATAGTATCAAATTCTAAAAGGAGAGATGAACAATGAACAAGATGATACAAGCAATTATGACCGCACCGGGAAATATTGTATATCAGGACGTTGATATACCTGAAGTTCAGCCGGAGCAAATCAAGGTTAAAATGAAGCGTATCGGCATCTGTGGTTCTGACATACATGTCAATCATGGAAAGCATCCCTATACCAATTATCCGGTTGTCCAGGGACATGAAGTGTCCGCTGAAGTAGCGGAGGTTGGAAATAAAGTTACAAACTGCAGAGTCGGAGATAAAGTAACCATACAGCCCCAGGTTGTATGTGGAAAATGTTATCCCTGTACTCACGGTATGTATAACGATTGTGAAACCTTAAAAGTCATGGGATTCCAGACAATTGGTATGGCCAGTGAATATTTTGTTGTAGATGCCAAAAAGGCACTTGTTCTCCCAAAAGATATGTCCTGGGATCACGGTGCAATGATCGAGCCTTTAGCTGTAGCCGTACACGCAGTGCGGCGTTATTCAGGAGATATGCACGGTAAAAAGGCTGTTGTTCTTGGAGGCGGACCCATCGGTAATCTGGTAGCCCAGACAGCAAAAGCATTGGGAGCAGAGGTTGTCCTGTTGTCCGAATTAAGTGCTTACCGCCTTGCAACAGCGCAGAAATGTGGTATTACTACAGTGAATCCTAATGAGAGAAATTTACTGGATGCAATTGTTGAGGCTTGTGGAAAGGATCGGGCTGATGTAATTTTTGAATGTATTGGTATCAATCCTACTATGAAGCAGGCTATCGAGTATGCTAGAAAAGGAAGCCATATTATTGTTGTAGGCGTATTTGGCGATCTCGCCACTGTCGATATGGCAGCTGTACAAGATCATGAGCTTTCACTTCTCGGAAGCGCTATGTATCGTGAAGAAGATTACATAAAAGCCATTGACCTTGTAGCTGCCGGCAAAATTGAATTTGAAACCCTGATTACCCACCGGTTCGGATTCAGGGAATTCAAAAAGGGATATGACACAATTGACCAGGAAAAAGATAAGGCGATGAAGGTTATGATTAATATGGAAAAATAGTGTTTCAAACCTCCTTTTTTCTACTGTATACCTGCAGTGTGAGAAAAGGAGGTTTTTAAATTCATATATTTCAGAAGTCCGCGTCGTGGAGCCACAAGTAAGCCTCGTCTTCATTGCGGTCGCTCTGATGCCATGGATTGCCTTCCAGGTGGCGGATCATCCAGCAGGTGTACATCTGATAGCCGGGTGCTGCTGCCTGGGGATGCAGCTTTCCACCGGGAATAGCGGAAAAGCTTTTATCTACACTCTTAAAAACTTCATCGCCGATAAAACTGGCGCCAAAACCTTCCGGCCGGTCAAACATGAAGTAATAGAGTTCCGGCTGAGGATGGCGGTGAGGCAGATAACCGGACCAGTTGCCCCTGTCGTTAAGAACCTCGCCCAGAACCATATTGGAGTAGGGAGCAATATCAATATCAAAAATTGTGTTGACACGGCGTTTGGCTACATTGCCGAACTTACCGACAGCGGAATATTTCCAGGGCGCATCCCCCGGTACGTAAAACTTTGACTCAAAGCTCCTGTCATTTTTCGTACACTGAACAAGGAGCTCTGTCTCGGCCAGTGCCTCTACCTCTACCTCAGTATTTTTGCTGACATGGACACAATAGGGGCCGTCGGTAAAGACATCTTTTCTTTCTCCCGCCTCTTCTTTACCGTCAAAGCGGTAAAGAAGCTTACCCTTTAGCAAAAGAAGGGCCATCTCTTCATCGTTCTTTTTAAACACCCGCTTTTCTCCGGCCTTTAATCGATAGACGCGGACATCCATCAACATTGCTTTATATTCATTATTATAAGTTGATAAAATCATTTCTCCCTGGTCATCAAACTGGGGATAACCAAATAATTTTTCTTCCATCAGACAATTCCTCCTTTTCTAATAGGCTCTTGCTTCTTCTCTGGCCTTCTTAACTTCTTCCCAGGCCTCCACAACACTTTTCTTCCCGGAAACCTGCGCCTGTCCCACATTCCACCAGGATTCATAGCCATCGGTCATAGTTTTTGGAATAACCTTCAAATCAAACAGACATGCAATCTCTTGCTTTTTGGCATCCTCTAAAGCTGCTTTAAGTTCTGCAATAGTCTTGCAAGTATAAGTCTTAAGCCCATAACCTTCGCCAATCTTGGCATAATCAACCGGGATTAAGTCTCCGCACGGCTTTTTGCCGTCAGTATAACGAAATTCGGTTGCCAGACTGCCGATGCCATGAGTCATTTCCAGATTGTTGATACAGCCAAAACCGCAGTTGTCAAAGATTAAAATATTAACCTTTTGCCGCTCCTGCATAATGGTCATAATTTCACTGTGAAGCATCTGGAAGCTGGAGTCGCCAACTACAGCATACACTTCATCATTGGGCTGGGCAAACTTAACCCCCAGGGCAGCCGCCACCTCATATCCCATACAAGAATAGCCATATTCTGCATGATAGCCGCCTCGCTTATCGGTAGTCCACATTCTCTGCAGGCAGCTTGGCAAAGAACCACCCGCCGTAATCAGGGTGGCATTTTCATCAATCACTTCTCTGATGGTATAGAGAGCTGCAGTCTGCGTAATCTTACCATCCGTAAGCTCAACAAACTCCGGAACCGTCCGGGGGTCTCTTGCCTTAATCATCGGCTCAAAATCATCACCCGTATACTCGATGTTGCCAAGATGCTGCATTTCCGCATCCCATTTTGCTTTTGCATCCACAATTTCATTCGTATAGGACGACTGATAATCAAGCTTTCTTAACCTTTCGCTTAAAGCTTTCACCGTCGCCTTTGCGTCACCGACAGCTTTGACAGCGTCCAGCTTATAAGCGTGATAGCGGCAATTGTTAATTGTTACGAACTGTACCTGCGGATTCCGAAACAAGTGTTTGGAGCTGGTAGTAAAGTCAGACAATCTGCTGCCAATGGCAATAACTACATCCGTATCTTTTGCAATTATATTTGAGGCGTAGGTCCCCGTCACGCCAATTCCTCCCAGACAATAGGGATCACTCGATTTACATGCACTTTTCCCCCCCTGACTTTCGCCAAAAGGAATCTTAAACTCTGCGCAAAATTTCTCCACTGTTTCACCAGCTTCAGAATAGCGTACTCCGCCGCCTACAATTACAAGGGGTTTCTTAGCATCTTTAATAATTTCAGCCAGATCGTCCAGCTCTTCGGGTGCGGCTACAGGTCTGGTAATACGATGCACCCGTTTTTTGAAGAAATAATCTGGGAAATCAAAAGCCTCGCCTTCCACATCCTGAGGCAGAGCGATACAGCAGGCACCCGTCTCAGCCGGGTCCGTCAGGACACGCATGGCATTAATCAAAGCACTCATCAACATCTCAGGGCGGGAAACCCGGTCCCAATACTTACACACTGGTTTGAAAGCATCATTTGTAGTTGTTGCCAGACTATTACTCTGCTCCAGCTGCTGCAGCACCGGATCCGGCTGCCGGGAGGCGAAGGTATCAGCCGGAAATACCAGCAGGGGAATATTATTAACCGTTGCCGTCGCACAGGCAGTCACCATATTGGCTGCCCCCGGCCCTATCGAAGAAGCACAGGGGATAATTTTACGCCGGTTATTCTGTTTGGAGTAAGCAGTTGCAACATGGCACATTCCCTGTTCATTGCGTCCCTGCAAAACTTTCAGGCTTCCCGGGTCACTGTCCAGGGCCTCACCTAACCCTACGGCGATCCCATGCCCAAAGATGGTGAAAAAGCTTTCTACAAATTTGGTTTCTACACCATCCATCAGAACATATTGATTATCCAAAAACCTCACGATCGCTTGTGCGGTTGTCATTCTTGTGGTCTTATTCATCTTCCTTTCCCTCCTCACCTACGCGGGCAACCATATCACCATACAGTTCTTTTTCTTCCTTGATAAAGACATGTACCTCTTCCGGATTAGGAAGAGTATCGGAAGAACTGTTACTTCTGACCATCATAGAGGCCTCGGCAGAGCCAAACTCCAGGCAGTCGATAATCTCCCACCCTTGATACAGACCATACAAAAACCCGGAGCCATAGCCGTCACCGCCGCCAAAGCCTTTGCGGGCTTTCACTGGAAAAGGTTTAATGGAGAACCGTCCGCCGTCGTTCGTATAAGCAGTTGAACCTTTCATACCATGCTTGATGACTACAATCTTAGCATGATAGCTCTGCCAGTAAGCGGCGCTTTCTTCGTCGGTCATACCAGTTTGAATTAGTTTTTCCATCAGGTCGAATTCCTCTCTTGACCCCATAATAATATCTGCCTCTCTGGCCACCGAAGAATAGTAAACAGATATCTCATCATCATTCTTCCAGCTATAGGGCCGGTAATCAATATCAAAGATAACCCGGGTATTATATTTCCTAGCCAGCATCACAGCTTTAAGAGCCGCTTCTCTTGAAGGGCTGGCCGACAGCGCCGTTCCGGAAATCAGGAGGGCTTTGGTGTTCTTTATATATTCCTCGTCAATATCCGCCGGACATAGCTGCAGATCAGCCGGGATATTGCGATACATCAGGATACTGCTTTCCTTTGGCGACAGCATCTCTGTAAAGGTCAGACACAGCTTCTCACCATTTTTACATTTGGTAATGCGGCTGGTGTCAATCCCTTCATTATTAAAATAATCTACCACATATTCCCCAAACTGATCATCGGAAACTTTTCCAAAAAAGCCCGCCTTCATCCCGTGTCTAGTCACGCCAACCGCAATATTGGCAGGAGAACCTCCAACAAATTTTTCAAAAACATGAACCTCCTTAAGAGGTTTAAAATCCTCTTTAACGTCCTCATTGTAAGCCGGGTTGAAGTCAATCGCCACGCGGCCAAGCAGGACTAGATCAAGCTCCCTGCTGTTATCCACTTCTAAATACTTCATCTCTTCACCTCATTCATTGTGTGTTTAGTAAGTTCTTATCCATATGTTATCACACGCCGTGTAAGCGTGCAATATAATAATTGCACATTTAAAATTTTCTATTATATTGCACAATATTCATGCTTATTAACTAGCACTTTTTCCTTTTGTATTATTTTAAAATAAAACAGCACGCATGTTAGCGTGCTATTCGTCTCTTCTGCGGCTCCTACTGCTGTAATTTTCTCTCAGATGTTGTATTTTGTTTTTATAACGATATCAGTATAATAGTACTCTTTTCTCGGAAAAGCACCGAAAAGGATTAAGTCTTCCAGGATACACAAGGCCTGGTGACCCTGCATATAACCATTCTGATCCAGAATAAAATCAAAACCATCACTCTTTAAACCGGCGATGTTTTCCGGGGTCAGGTCATAGACAATGATAAAGGGGCGCTGTTTTGATGGAATCCTTTGTTTATCCAGCGCTTTTAAAACCCCTTCCTGGCCTGCAGAAAAAACTACGACACCATTTAAGTCCGGAAAAGCATGCAGACTGTTCGCCACCAGCCGTTCCACTTCCCCGGGTTCATCAAAGCTGCTCTGAACCCCCGTCAGATGCAGGTTAGGAAAACTTTCTTTTAACTCAGTGGTAAAGCCCTCCACCCGCATATTATTAACACTATTTCCAAAATGGCCTGTAATAGCCAGAACCTTGCCTTCCTTTTTAGTAAGAAGCCCCATCAGCCCAGCGGCAGCACGGCCGCTGCGGATATTGTCCATCCCCACAAAGCAGCTGCGCTTAGTACCGATAATATCAGTATTGAAGGTAATAATTTTAATTCCCCGCTCGATCAGCTCATTGATTTTATTGCGGATTAAGTTGCCGTCAACCGGCATAATCGCTATCCCCGCCGCACCCAGCTTCTCTAACCGCAGCAGCGCCTCCAGCTGGGAATCTTCACTTACATCTTCACATTCTTCAATGAACAATTCAAAACCTTTGGAAGCTGTTTCTTTTGCTGCATCCTGGATGCCTTTCCTGATTCTGCTCATAAAAGAGGCGCTTGACAGCTGGGTCACAACCCCGATCTTAACTTTCTTTTTGTTTTCACTCTTTCTTTTCCGGGGGACATACCCCATTTCATCGGCAATCTCCAATATTCGCTTTTCCACACTGGGATTAATGCGCCCCCGTTTATTAAGAGCACGGTCTACGGTTCCGCGGGATACTCCTGCCCGCTCTGCGATATCCTGAATTGTTCCGGCCATCCTTAAAGTCTCCTCTTATTATGTGTTTTCTAAAGGATGATTATATCACACACGCAAAACGCACGCAACCTGATTATTTTCCGACTGTCAAAGCGCACTTGACGATATTGCGATTTTGCTTATCCCTTTTCTCTCCCCAGTACTGACTGCCGATCATTACAACCGCCTCAGCAAGCGCCGTAAGCACTTGCTGATAAACGAATTGTATTTGGTTGACAACTGATGCGCCGGCCATAGCCTGTTCGCTAAATCGGGCCAGCATCACATTATCCAGTAAATTTACACTGAGGACAATCATATTTTGCGGCACGATAAAAACGCTTAGTTTAGCAAAGGTCTTTAAGAATTTCATCCTACGTCTGTAAAAGCATGATTAAAAACTTTAATGTGACGTTTTACATTTTCATAGGTTCCCTTAATCATCGCTTTGTCCAAATCAAAGTAATTGTAAGTGTCATTGTCGGCAAAATACCGGCGGACATATTCTGTCAAGCTATTAAAGCTGGCCGTGGCGATATTCACTTTCTTGATTCCCAGTGAAATTGCTTTTTGAAAATCTTCATCCGTTATACCGCTTCCCCCATGCAGCACCAGGGGGATATTAACTGCTTCCTTTATTGCTTTTAATACCCCAAACTGCAGCCGGGGTGCCACCGGATAGTTACCATGGGCATTGCCTATGGCGATGGCCAGGGCATCAATGCCGGTTTGCTCCACAAACACCTTTGCATCACTGGGATTCGTGCAGTTGATTCCGTGATCGCTGCTCCCATCTTCGCTGCCGCCTACCAGACCCAGCTCAGCTTCAACCGTTGCCCCAAAAGTTTTGGCAAGCTGAACTACTTCCTGGGTTTTAGAAATATTTTCCTCAAAGGGGCTGGTTGAGGCATCCAGCATCACTGAGGTAAAACCCATATTTAAAGCTGCTTTTACCGTTTCCATGGTCAATCCATGATCCAGGTGGACAGCAATATCAACCTTGGCCTTTTGGGCAGCACTCACCATCATCGGCCCAACAAATTCGAGGGGGGAATTCTTAAGCCTCACCTCGGCTATCTGTAAAATAATCGGAGTCTGAAGCTCTTCAGCTGCCTGCACCGCCCCCATAATCATCTCCATGTTACCTACACTAAAGGCACCTATGCCAAATCCTTCAGTCTCAGCCTGTTCCAGCAGTTTCTTCATTTTTACCAGTGCCATATTCTACCTCCTCCACCGGTCATTTTTCACTTATGTAGTTCTAATCAACGATCCACACTGCCTTCCCAGGTTCCAACCTGTCTGTGCTTAGATTCCTCATCATACCAATGTTTGGTAACAGTTTTCGCCCTGGTAAAGAAACGAACACCATCCAAACCAAGTACATGCTGGTCTCCAAAGAAAGAATCCTTATTCCCGGAAAATGGGAAGTATGCGGATGGAACAGGAATTCCAACATTGATTCCAACCATGCCTCCATCCGTTCTCATCTCAAACTCGCGTGCATAATATCCACTCTGGGTAAAGATTACAGATCCATTCGCAAATGGGTTGGCATTCATAATAGCTAATCCTTCTTCAAAGTCCTTCACTCTTTTTATTACAGTTACGGGTCCAAAGATTTCCTCATCACCCACTGTCATTTCAGCAGTTACATGGTCCAGAATGGTTGGCCCAACAAAAAATCCGTTTTCATACCCTGGAACTACGCAGTCTCTTCCATCCAGTACAAGCTCTGCACCTTCATCTATACCTTTTTGTATCCAGTCACAAACGCTCTTTTTGTGCTTTTCAGAAACCACCGGACCGAGATTGGTATTTGGATCGTATGCACACCCCACTACCATTTTCTCTGCCTTTTCTTTCAACAAAGTAACAAACTTATCTGCAATGCTCTCCTGCACAACGATAACAGGCAGGGCCATGCAGCGCATTCCGGCGCATCCGTAGGTAGAATTGATAATCGCATTTGCAGCACTTTCCAGGTCTGCATCTTCAAGAAGCAAAGCATGATTCTTAGCTTCACACTGGGACTGCACTTTTTTCCCGTGTGCAGCTGCAACAGAATAGATATGCTTGCCGACACCTGTCGTACCAACAAAGGATACCGCTTTAATCCGCTCATCTGTCATGAAGATTTCGGCCTCATGTCTGCTGCAGGTTACAAGGTTTACAACACCTTTTGGGAACCCGGCCTCATCATAGAACAACTCCAGCATACGCATAGAAGTCAATGGTGTTTGACTATTTGCTTTAAGAACAACTGTATTCCCGCATGCAATTGCAAGTGGAACCATCCAGCCCCAGGGAATCATAGCTGGAAAGTTCATTGGAACTATACCGGCCACAACACCAAGAGGAACCCGATATGTCGTACAGTCAAATCCTGTAGTAACCTGCAGTGCACTGCTTCCCTGTATTGTATATGGAATAGAGGTTGCGAATTCTGTAGGCTCAATAGCCTTCAGAACATCCCCCTTTGCCTCGTCCAGAGTTTTTCCAAGTTCTTTTGCACAGATTAATGTCAGTTCATCCAGATGATCAATCATGACATTCCTCCATTTAAACAAATACTGGGTCCTTTTAGTAAGAGACATCTGAGACCATGACGGAAAAGCAGCATGGGCAGCGGCAATTGCACTATGTACCTCATCCTCTGTACAACAGGGAATCTCTGCAATTGCTTCACCTGTACTGGAATCCGTAACTGTCATCCATTTATCTGTGGCGGACTCTTTCCATTCACCATTAACACAATATTTCATTTTTGTAACTTCTGCCATTTCTATTTCCTCACTTTCTTATCTTATTTTTGATGATATTATGGAGTATTTATCCGTTTTATTATCATCTTTTGGTTATATTATGGCTTTATTCTATAACCTTTTTTCAAAAAATGCAACCCATATTTACAAAAATTGTTCACAAAATGCTATTTTTATATTAATATGATACCAGGGTCAAAAGGTCATGCGTTTCATGCTTGCATGAAAAAGCGTGACTTTGGGACCCGCAAAACATGAGAAAGGAGCCCGAGTAGGGCGGATTTCGAATGTTTTTAGGATTGCGGGAGCACAAAGTGCGGAGCAATCCGTAGGTATCAGGGTCAAAAGGTCATGCGTTTCATGCTTGCATGAAAAAGCATGACCTTGGGACCCGCAAAACATGAGAAAGTAGCCCGAGTAGGGCGGATTTCGAATGTTTTTAGGATTGCGGGAGCACAAAGTGCGGAGCAATCCGTAGGTATCAGGGTCAAAAGGTCATGCGTTTCATGCTTGCATGAAAAAGCGTGACTTTGGGACCCGCAAAACATGAGAAAGGAGCCCGAGTAGGGCGGATTTCGAATGTTTTTAGGATTGCGGGAGCACAAAGTGCGGAGCAATCCGTAGGTATCAGGGTCAAAAGGCCATGCGTTTTATGCTTGCATGGAAAAGCATGACCTTGGGACCCGCAAAACATGAGAAAGGAGCCCGAGTAGGGCGGATTTCGAATGTTTTTAGGATTGCACATTATTAATATTAATTAAGGAGGCAAATATGCGAACTGAAAGAATCGACCAGGTCGAGGAATATATTCTTACGAACAAAACTGTAACTATTGATCAACTATGTGAAGCTTTTAAGGTTTCTAAAAATACTATCCGCCGGGATATCGGGCAGCTTTTAGACCGGGGGAGAATTAAGAAAGTCTACGGCGGTGTCACTGCACTGCCTGATTCGTCCCTTATGACCTTAACCCCTTATAGTCTGCGGAATACCAGCTTTGAGCACGAAAAGGACTTAATTTGCAGACAGGCCGCCAGTTTCATCGAAGACAATGACCTTATCTATATAGATACCGGCACTACCAGTCAAAACCTGATCGACTATCTAGGAAATAAAAAATGTACCATCATCACCAATTCACTCCAGGTTGCCTTAAAAGCGGTTAATTATCCCAACATTACACTCATCTCTTTATCCGGGAAATTGAAACGCGAGACGCTTTCCTTTGTCGGCAGCACTGTGGAGGAAGCACTAAAAACTTATAACATCGGCAAGGCCTTTTTATGCTGCACCGGCGTAACCATTGAAAATGGCTTGACTAACGCTTCCATGGATGAGTATCAGATAAAAAAGATTGTAGTAGAAAACAGCCAATGCCGTTACCTGTTGGCGGATCATACTAAATTCGGCAAATTCTCACTGATGACCTATAGTCCGATGTCAGCTGTTGAACATGTAATCACTGATCAGAACCCGCCGAATGATTACCTGAATTTTTTCAATACTCATGACATTAACTTACACATTACAACAGAAGAGTTCTTCAAGTCAAATACCCCGCAGCAAGCTGACGGGACATCAAACTTGCAGCGCAGCAAGCTGCGGGGTATTTGACCCTCGCGGCAGCCGCCAAATGGAAATGCAAGCATTTCAGCTTGGCTCGTTGCTCGCGGGAATAAAGGTACAAGAAGATAGCGATGTTTTATAAAAAATGTGATATCTGTCCAGAAAAAGAACAGGGATATGAAAACACAGGAACTCAGATTTTATTCTGCTACAAACTGATTGAATTCCCCAATTGGGTATGATAAGCATCCGCCTTTGGAGCGGATGCTTTCCTTTTGTAGATTCATTGTATCGAAACTTTTTAGAGATTTCAAAAGTTTTCTTTGGTTTTTAACACTGATTCCAGCACTTTGGCCGCTCGTCTATCTGCAGCCTGATTGGTTCAGGGAATTCCCGTCTATATAATTCCAGCTCCACTTTCACAATCTTCTGCGGAGTCACTGGCCTATTTACTTTTACTCCCGGATACGGAAAGTTAGTTACAGGTTCTAAGTCCAGCTTCTTGAGTCTTTCCAGCTCCTCGTGTCCCTCCAGCACCCGTCCGAACACAGGATAAATTCCTTTGTGCTCCGGGCATTTCCGCAGGGGGAAGAAGAATTCGCAGCCCGACTGTCCCAGCTTTCCATAACCGCCCATGCATACGCACCCAAATTGTGAGTCCAATGGCTGTATTTCCGGATACAGGTTGTGCTCATAGGGAATCAGGTACTGAAATTCTTCCTTTCCAAAACCCGAATAGCTTACATCAATCCAGTCTTCAGGTACGATCCGCTCTATCATATGCTGATCAAAAGCACCCTTTTGTGCGGCGTAGATGAAACTATTTACAGTATTGGGGGCTGCGTCAGGGAGGAGCTCTATCACGATTTTATTTCCGCTGTCCATGTAAATGGCTGCCTTTGGATTCATGATACTTTCTCCGAAAACTTCTTTCTTTCATCGGTAACTCCCAATATGGCAAATGTCTCCGGCTCCAGGAGAACACCATATATTTTTTCAGCTGCATTTATGGAAACATACTCATTTTTTACGTCCATTGCCACCTTTTCAGCAGGGCGGGCAAGGGGATTTCCATAACCGCCGCCGGTTCCCGTCACCATGCGGGCTACATCTCCTTTATGCATTTGTATTTTTGATCCCGTTCCCTGCAATGGCACATGGGTTCCATCCTTCAGGAGAAAATCAAATCCACTGGGAGCCCCTTCTTTTCCTCCTTCAAAGCCCCAGGCGGGATATTCAAATCTGCCATAGGTCCCGGAGAAGGTCATATCATCGTTCAAAGCTTCATGTCCTAGAATAATTCCATATCCGCCCCGATGCTCTCCTGCGCCGGCATCTGTTGTATTCAAAGAGTATTCAGTCACACGGTATCCGAATTTCGCCTCCAGGACTTCCGCCGGAATGTTGTATGTCTCGCCGTCTCCTGTACAGAACTGGGCACTGTCTCCGTCTCTGTCAAAACCGGCTCCCCAGCCCCCAAGGGTCGGTCCTACATCTACAAAGGTTTCCCCTGTCACAGAATGAGTACCAGAAATCGAATATGCCCCTACCGTAATAAAATGTCCTGCCGTCAGTTTTCCCTTTTCCACAACAGGCAGCATAGCCTGCCATATCAGATCCTGGGCATACTGCATGGATTCATAGTAGCAGGAGACCGCCGCCGGCCGGATGGCATTGAAAATGCTTCCCTTTTCTGCTTTAATGTGCAAGTTTTCAAATACTCCGTCATTCACATTCTGGGAAGAGTCTGTGCAGGCCAGGAACACACTTCTGATTGCAGATACCAGTCCGTCATAGGCTACATTAATCGGGCTTTTTGTCTGCGGCGCACTTCCTGTAAAGTCCACGTACATCTGATCACCTTCAATAGTCACTTTTACCTGAATCGGGAAAGGACCGTTCCCCATGATATCTTTATCCATCATGCCGCTGGCCGTATAAATCCCATCAGGAATCTGACCCACCTGGCTGCGCGAAAACTCGGCACTGTTTTGAATCAGACGCTCGATTGCCTGATCCACTGTCCGGGTACCATATTTCCCGCATATTTCAATCAAACGTTTCTGTCCTGTCCTGAGCCCGGAAATCTGAGCCCACATATCCCCGATAGACATATCAGGGAGCCGTACATTGCTGCGGATAATCTCTACAATTGTTTCATTGATTTTACCTTCCTCAAACAATTTCAGGCAGGGGAACTGAAGTCCTTCCTGATAGATTTCGGTGGAATCCACTGCATAGCCAGGATCCTTTCCCCCCAGTTCAGACCAGTGGCACTTATTGACACAGTATCCAAAAAGCTCGCCGTCAATAAAGACCGGAAGTACCAGCCCTACATCCTGCAGATGGGACCCCCCGCCGCCGTAAGGATCATTACAGATAATCAGATCGCCTTCCTTAAGATTTCCCTTTTCCGTATATTTTTCAATTACGGAGTGAACCAATGATGTCAGCATTCCAAGAAATCCGCATGCACCGTTCCCCTGAGTCAGAAGCCTGCCTTTTTTGTCAGTAATTCCCGATGCAAAGTCCAACGTTTCATAGATAATCGGACTCTTGGAGGTTCTTGCCACGGCAATAAACATTTCTTCTCCAATAGCCAGCAACGAATCACGAATGATATCCAGTGTAATTAAATCTACCTTTTTACTGCTCATTTTTAAACCCCCGTTTCAATCAGAATATCGCCAAATTTGTCAACAGATGCCTTCATGCCCGGATAGATGACCGCCGAAGAGCTGACTTCTTCAATAATCGCCGGACCTTCCAGCTTCATTCCGGGAGACATTTTCTCTCTGTCATAAACTTTAGTGTCGAGAGTACCGTCTCCTTCAAAAATCACAGGACGTATTTCCTTTATAGCTTCCTCCAGACTATAGGGAAGGATTTCCGCTTCTTTGATTGGTGTCTTCTCAATTCTTCCAAAAGATGCAAGGTGAATATTTACAATCTCCACACCGCTTTCATCCAGACGGAAGGAATAATTCTGCTCATGCTCTCTGTGAAAAGCTTCGATAAATTCACTGATATTTTCCGCGGACATAGGGTCATTTGGCACCTTTACCTTCACGGTGTGGTCCTGCCCGATATAGCGCATATCCAGGTAATGCTGGAAATATACATCCTCCCTGGAGATCCCTTTCCGGGCGTTGTCCTGACAGGCCTTTTCTTCCAGACCTTCCCATTCTGCATTGATTGCATCAAAGTCCGGGTTGTCCAGCTTTACACGGTAAGTCTGGATATCATCAGAGCGCAGGTCTGTCATCAGCATCCCCCATGCAGAAAACACAGATGCAGCCAGTGGGATAATAACCTTTTTAATATTTAATTCCTTCGCCAGAGCCGCCGCATGCATAGGGCCTCCGCCTCCGAAAGCAACCAGGGCAAATTCCCGGGGGTCATAGCCCTTACTGATGGATACCAGCTTCAGGGCATTGAGCATATTAGAATTGGCCACACGGATGATTCCCATGGCAGCCTCCTCCGTATTGATTCCATATACATCCCCCACCTTTTCCTGAATTGCCCCGCGGACCTTTTCCATATCTACATCCATGTCAAAATTTTTAGGTGACAGTCTCCCCGCAATCAGGTTCGCATCTGTCGTCGTGGGTTCTGTGCCTCCTTTCTGATAGGCAACCGGTCCCGGCAGCGCGCCCGCCGACTTCGGTCCGACACGAAGAGAATTGGTATTGTCAATCCATGCAATTGACCCGCCTCCGTTTCCGATCTCCACAATGTCTACCACCGGCACCCGTATGGGATATCCTGGAAAACGGGCATTCTTTTCAATTTTGTACTCCGTTGTCGTTTTTACTTCACCGCCGTCAACCAGAGAACACTTTGCTGTAGTTCCCCCAATATCAAAGGCAATAACTTTATTCTCACCCAGCATTTCTCCCAGCATTGCAGATCCGTAAATACCCGCAACCGGCCCGGATTCCACCATATTAATCGGCACTTCCTTAGCATTTTCAAATGTGGTGGTTCCTCCATTGCTCTGCATAATATATTTAGGGCATTTGATATCCATCTCTTCCAGCTTGTTGTAAAGATTATCTATGTAGGTTTTGGCCGACGGTTTTACATAGGAATTCAGAACCGCTGTGGTCGTCCTCTCATATTCCCTCCACTCTTTGGAAACCTCATGGGAGGCTGTGACAGCAATCCCCGGCATAAGCTTCTCAACCAGAGCTTTTGCCTGTTTCTCATGCTCTGCATTTATATAAGAATGAAGAAATACAATTGCGATTGCTTCTACCCCTTCCTTTTTAAAGGTGTCAACACAGGTTTTTATATCCTCTTCCTTCAGGGCAATCAGTTCATTTCCCTGATAATCCATTCGCTCTTCCACTTCAAGACGTAAATATCTGGGGACAAACGGTTTTGGTTTCTTAAAATTGAAATTAAACAGATCCGGTCGGTTTCCGCGGCCGATTTCCAGAATATCACGAAATCCTTTTGTGGTAATTAATCCTGTTTTTGCACCTGTACGCTCTGTCAATGCATTGATGACCACTGTTGTACCGTGGCTGAGATCCTTAACCTCTTCTGGTGAAATATCGCACTTCTGTATGACATTTAATACACCCTGCTCAAAATCAGGCGGTGTCGTATGGCTTTTGTTTACACATACTTTCCCCTGTTCATCAATATATACGATATCTGTAAACGTACCTCCTATATCTGTTGCAACTCTCATATTCTGCCTCCTTTTATCACTTTTTAAATCAGAATAGTGTGGGGGTAATCACACCAATCATTTCCAGCTCTTCATCTTCCCTGTTGACAATCTTATGGGGATGGGCAGACGGAAAATGTACGGATTCTCCTTCACGCGCGGTATGCTCAGCTCCATCTATAAGCACAGTGGCTGTCCCCCTTAAAACATAATAAAATTCTTCTCCAGGATGATCCAACTCTTCAAACTCTTCAAAATGCGGCTCCATAGTCATACGAAAGGCATCCTGAATGCGGTTGTCAAACCTGCCGCTTAAGATACTGATACTTTTGTATGCCCTCTGCATCCCATCCAGCGCATGTCCTGAACTGTTTCTTACATACTCTTCTTTCTCTGCGCTCTCTTCAAATAAATCTTTCATGGGAACACAGAGGGCATTTGCGATCTTATTCAGAGTCACCACCGTCAACGCGGATTTTCCATTTTCAATTTGCGAAAGAAAGCTTACAGAAATTCCAGCCATCCCGCTCAA
This sequence comes from Muricomes intestini, assembly GCF_004346165.1. Classification (GTDB taxonomy): domain Bacteria; phylum Bacillota; class Clostridia; order Lachnospirales; family Lachnospiraceae; genus Muricomes; species Muricomes intestini. The sequence continues at coordinate 31,247 of NZ_SLZZ01000004.1, read as the reverse complement.
TTCAGCCAGCGTAAGCTTTTTTGCCTTTCTCAGTTCTTTTATTCTGATTCCAATATTTTTTTCCATAGACTTTCTTTCCTTACTCCTCTCAGCTCATCTGTCTTATTCATATAAATGGCAGCGAACACTGTGACTGTCATCTATCTTTTGTATTACCGGATCATCTGTTTTGCAGGACTCCATAATATAGGGACATCTCAGATGAAAGCTGCATCCGGGAGGAGTATTTACAGGGGATGGGATCTCACCCGTGGACTCTACTTTTTGGGGTTTCAATGCTTCTTCCTCTTCCGAGACAACGGGGATGGAAGAAATCAACATCTGAGTGTACGGATGTTCAGGTTTGTAGAAAAATTCTTCTGCCGGCGCTATCTCCGCAATTTTTCCCAAATACAGAATTGCCACTCTTGTAGCAATATTGCGCATCAAACTTAAATCATGAGTGATGAATAAGTAAGTAAGGTTTCTTTCCTTTTGAATTTTTAGCAGCATGTTAATAATTTTAGCCTGGATGGAAACATCCAGGGCAGAGGTCGGCTCATCCAGAATCAAAAACTTCGGTTCACAGGCCAGTGCTCTTGCAATTGCCACCATCTGCTTTTCACCGCCGCCGATAGCGCCGGGGGTTTTATACATGTAGCTTACCGGAAGCTCCACCATCTCCAGCAGCTCTTTTATCTTCTCTTCTCTTTCAGCCTTAGTTTCACACATTTTATGTATTTTCAGGGGCAGCTCCAGAATTTCCCCGATTGTCTGGTGCGGATTCATGGACGAACCCGGATCCTGAAATACAATCTGGATATTCTTCTTCATCTCCAGAGCCCTTTTCTTTGTAGAATTTAAATCTTTTCCTTCAAATAGAATTCTTCCTTCTGTGGGACGATACATTCCTACTACAGAATAGGCAATGGTACTCTTTCCTGAGCCGCTTTCTCCCACCAGTCCGATCACTTCACCTTGTTTGATATCCAGAGAAACATCGTCCACGGCCTTTACAAAAAGTGGTTTTCCATCCTCACCCTTTTTATTTACCGGAAAATATTGTTTCAGGTTTTGAATCTGCATAATTATATCCGACATTTCACAACCTCCCTCTACAGATTAAAGCAGGCAACTTTATGTCCACTACCTACGTCCTTCAATTCTGGTTTACAGTTCCTGCATTGCTCTGTAACCCTGGAGCAGCGGGGGGCGAACCTGCAGCCCTTCGGCGGATACTGATAGTCAGGAATCGCCCCGTAGATTCCCGACTGAATACCTCCGCCGCCCAGCCTGGGCACGGCCTCCATCAATCCGACGGTGTAAGGATGAAGTGTACGGTTGAACACCTCTGATGTCTTTGCAGATTCCACCACCGTTCCTGCATACATCACATGAATACTGTCTGTCAGTTCTCTTGCCACACCAAGAGAATGGGTTATCATAACCAGAGACATATTCCGCTCCTCCACAAGCCTGTTCAATGTTTTATGTACCTGATCCTGAATCGTTACATCCAGTGCCGTGCCCGGTTCATCTGCAATCATCATATCCCGCTGTGTCATAATTGCCATGGCGATGCAGATTCTCTGCTTCATCCCGCCTGAAAGCTGATTGGGATAGTAGTCAAAAATCCGCTCCGGGTCTGGTATAAATACGTCCCGGATGGCCTGCAGTACCATCTCCTTTTGCTCCCCCTTATTTTTCCCTTTTCCCTGTTTTGAATAATTCACCACATCCAGCATTTGCTGCCCGATTGTGAACACCGGATTCAGGGCATTGGCCGGCTCCTGATAAATCATGGAAATTTCTCCGCTTCGGACCTGATCCATTTCTTTCGTATTCATCTTAAGAATATCTTTTCCCTTGTAAAAGATTTCACCGCCGGGTATGATATACTGATGCTCAGGAATTACATTCAAAATTGATTTCACCGTTGTCGTCTTCCCACAGCCGGCCTCACCTACGATTCCGGCCTTTTCTCCCTTATGTACATCTATATTCACGCCGTCAAGCACCTTTGAATACCCTTTGTACACTTTATACCAAAGCTTCAGATCCTTAATCTCAAGTATTCTTTCATCAGCCATTTTTTCCATCCCCTTTCGACAACATGTCTCCGATGCCATCTCCCATAAAATTAAATCCGAGGATAATGATGACAATCGCAAGTGACGGAAATACCGTCATCCACCATGCATCGGGCATATATCTAGAGCCATCTGATACCATCTGGCCCAGCGACGGGGTCGGCGGCTGTTCTCCCAGGCCCACAAAACTTAAGGTTGCACCGATCAAAATAACCCAGCCTACATCAAGCGCCATTTTTGTAAAAATAGAGGACAAACAATTGGGCAGGATTTCCTTGAATATAATATGCATTTTTCCTGCGCCCATCAAATCCGCACCAATCACGAAATTTTCCTGGCGGCAGGACGTTGCGGAACCGTAAACCAGACGGCAGTACCAGGGCCACCACATAACTGTGACCGCAATCATGGAGTTGGTCAGGTTTGGCTCCAGCACTGATGCCACCGCCAGGGCCAGAAGCATAGCCGGTACAGACAGAAATACGTCTGTGATACGCATAATGATCGTGTCTACAACCGTCCCTTTCATATACCCTGCCAGCATGCCAAGTATGGCTCCTATGGGCACCGAAATGGCAAGAACCAGAATAGACATATATAGCGCACCTCTAAAGGAGTATATAATGCGTGTGAGAATATCCCGGCCCATGTTGTCTGTGCCCAGAAAATATTTTTTCCCCGGTGCCTTACAGACATTTGCAAAATCTGTAAATGCCCCTGCATGTTTTGGATAAGGTGTAATATAGGGAGCCAGGATTGCCGCCAATATCACTGCCGCTACTATAACAAGTCCTGCCACAGATAATTTGTTTCTGGAAAACTTGTACCAAGCTTTTTTCAGATTTTCCACCCGGTTGTCCCTTGCATTTAAAACAGGCCTCTCCTCCACCCGCTGTGCTTCAAATGCCAGGGCTCTCTGAATTTCCTTTGCTCTGTTTGCGGCCATTAGTTTCCACCCCCTAAACGAATTCTGGGATCCAGGTATGCCACCACAATATCCACAATAATATTTACAATCACAAATACAATGCCAAATACCATAATTACCCCTGAAATTGCATTCAAATCCTTTGCCAACATGGCGCTCAGCCCATATTTAGAAATGCCCGGCCAACTAAAAATTGTTTCAATCAAAAACGCATTTCCCATCAGTGATGCAATATCCATTCCCATGCAGGATACCGCCGGAATTAGAGAAGGCTTCAGCAAATATTTATTATTGATAACTTTTTCTGGAATTCCGTAACCCTTCATTGCTACCAGATAGTCCTTGGACGAGTTCTCAACCATTGCGTTTCTGACCAGTCTGGCGTCCTGAAACATACCGCCCAACGCCAGTGAGACAGCCGGTATAAGGATATGGAGAAATGCATTCCATGCCACTGCAGGCTTTCCCGTCAGCAGGGCATCAAGTACATACAGTCCGGTGATATGAGACGGAGGTGTCATATTGGGGCTCAACCGCCCCAGGACCGGGATGACCTGCCATACATATCCAAATAAAAGCAGCAGCAGGATTGCCACGACAAACCCCGGCATAGCCACGCCTGCATAGGAAAATACGCGGAGGATCCCATCCAGTACTGTATCCTTATGTTTTGCGGCCAGTTTTCCGATCAGGATAGAGCCGAAGATCAGCAAAAGTGTTGAGAAAAACACTACCTCGACCGTAGCCGGCAGAAACTGAATAATATCCTTTGCCACTGCCCGGTCTGTTGTCGTTGACTTTCCAAAATCTCCATGCAGTACACCGGCAATCCAGTAAATGTATTGTACGGGCAGGGGCTCATTCAAGTGGTTTTCAATTTTAAAATTTTCCAGAGCCTCCTTCGTCGCCGTAGCGCCCAGAGCCATTCGGGCCGGATCTCCCGGCACAATCCGTGCAATGCTGAAGATCACAATAGACAGCCCGAAAATCACTACAATTGACAACAGAATCCGGTGTATAATAAATTTTTTCAGATTCATTTACAATCCTCTTTTCTTTCGGCCCGGGTTGCGGCAGCTTATATGCCGCAGCCCGGTGACTATTTCATTAATTCATACGGAAATCCCGGAACAGATAATTATATCCAAGGGAAAGCGCCACGGGTTTTCCCTCCGCTGCACGTTCAATAACCGGAATCTCAATGTTGTCATAGTATGCGTGCTTTTCTACCTGCTCTGCCACCGCAATGCCCCAGCACTCCTCTGCCGCCTTCTTCTGGATTTCCGCATACGACGCTTCCCTGTTTTCATCGTCCAATGTTGTCAGGGCTTTGGTAATCATATCGTCCACTGCCTGATCCTGGAGCCATTCTGTCTGCTGCCAAGTCCCTGCCGTATCCGAATGGAACCTCTGATACAGTAAGGCTCCCGCCTCCGGATAGTCACTGGATATGAAACAGGTAGCTGCATTTGGTGTCGTATCTACGCTTCCGCACTTATCCACATGTGTGGCCCAGGGCACCTTAGTAACCTTTATCTTCAATCCAATCTGAGAAGCCGTAGACTGTATAAGAAGCGCCAGCTTTTCTTCATCCGGAACATCTGAAATCCACTCTACTTCAACCTCGAGATTCCCCGCTGTCAGCTCTTTATAGTATTTTGACTCTTTCAGCTCACTTTCTGCTTTCTTCAGATCATACTTATACTCAAAGCCCTCATCGGTGTAGCCCAATACACCCTGCGGCACTACAGAGCTTGCCTTCCTGTATCCAGGGAACAGTGTTTCACAAACCTGGTCATAATCAATCAGATATGCCAGTGCGCGTCTGACATGCACATCATCTGTGGGTTGCTTCTTTGTATTCAACATGAGATAGAGCATCTGCCCATTTGTGAAACTTCCAATATTTACCCCATCGATTTTATCCAGAGCTTCATACGCCTCATTAGTCTGCCACTGGTCAGATATCTGCAGCTCTTTACTGTTCATCATAGTTCTGACAGTAGCCGTCTCTGTATTCATAACAATTTCCACATTCTTTGGTGCCTTCTCATCCCACTTCTGAAAATAATCGTCAAATTTTGACATGCAGATTCTGTCCTGGGTCTTCATTTCCGTCAGATGATAAGCACCGCTTCCGGCATCATTCTCAGCAAGAAAGGCTTTTCCATAATCCCCCAATTCACCATAAGAGCCATCCTCCAAGTTATCCATAATTAAATCTTCATTCAGTATGTACAGCCTTGGCAGAATAGATAAAAATGGTGCAAAGGATTGTTTCAGATGAAATACAACTGTGCCATCTGCCGGAGCCTCACAGGAATCCACATAGCCGGAGAACAGGTACGCAAACCCTTCCCCCATTGTAAGAAGACGGTTCATAGAAAATACCACGTCACTTGCCTTCAAATCTGATCCATCATGAAACTTCACCCCCTGCTTTAATTTGAAGGTCCATGTAAGTCCGTCTTCCGAAGCTTCCCAGCTATCAGCAAGGGAAGGGGTAGGGTTGTTGTCCATATCAGGATAGACCAGCGAATCATACATGTTGACATAGGCAATACAGGACGCACTGTCAACCCCCGTTCCAGGGTCAATCACTCCTCCGGAAGACTGTGATATACGCAGTGTATCACTGCTGTCCGACTGTGAACTTCCACTTTTCTCTGTGCTTGTGCCTGCTGCATCATCACTGCCTCCTGAACATCCGGTAACAAGCGCGCCGGCCATGGTCAGTGCCAGTATTAAAGAAATAAATTTTTTCCTCATAACTTTTTCTCCTTTTGGGTCCATGGGTTTCAGATAATTTTTTATATAAAAAAACAAGGATGTAGATTGAAAACATCCTTGTTTTTTTTTAAGTGACTGCCCGTCGGCATATAAAATTATGTAGTTACAATTCCTGTGCTTTCGCTGAGGATTTTGTTTTATTTTTATCAAATATAGCACAACCTTTTTTCATTGTCAATAAAAATTTTCACTGTGAGTGAAATCTATCTGAATTGTGACATTGACTCATAGAGCTTTTCCACCGTATAAGCCAACCGTTCCCCCGGCAACACGCTTTCAAGATCTATGACTGCAAAATGGTCATTCTTTACACAGTCAAGCTGTGAAAGTGTATCATTAGCTTTGATTTCAGCAATCTTTTCCTCAGCAGAAGGACTGTCATAATCATGGACCACAATGACATCCGGCTCCCGGGAAAGGACCTCTTCATAACTTACGGTAACCCAGTCCTTTTCTGTGATATCGTTGAATATATTCTCACCTCCGGCCAGATTTATCAGCAGGGATTCAAAGTTGCTTCCGCTGCAGGTAAATACACCGTCATTTCCACTGTCATACACAAGAACTTTAAGGGCTTCCCGGTTTCCTGTTTTATCTTGTACAGCCTTGATGCGCTCTTTCTGTTCTTCAACATATCCGGCAGCTCTGTCTTCAATGCCAAATATTTTTCCTATATCCAAAATTTCCTGATATTGATCATCTAAGCTTTTGGCAGAATTAAGATAAGTAGTTATTCCATAATCCTCCAGCTCATTTACATCCAGCCCGTCACCGCCAAACTCCCAGTCAATCCCATAAATAAAATCTGCTCCGCTTGCAATAACGGCTTCTCTTGTGGCCGGGCCGTGGGTGATCTCCGGTATGGCATCAATTTCCTCTTTATATTCAGGTAAAGGCCCGCGGCTGTGATTGCGGAGACTTGTTCCCACTATAGAATCCCCGAGTCCTAGTGCAACAAGCAGCTCCGCACAGTTAGGACCAAGAGCAAGCACTTTTTGCGGCGCAGCTTTAATTGCTATTTCGCGTCCGTAATTGTTTAGAGTCATTGGGTAGCTTTCATCAGATGTTTGACTAGGATTCTTACTATCTGCTGCCTCTGTCCTGTCCTGGCCGGCCTTGCTCCTGTCACTGCTCCCACTCCTGCAGCCTGTCAGCAGCGCGAGCACCATCGCCGCGCACAATAATACCGTTAATACTCTTTTTTTCATTTCTCTTATCTCCTGGCTATCTTTTTGTTTGGGCGTAAATCCCCTCTGGCAGGAAGGTAATTGACACCTTCCCGGTAATGGGATGAACGATGGTATCACAATGGACCCCATATATATCAAGTATGTTTTCCGGGGTAAGAACCTCTTCCGGAGTTCCATGCAGCACGATTTTCCCGGCTTTGAGTACATAAATGCGGTCACAGTACAAAGCTGCCATATTGAGGTCATGAATAGCGGATAGAACCGTTATCTGCAAGCGTTTAACAAAATCAAAGACCTGCATCTGGTAACTGATATCCAAGTGATTTGTAGGTTCATCCAGAATGAGAAATTCACTTTCCTGAGCAATAACCCGTGCGATAACGACTCTCTGCTTCTCTCCGCCGGAAAGGCTCCGGTAACTACGCTTTGCCATATGAGCCATACCCACATGTTCAAGTGCGTGATTCGTCATATATTTGTCATATTCATTGTCAATCTCAAAAAGCTTCTTGTGAGGGGTCCGCCCCATGGCTACAATTTCTTCTACAGTAAAATCAAAAGGGACTTCGTTTTCCTGGCCGACAGCACCTATTTTCAGCGCCAGTCTTTTATGATTCATAGAAAGAATATTTTCTCCGTCTAGTACAGCCATCCCCGCATCAGGAGTAAGAGCACGGCAGATATTTTTTAGTAGAGTCGATTTTCCGCTGCCGTTAGGCCCTATCAATCCAACAAACTCTCCTTCATTTACATGAAGGGATATATCTTTAATTGTTTCTTTCTCCCCATAAGAAAAGGTCATGTTATCTATTTTCAGCTGCATAAGTTTACTCCTGTTTCTATGTTGCTGCTACTAATTTTATCTGCTTTTTTGCTTTAAGAGAAATATAAACACAGGACCCCCTATTATAGCGGTCAAAATTCCTACAGGCAACTCCTCTGGCGCAATCAGTAATCTTGCCGCTACATCCACCCACACTACCAGTATGCCTCCCAGCAGTGCCGATACCGGCAGTACCTTTCTGTGGTCTCCTCCCACAAGCAGACGGGTAAAATGTGGAACCATCAAACCGACAAAGCCGATTGTCCCGCTTACCGCAACTGTGACCCCGGACATGAGTGAAGCCACAAGCACCAAAAGCTTTTGTAGCCGTCTGACGTTTATCCCCAGTGTGCCTGCACTTTCTTCCCCTAAAAGCAGAAGGTTTAATCCCCGATAGTTTACCATAAGGACTGCCATACAGACCAGCAGTACTACAAGGGGCAGCGTCAAATATCCCCATTTTGCCCCTGCGAGGCTTCCCGACATCCAGAATGTAGCATTGTGAAGCCCCAGCGCGTTGGGAGCACTTAAGGTTATAACCCTCGTCGCTCCATCCATAATCATGGAAATTGCAACCCCGGACAAAAGTAGATATGTTATATTAATTCGGCCATTTACCCTTGATAGCGAATATACGATAACTATAGTAAAGGCTGAACCAATGAACGCACTGATTGACAAAGAATACCTTCCCAGAAAGGAAAATACACCAAATAGCATTCCAAGCGTAGCCGCTGCCGTTGCACCTGAGGATACACCAAGGATAAACGGATCGGCAAGGTGGTTCCGTACCAGTGCCTGCATAGTTACACCAATTACGGATAAAGATGCGCCTACAAGCAGACCCATACAGACCCGGGGCAATCTGAGGCCGATGATAATATTTTCATCTACCTGTGTCCATGTCCGGGATATGTTATCCCCAATTACAGGAATTCTGCTCAACAGAATTTTTGCGACATTCTCCGGGGTTACAAAAACAGATCCAAGTCCAAGACATAGTATAAATGAAATAATTGAAATTATTATTAACAATAGCAGGAGGCCCTTCATGCCCGGTTTTTTATGGTTAAAAAACTTTTTTGCAGCTTTCATATTCACGCTCTTTCTCCAATTCATATTGCGTAAAAAGACTGCAATTATACAATCGCGCTTCCCCCGTCAACAATAACAAACTGTCCCTGCACATAGCTGGAAGCATCACTGGAGAAATAAAGAATTGTTCCGTTTAATTCCCCCTGCCTGCCAGGACGTCCTGCTGGGTTTGTATAATTGTAAGACTTCAGAAATTCATCGGATTTAAACAGGGTGCCGCTTGTCATCTCGCTTTCAAAAAGTCCGGGGCCAACAGCATTTACAGTAATTCCATACCTTGCATAAGATGCCGCCATGCCTTTTGTCAGGCCCAGAACTGCAGACTTGGATGCATTATAAGAATGCCTGATAAACACATCCGCCTTGTCCGCAATAACCGCGTTGATGGACGCAACGTTGACAATCTTTCCATAGCCTTTTTCCTTCATGTGCGGAACCACATACTTGCTCACAAGGAAAATCCCCTTGACATTTGTGTCAAAAGATTTATCCCAGTCTTCTACCGTCATACTGTCTACACCGCCTCTTACCGCTATTCCGGCATTATTCAGCAGGATGTCAATGTGGCCAAAAGTTTCCATAACCTGTGCAATAGCCGCTTTCACGCTTTCCTCGTCGGTGACATCGCAGGCTGCCGCTATTGCTTTTCTGCCTGTCTTTTCAATCTCAGCCTTTACAGCTTCCAGCTTCTCCACTCTTCTTGCAAGTAATGCTACATCTGCCCCGGCTTCCGCATAAGCAAGTGCCGCATCTGCTCCAAGACCCGAGCTTGCTCCTGTCACCACTGCCACTTTTCCCGCTAAATTAAATAAATCAGCCATATCCTTCATATCCTCCTTCAGATTGTTATTTTAATATCATTCTACACTTCTTCTCATAAAACGTCTACAGAGGATGTCCGCTTGTACTAGATTTTATACAATATTTCTTCCACAGCACTTCTTATATTTTTTACCACTGCCGCAGGGGCATGGATCATTTCTCCCTATCTTTGCCTCTTCTCTTCGGTACGTTCCATTTTCATATGCATCATAATCATCTTCACCGGCCGAACTAAGCATTAGTCTTGCTCCGGAAGGATACCCCATGAGCTTTTTGTATTTCTTCTCATACTTGTTAAAGAGATATTGCTGACTACTGCAATTTAACATCTCTTCCAAGAATTCTCCCATCGCCTGTCTAAGCACTGGGTATTCCTTCTTCACACGCTGCAGCCCCGGCAGAATATTTTTAAGATCATTTACCATATAGAGAAGTGTATCATAAACAGCTCCATCACCAATGCCTGTCCCAAGCAGCTCCTTTATCAGGGATATTTCCGGATCTGCGGTGTTTCGGACGGCCGCTTTTTCGGTCAGCAGCCCATACCACAGATTTGAGGCCTCCTTAATTATTTCGTGAATCAGAGGATCTTTCTCTATTTTTATTTTTTCCATATTTGCTTTTATAATAGTCAGCGGCAGCTCTCCACGCTCTGAAATATTATTTTCATTCGATACAACATATTCTCCATACTTAAAAAATACCGGACCTGCCGCCTCATCCACTTCAAGAATCTCAGACAGGGCAGTGCACATTCCCATTATTGTATCCTCATATATACTGAATTCCAGCGGTGTTTCCGTCATAATGTCAAATATCTCATCCGAATGACCAAGCAGCCACTCATAGTCCCTGGCCTGCACGTATTCTGAAATTGTCCACAGAATACTGCTCATGGATTCCGCATCTTCACGGGCATGGTTTTCCAGACTCCTATAATATTCAAATACATCTAAACTTATCCGGCAGACCAGCTCTGTACTTTCCTGGAAAGCGGCAATGTCCATAAAGTTATCATAAAAAGAAAGATTCTTTACCCCTTTCTCATATAATGTACAGTATATCTGAAAGGCCTTATTATTCCAGCCTCTTGCCCAGTATGCCTTTCCCAGCTGTTCCATATATTCTATGTTTTCACTGTCTTTTTGGCAGAGTCCCTCCCACAACTTCACTGCTTTGCCGGAATTATCGTTTAAAATATACGCCTTTCCCAGTAAAATACGGAACTCCATAATTTCTACAATATCCAGTACCCTTTCACAGAGGGCAATGGCCTTATCATACTCTTCCTTCTTTATCCATTCCAAAACCTGATTATATGGATGCCTGAATTCTGTGGGAATCTGTGTAATTTTTTGAGCGGTGACCAGATTGGAGTCCTCTTGCAGGTATTCGTATGCTTCTCTGATTTCCTTGAACTTTTCCGGCTCTTCTTCTGGGCGGTACTGCCTTATAAGTCTAAAATACGCTCTCTTCACCGCCTGTTTATCTGCACCGGCTTCAAGGTGCAGTACTTTAAATGGATCCATAAAATGCCTCCTCTAAACGGTATTTTCCGCAAAATACAAATTTATCTATCCAGCAGCCCAAGTAATTCTGCTTCAATGTCCTCCGCTTCATCCACATCGCGGCCGAGAACAATGGCCTCTTTTAATGCCGTCAGAATCTCTTCCAACTCAATACTATCCGGTGTATATTCCTGCTCAGCCAGCCATTTTTCCGCCTTTCGGACAGTAGCCCGGAATTTCCGGGCCATAGGCGCCCGGCTCCATTCGCTTATATCAATGTACTCCGGCTCTTTTGCCTCCTTCATATCGATGGAAACATGAGCCTTTTCTCCGGTTGAAACTACCACTGCCGTAACCACAAGGATTCCGTTGAGGTCATAGGAGAACTCCACATCTATTTTTTCTTTTCCGGCTCTCGCCCGGGGAAACTCTCCAATGCAAAACTCACCCAGAGACACATTCTCTGTGGCAAATTCCTTTTCACCCTGATATACCTCCACAATAGCTTCTCTCTGATTATCTGCTGCTGTACTGTATCGCTTTGTTTTTGTGACCGGTATTGTTGTGTTGCGTGGAATTAGTATGTCCATGTAATTATCAAACGGAATACCGTACATATCCGTCATTACCCTGATTCCAAGTGCATAAGGTGCCACATCTGTAATCATAATGTCTTTCTGGGGATCCAATTCACCGCTTAACGCAGCCGCCTGCACCGCCGCCCCCATAGCAACAGCCAGATCAGGATCTATCAGTTTCTCCGGTTTTCTGCCCAGGAGTTCCTCTACATATCTGCCGATATATGGAATTCTGGTTGTACCGCCGGTCAGCAGTATAAGATCAATATCAGACTCTGTATAGCCACTGTCGGACAATGCAGTTTCTATCGGCTTTCTTGTCAGTTCGACCAAATCCGCAGTCATCTCCTCAAACATACCGGCCGTGATGGTTTCCTCCAGAGTCACTGGTGTTTCGCCGGATACAGCGATCATCGGGAGGGTAATCTTATATTCCTTCTGACTGCTTAAAGCTATTTTACACTTAATTGCCGCTTCACGCAATTTCACCATTGCATAAATATCCTTGCTTAAATCCACCTGGTATTTTTCTCTCGCTTCATAGAGCAGATAATCAATCAGACGCTGGTCAAACTCCTTTCCTCCCAGCTCATTATTCCCGCTGCTGGCTTTCACTTCCAAAACCCCATCGAACATTTCCAGCACGGTCACATCGAACGTGCCGCCGCCAAAATCGTATACCAGTATTCTGCTTTCCTCGGCTATATGTTCGATTCCATAGCACAGGGCGGCTGCGGTCGGCTCATTGATAATCCGCTCTACAGAAAGTCCTGCCTGTCTTCCCGCTTCAATAGTAGCCTTTCTCTGCTCATTATTAAAATATGCCGGAACAGTGATAACCGCGCTGTCAACCGGTTCTTTTAAATAAGTTTCAGCATAGGCCTTTATGTGAACAAGCAGTTTAGCGGAAAGTTCTTCCGGGGTATAAAACTTGTTTGACAGCCTAATCCGTTCTCCGCTCCCCATCAGGCGCTTAACCTCCACCGACGTGTCCTGTGGATACAGGAGCTTGCGCTCATCTGCCTCTTCGCCGGCAATAAAACGCCCTTCTTTCCTGCCAATAACTGAAGGTGTGATTGCATTTTGCCTCTCATTTGGAATAATAAAAGGCACCCCGTCGAGCATAACAGCTGCTTCTGAAGTTGAAGTTCCCAAATCAATGCCAATTACTCTTTTCATCCTGCGTTCTCCTCTCCTTTGTACTGGTAGGCTGTAACCTTAGCTTTGTTTACCACATTCCCCTCAAAAATTATGCCGGGAATAATAACCTCACAAACCTGACCATCTTTTTCTTTTTGTTCTGTATCACAGATACCGACCACCTCATGTAGATTAAAGTCGACCGTTATATCCTGCTCTTTGATGATCTTCAATTCCGATTTTTCCATGTTGTCACGCAACTGTTTTTTTATTCCCTCAAGCTGCTTCACCCATTCACCCTCTTTGCCCTCTATGTTTCGAAACATACGTTCCAGCTGGTGCAGGCTCCCATCATATGCAGATATATAGCCCACCAATACTTTTTCCTTGCTTCTTGCAGAATTCTGTTCTTCCAGAATCGTCTTGTACTCGTCCAGAACCTCCAGAATATTTTCTATAACGACCTCACTTTTCCGTTGTCGTGTCAACAATGTCTGATAATTCTCCTGCTGAAGCTTCCACTGCTCCTCCTGAAGCCCCTCTTCCGACCAAAGTTTATCAAGAATCAAAGGAATTTTACTAATACTTTCGTTTTTTTCTTTTCGCCTTGCACTAAAAAACAACATACTGCATCTCCTATTCGTCTAGCAAAAATCTGTTCATCATTCGCTGCGCAATGCCTCCACCGGATCTTTCCGGGCCGCCGCGGAAGATGGAAATAATCCAGAAATAAAAGCTAAAAACATACTTATACCAGTCAAAATGAGGGCTGCGGTTACCGGCAGCTGTGCAATCCTCTCAATCCCAAGCTTGTTATAGACAATTATATTTGCCGGGATGCTGATGAGATATGTGGCAGCAACGCCCAGGACTCCGGCCACAAGACCGATAATCAAAGTTTCCGCATTAAATACCCGTCTGACATCCCGCTTACTTGCTCCGAGCGCACGGAGGATTCCGATCTCCTTTTTTCGTTCCAGCACAGATATATAGGTAATTACACCAATCATGATAGAGGAAACAACCAGAGATATGGCAACAAAGGCAATAAGCGCATAGCTGATTGTATCAACGATATCCGTCACCGAAGTCATCAGGGTGCCCACAAGATCTGTGTACCGCACGACCTTATCTTTTTCTCCTTCCTTCTCCATCTGGTCATTATAATTCTCAAGGAAGTTCTTCACATCATCTTTTGAATTGAAGTCCAGCGGATAGATGTTTATCTGTGTTGGATTCCCCGGATCGGCATATCCCAGAACAGACAGATTGCTTTCATATGTGCTCTCTTCAGGATTCATAAGGGCTTTTAGAAACTCAAGTATTTCATCCTCTGACATCTTGAGTTTAAAAGCCTGGGCAAAAGCATTTTGATCTATGCTGATGGCATTTTGCATCTGTGCCGGCAGCTGACTCAGGGCATTTTGTATCTGATCCTGGAGCTGAACCTGAAGCTGAGCCTGAACCGAATCCATCATTTGGGCTATATAGCTCTGCATTGTTGTTTCCATATAGGTTCTGAGGATCTCCGCCAGCTTAGTGTCAATCTGGGTGGCCGCGAGCAGGTCATTTAACTGGGCGGTCATTGTTCCCTGTACATCAGGACGTGCCAAATAAGCTGCCAAATCTTCTGCCATCTGATTCGGATCCACAGCGCCTGCTTCTGCTTCCTCCGCCAGAAAACCTTGCATTACACCGGTCATAATAGCTGTAAGTTCATCAGAGGGGATATTAACTTCTCCTGCAATCGATTCTGTCACCTCGTTAATATCAAAAGAAGGCGGCTCCATCTCATCTGTATTAATGGAAATATCACCCAGCCCTGACAAATCAAGGTTAATCTGGGAAGGATCCATGTTAAAGGCATTTCTAATGGCATTTTCATCGATGGAAAACAAATCTGCGAAATCAAACTTTGAAGTTGCCTTTCCTTTTTTCTCTTCTGCAAAGCTTTTTCCTGTCAAAACATTTACCGCCGGATTTGCAATCTGTTTCTTAATAATCTCCTTATCAGCTGCCTCTTTCATGAGATAGCCAGTAAGCTCAGGCGTGTAATTGACACCCGGAGAAAGTGACGTAGCTTTTGCATCCGGGTCAGCCTGTACAACACCGACAATCTTCAAATCCAGGCCCTTATTGACAAGCTCACTCATATATTGGCTATTATCGGATTTATCCACCCAGATACTATGCTCCTTATCATATGCATATTTGTCGGCCGCAGAGATAACTTTCAGCTTTGCTGACATTAAATCCTCATAATTAAAGGATCTTTTCTCTTTCTTTAATTTAACCTCTGCATCAGGATTATTAACAAATTTATCCATTACCTCTTCCAGCTCAGTTCGATTCCTGAGTCCAAGAGTGTAAAGCACATAGTCAGACACACTTCCATCAGGCATTAAAACAATAACGGCCTCGTCATAACTTTCAGGCCAGCGGCCGGCATCGACCACATATTGTTCCTCAAACATCTTGATGTCACCCGGCATCTCATTAAAAACATTCATGCCCATAGAACTGCCCGAGCCCATAAATGCACTTAAAGCATTGTTTGCACCCAGACCATAAGAGCCCAGAATCGAATCCGGATTGATCTGGTCCACATTCTCTGACGTATCGGCAAGATAAATCTGTGGAGTCACATTGTAGGAATATTGAATATTTTTCACATAAGGATTTATCTTGCGTCCGTTCGTTTCAATATAAGACTTCAGTGATTTCAGGTCATTCTTATTTTGATGGTTAAACAAAGTTTCCGTAATCTTTTGCTCTTTGATGCCGCCGGATTCAGACTTGCCATCTGCAGACCTAGCGCCCATCGCATTTTCACCGGAATCGGCAAAAAAACCAGAGAAATCAATTCCTGAGCCCTGAATTGTCAGCGGATATATACTCATGGTCTCTTGCTCCACCCCTGCAATATATGAATCGATTCCACTTGCCAGGGCGAGGATAGCGGCAATTCCGATAATGCCTATGGAGCCTGCCAGGGCTGTCACAAAGGTACGTCCCTTTTTTGTCATGAGATTGCTCAGTGACAACGAAATTGCTGTAAGAAAGGACATGCTCACTTTGCGGGGTGCACGGCCGGCACGCTGCTTTTCCTCAGACGCATCCAGGGGATTCGTGTCTGATATGATTTGTCCATCTTTCAGTTGAATAATTCTTGTCGCATAATCATCCGCAAGCTCGCTATTATGAGTAACCATAATAACAAGTCTGTCTTTGGCAATTCTCTTCAGAAGATTCATCACCTGCTCACTGGTACTTGTATCCAGCGCACCGGTAGGCTCATCTGCCAGCAGAATCTCCGGATCATTGATCAGCGCTCTGGCAATTGCCACCCGCTGCATCTGGCCGCCGCTGAGCTGATTTGGCAGCTTTCTTATATGATCTCCCAGTCCGACCTCTTCCAGTGCCTCTTTTGCACGTTCTTTTCGCTCCGACGGAGATACTCCGCTTAAAGTTAGAGCCAACTCAACATTTGAAAGGATTGACTGATGGGGAATCAGATTATAGCTCTGAAATACAAAGCCAATACGATTGTTTCTGTAGGTATCCCAGTCAGAGGATTTGTATTCCTTTGTGGATATACCATCGATTTCCAGATCCCCCGAATCATAGTGATCCAACCCTCCTATGATATTGAGCATGGTGGTCTTTCCAGATCCGGAGGGTCCTAAAACGGCCGCAAATTCATTATCACGAAACGTCACCGATATCCCGTCCAGTGCAGTCTGTGTATAGTCAAATGTCTTATATGATTTCCGTATTTCTGCCAATTTCAGCATAATTTATGTTATTTCCTTTCTTTGCCAGATGTGTTTGGGAATTTCCTATTTATAAATAATAGCATAATATTCTATTGTAGGCTACACAAAATCTGCGTATAACATTAAAGCAACATACATTTGAAATGTCTACAAAAAATGGATAGTACCCTCACAAATGTGGGCAACTATCCATTCTTTACTCCAAATGTCAGGAGCTACGCTCCTTGACTAAAAATTAATTGATTTGCAATAACCTCGAAAAACTTATAATTTTTCATTCAGCTGCTCTTTCATAGCTGTCACCATGATCTAAATGGATGGCAACCGGAATTTCACTTTTTTGTGCAGCTGCCGCTGCCATGCTGTAATACAATTCTGGTGTTGCATACTTTAAAGTACCTGATGTTGTTTGAATTATTACTGGAGCCTTCAATTCCTCAGCCGCTTCAACAATCGCCTGAACCATTTCCATATTTTCAGCATTAAATGCAGCGACGGCATATTTCCCGGCTTTTGCTTTTTCCAGCATCGCTTTTGTTGAACGAATCAACATAGTTCTCCTCCTTTACAACTTATGTATTTTAATCTGCGGTAAAAAGTATTCCATATCTTTTTTTCTGCATAGCTTTGTTCCACTATGGATAAGAGAACCTGTGGCACAAGCCACACCATGCCTAATAATCTCTATTTCCGGCAGCCCGTTAACGATTGCATAGCAAAATCCGGCTACCATTGAGTCTCCGGCACCTTGGACACCTTTAACATCAACTTTTACAGGATCTACGATATAACTTGCTTTGTCTGAAACAAAGACTGCTCCTTTGCTCCCCCTGGAAACACAAACATATTTTATCCCGCTGCTTACAATGTCTTTCGCAGTTTTTAGAATTTCTTCTTCATTTTCTATCTTGCGGTTAAAGGTATACTCTAATTCGTCTACATTTGGCTTGATAAGAAATGGTTTTGCATCTATGCCAAACTTTAGGAGATCACCTGATGCATCCAGAATAGTTTTTACAGCTTTTTGATTTGCCATAGATATAATTTCCTTGTATATATCTGCCGATATTCCCGGCGGTACTGAGCCGTCAACTACCAAAACGTCGATTTTATCCATCTCCTCCTCCAGTAGTCTTAGAAAGCCGTCAACATGCTCCTTTGGAACGGCATGTCCCTTTTCATTAAATTCACTCATAACAGATTTTTCAGTATCGAAAATTTTGATGTTTGTTCTTAGTTCTCCATTTACCTCTACATGCTTAAAGGAACATCCCAACTTTTTTAAAAAATCAGTGAGTTTTGCTGCGTCTTCTTTATAATTAAACCCTGTTGATAAATTTTCTATGCCAAGATGCTGCAGTACACTATTGACATTTATTCCTTTACCTGAAATATCGTCCCTGGTATTTAGGACATTATTTGTTCCGCCATAAAGGAACTTCTCTATTTCTACAGTTCGGTCAATACATGGGTTCAGCGTTATTGTTGCAATCATAAAGCAGCCTCTTCTTTCTCTTTGCTTATCCATTCACTCATTGAACGAAAAATAATCCAAATAGATGTTGCTCCGGCATCCTGCAAGCCTATGGCTTTCCCGCCAAAGTACTTTGCCCTGCCAAATCTGGCCTTTACTGTCTTTGTATATTGAACACCATCTTGCGCCGCCTTTGCGGCTTCGCTAAAACCATGTACTAATGTCTTGCCTTCTTGGACAGCCTTTTCCAGAGCAATAACTGCTGGTTCATAGGCATCTACCATGGTCTTATCCCCGACGGAAGCCTTCCCCCGCTGCTTTAATGAAGTAAGCGAAGTCCTGAAAATCTCTGCAAAATCATTGAGATTCAAAGTACCTTTACTTCTTCTCTTTGTGATGCCGCTAATAAAAACTGTTCCAAACAGCACCCCAGATGCTCCCCCCATGGAATCAAGCAAGATTGTTCCTGTCTCCTTCAAAACATCTTCCGGGTCTTTAGGCATATATGCCGGCAGCTCCTTCTTTACGGCACTAAACCCTCTTTTCATCCCCGTCCCATGATCTCCATCGCCTATCTTTGAGTCGATTTCTGTCAGGTAAGGCTCGCTTTCAATAATTTTATCAGCTATATAGAGTATCATTTCTTTACACTGACCGCTGTTAATACTATTAATCATTTCCGTTCCCCCTGTTCCCAGTACCGAAACGATGGTGAATTTACTGGTTTGTTATAATACTCTTTTATTTTTTCATTTACTTTTAAAATTGTCACCGAAAATCCACCGGCCCCTTGTGTGGCAAACATTGTGTCAACATGGCTTGCATACACTTTAATTCCTCTGTCAGCAAATATTTTTAAGCATTTTCCGGCAATAATATAGGATTCTATAAAGGTGGTTGCCATGAAAGGGTTTAAAAAATATATAACCTCATCATCCTTTTTCAAATTTGCGTCTTCAATAATCATGTTTATTATTTTTTCTGCAATCTTATCGGCTGAACTGATATCTGTTCTCTCAATCCCCATCTCTCCATTAAATCCCATGCCATACTCAGTTTTCCCTTCCGGTAGGTCATAAGCTGGTTTGCCTGTTTCCAAAACATAGGCCGGCGATGTAGTAACACTACAGGTATATGTATTATCGCTGACCTTTTGTGCTACTTCAGCCACTTCGTCGAGGGTCAGCCCGGTCTTTGCTGCCGCTGCCGCAATCTTCAGAACCAAAGATACCCCCGCAATACCCCGGCGTTCTCTCTTTTCAGTCAAATCTGCCGAAGTAATGTCATCCGCCACATAAACACGTCTTGTTTTAATTCCTTCCATTTCTGCTAATTCCGCTACTAATTCAAAATTTAAAACATCACCGGCATGGTTTGTGGCAACACACAGCACTCCATCTTTATTAGGTACACTTCTAAGAGTATTTAAAATAGCTCTCGCTGCAGGTGCAGTAAACACATCCCCACATGCACAAGCATCAGCCATCCCCTCCCCTACATATCCAATTGGCCAGGGTTCGTTCCCGCCGCCTGCCCCGATAATAACTGAGACTTTATCCTCAAGATTTTTTCTCAAGATCACCTTATAACCATCCAATCTTTCATATTTATCTGGATAACATTGAATATAGCCATCTATCATCTCATTCATAGACTCTTCTGGCCGGTTAAGTAATCTATTCATAGTATGCCCCCTTTATTTTACATGCTCTTTTACTATTTCCTTTGAGAACCGCTTATATCTATTTAGATTCTCCTTTTCATGCTTTGTTGCAACCAGCATGTATAGACAGTCAACCAAAACTAATTGTGCTACGTTTTCGCTTGAGGGCTCAAACAACTTTCCCATTTTGTCTGAGGCATAATCATATGCACTAAGCAGAAGATAATCCGCTGAATTTGCCAGCGGAGAATCAACAACGCTCGTAATTCCAACAACTGTGACTCCATTTTCTTTTGCTCGCCTTGCACCTTCAACAACAGATTTACTTTTTCCAAAATTACTGCATGCGATTAATAAATCCCCAGGCTGCATAATAGATGTTATATTGACAATCTCATGTGAATCACTGTATTCCACAATATTGTAACCAATCCTATAAAGCCTTGAAACTAAAGCTTGTGTAGTGATTTTCGAACGGCCGACGCCTATTGCTACAATACGCTTTGCCTTATCTATATAATTCGCAATAGATTCCATAGTCTCAGTATCAAGTATTCCTAATGTCTCATTTAATACTCTTTCACTTCTGCTAAAAATCACTTGACATATTTCCTGAGTTGTCTCTCCCACTTTCATACCATTATAAGCCAGACTATCCTCATCGTTTATTTCCGCCCTGCTTTGTGCAGCTACAAAGCTTAACTGAAAATCATTAAAACTTTTATAGCCTACCAATTTTACAAATCTACTTACAGACGCTGGACTAACATTACTTTTTTCAGCGAAGGTACTTGCTTTTTCAAAAACAACGTCATTTGGATTATTTAATACATAATCTGCAATGCGTTTCATTGCATCATTCATTTGAGGATATTTGCTTTTTATTTTGATTAATATTGAAGACATCTTTTTTTCCTCTTATTTCTTTTACTTCATAAAATTTCGGCATTAAAAAAAGACTGAATTTCCGGAATATACCGAAAAACCAGTCTTTCTTTTAATTAATCTTGAACGTAAGGCATTAAAGCGATATGACGTGATCTCTTAATTGCTACTGTAAGAGCTCTCTGATGCTTTGCACAGTTTCCTGTGATTCTTCTGGGAAGAATCTTGCCTCTCTCAGAGACATACTTTCTCAGCTTCGCCACATCTTTATAATCAATCTCATTGTTCTCTTTGCCGCAGAATACACATACTTTTTTTCTTCTGCGTGATGGGCCTCTTCTCTTGAAGCCGCCTTCTGGTCTGCTTCCTTTTTCGTAAGCCATTTTTTTACCTCCTATATGATTTATAGAAAGATTTCACAATCTAGTTAAACGGTAACTCTTCGTCAATCCCGTCCGGAATGTTCATGAAGCCGTCACCTGCATCAACACTGGGTGAAGGGCTGGGTGCTGCCTGATGGAAAGAGCCTCTGTTAGCTTCGCTTTCGGCTTTGCTCTCAGCAAATTCCTGTTCCTCAACAATTACTTCTGTTGTATATACCTTTACACCATCTTTATTCGTGTAGCTTCCGGTTTGAATACGTCCTGAAATAGAAACACGCATTCCCTGACGGAAATATTTCTCTGCAAATTCTCCTGAACGGCCGAATACAACACACGGAATGAAATCCGCTGTAGGCTCATTATCTCTCTTAAACCTGCGGTCAACAGCTAGTGTATATCTTGCAACGGCAGTTGCATTCTCACCTTGTGAATATCTAACTTCTGGGTCTCTTGTTAAACGTCCTACCAAAACCACTTTATTCATATATACCTCTTTCTCTATGCTTCCTGTCTAACGCATAAATATCTGAGTACATTGTCCATAATACGGATACGCTGTTCAACTTCTCCGGGAACATTGCTTTCAGATTCGAAGTGGATGAAGTAGTAATATCCTTCTTTCATCTTCTGAATTTCGTAAGCGAATCTTCTCTTACCCCATTCATCGACATCAGTTACATTGCCGCCGAAACGTGTGATTAACGCTTTCACCTTCTCGACAACTTCTGCTCTGGCATCGTCTTCGATTTTTGCACTGACAACAACAGCTAACTCATACTTGTTCATGTCTTTTGCACCTCCTTATGGTCTCTGGCCCCCGCTTTTTCACGGGAACAAGGAAAATTAAATATCCGGGGAACCTTAGAATTCCGCGGGTACGTCACGAGTAATTATAATACCATAAGAAGCTGTCCGTATCAAGACCTTTTTCGAATTTCTTTCGTGTTCTTCTCCACTAACTTGCGCGGAACCATAATCTGATGTCCGCACCCTATACACTTCAGACGGAAATCTGCACCGACTCTTAATACTTCCCATTCGTGACTGCCGCATGGATGCGGCTTTTTCATACGAATAACATCCCCAACATCAAACCTATCTGCCATAGACACCTCCTTTTTCTCAAAGGGGACTGACCCTTTTGCGGTCCGTTTTCAGAATATTCAGTCTTCTACAAGTACACCCTGCAGCAAGAACCTGTCTTCCTCATTTACATTAGTGCAGGTGGACAGACTTACTATCCTAGAACCGGAATCCACTTTTGCATCCGTCTGATAATTGGATGAACCTTTGCACATCTCCAGGTAATCAGCGAATTCCTGCTCTGTGGGGTACTCAATCCTATAATTCTCCGACTGGTCATTGACAACCGCCGCCGCAAAAACCTGATATGTAAGTTTTCCCTTATTTGGCGTATATATGTAAAAATATGGATGCTCTTTGCAAAAGTCCTCACTTGCATATTCGTTCAACTGGGAAAACATCTCCCCGCCCACCTGCAGGTTGTGCCCGTAGATAAATGTATTTTGATCTGAAAAGTCTGAACTGCTGCGCATATCCATAAAAATTGCTCCCAATTTATTGTCATTGGCAGAAAATGTTTTTGTAAGGTATTCCTCATTGTCCGCACTTTTCACAACGGGATAGCTGATGGCGGAGGGTGCATCAAATCTGAGCCAAGCTACGGTGTCCGGGTTCATTTTCAACAGTTCATCAAAGTCAATCTGAAACCCATCATTATCGCCGTCACCCGTAATTGCCAACTCCTTCACCTTATTGTATTCCTTTCCCCCGGAATAATACGGAGCCAGCATCATAACCAGTTGGTATACCGAAACAACAAGCACACAAACCGACACAATTAACACAATTGTAGATAAAACCTCTCCAAAAGAACCGCTTTTCTTGGGTTTCTTCTTTTTGCCCATTATTTTCTCCCATCTGTATTCTGAATATTCTGAAAATGGTCCGCAAAAGGGTCTGACCCTTATTTTCACTTCTTCATTATAAGGGTGCTGCATTTATTTTTCAACTGTCGGAGAATATTTTTGCCAATGATGCCGGAGCGAGAATAAAAATGGAGAATAAAAGTATCTGGAAATTTCGCCGAATATGATTGACGGTCGGCTATATTTTTGGTATACTTTAAGAGCTGTTTGAGTGAGATGCACCATTAATTTTCTCAAACACGGCGCAGTAGCCAAGTGGTAAGGCGTGGGTCTGCAACACCCTGATCACCGGTTCAAATCCGGTCTGTGCCTTTTAAAACAGAGTTCACAAAGGATGTGGAATGTTGATTTAATCGATATTCCACATCCTTTTTATTATCCCTCTTTTAATTTTTAATGTCTATCTCAAAAAATTATTCTGCCAGTTCCCTGAACAATCCTTTTACAGCAGGGTAGATCTTTCTGAACTTCTGGTATCTTTCTTCATACTTATCCACCAGTTCTTTCTCCGGCTCAACAGTTTCCACAATCTTCACGAGCTTCTCTGCCGCTTCTTCCACCGAAGTGTATTCTCCGCACCCAACTGCAGCAAGTATGGCGCCACCGTATCCCGGGCCTTCCTCACTTTCAATAACATCTACTTTCAAATTCATCACGTTTGCAATAATCTTCTTCCAGAGTGAACTTTTTGCTCCGCCGCCGCATATTTTTGTGCGCTCGATCTGAATACCAAGGCTTCTGGCAACTTCCAGTGAATCCCTCAGGCCAAATGCCACGCCTTCCAAGACTGCCTGCGTCATTTCTTCCCTTGTCGTGTCCATAGTCATGCCTATGAAGGTAGCACGTGCCTTGGGATCATTGTGGGGAGAGCGTTCACCCATCAGATAGGGAAGATAAAACACCTGGTTTTGGCCCAAATTTACAATACGTTCCTGCTCTGCAGCATATTCCTTTGTCTGCAAAATTGTGTCCATCCACCACTTATTACAGGACGCTGCACTCAACATACATCCCATCAAATGGTAATTTCCATCTGCATGTGCAAAAGAATGGAGGGCATTGTTTGCGTCCACACCAAAAGATTTGCTTGAGATGAAAATAGTTCCGGATGTTCCAAGTGAAATGTTGCACATGCCGTCCCCGACAGTCCCTGTTCCGACTGCTGCCGCCGCATTATCCCCGGCTCCCGCAATGACCTTTACCTCTTTTCCAAATCCAAAGGCTTCTGCCACGTCCGCCTTCATATTTCCCACAACTTCATAACTTTCATATAACTTAGGAAGCTGTGTCTGTGCCACACCGCATATCTCCATCATTTCCTTTGACCAGCATTTATGCTCCACATCCAGCAGAAGCATCCCCGATGCATCAGAATAATCCGTGCAGAATACACCACTTAGTTTATATGCAAGATAATCCTTCGGCAGCATGATTTTCCTGATTTTTTCAAAGTTTTCCGGCTCATTTTCCCTCATCCAGAGAAGCTTCGGAGCCGTAAACCCGGCAAATGCAATATTTGCCGTATAGGCAGACAGTTTCTCTTTTCCAATCACATCATTCAGATATTCTGTCTCCTTGCCGGTACGCCCGTCATTCCACAAAATAGCCGGACGAATCACCTCGTCATTTTCATCCAGCACCACAAGTCCATGCATCTGGCCGCCAAAGCTAATACCTGCAATCCGGAACTTGTCGCAGTCTGCCGTCAGCTCTTTCATCCCTTCCATTGTCTGCTTGTACCAGTCCCGGGGATCTTGTTCTGACCAGCCCGGGTGAGGGAAATACAGCGGGTATTCCTTCGAAACAGTATTGCAGATCTTTCCATTCTCATCCATTAACAAAAGCTTCACTGCTGATGTGCCTAAATCAATTCCTATATATAACATAATCCACCTCCGTTAAAAGGGGTCTGACCCTTTTGCGCTTCGTTTTCAGAATATTCTGTCTACTTCCACGGGTTCTCTGTCGGATATTTTACCCCTGCCGGCTGGTTATATCCTATTTCTTCTACCGGAACTCCAATATACTTAAATACTTCAAATAATGCTTTTCCGTGATTTCCGAAGGCTACCGCTCCATGATGGGGGTAATTTCTCTCTATTAATACATGGCGGTAAAATCTTCCCATCTCGGGTATGGCAAATACGCCGATAGAGCCGAAAGATTTTGTGGCCACCGGGAGTACTTTGCCCTGGGCTATGTATCCGCGCAGCTTACAGTCTGCCGTGCTCTGCAGCCGGAAAAATGTGATGTCTCCGGGTATAATATCTCCTTCAAGAGTTCCCTGTGTTACTTCTTCCGGCAGCGTTCTCGCCATAATCATCTGGTTCTTCATCTCACAGAAGGAAAGTTTTCCTGAAGCTGTATTCCCACAGTGGAAGCCCATAAAAGTGTCTTTCTGTGTATAGTTGAACTTTCCTTCTATGTCTTCTTTATACATGTCTGCAGGTACAGTATTATTGATATCCAACAGTGTTACAGTATCCTCACTTACAACCGTTCCGATAAACTCGCTCAAGGCTCCGTAAATATCCACCTCGCAGGATACTGGAATTCCTTCTGCGGTCAGACGGCTGTTGACATAGCATGGTACAAATCCGAACTGGGTCTGAAATGCCGGCCAGCATTTTCCTGCAATCGCAACGTATTTTCTGTATCCTTTATGCTCCTTGACCCAATCTTTCAGAGTAATTTCATACTGGGCCAGCTTTGTGAGAATCTCCGGCTTTTTGTTGCCTGCTCCCAGTTCCGCCTCCATTTCCTTTACAACACAAGGAATTCTTTCGTCTCCGGCATGCTTGTTGTACGCCTCGAATAAATCCAACTCGGAGTTTTCTTCGATTTCTACTCCCAGGTTGTAAAGCTGCTGAATCGGTGCATTACATGCAAGAAAATTTAAAGGACGGGGGCCGAAACTGATAATTTTCAAGCTGCTCAAGCCTATGACTGCCCTTGCAATCGGTTTGAATTCCTGAATCATATCCGCACATTCCTCTGCCGTTCCCACGGGATATTCCGGGATATATGCTTTAATATTGCGCAGCTTTAGATTATAGCTGGCATTGAGCATTCCACAGTATGCATCCCCCCGGCCCTGCACCAGATTATTCCCTGTCTCTTCTGCGGCCGCAATAAACATCTTCGGTCCGTCAAAATGTTTTGCAAGCAGTGTCTCTGCTATCTCCGGTCCGAAATTACCAAGATAAACGACAAGGGAGTTGCAGCCAGCATTTTTTATGTCCTCCAGAGCCTGCACCATATGGATTTCACTTTCTACAATGCAGATTGGACATTCGTAAACTTCTTCATCACCATATTTTTCTCTGTAAGCTTTCATAAGCGCTTCCCTGCGTGTCACAGAAAGACTTTCTGGAAAGCAGTCTCTGCTGACCGCCACAACTCCGATTTTTAATTCTGGCATATTGTTCATTTTCTATTCCTCACTTTCTTTTTATTCCCGCGGGCAACAAACCAAGCGGAAATGCTTGCATTTCCATTTGGCGACTGCCGCGAGGGTCAAATACCCCGCAGCCTGCCACACTGTAAGTTTGATGCCCCATCAGCTTGCTGCGGAGTCTTTGACTTCAACTTAAGCTTATGTTTTCACCCCTCAGCCCGCAGAAAGCCCCTTCAATGCCTGCTTCACGATGTGCAATCAGCCATTTATTCTTTGCTGCAATTAACCTGTCCTCTCCATTTTCCCCGGGTACAAATGTCAGCTCTGTGTTTGTATCGGCAGGCAAAATCACAACACATCTAAATCCTCCCGGCTGTGCCGTGCACGGAGCATAGTGCAACGTTGTCGCATACATTTCCACAACCGTTCCCGCAGGAACTAGAAACGCCTCCACCAGAGAGGTATCATAAGTATAGTCCGGCTGAACATCCTGCTGTGCCCCTAACAACAAAATCATATTCGTCACCGCAATATTAATCTCAGACGAGCGGTGGTACTCCAACGCATTCAGCTTGTGATTATCCCCATTGCAATATCCAATCTGAATTGGCAGTCCACCGAACGCCCGTTTTTTGAAAGCCTCTGCCTCCGGCAGGGCCTCCAACTCCTCCACCGCCGGCATATAAATAACCTTTTCCGGCAAAGGGGTATGCTCCATTTCTCTGAGAATTCTGCTGACAGAATATTCTTCCAGAACCTTACCGTATTTGCCAAACGAAGAGTCTGTTACCTTCTGAATTTCCATTGCCTTCCCTCCTAAACAATTACGAATTTTTATTGCTTTTATTCTTATAAGGATATTCTACCAATTTATTGTATATCCTTCGACCAAATATTCAACTAAACAATGTCACTTTCTTGTCTTTTTCCTAAATTCACTGGGCAGCATACCGTACTTTTTCCGAAAGGCCTTGCCCATCGCCTTACTGTTTGGAAAACCATTGTTCAGAGCAATCTCACTTATTGTGTATTCTGTGTTTAGCAGTTCCTTCAAAGCGTACTCCGCCCGTATGCTCTGAAGGTAAGATTTATAGTTAATTCCCGCATATTTCTGAAACATTCTGGACAGATAAGCGGGAGAATACCCGAATATCTCACCCAGCCGTTCCAGGGAAAGCTCGTCCATGTAATGTTCCTTCACATAAGAGGTAATCACAGAAAGACGGTTTAATCTTTGATTTTTCCTAAGCATGTCCGAGCTTACTTCTGTCTCCCGGTACTTTGTCACCATCTGATATAAAAGCTCATAGAACAGACCTAGAACTTTGAAATCATATCCGCATTTTTTCCCTGTGTATATGTGATAAATGTCGGAAATTAATGACATCACTTTTTTGTCCTGGGTTTGTGCATCATGCGTAAAGCTAATAAACTGTTCCCCTGTATAGTAGTTCTCAAAGGTCTTTAAGGGTATCTGAACCACCACAGTCAGATTCGGCACAGGTGAATCTATAGAATGAATTTCATTAGGGTTCACTAGTATAAACTCCCCTGCATGCAGAGGGTATTTTTCCCGGTTAATATAAAAAGTCAAAGCCCCCTCGAACACAGCAAATATCTCTACAGACCTGTGCCAGTGTGCATCCCGGAAATAGCCGCCTTCTCTGCCTTCAAAAACAAATATCTTAAACGGTAAATTCTCACTTGGTACAATTAACTCATGTTTAAATTCCATACCTTTTTCGAAAAGGGGTCAGACCCCTTTGGCCTCCATTTTCAGAATATTCTCAACTTGATGGTATCATTTTATGTAATCTCCGTCAATAATTCATTATCGGCAAATCTAACAGAAAACCTTTCCAGCCTGTGACACTGTTTATCTGCCATCTTGTGTTTTCTGCAGATAGGAATTATACTGTATACTAACACATGAAAAAGGAGGTCTGTACATGGATAATTTTACATTTTTTGCCCCCACGTATTTTGCATTTGGGATGGGCACTGAGAATGAAACCGGAAAATATGTGAAACGGTTTGGTGGCAGCAAGGTTTTAATACACTACGGCGGAGGCTCTGTCATCCGTTCCGGATTACTTGACCGGGTAAAACAATCACTGGAAAAAGAGCATCTGACATATATTGAACTCGGAGGGGTAAAACCAAATCCAAGAAGCGGTCTGGTTTATGAAGGAATTGAACTTTGCAGGAATGAAAAGATCGATTTTATCTTAGCTGTGGGCGGCGGCAGTACAATCGATTCCGCAAAGGCTATCGCAGCAGGTGTCCCATACGACGGCGATTTTTGGGATTACTACGAAGGGAAGCCCGTAGAAAATGCGCTGTCTTTGGGCACGGTTGTCACTATTTCTGCCGCCGGAAGTGAAGGCTCTCCTGATTCCGTCATCACAAAAGAGGAGGGAATGTTTAAACGTGGGGCTTCCGGTGAGGGATTGAGACCCAAATTTACAATCATGAACCCAGCCCTGGCACAGACTCTCCCAGCTTATCAGACTGCCTGCGGCATTACGGATATTATGGCTCATCTGTATGAGAGATATCTGACAAATACAACAGAAGTCGAAGTTACTGACAGAATGATTGAAGCCTTACTGCTGACCATGATTCATGAAGGCCCAAGAGCGATAAAGGATCCGGACAACTATGATGCCCGTGCAAATATTATGTGGGCAGGTATGATGGCACACAATAATTCCTGCGGTGTCGGAAGAACGCAGGACTGGACCAGCCATGAGATAGAACATGAACTGTCTGCTCTATACGATTGTGCCCACGGAGCCGGCCTGGCTGTTGTAATGCCGGCCGTATTTAAGTATAACCTGAAGCACAACGTAATGCGCTTCGCGCAGGCTGCTGTCCGGGTATGGGGATGCCAGATGAACTTCGAAAACCCGGAAGAAACTGCTCTGGCAGGAATTGAAGCACTACGCCAGTTTTTAATTTCTATCGGCATGCCAAAGAACTTTGCCGAACTGGGAGCGAAAGAAGAGGATATTGAGAAATTAGCACATACCGCCTGCTACGGAAATGTAAATACCGGGACATTGGGCGGATTTGTGGAGCTGACACAAAAGGATGTGGAAAACATCTATCACCTTATGGTATAAATCCGCGAAGGGGACAGTCTCCTTTTCAACAAGGACTGTCCCCCTTTGATTTATGCTTTTTTCTCCTTAAAGATAAACTTCATAATTGGAAAAAATACCCAAAGGATCCGCCGCCTCCCCTGTTTGCAATAGAACCATTAGTGCTCATCAGTGCAGTGAAGCTGAATATAAAACAGGTATAGATTTCTTGCCTGGAATTGATTATAATAAGAAATAGCTTATACATCCGGAGGAGATAAAATGTTAAAAACTATTGTACTTATTGCAGCGTTGATTTGTTCCTGTATCTACATGGTATTGTTTTGGGTCTCCAACCCAAAGGCAAATCAAATTGCAAATAAAATTCAGAAGCCCTTTGTAGTTGTCAGTGCCCTTTTGTTGGTGCTGTATTTGATTTTATAAGGTGCTTATATTCCCTATGTAATTCCATGTCTGCTGATTCCTGTCACTGCACCTACATATTGCACAGACAAAGCCGCGCATTGTGTACCGTAATCACAGCATTGTGTTAAATCCCAATCACTCAGAATTCCGTGGATAAAGCCTGCCACAAAATTATCCCCAGCACCTGTGGAATCTACTGCCTTTACTTTCCTGGCCGGCACATGAAAGCTTCCACTCTCATTGACAGCAATACAGCCTTTCTCACCAGTCTTAATGATAACATTCTGTACACCGTGTTGGCAAAACTTTTTACCCATCTCCAAGAACAGTGTTTGTTCCTCCTGTTCTTGACCTTCTCTGGAAATATCTGCTTTCCTAACAAACTCATTCTTCCCTAAAACGGAGGCCCCTGATGCCTCCTCTGTCAATATATGGCTATAATAATAGGCTTCATTTTCATTTGGAAACATATAATCAATGTAAGGTAAAATTTCCCGAATGTCTTCTCCAGAAATATTCCTGTATATAGGCATTTTTGTATCGGCACAGACAATTGCGCCCTCTTTTTTTGCAGCTTTCATTAACCGAAGAACATTCTCCTTTCTGTCAAGCGGTGCCCTGAACAAGCTGGCAAAGGATACCACCTTGGCACCGCCAAAAGCACGTTCTTCCGGAACATATCCTGTCGCCATAGCCGCAAGACTGTTGACCGACTGACGATTGCCGTCCTTTTGTACCATAAGATTGGCAATGGGTGTCGATAGTTCTTCCGATACTGTGGTACAGGATACATCGACACCATTTTCTTTAGCTGTGTGAAGTATCATCTGTCCTGGAATATCCTTTCCCAATCCACACATCAGACTAACCCGATGGCCCAGATGAGATAAGACAATTGATTCATTTAAAGCGTCTCCGCCCGTGTTCAACGTGATGGATTCTGCCCTGTACACATTTTTCTTATAAGGCTTTTCTTCCATTCCCCTGGTGATACAATCTACGAGCGCCTGGCCTACGCATACTACGTGCCCCTGTTTTTCCACTCCCATATATTCACCCCTCGTATAATAAGTTTGTAAGCAAGAAAAATACAGCTTACAGACTTATTCTTTTTTGGTATAGAGGTAAGGATATCTCTGAGGATTCCCCTCATTCCTATTCCCATCTATACAGTCAATAGTTACTTTTTTATATGGTTAATCCTGTGGTATGATATCAGCAGAGTCTGATGTCCGAAGGCACTGCTGTCACCCCTTTCAGCCGGCTTT
>NZ_SLZZ01000003.1 GCF_004346165.1 Muricomes intestini | reverse complement strand
CCTGCTCGGGCTACTTTCTCATGTTTTGCGGGTCCCAAAGTCATGCTTTTTCATGCAAGCATGAAACGCATGACCTTTTGACCCTGGTATCATAATATTGGACATAATAAGAAAACTGGGAGGATAAAGAAATGCATCAGTATGACTATCTGATAGTGGGTGCCGGACTGTACGGTGCGGTCATGGCTCATGAGTTGAATAAAAAAGGGAAAAAATGCCTGGTGATCGACAGGCGTGAGCATATAGCGGGGAACATTTACTGTGAGGATGTAGAGGGAATTCACGTGCATAAATATGGAGCTCATATTTTTCATACATCAAATAAAAATGTGTGGGAATATATGAATCAGTTTGCCGAGTTTAATAATTATATTAATTCTCCTATAGCGATTTATAAGGATGAATTGTATAACCTTCCGTTCAATATGAACACATTCAGTAAAATGTGGGGAATCCGTACTCCCCAGGAAGCAAAAGACATTATTGCGAAACAGGTCGCTGAGACGAAGATTACTGAGCCTGCAAATCTGGAGGAACAGGCACTGTCTCTTGCAGGGAAGGATGTCTATGAAAAGCTGGTAAAAGGATATACGGAAAAGCAGTGGGGAAGAGACTGCAGGGATCTCCCGGCATTTATTATTAAAAGGCTGCCGTTTAGGTTTACATATGACAACAATTACTTTAATGACAGATATCAGGGAATACCCTTCGGAGGTTACACTGCAGTAGTCGAAAAGATGCTGGCCGGCATAGAAGTGAGGACAGGGGTGGATTTCTTTAATTTCAGGAAAGAGAATGTAGATATTGCAGAAAATATTATATTCACCGGAATGATAGATGAATACTTTAATTACCAGCTGGGCGCACTTGAGTACCGCTCTGTACGATTTGAGACAGAGGTGCTTGACTGTGATAACTATCAAGGAAATGCAGTGGTCAATTATACGGATAGGAAAGTCCCCTATACAAGAATTATTGAACATAAGCATTTTGAGTTTGGAAAGCAGGAAAAAACAGTGATTTCCAGGGAATACTCTTCTGAGTGGGAAGTAGGAATGGAGCCATATTATCCGGTGAATGACGAGCAGAACAACAAGCTGTTTGACAGGTATAAAGAGCTGGCAGCAGGAGAAAAGAATGTGATTTTTGGCGGAAGGCTCGGAGATTATAAATATTATGATATGGACAAAGTTGTGGAAGCGGCTCTGGACAGGCTAAAAGAAATATAAAAATGGGCAAATGATAACAGTTCAGCCATTAGCTCGATTTCTCCTGCACTGTCGAAAATCCGCATGGCTGAACTGTTACGACAAATGCAGGGGCAAAGAAGAAAGCTCTTGCATTTCTTTTGCAAATCAGGTAAGATACAATTATTCTGATAAGTCTTTATTTACCACCTCATGGTTTGTTCCAGTATCAATTCTGATAAGTATTTCAATGAATGAAAAATACTGCAGGAAGGAGTATATTGATTACAGAGAAAAAGTATGAAGTTCTCAAATTTATAGAATATGACGGAAAGTGCCGTGTTGCCATGGACTGTGTACAAGGAAGACTTCTGGTACACAGGTTGAATGACAGACAGGGAATTACGAAAGAAATAATATTCAACTGGTTTGCCCTGATTGCCGGTGAACTGGAAAAGTATCACAGATGCAGGAAAGGGCAATGTTACAGATATCTGAATCCCTACAGTGTTCTCGTTACGGAGGAAGAGAAGATATTGTTTCTTGACTTAAGTGCCGGGAGCAATGGATTTGTTCTTAAAAATATGCAGAAGCCTGCCATGCGTGAGCATTTTGTTAAACCGGTCATCCACATTAGGGAGAGCACAAAAATGTCCCCGGATTTTTATGGATTTGGAAAAACGATACAATTCATACTGGCCCGCACAGAAACCTATATTTCACTTTCAAAAATAGAGGAATATCTTCTGGTCGGAGTCATCGAAAAATGTCTGGGTGAAAACCCAAAGAAGAAATTTGACAATCTAAAACAAATTCAAAAAGAATTACCCAAAACCCATCATAAAAATTATGAAAAGCAGAGAAAAAAGATAATACTTATTATACTGGTTGTCCTATTATTGTTGTTGGCAATCCGTTTTGGAAAAAATGCCGCAGATACTGGATGGACAAGATATAATAGAGCAGAGGCATTTGTATTTGCAGTGAGGATGTGAGGGGAAAAACAGAAGACAACATAGAGATTTATCAGAAAAGTCCTAAAAGGGAGGATGCCGGGTAACCCTTTCGGATTCCCGGCATGTATTATGAAAAAGTTTATTCAAAAAGTATTACACCTGTTGCCTTTTGAAATATCAAATGATTTTCTTTTTCATTTGATATATTTAGTATATTCAATAGAAATGAAGAAAGAATGAGTAGAAAGTGAAAGTTTTTTGAATGATAAATGAATAAATTGTGAACGGAAAAATTAGAAAAATTTAAGAGCTCTGCACTTGGAATACATTATGGATTATGGTATTCTAAGTGCAGAGTTCGATTCTCATAGGCGAACGCATTTATAAAGATTCACCATTATAGATGTTTTATGATGTGATACCTGCGGCTCCCAAAGTTATGCTTTTTCATGCAAGCATGAAACGCATGATCTTTTGCCCCTGGTATCATTTTATACAAAAAATGATTTTCAAATATTTTCAGGAGGAGAGAAAAGATGACGAGAAATGAATTCCTTCAGGAATTGCGCCGGGCATTGGAAAATGATTTGTCCGGCAATATTGTGAAGGAGAATGTAGAATATTATAGTCAATATATTACTGAAGAAGTGAGCAAAGGAAAGAGTGAAGAGGAGGTACTTCTGATGCTGGGAGATCCGTGGGTGCTGGCCCGGACAATTATAGATGCCCAGAATGGAACAGAGCAGTCAGAGGTAAATGGAAACGACAGACAAACATATTCCGAATACGATCATGAAAGGGGTACTACAGAAGAAAGAAGTTCTCAATCGCATATATTCACGGCTGATACATGGTGGAAGAAGCTGCTCTGGAGTCTGGTGATTATTATGCTAATCATCGGCATATTTGCCATAATAACCGGTGTGATCAGTTTTCTGGCTCCAATTCTTATACCTCTGCTGATTATAATGATAATTGTCCGGATATTGGGTAACAGATATCGATGACTGGATTGTTACAATAATTTCGCAGATAGGTAGTCCAGATAGAGTTTGCTCCGGCAGATGGATATAGTACTAAAACGTAAAAGACCGATGGGGGAGCCATCGGTCTTTTGAGGGGAGTATAAATAATTAATAAGGGGTTGTAGAAAGTGAACTTTCTACAACACTAAGTATAATATATCAAATTGGAAAAAGCAAGCAAAATTAAAAAAATATTTTAAAAGTAAACCGTAAGTTTTATAAAATATGAATAAAAAGTAACCGAGAAAGAAATAATAGGAGTGTACCAAATAAATTTTCTCAGGAGGGACACTCATGACAAAGAATAATAACACAAATAATTCTTCAAACAACTCTTCAAACAAAACGAACAGCTCATATTCATCTTATTCTGATGAACAGAGCAGGAACAAAAACGCTAACAGAAATTCAACTAATTCAACCAAGAGTTCTGCAAATAACTCAACATCTAATAACAGCAGAAACAGTCAGAACAGCCAGAATATGAATTCTTACAACGAGAAAAGCAACTATTAATTAGTCAGAGAGCCGTATTTACAAAGGCACAACTTATTTTGGTACACGTTAACTTCAAGTTAGGGCGCAGTAAAGTTCAACTTTACTACGCCCTAAGTTTATAGTAATATAAATAAGTAAATCGTACAAATAGAAGAGCAATTTGGAAAAGCTAAACGTATGGGAGAATTCATGGATAATATAGAATTAATTGCACCTTGTCATTTTGGGTTGGAATCCGTTTTAAAACGGGAGGTTTTAGATCTGGGATACGAGATTGCACAGGTGGAAGATGGAAGAGTTACTTTTTATGGAGATGAGCAGTCTGTCTGCAGGGCAAATATTTTCCTGCGTACTGCGGAGAGAATTTTGCTGAAAGTGGCAAGTTTTAAAGCGACAACTTTTGATGAGCTGTTTGAAAACACACGGGCTGTAGCCTGGGAGAATTATATCCCGCAAGACGGGAAGTTCTGGGTAGCTAAAGCGGCGTCGGTCAAAAGCAAGCTGTTTAGTACTTCCGATATACAGTCGATTATGAAAAAGGCTATGGTGGAGCGCATGAAGTCTCATTATCATATGCCGTGGTTTGAAGAGACTGGGGCATCATATCCGGTCAGAGTATTTTTAATGAAGGATATAGTTACAGTTGGGATTGATACTTCCGGTATATCTCTGCATAAGCGAGGCTACCGCCAGTTATCCGGCAAGGCTCCGATTACTGAGACTCTTGCAGCAGCATTAATTATGCTTACACCGTGGAGAGCTGACCGCGTTCTGGTGGATCCATTTTGTGGAAGTGGCACGTTTCTGATTGAGGCTGCTATGATGGCAGCTAACATGGCCCCGGGGATGAACCGCTCTTTTCTGGCAGAGGACTGGGAAAATCTGATTTCGAAGAACACATGGTATAAAGCAGTGGATGAGGCAAATGACCTGATTCATGATACAATAGGAGCGGACATACAGGGATATGATGTAGATGCCGGGGCCGTGAAGGTTGCCAGGAAAAATGCAGAAGACGCCGGTGTTGAACATATGATACATTTTCAGCAGCGTGCAGTGAAGGACCTCAGACATTCCAAAAAGTACGGATTTATTATTACGAATCCGCCGTACGGAGAGCGGCTGGAGGAAAAGGAAACGCTGCCGCAGCTGTATCGTGAATTTGGCGAAAGCTTTCGCAACCTTGACAGCTGGTCTGCATATATGATAACAAGCTATGAAGATGCAGAGAAGTATTTTGGAAGGAAAGCAGATAAGAACCGAAAGATCTATAATGGAATGATTAAAACATATTTTTATCAGTTTATGGGACCCAAACCTCCCAGACAAAAGAAGCAGGGATGAGAAGAATGGAAAGAAGAATAATTTTTGCAACGGGCAATCAGAATAAGATGAAAGAAATTCACATGATTTTTGCAGATTTGGAGATTCCTGTCTATTCTATGAAGGAAGTCGGCATTGATATAGATATTGTAGAAAACGGAATGACCTTTGAGGAAAATGCGGCAATTAAAGCTAAGGCTATCTCTAAAATACTACCCGGTGATATTGTGCTGGCTGATGATTCGGGGCTTGAAATTGATTATCTGGATAGAGCTCCTGGGATTTATTCTGCCAGATTTATGGGAGAGGGCACCTCATATGATATTAAGAACCGGGCACTACTTGATAAATTGGAAAGAGTGCCGGATGAGAAGAGAACTGCCCGCTTTGTATGTGCTGTAGCTGCTGTATTTCCGGATGGGACGCTGGAGACTGTCAGAGGCACAATCGAGGGAATCATCGGACATGATATAGCCGGGAATTATGGATTTGGTTATGATCCCATTTTTTATTTGCCGGAATATGGATGTACTACTGCACAGATGGAGCCGGATAAGAAGAATGATATCAGCCATCGGGGAAAGGCCCTGCGCACAATGCGTGAGATTATGAAAGAAAAATACATTAAGTAGGAAACAGGGAAGAAAAATACATGAAGATTTTAATAGTGAGTGATACACATGGAAATCACAAAAATCTGGATAAAGTACTTAAGCTGGTCCCGGACATGGATATGTTCATACATCTTGGAGATGTGGAGGGCGGAGAGGCATATCTGAATGCAGTAATAAACTGTGAGAAGCATATAGTAAGAGGAAATAATGACTTTTTTTCAGAGTTTCCAAAAGAAGAAGAATTTTATATAGGGAAATATAAGGTTTTTATCACCCACGGCCACGGATATTACGTGTCTTTAGATCCGGAATATATCGTAGAAGAGGGAAGAGCACGTCAGGATGATATTGTTATGTTTGGTCACACACATAAACCCCTTTTGCAGGAGAATGAAGATATTATTATTCTGAATCCCGGCAGTATCTCATATCCAAGGCAGGAAGGGCGTAAAGGGAGCTATATGATTATGGAAATGGACAAGGAAGAAAAGCTTCATTTTCAGCAGTGTTACCTAGATTGAGAAATACTGTAAAAGAGGACACTGTAAAAAAGAAAAAATAAATATTGACACAAAGACAAGCCTGTTATATAATAGTTATTGTGTCACGGAGAAATGACACATTTAATATCGGGGTGTGGCTCAGCTTGGCTAGAGCGCCTGGTTTGGGACCAGGAGGTCGCAGGTTCGAATCCTGTCACCCCGATAGTGCGGGTGTAGTTCAATGGTAGAACACTAGCCTTCCAAGCTAGATACGTGGGTTCGATTCCCATCACCCGCTTTCTTGCAGCCTATAAGTGCAAGAACTTAAGAGCAGGGGATAACTGCATAAGAGTCTGTAGCTCAGTTGGATAGAGCAACGGCCTTCTAAGCCGTAGGTCGAGGGTTCGAATCCCCCCAGGCTCGCTGTGGTGGGTATGGTGCAGTTGGTTAGCGCGCCAGATTGTGGTTCTGGATATCATGGGTTCGAGTCCCATTACCCACCCTATATTTTTAGCTATTGGCAACGCAGTGTCGGATATAAGTCTCTAATGGGCTATCGCCAAGCGGTAAGGCACAGGACTTTGACTCCTGCATTCGCTGGTTCGAATCCAGCTAGCCCAGTTCACCTGTACAAAGCACGGGTAACCAGATATTATATGGGCGTGTAGCTCAGGTGGTAGAGCACTTGACTTTTAATCAAGTTGTCCGGGGTTCGAATCCCCGCACGCTCATTGGAACAAGACAGAGGTGCTTGTTCTAATTTTTTATCATATTATACCGGCGGAAGTTGCAGCAAGAAGCATAAGCGGATGTGGCGGAATTGGCAGACGCGCTAGACTTAGGATCTAGTGTCCCCGACGTGCAGGTTCAAATCCTGTCATCCGCATCCTGATGGGGAAAGCTTTGCATTTACAGAGCTTTTCACAATTAAAAAGGATCTCCCCTGAAAAGAGGAGGTCCTTTTTTAGCTTGACATTAATAGTAAATTTTGAAAGGATATGTATGGTTCAAGTACAAAATAGTAAGAGAGTACAAAAACGTCAAATCTAAATCAGATTTTTTTCTTGGAGAATATTGATTTTTTCATCATCATAGCCTAAAATTTCTTTCAGGATAGCATTTGTATCCTGTCCAAGTGCTGGAGCCCCTCTCCATACTTTCCCAGGAGTTTCGCTTAATTTAGGTGCTATCCCAAATGCGGTGATTTCTTTTCCAAGTGTCTGATCTTCATATTGGATAAAATCGCCGCGTTTCTGGAAATGCTCATTTTCCAGACAATCTTTTACTGAGTTTACGCGGCTGCAGGGAACTTTGACTGCCTGCATAGCATCTTCAATTTCCTGCGCTGTACGCTCAGCGCACCAATCAACAACTTTTTTATTAAATTCCTTCCCTTTATCCGAATTAACAGCCATCACACCTGATGATGTTTCTTTGTAATTATAGTATTCCAAATCAAATCCAACACCCTGTACAAAACGTTTATAGACACCTGGGCCGAAAGCACCCAAAGCAATATCGTAACCATCCTTAGATTTAAACAATCCATATGGCTGGAAAGCTGCTGCATTATTTCCGGATCGTTCACGAATAACACCAGCCATTGTATAAGATGTAAAGGTATCACACATATACATCGCCTGTGCTTCAAACTGAGCTACGTCTACAACCTGGCCTTTTCCGGTTTTTAACATGCTATGATATGCTGCAAGAACACCAAATAGAGCTGCATAAGCAGATACAAAATCATTCATCCATGGTTTGGCGACCACCGGATCTCCGCCAGGCTCTCCTTGCAGATACATCCAACCTGAGAAAGCCTGCCCAATCATATCATAGGAAGCCCGGTCACAGTATGCCGGAACTCCGCCAAATTCTGGTGTGCCATACCCACTGACATGGACTATGATAAGTTTTGGATTTACCTTCAAAAGTTCTTCATCATAAATACCCAACTTAGCAAGCCACACCATGTTTTCCATGAACACATCTGCTTCCTGGATTAAATTATAGAATAACTCCTTTACTTCCGGATGCTTCAGATTCAGTTCCAGAGACAAACTCAGCTTATTACGGCCATCCTGCGCCCATGATGTACTTACCGTTTTTTCTCCTTCCTTTGCGAAAGGAGCCAGTACTCGCAAAGTATCACCGACACCCGGGCGTTCAATGTGAATAACCTCTGCACCGAAGTCAGCTAAGAGAGTAGCGGCAAAAGGCATGGCAACCAATGAACCAGATGTAATAATACGCATGCCTGCAAAAGGACCAAATTCGGGAATTAAAAACTTACGTTCACTCATAATTTCTTACCTCCAATGATTGTTTATAAGTTATTTACGTTTTTTGATTTCGGTAATGATAGCTGGAAGGAGTTCTGAATAGTCGGCGACTGCTCCATAACTTGATATGTGAAAAATATCCGCAGCGGGATTTTTATTGATAGTCACAATGCAGTCTGAATTTTGCATGCCTACTATATATTGAACTGCACCGGAAATCCCAATATTCAGTATAAACCTGGCTTTTACTGTATTTCCGCTTTGACCAATCTGATCTTCATGGGTCATCCATTTCTCATCGACCAATGGTCTGGAAACTGCAACCCGTCCTCCGATAAGTTTGGCAAGTTCTTCAAGCAAAGCGAGCTCTTCTTTGGCCTTAATTCCTCGGCCGCCGGCGACAATAATTTCAGCTTTATCAATGGGTTCCCCATTCGTTTCTTTCGGGGAAACAGACAAGACTTGTGTGCTTTCGTCCTCTGTTACATCAATATTTTCGAGGACTATTTTCCCTGTTCGTCCAGGTTCTGCCTGGATTGCAGTAAATACTTTAGGACGAACCGTAGACATTTGAGGGCGATGATCAGGAATTGTGATAGTACACATTATATTTCCACCATAAGAAGGCTTTGTCTGAACCAAAGTTCCGTCTTTCTCTAGCTTCAAGTCCAGGCAATCTGCTGTAAGTCCTGTTCCAAGGCGCGCCATAATACGTGGCGCGAGGTCCCTTCCGATTGTTGTTGCACCAAACAAAAAAATAGAAGGTTTGTATTTTTTAATCATTTTTACAGTGGCTTCTGTATAAGGAATTGTCTTGTACTCTTTTAATACGGGGTGATCTATTACGATAACCTGATCGGCCCCATAAGATATCAACGTATCCGCAAGTGGCTCTACATGATTTCCCAATAATAAGGCGGTAATTTCGTCCCCATTTATTTTCTTCAATTCAATAGCCTTTGCAAGAAGCTCCAATGGTGTTCCGTTTAAAATGCCTTCTTTCTGTTCTGCAAAAATCCATATTCCTTTGTATAAAGATTTGTCCATCATCAGTGCCCTCCCTTATATCAGATGCTGCTGTTCCAGCAGATCTACAATTGATTTTGCTATTTCATCTGTCTCACCGGAGAACATGATGGTATCCTTTTGTGTATGCTCTGGTTCAAAAATTTCTCTTACAATAGACGGAGAGCCGTTTTTGCCAATGCGTTCCGTATCACACCCCATGTCCTCATGAGTCCATGTAATCAGAGGTTTCTTCATAGCTTTCATAATACCCAAGGGAGACGGGTACCTCGGCTCATTTATTTCTGCACATACGGTAACAACTGCCGGAAGTTTTACTTTCACCTTCTGTATGCAATCATCAAAATCTCTTTCACATATAACATGATTTTCTTCTACTTTGATAGATGTGGCAAAAGTAATTTGGGGAAGATTCAGAAATTCGGCAACAATAGGCCCACATTGCCCGGTGTCTGCATCGACCGCGTGACGTCCAAACAGCAGTAAGTCATAATCTTCTATTTTTTTGACCGCACTTGCCAGTGTATAACCCGTAGCAAGAGTATCTGCTCCACCTAACTCCTTTGCACAAAGTATAACTGCTTCATCACATCCCATTGCCAGTGCTATTCTCAATGACTCTTCTGTCTGAGGGGGTCCCATGCTTACAACTGTGATTGTTGCACCGGTTTCTTCTTTGATTTTAAGTGCTGCTTCCAGTGCATTGTTATCAAAAGGGTTAATTACCCCTTTTAATCCTGTACGGTCCAAATTGCCGGTTTTTGGATCAATACGTACATTTATAGTATCGGGAACCTGTTTAATAAACACTAATATTTTCATAAATTAATACTCCTTTGTATCGGGAACTATTTTGCTAATATAGTGGCACCAATTAGCATACGGAGGATCTCGCTGGTTCCCTCACCGATTTCAAGCAATTTGGCATCACGTGCCAGACGCTCCACATGATATTCTTTTGAATATCCGTAGCCTCCTAATACCTGGATGCACTCCATACATGTTTTTGTACACATCTCACTGCCAAATAGTTTTGCCATAGCAGCCTCCAATGTATGCCGCTTTCCTTCCGCCTTCATACGTGCCACGTTATAGGTCATCAAAGTGGTGGCCTCAATATGTGCTGCCATGTCGGCAAATTTAAACATAATACCCTGATGTTTTGCAATTGGCTTTCCAAATGTAGTGCGCTCATTTGCATAATGTTTGGCAATAGTCATTGCATGTTCTGCTAGCCCTGCAGCAATCGCTCCGACGCTGATACGGGCACCGTCAAGAGCCATCATTGCAATCTTAAACCCACTGTTTTCTGCTCCAACCATAGCACTTGCTGGCAAACGAATGTTATCAAAGGAAAGCTCGGTGGTACAGGTTCCACGCATTCCCATTTTGTCTTCTTTTTTACCGATCTTCAAACCTTCTGTACCTTCTTCTACAATAAATGCAGATATACCTTTATTGCCAAGTTCAGGCTGCGTTTTCGCCAAAATAATATAAACATCAGCTACACCTGAATTCGTAATCCATGCTTTTCCGCCGTTGAGTACCCATGTATCACCGTCCTTTACCGCCTGTGATTTGATTCCGGCAGCATCAGAACCTGCGCTGGACTCAGTAAGGCCAAAGGCAAATATTTTACCCGCTGCGGCCATGGGAAGATACTTACTCTTTTGTTCTTCCGTACCATGATAAAGAATGATGTCAGCTGCCAGCCAGTGTGCGTCTACAAAAAGAGCTGTGGATGCGCTTCCCTTTGCAAGTTCGTGAATCACAATTGCGCTTGTGATTGCATCTCCGTCAGCACCGCCATATTGCTCTGGTAAATGTACTCCCATGAGGCCGGCATTGCATAACTTCTTGTGAAGTTCATGATCAAATCCATTTTCATCCATCCATTTGTCGCGCGGTTCAACTTCCTTTGCTGTGAAATCACGAACCATATCGCGAATCATCAACTGTTCTTGTGTGAAATCAAATAACATTTTGTAACCCTCCTTTTATAAGATGTACTTATTTTATCTTACTTCTGGTAAGATTGACAAGAAAATATCATGCGCAAAAACACATATATTTTGCGGTGCTTTTTGAAAATTACTAAAAATTTCACAATATTGTGTTGACTGAAATTGTGAATAATGTTATTTTAAAGCTCATATATTTTATAAGACAAGCTATTTCACCTACAAGTTGCTATTAAACCAGGAAAACATTGATATTTTGCTATTTGCAGAAAAGGAGTTCATTATGGCATATGATTCATATTTAAAAT
Source organism: Muricomes intestini (assembly GCF_004346165.1). Taxonomy (GTDB): domain Bacteria; phylum Bacillota; class Clostridia; order Lachnospirales; family Lachnospiraceae; genus Muricomes; species Muricomes intestini. The sequence goes on along the minus strand of NZ_SLZZ01000003.1, from coordinate 179,450 downwards.
ATCTGAACAAGAAAAATATCTTCGAACCAATTCTTCATGGTGAGGCAAGGAATTCATCTGATAAACTAGATAAATTTGTAGATGACAACGTTTCCTGGGCGCTATCCGGAGATTACTCCTCAAATAAAGATTCTAATTTTGACTCTAATCAAATGCATATTGAATTGTCACGTTTCTTCAGCCCGGGGGCTTCTGCCTTGGAAGAGAATGTACAGCCTGTTCGTATTTCAGTTGTTCAAATTCCAGTGTCGGGTATTTTTATCCGAACAGATGAACCGTGTTATATTCTAAGCTATACACTTTCAGGGGCAGGCTCTGTCTATTTGAATGGGAAAAAGACAAAATTAGTAAAAGGAGATGGACTTTTTACCGATTGTCAGCAGTATCAGGAATATCTTGCACACACACAACAAGGATGGCGGTGTGTGTTTGTGCGTATGAAAGGAGAGGTTGTAAAAGACCTATTTCATATGCTGAAACGTGCAGATTGCCTTCAGTTTTCCATGTCAACCTATAGCCGTTTCTACCATATAATTAACAGAATGGTAGAAAATGCCGAGCAACCTCAGCCTGGAAAAGAAATGTTGTACAGCAGTTATATTCTTGCTCTGTTGACAGAGATTATTGTTTTTACACACACAGAGAATCATGAATATAAAACGATACCTCCTGTGATTCATGAGATGCGTTATTATATACAGAGTTGTTATATGAAGCCAATCACTTTGGATTCCCTTTCTGAGCGGTTTCATTTAAGCAAATACCATCTGAGCCGCGAATTTAAAAAGTATGTACATATGGGACCTAATGAATTTCTTATAAGAGTAAGGTTGGAAAAGGCAAAAGAATTACTTGTTTCAACGAATAAATCAGTGGAACAAATCAGTAAAGAAATAGGAGTATTAAACACAAATCATTTCAGGTATCTATTTCAAAAACATGAAAATATGACACCTTCCTCTTTTAGGAAATATTGGAAATAAGGAATTTCTATTAGATTTGTTTTCCAATGTGGGAAAATACTATAACGCCAAAACCGGAGCTCAATTCAGTATGAAACTATTGTTAGCAGGCATACTTATCCTTTTCAATACATAATTATCTATAAATATTTTATAAAAGTCCAGGATACGGGTGCGGTGGATTTTGCTGAAAATAGAGTGTACAGCAAAATGTCCGGGCGGCAGTACCTGCCATAAGGGTGAAGAATGGAAAAAATCTTAGATGAGAATTATTATGACTTTTTAATTAATAATACAATAGTGCAAGAAAGCCAAAGGGAAAACATCACTCATATTAATGACAGGCATTCTATACTTCATGTACAAATGAGTGATTTTAACATGTGTGATCTTGGCTTGTATCCTTATCACAGATTTCCGTCATTACTCACCCTGTCATCAAAATTGAGTCTTGACAGCTCCAACATATCCCAGATACAGTCTAACCCGTCTCTTGCATTACTGGGAGCAGGGGTTCTTGTTGGAATTATTGATACGGGGATTGATTATACCCATCCTGCATTTAAAAATGCAGACAATTCTTCGAGAATTGCCTTTATTTGGGATCAGACAATTCAGGGGGGGACAGTGCCTGAGGGATTTACTTATGGTACGGAATATGATAACCAGGAGCTTAATCTTGCTTTGGGGTCTGAGGAGCCGCTTTCTATAGTACCCTCTGCCGATGAGAATGGGCATGGAACGGCACTGGCCAGCGTTGCGGCAGGCAGTCCTTCACCTGATGGGGGATTTAGAGGTGTTGTCCCAAGATCCCAACTGATAGTAGTAAAGCTAAAACAAGCAAAACAAAATTTACGCAGAATCTTTTGTATTCCGGAAGAGGTGGTATGTTATCAGGAAACGGATGTTGTACTGGGGGCACGTTATATATATGCTACTGCACGAAGGCTGAATATGCCAGTTGTAATCTGCCTTGGGCTCGGGGCGAGCCTGGCGTCGCATGAGGGAAATGAGGCGACAAGCAGTTATCTGGATTTCATTTCACAGGTTTCACAAGTGGATGCTGTTGTTTCTGCAGGGAATGAAGGGAATAACAACAGACATTATTATGGAAATGTGGATTCTTCGCCGTTTAATCAGGAATTTGAACTCAAGGTATCTCCCAGAGACCCGCTTTTTGCTTTTGAGATATGGCCTGATATTCAGGCAAGACTATCTATACAGGTGATTGCCCCCACAGGGGAGATGACACAGGTTATTTATCCGTCCCTCGGGACATGTTTTAATCACCAGTTTGTATTCAGCCAAACTCAGATGTGGGTAAATAATATCCTTATAGAGGAGGAAAGCGGAGGCCAGATTATACTGGTGCGTTTTGCGGATGCAACAGAAGGAATCTGGCGTATACGTGTCAACAACATTGATGAAACTCCCTTCTCTTTTCACAGCTGGCTGCCCAATGGAGATTTTATTTCAAATGAAACCTTTTTTTTGCTTTCTTCTCCTGACACGACTATTACATCTCCGGGCAATGCAGTGCATGTGTTAACTACAACTGCCTACAACCAGAATAATGGGAGTATCCTGATAGAATCCGGCAGGGGATATACACGGCTTGGCAGTGTTAAGCCTGATATTGCTGCTCCGGGCTATCAGCTGCCCTGTGCTGCTCCCGGCGGCCGTTATGCTACTGTAACGGGAACAGGCGCCGCGGCTGCCCATGCAGCAGGTGCGGCTGCCATGATTTTTGAATGGGCTGTTTCCAGAGAAAATTATCTAACTCTTACAGGGGCAAATATCAATAGCATGATTATCCGTGGGGCAGCCAGAAACCCGGTATACATTTATCCCAACAATATATGGGGATATGGAATGTTAAATGCTTATGCTCTTTTCGAGTTGCTGACTTTTATTTAGTGTTGTGGAATATGTTTATCAGGTATACTTATCTTTTTGAATACATAATTATCAATAAATATTTAATTATAAACTGGGATACTGCCGTAGTGGCCTTAAACTAAATGAAACAGGACAGATAGTGAAATGCCAAGGTTATCAGTACCGGTTATGGGTGAGAGATGGAAAAAATTTTAGATGAAAATTATTATGACTTTCTAATTAATAATACGATCGTGCAGGAAAGCCAAAGGGAAAATATTACCCCTATCAATGACAGGCATTCTATACTCCATGTGCAAATGAGCAATTTTAATATGTGTGATCTTGGCTTATATTCTTATCCCAGATTTCCCACATTATATACTCTGGCATCACAATTGAGTCTTGACAGCTCCAATATATCACCGATACAGTCTAACCCTACTCTTGCGCTGCTGGGCACAGGGGTTCTTGTAGGAATCATTGATACAGGAATTGACTATACTCATCCTGCGTTTAGAGATGAAGGTAATTCCTCCCGCATTGTTTCTATCTGGGATCAGACAATTCAGAATGGGGATGTGCCTGAGGGCTTTACTTATGGCGCGGAATATGATAATCAGGCTATCAACAGTGCACTACAAGCAGAAGATCCGCTTTCTATAGTGCCAACTGTTGATGAAAATGGACATGGGACAGCTCTGGCCAGCGTTGCAGCAGGGAGTCCAAGCCCTGAAAACTCATTTAGAGGTGTAGTTCCGAGATCGCAGCTGCTGGTGGTAAAATTAAAGGAAGCAAAACAAAATTTACGCAGGATTTTCTGTGTTCAGGAGAATGTAGTGTGTTACCAGGAAACAGATATTCTGCTTGGGATACGTTATATATATAGGACCGCGCAAAGGCTGGGCATGCCGATTGTGATTTGTATTGGACTGGCGGCAAGCCTGACAGGACACGAGGGAGTAGGGGCAACAAGCAGTAACGTAGATTTTCTTTCACAGCTTTCACAAGTGGATTTCGTAGTTGCCGCCGGGAATGAAGGAAATAACAACAGACATTACTACGGAAATGTGCGTACCGCCCCATATAACCAGGAATTTGAACTGAAGGTATCTCCAAGAGATCCTCTTTTCTCTTTTGAGATATGGCCTGATATTCAGGCAAGATTATCTATACAGATTGTGGCACCTTCGGGGGAAATGACAGCTGCTATTTACCCGTCCATCGGAACCTGTGTCAACCATCAGTTCGTATTTAGCCAGACCCAGATGTGGGTGAATAATATACTCATAGAGGAGGAAAATGGAAGTCAGCTTATACTGGTTCGTTTTGAGAATGCAGCAGAAGGAATCTGGCGTATACGTGTCACTAACATTGATGCAGTTCCTTTTTCCTTTCACAGCTGGCTGCCAAATGGTGAGTTTATTTCGGATGAAACCTTTTTTCTGCTCTCATCTCCGGACACGACAATCACTTCTCCGGGCAATGCAGGGCATGCACTGACTGTATCTGCCTATGATCAGAATACAGGGAGCATTATAATAGACTCCAGCCGGGGATATACAAGATTAGGCAGTGTTAAGCCAGATACCGCCGCTCCGGGCAATCAGCTGCCCTGTGCTGCCCCGGGCGGACTCTATACTACTGTAACGGGAACCGGAGCAGCTGCCGCCCATGCGGCAGGTGCTGTTGCTATTGTTTTTGAATGGGCAGTTGCCCGGGGAAATTATTCTTCTCTTACAGGGACAGATGTGAACGGCTTGATTATCCGGGGGGCAACCAGGAACCCTGTGTATGTTTATCCCAATAACATATGGGGGTATGGAAAATTAAATGTATATGCACTTTTTCAACTGCTGACCTACATTTAACTCTAAGAAGTATGCTTACTTTCTGTATGCAAATTTGGGCAGTCCATTTTCAAAAGGAATATTGACCTGTCCCTGAATCAGAGGCTTAGCATATGCGAGAAACTTATCACTGACATCGGTTCCCGCTTTTGTAATCCAATCAGGAGGAACAGCCTTTTCCCGATTACAGACAACATTTACGTCAGCGGTGACGTAATCGACAGTATAAGGCTCGCTATGGATTCTCCTGAATGCAATCATTTTACCGGTCTCACCATCAAGAGCGCATTTTACACCGTAGGCTCCGGAGGCAATGGCTTCTTTCTGATCTGTGGCGGAAAGCATGGCAGAGGAACAGCGTTGACAGACATTTAATTCGATGGAACGTACCTTTACCCCAAGACGAGTTTTCACCAAATTCTCCAGATACTTACCGGAGCCTGTCAGCATTTTGTGGCCAAAGGCATCTATCCCTACATCACCGGCCAATTCACAGACAAAAGTTCCGTTTTCATCGTGGATACCCTCAGAAATGCAGACAACAAGATTGGGAGTTGTTTCCAAAGTCTTTGCCACACTCTCCAGGAACAGCTCGGGGTTAAAATCAGTTTCCGGGAGATAGATTAAAACAGGGTTATCTCCCTCAAATTTGCGGGCAAGGGAACTTGCGGCAGTCAGCCATCCGGCATGGCGCCCCATAATTTCCACTATAGTAACTGATTTTTTATTATCATATACTGAGGCATCAACAGCGATCTCTCTGACGGTGGACGCTATGTATTTGGCAGCGCTGCCAAATCCCGGGGTATGGTCTGTCTCTATCAGGTCGTTGTCGATAGTTTTGGGAATTCCAATTACCTTGATATCACTTCCTGTTTTTGCTGCATGGCGGGACAGTTTACTTACAGTATCCATGGAGTCGTTTCCCCCAATGTAGAAAAAATATCCAATATTCATCTCTTGGAATTTGTCAAATAACCGGACATATACCGAATTATCTAAATCTTCAGGCAGCTTATATCTGCAGGAGCCCAGATAAGAGCCGGGGGTAGTCTTTATATATTCTAATTCTCCTGACATTTCAAGTGGCTTCATATCCATGCAGCTGCCATTTAAAAATCCTTCTATACCGTTAATCATTCCATATATGGTACCAAAAGAATCTTCCCGGTTGAGAACCTCGTAAACGACCCCGTACAGGCTGGCGTTGATAACTGCAGTTGGCCCTCCGGATTGGCCGACAATAGCATTCTTCTTCATAATAATTCCTCCAAACGATTCTGAATAGTTACGATATTTTAACTATAAAGGATAAACACTTTTTTTACAACTGATATAAACCGGGAAAGAACGGAAATTCTCATAAAATAGTTGGAAATTTAGAAAATATGCATTATAATATGATATCAGGGTCAAAGGGTCATGTGTTTCATGCTTGCATGAAAAAGCATGGCTTTGGGACCCGCAAAACATGAGAAAGAAGCCCGAGTAGGGCGGATTTCGAATGTTTTTAGGATTGCGGGAGCACAAAGTGCGGAGCAATCCGTAGGTATCAGAGGGCAAAATACCTTTTGACCCCTACATCTAATATGCATTATCTGAATAAAGAGGTGTTAATTAAAATGAAATATATATCGTTTGCAATTCCGTGCTATAATTCTGAAGCCTATATGGAGAAAGCAATTCAGTCCGTATTAAAAGGGGGAGAGGATGTAGAGATCATCATTGTAAATGATGGCTCTAAAGACAAGACTAAGAAGATAGCCAGGCATTATGCTGAAAGCTATCCGTCGATTGTAAAGGCTGTAAATAAGGAGAATGGGGGGCATGGGGACGCGGTGAATTCCGGGTTGTCCCATGCCACAGGAAGATATTTCAAAGTGGTGGACAGCGACGACTGGGTAGATGAAGAAGCCCTGATGAAGATACTGGATGCCGTGAAAGGATTTGTTCAGGCTGAGAGTGAGGTGGACATGATTGTGTCCAACTATGTTTACGAGAAGGTGGGAATGGAGCACAAGAAAGTAATCCACTATCGCAATGTACTTCCACAGAATCAGATTTTCCACTGGGATGACATTGGACATTTCCGTCTGGATCAGTACATTCTGATGCATTCAGTCATTTACAGAACTGAAATGCTGAAATTGTGTCAGCTCAGGCTTCCGAAGCATACATTTTATGTGGACAACATTTACGTCTATTATCCCCTTCCCCATGTGAGGAACCTGTATTATCTGGATGTGGATTTTTACCGGTATTTTATAGGCCGTGAGGATCAGTCTGTAAATGAGAAGGTCATGATCAGCAGGATCGATCAGCAGATATTTGTAACACGGGCGATGATAGACATGTACGAGCTCAGAATGATACCCAGTAAAAAGCTTAAAAAATATATGGTGAATTATCTTGCCATTATGATGACGGTGTCCTCTATTCTGTGCATTCGCTCCAAGAAAAAGGAGAACCTTGAGAAAAAGACAGAGCTATGGAGATATCTGAAAAAGAGAGATTATGGTACCTACATGAGGATTCGCCATGGAATTCTTGGACAGACTACCAACCTGCCCGGAAAGTCAGGACAAAAAGTTTCCTCTATGGCCTACAGTGTGGCCAGAAGGCTGATCGGATTTAACTAGGCATTTGTAAAAATCCGCATGGCTGAACTGTTACAACAAGAAGAATAATTCAACGGCCAGGATACATATTAGTATAATAAAGAGTATATATATGGCTGATAATTTTACAGAAAGTAAAATAAAAAATCCGCCGGGAGCGTTAAATGAGTCAGAAAACTGAAAATATGCTGAGTCTTGCATTGGACGCTACAGAAGAGGAAAGGCAGAAATCGCGGGAACTGGATGTGGGATATAATCCTATTGACAGAGAGTGGGACTTGATTATTAAGTATTCCGGGTCTCTGGATGCTGTCCGTGATTTGGCCACGGCTGTGACACAACTGTCAAATGAATATGCAATTATTACAATTAGAGAGTCTGTAATTGAGGAACTGGCGGCCCTTCCTCAGATAGAGTACATTGAAAAACCAAAGATGTTATTCTTTCAGGTAATAAACGGAATACGAGTTTCCTGCGTCAATCAGGTGCGGCAAGCTCCTTTTTCATTATCTGGCAGGGGTGTTTTGGTTGCGGTTCTGGACAGCGGAATCGATTATACCCTTGCGGATTTCAGGAATGATGACGGGACAACGAGAATAAGAGCATTGTGGGACCAGGCCATACCGGGCGCACCTCCCGAGGGGTATTCTATTGGAACAGAATATACTATGGATCAGATTAATGAGGCGCTGAGCCAGGAAAATAGAGCGGCCAGAGAAGAAATCGTGCCAAGCAGGGACACGTCGGGGCACGGGACCTCGGTAGCCGGAATTGCAGCCGGAAACGGAGCAGGGAGTCCAAGCAGACAGAATGCGGGTGTGGCACCGCAAAGTGATCTTTTGATTGTCAAGCTGGGAAACCCGAGGGAGGATAGTTTCCCCAGAACAACAGAGCTGATGCAAGCCGTAGATTATGCTGTGAGGAAGGGAATAGAGTACCAGATGCCGGTATCAATAAATATCAGCTTCGGGAATACATATGGTCCTCATGACGGAACTTCTCTTCTGGAGAGATTTTTGGATGATATATCGAACTACGGAAGAACTACGATAAGTGTAGGCAGTGGAAATGAGGGAACCAGCAGCGGCCACACATCAGGTATTCTTGTACAGGGAACGGAAGAAATTGTCCGGCTGGGGGTACAGATGAATGAACCAACGGTCAGCGTACAGATATGGAAGTCCTATGTGGATGATGTGGACATTTCTATTGAAAGTCCTTCAGGGGTCAGGGTGGGGCCGATTCAGCAGATTCTCGGTCCCCAGCGTTTTGTACTGGGGCAGACAGAAATACTGTTGTATTATGGAGAACCGAGTCCCTATAGTGTGAAGCAGGAAATTTTTATAGATTTTCTTCCCAGGAACTCATATATAAACAGCGGAGAATGGCAGATTATACTGACACCAAGAAGGGTTGTCACGGGGGAATACCAAATGTGGCTGCCGAGCCAGGGAGTATTGAATCAGGGAACCGGGTTTTTATTCCCAAGAAGTGATGCAACTCTCACAATACCATCCACAGCTGTTCGGGTGATTACTGTAGGGGCGTATGATGCACTTACCTTCAGTTATGCAGACTTTTCGGGCCGGGGCATTTTCCCTACAGGAACATTTTCCACCACGGTGAAACCAGATCTGGTTGCCCCGGGAGTGCGGGTTACCACAGTTGTGCCCGGCGGTACATATACGGAAGTTACCGGCACATCCTTCTCGACACCTTTTGTGACAGGAGGGGCAGCGCTTTTGATGGAGTGGGGTATTATAAACGGAAATGATCCCTATTTGTATGGTGAAAAGGTAAAAGCCTATCTGCGCAGAGGGGCCCGGGAGCTTCCTGGATTTGATGCGTGGCCTAATAATCAAATGGGGTATGGAGCGCTCTGTGTGCGGGACAGCATTCCGGAATAACGAAAGATAAAAGGAAGAGGAGAAGTGATAAGGATGCTTAAGTTAAGTACATTGTGTTATATTGAAAAAAACGGCTGCTATCTGATGTTACATCGGACAGTTAAGAAAAATGACGTGAACAAGGATAAATGGATAGGTGTAGGGGGACACTTTGAAGAAAGGGAAAGCCCTGAAGAATGCCTGCTGCGCGAAGTAAAAGAAGAAACGGGGTATACATTGACTTCATATAAATACCGTGGAATTTTGACCTTTGTATATGGGAAAGATGTTGTGGAATATATATCCCTTTACACAGCAGATGATTTTACAGGTGATCTCATAGCCTGTGATGAGGGAGAGCTGGAATGGGTGGATAAAAAAAAGCTTTTTGAACTGAATATCTGGGAAGGTGACAAAATCTTTTTCCGCCTCATTGAGGAAGACAGAGAATTCTTTTCCCTGAAGCTGGTGTATGATAAAAGTGATATTCTGCAGTATGCTGCCCTGGACGGAAAAAAGATGGAAATCTAATTTGCTTTCCCAATAAAACTATAATATACTAATATGATACTAGGGTTCCAATGTCATGCGTTTCATGCTTGCATGAAAAAGCATGACATTGGAACCCGCAAAACATGAGAAAGTAGCCCGAATAGGGCGAATTTCGAATGTTTTTAGGATGGCGGGAGCACAGAGTGCGGAGCAATCCGCAGGTATCATAAAGTTCCAAGGTCATGCTTGCATGAAAAAGCATGACATTGGAACCCGCAAAACATGAGAAAGTAGCCCGAATAGGGCGAATTTCGAATGTTTTTAGGATTGCGGGAGCACAAAGTGCGGAGCAATCCGTACGTATCAAGGGGCAAAATATCTTTTGCCTCCACCTCGCTGATATATATTTAGGAGAAAAATCAGCTTAAGGCTGAGATAGGGGGACCAAGTGATGGTCGACACAGGGGTTATACATGGGAGGTTTCAAATCTTTCACTTAAAGCATATGGAGTATTTACTGGCAGCCAAAATGAGATGCAGGAAGTTATATATCGGGATTACACATTCGGATATTGTCGCCTTTGCCGCAACATCTGCATTGGATTTGCATGGAACAACAAAACGGGACAATCCCCTTACCTATTTTGAACGTCTTGAGATGATACAGGGTGCCCTGACTGATTTTGGCGTGAAAAGAGAAGAATATGAGATGATTCCATTTCCTGTGAGCCAGCCGGACTTAATCACTCAATATGCCCCAAGAGATGCAGTTTATTTTATGAGTATCTGCAGCGAATGGGATGAAGAACGCTGTCAGATCCTGCAGAGGCTAGGCTTAGAGACGGAGGTTCTCTGGAGAAAGATAGAGGAAGAAAGAGGGATTACAGGAACCGAAATAAGACAATTGATTGCGGAAGGTCTGGAATGGCAGCAGCACGTGCCCAAAACCGTGAGCGAATATATCATAGAACATGGAATAGATAAAAGAATACAGGCTTTAAACCATATGTTTGAATAATAGAAAGCAGGAGTAAATGACATCCATTCATTTACTCCTGCTTTCGTATGCATACACTAGTGCATTGTCTCATTGATATTTCGCAAAATAGCTTGTTTGCTGAAAATTAATGAGACAGTACACTAGGGCAGAACAAAAGAGTACATGAGAACAAAGTGGCATACGCTGCCGCCCATAACAAACAGGTGGAATATCTCGTGACTTCCGAAATTTTTATGCCTGTTATTGAAAATAGGCAGTTTCATTGCATAAATGATTCCGCCGATCGTATAAATAATACCACCGGCCAAAAGCCAAAGAAATGCGGTTCTGGACATATTATTTAAAATCTGGGTAAAGGCCAGTACACAGGCCCATCCCATTCCAATATATAATACGGAAGACACCCATTTGGGACAGTACACCCAGAAAGCTTTGATTAGAATACCCACAATTGCGATGGACCATACGATTCCAAGTAAAATTTTACCGGTCCGCCCCCGCAGTACCAAAAGACAGATGGGAGTGTAACTCCCCGCGATTAACACGAAAATCATCATATGATCAATTTTTTTCAAAACGGTATTTTTCTTTTCTGATAAATCAAAAGTATGGTAAGTGGTACTTGCTGCATATAATAAAATCATGCTGACAGCGTAGACAGACAGTGAAATCACGTATATTCTGCTTGGCTCGTGGGCTGCCTTTATCAATAGAGGAATCGCTGCGAATATAGCCATCAGCATTCCTATAAAATGTGTAATTGCACTGCCTGGATCTTTGAAAAAAGTTTTCTTGTTCATAAGTGATACACCTCCTGGAAATTAAAAACGTTACATGTAGTATTGAAAACTATGTTTAGTATATGCATATATTACACCTTGTATAACAAAATTGCAAGAATAAAATGAAGGGAAATTAGTGAAAATATATCGAACCAGACAGCGGGAAAACCGGAGGGTTTTCCTGCTATTGGCTCTCGCCAAATAGATATATTTAGGAATAGGCCTTAGAAAGCGAGCTTTCACGGCCTATTCCTAAATATATCTGCCTGGTTCTGAGGGGTTACAAATTGACATCTAATTGGAATTTTGTTATGATATCACCTGCGACTATTTGACAGCTACAGTTTGGCGCGGGCTTTTTAAGGGAATGTGCGGGAAAAAGTGAAGTGGGATCAATCTTATGGCAAACTGTAACGATAGACATTGAAGGAGATTTATGGAAGAAGTAAGATTTGAAGAAATGGGGCTCCTCCCCGAAATTGTAAAAGCAGTAAAGAATATGGGATTTGAGGAGGCTTCACCGATCCAGGCAAAAGCGATTCCTGTTATGAGGACAGGGAAGGACATGATAGGGCAGGCTCAGACCGGAACAGGAAAGACGGCGGCCTTCGGCATTCCCCTTTTGGAAAAAATAGAGCCAAAAGATAGAAAGCTTCAGGCGATTGTCCTGTGTCCAACGAGGGAACTGGCAATTCAGGTGGCGGAAGAAATCCGCAGCCTTGCAAAATATATGCACGGGATTAAAGTATTGCCAATCTATGGCGGTCAAGAAATTGTTACCCAGATTCGTTCTTTAAAAAGCGGAGCACAGCTGGTTATTGGCACACCAGGACGTGTGATGGACCACATGAGAAGAAAGACCATAAAAATGGAAGAAGTCCACACAGTTGTTCTGGATGAGGCAGATGAGATGCTCAATATGGGATTCCGTGAGGATATTGAGACAATTCTGGAAGGAGTTCCTGTGGAGCGCCAGACAGTTTTGTTTTCTGCAACAATGCCCCAGGCTATATTAGATATTACAAAGAAGTTTCAAAAAAAAGCTGAGCTTATCAAGGTGACGAAAAAAGAGCTGACGGTGCCGAATATCGAGCAATTTTATTATGAAGTAAAGCCTAAGAATAAGGAAGAAGTACTTTCCCGCCTGCTGGATATTTATACACCGAAGTTGTCAGTTGTTTTCTGCAATACGAAAAAACAGGTTGATATCCTGGTAAATGGACTTCTCGGCAGAGGATATTTTGCGGCCGGTCTGCATGGAGATATGAAACAGATACAGAGGGACCGGGTAATGCAGGGATTCCGTTCGGGAAAAACAGATATTCTTGTAGCTACGGATGTAGCGGCAAGAGGAATTGATGTGGAAGAGGTTGAGGCCGTATTTAATTATGACCTGCCCCAGGATGATGAATATTATGTACATCGAATAGGAAGAACCGGGAGAGCAGGACGGGAAGGAAGATCTTTTTCCTTTGTGTCCGGCAAGGAGGCATATAAATTAAAGGAAATCCAGCGTTACTGCAAAACAAAGATTTACGCGCAGAAGGTTCCCTCCTTAAATGATGTAGCAAGTACTAAAATGGAAAATATTCTGGATGAAATTGATCAGATCGTTGAAACAGAAGATTTGACAAGGTACCTTCAGGCTATTGAAAATAAAGTAAATGACTCCGATTATACAGCCATGGATATGGCAGCTGCTTTTCTGAAGCTTACCTCCGGACAAAATGAAATAAGTCCTGAGGAGGCAGAATTTGGAGATACCGGTGCGGAAGAGGCGGGAATGGTACGTCTTTTCATCAATATCGGCAAGAAAAACAAAGCAAAACCCGGCGACATTGTTGGTGCCATTGCAGGAGAAAGTGGTATCCCGGGAAAAGTAATCGGCTCCATCGATATGTATGATAAATACACGTTCGTAGAGGTGCCGAAGGAATATGCAAGAGAGGTATTAAATGCTATGACTCATACCAAGATAAAAGGAAAGTCCATAGCTGTAGAACCTGCCAACCAGAAATAATACGAAAAGGGGTCTGACCCTTTTGAGGCTCAATTTCTGAATTGTTTCAACAATTCAGAAATTGGCGTTCAAAAGGGTCAGACCCCTTTTATTATTCTATAATAGTTCCGGCTCTGCCCTTAATCCCATCCTTTACTTTATCAAAAGAGGTTATAAGAGCACTTCTGCCGTCACGTTGTTCTATGAATTCTACTGCAGCACGGAATTTAGGAAGCATATTATAAATGCCGAAATGTCCTTCTTCCATGTACTTCTTTGCCTGCTCTACAGTAATCTCTCCCAGTTTTTCTTCATCCGGATGCCCCAGGTTGATGCAGACCTGCTCTACGCTCGTCAGGATAATCAGTTTATCTGCATCAATTCCTTCTGCCAGTTTCCCGGCAGCTAAATCCTTTTCTATGACAGCACTGGCACCCTTAAGGTGATTGTCCTGTTCCAAAACGGGTATACCGCCGCCTCCGCATGCGATTACAAGCTGGTCTGCATCCAGAAGAGCCTTTACGGCATCCAATTCGACTATTTGTACTGGGTTGGGTGCAGCTACGACACGGCGGAAACCTTTGCCCGGTTCTTCTACTACATAATTTCCTTTCCTGCGTTCTTCCTCAGCTTCTTCAGCAGTCATGTAACGTCCTAGGACTTTTGTGGGAGTGTAGAATGCTTCATCATAAGGATCCACGATTACCTGGGTGAGAACGGTGCTGACCGTGCGGTAAATACCGCGGTTCAGAAGTTCTTCGCGGATTCCATTCTGCAAATCATATCCGATATACCCCTGACTCATTGCGGAGCATACGGACATGGGAGCGGAGGTGTAATTGTCATGGGTCTTGCCAAATTCGTTCATGGCAGTGTGTATCATGCCTACCTGTGGTGCATTGCTGTGGGTTATGGCGACCTGGTAGCCTTCCTCAATCAGATCTGCAATGGATTTTGCTGTTTTATTTACAGCCACCATCTGTTCGGGAAGGGTGGTTCCCAGTGCCCGGTGTCCCAGTGCAACGACGACTCTTTTTTTCATATGCGTGCCCTCTGTTTTTTCAAAGATTTACATTAGCAAGTATAGTATTTTCTAAATCAAAAATCAACGTTAAAGTGTGACAATAGTGTAGCGGTGGCCGGTATGTTTTAAAAATTTTTTCAGAATATCTTCGGTTTTTATTTTCAGGGTGGATGTGTTCATACAAGGATGGCAGCCTAGATATTCGCTTTCAAGTAATTCTTTATCAATCAGAAGGTCAACGTCCCAGTCCCTGTCATTCATAAGTCCCAGCACGCTGACAGAGCCCGGTGTGAGGTTCAGAAATTCTTCCATAAACTCAGGCTCTGCAAAGGAAAGCCTGGAAATATTCAACTGGCTGGATAAATCCTTTGTTAAAAACTTTTTGTCCCCCGGCATCAAAAGAAGAAAAAATGTGGTTTTCTGACGATTTCTCAGAAACAGATTTTTGCAGGGAAGAATTCCAAGTTCATCCTCTATAGCTCTGCACGCCTCAATTGTGGGGGCAACATCGTGATCTACACCTTCGTATGGAATATGCAGTTTGTCCAGCAGGTCATAAGTTTTTGCCTCCTTGTCTGTGCGGTTCGAGCAGTCCGGTTTACTTGTAAAATGTTCTTTGCTTACGTGTATCTCGTCCATGATAATATCCTTTCTTGGTTCATTTGAAAATTAATATAACGATACCAGGGTCAAAAGGTCATGCGTTTCATGCTTGCATGAAAAAGCATGACTTTGGGACCCGCAAAACATGAGAAAGTAGCCCGAGCAGGGCGGATTTCGAATGTTTTTAGGATTGCGGGAGCACAAAGTGCGTAGCAATCCGTAGGTATCAAGGGGCAAAATACCTTTTGACCCCAACATCATATAACTGTTCTAATTAGACTGATACCAGCCCCAGAGATAGAGAATGGGGAATATCAGATCAATCAGACTGAGCGCGGAAAATGACGCGATTGTAGCTGAATATATAATATTGAAAATATAATATACAGCCAGTAAAATCCCCATAATGAGTACGGATTGTTTGGATTTGTAGACTATCCCCATGATACCCGAAATTAAGAAAATAAAGGAGCCGACAAAAGACAGAATATAGCTAAAGGTAGTTGGTGCCGCTACTCCCAGAGAAGCATAAGTTTCCTCAGGGACCATTCTGCCGGCAGCGACCGCAATGATGCTGGAGATTAGGCTGAAAGCCCCCAGGACAATTAGGATAATCGATAATACTTTTAATAATGTGCTTCGTTTTTTCATGCAAAAACCCTCCTCGATGTTTTGATTTTTAAACTAAGTGTTATTTATAAATAATATCACATTCTACGCAATGCTTCAATCGGACTTAATTTTGCTGCCTTCCTGGCAGGATAGATTCCAAATACAATTCCGACGCTGCATGAGAAGATTGTGGCTACTAAAATAGCCGGGAATGAAAGCTGCGCTTTGATTCCGCCTACACCGAGAGCGGTAATGAGCGCTGTCAGTGCGGCCCCCAGTATGATACCTATAATTCCGCCCATCCCTGAAATGATTGCGGACTCACAGAGAAACTGAGCCACAATAGAACCGGTTTTAGCACCCAGTGCCTTGCGGATACCGATTTCCCGGGTGCGCTCGGTAACGGATACAAGCATAATGTTCATAACACCGATTCCCCCTACAACAAGAGAGATGCCTGCAACCAGAGCGACAAATGCGGTGACTCCGTCCATAATGGAGCCGAACATATCCGAGAAGTCCATGGGTTTCTGTTGTATAAATGGTGAGTCCCCCAGGTTCTGGTGCCTGGAATTTAATATTTGAACCGCATTTTTTGCAACGCTTGCTGCCTGCTCTTTATCATATGCAGTGATAGAAACAGCTGGAAATGCCTCAATAGGATTTCCAAAGGCATTGGAAACTGTGAAAGGCATTTCCAGGCTGATGCTTTTATCCATCCCCATGGCCTGATATTGCTTTTCGGCCTCCATCATTTCCTGTGAAGTTTTGCGAATACCTATAATATTTACATTCTGTATACTGCTGTCAACTTTAAGTTCAACACTCATGCCTATGACATCTGTATTTCCAAATAAATATAAGGCCGTCAGTTCATCAATTACGCACACCATATTTGCGTTAGCTACGTCGTTGTCTGTAAAGTACTTTCCTTTTACCAGGGGCTCAGTATACTGCGCATTTTCATAATCCGGTGTCGCCAGCCAGATATACGCATCAAAGCTCCCTTTGCGGGTGTCAATGGTCCCGGAGGTTTGCGTATAAGCAGATACACTCTGTACCGATTCATCCAGAGAAGTTCTTAAAAAAGCAATATCATCTCCGGTAATGCTGTTTGGATCGGAAACCACATCCGTATTTGCCTGTACGGTGACAGTATTGTTCTGCTCATTTGAAGCATCCACTACGTCCTTTTTCAGGCCGTTTCCGATGGAAACAATAGTGACAACAGAAGTGATGCCGATAATGATGCCCAGCATGGTCAAAAAGGAGCGGCCTTTATTGGAACGGATGTTGTCAAGAGCCATTTTTACATATTCTAAAAACTGTCCCATGTTATATCCTCTTTTCTCAATTTGTCACATTTACCGAAACGGGTGACTCCGTCTCCTTTTGTGCGGTGTCCGTGTTTTTCTTCTCCGAGGCAGTGGCCTTCATCCCGTCCTTAATGTCTACGTTTAGGTCATTTACAACCTGGTCGCCCTTTTTCAAGCCACTCTTCACCTCAATCTTAGTCGTAGATGCGGTTCCAAGCTCGACCGGTTTTTTCTTTACAATCCCATCCTTGATGACGTACACAAAGTCACCTTCGGAGGAGGTGTTGATTACTTCAGTCGGAACGAGAAGAACATCACTGGATTCAGCTACGGTCATGGAAATCTTTGCGGCAGCACCGATGCAGACATTCTCATCAGGATTGTCGATGTGTATTTCGGCGCCGATGACTGGATTGCCCTTTTCGTTGTTAAGTGCAATTTTGTTGACTTTGGTCAGCGTGCCTTGATATTTGTATTGCCCGATAGTAATTTCCGCTTTATTTCCAACTTTTATCTTATCATAATCATCGGGTGACACTTCAATTTTTACCCGCACCTTTTCCGTGCTGGCAACTGTAAACATAGCCATTCCCTGAGTTGCCGTATTGGTCTCCAAAAGACCTACGGAAGCAATAACCCCGTCCATGTCGGCGGCCATCCCCTCCTTACCCTTTGCTACTAGCTCAGCAGGAGACAGCGCTGTCAGCTCAGCCAGATTGTCACTGATGACCAGGCCTTCCAGTTCGGCGGAAGACATACCCGTATCCGCAGAGGGGGCAGATGCCGCATTGTAGGCAGCTTCCCATTGGGCGTAGACAGTCTCCAGCTGGGCATTGAGTTCATTGTAACCGGCATCGTCGACAGGGCCGTCTTTAATTTGGGGGGTGATCTTATTTATTATTTCATTAGCCTTTGCAATCTCAGTTTTGGCCTCGTGATATTGAATTATTGCCAGATCATCATTATTCTTTTCTTCATCGGGCTTTGCCAATGCAGCATCTAAATCCGGAAAGTTATTGCCATAACTATCGGTAATTTTCTGAATAACAGCATCGTTTATCTGTATTATATTCTGTTGTGCTACAATTTCTGCTTTCAATTTAGCCTGATCGGGGGCTGCCGCCTCCGCAGCGGCCAAATTTTCCTGATATTTTGCATATGCCGCATCCACCTGTGCTGCCAATTCATTTACCTTATCAGCCAGTTGATTTGCCTGCTCCGCAGCCTGTGTATTTGCTGCGTTTGCTGCATCGATGGCCTTTGCATTTTGCGCCTTTGCAACAAGGGAACTGTTCAGGCTGGACTTCAGTGTCAGCTGAGCCTGTTGGTTGTCGCGCTCCAGATTGGTTGTGTCAAATGAAACTAAAAGCTCTCCCGATTTCACGGCATTTCCCACGACAGCATTGCATTTTGCAATAGGAGCAGTAACGGGAGAATAATATGTTTTTGTATTTTCGCTTTCAATTTTACCGCTTGCGTTGTATATTTCGCGGACGTCCCCTGTGGTCACCTTTGAAACCTGAAGGGGAGTGCCTTTCCCGCTGTCGTTTCCCTTAGAAAGGAAGGAGACTGCAATAATGATAACAGCCAGGACTGCGATTACTGGAATAATAACCCAGCCGGGCAGCTTTTTTCTGGGTGGGTTGGCTGCTCCACTGTCTTCCAGCTCATAGGAATCTTCATCATGAACTGCATCCTCCTCCAGAGTCTCTGTGATAATGGTGTCTAAATCTTTATCTTGTTCCCTTTTCTTCTTGGAAAACATATTATGCATCCTCCCTTTCTTCATTTAGATAGTCGTTTTCTACGCGGCCGTCAACGATGCGGACAATCCGGTTGACTTGAGCAGCAATATCATCATCGTGTGTGATGATGATAACGGTGCGCCCTCCCCGGTGAAGTCCTTTTAGTATTTCCATAATTTCTTTTGTAGACTTTGTATCCAGGTTGCCTGTAGGCTCATCTGCCAATACGATTGGCGGCTGGGCAGCAATGGCACGTGCAACAGCAACTCTCTGCTGCTGCCCGCCGGACAGTTCATTGGGCTTGTGCTTAAGCCGGGTACCCAGGCCTACTTTTTTTAGAGCTTCCACAGCAATTCTGCGGCGCTTCTGCTTCCCGAGTCCGCGGTAAATGAGGGGGAGCTCTACATTCCCCACAGCATCCAGGTTTGCGACCAGATTGAAGCCTTGAAAAATAAAACCGATTTCTTCATTGCGGATTTCTGATAATTGATTGTCCGTCAATTGCGAAACATCGTGCCCTTTCAGGTAATATTTTCCTGAGGTTGGAACATCCAGGCAGCCCAGCATATTCATAAGCGTAGATTTTCCAGACCCGGAGTGTCCAATGATTGCTACGAATTCACCCTTTTGAATACTCAGGTCAATACCGTCCAATGCGCGGACTTCATTTTCACCGGGGTTATAGATTTTATGTATGTTCTCAATTTTGATGAGCGATTCCATGAAAGATACCTCCGTATTTAATAGTATATCTGTATTACTTAAATAATACAATATTATTTTGTGAATAAAAAGTCAATACTTTTATGATACCAGGATTGCGGGAGCACAAAGTGCGTAGCAATCCGCAGGTATCAGAGCATCAAGCAAGCTGTAACAGTTTAGCTATCAGCTGGAATCCGGCAGGACATTTACAGCAGAAGGATTGTCTGTTACAATTCTATTGTTAATGAAAGTGATATGGAGGAAAAAAATGTGAGGAAATTATTACATTTTCTGCGGGGATATGAAAAAGAAAGCGTTTTTGCACCACTGTTTAAAATGCTTGAAGCTACATTTGAATTGATTGTGCCGCTTGTAATGGCCCGGATTATAGATGTAGGGATAAAAAATCAGGATGTTTCTTATATATGGAAACTGGGAGGCATTCTGGTTATATTCGGCGTGCTGGGACTTGCATCATCCTTAACTGCACAATATTTTGCGGCAAAGGCGGCGGTAGGATTCGGAACAGCACTGCGCCATGCTATGTTTCACCATATTCAGCAACTGTCTTACGGGGAGATTGATAGGGCCGGAAGTTCCACTCTTGTGGTACGTATTACCAGTGATATCAATCAGGTGCAGACAGGGGTGAATATGGTGTTAAGATTATTTCTGAGATCACCATTTATTGTAGTGGGAGCTATGATTATGGCTTTTACCATAGATGTGAAGACTGCAGTTATATTTTTGATAGCGGTACCCCTGCTTGCCTTTGTCATTTATGGAATTATGATGCTGACAATTCCTCTGTATAAAAAGGTACAGAAGAGACTTGACCAGGTGCTGCTTTCCACAAGGGAAAATCTGGCGGGTATCCGTGTGATACGGGCTTTTCGGACACAAAATCAGGAAATGCAGGAGTACGAAGAGAAGAGCAGCAGCTTAATGCAGCTTCAATTGAAGGTCGGCAGGATATCGGCATTATTGAATCCTATCACTTATGTATTTGTAAATTTGGGGATTATTGCGGTTGTCTGGTACGGAGGGGGCGCGGTAAATGTAGGGAGAATTACACAGGGTGAGGTCATTGCCCTTGTGAATTATATGAGCCAGATTCTGCTGGCTTTGGTAATGATTGCAAATCTGATTATTTCTTTTACAAAGGCAATGGCATCTGCCGGCAGAATTAATGAAGTCTTTGATTTAAAACCAGGGATTAAGGACGGAACCGCTGAAGGAAGAGAAGAGGCCAGTGAAGAACAGCAGGAATCGGCCAGGGTAGAAATGCAAAATGTTACTTTTTACTACCAGAACAGCCAGGAGCCGGCTTTGTCAAATATCACTTTTCGGGCATATGCCGGAGAGACTATCGGCATTATAGGGGGAACAGGCAGCGGGAAAAGCACTCTTGTGAATCTGATTCCAAGATTTTACGACACATCAGAGGGCAGTGTACTTGTGAATGGTGTGAATGTAAAAGAATGGAGAATGGATATTTTAAGGGGCAAGGTAGGAATTGTTCCGCAAAAGGCGGTTCTGTTTCATGGAACAATCCGTCAGAATATGCAGATGGGAAAGGCTGACGCCACGGATGGCGAGATTTTTGCTGCATTGAAAACAGCGCAGGCACTTGAAATTGTGGAGTCCAGGCAGTCAGGTCTTGACACGATAATCAGCGAAGGTGGAAAAAACCTTTCCGGAGGGCAGCGGCAGCGTCTGACAATTGCAAGGGCACTGGTAAGGCAGCCACAGGTGTTGATCTTGGACGACAGTGCATCGGCACTGGATTTTGCTACGGACTATAGACTTCGGAAATCTCTTTCTGAGGACACCTCGGGAATGACTGTCTTTATCGTTTCCCAGCGGGCGGCGTCCATCCGGTATACAGACAGGATTATTGTGCTGGATGATGGGGAGATAGCCGGTTATGGAATTCATGAAGAACTTTTGGAGGACTGTCCGGTATATCGGGAAATCTGCTATTCACAGATGTCAAAGGAGGAGGTGCGCTGATATGTCAGGTAAAAAAGACGAAACGACAAAGAAGATTTTACTTTTAATTAAGCCCTATTTGCCCTATATGATACTTTCATTGGTGTTTGCTCTGATTTCAGTTACCCTTACATTGTATGCACCCATTCTTACAGGAGATGCGGTTGATTTTGTGATTGGAAAAGGCAGAGTAGATTTTGAAGCAATATTTTACATTTTAAAAGTGCTGGCTGTGGTGATATTTATTACGAGCCTTGCGCAGTGGCTGATGAATCTGTGCAACAACATTATAACCTACAGGGTAGTAAAGGACATAAGGATTCATGCATTTTCTAAATTGCAGATACTTCCGCTGTGTTATGTTGACAGCCATCAGTATGGTGAGGTAATCAGCCGTATCATTACGGATGTGGAGCAATTTTCAGATGGCCTGCTGATGGGCTTCACTCAACTGTTTACAGGAATAGTGACTATCTTGGGAACACTGATTTTCATGCTCTCCATAAATGTAAAAATTGCTCTGGTTGTCATTGTGATTACACCGCTGTCGCTATTTGTGGCAAGCTCTATTGCCAGGCGGACTTATGTAATGTTCAAGGCACAGTCGGAGACGAGGGCGGAAATGACATCTCTTGTGGATGAGATGGTGGGGAATCAGAAGGTGGTCCAGGCTTTTGGATACGGTGACAGGGCGATGGAACGATTTGACGAAGTGAATAGAAAATTACAGAAGGTGAGTCTGAAGGCAATTTTCTTTTCTTCCGTTACAAATCCTACCACCCGGTTTGTCAATAGTCTTGTTTATGCCGGGGTTGGCATTGTGGGAGCGTTTACCGCCATACACGGAGCAATTTCCGTAGGGCAGCTTTCAGCTTTTTTGAGCTATGCAAATCAGTACACAAAGCCATTCAACGAAATTTCCAGTGTAGTGACGGAGCTGCAGAATGCATTTGCTTGTGCCAGACGTGTTTTTGATTTTATAGAAGAGACTCCAGAGGTTCCGGATGCGGCTGGCGCGGCTGTTTTAAGGAAAGAAGATGGGAATCTTAGTCTAAAAGATGTTTCCTTTTCCTACAACAAGAACGTACCACTTTTGAAGCATCTGAATCTGGAAACTAAGCCGGGACAGAAAATAGCAATTGTGGGACCAACCGGCTGCGGTAAAACCACATTGATTAATCTGCTGATGCGCTTTTATGATGTGGATGCCGGACAGATTATCCTCAGCGGCCATGACATCAGAGAGGTAACCCGGGACAGTCTCCGCGGAAACTACGGCATGGTGCTGCAGGAAACGTGGCTGAAAGCAGGGACGGTAGCAGAAAATATTGCCTATGGACGGCTTCATACGCCCCGGGAGGAAATTGTGGCTGCGGCAAAAGCTGCACATGCTCATAGTTTTATTAGAAGAATGGAAGATGGCTATGATACATTTATTCAGGAGGATGGCGGAAACCTCTCTCAGGGACAGAAACAGCTTCTATGTATTGCAAGGGTTATGCTGAACCTTCCACCTATGCTGATTCTCGACGAAGCAACCTCTTCTATTGATACACGGACAGAAATCAAGATTCAGGAAGCTTTCCAGCATATGATGGAAGGGCGGACCAGCTTTATTGTGGCCCACCGGCTATCTACCATCCGTGAGGCGGATGTCATATTAGTCATGAAAGACGGGAACATCATCGAACAGGGCAGACATGAAGAATTACTGGCCCGGGGAGGGTTCTACAAAAAATTATATGAGAGTCAATTTGCACATTGATGTGGGCGGTCATTAAAGGGGTCAGACCCTTTTGCAGCCGGTTTTCAGAATATTCTGAAAACTGAACGCGAAAGGGGAAGGCTTTTTTCTTTATACCTTTCTAAAATGTAAAATACGCTTGACAAGAAATGTAAAGTAAACTATACTAAAAATGTAAAGTGAACTGTACGCTATAAACATTTTCGAGGAGGGATATTTTTGGAAAACTGTATTCAAGAACTGAGAAAGGAGCGTAAAATCACACAGAATGAACTGGCTGATGCAGTCGAAGTGACACGGCAGACGATTATTTCTCTGGAGAGCGGCAGATACAATGCATCGCTTATTTTGGCACATAAGATTGCGCAGTATTTTGATATGACAATTGAAGATATTTTTATATTTAACTTGGAGGAGGAAAATATATGCTAATACAAACATTGAGTCAGGGCGCAAAGACAGATGAGGAGTACAAGAATAAACTTATTTCTGGGATAAAGCGGGATAGAGTATTATGTATATTTGGTGTGGTTACAATTATAGTTGCCCTGCTCTGGATGATGACGGACAACGGGGTTCAGGGATCCTTTTTGAGCGGGGTGTTCACGGGGACAGGAGCAGTTATATTCTTTTTTGCACTTAAGCACATACTGAAGACGAAAAAAATGTTGAAAAATGAAAAGCTGCTGCATGCGGAACGCCTGAAAGAATCGGATGAAAGAAATCATATGATTGCAGAGAAAGCTATGTACTGGGCCGGGGTGATTATCATGGGAGTATGCTATGTGGTCATGCTGGTGTCTGGCTTTTTCAACATGGCAGTATTTTGGTCAGTGTGGGGAATGGTGATGACATATTGTATTTTGGCGGCAGTCCTTAAAAAATATTTTGAAAAAAAGTTGTAGAGTGGTCAGACTCTTTTACACCCATAATTTTCAGAATATTCTGAAAACCAGCCGCAAAAGGGTCTGACCCCTTTTCTAATTCAAAGCTTCATGTTCTTGTTTGAGTTCGGCAAAGCATTCCTGGGCAGTCCAGAACTGGTTGGTGGGGGTCAGGATTGCTTTGTAGGGAAATGAGCCGGCACCGCTCTTTCTTAGGGCGGCCAGTGCCTGATTCAGGCGGCTGTCGTTGAAGAAAGCAAAGACAATCATGGTGTTTGGAAGCTCTTCACCGGTGTAACTGCCTTCAGCGGGGACGGCATCTTTTATGCCGGCCAGCACGCCGAGGGGCTGGTGGTAATCTTCCTGCTTTATGTACTTTAGCCGCACATGGAGCGGAAACAGTGCCATTTCGATTTTCAGTCGTTTTTCTTTATCTGGAACATAGAATATTAATATGGTTTCTTTCAAAGCTTGGTCCTCCCTATTTTCTGTAAGTATGATACCTGCAGATTGCTCCGCACTTTGTGCTCCCACAATCCTGGTATCTTAGTATTGTAGTATATTTTGGAAAAGAAAAAAAGGGGTGGCTGTGATAAAAATCCTTATTGACAAATATATTTCAAAAAGATATATTTGTATTAACACAATAGTACAATGAGAGGAGGGGCATTATGATAGAGATTAAAAATCTGACTAAAATTTATAAATTAAACAAAAAACAAATGAAGGAATCCAAGACCACAGATACCTTAAAGACTGCTGTGGATAACTTAAGTCTTACTGCAAGGCCAGGGGAGATATATGGGCTTTTGGGACCTAACGGTGCCGGCAAGACCACTACTCTGCGCTGTATTTCCACAATTATCAAGCCTACAAGGGGGGAGATATTTGTGTCTGGGCATGAGGTGAAGAGAGAACCTGAGAAGGTGAGAGAGAAGATTGGCTTTCTGACAGGGGATATTAAGCTGGATCCTCAATTTTCAGTGGATTATATGTTTAACTTTTTTGGCAGGCTCCATCATATTCAGGAAGATAAACTTGCAGCCAGGAAGGAAGAATTGTTTACTTATTTTGGAATTAAGGATTTCTCCCATAAAAAGATAAAGGAACTGTCCACGGGGATGGCCCAGAAGGCCGCTATTGCAGTGTGCCTGGTGCATGATCCGGAAATTATCATTTTCGATGAACCTACGAATGGGCTGGATGTTATTACAGCCAGAAGTGTGACCGACTATTTAAAAAAACTTAAAGCTGAGGGAAAGCTGGTGATTATATCTACCCATGTTATGTCCGAGGCGGAGAAAATCTGCGACAGGATAGGAGTAATTATTGACGGGCAAAAAGTGGCGGAGGGGACACTTGGTCAGATACTTCATGATACAAATGCAGAGGACTTGGAAGATGCTTTCTTTGAACTTTACAGACACCAAAAAGGAGGAAAGTAAAATGAGCGGAATCAAACTTATATGTGGAAAAGAACTGGACAGAGTGTTCCGGGACAGAAAGATGATTTTCTCTGTTTTCTTTCTTCCGGTCATCATTATGGTTGGGATTATGTCACTGGTGGGAAATTTAAGCAACAATGCCCAGAAGGATGTAGAGGCTCACACCTCCATTGTTTATATTCAAAATTCCCCTGTCGGATTTCCTCAGTTTCTAAAAGCAGCAGACAAGGATTGTAAAATTTATGAGATGAGCGACTGGGAAAAAGCAACAGAAATGATTAAGAACGGAGATGCAGATTTACTGATTAAATTTCCGGAAAATTTTGTGGATATGGTATCTGGTTATAAGCAGGGAGATGTCATTCCCCAGATAAAGACATACTATAATCCTTCAGAGGACTATTCCCGCGCCGCATATGACACTATTTCAACAGGAGTACTAGAAGCATATCGCCAGAGTCTTTTGTCTCAAAGAGTAGATAATATGGAAGGACTGACGGTATTTACAGTAAATTCGGATAACCCGGATATGGTGATTCAGGATGAAGAAAAAGCCGGCGGCAAGATTCTGGGCATGATGCTCCCGTATTTCGTGACCATCCTATTATTTGCCGGGGCTATGGGGATCGGAACAGATATGGTAGCGGGAGAAAAAGAGCGGGGAACTATGGCAAGTCTTCTGGTTTCTCCAATAAAGAGAAGCTCCATTGTATTGGGAAAAGTAATTGCCCTGATGATTATTTCCGGTGTTTCCTCAGTTATTTATGTGGGAGCGTTGGTTGCGTTCATGCCGCAGATGATAGGGGGGGCGGATCTGGGGATGAATCTTACATTAAACCCGAAACAGATTGCCATGCTGGCCGTTTTGCTTGTTGCAATCGCCTTTTTGTATTCTGCAATCATTGTTCTGGTTTCCGTGTTTGCCAGGACAACGAAAGAAGCCAGTTCCTATGTAATGCCCGTTTATATGTTGATTCTTGTTCTGGGGATGACCACAATGTTTACAACAAAGACTCCCGGTGAGTGGGTGTATGCGGTGCCGATTTATAATACTTCCCTGGCTCTGCAGGGTATACTGACCCAGGAGGTTACAACGATGCAGTATGGAATAACCCTGGGGATGACACTTGTATTTGGTGCAGTTTTAATTGGAGTCATAGGAAAAGCATTTGAAAGTGAAAAAGTAATGTCAATTTAGGCACAGTTTATCACGTGCCGTGGAATGCCTGCATAGAGTAAAAGTGAGAGAGACTTTTGCTCTGTTGCGGGCATTTTTGGTGCAATAGGAAACCAGGTGAAAATATGAGACTATGTGAATTAAGAGAAAAAGAAGTAATTAATGTGTGCGACTGCAAGCGGCTTGGCTGTGTTGTAGATGTGGCAATAGACATTAAGGATGGCAGGATAGAAGCTATTATTATACCGGGTCCGGCAAAGATATGCGGTTTTCTGGGCACGGACAGCGAATATGTCATTCCCTGGGAATGTATAAAGAAGATCGGACCGGACATCATATTAGTAGAAATCCGGGAGGAAAAGTTTTTGCAAAAGTACTAGATATTGTGTATAATGGGGTGAAAGATTAGAAGAAAGGCGGAATATATTATGAAATGCCCTTATTGTGGACATCCTGATACCAAGGTAATTGATTCCAGGCCGGCGGAGGATAACAGTTCAATCCGCAGGAGGCGTTCTTGTGATGAGTGCGGAAAGCGTTTCACGACTTATGAAAAGATTGAAACTATTCCGCTGATTGTAATCAAGAAGGACAACAACAGGGAGCAGTATGACCGTTCTAAGATTGAATCAGGAATTCTAAGAGCCTGCTATAAGAGACCCGTTCCGGCAGACAAAATTCAGAAGACGATAGATGCGGTGGAACTGGAAATCTTTAACAGGGAAGAAAAAGAGATTCCCAGCAGCCTGATCGGCGAGATTGTCATGGACAAGCTAAAGGAGCTGGATCCGGTTGCTTATGTCAGATTTGCCTCTGTATACAGAGAATTTAAGGATGTGAATACATTTATGTCAGAGCTGAAGAAATTTCTGGCATAAAAAGCTTGTCAAAGAGCCACAAATCCTATAAAATAAAAGTCGACAATTTAATAATGAAGGTTATGTTTGAAGAAGGAGACAATTATGAGAAGAAGAGTAGCACAGACAATTCTGGTACTCACAGTAGCTGCAGCTATTGCACTGGGCGGGTGCTCAGGTGATAAGAAGGCGGCACCGTCAACTACTGAGAATAAGCTTTCAGGAAACCCGGTCGAAGGTGGAAGTATTAAGGTTGGTATTTCCCAGGATTTGGACAGTCTTGACCCACACAAAGCAGTTGCGGCAGGAACGAAAGAGGTTTTATTTAACATTTATGAAGGCTTAGTAAAGCCGGATAAGAGTGGTAATTTAGTCGAAGCCGTAGCGAGTAGTTATGAAATTTCTGATGATGCAAGGGTATATACGTTTACTTTGCGTGATGGAGTAAAGTTTCATAATGGGAATGGTGTGACGGTGGAAGATGTGAAATATTCAATAGACAGATGCGCTGATACGTCAAATGGGGATCCATTGGTATCAGCGTATTCTATTATTGACAGTGTGAATATCCTGGACGATAAAACAGTGGAGATACGTCTGAAAGAACCAAATACAGAGTTCCTCGCCTATATGACGACCGCGATTATCCCGAAAGATTATGATGCCCTTGAGACGGCACCTGTGGGGACTGGCCCCTTTAAGTTTGTCTCACGCAGTCCTCAGGAAAATGTTATTCTAGAAAAGAATGAGGACTATTGGGGAGAAAAGGCACATTTAGATAAGGTTGAATTTAAGATTGTGGCAGATGCGGATATGCTGGTAACTAATTTAAAGGGCGGTTCCATTGATATGGCAATGCGGCTGACATCCGGTCAGGCGGCAGAACTTAAAAGCGGGTTCCATATTGAAGAGGGAACCATGAACCTGGTTCAGGCCCTGTATCTGAACAATGCTGTAAAGCCACTGGATGACGAAAAGGTAAGAAAGGCGCTGAGCTATGCAATCAATCCGAATGAAATCATGGATATCGTGTCAGACGGAAAAGGCGTGCGCATTGGAACCAGTATGTATCCGGGACTTAAGAAGTACTATGATGATGAATACGCAAGTTATTATGAGCAGGACTATGACAAGGCAAAGAAGTTATTAAAGGAGGCGGGATACCCGGATGGCTTCGACTTGGAGATCACAGTGAGCTCAGCAGATCAGCCACATGTGGATACTGCCCAGGTAATTGCAGAAGAATTGAAAAATATCGGTGTTAATGTGAAAATTAAGCCGATTGAATGGGAATCTTGGCTGGAGGATGTTTATGCGAACCACCACTACCAGTCCACTGTAGTCGGTGTGGATGCTGCAAACTTATCCGCCCGGGCAATGCTTGAGAGGTTCACAACAGGTAATTCCGGAAACTTTATCAATTTCAGTGATGCAGAGTATGACAAGATATTTAAAGAGGCAATTTCTGCCACAGATGAAGCAAAGCAGACAGAACTTTATAAACAATTGGAAGAGATACTCATTGACAAGGCTGCTAATGTATA
Organism: Muricomes intestini; assembly: GCF_004346165.1. Lineage (GTDB taxonomy): Bacteria > Bacillota > Clostridia > Lachnospirales > Lachnospiraceae > Muricomes > Muricomes intestini. The sequence continues at coordinate 150,335 of NZ_SLZZ01000003.1, read as the reverse complement.
TATTCAGGATCTTGCAAATTTGGTTGCAGTCAGCGATAAATATGACGGATATGTATTCTATCCCTTATATGTACAGGACATGTCCACAATATATATGATAGAGTAGAAAAAGGGGTCTGACCCTTTTGCCCGCCATTTTCCGAATTGTTGGAAACAATTCGAAAAACGGGCCTCAAAAGGGTCAGACCCCGTTTTAAAAGGAGGCAGGTATGAAATTTGTTATCAGAAAATTATCAGGTCTTATAATCACATTATTAATTGTCAGCATACTTGCCTTTCTTGCTTTTGAGGTGATTCCGGGAGATCCTGCCAGGAGTATTCTGGGCACAGAGGCTACGGAGAGCAAAGTCCAGGCTTTGCGGGAGGAGATGGGCTTAAACCGTCCCCTGCCGCAGCGCTATGGACGGTGGGTTAAAGATTTTGTTGGGGGAGATATGGGTATTTCTTACTCCTACCAAACTCCTGTGAGGGAGATGATTGGAGATAAGATTCCAATCACTCTTACACTGACGGCGATTGCATTTTTATTTATTCTTTTATTTTCTACACCAATCAGTATACTGTGTGTGAGGTATGAAAACAAATTTATAGACAAGCTATTTACGATTTTGAATCAGATTACTATGTCGGTTCCGCCGTTCTTTATAGGAATTATCTTCACGGTGCTGTTTGGACTGGTGTTCAGACTTTTTACTCCGGGCGGCTATGTGTCTTATGAAGAGAGTGTAAGCGGCTTTTTTAAGTATCTTATATTGCCCGGAATTGCAATTGCACTGCCCAAGGCGGCTATGACGATAAAATTATTTCGCAATTCCCTACTGGCAGAGATGAGACAGGACTATGTGCGTACGGCGCAGAGCAGGGGAAATAATCCTTGGCGGGTGCTGGTGCGGCATGTACTGCGCAACGGTATCTCTCCTGTAGTTACCTTCCTTGGGATGGCAATTGCGGATATGATTGCAAACAGTATCGTTATAGAGCAGGTGTTTGGCATACCGGGACTTGGCCGGACATTGATTTCTTCTATCTCAAAGAGAGACTACCCTGTGGTGGAAGCAATTATTGTTCTAATTGCCGCGGTGATTCTGGTAGTTAATGTGCTGGTAGACTTGCTGTATCAGAAATTGGACAGGCGTATTGAAGTGTAGGGGCATGAAATTGAAGCAGTTGAGAATAAGAAAAAGGAAATTGGGAAAAACTGGTTATAACTTTGTATTTGGTCTGGTCCTTACAGCTGTGATGGTGGGTCTTATTATACTGGGATTCTTCTGGTCCCCCTATGATCCAGAGGCCATGCAGGGGTCTCTCAAACTGAGTGGTCCCGCACTGGCCCATGTTTTTGGTACGGATCAGTTTGGACGGGATGTGTTCAGCCGGATACTGGTGGGTGCCGGCAACACATTGATTGTGGCGCTGGGAACCATTGTAATCGGCGGGGGAGTTGGAATTCTGGCAGGAGCAGTGACCGGATATTTCGGAGGATGGCTGGATGAGATATTGATGCGGGTAAATGACGCCCTGGCAGCATTTCCCAGTGTGCTTCTGGCGTTAGTGATCATCAGTGTATGGGGAACAGGAAAATACAAAGTCATGCTGGCACTGGGCATTGCATTTATCCCCAGCTTTGCCAGAATTGTACGGGGAGAGTTCTTACGCTGCCGGGAAGAGGATTATATAGTCAGCGCCAGGCTCATAGGCGTGTCTGCCCCCAGAATTTTGTTTGTTCATATCCTGCCGAATATTATGCCAGCGCTTTTATCCGCACTGGCTATCGGATTTAACAATGCTGTGGTACAGGAGGCCGGGATGAGCTATCTTGGAATCGGTGTACAGCCGCCGGATGCAAGCTTGGGATTGATGCTGTCGGAGTCCCAGACATATCTGGCAAGCGGGCCCTGGTGTGCAATTTTCCCGGGAATCTTTTTGATACTTTTGATACTTGGGGTAAATATGCTCGGGGAAGGTATTCTGGACAGGTTCGGGGGTGGAAGATAATGCTTAAAGTAGAGAATCTGTCCATTTATTTTGAGGACAACGGAAAAATACAGGAGGCTGTGAGGGACATCTCGTTTCAGATGCAGGACAGAGAAATCCTTGGAATTGTGGGGGAGTCCGGCTCCGGGAAAACGATGACGGCTTTGACTATAGCAGGTCTCACAAAGGAACATGAGATTTTGGAAAGAGGAAGTATTTTGCTGGACGATACTGATTTGCTGAAATTGCCCTCGGCGGAAATGAGGAAAATCCAGGGCAAGGATATCAGTATGATATTCCAGGAGCCTATGACCGCACTGAACCCGACGATGAAAATTGGAAAGCAAGTAGAGGAAGCTTTGATTCTTCACACGGTGCTTTCCAAAACGGAGCGCAGGAAAACAGTTATACGTGCTTTGGAGGATGCAGAGCTGGATCATCCGGATTTGCTGTACGGAAAATATCCACACGAGTTATCCGGCGGAATGCGTCAGAGGGTTATGATTGCGGCGGCGATTGTATGTAAGCCAAAGCTTTTAATTGCAGATGAGCCGACGACTGCGCTGGATGTAGGAACACAGGAGAGTATATTAAAATTGCTGAAAAAGCTGAATAGAAAGTATGACATGGGGATTCTGTTCATTTCACACAATCTGAGAGCTGTAAATGAGCTGTGCAGCCGTGTACTGGTGATGAAAGACGGTGTAATACTGGAGGAAGGTATAACCCGGGAAATATTTGAGAATCCCCGGACAGAGTATACAAAGGAACTGATTGCTGCAATTCCGGGGCACACCAGAAGTACTGCTTTTTATGAACTTTTATGTGCAGAGGCAGGTGAGTAAGATGGCGGAAAAGATTCTGGAAGTAAAGCATCTGAATGCATTTTATAGAGAAGGAAGACAAAGGAAACAAGTACTGGAAGATGTTTCTTTCACATTACATGAAGGAGAAGCTGTGGGTCTGGCAGGACAAAGCGGCAGCGGAAAAACCACTCTGTGTAAATGTGTCCTTGGTCTGCTAAAGGATTATGAAGGAGAAATTGTTCATTATACAAAACGTCCCCAGATGATATTTCAGGACCCCTTTAGGTCTTTAAATCCAAGAAAGACTATCGGATGGATTCTGGAAGAACCCTTGAGAATTCAGGGGGGATATTCAAAGGATGAACGCCGCAGGAAAGCGGAGGAAATGCTGAAACAGGTACATCTTCTGCCGGAAATCTATGCCCGATACCCAAGAGAATTAAGCGGGGGGCAAAGGCAGCGTGCAAGCATTGCGCTGTCACTTATGACGGGAACAAGGCTGATTTTAGCAGATGAGCCTTTGTCTGCACTGGATGTGACCGTACAGGCTCAGATTATTGAGCTCCTTCGCGAACTGCAGGAAAAGGAAAAAATATGTTACCTGTTTGTATCCCATGATTTGGATGTAGTGAGTATGCTGTGCAGCAGGGTACTCTTTTTAAAAGATGGAGAAGTGAAGGAATATGCGGACATATAAGTTGACTGTAGTGTATGACGGAACAAGGTATCAGGGCTGGCAGAGACAAAAGACAACAGAGATGACTATACAGGAGGTATTGGAAACGGCAATCACTCAGGTGGCAGGACGGGAAACAAAAATAGACGGCTCCGGCAGGACAGACGGGGGTGTACATGCAAAGGGCCAGACTGCAAGTGTGACTCTGCCGGGTAAGGTAGCAGAAAATGAATTTCGTCTGAAACTAAATGCGGTGCTGCCCGAGGATGTCAGGGTCAAAGAAATGCTGCTTATGAAAAATGGCTTTCACGCGCGGCAAAATGCCAAAGGCAAGCGATATGAATATTTTGTGGATACCCGGGAGAAACCGGATGTTTTCACAAGAAAATACTGCTATCATTATCCTTATAAATTAAACATTTCTGCCATGAAGGAAGCGGCGGGATATTTGACAGGCACACATGATTTTGCAGGATTTACAGATAAAAAAGATGAAATATCCACAATCCGGACAATTTATGATATAATCATTGAGAAACAGGGCGACAAGGTACGGATGGAATATTGTGGGACAGGCTTTATGTACCATATGGTCCGCATTTTGACAGGGACGCTGCTGGAGATCGGCATCGGTAAGAGAGCACCGAAAGAAGCCGCGAAGGCCCTGGAGGCCGGGCAGCGGGAATATGCCGGGTTTCTTGCGCCTGCCATGGGACTGTTTCTGAAAGAAGTCTATTATGAATAAAGTTGGTACGGCATGAAGTTCGCGTCGACTGACTGATATACTGGTGCACTGTCTCATTGAAGATATTTGGCAAAATGCCGACAAGACAGTGCACCGGGAGATAAGGAGGTAGGTATGAAACTTATATCATGGAATGTAAATGGAATCCGTGCATGTGTGCAGAAAGGCTTCATGGATTTCTTTCTTCAGGCGGATGCGGATATATTTTGCCTGCAGGAAACGAAGATGCAGGAAGGACAGCTGGAGCTGAACCTGGAGGGATATCACCAATATTGGAATTACGCGGTTAAGAAAGGATACTCAGGAACGGCTGTATTTACAAAAAAGGAGCCGCTGTCTGTGTTATATGGCATCGGAATTGAGGAACATGACCAGGAGGGGCGTGTCATTACCTTGGAATTTGAAGATTTTTTCTTTGTGACAGTATATACACCAAACTCCCAGAATGAGCTTGCAAGGCTGGACTACCGCATGAAATGGGAGGATGATTTCAGGGCATATCTTAAAAAGCTGGAAGAAAGCAAACCGGTTATAGTTACAGGAGATATGAATGTGGCCCACAAAGAAATTGATCTGAAAAATCCAAAGACAAACCGGAAGAATGCCGGGTTTACGGACGAGGAACGAGAAAAGTTCACAGAGCTTCTGGACTCCGGGTTCATCGACACTTTCCGGTATTTTTATCCTGACCAGGAGGGAATCTATTCATGGTGGTCTTATCGCTTCCGTGCAAGAGAGAAGAATGCAGGGTGGCGTATTGATTATTTCTGCGTTTCAGAAAGTTTAAAGGAGAGACTGGTTGATGCGAAGATACTGACAGAGGTTATGGGCTCAGACCATTGCCCCGTTGAACTTGATATACGATAAAAGCAAAAACAGGAGGCAGTTATTTTGACTAAAATTGATATTATTTCCGGATTTCTCGGAGCCGGAAAGACAACATTTATTAAGAAAATGTTGAAGGAAGCATTTAAGGGAGAGCAGGTAGTACTTATTGAAAATGAGTTTGGAGAAATCGGGATAGACGGTGGATTCCTCAAAGAATCAGGGATTGAAATCCGTGAGATGAATTCCGGGTGTATCTGTTGTTCTCTGGTGGGTGACTTCGGCGAATCTCTGAAGGAAGTGGTGGATACATACCATCCGGACAGAATCATAATTGAGCCATCGGGAGTGGGGAAGCTTTCAGATGTCATAAAGGCGGTTCAGGACGTACAGGGTGAGCTTGATGCGCAACTCAATAGCTTTACAACAATGGTGGATGCTACAAAATGCCGGATTTATAAGAATAACTTTGGAGAGTTTTTCAGCAATCAGGTGGAATATGCCGGAGCAATTATTTTGAGCCGAACAGATAAGGCAAAACCGGAAAAAATTGAGGAAAGTTATCAGATTCTCAGAGAGCTGAACCAAAAAGCTCCGATTATCACAACGCCGATTGAACAGCTGACAGGGGAAAAGCTTTTGGAAACCATGGAGGGAAGTAAGTCTCTTGAGGAAGAGCTGCTGGCTGAAATCATATGCCCCGAATGCGGAAAACATCACGAACACGGCGGTACATGCGGCTGCGGGCATGACCATGATCACCACTGTGAGGGGCACAGCCATGAGCACCATCATGAAGAACACGAGCATCATCACGGGGAACATGACCATCACCATGAAGAGTATCACCATGCAGATGAGGTCTTTTCAAGCTGGGGCCGTGAAACAATCCGGAAGTATACAAAGGATGAAATCGGGGACATCCTGACAACCCTGGAAAAGGATGAATCATTTGGGGTTATTCTTCGTGCCAAAGGCATAGTTGCAGGCGACGGAGAATGGATTTATTTTGATATGGTTCCGGGAGAACATGAGGTGCGCAGCGGTGCAGCTGAATATACAGGCAGAATCTGTGTAATCGGCTCTAAGTTAAATGAAGCAAAGCTGGCCGAATTATTTAAAGCAGAATAAGCTGACGGCCTGCCAGATCAAAAATCTGCAGGGAGAATTGGAGAGATGAAGAAATGACAGAACCTGATGTAATGGTATATCTGATGACGGGATTTCTGGACAGTGGGAAGACAGAGTTTTTGAACTTTACACTCAAGCAGGATTATTTCCAGATTGAGGGCACAACGCTTTTGATTCTATGCGAGGAAGGCGAAGGTGAGTACAGTCCCCAGGACATGTTAAAATATAACGTGAAGGTAGAATGCGTGAAGGAACAAGGTGATTTGACAGAAGACTGGCTTGAAAAGATGGATAAGAAGTATCATCCGGAGCGTGTTGTTGTAGAGTATAACGGCATGTGGAAGGTCAGCGATTTTGAAAAGCTTAAGCTGCCCAAAGGCTGGGGAATTGAGCAAAAAATAACTACGGTAGATGCCAGTACCTTTCAGATGTATCTGACAAATCTCAAGCCCCTGTTTGTAGAGATGGTTCGGGATTCGGAGATGGTTATTTTTAACCGCTGTGCGGACAGAAAGCCGCTGGCAGGCTACAGACGCAGTGTTAAGGTGGTAAGCCCCCAGGCCGAGGTAATATTTGAAGATGGAAATGGCGAAGTGGAAGACATTTTTGAGGGTGATGTTCCCTATGACTTGGATGCTCCGGTAATTGAGGTGCACCGAGAAGATTACGGAATCTGGTATGTGGATGTGATGGACAATCCAGACCGGTATAAAGGCAAGACCGTAGAATTTACGGCAAGAGTGGTAAAGCCCAAAGGCTTTCCCTCCAAGGTATTTTTCCCGGGACGTATGGCAATGACCTGCTGTGCGGACGACACTACATTTCTCGGTTATGTCTGTAAAAGCGCCTACACACCTAAATTGAATCCGGGACAGTGGGTAACTGTGCGGGCCAAGGTAGGTTTTAAGAGAGTATCTGTGTACCGCGGCATAGGACCGGTTCTGGAGGCAGAGCACATAGAAGCAGCAGAACCTATAGAGGAACTGGTGTATTTCAATTAAGTGTAACTGTTCAGAAACAAGCAGATATATTTGGAGAGAGCCAAACCGTGAGAAAACGATGGGTTTTCGAGCTTGGTTCTGAATAGTTACAATAATAAACAAAGGAGAGACGGTTATGGAAAAGAAGCTGGATGTAATCGCGCTGGGAGAGTTATTAATTGATTTTACAATGAATGGAGAGAGTGAGCAGGGCAATAATATGTTTGAGGCCTGCCCCGGCGGAGCGCCTTGCAATGTGCTCGCTATGCTGAATAAGATGGGAAAAAAAACGGCATTCCTCGGAAAAGTAGGAACAGATCAGTTTGGTGTCCTGCTAAAGGACACACTGGACGAGGCTGGAATCAACACCTCTAATCTTCAGATGGATACAAAAGTCAACACAACACTGGCTTTTGTTCATACATATCCCGATGGAGACCGTGAGTTTTCTTTTTACAGAAATCCGGGAGCAGACATGATGCTGACAGAAGAGGAGATTGATCCTGAATTTCTGAAACAGTCAAAAATCTTTCATTTCGGTACATTGTCAATGACCCATGAAGGAGTTCGAAAGGCGACGAAGAAGGCCTTGAATATCGCTAGGGAGAATGGTCTGTTGATTTCTTTTGACCCAAACTTACGTCCTCCTCTCTGGAGCTCACTGGATTTGGCGAAAGAGCAGATGGAGTATGGTTTCGGGTTTTGTGATGTCCTGAAAATTTCGGACAATGAGGTTCAGTTTGTTTCCGGCAAAGAGGATTACGATGAGGCGGTTCAGTATCTTCAGGAGGAGTATCATATTCCGTTGATTCTGCTCACCCTTGGAAAGGATGGAAGCCGGGCTTATTATAAAGATATGCGGGTGGAGAGAAAAGGTTATAAGGTGGACACGATTGAAACAACCGGCGCGGGGGATACTTTTTGCGGCAGTGCACTGAATTATGTGCTGGAGTATGGCCTTGACAACTTGACAGAGGAAAAACTTGGAGAGATGCTTACCTTTGCAAATGCAGCAGCAGCATTGATTACTACACGGAAAGGAGCGATACGTTCCATGCCGGAAAAAGAAGAGGTACTTCAGGTTATGTAACAGTTAGCCATCAGCTCGATTCCACCCCAAGGGTACCGTCCTTGTTAAACAACCACACTACGGTTGCTAACCAAGGACATGTGCTGCGCTTCATCTCGCTGTGGCAGAGCGCTATATGAATTTTCGGCAGCATATGCATACGAAAGCAAGCTTTCTCCTGCCTACGCTGTCGAAAATTCGCATGGCTGAACTGTTACCAGGTTATAAAATGATTAGAAAAGTCCTCTTTTTTTATTTCATGAAATGGTGTATAATCAATCCTGTTTTTAAAAAATAATTGCCGCGTACAGGCAGTTTTACTGAAAGCGGCAGACAATTATTTGCAGAAGGCAGGAGGATAAAGCTATGATGGGAGGAACATCGGCAGTAAATTCAGTAAGTCTGAGGTTTTTAACATTGGACGAAATCCAGGAATTTGCATGGTTGGTCAGGAATTATAAAGGGGACACGGACCTGATTCAGGGAAGGAGAACAGTAGATGCCAAATCTATTTTAGGAATCTACAGTCTGAATATACAGGAACAAATGGAACTTCTGGTACATAATGGTGATTTTGAGCAGCTTAGGATTCAAATCGGCAAATTTATAAGATAGTGCACGAAGATAGATTGACATTTCTCCGTCAAATAATTATAATAGTACAAAACAAGGGTGTTTTTCTCAGGAAAAGCATTCCTTTTTAAATTGTGGGAAAACTAAGAATTACAGAACTGGTTTTCAGAAAACTATAGGGCGGCAAAATGATACAGTACACTGGATTTTACGGTTAGGAGGTAATGCTATGCATAATTACACGAGAGAGGATATCCTGGAATTGGTGGAAGAAGAGGATGTGGGGTTCATTCGCCTTCAGTTTACGGATATTTACGGCACTATGAAAAATATGGCTGTTACGGCAAGCCAGCTGGAGAAGGTGCTGAACAATGAATGCATGTTTGACAGCTCTGCCATAAAGGGCTATCCAAATTCAGAATCACCGGATATGTACTTATATCCTGATTTGAATACATTTGAGATATTTCCGTGGAGGCCGCAGCAGGGCAAGGTGGCACGTTTTATTTGTGACGTGCACCGCGCGGACGGGACACCTTATGAGGGCGGCTCCAGGTATATTCTGAAAAAAGCTGTCCGTGAGGCGGCGGAGATGGGATATACCGTGAATGTGGGGCCGGAGTGTGAGTTTTTTCTGTTCCACACAGATGAGAATGGCATTCCCACAACAATCACCCATGAGCAGGGAGGATATTTTGATGTAGGGCCTCTTGATCTTGGTGAAAATGCAAGGAGAGACATGGTTCTGACTCTGGAACAGATGGGATTTGAAATAGAGACATCTCATCATGAAATTGCTCCCGCCCAGCATGAGATAGATTTCCGATATGATGAAGCTCTTATTGCAGCAGACAACATTATGACCTTTAAGTTGGTTGTCAGAACCATTGCAAAGCGCCATGGGCTTCATGCAACATTTATGCCGAAGCCCAAAAGCGAGGCTCACGGTTCAGGGATGCATATCAATCTGTCCCTGTCAAAAGAAGGCACCAATATATTTCAGGACAGCAGTGATAAAAATGGGCTGAGTCAGGAGGCATATTATTTTATAGGTGGTCTGTTCCGGCACATGAAGGCAATCACATGTATAGCAAATCCGACTGTGAATTCTTATAAGCGGTTTGTGCCCGGATATGAGGCTCCTGTATATATGTCATGGTCTGCAAAAACAAGGAGTCCTTTAATCAGGATTCCCTCTGTGGGAGGGGAAAAGACGAGAATCGAGCTTAGGAGTCCAGATCCGTCGGCCAATCCGTATCTGGTATTGGCAGTTTTGCTGGCAGCGGGTATGGATGGCATTAGGAATAAAATTGTGCCCCAGAACAGTGTGGATGAAGATATACAGGACATGTCGGCAGAGCAGCTGGAGCAACTGCATCTGGAGGCACTTCCGGGAAGCCTTCTGGAGGCGGTTCATGAGCTTGAGAAGGATACTTTTATCTGCAAAGTGCTGGGGGAGGATCTGGCAGCAAAAATGATTGCTGCGTATAAGAAGGAATACCGGGATTACAGCATGCAGGTCACAGAGTGGGAGATTGCCAACTATCTGTATAAGATGTAACATTTCCCACGCAGAGCTGGTGTGCTGTCCCATTGACATTTCGCTAAATAGCTTGCCTGGATTTTCAGCTGAAAGTCAACGGGACAGTACACTAGTGTAATGGAAACTTATATAATTTGAAGTGAGAGCGGGCAGGAGGTGTGAGCGGGTATGAGCAGCGTCATAGTTGTGTTTCCCAAAAAAGAGACAGCAGCAAATATTCGCAACATATTAGTACGGGGCGGTATTGATATATCGGATATCTGTACTACCGGTGCCCAGGCACTTCAGTCTGCAGACGATTTTGACTGTGGTATTATTATCTGTGGATATAAGATGCAGGATATGTTATATTCAGAATTAAGGGAGTGGCTTCCCGAGACATTTGAAATGTTGTTGATAGCCTCCCCGGATAAATGGGGCGAGGGCCTGATTGAAGGGGTTGTGGGTCTGCCCACTCCGGTAAAGGTATATGATCTTCTGAATACTGTAGAAATGATGCTTGAGGCCCTCCAAAAGAAACGGCGGCAACGGCGGGAGATGGCAAAAAAGCGAAATCCCGAGCAGAAGGCAATCATCGAGGAGGCGAAGGCCTTGTTGATGGTACGCAATCAAATGACGGAAGAGGAAGCTCACCGGTATCTTCAGAAAAGCAGCATGGACAGTGGAACTAATATACTGGAGACCGCCCAGATGATACTGACAATTATGTCAGAATAAAAGTTATATGAGGAGAAAGAAAAGTGAAATTTACGAAAATGCAGGGCTTGGGAAATGACTACGTTTATATAAATGGTTTCATAGAAAAGATAGGAAATCCGGCGGAACTTGCTGTGAAAATAAGTGACAGACACTTTGGAATCGGCTCAGATGGTTTGATATTGATTAATCCGTCCTCAGTGGCCGATTTTGAAATGGAGATGTATAATGCGGACGGCTCCCGGGGAGAGATGTGTGGAAATGGAATCCGCTGTGTAGCAAAATATGTCTATGATTACGGTCTGATTGATAAGACGCAGATATCCGTAGAAACTTTGAGCGGGATAAAATATCTGGTGCTGACTGTTGAAAACCAAAAGGTGGTGCAGGTTCGGGTAGATATGGGTAAACCTGAACTGAAGCCTGATAGGATTCCTATTTTGGCAGAAGGGGAAACTGTAATAAATGTTCCTATAGAAGTGGATGGGAGAGAATATAAAATGACAGGCGTGTCGATGGGAAATCCTCATGTGGTTATTTACATGGACGATATTCAACATTTGGACATTGAACGAATAGGTCCTAAATTTGAAAATCACGAGTGTTTTCCTAACCGTATCAATACGGAATTCGTAAAAGTACTAGACAGAAATACTGTAGAAATGAGAGTCTGGGAGCGGGGCTCAGGTGAAACCCTTGCTTGCGGAACCGGTGCCTGTGCGGTTGCAGTGGCCTGTGTGCTGGGTGGGCTTACGGAGGAGAAAATCACAGTCAGACTGCTGGGCGGCGATTTATTTATAGAGTGGGATTGGGAAAAAGACACCGTGTATATGACAGGCCCGGCCGAAGTTGTGTTTGACGGAGAATGGAAGGAAGAAAAAGATGTTTAAAATTAATGATAATTATCTGAAATTACCTGGGAGTTATTTATTCTCAACGATTGGAAAAAGGGTGAAAGCATATACAGAAGCTAACCCAGATAAATCTATAATCCGGCTCGGAATAGGTGATGTGACACAGCCCCTTGTACCGGCTATTATAGACTCTTTGCATAGTGCAGTAGATGAAATGGGAAATGCAGAGACTTTTCATGGCTATGCACCGGATTTGGGCTATGAATTTCTGAGAAATGCCATGGCCCAGAACGATTATAAAGCACGGGGCTGTGATATTTCACCCGATGAAGTGTTTATTTCAGACGGAGCCAAGTGTGATTCAGGAAATATCCAGGAAATATTCAGCACAGATAATAAAATTGCCGTGTGTGACCCGGTATATCCCGTATATGTGGATACAAATGTCATGGCCGGGAGAACAGGGACTTACAATCCCAAGACCGAGGTGTGGAGCGATGTCATATACATGCCCTGTACGGCTCAGACAAACTTTGCACCGGAGCTGCCAAAAGAGACACCAGATATTATCTATCTATGTTTCCCAAACAACCCGACCGGCTCCACCATCACAAAGTCTCAGCTTCAGGAGTGGGTGGACTATGCAAATAAAGTAGGGGCAGTTATTATCTACGATGCAGCTTATGAGGCGTATATTACCGAAGAAAACGTCCCTCACACAATTTATGAATGTGAAGGTGCGAGAACCTGTGCAATTGAGCTCAGAAGCTTCTCAAAAAACGCAGGCTTCACCGGGGTGCGCTTAGGGGCGGCTATCATACCGAAAGATTTAAAATCCGGTGATGTAACCCTCCATTCTCTCTGGGCAAGGCGTCACGGGACAAAGTACAACGGTGCCCCGTACATTGTGCAGAGAGCCGGAGAAGCGGCCTATTCCCCGGAGGGTAAAGAACAGCTGAAAAAACAGATAGCATACTATATGAATAATGCCAAAATTATCTATGAAGGACTAAAAGACGCCGGCTACACCGTATCCGGAGGAGTCAACGCACCCTATATCTGGCTGCAGACACCAAAAAAAATGACCTCATGGGAATTCTTTGACTACCTTCTGGAGAAAGCGAACGTAGTAGGAACCCCCGGCTCAGGATTCGGCCCCAGCGGAGAAGGTTACTTCCGCCTGACCGCATTCGGAAGCTACGAAAATACAACAGCAGCCATCGAAAGAATAAAAGGGGTCTGACCCTTTTGCTCTCCAAAGTCAGAATATTCTGTCAAATAGCCGCCACAGTTCAGCCATCAGATCAATTCCACTACTGAAAATTCGCATGGCTGAACTGTTCCAATTTCTCAAAAAAATTGAAAAAGTACTTGATTTTTTTGGAGACACTGGTTATAATAATCATGTTGCGTCTGACATGGACATATCATGACAATGCGGATTGGTGTAACGGCAGCACAGCAGACTCTGACTCTGTTAGTAGAGGTTCAAATCCTCTATCCGTAGCTTGGAGATTTACAAGGGTAAATTTTGAATATTTATTTAAGAAGAAAATGCATATCGGAGTGTGGCTCAGCTTGGTAGAGCGCTACGTTCGGGACGTAGAGGCCGCGTGTTCGAATCACGTCACTCCGATTACTGGGAAGCCAGTAAACACAAGGGTTTGCAAGCACATTGCAAGCCCTTTTACTTTGCTAATTTTGGTTTACCTAAGAATTTTACCTAAGAATTTTTTTCGAATTAAGGATAATTGACGATATACAGTTCAGACATTTTGAGTAAATCAATAATAAGAACTATACATTAGGTTTAAAATTATGTAGTATTAATAGAAATAGAATTTTAATTTACAACTGGTTGTTTGTTATAATACATCAGAACAGCCGTGTACAGGGTGGTAGCCTCCCAAACTTTTATAAAGAGGGGAGGTGGTGCAAATGGATATATCAGATGCAATATCGTTGATGTTGACCTTTGGTTTATTCTTAATTGCATTGCTTACCTACATAGATAGGAATAATAAGCGAAAATAAAAATGACCTATCCTGTCGGCCAACAGGATAGGTCGTTGCCTTAAGGCAATTTACTTAGACTAATGGTTACCACTCAGTGGTGATTGTTCTTTATGATTTTATTCTAACACACTTCAAATAACATTTTCAACTGTTTTCTATTATAATATCATTATCTTTTTTATGGGGACATAATACATAATTTAGAATACGATTCTTCTCTTTTCCTTCTCTATTGTTGGCTATTCTATGCTCAAAAGACCTAATCTCAGGCATTAATGTTTTTGAGTACTAGGGACATATTCCATGATTTTGTCTGGCTGACAATCAAATAAATTACAAATTAGGCATCTCAATTCTTTGCAAATTGTAAAACGAAAAAGAGAGCTTACGCTGCAAGAGGTTCAGAAACTATGTGAAATAGCAGAGAGTTCGGAAAGTAAGGAAGATTTGAAGGTAGGTGCATACCTATTGCTTTCGAATCAAGTTGCTGCCCAAGTTCATTTTAATAAGCTTACGGAAGAAGAACAAGAAAGCTTTAAGACATATCCAATATACTACTTTTGGACCGAAACCGCAGAGAGTAAAGAAACCACTTAGGGGTAAATGTTTTAAGTTACCTTTTTGTTTATAATAATAGGGTAAGAGTATCGGTGCGAGAGTAACTCTCAGATATACCGAATTTACTCGTTTACTCTTGGCAACCGAAACTTAATTTTTTTTAGTTAAAAACGGCTTGAGGAAATAAGTTCCTCTTGTCCTGGAACAAAATGAGATACAGTCCTGGCTAAATGATGATAAAAGTATGACCATGTTTTTGAAAAAGCATAGCAATGAAGCGAAGGAGTTTGGGCCGGGATTTGAAAAGTATTTCTACCTTCATTATGATGAGAAGAGCCATACATCTTTACTCCCGGAAGAAAAGGCCGGTATCATTGAACAGGAACTGAACTGAGTAAAGAATTAGAGGAAATAAAACAATAAATCAGGGGGAAAGTGAAAATGGCAAGAGTGAGAAAAAACAGCAAGAATGCAACTGCAAATCTGAAGCAGCTTTTGAACAAAAGAGATGCCATCAGAAAAGAGGAGTTGATTGCTGCTGTTGAGAAGAGCGGCCGTTCCTATGAAGAGATACTGGCATTCCTAAATACCGATTCTGCAAAAGCAGAATAAAAATAAATCCTGTCACTAGCATTAAGACTGGTGGCAGGATTTAGTTATTTAGGCGGAAAATTTCTGGAAGTTAACATATATGTATAAAAAAATCAAAAATAGATTAGAAAATAGTATAATTCATCCAAAGTATGAAATAAAATTTCATCATTATAAAAATGAATTGACAAAATTGTTTCGGGTGATAATATCTATCTATAATGTTACTCGAAGTGTGATGATTTGGAAGGAGGGAATGTATGGAAATCAGGCATTATGTTCAGGCAGATGAAGAAAAGATTGTTGATTTATGGAACCGCACCTGCACCTTTGACGCTATTGATGTCAGAAAGTTTCGCAGACAAGCAATATTGGATGAAAATTTCAACACGGATTTAAGTTGGGTTGCAGTAGATGAGGAAAAGGTCATTGGCTTCATTTATGGGACAAAGCGGAAATTCCCATATCTGGAGCGAGGGCTGGAGCCGGAGCGCGGGTGGGTGAATGTGCTGTTTGTAGATGAAAAGTATCAGTGCTGCGGTATTGGAGCTGAATTACTTACAAATTGTGAAAATGCTTTAAAAGAAGTCGGATGCACAAATATCACATTGGGGGCATATTCTCCCAATTATTTTTTCCCGGGTGTAGATTTCGAAAATTATCCATCGGCAATCCGTTTTTTTGAAAAAAGAGGATATGCATCACAGGAAAAGCATTATTCAATGGGAAAGAATCTTCATGGCTACCGGATACCGGGGGATACGCTTCAGAAGCAAAGAGAGGCTGAGAAAAAGGGCTATCAATTTGTGAAATTTGATTATAAGTATACTCTGGAATTGTTAGAATTTCTGCGTATAGAATTTGGAGGCGGTTGGAAGCGCAATGCACTGATTGCAATGCAAAATGAAACGGCGGAAGATGTGATTTTGCTTGTACTAAACAAAGAAGGAAACATCTGCGGATTTTGCATGAGAGCTATCGATGGAAACCCAATGAGATTTGGGCCTATTGGTGTGGCAGAGTCAGAAAGAAATGCTGGAATTGGAGGGATTCTTCTGGAGCTCCAATGTTATGAAATGTGTAAAAAAGGAATATACAGAATGTATTTTGTCACAACGGATGAACCGGGAAGAAGATATTATGAACGGCACGGCCTACAAACGTTCAGAACTTTTGTTTCCTATAAAAAAGAACTATAATTTTTGGAGTAAGAGACGCCAGACAACTTTTAAAGAGTACCAGTACGGGTGCGAGGAGGAAAGATTATGAATAATCGAGAGATGGCATTGGATATCATCAAAAAAATGGGAACAAAAGAAAATTTACTGTCTATTGAAAACTGTATGACACGTATACGTATCAATGTGAAAGATGTTGAAAAATGTGAAATAGAGCAGTTGAAAAAGGAAGAATATATTTTAGGAATCACGGTACAAGATAATAATGTACAGCTTGTTGTAGGCCCGGGGAAGAGCAGCAAGCTTGCAGCGGAAATGTCGGAGATTACAGGAATAAAAAGTAGTGAAATTGATGAAGCGGCAGTGCGGAAGGAAGAGAACAGGGAAAAAAATAACACTCCCTTTAAGAGGGTGTTAAAAAAGGTTGCAAATGTATTTATTCCTATTTTGCCGGCATTTATTGCCTGTGGATTGATGGTTGCCATTTACGAAGCCGGTTATGTGTTCTTTCCGGGATTAAAGGAATCGGACTTTGGAAAGATATTGTCGGCGATAGCATATTCTGTATTTACAATTTTGCCTATTATTGTAGGTTATAATACTGCAAAAGAATTTGGCGGCTCACCGATTTTGGGTGCAGTACTGGCATCCATTTTAAATGCGTCCGCTATTACCGGAGTTCATATTCTGGGAATTGAATGTGAGGCCGGCAGGGGCGGTGTAATTTCTGTCCTGATTGTTGCTGCAATAGGCGCAAAGCTCGAACGTGCAATCAGGAAAAAAATGCCGGAAATCCTGGACACTTTCCTTACGCCATTGTTTACCATCTTTATTATGACATTCCTTGGACTCATTGTATTTCAGCCCATTGCAGGATTTGTATCAGATGCTGTCGGAAATTTTGTTCAGTATATTATTTACAATGTTCCAGCGCTGGCCGGTTTGGCAACCTTGGTATATCTGCCTCTGGTTATGACAGGTATGCATCATGGATTAATTGCTGTTAATGCACAGCTGATCAGTGATTTTGGAGTGACATATCTGCTGCCGGTTACATGTATGGCAGGAGCAGGACAGGTAGGAGCAGCATTCTATGTATTTCTGAAGACAAAAAATAAGCGCCTTAAAAAGATATGTAAGAATGCACTCCCGGTTGGAATGCTGGGAATTGGAGAGCCGCTGATGTGGGGTGTGACGGTTCCCTTAGGCAAACCATTTCTTGCATCCTGTCTTGGAGGGGCTGTGGGAGGAAGCGCTATGGCAATGATGCACGTAGCAGCAAAGATTCCAGAATTATCGGGCCTGCAGCTCTCTTTGATTACAACCAGTCCGGTGAAGTATTTAATAGCGGTCGCAATATCATATGCAGCAGGTTTTTTGTTCTGTAT
This sequence comes from Muricomes intestini, assembly GCF_004346165.1. Taxonomy (GTDB): domain Bacteria; phylum Bacillota; class Clostridia; order Lachnospirales; family Lachnospiraceae; genus Muricomes; species Muricomes intestini. The sequence goes on along the minus strand of NZ_SLZZ01000003.1, from coordinate 132,732 downwards.
GTTATTAGGATTTACTGATCCAGAGGAAGAATAAAGAGTATGAAAAGTGTACTTGTTAGATTTCAAGAATATGAAGAAAAGGCAAGCAGTGCAGAAAAGTTGATTGTCCGGTTTATTCTGGAGCATCCAAAAGAGGCATCCTCATATAGTATACATCAGTTGGCAGGAGCTGCCTTTTCCTCCTCTTCTACCATAGTAAGATTATGTAAGAAAACAGGGTTTTCAGGATATAAAGAGTTTCAAAAGGCATTGATTGCCGAAATGACTATTCGTGAACAGAGCGAAGATGCAAAAAGTGAAGAAATCCAGAGGGAAGATAAATTGGAGGATTTGATTGCGAAGATTACTTATAAGAACATTGTCTCTCTGGAAAAGACCAGCAAATTGCTGGATGAAGATGTACTGAAGCAGTGTGTGGATTTGTTGGAAGTGTGCCGGAATGTTTGTTTTTTCGGCATGGGATCTTCTCTTTTGGTAGCTCAGGACGCATATATGAAATTTTTAAGGATAGGTAAGGCCTGTTTTATTCATGAAGATTGGCATGTACAGCTTTTACAGGCAAAGAACATGACTTCAAAAGATGTGGCAATTGTAATTAGCTACTCAGGGCTTACGGAAGAAATGGTGAAATGTGCAAAAACAGCAAAAATGATGGGGGCATCTGTGATTGCAATCACCAGATTTGTGGATTCAAAATTAGCAGAAATAGCTGACTACAAGCTATATGTAGCGGCATCAGAATTTTTGATTCGAAGCGGAGCAATGTCCTCGCGCATTTCTCAGCTAAATGTTGTGGACATTTTATACACAGCATATTTGAATCGGCATTTTGATGAGGCTGCAGCAAAAATGAAGAAAACATATATACCAAAGGAGAAAGAGGACGGTATGTAGTTAGGAGAAGGGGTTAAAATGATAGAAGAACAGTGGGAACAGCTAAATACAGAGGTGCGCAATCCCAAATCAAAAGAGATGGATAACATGGGAACCCGCGAGTTACTGCTTTTAATGAATCAAGAAGATGAGAATGTGATAAAAGCAGTCAGAAAAGCCATCCCTGAAATTGAGCGGGCAGTAAAGCTGGTAATTCATGCATTGGAAAACGGCGGAAGATTGATTTACGCCGGTGCTGGTACGAGTGGGAGAATGGGAGTAATGGATGCGGTAGAGTGCTCTCCTACCTTCTCTACGACAGATGAGGTAATGGCAATTATGGCAGGGGGGGAGAGGGCTTTTGTCCATGCGCAGGAAGGCGCGGAGGACTCCGAGGAACTGGCGGCGAAGGATTTGAAAAGAATCGACCTAAGAAAACAAGATGTGGTTTTAGCTATTGCAGCATCAGGAAGAACTCCGTACTGTATCGGTGCACTGAGGACTGCCAAAGACAAAGGGGCAGCTTGTATCAGCCTTGCGTGTAATTACCATGCTATTATTTCTGATCTTGCAGATATTGCAATTGAGGTGGATGCAGGGCCGGAAGTATTGACGGGCTCTACAAGGCTGAAGGCGGGAACATGTCAAAAACTGATTTTGAATATGATATCGACTGCAGCAATGGTGGGGATCGGGAAAGTATATGGCAATTATATGGTAGACATGAGGGCCACAAATCATAAGCTGGAGGAGAGGGCAAAACGAATTGTTATGGAAAGTACACAGTGTTCAGAAAAGCAGGCAGTTTTGGCCCTGCGGGAGGCAGACCAGTCAATTAAGACGGCAATTGTTATGCTTCTGACAGGAGCGTCGAGGGAGGAAGCTGAAAAAAAACTTTACGAAGCGAAAGGCTTTGTGAGGAAATGTCTTTAGAGCGGAGGTTGTAAGGTGTTTAAATTCTTAAAAAAGGAAAAGGAACATTGGCTTGGTTCTCCTGTCAAAGGAAAGACGGTCTTGCTGCAGGAGGTGAAGGATCCCACGTTTAGTGAAGAGATGCTGGGAAAAGGAATTGGAGTGATTCCATCTGATAACGGGATTTATGCACCGGCGGATGGAGAAATCACAATGGTTTTTGATACATTGCATGCTGTAAGTATGATGACGGAATACGGGACGGAAATTTTGATTCATGTGGGGCTTGATACGGTAGAGATGAAAGGTGAAGGCTTTGTGGGGCATGTGAAAGCAGGAGACAAGGTAAAGAAGGGCAATCTTTTATTAAACGTGGATATAAATAAAGTAAGAGAGCGGGGATATGATCCAATTACTCTGATGGTGATTTGTAATACAGGAGATTACGCATTGGTAGAGGGAATATCCAAACAAAATGTTCTGGCAGGCGACGATGTACTTTTTATACAAGAAAAATAATGAATAAGATTTTTTACATCTCCAATCATCACTTTATGGTTGGGGATGTTCTTGTATTATTATCTTTTTATAAAGTGTAAAAAATTAATTGACAATAAGTGAATGTTCATTTATTATAAAGATACGAGGTGATGAATATGCGTAAGAAGGATGATGGAAAGGAAGAGAGCATAAAGAAAGCGGTCGTAAAGTTGATTCTGGAAGAAGGCTTTCACGGCACCTCTATCTCAAAAATTGCTAAGAGAGCCGGAGTTTCTCCTGCAACAGTTTATATTTATTTTGAAAATAAGGAGGTTATGCTCCAGGATATATACAATGAATACTCGGAAGATATTTTCAGTCATCTGCTTGACGGCATCAACCGCCAGATGCAAGGCCGGCAATTAATTGAAACTTTAATTACCAGTTATTATAATTACATCCGGGGAAATAAAGAAATATTCAGTTTTCTGGAGCAGTTTTCCAGTTGCCCCTCCCTTGCAAATCGCTGTGAGGAGAGGCAGGGCATGTGTAAGGTAAATGACCTGATTTTAAATATGAAGGCAGACCGGATGATTAAGGATTACAGTAATGACAATCTGGTGGCACTCATCTTTTCTCCGGTTAAATCAATTGCAGTGGATCATTGTAAAAGCGAGGAAGAAAAAGAAGAACTGTTAAAGGAATTTATTTACATTATTCAGGAAGCATTGTTGATGAGTTAGTTTGAGCGAGATTTGGGGTGAAAATTGTAGTTCACAGAGTCTCGCAATTGTTTTACAGTCCATTAAATGAACATTCACTTATGAATATATTATGGTAGAAAGGAACGTGATTTATATGATGAACTCAGAAAAAGCTATAAGAAGCGGAATTGTTATTCCAATATCCAATATAGTATTACTGCCGGGTGCGGTAACCAGGCTTAGTGTTAGCGACTTGAGTGAAAGCCAGATGAGGTATCTGGAAGATGAGACGATCGAAAATGTTGCTCTGCCCATGAGGCAGAACTTTAAGCGTGAGGACGTTTCAGCGGACGATTTTTATAAGCTTGGAGTTACATTTGAAATTGAAGAGGTACAGGAAATTGAGAAAGGGTATCAGCTCACTATGAAGGTGCTGGACAGAGTAGAAGTGAAGGAGCTGAGCATAGAGCACAGCTATATATATGCACAGTTTGAAACCAGTCCTGATGTTAAAGATATGGATGAAAAAAGTCAGAAAGATATGATGGGGTATATGCAGCAGCTTACAAGAGAAATCAGTGAAAAATTCCCAGATGGAAAACGCTATGTTGCTGTAGTTGAAAGTTTCGGTGATTTGAATTCACTTATTGTATATTTATCCCGGTTTATGCAGATTTCCAATGAGGAAATCTATGAACTGATTGCTGACCCGTCTATGAAGGAGAGAAGCCTGCGTTTTATGGATTATCTTCTGAAACAGAAAGAAGCAATCGGACTGCAGATCCAGATGGCGGAGAGATTTTCGAATAAAGCAAATAAGCATTACAGAGAGCAGGTTTTGAGGGAGCAGCTGAAGGCAATTCAGGAAGAACTCAATGAAGGCAAAGAAGGACATGGAAAGAAAGACGAGGAGTATGAAGACAAAATTGAGGCGGCCCAAATGCCAGAGGATATTAAGGAGGCAGCGCTGGACGAACTGGATAAGCTGCAGGCTCAGGGGCCTAATGGTGCAGAATATAATGTAATACGAAATTATCTGGATCTTCTTGTTTCACTTCCCTGGAAGAAGACGGAAGATAAGTCTATTGATCTTATAGAGGCGAGACATATTTTGGATGACCAGCACTATGGCCTGGAGAAGGTAAAGGACAGGATCATTCAGCATCTGGCGGTTATGCAGCTTAAGAAAGATAAGAAAGGCTCTATCCTCTTACTGATAGGTCCTCCGGGAACAGGGAAGACCAGTCTCGGCAAGAGCATTGCAGAGGCACTGGGAAGAAAATATATCCGTCTCAGCCTTGGCGGTATCAGAGATGAGGCAGAGATCCGCGGACACAGAAGAACTTATATCGGGGCAATGCCCGGAAGAATTCTTCAGAGTATCAAGAAGGCGGGCGTCACCAATCCGGTTATGGTGCTGGATGAGGTAGACAAACTGATGACAGGTGGATTCAGCGGAGATCCGGCAAGTGCTTTACTGGAGGTACTGGATCCGGAGCAGAATAATACATTTACAGACCACTACTTGGATCAGCCTTATGATCTTTCCGATGTATTCTTCATTGCCACAGCAAACTCAATGGATACAATACCGGAACCTTTGCTGGACCGTATGGAGGTCATACAGATTTCCAGTTATACTAGTGAGGAGAAGTTTCACATTGCAAAAGAACATCTTTATCCGCTGGTTCTTGAGGAACACGGGCTTACAAAAGAGCAGCTTGTGATTTCGGATGATGTAATAAGAAAGATAATCAGTGACTATACATTGGAGGCAGGAGTCAGAGGCCTGAAGAAGCAGCTGGCAGCCATTGCGAGAGTAGCTTCTGCAGAAATTGTATCCAAAGAGGCAGAACCTCCTTATCACGTAGAGGCAGATCAGCTGGAGGATATCCTCGGCCACAGAGTGTCACGGCATGATGTGGCACAGATGGATAACCCGCCGGGAGTAGTTACAGGGTTGGCATGGACACCGGTTGGCGGAGAAATCCTCTTCATAGAGGCAACCAGCATGCCGGGAAGCGGTCAAGTCCTACTGACCGGAAAGCTGGGCGACGTTATGAAAGAATCAGCAGAGATTTCCTTAAGTCTATTGAAATCCAGACTGCCGCTGAATGCTATTAATTTTAAGGAAAGAGATCTTCATATTCATGTTCCTTCAGGGGCAGTGCCAAAGGATGGACCATCTGCAGGGATTGCATTATTTACAGCCCTGGCATCACTGGTTACCGGTATCAAGGTAGATCCAAAACTGGCAATGACCGGAGAGATCACATTGCGAGGCGTAGTTATGCCAATCGGCGGGCTGAAAGAAAAGCTTCTGGCAGCCCAGAGGGCTGGAATTACCAGGGCATTAATCCCGAATGAAAACATAGAGGATTTAAGGGATGTGCCGGAAGAGGTAAAGGACCAAATAACGATTATACCGGTCGAGACTATTGAAGATGTGCTTAGAGAAACCCTGGGAATCTCAATGCCCAGACCTGAGCAGATGCTGCTGCAGAAAGAATATGGGAAATATCTTATAGAATCCAGAGTGTGATCACTGGATGCCGGATGTACCGTTTCCAGTCATTGTGGTCCGGGCACGTTAGGCATTTTGTTCATAGAAAGTTAGTGTACAGCTATAGAGTCCGTCATGCTAAGCAGGAATCTAGTACGTGGTGTCTTCCCTTTGGCAAAACAAAGGGGGACCCCGATACCGGGTCGCTGATGACGGAGCAGTTCATTCCATATACTTCTTTAATCAGTTCTTCATTAATCACCTCAGAAGGCGTTCCCTCTGAAACGAGACATCCTTCACGGAGTGCGAAGATATAGTCGGCATATCTGGCAGATAAATTGATATCATGCAGAACCATGACAATTGTGGTTCCTTTTTTCCTGTTTAAATCTGTTAATAGGTCAAGAATCTCAACCTGGTAGGTAATATCCAGATATGTAGTGGGCTCATCCAGCAGGAGAATGTCCGTATCCTGGGCAAGAGCCATTGCAATCCAGACCCTCTGTTTCTGCCCCCCGGAGAGTTCGTCAAGACGACGGTCGGCAAGATTGGTAATGCCCATAATCTCCAAGGCTTCCGCCACAGCTGCATGATCCTCTCTGCTTAATCCTTTCATTAACCCCTGATATGGAAATCTGCCCCTGCTTACCAGATCCGCAACCACTATTCCTTCCGGGACAACTGGAGATTGGGGGAGAAGTCCAAGCACCCGGGCTAGATGCTTCGAGGGAAAAGTCCAAATGCCCTTTCCATCCAGTGTGATTTTGCCCGACGAAGGCTTTAACAATCTGGCAATTGTTTTTAAGAGTGTAGATTTCCCACATGCATTGGCTCCCAGAATTACACTGATTTTATTAACGGGGATTGCCAGTTCAATGTCTTTTAAGATTGTTCTGCCATCATATCCGGCAGTAATATGTTCTACTTTTAATTGATGTTCATTATTCATGATGCACCTCCGGTTTTATTCATACGAATCAGTAAAAAAATCAGATAGGGGGCGCCCAGTATGCCCGTGATTACACCTACGGGAAATTTGGTGCTGAAGGCAAACTGGCCGATTAAGTCAGCCAGAAGTACCAGTACGGCACCTACGAGTCCGGCAGGAAGTTCGTTTTGTGTACCTGCCCCGACTAACTTAGATGATATAGGGCCCGATAAAAAGGATACAAAAGCGATGGGCCCGGTGGTGGCGGTAGCAAATGCAATAGATATTACAGCGCTTAAGATAAGTAAAATTCTGGTGCGGTCCGTATTAACTCCAAGTGTGACAGCAGAATTTTCACCCAATTCCAGAATGCGCAGATGCTTCCCCAACAGTATGGTGATGGGTGAAAAAATAATAATTATAATGGCAAGCATAGGGATGTCCGACAGCTGAACCCCGTTCAGACTTCCGCTCAACCAGCGGTAAGCTGCCGGGACATCGTGCTGGGGAGCCCTTAATAATAGGTAGGAGATAAATGCATTCAGCATTGCCTGAACTCCCAGACCTATAAGTATCAGTCTTCCTCCTTCAAATTTGCCCCCTCTTGAGAGAAGATAGATGAACGCGGAGGTTAAAACACCTCCAAGGACAGCCCCCAGGGACACTGCAGTTCCAGAGAGATTCATCATGATAAGAAGGAAGATAGCAGCAGCGTTGGAACCTGCGGTTACACCTATGATGTCAGGGCTTGCGAGAGGGTTGCGAAGCATTGTTTGAAAGGTGCTGCCGGCCATTCCAAAGGCAAAACCCGCAAGCAGACCGGAGAGCATCCGGGGAAGCCGCAAAGTTCGGACGGCAAATGTGGCTCCCTTAATATTTTCCCCTGTCAGGACCTTCCAGACAGCAGCTGGGGAATAAACAGTGTTTCCCAGTAACATTATGGCAGTACATAATGAGAGAACGGCTGCGGTGAGGATGAGAGTAACGGACATATAACGTCTTCTCCTTCTGTGAAAGCCGTCTGATACAATGTTTTTATTTTTCGGCGTCATAATGAACTCCCTTTTGATTTTACAGCTATTATTATCAGTACTGGAGCGCCAAGGAAGGCGGTGACAACTCCGGATTCAAGTTCGCCGGGATTGCCGAGTATCCGGCCTGCAATATCTGCCGCAGTCAATATTAAAGCCCCGCCCACGGCGGACATTGGCATGATGATTCGCTGGTCGGGTCCCAACAGAAGACGCATTACATGCGGAACCATGAGCCCAACGAAGCCGATTGGCCCGGCTACGGCCGTAATGGCACCACATAGCACTACTCCTGCCAGAGCACCGATTGCTCTCGCGATACCTGTGTGCACGCCCAGCACGGATGCCATCTCATCCCCCAGAGCCATGGCGTTTAGAACCGGCGCCAACAGGATGCTGATCAGAAAACCAATAATCAGGAGGGGAAGAACTGCACGGATGTTTGTCCAGTTTGCCCCACTGACGCTGCCTACCTGCCAGAAACGGAAATTGTCCATAACATTAGAGCGGGGTAGCATAATTGCACTCACAAATGAGGATAAAGCGGCGCTGGTAGCTGATCCGGCCAGGGCAAGTTTGATTGGTGTAGCTCCGCCTGCCCCCAGGGAACCAATACCATAGACGAATACGGCAGTGATTGCCGCGCCCAGAAGTGCAAGCACGATGTACTGGCCTGCTGTCTGGATATTTAAAAAGGCAATCCCCATTACTACGAACAGAGATGCCCCTGTGTTGACCCCCAGTACACTTGGGTCTGCAATAGGATTGCGGGTAATTGCCTGCATGAGAGCTCCCGAAATGCCAAGGGCCGCACCGGCTATCAGGCTGAATACGGTGCGGGGAATTCGTTCTCTTACAACAATCTGGCCAAAAGTCCCTGCCTTACCCAAAAACAGAGCATCTATAAGCTCACCCGGGGACACACTTCGTGAACCCAGGGCGAGAGAGCCTGCAATGCATAACAGGATGCAGATGAGGCTGATGATTAATGTGATAAAAACTTTTTCGGATTGTCTCATTTTACTTTATCGGCTGCCTCTCCCAGTAAGGACAAATATTCGTCGATGGTGGCAGGAATGGAAAGGGCGCTTGGCGTACTGGAAGCAGCAATAGGAGTATCATTTTCCAGGACTACCACAGATTCGTTTTGCACAGCAGGCAATGTGCCGAGACGCGGGTCATCCTGAAGTGTTTTAATCAAGGTTTCGTCACCGTAAGCGATGATAATGTCCAAATCCTGCAGCTTGTCTACATTTTCTGCACTGATTTCCACGGAAAACTCATCGGAATCGCCTTCCAGTTCTTCCAGATAATCAGGCAGAGTCAACCCTAAATCTGTCAGATAAGCTGCACGTGGGTCGGCTGTAAGGTAGACATAAAATTTACCAAGATCCGTTGGAGTGAAATACATAAATGCAGCGGTTTTGCCTTTCAACTGTGGATAGGAAGCTGTTTTTTCTGCTATTTCATTTTCCAGGCCGCCTACCAGCTTTTTTCCTTCTGATTCCATGCCAATTCCTTTAGAATCGAGAAGAATCTGTTCTCTCCAGGAGGTCACCCAAGGCTTTTCGGGATAGGCAACTACAGGAGCAATTTCGCTGAGAAGGTCATATTCTTCCTGTGTGATTCCAGAATAGCCTGCAAGAATAACGTCAGGCTGCACATCACTGATTGCTTCGTAATCCAGACCGCCTGTATCATGGAAGAGTACAGGTGAATCAATACCCAGTTCCTGGAATCCATCTAAAGTCCAGGGGAGAAGGCCACTGTCATCTGTCACACCATAATTGGCCTCGGAGACACCGACGGGAACTATGCCGAGAGCAAGGGGAACGTCTTGATTTCCCCAGAATATAGTTGCAATTTTTTCTGGCTTCTCTTCTATGACGGTTTTACCGAGAGCATGCTTGATGGTGATGGGGTATTCTGTATCTGAATTTGAATTCTCTGCAGAAGAAGTACTCTCAGCAGTATTCTTTTTATCTGTGGCTGCATCCTCGGTTGAGGATGAATTAGAGCAGCCGGCAAGAAAAGAGGCAGCAAGAATTACAATCATGGCTTTATTAAGACCAGGAATCTTTTTAAGGTTCATATTATTTTCTCCTTTAAAATTAAATAGTATGATACCAGGGTCAAAAGGCCATGCGTTTCATGCTTGCATGGAAAAGCATGACCTTGGGACCCATAAAACATGAGAAAGTAGCCCGAATAGGGCGGATTTCGAATGTTTTTAGGATTGCGGGAGCACAAAGTGCGGAGCAATCCGTAGGTATCAAGGGGCAAAATACCTTTTGACCCCTACATCATAGTATGTTAGTGTAAGTTAGTCATGACTAATTTAATTTATCAGAAATTAATGATGTTGTCAATAGCTCGGGAGATGGTACGTTAATCCATTTAATATGAGAAATGCTCCGTGTTAACTCCAAGAAAGAGTAAAAATGCATATTAATTGCTTGAAATAAATGTATTTTAAAACATTGAACTTGACGAAAAGGCAAATATGGAATAATTTTAAAGCGGACCGGTTACAGGATACCGAATAAACCGGTGATATCTGCATCTTCGATTATGCGGCTGCTGGGTTGTTTTGCATTTTCCAGCATCTGTTCGGTCTTGCTGCTGAGCGTTACATCAATAAACCGGTCAATATTGATTCCTCTCAGAGCAAAGAAAAGGAAGGGATTCTCATCTACCCGGACTCCTACGCCGTAAAGTGCTACCGCCACATGTTTACAGAGCAGCGCCCAGTCTGGGCAGCTGCACTGAAAACTGATTTCTCTGGGTGAGGGAAAGAGTCCGCCTTCACTGAGGAAAAGCTCCTTCAAATCATCGGGAAAGTTGCCGGAAACTAATGCCTCTAGGTTTTCTATCTTTTGGCTGCATTTGTGAATGATATTCTGGCATCTCTCTTCGGAAAGAGGACTGATGTGAATTTCTACTTTATAGGGGGTTTTTCGTGTACCCTGGACACGTGCGAGGATCTTGCCGCCCTGTATTTTCAAATCTACCAGTGCGCCGGAACGGATATATCGTTTTCCGCGCTCAAGGCGGGAACCGTAGTCGGCATACTGCTCAAGATTTTTGCACCAGGCGGTTCCCCACCAACTTTTTGTAATCTGCCGTCCGGAAACAATGACAGGAGCCATAGCTTGTCCCTTAGCTGCAGCCTTTTTCGTTGTTTCAGATGCCTTACGGCGCAGTTCGGTGACAGAAATCTGTGAATAGTTATCACTTGTATTCCAATATCTACTCATATATATTTTCCCTTTCTATTCCAGACGCATGAGTGAAAGCAGCTCCTCGTTGTTCAATTCGGTAATCCACTTTTCACCTCCGGAGCCGATGACATTTTCGGCCAGTTCCTTTTTGGAATTGATCAAAGCGTTAATTTTTTCTTCAATGGTACCTTCGCACACGAGTTTGTGAACCATGACATTTTTAGTCTGTCCAATTCGGTAGGCCCTGTCTGTCGCCTGATTTTCCACAGCAGGATTCCACCAGCGGTCAAAATGTATGACATGGTTGGCAGACGTTAGATTCAGACCGGTCCCCCCTGCTTTTACAGAAAGAATCATAAACGGCACATACTGTTCACCGTTGAAAGCATCGACCATCTCAGTTCTCTTTTTGATCCGGGTGCCGCCGTGAATGATATAGCCTTTGTTGTGGAAGATATCTTCTAAAAAGCCGGCGAGATATTTTGTGATCTCCTTAAACTGTGTAAACACAAGAACACGCTCTCGTTTTTCAAATATTGTTTCACAAATATCACGGAGCATTTGGAACTTTCCACTCTCTTCCGGCAGATAGGTCCCTCCGCCCAGATATTGATCCGGATGATTGCATATCTGCTTTAGCTTCACAATGGAAGAAAGAATCAGACCCCGGCGTTCCATCCCTTCCTCGGAATTTGAAAGCTTGTGCTCTAAATCAGAAATGAATTTTCGGTATAATACAATCTGCTTTTTTGACAGGCCAGAATAATCAATAGTTTCTAGTTTATCGGGAAGATCTGCTATAACTCTTTTATCCGTTTTCAGCCTGCGCAGAATGAAGGGCGAAACCATAGTTTTTAGCTTCTGATAGCCTTCAGGGTGGGTGTCCAGACTTTTTGAAAAATCCTTAAATTCAGTGGGAGTTCCCAGAAGTCCGTGATTTAAAAAATCAAATAAAGACCATAGATTGGACAGGTCATTTTCTATGGGAGTACCGGTCATGGCAATCCGCATGTCAGAATGTAGTTTCTTGATGTTTTTGGTCTGCTTTGTGGCAGGATTTTTAATTGCCTGCGCTTCGTCCAGAATGATACACTGCCAATTTGTTTCCGATAGAGTCTTTATGCGTGATGCCATACCATAGGTTGTTATATAAAGAAATGCGTTTTTTTCATCAAGCACTTTGGACAATGCAGGGGCAGACTTGCCGTGAAGAATGCAAAAAGACATATTAGGTACAAACCGTAAAGTTTCTTTTTCCCAATTTCCTAAAAGAGAAGCAGGAACAATCAGCAAAACATGTGAGGAAGGTGATTTTTGGCGTAATGATTCCAGGTAAGCCAGAACCTGAACGGTCTTGCCAAGCCCCATGTCGTCGGCCAGACAGGCCCCAAATCCCAGTGAACTCATGTAATTCAGCCAGGTATAGCCGGTTTTTTGATAGTGACGGAGCGAAGCGGTAAAACTTTTTGGAAGGGCAGGCGCTTTAATCCGGCCAGGAGAGCGCAGATTCTGTAAAAGACCCTTCAGCCATGCACCGTTTGTAACTTCGGGTGCAGAAAATATGTCTTTTTGATCCTGTGGACGGATATCCAGGCGCAGCGCATCCAACAAAGGAACTGCTTCCTGTAAATCTTCTATTTCTTTTAATAACTGCTCAAGGAGAGCATGATTCACTTCAATCCATTTTCCCTTTATAAAAGCAAGTCCATTTGTCTGATTCAGCAGAAGTTGAATGTCTTCGGCCGATAACTGTGTACCATCTATTGTAAGGCTTGGCTTTATGGATACCAGTGTATCAAAACCAAGCATTGAAGGCTTTTCATCTCCAAGGCTGACCGAAAGAGAAATAGATGAACTTTTCTTCTTCCACCAGTTCGGAATACGGCAAAGAATACCACTTTTTTCGATGTCGGGAATAGCCTTTAAAAAGGCATATGCTTCGGAGGCAGTCAGCCGGAGGGGATGGAAAAGCTCCCCACTCTCTACGAAACCGGAGATTAACTCACATACTTCAGCTGCTTTATTCAGGCAGGAGAGGAGAGCAAGCAGCTTTTCACGTTCATTCTTATATTCGGTCAGAGCATATTCTAAAGGCATATGCGAGATAGACCCCTGTGCGGTGCGTGTTGCATAAGTTGCCAGGAAGGCAAAGGGGTAATCTGAATTATGGCTTTCTACGAGATGAAAAAAAATACGTTCCGGAACCTGGAGATGCTGGCTCTTTTCAGCCAGATACATACTCACACTTCCCTTGTAGCCAGAAATTTCGGATGCAAAAACCCGCTGAAGGTGCCCGAAAACATTTTTCAGCCATTCTTCGGTAATATATTCGGCGCCGATAGAAAAGGGAACAGAATCTAATAATAGTTGTTTATTATCATCGGAAAATGGTACCTGTACAGTCTCCCTGGCCAGTTCCAGCTCAGGGAGACTTGTAAGCTCTTTGAAAAAGGTTTCTGAGACCAAATATAAGAAAGCGGCAGATGGACTGAAAGATGCTGATTTTGCCTCAAAGCTGAATTGAAACAAAGCGTTGTAGCAGTCTAAATCAAAAGCAGCTTTCCAGCGCCTGTCGGATTCGGAAAGAGAAAAAGTAGAAGTCTCTGCATAAAAACCTGTGTCTGTAAAGATAAATTGTAATTGAGCATTTGTACTTTGAAGTTCTTTTGTCATGGAGGCATATCCTCATTTCTGCAGTTCTTAATCAAAGTAAATATATCACAACCACAGGCAGCAATCAAATAAAAAGTATCTTTTGCCTAAAATGCAGTTTATAACAGATTGCTATGGTAAGAAAAGATATGTTATACTAATGTATTAAGACGTTGATGTTTTGCAAGGTTTAGATCCAAAGAAGTGTTAAATCAATTCACTAGTTAATAATCTAATTTAGGAGGCTGTATGATATGAAAAGAAAACAGCGGGTTTTGTGTTACGGGGATTCCAACACGTGGGGATATATGCCGGGAAATGGCACCCGCTATCCCGAAGACGTACGCTGGACGGGCAGGTTGGCTCAGTGTGAGAATCTGGAGATCATTGAAGAGGGGTTAAACGGACGAACAACGGTATTTTCGGACAACCTGGAGCCATTCAGGAATGGATTGGATTATGCGGCCCCCTGTCTTATGTCTCATTTTCCCCTTGATGTCATCATTGTTATGTTAGGAACAAACGACGCAAAATGTAGGTATCATGTGTCGGCTGCGGAGATACGATATGGTTTGGAAGAGCTTGTCGCCCGAATGCAGGAATTTTGCAGAAGAAAGGAAGAGTCACCTCGGTTTTTGATCATTTCCCCGGCTTATATACACATTCAGGAGGACGCAGAATTTGATCATTCCTCTGAATCGAAAATTAGGCAGCTGGAAGCCGAATATGAGCAGATGGCAGGGGAATTTCACTTCATGTATCTGAGAGCATCGGATTATGTAACGGACATTGGCGAAGACGGAATACATTTTACAGAAGAGGGACATAAGAATCTGGCGGATGCCGTCAGGAATGTGCTGACAGAGAGTTGCCTTTCCCTGTGAAGAAGCAACTGGATAATTCTAACGCTGCAGGAATTGTCCTGACGGCAGGAGAAAGGGATAATATGATGAATGAAATGCCGGTACTTTTTGTTGGACATGGTTCACCCATGAATGCTATTGAAGGCAATCGTTTTTCCGATTACTGGAAATTGCTTGGAGAAGAAATCCCGCGTCCGAAAGTAATCCTTTCAGTGTCTGCGCACTGGTACACATCCGGGCTGCGGGTTACAGATGCGCCTTCCCCAAAGATGGTTTATGACATGTATGGCTTTCCAGAGGAGCTGTACCAGATCGTCTATAATGCACCCGGGTCACCGGACTTTGCACATCTGACAGAGAAATTAATTGGCGGAGATATTAAGATTGATAATTCATGGGGACTGGATCACGGATCATGGTCTGTATTGTGCCACATGTACCCAAAGGCAGATATACCAGTGTTTCAGTTAAGTGTGGACAGGCTTGCACCGGCAGCGGAATGTTATGAGATCGGGAAGAGGCTTCGCAGTCTGCGGGAGCAGGGAGTGTTGATTTTTGGAAGCGGCAATGTTGTCCATAATCTTTACAGAACTGATTGGTCCATGGAAAAAGCCGGGTATCCATGGGCACACGAATTTGACGATTACATCAAAGAAAGTATATTAGACCACAAACTTGAGAGGGTGATTAACTATTCAGGTGCTGGGGCGTCATCAGCGCTTGCCTTTTCGACTATGGATCATTTTGCGCCGCTTCTCTATGTTCTGGGGGCATCAAATCAGGGGGACAGGATCAGAGTCTTTAATAACTCCTGTGTACTTGGCTCACTTTCAATGACAGGCTATCTGTTTGAGTAAATGTCGGTCTGAAGTGTGTTTGCAAATTCAGGCTCAAAACACTTATTCAGGCCTGGAAAAAGGAATCAGAAATTCCGGCAGTCCTGTGGAGTAAGGTGCAATATCATATTGCTGATAATAAATAACAATACCTTCCGGTTTTAGAAAATAATTTTCCGGGTGAAAGTTATCACGAAGCAGCTGTGCATAATTATCGAAGTAGGAGCCGGGAGTGGTTTTCAGCCGCTCTGCTATCTGCTGCTCTATGTTAATAAAAAGATATTCGGTAAAAGAAGCTCCATGGGGATAAAAATCTTTTAGTGCCATGCGGCTGCCGGTGGAAAAGTCCCATGTATCCGAGTTTCGAAATGTTGCGCCGTGTGCACCGCCCATAAAAGTATAACTGTCAAAATAAAGGCTGGTGACGCAATTCTGATTATAAGTGACTTGATAAACAGAATCAAAAGTGTAACTGTTAAAAGGCGGCTTTTTGTCTACAATGTATCTGGCGGTTTCCACAGCCTGAGGGTAGAGTACGGTCCGGCAGTGAGTTTCCGCCGCCAGAGCATTTTCAGTATAGTGCCGGTTAATACTTTCAGCGGCAGCGGCGCTGCATGTCGTTGTAAAGCAGGGGTAATATATTTTGTAGATGAACACAGGCATATCGTGGTAAGTCATAGCGTTTTCCAGGAGCTTTTGAAAAATAGTCTGCATGAGCACCTCTAAAAACAGGTTTGTTATAGTTTATTAAGAGAGAGAGCACTTTATGAGGAAACTGTCCTTCGGAAAACGAAATCCGAAGGGCAGTCTCCTTATGTGCAGAAAAGAAATTACCTGACTTACTCGACAGTGATTACGCTGACGGGACAATTGTCAGCTGCTTCTTTTGCCATATCTTCTGTGTCTGATGTAACATCGCCATAGACCTCTGCCAATCCATCGTCCGCCATGCGAAATACCTCTGGACATGTATCAGCGCAAAGACCGCATGCGATACATCCGTCCCTGTCAATAACTGCTTTCATGAAAAAATCCTCCTTTCGTATACAGGTTCTATACGGTTTATCGTATATGCATATAGTATAGCCCTGTAAAGATGAGAAATACAATAAAAAATACTACGTTTGAAGAGTTTTTTCATGATTGCTTAACTTTTTAAATTATGTTACTATTTTACCAACGAATTATCTAAAGTATTTTTTATTCCCGCGAGCAACGAGCCAAGCGGAAATGCTTGCATTTCCATTTGGCGACTGCCGCGAGGGTCAAATATCCCGCAGCTTGCTGCGGGGTCTTTGACTAGAGGAAATATTTATATAGCATTGATAGATGAGGAATGTTATGCATAATTAAGATAAAAAATGGAATAGGAGTATGTTTGTATGGAAGCTGACAAGGTATATTTACAATGGATGGATAAGTTGGAGGGGCACGAAGAATTGCTCCATGAACTGGAGGAAATAAGGGGAAATGCAGAAGAGATAGAGGATCGTTTTTGTAAAGAGCTTGAATTTGGAACGGCGGGTTTAAGAGGAAAGTTGGGCGCCGGGACAAACCGAATGAATGAGTTCACAGTTGGAAAGGCAACTCAGGGGATAGCGGAATTTATTTCTGAAAAAGGGGAGGAGTACAGGCAGAGAGGAGTCGTTATTGCTTACGACTGCCGTCACTTTTCTAAGGAGTTTGCTGTATTAGCTTCAGAAATATTGGCGGCAAACGGTGTTCATGTATTTATCTTTGAATCGCTGAGGCCTACACCGGAATTATCATACACAATTCGCCGGCTGAAGGCGGCGGCCGGGATTAATATTACTGCAAGCCATAACCCAAAGCAATATAACGGGTACAAGGTATATTGGGAGAGTGGGGCGCAGGTTCTGGATAATATTGCGGATGGGATGTATGAAAAAATACAGCAGGTCGATATGTTTGAGGGGGTTGCACGCTCAGATTTTGACAGGG
The DNA here is from genome assembly GCF_004346165.1 of Muricomes intestini. Taxonomy (GTDB): domain Bacteria; phylum Bacillota; class Clostridia; order Lachnospirales; family Lachnospiraceae; genus Muricomes; species Muricomes intestini. Next base: position 115,767 of record NZ_SLZZ01000003.1, on the reverse strand, counting down.
CAGTGGGCAAAGGCATTGTCACGGTTCTCCCTGAAAAAACGGACCGGGATTACATGGATCTGGTGAAGTCTCTTGCAATCCGCGGCGGGGCAGAGCTGGAAAAGGCTCTCCCTATTGTCTACACTCCCCTCAATGGTGCGGGAAGTATACCTGTAAAAACAATTTTATCGGAGAGAGGGTTTACGGGTATTCATGTTGTGCCCGAACAGGAATTCCCGGATCCGGATTTTACAACAGTGGGGTATCCCAATCCGGAGGATACGAAAGCGTTTGCCCTGTCGGAAAAACTGGGTGCCGATGTGGGGGCGGAGGTACTGATTGCCACCGACCCCGATGCAGACAGAATGGCGGTTGAAGTGCGGGATGAAAGCGGAAATTATGTATCCCTGAATGGAAACCAGACAGGAGTAATTTTAATCCACTATATACTGGAGGGGCTGGAAGCAGTCGGGAAGCTGCCGGAAAAGGGGGCTATGATTAAATCCATTGTGACTGGGGATATGGGAGCGGCAATAGGTAAGGCATATGGTGTCGAGATGTTTGAAACATTAACCGGCTTTAAAAATATCTGTGGAAAGATACCGGAAATTAAGAAAAATGGCTATCAATATGTATTTGGCTACGAAGAAAGCATAGGTTATGCAGTCAGTGAAGAAGTCAGAGACAAGGATGGGATTAGTGCGGCCATGTTTGTATGTGAGGCGGCGGCATTCTATAGGAAGCAGGGTAAGACCCTTCTTCAGGTGCTTCAAGAGCTGTACGAAAAGTATGGCTATTATAAAGAAGAGCAGGTTTCTATCGTATTAGAAGGGATTGCGGGCGCAAAGCGTATCGGGCGCATGTTGGAAGCATTCCGTACAGCCCCCTTGGCTGAATTTGGAGGCATGAAAGTAGAGGAAGTGATAGATTATCAGAACGGATATAAAGATATCAGCAAATCTAATGTCTTGAAGTTTGTGTTAGAAAATGAGACATGGTTTTCAGTACGTCCGTCGGGAACAGAGCCAAAAGTGAAATTGTATTTTTATACAAAGGGCGAAAGCGAAGGCACAGCATTGGCAGCAATCGAGAGAGTTAAAGAGGATGTTTTAAAGCAGTTAAATCACGTGCAGTAAAGTGGAAGTGAGAAAAAAAGGAAAAAGGGTCAGACCACATTTAAGAAGGGTCTGACCCTTTTGTGTACAAGGATAATATGCACAAAATATAAGACTACAATATGTGAAAAATATACAACAAGCCAAAAAAATCAAAGCAACACCAAAGAATTTCGTATGTACTTTGTAAAAGATTTTTTTTACACTGAATTCATGATAAGCAAATGAGTGCTTACGAAACAAGAAAAAAATCAGGAGGATTGTAGTATGAAGAGTAAAAAAGCAGCAAGAGTACTGGCATTTAGCTTGGCAGCGGTTATGACAGCGGGGATGGCAACCGGGTGCAGAAGGGGCGGCGGCAGTGCAGATACAAAAGAAGGCGGAGAGGGCTCAGCGAAAGAGAGTGTTATGATTGGCTCCGCAATCTACAAGTTTGATGATACTTTTATGACCGGTGTGCGTACAGCTATGACGGATCAGGCAAAGGCAGAAGAGGCTGAACTGGAGCTGGTGGATTCCCAGAACAAACAGGCTACTCAGAATGAGCAGGTGGACACATTTATCACAAAAGGTGTAAATGCCCTGGCAATTAATCCAGTAGACCGCACAGCGGCAGCGCCTATTATTGAAAAGGCGAAAGCGGCTGATCTGCCTATCGTATTTCTTAACCGTGAGCCTGAGGAAAATGATATGAAGAGTTACGATAAGGTTTGGTATGTAGGTGCGAAGGCAGAACAGTCAGGAACTCTTTCCGGAGAGATTATTGTTGACTTCTTTACAGAGCATCCGGAAGCTGACAAGAATGGAGACGGCGTGATTCAGTACATCATGATTCAGGGAGAACCGGGACATCAGGATGCAACACTTCGTACGGAATATTCCGTTAAAGCACTGGAAGAAGCCGGCTTCAAGACAGAGAAGCTTGCGGCAGATACGGCAATGTGGGATAAGGCGAAGGCTACAGACCTGATGAAAGCTTTCATTACAGCACAGGGACTGGATAAGATTGAAGCAGTGCTCTGCAATAATGATGATATGGCACTGGGTGCAATAGAGGCACTGAAAACAGAAGGATATAATACCAACAAAGATGACCTCACAAAATATATCCCTGTAGTAGGTGTTGATGCTACAGCACCGGCTCTGGAAGCTATGAAAGAGGGCTCTTTACTGGGGACAGTTCTTAACGATGCGGACAATCAGGGAAAAGCAACAATCAATGTGGCAGCTGCCGCAGTGGCAGGAAAAGAAATCAATGAAGAAAATGTCGGTTATCCGGTAACCGACGGCAAATATATCTGGATTGACTACGTAAAAGTAACAGACGAGAATTATCAGGATTATATGAAATAAAAACGCCGTAACAAAAAGCAGGCCGGAGGCAGGAGTACATTTGCCTCCGGCTGTGAAGGAGGAGCGATGATATGGGCGAATATATACTGGAAATGAACCATATAACCAAAGTTTTTCCAGGTGTAAAAGCACTCGATGATGTCAGTCTGAAAGTCAGGGCGGGTACTGTTCATGCGCTGATGGGCGAAAATGGAGCCGGAAAGTCTACTTTAATGAAATGTCTGTTTGGCATCTATCACGAGGACGGCGGAGAAATTATTCTGGATGGAAAAGAAGAAAAAATAATGACGTCAAAGCAGGCTCTTGACCTTGGTGTTTCCATGATCCATCAAGAGCTTCACCCTATTCGTTTCAGGCCTGTCATGGAAAATATCTGGCTTGGCAGGTTCCCTATGAAAGGTGTGGCGGTTGACAAAAAGGCAATGATACAAAAAACAAAGGAATTGTTTCAGGAAGTGGACTTGGATATAGATCCGGAAGTACTTGCCGGAGCGCTGTCTGCGTCCAATCTTCAGCTTGTAGAGATTGCAAGGGCGGTCAGCTACAACTCTAAGATTATTATTATGGATGAGCCAACCTCATCTTTGACTGAGAATGAAACGCAGCATCTGTTCAAGATTATAAAACAGCTGCAGGCAAAAGGATGCGCGATTATCTACATATCACACAAAATGGAAGAAATTCTGAAGATAGCGGACGAGGTCACGATCATGCGGGACGGGCAGTATGTAGGAACTTGGGATTCAAAGGATCTTACGACTGATTTAATCATAAGCAGGATGGTAGGGCGGGATATGACAAACCGCTTCCCACCAAAGGAATACGTCCCAGCAGAAGAGGTTGTACTGAAAGTAGAGGGACTTACGTCACCCCTTGAAAAGTCTTTTAAGGATGTCAGCTTTGAGCTGAAAAGGGGAGAAATACTCGGCATAGGCGGACTGGTAGGAACTCAGAGGACGGAACTGGTGGAAGCAATTTTTGGACTGCGTGAGATTGTGTCGGGGACGATTTTTAAAGAAGGAAAGCCGTTTCAGATAAAGTCACCGCGGGATGCCATAGGGGAAAACATTGCACTGCTCACGGAAGAGCGGCGTGCAACCGGAATTTTTGGCATTCTTTCGGTCCTCGACAATACGGTAATAGCAAGCCAGAAAAAATATGCCAAAAGTGGTGTACTGAATAATAAAAAGCGAATAGATGCGGCGGGAAAGTCCAATGCAGAACTAAGAACCAGAACACCAAATTTGGATGAACTGATGGAAAACCTTTCAGGAGGAAACCAGCAGAAGGTGCTTCTGGCAAGATGGCTTCTGACGGACCCCGACATATTAATCCTGGATGAGCCAACCCGGGGAATTGATGTCGGCGCCAAATATGAAATATACACAATTATGCATAGACTGGCAGCACAAGGCAAATCCATTATTATGATTTCCTCTGAGATGCCGGAACTTCTGGGAATGTCAGACAGAATCATGGTAATGTGCGAAGGACGTGTTACAGGATTTTTAAAGGGCGAAGAAGCAGATTCCGTGAAGGTTATGAACTATGCCACAAAGTTTATGCGATAGGAAATAAGTGAAAGTGAGGTAATACTTATGCAAAAAAAAGGAAAAATAATTGCCCGCCGGAAGTATGGTATGTCCTTTGCAATAGCCGGAGCTGCAATATTTGTGCTGGGATGGATTTTCTACTATTTTCTGGATCCAACGGTTTTTTATGATATGGGACTGTATGTTGCGCTGGTAGGAGCAGCCTTTGGGATTTATGGTCTTCGTCAGCTCAAAGGGAGGCAGTATCAGGGTGTCCCCGTAGAAATTTCATCTGCAACCGGAAAGCAATTTCTGACAAACAATGCGATTATGCTGGCTCTTTTGGTTATGGTGGTGGTTATCATGATTATGGAGCCGCGTTTTATGAAGCTTCAGGTTATGCTGGATATTCTGACACAGTCTTCTACAAAAATGATCGTAGCTCTTGGAATCAGCTTTACCCTGCTAATTGCAGGAACAGATCTCTCGGCAGGGCGTATGGTAGGCCTTGCAGCGGTTATTTCTACATCCATGCTGCAGACAGCGGATTATGCCAACAGATTTTTCCCGGACCTTCCGCATATGGCACTGATTGTTCCGATTGTACTTGCTGTACTGGCCTGTGCCGCTTTCGGTCTGCTCAATGGTTTTCTTGTAGCAAAATATGAGATGCACCCGTTTATTGCAACACTGGCTGTACAGGTAATGGTTTATGGCGTCACTTCGTTGTATTTTGATATGGAGCCAAATAAATCTCAGCCTATCGGGGGAGTCCGTCCGGATTTTGTTGCACTAGGACAGAAAAGAATCCTTACAATAGAAGGTGTGTTTCCGGGGATTTCTATTCTTGTACCTATTGCTATTTTCTTTGTGATACTGATATGGTTTATTCTTAACAAAACCGTGTTCGGAAAAAATGTATATGCTATCGGCGGCAATAGAGAGGCAGCAGTCGTGTCCGGTGTAAATGTATTTAAAACAATTATGGGAATCTTTGTTCTCGCATCTGTGCTCTACGGTATTGCCGGTGTGCTTGAAGCAGCGAGAACTGCCGGGGCAACGAACAATTACGGTAACGGTTATGAGTTGGATGCTATTGCGGCCTGCGTTGTGGGAGGGGTTTCCTTAAACGGAGGAATCGGAAAAGTCGGAGGTATTGTCAGCGGTGTACTTATTTTCACTGTCATTCAATATGGCCTCCAGTTTATAGCAGTCAGTCCAATGTGGCAGCAGGTAATTAAAGGCATCATCATTGCAGTGGCAGTTGCCATTGATTTGTCAAAATACAGGAAGAAATAGATAACAATAAATGCTATAATAGAGAGGTACATATCTATTATAGCATTTATTATAAACGGAGGTTTTTATGGGGATTTATAAGGTTTTGATAGCGGATGACGAGGCTGAAATCCGGGATGGTATGATACAAAGGCTGGATTGGGGATCCCTAGGATTTACTGTGGCGGCTTCTGCCGAGAATGGCGTGGAGGCACTGGAGCTGCTGGAACAGACCAAGCCCGATGTTATCATGACAGACATCAAGATGCCTTTTATGGATGGACTTGAATTTATAGAAAAAGCTGTGGAGATGCTCCCTACAGTGAAAATCATTGTGTTTTCAGGATTTGATGACTTTGAATATGCGCAGAAGGCAATCCGTCTGAACGTGGAAGAATATCTGCTGAAACCTATTTCATCCGTCCAGATGTCGCAGTCCCTTATAAAATTAAAAAAGAAAATGGATAAGGAACTGGAAGAACGCAGGGACATTGACTTATTGCGGAAAAACTATACAGAGAGTTATCCAATTATGAGGGAGCAGTTTCTTTCCGGAATTCTGGAGAGAGTGATACCTCAGCCGCAGATTTTCCAAAAGGCAGAGCAATATCAGATTGATTCGGAAAAAAGATTGCGGGCAGTAGTGCTGATAGCGGCAGACAGAGAGCCTATTGTAGAAGTAAAAGAACAGGCTTCCTTATTTTCGGGGCGGGAGGAACTTGTTCCTCTTGCCATACGGCAGATAACGGAGTCGGTGCTGGACAGATTTCACAAAGCAGATTATCTGCTGCACGGAGATTATGTAGTCGGAATTGTACAGCTGACCGTGGAAAGTCAAATATCTATATTAATAAATGAAGTCAATGAAATATGCCGGGAGAGCAGGTCGGTGACAGGAATGGATGTCGCTGCAGGCATCGGCAGTCCGGTGCAGAGTCTGGAGGAAATAAGCTATTCTTACCGGGAGGCGGAAAATGCAGTGGAGTATAGCATGCTGCGGGGGCGCCCGGAAGGTGGAAAAAGCGTTTACATCAAGGATGTGGAGCCGGAGGATTTATCCGGAAGGCTGCAGTTCAGTGAAGTGGAGGAACGGGCTTTTTTCAGGGCAGTGAAGTCGGGAGATGAAGAGAAAATACGGCAGCAGACAGAAAGCTTTTTTAATAAGCTGGAACAGTCTAGACTCCCTTATCACCGTTATCAGACACATGTTTTTGAACTTTTTACTCTTGTGATGCGTCTTGCAGATATGTATCAGCTGGATTTAAAGAAAGTATTCGGCGGGGAGACAAACTATATTTCTAAATTGTTCGGATTACATTCCCTCGGACAGATTAAAGAGTGGTTTATGAGGGGATGCTTAAAGCTGGGACATATGATACAAAAAGAGCAGGCAGACGCAGGTGAGACCCTGACATCCAGGGCAAAGGAGTTTGTGGAAGAGCACTTTCATGATACTTCCCTGTCAGTAGAGCGCCTGTGTGAAGAACTTCATGTAAGCCCGGCATATTTTTCCACTGTATTTAAAAGGCAAACGGGAAAAAGTTTTGTTTCTTATCTCACGGATGTCCGGTTGAACGAGGCAGTTCATCTGCTGGATACAACGGCCGATAAGACATATATAATCGCCGCCAAAGTCGGATATGCCGAGCCGAACTATTTCAGCTATGTGTTTAAGAAAAAATATGGTGTGGCTCCGTCCAGGTATAGAAAACAGTAGCGGGAGGTGAGAGAGGGGCATGAGGCTCTGGAAGAAAATCAAGAAATCCCTGCAGAGAAGAAGCCTGCAGTTTACGCTGTCACTTACATTTACTGCTGTGTCTGTTGTCGTTCTGATTGTGGTAGCTATGGGATATTCCGGGCGTTTTATAAATTCTGCGGAAAAAATGGCAATCAATAACAACAAAAATGTTCTAAATCAGATGAACCAGAACCTGGACAACTACCTGCACAATATGATGAACATTTCAAATGCTATGTATTATAGTATTATAAAGAATACAGATTTTGAAAAGGATGGAGCTTCAAAGGTTACAGAGCAGATGAAACTTCTGTATGATGAAAATGCCTCCTCTCTGGTAAGTATTTCTATTTTCAGCGATGATGGGAAAATTATTGCAGCCCAGCCCTTAAGCCGACTCAAACCCAGTGTGGAGCCGGCTGAAGAAGAGTGGTTCATCCGGGCAAATGAAAAGATTGAGAACCTGCATTTTTCCACCCCGCATGTGGAGAATCTATTTGTAAATTCGGATAATATTTATCATTGGGTAGTATCCTTAAGCCGTTCGGTAGAAATGACTAGGGCTGGGACGATTGTCCATGGTGTTGTACTGGTTGACATGAATTTCACGGGCATTGAACAGATATGTAAGAATGTGGATCTGGGAGAGTCGGGATATGTATATATTGTGGATTCCAATGGAGAACTGATCTATCACCCAAACCAGCAGTTAATATATGCGGGAGTATTCCATGAAAATCATAAGAAGGCAGCAGTCTATTCCGAAGGGAGCCATATGGAAACGTTTGAGGGACAGGAGCGCCAGATCACCGTAAAAACGGTAGGTTATACGGGCTGGAAACTGATTGGGGTATCTCCTACTTCGGATATTACTTCCGCATACACCCAGAACAGCCAATTCCTGTGGCTTGTTGCAATTTTTGCGATATTGACGCTAGTAACAGTGAATATGTTTGTATCCTCCAGAGTCGCGAATCCGATTAAACAGCTGGAGAGGTCTGTGAGAGAACTGGAGCGCAATAATCTTGATGCCAGGATTCCACAGAGCGGCACATATGAGATCCGTCATCTTGCAAAAACGCTGCAGTCAATGGCGGATAATATGCGCCAATTGATGGATGATATTGTCATAGAGCAGGAGAGTAAAAGAAAAAGTGAGATGGATGCTCTGCAATCTCAGATTAACCCCCATTTTTTGTACAACACCCTTGATTCCATTGTGTGGATGATTGAAAATGAACGTTATGACGGTGCAATCACAATGGTCACCGCCCTTGCGAGATTATTTAGAATCAGCCTGAGCAAAGGGAAAAATATTATTACAGTCGAACAGGAACTGCAACATGTAGAAAATTACCTGATCATTCAGAAGGTAAGATATAAGAACAAGTTCATTTATAATATAGAGGCAGAGAAATCTGTGCTGCACTGTGCGGTAATTAAGCTGAGTGTACAGCCACTGGTTGAAAATTCGATTTACCACGGTCTGGAGTTTATGGATGGGGACGGAGAAATTTCTATCCGTGCATATCAAAGAGATACTAATCTGGTGATTGAGGTGGAGGACAACGGACCCGGCATGACAAAGGAACAGATTAAGGCACTTGTAAACGGGAGCGGGGAACCGAAGCGTACACGAGGGTCGGGCATCGGCTTTCACAATGTGGAAGAGCGGATTCAGCTTTATTTTGGAAATGCCTATGGTCTTGAAGTAGAAAGTGAGCCGGATGAGGGCACGCTTGTGCGCGCCAGACTGCCGTTGATTTCTGTGGAAGAAGCAGAAAAGAAAGGAGAGGGCAGACTGTGACACGAAAAAGAAAGAGTATCATTCTTGCACTGGGAGTTTGTGCGGCGGCGGGGGTCATTGCCTTTACTGCTCTCCCGCACCGTCCGGAAACGGAGGAAGTGTATCAGATATCATATATCTACAGAGGGGAGATGCCGGAAGGTGTTCAACAGATCATTCTCCAGGGGATGGAACAGGCAGCAACATCATTCAATGTAGAACTAACGACAGTCAGTTCCGGGACCCCGGCGGATGCAAAGAAACAAGAAACACTTCTGAAAAAGGAAGTAGATAACGGGGCGGATGCGATTCTCATAGAAAGCGTAAACAGTGATGATGTGAGAAAAGAAATAGAGAAAATTAATTCGGAAATACCTGTGATCGAAGTAAATTCATGGACGCAGAAGGAGAAGACAGGCGAAATTCATAAGGTTCATGCAGATAATTATGCGTTGGGCCAAAAACTGGGAGAAAAAATTCTCGGACAGTCAGAATTGTCAGAGGGAGTGGTTCTAATAAAGAGCGGGACAGAGTATACAGATGTGGCACAGCAGTATAAGGGGACAAAGGACAAACTGGAGGCTTCAGGAATATCCATTGAAGAAGTAAAAGTGGGGGCAGATGAGGCAGCGCATTCGGCGGCGTTTTTGAAGCTGATGAGAAAACCGAAAACCCGGCATATTGTGGCATTTGGCAGTGCTGTACTGGAACAGCTCGGGAAGGTCAAACAGGAAGAACCTGATTTTAACAGCATTGCAATCTATGGGATCGGAAATACAAATCAAATTATTAATTACCTGGAAAATGGGATCATCCAGGTGATTGGAGTATCAAATGAATACAGTATAGGATATTTAAGTGTGAGAAATGCAGTTAAGGAATTGCGCGGTGAGGAACCAGAAAATAATGAGATCAGATATTCCATTATTGATGCCAGTCAAATGTATACTATGGAGAATCAGCGCCTTTTATTTCCATTTGTACAGTAGCTGGTTACAGTTCAGCCAATAAACTGAACCAAAAGATGCAAGGGGGAAGGGATATGAGGAGGATTTTGGGCAGACTGTGGAAGGTAACAGGAATGGTCGTTTTAATTGCAGGAATGGCGATGTCTTTTTCAGGGTGTATTGATACGGGAGATAAGGCGGAGGGAAAGAATCCGATAAAAATAGGGGTGGCCATTTACCGGGGTGATGATACGTTTATCTCTTCTGTAAGCAGCTATCTGACAAGCGGCGGGAAGGCTTTGGAGACAAAACTTGGGCGCAAGGTGATTATAAACATTGCCGATGCAAAGAATAACCAGGGAAGTCAGAATGATCAGGTGGATAATTTCATCAGCAGAGGTTATGATATTATTTGTGTGAATATGGTGGACAGGACAGCAGCAGCGGTAATTGCAGACAAGGCAAAGGAAGCGAATATTCCCATTATATTTTTTAACCGGGAGCCCGTGGAAGAGGACATGCAAATCTGGGATAAGGAATATTATGTCGGTACGGATGCCAGGGAAGCCGGGATACTGCAGGGGGAGCTTCTTATAAGTGAGTATGGGAGAAATCCTGAAAATATGGACAAGAACGGAGACGGTAAACTTCAGTATGTTATGCTGGAAGGAGAACAGGTGCATCAGGATGCACTAATCCGCACAGAATATTCAGTGAAAACAGTTCTGCAGGCGGGCATTGAGATGGATAAGCTGGGGAACGAGACGTGTAACTGGATGCGCTCGCTATCCTATGAGGCAATGCTGAAATGGCTGGAAAAGTATGGCAGTGCTATCGAAGTTGTTATGGCTAACAATGACGAAATGGCCCTCGGTGCAGTGCAGGCCCTGCGGGAAAAGAATATGCTGGAAAACGGGCCTGTTATTGTGGGAATAGATGGAATAAAAGAATGCCTGGAGTCCATATCTAAAGGTGATATATATGGGACCGTAAAAAATGACGCGAAAAAACAGGCAGAAGTCATACTTACTATCGGAGGTGCATGTGCAGAAGGAAAAGACCCTAAAAATTTGGTGCCGGAGCTGGACGGACACTATGTGAGGGTGCCCCATTACAAGGTGACAAAGGTGAACGCAGAGGTGCTTTTGAAAGAGGAATGAAACCGTGGGTTTTGAAACAGAAGATATAAGTTACTTGTATGAAATGCAAAAAAGCAATGGATATGAGAACCTGGAACTTGTCTGACTCATATACTAGAAAAAACAGGATTTTTACATGAACGAACATTATAAATTTTTCAATTTCCCCTTACCCTATGCTTATGATGCAATGGAGCCGTACATTGATGAAAAAACAATGTGGCTGCATCATGACAGGCATCTCCAGACATACATCGATGATTTGAATGCTGCTCTGTATGAGTATCCGCAATTTCAAAGCTGGTCACTGGAAACTCTTTTGGGAAATATTCCAAAGCTCCCACAAGATATCCAGACTGATGTAAAGAACAGCGGAGGGGGCGTCTTTAACCACCGGTTTTATTTTTCAAATCTTTTAAATCCGGCTCCTGCCCAACCGACGGGACAGTTGAAAGAAGCCATTAACAAAAAATACGGTAATTATCAACACTTCAAAGAACAGTTTAAAAAGGCTGCTTCTTCGGTATTTGGCTCCGGGTATGCCTGGCTTGTAGTCGATGATGCCGGACAACTCAAAATTATAACAACTAAGAATCAGGACACACCCATTCCTCTGGAAATGTGCCCTGTACTCAATATAGACGTATGGGAGCACGCATACTATTTGAAACACTATAATTTGCGGAATGACTATATTGATGATTGGTTTCAGGTAATTAACTGGGATAATGCTAATAAAAATTATATGAAATGCCTGTAAAGGAACGACATAAAATTGACCTAATTAACAGGTTAAACTTGTAAAGTTACAAAAATATTAAGCGGAATGGGAGATTTCCCATTCCTTTTTTGACACTTCTAGTTATAATCATGCCGATTTGGAGAGAACTTCAAAGGAAGTTGGACGTTTGGAACCCGCATTATTACTGGACTAAAGACACTTTAACCGTACACCAATTCGTACACCATTTGAAGGAAAGGTTATACCTAGATATGCCGAATTATAGCTGAAAAGAGCAATTATAAGGTGAGAATAATGCCGGAAATAAGGCAAATACCCCCTAAAAGCGTTGATTCATAGGTCTTCTGCTATTGGACTGCAAATAAGGACGTTTATTTTTGTAAATGCCGTCCTTTTTTTATTATCTTCCAACGATTATAATACAAGTATAATAGCAAAAACTACAAAGGAGGCACGAGATGGATAAGTATTATTTAGCCGTTGACATTGGGGCGTCCAGCGGGCGTCATATACTTGCTTCTATGGCGGGCGGTAAGATGCAGCTTGAGGAAATATACCGTTTCCCGAACGGCATGGATAATAAGGACGGCACACTGTGCTGGGATGCGAACCGTCTGTTCACTGAGATTAAGAATGGCCTGAAAAAGTGTAAAGAGCTCGGCAAGATTCCAGTTTCCATGGGGATTGACACCTGGGGTGTGGATTATGTGCTGCTTGACAAGGATGACAGGATTCTGGGGGATACAGTAGGCTACCGGGATGACCGTACAACAGGGATGGACAAAAAGGTATATGAGACTATTTCTCAGGATGACTTATATGCAAGAACGGGTATCCAAAAGCAGATTTTCAACACAATCTACCAGCTTATGGCGGTCAAAGAAACTCACCCCGAGTATCTTAAACAGGCAGAATCAATTCTGATGATACCGGATTATTTTCATTTCCTCCTCACCGGTGTGAAGAAAATGGAATATACAAATGCGACAACAGGACAGCTGATCAATCCGGTGACCAATGACTGGGATTATGAGTTGATGGACATGCTTGGTTATCCTTCCAGAATATTTAAACCAGTTTCTATGCCGGGGACTGTAGTAGGAAACTTTACCAAGGCAATACAGGAAGAGGTGGGATTTGACTGTAAAGTTGTGCTCCCGGCTACACATGACACTGGGTCAGCGGTACTGGCAGTTCCCACAAATAACGATAATGCAATTTATATCAGCTCCGGCACATGGTCATTGATGGGAATTGAGAGAAAGGAAGCCGACTGCTCTATGGAAAGCATGAAAGCTAACTTTACAAATGAAGGCGGCTATGATCACAGATTCCGTTACCTGAAAAATATAATGGGATTGTGGATGATTCAGTCGGTGAAGAAGGAATTTGAAAAGGATTTATCTTTTGCTGAAATTTGTGAAAGAGCGGCTAAGGAGACAATTCCCTCTATTGTAGACTGCAACGATGACAGCTTTCTGGCTCCAAAGAACATGATTCAGGCAGTGCAGGATTTCTGCAGAAAAACAGACCAGCAGGTGCCTGGGACAATAGCAGAAATAGCGGCGGTTATATACAACAGTCTCGCAAAATGTTACGGTGACACAGTTAAAGAAATTGAATCAATCACCGGCAATACATACGACACAATTTATGTAGTAGGAGGAGGAGCAAACGCCGGATATTTGAATGAATTAACTGCAAAATACACACAAAAGAAAGTTTCAGCAGGTCCTACAGAAGCCACTGCAATTGGCAACATAACTGTGCAGATGCTGCGCGATGGCGTATTTGCAAGCCTCCCGGAGGCAAGAACGTGCATCGGAGAGTCATTCGATATAAAACGATACAATGAAAAAGGAAAACAATTCTGAAAACGGAGCTCAAAGGGGACAGTCCCCTTTGAAAAAAAGGAGGATTTACTATGACAACGAAGGAAAGATATGAGTCAGCGAAGGAGATTTATGCAGGTGTCGGTGTTGACACGGATCAGGTGCTGGAGACTTTGAAGAGTGTACCGATTTCTATGCACTGCTGGCAGGGCGATGATGTAAATGGATTTGACCGGGAAGGTGCTCTTACAGGAGGAATTCAGGCTACAGGAAATTATCCGGGAAAGGCAAGAACACCGGAAGAACTGATGGCGGACATTGATGAGGCGCTGAGCTTGATTCCGGGAAAACACAGAATTAATGTACATGCAAGCTATGCTATTTTTGAGGAAGGTGAGTGGGCTGACCGGGACAAACTGGAGCCGAAGCACTTTAAGAAATGGGTAGAGTTTGCAAAAGAGAGAGGACTTGGACTTGATTTCAACCCGACGTTCTTCTCTCACCCGAAGGCAGATGACTACACTTTGACAAGTCCGGATGAAGAAATTCGTAAGTTCTGGATTGACCATGGGAAGGCTTGTGTACGTATTTCACAGTATTTTGCTGAGGAGCTGGGAACACCTTGCCTGATGAACATCTGGATTCCGGATGGCTTTAAGGATGTTCCGGCCGATAGATTAGGACCGAGAGCAAGGTATAAAGACTCTCTGGATCAGATTCTGGGAATTGACTATGACAAAGAAAAAGTTCTCGTATGCCTGGAGTCCAAAGTATTTGGTATTGGGCTGGAAGCCTATACGGCAGGTTCTGCAGAATTTACCATGAACTATGTGATGAATAAGGGCATTGTGCCGCTGATGGACAATGGCCACTATCACCCAACGGAAATGGTCTCTGACAAGATTCCTTCTATGCTGTTGTTTAACGATAAGATTGCACTTCATGTAACAAGGCCGGTGCGTTGGGACAGTGATCATGTAGTGCTGCTTGATGATGAGACGAAGGAAATTGCAAAAGAAATCGTGAGAAATGATGCTTTGAAGAGAGTAATTATCGGACTGGACTTCTTTGATGCAAGCATCAACAGGGTTTCCGCGTGGGTAGTCGGAATGAGAAATATGCAGAAAGCACTGATGCTGGCCATGTTAAGCCCGAACAAAAAACTTAAGGAACTGCAGGACACACAGCAGTTTACAGAACTGATGGCAATGCAGGAGGAACTGAAATGCTATCCGTTCGGGGATGTTTGGAATTACTTCTGTGAAGTTAACAATGTACCAGAAAAAGAAGACTGGTTCAAGGAAATAAAACGTTATGAAGCAGAGGAACTTTCTAAGAGAGCATAATAGGTTTTATAATGAAAGATGGCTTCAACCCATGTGGTTGGGCCATCTTTTTACAATGTGCAAGTATAAACTGCTTGACATACTAAACGGTAGATATCTAGTATGCTCTCATGTTATGATGTAGGGGGCAAAATACCTTTTGACCCCTACATCATCAGATGTGTATGGATATATGTTACAAGTTACTGCTGTCGGCTATGTAAAAATGAAAGGGATGAACTGTATGGAGAAGAAAATGTATTCCGGAATCAATATGGAAAGGACAGGAAAATGGCTGCGTTACATATGCAGGTTTAAGGGAATAACTGTAAAAAGTCTGTGTGAAAGTATGGGCATGGGTTCGGGACAGTCTGTTTATGCATGGTTCTGCGGAAGGACTCTTCCGTCCCTGGATAATTTTTATATTCTCTCCCAGATTATTTCCGTACCGCTTGATGCGTTGATTATTGGACAGGGGGAGTACCTTCCCGGCAGGTTCTGCAAAAGAGTGGGCAATGAAAATGTAAGGCTCATGATGTACAGTCTGCGCTTTGCGGATTGAGTGGGTACCCTGTGCAAGCCTAGACCTTTATTTTTCCTTCAGGAAATGTTTGAATGTTTTTGCAGAATAATTCATGATTAGGGATTGGGGCATTCCAGCGAGTTCTGCGAACGCCAGGGCAAAGGAAAAATCTCCTACGTGTTTTGTGCCATGGCTGTCACTTGCCAGTACTACAGGGTAATGGAAGTGCCGGCACAGGTTTAGTATCATCAGAACATTGAACCGGGTGTCCCCCCGATACCCGTCAGGGCTTAGGGAACTGTTGTTAATTTCCAGAAGCACATGATATTTCATAGCTGCCTTTACAAGAGCAAGGTGGTCCACGGGATATTTTACATCATCACAATGCCCGATGATGCGCACATTAGGGTTTTTCATGGCCGCGATGTAGGCCATGGTATTTTCCCCTTGTGTACCGGGTTTTTTAACTGGTTTATGGACACTTGCTATTGCATAATCCAGTTTTTCGAGAACAGAGTCCTCCAGATCCAGTTTTCCATTATTATCCAGAATGTTCACCTCGGCACCATAAAGCATTTCTACACCAAGACGTCGTTTCTGTGCATAGGCAAGGTTACGGAAATATGAGGTACGGCCCCCGCCAAAAGTAGCGGGTCCATGGTCCGATATCCCGAGCATTGTTAAATGCCTGGAGACCGCAGCCTTTGCCATATCTGTTATAGTTGCAGCGGAGCCATGTCCGCTGGCAATTGTGTGAGTATGTATATCAAATTCGAGAGAAGACATATTAAGCGCCTTTCTTTACTTATATTTCTTAGTGAGGTCTTTTCGAGTCTAGCAGCATGGTTGTTTCCTTAGTATAGTATGAAGTGTTTTCTCAAGTTTGTCAATAAAAGAACAAAATAAAAACCTGAAAAACCAATAAAAACAACTAATTATGAGCGGGCAATAAGTGGGTTTGTGAATGGTTCAGAGGAATATCATGTTGTTTCTGTTGACTTGTATATGGCATTGAAGTATAATAATGAAAAGTGGTTGCAGGCTATTTATGCACAGGAAAGGAGTAATAAGAACAATGGGATTATATAGTTATGACAGCTCAGATATTCCCAAATCGGACCGCATTCCTAAGCTTATCGAAGATTTGTATGCGGGTATGCCAAAGATTGAGTCGGCCAGGGCCGTACTGCTTACGGAATCCTATAGACAGACAGAGGATGAACCTGTGGTTATACGGCGGGCTAAGGCGTTCCAGCATATTTTGGAGAATATACCAATCGTAATCCGGGATCAGGAGTTGATTGTAGGCAGTACGACCACAGGCCCCAGGGGATGTCAGACATATCCTGAGTTTTCCTATGATTGGCTGGAAGAGGAATTTGATACGGTGGCAGCCAGGCCGGCGGATCCATTTTATATATCAGATAAAACAAAAGCCGAACTTAAAGAGGTAAATGCATACTGGAAAGGAAAGACAACAAGCGAGCTTGCCACCTATTACATGGAACCCGAAACCCTGCTTGCAATAGATCATGGTATTTTTACGCCGGGAAATTACTTTTATAATGGTGTTGGGCATGTTACAGTAAAATACGGTGAAGTTTTAGCGATTGGATTTTCAGGAATTAAGGAGAAGGCTGTACGGCAGAAGGCGAAGCTTAGTCTGACTGACGGAGATTACCAGAAAAGGTCCAGATTTCTGGAAGCAGTAATGATTAGCTGTGATGCCGCTGTTACATATGCAAAACGTTACGCAAAGCTTGCGCTGAAAGAAGCCGGGCAGTGTTCGGATGCGGTGCGGAAAAGAGAATTGCTCCAGATAGCACAGAATTGTGCAAATGTTCCTGAAAAAGGTGCCACAGGCTTTTATGAGGCATGCCAGTCTTTCTGGTTCGTCCAGCAGCTGCTTCAGATCGAATCCAGCGGACATTCCATTTCACCGGGAAGATTTGACCAGTATATGTATCCTTATTATAGGAAAGACATTGACGGCGGCAGAATAACAAGAGAATATGCCCAGGAACTAATAGACTGTATCTGGGTAAAGTTAAATGATTTGAATAAGTGCCGTGATGCTGTTTCGGCTCAGGGATTTGCGGGCTACAGCTTGTTTCAGAACCTGATTGCGGGAGGGCAGAATGAAGACGGGGTGGATGTCACAAATGATTTATCATTTATGAGTATTCAAGCATCGATGCATGTATTTCTCCCACAGCCATCCTTATCAGTCAGGGTATGGAATCAGACTCCTCATGAATTCTTGATAAAGGCTGCAGAGCTGACCCGTACGGGCATCGGACTTCCGGCATACTATAATGACGAGGTCATCATCCCTGCGCTGGTCAGCAGGGGACTTACCCTGCAGGATGCCAGAGACTACAATATTATCGGGTGCGTTGAGCCGCAGAAGTCGGGAAAGACAGAAGGCTGGCATGATGCGGCGTTTTTCAATATGTGCCGTCCGCTGGAACTGGTGTTTAACAACGGAATGGATAAAGGAGTTCAGCTGGGACCTAAAACGGGCAAAGTTGAAGACATGAAGACCTTTGAAGAATTTTACAATGCCTATAAGGCACAGATGGACTATGCAATTAAGCTGCTGGTCAATGCGGACAACTCCATTGATGTAGCCCACGCAGAAAGATGCCCGCTGCCCTTCCTTTCCTCCATGGTGGATGACTGCATGGAAAAGGGAAAAACAGTACAGGAAGGCGGAGCTGTATATAATTTTACCGGCCCCCAGGGTTTTGGAATCGCAAATATGGCAGATTCATTGTATGCAGTGAAGAAGCTGGTTTACGACGAGCAAAAAGTGACCATGAAAGAGATGAAGGAAGCTCTGGCAACGAATTATGGCAAAGGCCTAAGCGAGGAGGATGTTGCGTTTATGACGGCAGAAGCAGCCGGCAGTATGAAAGAAGCCGGGCAGACCGTTGGAGAGAAAGAGGTCTCTGCAATTCTGAAGATGGTAGTTGCGGCATTAAAATCTCCTGAGGTAAAGAAAAATGGTGACAGGATCCTAAAACTGATTGAAGAGGTGCCGAAGTTTGGAAATGACATTCCAGAGGTGGATGCGTTTGCAAGAGATGTAGCATACACCTATACAAAACCACTTCAAAATTATAAAAATCCAAGAGGGGGTATTTTCCAGGCCGGCCTGTATCCGGTATCTGCAAATGTACCTCTGGGTGCACAGACCGGGGCAACACCAGACGGGCGTTTGGCGTATACACCGGTTGCGGATGGGGTTTCACCGTCCGCAGGAAAAGATGTGAACGGTCCTACAGCAGCAGCGAACTCTGTGTCAAGACTGGATCACTATATTGCTTCTAACGGAACTTTGTTTAATCAAAAGTTTCACCCATCAGCTTTAAGCGGCAGGAGGGGGCTTGAAAACTTTGTGGGGTTGATTCAATCCTACTTTGATCAAAAAGGAAGCCATATGCAGTTTAACGTAGTGAGCCGTGAGACCCTGCGGGATGCACAGAAGCATCCAGAGCAGTACAAGCATCTGGTAGTCAGAGTTGCGGGGTACAGTGCATTATTTACCACTTTGTCCAAGTCACTGCAGGATGACATTATCCGCAGGACAGAACAGGGTTTTTAAGGCGGAAGATGATGAACAGCTATAATTTCCGCAAGAAAGGAAGCACAGCATGGATGACTATATGAGAACTAAAGGCCGCATTTTTGATATACAGCGATATTCTATCCATGATGGCAATGGAATCCGGACAATTGTATTCCTGAAAGGGTGTCTGCTGAGATGCAGGTGGTGCTGTAACCCGGAGTCTCAGCGTCATGAGATTGAGACAATGATGGTACAGGGTGAGCCAAAGGTAATAGGAAAAGATGTCACGGTGGAAGAAGTGATGGAAACTGTAGAAAAAGACCGCACGTACTACAGGCGGACCGGGGGAGGCCTGACGTTGTCAGGGGGTGAGTGTCTCTGTCAGCCAGAGTTTGCTACAGCACTTTTAAGAGCAGCAAATGAAGCAGGAATCCACACGGCTATAGAAAGTACTGCATGTGTGCCTTATGAGGTGATAGAGGGACTTCTGCCTTATCTGGATCAGTGTTTGCTGGATATTAAACATATGAATCCGGCAAAGCATAAAGAGTATATTGGACGTTCTAATGAGTTAATACTGGAAAATGCTATGAAAATTGCAGGCTCCGGGATGACAGAGCTAAGTGTAAGGATACCGGTGATTCCGGGCTTCAATGATACGATCCGGGAAATACATAATATAGCCGAGTATGCGAAGAAACTCGGCAACGTAAGGCGTTTGCATCTGCTCCCGTATCACAGGCTTGGACAGGACAAATATGAAGGACTTGGAAGAGCATACTTGATGGGAGGCGTAGAACCGCCGGTCAATAAAAAGATGGAGACGCTTCTGCAGGCTGCAGAGCAGACATCAGGCATTGAATGCCAAATAGGAGGATAAAGAGAATGAGTCATGAACAGATACCGGAGAGAATTGTGCAGGAATTGGTTCCCGGCAAAGAGATTACAATTGCACATCTGATTGCAAGCCCGGATATTACCCTGTATGAGAAGCTGGGGCTGGATCCCCGTTCAGAGTACAGCAAATCTGCTATTGGCGTGCTTACCATCAGCCCCGCAGAAACAGCGATTATTGCAGCGGATATTGCAATAAAGGCGGCAGGAATTGAACTGGGGTTTGTAGACCGTTTCAGCGGCACACTGATTGTGACAGGTACAATTTCCGAGACAGAGGCTGCAATCCGGGCAGTTCTGAAATATGTAAAAGATAAAATGGACTTTTCTGTATGTGAAATAACAAGGACTTGATTTTATTATGAAGAAAATTGTACTGATGGGCCGGAGTGAGTGTGGAAAAACAACATTAACCCAGGCACTGAGAGGTGAAAAAATACAGTATCACAAAACGCAGTATGTAAATAACTTTGATGTTATTATAGATACCCCGGGTGAATATGCCCAGACGAAAAACCTGGGTCATGCGCTTGCACTTTATTCATATGAGGCTGACGTTGTGGGGATGCTTTTGTCCGCCACGGAGTCCTATTCCCTGTATCCACCCTGCTGCACGGCTATGTGCAACCGGGAGGTGATTGGCATTGTGACAAAAATACACGATGAGAAGGCAAATGTGGAGCGCGCCGCAAAGTGGCTGCGGCTTGCCGGCTGCAAAAAAATTTTCTATGTAGATTCTAAAAATTATGAGGGAGTCCCTGAAATTCTGGAACATTTGAAAGAAAAGGGGGATGTGCTCCCCTGGGAAATTGATGAAAGTGAAGCTGCGGGTTGAACGGTTACACTTTACCTATGAGAACACAACAGAAACAACATAAAAACAAGTTGACTGATGTGGGATTATGTGATACTATCTAGGGAGAAACAACAAAAAACAAATATTTAGTTTTGTTTTAAGAGTCCAAGGAGGAAAAATAGGATGCAAAACGAATACGAAATTAAAAAACAAATGTGTGAAATCGGCAAGCGGGTTTATAACCGCGGAATGGTTGCCGCAAATGATGGTAATTTCTCTGTAAAATTAAATGATAATGAATTCTTATGCACACCTACAGGTGTCAGCAAAGGGTTTATGACACCGGAATATATTTGTAAAGTGGATGCAAATGGGAATGTACTTCAGGCGAACAAAGGATTTAAGCCCTCCTCAGAAATTAAGATGCACATGCGTGTATATAAAGAAAGACCGGATGTTAACGCAGTGGTACATGCTCACCCGCTGTATGCTACAACATTTGCTATCTGCGGCATTCCGCTGACACAACCAATCATGCCTGAGGCAGTGATCGCACTGGGATGTGTTCCGATTGCAAAATACGGTACTCCGTCTACAGAAGAAATTCCGGACGCGGTTGAAGAGTATGTACAGTCATTTGATGCAGTACTTCTTGAAAATCACGGGGCACTCACTTATTCAAACACACTGCTGAATGCATACCACAAGATGGAGTCTGTAGAATTCTATGCACGTCTTTTGTATCAGTCAAGAATGCTGGGCGAGCCACAGGAATTTAACCAGGCTCAGATAGACAGATTATACGAAATCAGAAGACAGATGGGACTTCCGGGAAAACATCCTGCAAACTTGTGCCCCAACGCTAAAGCAGGCAAGCAGAGCTGCCACAGCTGTGCCGGATCTTGCGGCACAGGCAAGGACGCAGCCGCAGGTTCCACATCAGATGCTGATTTAGTAGCATCCATTACAAAGAAGGTAATGGCTCAGCTTGGAATGTAATGATTAAGAAACGAGGACTGCTATGAACGAACAGGATATTACAAGTGCTGTGAAAGCAGTATTGGATCAGATGAAAGAGGGTTCTCATCCGGAAAAAGGACACGTATGCAGATGCAGCGGGCAGAAGATGACACTGAAGACAGCCAATGCCCTGATTGAAAGAGTGAAAGAAAGGGCTTCCCAGTTGGGTGTGAATGTAGTAATTGCCGTTTCAGACCAGGCAGGAAGACCTGTAGCCGTTCAGTGTATGGATGAGGCCTACATAGCAAGCTTTGATATTGCAGTTAACAAAACCTTTACTTCGGCGAGTCTTAAGATGTCTACGGAAGCGTTGAGTCATTTAAGCCAGCCGGGTCAGCCTTTGTATGGAATTCAGTTTACTAACGGAGGAAAGATCGTGATATTCGGCGGCGGAGAACCGCTGGAAGCAGAAGGTAAAATAATTGGAGCATTAGGAGTGAGCGGCGGGTCAGCTGAAGAAGATACGGCCATTGCTGCTTACGGCAGAGAAGTTTTCAAGGAGGTATTGAAGTGTCTGTAAGTGAACAGATGGTTCAGGACATTGTGCAGGAGGTCATGGCAAAGATGCAGGTTGCATCCGAAGTGTCAGGAAGCCATGGCGTATTTTCCGACATGAATGACGCAATCGAAGCTGCCAAAAAGGCGCAGAAGATTGTGGGAAGAATGTCCATGGATCAAAGAGAGAACATAATTTCCAACATCAGGAAAAAGACAATGGAAAATGCCGAGATTCTTGCACGTATGGGTGTGCATGAAACAGGCATGGGAAATGTAGGGCATAAAATTTTAAAGCATCAGTTGGTTGCAGAAAAGACACCGGGAACGGAAGATATTACGACAACTGCATGGTCAGGAGACAGAGGACTAACTCTGATAGAGATGGGACCCTTTGGAGTGATCGGGGCCATCACACCATGTACAAATCCGAGTGAAACGATACTTTGCAATACAATCGGTATGCTGGCAGGCGGAAACACAGTTGTGTTCAACCCACATCCGGCAGCAATCAAGACATCTATACATGCAATCAATCTGTTAAACGAAGCTTCCTTAGAAGCAGGCGGCCCGGATAACATTGCATGCACTGTTGAGAAGCCAACGATGGAAACCAGCAACATTATGATGAAGCACAAAGATATTCCTCTGATTGCGGCAACCGGAGGTCCGGGTGTTGTAACAGCCGTTCTTTCATCAGGGAAGAGAGGCATCGGTGCAGGAGCAGGCAACCCGCCGGCACTTGTAGACGAGACGGCAGACATCCGTAAAGCGGCGGAGGACATTGTAAATGGCTGTACATTCGACAACAATCTACCTTGTATTGCTGAAAAGGAAGTTGTAGCTGTAACTTCTGTTGTGGATGAGTTAATGCATTATATGGTAAATGAACAGGGCTGCTATTTGGCATCAAAAGAAGAGCAGGACGCACTGACGGCGGTTGTTATGAAAGACGGCAGGCTGAACAGGCACTGTGTGGGGAGAGACGCAAAGACTCTCCTGGGAATGATTGGTGTAAGTGTACCGGACAACATCAGGTGCATTGTATTTGAAGGATCAAAGGAACACCCTTTGATTACAACGGAGTTGATGATGCCGATTCTGGGAATTGTCAGAGCCAAAGATTTTGACGATGCTATAGAGCAGGCTGTTTGGCTGGAGCACGGAAATAGGCACTCCGCGCATATTCATTCTAAAAATGTTGATAATATCACAAAGTATGCGAAAGCTATTGACACAGCAATTCTTGTAAAGAACGGTCCGTCTTATGCTGCGTTGGGATTTGGCGGCGAAGGGTACTGTACATTTACCATCGCCAGCAGAACAGGCGAGGGACTTACAAGTGCAAGCACATTTACGAAGAGAAGGCGCTGTGTAATGACTGATAGTTTGTGTATTCGTTAAGACAGGAGGAAGTAAAATGGAAATGAGCTCTGCAAATGTAGAAGCAGTTGTAAAACAGGTGTTGGAAAGCATGCTGGATAAGCAGGGGATTCTGGCGGAAGGTGCAGCCACAAAAAGCGTATCCATTCCTAAAACCGCACATGTAGCTATGCTGACTGGCTTGGAGCATTATGATATTAAGGAATATCCAATCCCGGAAGTGGGAGACGGAGATATTCTTGTAAAAGTTGAGGGATGTGGTATCTGTGGTACGGATGCCCATGAGTTTAAGAGAGATCCATTTGGTCTGATCCCCGTTGTTCTCGGACATGAGGGAACAGGCGAGATCGTAAAAATGGGCAAGAATGTAAAAAAAGACAGTGCAGGAAAAGATTTAAAAATCGGTGATAAGGTTGTTACTTGTATGATTTTCGGAGATGACCCGGAGATTACAATGTTCGATATGAACAAACAAAACGTAGGGGCTTCTGATGTATACGGCCTGCTGCCGGACGATGACATTCATCTGAACGGATGGTTTTCAGATTACATATTGATTCGTGAAGGTTCCACATGTTTTAATGTAAGTGACCTTGATCTGAAATCCAGAATTCTTATTGAGCCATGTGCGGTTCTCGTTCACGCAGTAGAGAGAGCAAAAACTACAGGCATTTTAAGATTCAACAGCAGAGTTGTTGTGCAGGGATGTGGACCAATAGGCTTGATTTGTATCGCAGTTTTGCGTACAATGGGTATTGAAAATATTGTTGCTGTAGACGGAGAAAAGAAGAGACTTGACTTCGCCAAGAAAATGGGAGCTGAAACTTCTGTAAACTTTAAGGATTACAAAGGAATCGAAGCGCTTGCAGAGGGTGTAAAGGAAGCATTCGGCGGACACCTTGCAGATTTTGCATTCCAGTGCACAGGTTCACCGGCAGCACATTCTAACATTTACAAATTCATCCGCAACGGCGGCGGACTTTGTGAATTAGGATTCTTCATCAACGGCGGGGATGCTACAATCAATCCACACTTTGACCTGTGTTCTAAGGAAATCACACTTGTTGGTTCATGGGTATATACTTTGAGAGATTATGCTACAACATTTGATTTCTTGAAGAGAGCAAAGGGCATCGGCCTTCCAATGGATGAACTCATCACTCATGAGTTTACACTGGACAGAATTAATGAGGCTCATCAGACCAACCTGAAAATGGAAGGGCTGAAAATCGCTATTGTTAACAAATAGCGGCAATCCCTAAAAGGAGAGTTGATATGGGAGAAGCAGTAGGGATGTTGGAGGTATTTGGACTTGCTACAGCATTTGCAGCGGCAGACGCCGGATGCAAAGCTGGAAATGTACATCTGGAGACCTTTGATAAGAATAAACCGGCAAATGCAGATGAGTTACCTGTACCGCTGATTGTAATGATTAAGTTTCGAGGAAGCGTATCCGATGTTCGGGCGGCATTAGACGCAGCGAAGAGGAAGGCAGAAGAACTGGCGGGAATTGTAGCTGAATACGAAATCGCAAGACCAACAGAGGATACAGAGAAAATGCTGAAGCTGAGCGGTTTAGATAAAGGAAAACCCAATAAAATATATGTAGAAGAAGTTTAGGAGGAAACTAAAATGGCACAACTGGCATTAGGAATGGTAGAAACAAGAGGACTTACAGCAGCAATTGAGGCTGCGGATGCAATGACAAAGGCAGCAGAGGTTACATTGGTAGGAACAGAGAAAATCGGTTCCGGACTTGTAACAGTAATGGTGCGTGGAGATGTTGGAGCAGTAAAGGCAGCAGTTGAGACAGGGGCTGACGCAGCAGGAAGACTTGGAGAATTAGTTGCAACACACGTAATCCCAAGACCACACAACGATGTAGAGAAGATTCTTCCTACAGTATAAAAGTTATTGATTTAGTAAAGGAGTAGTCTCATGGGCCAGGCGTATGGATTTTTTGAAATACCGAGTGTGACAGCCGCAATTGTTGCCGTCGATATTATGTGTAAGACAGCAGACGTGCAGCTTGTCACTTGGGAAAAAAGATTAGGTGGAAGACTTGTAACAATTATTATCCGCGGAGATGTATCTGCTGTAACGCAAGCCATTGACACTGCCACAGCAAACGGAATTAAGAAACCCGTAGCACAGGTGGTAATTGCGAGTCCCCATGAAGAGATTATCAAAATCATCAACAGCAGCGCAAACCGAGTAAGTTAGGAGGCAGTCAGATGGCAGAAGAAAAGAAACCGACCGGGGAAGAACAAGCTCCGGATACTTCAAAACCAGGGGCGGCAGCCAGAAAAAAAACTACAGCGAAAGCTCCGGCTAAGACCGCAGAGAGAGTAAAACAGGCGACAAAGCAGGCAGAAGATATTCAAATAAAGGAGGAAAAAAGAATGTCACAGGAAGCATTAGGAATGGTTGAAACAAGAGGATTAGTAGCGTCAATCGAAGCAGCAGATACAATGTTAAAGGCTGCAAATGTAGTATTGGTAGGAACAGAGAAGATTGGTTCCGGGCTTGTAACAGTAATGGTACGCGGAGATGTTGGAGCAGTAAAGTCAGCAGTTGAATCAGGAGCAGAGGCAGCTGGAAGACTTGGAGAATTAGTTGCGACACATGTAATTCCAAGACCACACAATGATGTAGAGAAGATTCTTCCGGTAATGAAATAAATAATCATTTAGTTTCAGCCAGAGATTTACGGCCCTGCGGTCCGCCTACGGGGGGATTGTGGGGCTTGTAAATACTTAAAGAGGAGAATTGATATGGATAACAGCAATGTAGCATTGATTACAAAGATGGTATTGGAAACCGTTGAGAAGCAAAAAAGTACTGAAAATATTGGATACATAGTACCTGTAGGCGTGTCTGCACGGCATGTTCATCTGACACAGGAACATGTGGAGGTTCTGTTTGGACCAGGATATCAGCTCACGAAGAAAAAAGAGCTGATGGGAGGCCAGTATGCTTCAAACGAGCTGGTTACCATTGTAGGTCTGAAACTCAGAGCTATAGAAAATGTCAGGATTCTGGGACCTGTAAGACGTAAATCCCAGGTAGAAATTTCGGCAACAGATGCAATCCGCCTTGGCGTGAAAGCACCGATTAGAGAATCGGGCAATACTGCAGGCTCCGCTGCTATAGCAGTGGTAGGGCCGAAAGGTGCGCTTTATTTGGACGAGGGCTGCATTATAGCAAAGAGGCATATTCACATGTCACCTAAGGATGCAATGGCTGCAGGTGTACACGATGGAGATACAGTATCTGTGAAAGCAGACAATGAAAGAGGTACTGTTTTCAATCATGTACAGATCCGGGTGGACGACAGTTTTACACTGGAGATGCATATTGACACAGATGAAGCCAACGCAGCCAAGATTGCAACAGGAGATACAGTAAGAATTATCAGATAAAATTTGGAAAGTAGTCGCAAGAGGAGGATGTTATGCTGATAGGAAAAGTAAAAGGAAGCGTGGTTTCAACACGCAAATGCGAAAACTTAGTCGGCAATAAGTTTATGATTATAGATGTTTTGGAGCATATGCAGACCGGAGCAAAACAACTCATTGCGATTGATAAGATTGGCGCAGGTATAGGTGAATATGTGCTGGTGGCACAGGGCAGTGCAGCCAGAATCGGCTCCGGAATGCCGGACGCACCTGTTGATGCGGCAATTATAGGAATTATTGACGATGGAACAGGACTGGAGCAGTAGAGCAATGGATATCAAAGAATTGAGCGGCCTGCTTCAGCAAAATGGTATTGTCGGAGCAGGCGGTGCCGGATTTCCCACTTATGCGAAGTTGGATGAGCGTGCCGAGACAATTATCTTAGACTGTGCAGAATGTGAACCGTTGCTGAAACTGCACAGGCAGCTGCTGGAGAAATATGCGCAGGAAATCATTGAGACCTTACACATGATAGGTCAGGTTGTGAATGCAAAAGAACTGATTATCGGTATAAAAAGAACCTACACCGGGGCAATTGATGCCTTAAATGAGGTAATCGAAGACTACCCGGAGGTAAGACTTGGCCTGCTGGATGAGGTCTACCCGGCAGGCGACGAAGTCGTATTGATTTATGAAGTGATTGGAAAGAGAGTCAGGCCCGGCGGTCTTCCCATTGAGAGCGGGGTCACCGTATTTAATGTTGAAACTGTATATAATGTATATAGAGCACTCAATGAGAACACACCGGTTATAGATAAGCTGGTATCGGTTACGGCAGAGGTAGAACATCCGGTAACAGTCAGAGTGCCTATTGGAACAACGATAGAAGAAACTGTAAAAAGAGCCGGCAGTGTGACAACAAAGAATCCGGTATATTTTATCGGCGGGCCGATGATGGGATTCATCGGCAGAGGTTCACAGCCGGTTACTAAAACAACAAATGCTGTTCTGGTACTTCCCAGGGAGCATTTCATTATTCAGAAAAATAAAGGAAACTCGTCCATAGACTTAAAACGTGCGGCAGCAAGCTGCTGTCAGTGCAGCATGTGTACAGATTTATGTCCGAGATACCTTTTGGGACACCCCATAGAGCCGCATTTGTTTATGAGAGCGGCAACCTGTAAAGACATACAGAAACCGGATATATTTATTGATACCATGTTTTGCTCTTCCTGTGGACTTTGCGAGCTTTATTCCTGCATGCAGGGATTATCTCCCAGATCATTAATGACAAAATACAAGGCAGGCTTAAAGGAAAGTGGTGTCAGACCTCCTCAAGGCATAGCCGCGAAACCCATAGGAATAGAAAGAGAATACCGTAAGGTTCCGATGCAGCGCCTGATGGCGAGACTGGATTTAACCCGTTATGACAAGGAAGCTCCCCTTGATGAGTCGGAGGTTCCTGTCAGGAAGGTAAAAATATTATTGAGCCAGCATATCGGGACGCCTGCCACCGCGGTCGTAAAACCGGGGGAGAAGGTATCAAAAGGGCAGATGATTGCTGAGCCTGGCAAAGGATTAAGCGTGGGAATCCATGCAAGTATTGACGGTACGGTCTGTACAGTGAATAAAAAATATATAACCATAGAAACAAAGGAAGGACGTGCAGGCAATGAGTAAGGCAATCGGAATGGTAGAATATAAAACTGTTTCAGCAGGTGTGGTAGCGGCAGATGCCATGGTAAAGACTTCTGATGTGACTATCATTGAAGCTCAGACAGTATGTCCGGGGAAATATATTGTAATCATTTCAGGAGATTTAAGTGCGGTAAATGCAGCGATTGCGGCATCAAGGACACAGTATGAGAAGCATTTGATCAACAGCTTTATCCTCGGAAATCCCCATGAGTCGATTTTCCCGGCTATTTATGGAACTTCAAAGATTGAGGATGTGTCTGCTCTTGGAATTGTGGAAACCTATGATGCGACGTCTATCATCGTGGCGGCAGATGAGGCTGCAAAGACAGCCATTGTCGATTTAATTGAAATCAGAATTTCTAGAGGCATGTGCGGTAAATCTTATCTGATGCTGACAGGTGAGGTTGCTGCGGTGGAGGCTGCAATTGAAAAGGCCAGGGCTGTTGTGTCTGCAGATGGAATGTATCTGGATTCTTCCATCATTGCGCATCCGGATCCGCAGATACGAGATGCTATCCTATAATCAGTTCAGCCACAGAATATAAAGCACGAAACCGGGGAGGCAGGAATATGCTTGCAATAGAGAGACGTAATGAAATATTAGAAAAGCTTCAGGCTGAACGGCGTGTGGTGGTGAGCGAGCTCAGTCAGATTTATGATGTTTCGGAGGAAACCATCCGCAGAGATTTGGAGAAACTTGTGAATGACGGCTATGCCATTAAAAGCTATGGCGGGGCTGTAATTAATGAAAATATAAACATAGATTTGCCATTTAATATCAGAAAGAACCGCAATGTGGTCGGAAAGCAGCGTATTGCAGAACTGATAAGCAGACAGGTGAACGATAGTGACAGCATTATGCTGGATGCTAGTTCAACAGCGGTATATACTGCAAAAGCACTAAAAGATAAGAAAAACCTGACGGTGATTACAAGTTCGGTGGAAATTATTATTGAGCTGTTTGATGTACCGGACTGGCGTGTTTTGTCAACCGGCGGTATATCCAGAGAGGGCTCTTTTGCTCTTGTGGGGGCACAGACAGATCGAATGCTTCGGACTTATCATGTAGACAAGACGATTATTTCCTGTAAAGGGCTTGATCTTGCGGCAGGTATTACAGATTCAGATGAACTCCAGGCTAATAACAAGAAAACTATGCTGGAGGCTGGAAAAGAAAAAATCCTGGCAGTGGACAGCAGCAAGTTTGGGAAAACTGCATTTACAACGGTTGGGATGCTGGAAGATATTACAACGATTGTCACTGACGAGAAGCCAGGTTATGAATGGCTTCAGAGATTTGAAGAGCTGGGGATAATGTGCATCTATCCAGAGTAAGAGATTGTTTCTGAATTTAAAACAAAAGCCGCTGCGGGGATATTGCGCAGCTATATAAAAACTTTATGATAAAAACGGATTCGTGCCATAAATCATGAATCCGTTTTTTTACTCTATAAGGGACAAGGTTTTACCAAGTATCCATAAAATTAACAGGAAAATAGACAATTATGTTGACACTAGACAGTACTAAATATACAATAACAATAAATACATATATTGATATCAACAAATATATTTATGTTGTTGCGGACTACAAAACGATATGCGGAGTCATAGTATTGCTGTTATCTGAAGGAGGCTAGAAGGAGGGGCGGTATGAAAAAAATTGGGGGCTAGACGAAGATAATCTGCCGATGGATGTGGGGTACTCCATATATCTCTCTCCAAAGGCCGGAGACCTTTTGGGATATCCTTTTCCGCGTATATATCTTTATAATGATTTACCGGAGACTTTGTATGCATCATCATTTTTAATTATGCGGAATGCTTCAACAACAGAAAAGTTATCTCCACATTTTTTAAGCTGTTCGTCAGCCCTTTCAAATCTGTCATCACCAGATACGATATAAGGTTTGGTTATTTCGGGTTACCATTCACATAAAGCAGCGTACCAACATTTCCGCTCTTATTTATCCCATGAAAGGAGTGATAATTGCCATCGGACATTTTGATACCGATGTAAAACCTATCTTCTTCTCTGATAACGGTATGTGTCCAAATTGCAAGGTCTATATCAAAATTAAATCCTACGATGGTATCATTTCGGTTATGAACAAATCTCGTACACATAATTAAATCCCCCTAATTCGTTCAATATTTCCAGACTGTATCGCTAAATCATTGTATATATTTAATTTGCTTTTTGTGGTCAAACATATTCAGCGTCTTCTATTTAACTACCCACTTCAACAATTCAAAAGCGTTCAGTTTACTATTATTGACTTTGAGTAAAAAAATGGATATAATATAGTAAAGTACCCTATTGATGATAAAAAATCAGATCAGTTAAATAGAGGTGAAAGAATGCTTCGAAAAAAAGACATTGAGATGTTGAGAAAGCTGTTTAGCCGGCACAATTATATTATGACTACCGCTGAACTGACAGCTTCAAAGCTATATTACGCAGATATAAAACTGCTTATGGATGAAGGTTTGATTGAAAGAGTAAAGCGAGGCTACTATCATTGGATTGAGGACTTTGGAGAAAGCGAAATTGTAATTATCAATCGTCTGTTCCCCGATGCAGTCCTTTGTATGGAAACAGCTCTTTTCTACTACAGATACAGCGACCGAAATCCTGCCGAGTGGAATTTTGCAATTGATAAAAATGTTTCAAAATTGCGTACTAAAATTGATTATCCATTTATTAAGGCGTACCGTGTTGAGCCTGCATTGGTTACACTAGGAGAAACCAGTGGAAAAATTGATTCTATTGATGTCCGTATTTATGACCGTGACCGTACCATTTGTGATGTGCTGCGAAATATGAATAAAATGGATAAAGAAATTTTTAATAAAGCAATACAGGGGTATGTAAAAGATCCGAAGAAAAACATCCCTAACCTAATGAAGTATGCAAAAGTGCTACGGGTGCAAAAGAGAGTTAAAGAATTGATTGGAGTGTGGCTGTAATGGCAGATAAGGCGGCTTCTGTTCTTGCGAAGCTCAGAAACAAAGCAAAGGCGTCTGGCATCAGTTATCAGCAGTGCTTACAGCTTTTTGTGCAGGAGGAATTTCTGCGTAAGCTTTCAAAATCTGGATATGAAGATAATCTCATTCTCAAAGGCGGGCTGTTTATTTACACCCTTACCAATTTTGAAAGCCGAGCTACGATTGATGTGGACTTTCTTCTTCGGGCAGCTTCCAATTCGATTGAAGATGTAAAGGTGCTTATAGGAAAGATTATCAATACGCCTACGGGTAATGATTACATTTCTATGACTGCGAAAGGTTTTGAGGAAATCTCACTGCAGAGAAAATATCACGGTATCAGTGTACAGATTATCGCTCAGATAAAAAATGTCCGTGTACCTTTTAATGTGGATATGGGTGTGGGCGATGTTATCGTGCCTTGTGCGGAGGAACGGCTAATTAACACACAGCTTCCCGACTTTGAAGCACCAATTATCAATACCTACTCACTTGAAAGCACTATCGCAGAGAAATTTGACGCAATACTGCAACGGTTTGAATTGACAGGTAGAATGAAGGATTTTTACGACATCTATTATCTGGCAAGGACTTTCGATTTTGACGGAACAAAATTGCAGACGGCAATTTTTGAAACCTTACAGCGGCGTGGCACGCCTTATGACAGAGATAGTTTCAAACGGATTGTTGCACTTGCCGAAGATGAAGATATGCAGAAGCGGTGGAAATATTTCTTGAAGAATATTAAAGATGATACGCTTGAGTTTACTGTTGTGATTGATGAAATTCAAACTTTCCTTGAGCCTGTGTTTGAGGCGATAGTAAATGAGGATGAATGGCAAAACAGTTGGTACACTACAGTAATACGCTGGAGGTGAGGATATATGTTATCATTTATTGAAGTTAAATAAACCTCATATAGTTTTTGCTGCTCATTCATAATACCACCACAATATTCTGCTATTTTTAAGCAATTTGCTTGGATGCAATTCTTATATTACAAGATTATAATGATACCAGGGTCAAAAGGTCATGCGTTTCATGCTTGCATGAAAAAGCATGACCTTTTGACCCCAACATCATTATAATGTGTCTGTAAACATATAGGAACCGTTATAAAAATTTAGTAGGTGTATACGGAGGTTATAGTTGTGTATGAGAGAAAAGATTTAAAGAAACCCAGGATCGGAATTTATTCTATGGGGCTGAAAACGTACTGGGCGCAGTTTCCAGGACTCAAAGAAAGACTGATAGAATACGGCGAATTTATAGCCGGAAGAGTGGAAGCATTTGGTGCAGAAGTATATTATTACGGGTTGGTTGATTGTGAACAGGAAGGTAAAAAGGCAGGTGAATATTTTAATGAAATCCATGCAGATTTAATTCTGGCACATTCTGCCACTTATGTGACAAGCGCATCCATTTTGCCGATTCACCAGATTTGCAGTGCTCCTTCTGTTGTATTGAATCTTCAGCCCACAGCGAGGATAAATTATCAGAAGACAACTACAGGGGAATGGCTTGCACACTGTGGTGCCTGCCCGGTACCGGAGCTGTCGAATGCGTTCAACCGTGCAGGAATAAAATTCCGTGTGGTGAATGGACTTTTGGGGCTTAACCACACACCTGAAATCTCCATGACAGATGAGATAACCGCGGAGCGTCCGGAAGCCAGACGTGCATGGAAAAAGATAGAGGAGTGGATACTTGCTGCAAAAGTAAAGTGTAATCTGCAGGGTGCAAGATTTGGATTCCTAGGAAACACATACAGCGGTATGCTAGATATGTACAGTGATTTTACTATGTTCCAGGCTCAGACAGGTGCTCATCTGCAGATTCTGGAAATGTGCGATTTAGACAGGCATCTGCAGAGCGTAACAGGACAGGAAATTACAGAGAAGAGGAAAGAAATTAAGGAATTCTTTATCATCAGCGAGGATGCAGCGGCAGATCCCCTTGCACAGAAGCCTGCTGACGCGCAGCTGGAGTGGTCAGCCAAGGTTGCGGTGGCACAGGAAAAACTGGTAAAGGAATTTGATCTGGATGCATTGACATACTATTACCACGGAGCCCCGGGAAACTATTATGAAGATATACAAGGCGGCTTCATTGTGGGACATTCTCTTCTGACGGCAAAAGGGATTCCCTGTGCCGGGGAGGGGGATTTGAAAACCTGTTTGGCGATGAAAATATGTGATATTCTGGGATTAGGCGGAAGCTTCTGTGAGATTGTAACAGTGGATTATGATGACAATACAATCCTCCTCGGTCATGACGGGCCGTTCCATCTTGAGATTGCAAAAGGAAAGCCGATTTTACGAGGAATGGGTCTGTATCACGGCAAGCAGGGGACAGGTGTGTCTGTTGAGGCAAAAGTGCGTACGGGGGCGATTACCAATCTGGGATGTACACAGACCATAGACGGAAGGCTGAAGTTTATTATATCGGAGGCTGAATCTACAGACGGAGAGATTATGACAATCGGTAATACACAGACGCCGGTCAGATTTAAGAAGGATCCGGATTTCTATATGGATGAGTGGTTTGCAGAATCACCGACACACCACTTTGCCATGAGTATCGGGCATCAGGGATCATTATATGAAAAAGTGGCAGATTTATTGGAGGTACAGTCGGTTACGTTGGGGTAAGCCGGTGGGAAAACAATTTGCAAAAGGAAGAGGACACCAGGCGATAATGCTGTGATGACCTCTGCTTTCTAAAGTACATGGCGCCTGTATTCTTCGGGAGAGTAGCCAAAGTGCTCTTTAAACTCTGTGAAGAACTGCTGCAGATCCTTATAACCACATTCCTCTGCAATTTCATAAAGGTTAATTTCAGGGCGGGACAAGAGATTCAGTGCCTGGACCAGGTGGCTTTCTCTCAGTGAATTCTCCGCATCATTCTCCTTTGCAGTCTTGTCGGTATATTTGGAGGGGGTGGAGGCAGGAAGACGGATTTCTACCTCTGTGCCTCTGCCGGGTACACTGTTGTACGTAAGCCCGTATTGTAGGCCGTACATGAGCTGAAGCCTCCGGTGTGTATTGTAAATTCCAATATTGGAGCCGGAAACGGAGGATGTACCCCGACCATTTAGCATATCTTCTATTTTCTCTCTGGACATCCCTATTCCGTCGTCAGAAATTAATATGACAACTGTATTCTCCTCCAGCCATCCGGTGAGGACAATTGTTCCTTGCTTGGATTCCTTTTCCAGAATGCCGTGAAGAATACAGTTTTCAATCACCGGCTGGAAAGTCAGCTTCGGAATGGCATGTTCCATCAAGTAATCGGGGACATCGATTAAGAAATCTATTTTGTCATGGAAACGCATATTCTGCAGCTGTACATAAATTGACACATGTTCTATTTCATTGGCGATGGTGCTCAGACTCTTTTTCCTGCTCAAAGTGAGCTTATAAAAGCGCGACAGTTTCTGGATGGCGGAAGTTACTTCTTGAGACCGCCCCTGCTGGGACAGCCAGTTAATCATATCCATTGTATTATACAAAAAGTGAGGGTTAATCTGAGACTGCAATGAATTAAACTCAGCTATACGCAGATCCTCCGCAGATTTTGCCTGCTCTTCCATCAGCTGATTGATGACCCGGGTCATATAATTGTAAGTAGAGATCAAATCTCCGATTTCATCCTGTGTATCTGGTGCCGGAAGTGCTACGGGTGGACCGGTTCTGGCCTTTGCCATCTGATTAATGACTGCCGACAATTGCTTGGTGATGGAACTGGACAACAATGTGGCAATCAAAAAGGCGACGACAATACATGCAATGTATACAAAAATAAAGGCAATTGTGATTTCTATACTTTTGTTAATAATAGGCTGGGATGGCATAGCAACAACCATATACCAGTCTGTGTTCTTAATATTATAAAAACCAGCATATACATCTTCTCCCAGTACATTTTTTAATATGAAGTTATTGGAGGACCTGAAATATTCCTGGATTTCATCATAACTAAAATGATAAGTACCGGACAGGGCAGAATCTGTGGTAGCAACAAGGTTGTCCCGGGCATTAACCATATAAGCCACGCTGCTCCCGGATGCCATATTATCTTTTAAAAGAGCATTAAAATGCTCCTGGGAAAAGTAAATTGCAAGAAAACAAGGAACGTGTTCACCATTGTACAGCATGCTGGATTTTGTGAGATATGCCATATCACCATTATGCTTAATTTCATAGGAACTAAGATAAAATGGGGGACAGAACATTTTGGTTAAAGTGGGATCGCCTTTAAAAATTCCGTACCAGTAAGTTCCGTATGCCTGCTTTATGGGCAGAAGTGTATCAGAGACAGGATACTCAGAAAAAGCAGGGTCATCTTGCGGAACATCCATGTATATCTTTACATCTGTCACCAGGCTCCCATCTGTGACGCGCTCTACTTTTTTCTGAAAATCATCTGCACTCCGGGAAGCGGCCAGAAAACTTAAGGGTTCCGTTCTGTCCGCACTGAGAGTCAGCTTATAGAAATCCTGACCGGTAATTTGGGTTTGGACATTCAAAATCTGGGAAATGGTGTCTTCAATTAATGGGACAGTCTGTGCAGATGCACCTTGCTCTGTGCGGATACTATCTGCAACGATCATGTCATAAAGCTTTGTAGAGAAGAAGGCTGCCAGAACAATCATGGGAATTGTCGCAATTACGAGATGGGTAATAGTAAGTTTGGTCTGAAGCTTCAGGCTTTTGTAGAACCGGTCTATGGATTGGAATGTAGTTTTCATTTTAATATTTTCTCCCTGTATTTTGACGGAGATAATCCCGTAAACTTTTTGAAACTCTTACTGAAATAGTTTCCATTGCTGTAGCCTACCTTTGATGAAATGTCTGCAATCTGATAGCGGCCGTCCGAAAGCAGCTGCATGGCTTTTTCCATTCGGTATTCTGTCAGATATTGATTCAGAGTACTTCCGGTTTGATTTTTAAAATATGTGCACATGTAGGATGCGGAAAGAAATACATGATCGCTGATTTCTTTAATAGATAGAGTATCCTTTGCATAGTTCTTGCTGATATAATCTTTAATCAAAAATATGGTGGTATCTTCCGGTACGTAGGAATCAATACTCTGGAAGAACTGCTCTGTCCTGGAGACAAGCATCTGATGAAGCTCCTGATAGGTAAAGCAGCTTTCCAGGTGTTCCATAATACTCTCTTGCGTGTTGTTTTCTCCGGGCTCCCAGTTTAGCTTTAACTTTACACGGCTATCACTGATACTCATGAAAAGTTTATAATAAAGATCTTTTATCTGATTGGGAAACAGTGTACAATTTTGGAAATAAGTGGAGTATAGATTCTGCAGTATGGCTGTGCAGGAACCCCGGTCTCCCGCAAGCAGCGCATCTGTGAAGGCAGGGGCGGCATCATCTGCAGCTTCCCTGACATCGGTGCCTGCAGGGGGAGTCTTTATATCAGCCGCATAAAGAATGGCTCCAGGTTCAAAAAAGAAGCTGCTCTGCAATGTCACTACAGCAGTTGTATAAGAGTGATAAACTTTTCCGACACCTGTCACTGTTTCACCTCGGCCGACAAAAAAATCCCCGAAGGTATGAAACTGTTTTTCCAAATATTGCTCAATGGCGCTAAGAGCAGTCGAAGATGGAGCGCAGCTTCCCATAATGTGAAACACATGGTAGATTGCGTGAAGCTGAATGTAAAATACCTGAAGGTGATAATGTGTGAGAAAATCAGAAAAATCATTGCGGAGATTATTGAGTAGAGAATTGTCAGGTTCATTTGTCCTCAGCTTTACAATATATGTTGTGAAGCTGCTTCCAGATGTTAGGCCGAGGGAAAGCTCGTCAGCCAGTTGTGTAACTTTCTCAACATTTTCCTTATAAGGCTTAGTGAAAAGGAGGGCCAGATGAGAGGTCTTTTCCATAGAGTAAAGATTTTCACTCAGCCGTGTACGTATTTTCTGCTGATGTCTTTCTTTTGCCTCCAGAACTGCTTCTTTGATTTCCTGTGGATCCAACGGTTTTTCCACATAATTTATAGCTTTTAGCTTAATAGCTGCTTTTAAATATTCCTTGTCTGAATAACCGCTCATAAATATCACACTGGTATCGGGCAGAAATTCTTCCAGCCGCTCTACCATCTGAATTCCATCCATACGCGGCATACGGACATCGCATAGTATGATGTCGGGTTTTTGTGAGTGGGCGATGTCAAGAGCATGTATTCCGTCATCAGCCTGGAAAATCTGTGTAATGCCCAGAGATTCCCAGTCCAGAGAGGCAATAAGACCTTCCCGTGTCAATTCCTCATCATCCGCAATTAATAATTTCATAATACAAAATTCTCCTTCTATGCAGCCTTTTAGTTATCTTTATTCGTAACTATTCAGGAGGCCAAGCTCGATTCTGCGCTGCTTCATCTCGCTTCGGCTAAGCGCCGAATAGAAATATCCACAAATACCCCTCAGCGAACGAGCTCGCTGAGGGTCATTTGTGAACATTTCTGCCCTCCTTGATAGTTACTTATATTCTAACAAAATTCACATAAAAATCAACACAAAAATAATTTACCCAGAATCAAAATATTTTGCTGTTTCATAAAAATTTCATAATTGTTACACTTATTAAAGAAAGGAAAGTAAGGAGGAAAACACGGTGTCTGAATATGTTTTGGAATTAAAAGGTATTACGAAGATATTTCCTGGTGTAAAAGCATTGGACAATGTGCATTTCCAGCTCAAGAAAGGTGAGGTCCATGCACTGATGGGTGAGAACGGAGCGGGGAAATCCACTTTTATAAAAGTAATAACCGGCGTACATAAAGCAGAGGAAGGCGAGATGTTTCTGGATGGAAACAAAGTAACCTTTAAAGGTCCCAGGGACGCACAGGCAGCAGGGATTGCCGCTGTTTATCAGCATCCTACATCGTACCCGGATCTAACAGTGGCAGAGAATATTTTTATGGGACATGAGATTATAAAAAGCGGTATGATTCAGTGGAAGAAAATGAATGAAGAAGCTGCGAAATTACTGTCTCAGCTGGATGCAGACTTTAAGTCTACGGATGAGATGGGGACCTTAAGTGTTGCACAGCAGCAGATGGTTGAAATTGCAAAAGCACTTTCTACAAATGCTCAGATTATTATTCTGGATGAGCCCACAGCATCACTGACAAACAGTGAATCTGAAAAATTGTACAGGATTGTTGATAAACTCAGGGAAAACGGTGTTTCTGTTATATTTATTTCTCATCGTTTTGAGGATATGTACCGTTTGGCAAGCAGAGTTACTGTATTGCGTGATTCAAAGTATATAGGGACTTATGATGTGAATGAAATTACGAATACAGACTTGATTAAGGCTATGGTAGGCCGCGAGATCAGCGATTTATTTCCGAAGCCGGAGGTTCAGCTTGGGCCGGAGGTGTTGAGAGTTGAGGGACTTTCTAGAGTCGGATATTTTAAGGATATTTCTTTCAGTGTCCGGGCAGGAGAGATTGTAGGGCTTACCGGTCTGGTTGGTGCAGGACGTACTGAAGTGGTCGAGAGTATTTGTGGAATTACGAAACCAGATGAAGGCAAGGTGTTTCTGGAAGGAAAAGCACTGCATATTAAAAACCCGTCAGATGCCATGAAGCATGGAATCATTCTTTTGCCGGAAGACAGACAGAAGGATGGACTGATTATGAGCTGGGGACTTGGCAGAAATGTAACACTGCCAACAATGGGCAAGTATGCGAAAAAAGGCTTTAATGATGAAAAGAAAGAAAGGGAGGTAGCAAAAAAACTCCTGGAGGATGTAGATACAAAAGCTATCACTATTTTTGATCCGGCATCTTCACTTTCCGGAGGTAATCAGCAGAAGGTGATAGTTGCCAAAGCCCTGGGACAGAAAATGAAGGTTGTCATCATGGATGAACCTACGAAGGGTGTCGATGTCGGAGCAAAGGCTGAGATATATCAGATCATGGGAGACCTTGCAAAGCAGGGCTATGCGATTGTCCTGATATCCTCAGAAATGCCGGAGATCCTTGGCATGAGTGATAGAGTTGTGGCAATGTGCAACGGCAAAGTAACCGGTGAACTCAACCGTGACGAAGCAACTCAGGAGAGAATTCTTGAGATGTCGATGGAAAAATCAAAGTAAGGAGGAAATGGGAAAGATGAAAGAAAAGAAATCTATCTGGAAAACAATTACCGGTTCCCGTGAAGCAAGCCTGTTGATTGTCCTGATCATCCTTTGCGTGGTTATTTCGTTTAGAAGTCCTTCATTTTTGACTTTGAAGTCTATTTCAGATATGTTGAAGAATAATGCAGTGATTATGATTATGACACTTGGTATGCTGGGAGTACTGCTGATTGGCGGAATTGATATTTCTGTTGCTTCCACGCTTGCCTTTTCAGGCATGACAGTCGGGATGCTGCTTAAATATCAAAAGGTTGAAAATACATTTTTACTGTTCTTGATTGCGATAGGAATCGGTGCGGCATGCGGACTGATTATCGGTCTTGTAATTGCAAAGGGGAAGGTACTTCCTATTATTGCCACCATGGGCTTTATGTACATATACAGAGGTATGGCATATATGATAGGAAATAGTCAGTGGGCAAGTGCCGAGAACCTTGGAAATTTCAAAAACTTTGCTCTCGGAAAGGTTCTTGGGATTAACAACGTAGTATTGATTATGATTATCTGCTATATCATTTTCTTTGTGGTGATGAAGTGGACAAAGACTGGACGAAAAATATACGCTGTGGGAAGTAACCGTGAGGCAGCCTCCATTTCCGGTATCAATACTTCCAACGTAGAGCTTATGGTATACACTGTAATGGGAACTTTGGCAGGACTATGCGGAGCCCTGGCAGTTGCGGTTTATTCTTCTGCACAGCCGAACATGCTGTACGGAAAAGAGATGGATGTTATTGCCGCATGTGTAATTGGCGGTGTCAGCATGACAGGCGGACGTGGAAGCGTCGTCGGGGCATTTTTGGGCTCCCTGATTCTGGCAATTATTGCAAAAGCACTGCCCCTCGTAGGAATTGACGCTATTGCACAGAATACTGTAAAAGGTGTTATCATATTAGTTGTAGTTATTCTGAATGTTATAACACAGCGTGTAATGGACAAGAATAATCTTAAAGGAAGGGAGATGTAATCATGGCAGGAAAATCAGGAAGAACGATTGTCAATGTACCCGACAAGTCATGGAAGAAGACTTTGCTCTGCTGGGAAAGTATGTTGGTCGTAGTCTTT
The DNA here is from genome assembly GCF_004346165.1 of Muricomes intestini. Taxonomy (GTDB): domain Bacteria; phylum Bacillota; class Clostridia; order Lachnospirales; family Lachnospiraceae; genus Muricomes; species Muricomes intestini. The sequence goes on along the minus strand of NZ_SLZZ01000003.1, from coordinate 75,000 downwards.
ATCCTAATCAATATTTTTTGTGCAAGTATCTCCTCAAGTTATCAGTTCTCCAGCGTTTTGAGAGAAATGCCAAAATATCTGACAGAGATGTTTTTGCTGTTTCCGATGGCATATATCCTGATACTTGGTGAAATTGATATTTCAGTAGGCGCTATTGTATGTCTGTCAGCTACTATGACATGCATGGCCAGCAATAAGGAGTGGCCGTTTATAGTAGTGGTTCTTGTATCATTGTTGGTTGGTACAATCTGTGGATTTGTTAACGGACTGATTCTTACAAAGTTTACAGAGCTGCCCCCTATGATTGTAACTCTGGGTACCCAGATTGTTTTCAGAGGTATTGCGGAGATTTCGCTGGGAAGCGGCGGATCGGTTTCCCTGAGCAATACAGAAGGTTTTCGTATGATTGCAGGCAAGGTTGGCACAATACCATATATTCTATTTGTCGTAGCAATATTTGCTGTTATTTTTACTGTAGTGCTGAGTAAAACTACATTTGGAAGAAGCGTCTATGCCATAGGCTCTAATAGCCGGGCTGCTTATTATTCAGGGATCCATGTGCAGAGGATACGTCTGATTATTTACACAGCAATGGGATTCATGGCAGGGCTCGCTGCATTATTCCTTACATCAGTACTTTACGGAGCAAATACTACCACAGGAAATGGTTTTGAAATGGATGCAATCGCAATGGCGGTATTTGGCGGAATTTCTACGGCAGGCGGAAAAGGAAAGCTTCAGGGCGGTATTATTTCCGGTCTTATCATTATCTGTCTGAGAATCGGTCTTGGACAAATTAACATGAATCCGCAGCTGATTCTTATTATATTGGGTGCGCTCCTGATTTTGGCGGTACTTCTGCCAAACATCGGCGGGGAAGTGAAATTAAAGAAAAAGACGGCAGCGGCAAAATAATTCATTCCCGCGGGCAACGAGCCCGCAGCTTGCTGCAGGGTATTTGACTTAAAGTGATACAAAGCGCCAAAAAGGCGTTTCGTATAAAACAAATTCCAAAAAGGGAGGAAAAAGAAAGCATGAAGAAAAAAGTTTTAAGCGTACTGTTATGCGTGGCAATGGCAGCGACTTTGGCTGTTGGCTGCGGAGGAAAAGATTCCGGAAGTTCAGACTCAGATTCAAAATCAAGTGACACATCCAAAGACTCCGGAAAGAAAACTTATGCCATCGTAACAAAATCAGCAGGAAATCCTTTTAATGAGAAAGAGGCAGAAGGTTTCCAGAAAGTAATTGAGGCAGAAGGCGGAGAGTGTATCGTAAAACATCCTGAGGCTGCAACAGCGGATGCACAGGTATCTGTCATTCAGTCACTGATTTCTCAGGGAGTTGATTCAATAGCAATCGCAGCAAATGACGAAAATGCTCTGCAGGCATCACTGGAAGAAGCTATGGATGCAGGTATTAAAGTATCCTGTCTGGACTCCAAAACAAATACTGACAGCCGTCAGACATTTGTAAATCAGGCTGGTACTAAAGAAATTGGTCAAGTTTTGATGGATGCTGTTTTAGATATTACAGGCGGAGAAGGCCAGTGGGCAATCCTTTCTGCTACTTCTCAGGCAACAAACCAGAATGCATGGATTGATGCTATGAAAGAAGTTATGAAAGATGACAAGTATTCTAAACTGGAACTTGTAGAGGTTGCTTACGGTGATGACGAGCCACAGAAATCTACAGATCAGACACAGGCTTTGTTATCAAAATACCCAGATCTGAAAGTTATCTGTGCTCCTACAACAGTAGGTATCAATGCAGCAGCTAAAGTTCTTCAGGATGAGAAATCTTCTGTAAAACTGACAGGACTTGGCCTCCCTTCAGAGATGGCAGAGTACATCGGCGACGATGATGCTCACTCCTGCCCGTATATGTTCCTGTGGAATCCAAGCGATCTTGGAAGCCTCAGCGCTTACACATCAATCGCACTTGTTGACGGAACAATTACAGGAAAGGCTGGAGACAAGTTTACTGCCGGAGACATGGGTGACTATGAAATAGTAGATGCGGATGATGGCGGTACAGAAATCATCTTAGGCGATCCTTTCAAATTCGATCCCTCTAACATTGACGAGTGGAAAGACGTATATTAAAATGATACCAGGGTCAAAAAGTCATGCGTTTCATGCTTGCATGAAAAAGCACGGCTTTGAGATCCGTAGATATCATGGAGGTAGAAATGATCAGAAAAAGTTTTAAAATGAAGCTTTATCCGGGAATGGAGGAGGAATATGCTAAGAGGCATAATGCCCTCTGGCCGGAGATGAAAGATATGATTCATGAGTACGGAGGCTCTAACTATTCTATATTCTTCGACAGAGAAACAAATATTCTCTATGGCTACATTGAACTGGAGGATGAAGGAAAGTGGGCAAAAAGCGCTGATACAGAAATTAATCGTAAATGGTGGGATTATATGGCAGACATTATGGAGACAAACCCCGATAACAGTCCGGTATCCATAGATCTTGTGCCTGTATTTCATCTGGATTAAAAGAAAATCCTATATCATGCTTATATTAGAATGACACATATCAGTGCAAAAAATGCACACAAAATAAACGGAGAACCTTTTTGTGGGGAAAGGTTTTCCGTTTATTTTGTGTGCCTGAATTAATTTAATAATAATGCCGGTATTCGCTGGGGGTCATGTGCGTAGAGCGTTCAAAAGCCCGTATAAATGTAAGTGTTGTTTTGAATCCCACCTTGCTGGCAATAGAGCTGATAGAAAGCTTGGAATAAGCAAGCAGCTCCTTTGCCTTATTTATTCTATATTCGTTCACATATTGATGAATGGTTGTGCCCATTTGCTGCTTGAATATTTTACAAAAATAATATTTTGAAAATCCTACCTTATTAGAGATGTTCTCAATGTTTAAATCTTCTTTATAATTCGACGAGATATATTTCAAGGCTGCGTTGATGCTGCTTTCCTGAGCGGGAGTCAGCTCTTTAATTTCGTGCAAATTATATACAATATCATACATGGAAGTAAAAATGGTGTGTACCAGCAAAGAAGTATGCGTATATTTCCAGGCATCATTTCCATTTTCGGTTGTCTCACATAATATGTCAAAAAGCTCCATAAATGAATCCAGTATATTTGTAAATGGGTTGCATAGTACGATGTTGTCATGCGTGCGAATTAGGTTATAAAATAATTTGGATGGCAATGATGATCTTACAGAGTCTACAACACAGGCGCAGGCATTCATCGCAGAAAATTCTGTAGACTGCATTATTTCGCCTACAACAGTAGGAATTGCAGCGGCTGGACAGGCTTTGAAATCCGCAAACAGTGATATCAGACTTACAGGTTTGGGGCTTCCTTCTGAGATGCAGTCCTTCATGCCTGCATCAGCAGATGATGATGCATTTAAGTCAGTGTGCCCGTACATGATGTTGTGGGATGTTATTCATTTGGGAGCAGTAGCAGGGGCAGCAGTAGATGCAACCTTGAATGCAGATTTTGATGGAAGCGTTGGCTCTTCTTTCAAGATGGATGCCTTCCGCGATTATGGCGCTGAAACATATGAAGCATATCAAAGTGGAGAGGGAACAGCGGTTCTTGCCGGTACGCCATTTATCTTTGACAAGAACAACATGAGTGAGTGGGTTGACCTTCTGTAAAGCACTGTTTAAGCAGAACTCAGAAGCAATTTAGACATAGATTTATGTCGGCGTGAATAAATAGTAAAAGAGGAGGGGAATTCAGCAAGACGAATTTCCTTCCTCTTTACTTTTACCTAAGTGTGTGGTACATTAAAATATATAGGGGAAAACGTTTTTCCTCAGTGAGGAGGCAGAGAGAATGAATTATTTGGTTGGAATCGATAATGGCGGTACTTTTTCTAAGGCTGCAATTTTTGATGAGGAGGGCAGGCAGATTTCTGTTGCCAGTGTACCAACTGTGACCATTACTCCTAAGTCGGGTTATACGGAACGCGATATGGATGAGTTGTGGAAAGTAAATGCAGAAGCAGTCAGAAAATCAATTGAAAAAAGTGAGATAAATCCGGCAGATATTGCAGGAGTATCTTTCTCCGGACATGGAAAAGGTTTATATATGGTCGGAAAAGACAAAAAACCTTCTTATCACGGGATTATTTCCACGGATGCACGCGCATGGGAGTATGTAGAGAGATGGGAAAAGGACGGGACGAAGGAAAAAGTATACCAGAAATCTTTTCAGGATATTCTTGCATGTCAGCCGGTGAGTATCCTGGCATGGTTTAAAGATAATGAACCGGAAGTATTGGAGAATACAAAGTATATTTTTGCTGTCAAGGATTACATCCGCTATATGATGACAGGAGAAGCGTATGCTGAATATACAGACTTTTCAGGTGCAAATCTTGTCAATTTGACAACACACACTTATGACAAGGAATTACTTGGATACTTTGGACTGGAAGACATTTATGAGAAACTACCTCCTTTGAGAAATTCTTCTGACATATGTGGCTATGTCACGAGAGAGGCTGCCGAAGAAACGAAGCTGCCGGAAGGTATTCCTGTTGCAGCAGGAATGTTCGATGTAAATGCCTGTGGAATTGCCTCGGGGCTGTCGGATGAAGAGCAGATGTGTATGGTTGCAGGAACGTGGAGCATTAATGAGTTTATTAGGCGGACTCCGGTTACGAATGGCACAGTTGCACTGAATTCTATGTTTTGCATTCCGGGGTACTATCTTGTAGAAGAAAGCAGTCCTACCTCTGCAGGAAACATGGAATGGTTCATCCGTAATCTAATGTCCTATGAAAAGGCAAAAGAGAAAGAAAAGGGCGGATTAATCTATGATATTACAAATAAATGGGTGGAGGAAATTGAACCTCAGGATAATAATATTATTTTTCTGCCTTTTCTAAACGGCTCCAATGAAGATGCACTGGCCAAGGGGTCATTTGTTGGTTTGACAGCCTATCACAATAAACATCATATGCTGCGTGCGGTGTATGAAGGAATTGTATTTTCACACTATACCCATGTAAAAAAACTGCTTGTGAACCGTGAAAAGCCGAAATCAATCCGGCTTTCCGGCGGTGCGGTGAATTCAGCTGTCTGGGTACAGATTTTCGCGGATGTGCTTCAGATTCCTGTGGATGTGATTGAGGATAAGGAATTAGGTGCGCAAGGGGCAGCGATGGCGGCGGGAATTAGTGCAGGAATTTATTCTGATTATAAAGCCGCAGTTGAAAGAACTGTAAAAATCAGCAGGACTGTCTATCCTAGAAAAGAATATGCAGGAATTTATGAAGAAAAGTATAAACGCTATAGAGCAGTAATAGACAGCCTGAGCTCTGTGTGGAAATATTTTAAAAATTAGGGTTTGCTTAGTAAAAACAGGTGAACTGTTACATACCCTGAAGGGAGAAAAAATTTGTGAAAAGATATACGATAGGTCTTTATGAAAAAGCAATGCCCTCTTCATTGACCTGGAAAGAAAAAATGGAGGCGGCTAAAAAGGCAGGATATGATTTTATTGAAATCAGCATTGACGAGACAGATGAAAAGCTGGCACGACTTGACTGGTCAAAAGAAGAACGCCTGGAGTTAATAAAAATGATGTATGAAACTGGAATTCCAATTCGTACAATGTGTTTAAGCGGACATAGAAAATATCCTTTGGGTAGTAATGATGAACAGAAAATTGGCCGCGGAATGGAGATTATGGAAAAAGCTCTGCAGTTTGCAGATGATCTGGGAATCCGTATTATCCAGCTTGCGGGATATGATGTGTATTACGAAAAAGGAAGCAAAGAGACAAGAGAACGGTTCCGCAGGAATCTTAACAGAGCAGTACATATGGCCTCCAGTCTGGGAATTGTGATGGGATTCGAAACTATGGAAACAAAATTTATGAATACAGTAGAGAAAGCAATGACTTATGTAAAAGAAAATGAGTCACCATATTTGAATGTATATCCCGATTGTGGAAATATTACAAATGCAGCAGTGGAATCCGGAAAAGATGTGTTGGATGATATTGAAATAGGCAGAGGTCATATGGTTGCGATGCATTTAAAAGAGACAAATCCTGGGATTTTCAGAAATATGATGTATGGACAGGGGCATGTGCAGTTTGATACAATCATAAACAAGGCATGGAAAATGGGAATCCGCAAATATGTGACCGAATTCTGGTATTTGGGGGATGAGAACTGGGAAAATGATTTGATGGAGTCTAATAGTAAAATGAGGTCGATCTTAGACAAACAGTAAATGATAACAGGTGGAATGAATGAGCAATATTAAAGATGTGGCAAGGCATGCGGGGGTTTCGATATCAACTGTATCCCATGTACTGAATAAGACGAAATATGTAAGTCCCGGACTTGTGAGAAGAGTAGAGGCAGCAATTGAAGAGCTGGGGTATGAGGTGGATCCAATTGCACGCAGTATGAAGAGCAATAAATCAGGCATTATAGGAATTATCACTGAAGACATGTGCGGTGTGTTTTATCCTTACATCATTAAAGGGGTGTCTTCTGTCTTGGAAGCCGCCGGATATCAGATGCTGGTATGTGATGTGGCTGGGGAATACGGGGATACTCAGGCTCTGGACCGGGAAAAGAAAGCTTTTAAAAACTTACTTTCAAGCCGTGTGGACGGTGTTATTTTTGTAACACTCGTGCCCACGGAGATGAGAAAAAGATATTGTAGTATGTTGCTCAATATGGCTCAGGAATCAAAGAGGATTCCGCTCGTGAGCGTGGAGCGAAATTTAAGTGAATTTGGGATAGACTCGGTTTACTTTAGCAGTTACGAAAATGCCCGCAGAGCAGTTCTCCATTTGATAGATTGCGGATGCAGAAAAATTGGCCATATTAAAGGACCTGCTAACTTAGAGATAGCATTAGAACGTGTGGACGGTTACCGCGATGTTTTAAAAGAAAAAGGGTTGGATGACAATATTGAAGAAATGATTATACAGGGAGATTACTCTCACCGCAGCGGCTATAAGGCTATGAAACAGCTGCTGGATAATGTTCCGGATTTGGATGGGGTGTTCTGTGCTAATGATCAGATGGCTGTCGGGGCATTGAAGCTTTTGAAAGAGTATGGGAAAAAGGTACCAGAGGAAATAAAGGTCATAGGATATGATGACGTTTTCATATCAAGTGTAGTTGAACCCGCGATATCTACAATTCATATCCGAAAATATCATGCCGGCAAAAAGGCAGCGGAGTTGTTGCTGGAACAAATCGAGAATGTTGAGCTCGAAAATGGGAGGAAACCTGTAGGGATCAAAATGGAAAGTCGTCTGGTTATTCGAAAATCGACAGTAATGGATGCACCGGAAGACTGGATACTGTCTGACTGGTAGGCATATTTTACGAAAATTGAATACACTGGAATAATCATATATGATGACACTGTACTTCTGATGAGGGACAGTGTTTTTTTACTGTAAACAAAATCCTTTAACTATAATTCTAAGAGGATAAAAACGTTTTTCTGATATTGGGAAAAATAAGGAAAAAAGATGATTGTTAATAATGCACAAAAAAGCAAAGTATTATATTATATATTTTACAAAAATAAAAAATATATAATAAAATTATTGACAAATTCTGATATGAAGAATAAGATACAGTGCATAGGGAAAACACAACAAAATAAAAACGTTTTTTTTTAGCTTTATAGAAAAACGTTTTTCCAAGGAGGACATGAAATGGAAAAGAAAAACCTTGCAGAAAAAGCAATGACAGAAGGAAAGGGTATTTTAAGGCTGGCACCAACATGGGTTCCCCGTTCTTTTTGCCGTCCTGGTAAAAGAATTAAACTTCATCCAGATGACTATTTTATCCTGGGTAAACGGGGAGGAATTGATGAGAGATGGTTCTCTTCAACCACATGGGCAGAAAACGGAGCAGATACACCGGAGGATGAAGGATTGAGCTATGTGGTGGTGGATGAGGAAGGAAAAGAAAAGCTCCTGCTAAGAGATGCGGTTGATGAACTGGGGGCGGAAGTGATTGGGGAAACATTGTGGAACAAATATCACCGCTGGGCAATGTTTTCAAAATTTTTTGATAACGCAGGCCCTCTTCCTCATCATATCCATCACCGTGATGAACATGCCGGGCGTATTGGAGAGGCAGGAAAACCAGAAATGTATTTCTTCCCCTCACAGCTAAATAATCATGGAGGAGAGTTTCCGTTTACTTTTTTCGGCTTTAACCCAGAGACAACCAAGGAAGAGGTATTAAAGGCATTAAAAAACTTTCCAAAAGGCGATAATAATATTCTTGGACTTTCAATGGCATATAAATTACAGCTCGATACAGGATTCGATGTACCGCCTGGAGTTATGCATGCACCTGGGAGCCTTTGTACATACGAACCACAGTTTGCCTCCGATGTTTATGCAATGTATCAGTCTGTTTTATTAAATGGACAGATTGTGGAAACAGATTTATTGTGGAAGAACTGTCCGAAGGAAGAAGTAGGAAATTATGAATATCTTTTGGATGTAATAGACTGGGAGAAAAACATAGATCCAAATTTCCACAAAAAGCACTTTATGAAGCCGGTCCCGGTAAGACCCGTCGAAGACATGATCACCGATGGGTATCTTGAGGAATGGATTTGCTATAAGAGTTCTGCTGTATGTGCGAAGCGTCTGACGATTCTTCCGGGAAGGAATGTTACAATTAAGGATGCAGCACCCTATGGCTTGATTTGTCTGGAAGGACATGGGACATTTGGAAAGTGGCAGATTGAATCCCCGGCATTAATTCACTATGGCGAACTGACACATGATGAATATTTTGTGACCGAAGATGCGGCAAAAGCTGGCGTTAAGATTACAAATCCATCATCAACAGATCCAATTGTGATTCTGAAGCATTTTTCAGAGAACCCGGAGCTGAAAATTCAATAATACGTGGTAAGGGAGGAGAAGACACTTGGCAGAGGAAAAACATATTTTATGGACAAGTGGCATAAGCAAATCATTTGCAGGGGTAAAGGTTCTGGATGGTGTGGAGCTTAATATTATTCCCGGAGAAGTGCATGCACTGATGGGAGAAAACGGTGCAGGAAAATCTACACTGATGAAGATTATCATGGGGATTTACACAAAAGATAGTGGACAGATTTATTTTGAAGGGAAAGATTGTGATTTTAAGAGTCCCAAGGATGCACTGGAGGCTGGAATTTCCATGATACATCAGGAGTTAAGCCCAATTCCGGAAATGACGGTGTCAGAGAATGTGTTTCTTGGAAGAGAACAGAAGAAAGTTAAAGGGCTTCCGTTCGTAGATAAAAAAGAGCTAAATAAAAGAACCCAGATACTGCTTGAAGAATATGAGCTGACACAATATATAACACCGAACATGAAGATGAAGGATCTTAATATTGCGCAGATACAGATGGTAGAAATCATTAAGGCCATTTCCTACCATTCAAAAGTCATCATTATGGACGAACCTACTTCTTCGCTGTCAGAGAAGGAAACCGTAATTCTGTATAGAATCATTGATACATTGAAGAAGAATCAGGTGGGAATCATTTACATATCTCATAGAATGGAAGAGGTATTCGAGCTGGCGGACAGAGTTTCGGTCCTGCGTGATGGCAAATTCATTGGGTGTGAGACAGTTGCAAATACATCACGGGAGATCCTGATTAATATGATGGTCGGGCGTGAGTTGGGAAGCGGATACCCTAAGAATAGTGCCGAAGTTGGAGAAGTTCTTCTTGAAGTGAAAGACTTTAATCGGAAAGGTGTGTTTGAAGATATAAATTTAAAAGTACGTTCAGGGGAAATTGTTGGAATGGCAGGACTTGTGGGCGCAGGCAGAAGTGAAGTAATGAGAGCTCTTGTCGGATATGATAAATTGGATTCTGGAAAAGTCTTCATGCAAGGTAAGGAAATTATAATTAAACATCCAAAAGATGCAAAGCAAAATCATATTATTATGGCACCTGAAGATAGAAAAGAGATGGGACTTTTATTATGCAGAAGCATTAAGGAAAATGTTTCTATTCAAAACATGGATAGAATAAGCCGTGCATCTTTTGTTAATAAAGCAAAAGAAAAAAAGATATGTAGTGATATAACGAAACAGATGAATACAAAGATGAACAGTATTAATGATTCCGTATCAAGCCTATCCGGAGGTAACCAACAGAAAGTTGTACTGTCGAAATGCCTTTTATCTGAGCCAAAAGTGCTGATTCTGGATGAACCGACCAGAGGTATTGATGTCGGCGCAAAAGCAGCGATTTACGACATCATGGTGAAACTTACAGAACAGGGAATAGGGATTATTATGATTTCCTCAGAAATGCCGGAATTAATTGGCATGAGCAATCGTGTGGTTGTTATGTCAGGAGGGCACATTACAGGGGAAATTGAGGGAGAAGAGGCAGCTTCTCAGCAGACGATCTTGAAATTAGCACTGGGAGGAAAAGAAAAATGACACAGAAAAAAGATATTGGAAAAATAGTCAGAGATTTTGGGCTGGCGGCAGTTGTACTGCTGATTATCATTGTTATGAGTTTTTTGTCAGAATCATTCCTGACGACAAATAATATTACAAATATTTTGAGACAAATTTCTATTAATGGAGTTTTGGCAGTGGGGATGACTTTCGTTGTTTTAACAGGGGGAATTGATCTCTCTGTAGGATCCTTAGTTGCAGTTACGAGTGTTATATGTGGTTCGCTGCTAGAGGGTGAAATGAATACTTTTCTGGTATGCATCATTGGTGTTGCCGCAGCTATGGCTTTTGGTCTGCTTAATGGATATTTGGTTTCTTATGTAGGGTTTCAGCCTTTCATAGCCACGCTGGCAACAATGACTATAGGACGTGGGTTTGCAATGGTGTATGCGGATGGTAAACCATATATTATTAAAGATCCGTCTTTCATCTTTATCGGACAGGGAAAGATTGCCGGGATTCCAACACTGGTTGTAATTCTTTTAGTCATTTGCATGCTGGGAATCATTATCTTAAACACAACGACTTTTGGAAGATATATATTTGCAATTGGAGGAAATAAAAATGCGGCCCGCCTTTCCGGGGTTAAGACAAAGAAGATAGAAATGCTTGTTTATCTGTTATCAGGCTTCTGCTGTGGCATTGTCGGCCTTATGCTCTCTGCACGTATAAGCTCAGGGCAGCCGACAGCCGGTGAAGGTTACGAATTGGATGCAATTGCTGCAGTTGCAATTGGCGGGACAAGTATGAACGGAGGAATAGGTTCTCTGAGGGGCACAATTCTTGGGTTCTTGATTTTAGGTCTTTTAAGTAACTCTATGAATTTGATGAATATTGATTCTTTCTATCAGAATATTGTGAAAGGAATCATTATTATCCTTGCAGTATTTTTGGATATGAAGACAAAAGGTAAGCAGGATTAATTATAAGGAGCTAAATGAGAGAAGTTTAATACCAAAAGGTATTAAAAATAAAAAGTAAAAAAGGAGAAAAAGGTATGAAAAAAAGAATGGTTGGGACGATATTTGCAGTGCTGCTGGCAGCAGCAATGACCGTAGGATGCAGTGGAGGAGCAGACGGAAAAGACAGTAAGACTGAAAAGAAAAGTGACAGCGGTTCTGGGAAAGATAAGATTACGGTCGGGGTCACAATGAAAGATAACTCTGATGAATTCGTAAAAAGAATTGCTAACGCCATTGAGGCAGAGGGGAAGAAAGAAGATGTTAAGATTCTTATGAATGATGCACAGGGCGATGTCAATAAACAAGTAAGTGATGTAGAAAATATGATTGCCCAGGGAGTAGATGTAATTATTTTAAATGCTCAGGATATGGAAGGAAGTTCTCCTTGTGTGACCCAGGCAAAGGAAGCAGGAATTCCGCTGATTGTCTGCAACACAGATGTATCTAATACAGACTATACGGGTTTTGTAGGCTGTACGGATCAGGAGTCCGGTGAAATGCTTGCAAAGTGGTTCATGGATAACCTGCCGAAGGGCTCTAATGTGTGTATCATTGAAGGACCTATGGGACAGGCAGGTCAGGTAGGACGCATGGAAGGTTTCAAGAGTGCGGGAATGCTTGATTATTTCAATGTATTAGCTACACAGACAGCAAACTGGAAACGTGATGAAGCAATGACACTTGCCGAAGATTGGGTTACAACATATGGTGATAAACTGAATGCTATTATCTGCGAAAACGATGATATGGCAATGGGAGCTCTTTCTGCTTGCAAAGCAGCAGGACGAGATGATATTGTAATTGGCGGCGTCGATGGCATTGATGATGCACTTGAGGCGGTAAAGAATGGAGAAACAGGGGTTTCTATTGTACAGGATGCTGAAGGCCAGGGAACAACGGCAGTAGAAATGGCAGTAAAGGCTGCAAAGGGAGAAGAAATTCCGTATGATACACGTATCCCGTTTAAAGAATGCACATCTGACAATGTAGATGAATTTCTGAAATAGTCAAATCCCCCACAGCAAGCTGCGGGGAATTTGACACTCGCGGCAGTCACCAAATGGAAATGCTTACATTTCCGCTTGGCCCGTTGTTCGCGGAAATAAAAAAGAAGCACTCTCGATAGAGAAAACAAGCACTTTATCGGGGTGCTTTTTCAAAGAAAAGGTGATTAAGATGCTAAAAAATATTCCTAAAATTATTCCCCCTGAATTAATGAAAGATATGATGGATATGGGACATTCAGATGTCATGATTCTGGCAGATGCCAATTTTCCAGGGACTTCTCATGCCAGGAAAATTATCCGCATGGATACCGTAGAAATACCGGAGCTCCTGGAAGCGGTGATGCAGTTCTTTCCACTGGATTTTTTTGTGGAGGAACCGGTCAAATTGATGAGGAATCTTCCTGAAGAGCCTGTTCCTGCAATTTGGGACACATACAACGAAATATTGAAAAAATATGACCAGGATAATGCGTTCTGCCAGTTTGGCTTCATCGACCGGCTGCCTTTTTATGAGGAGGCGGAAAAGGCCTATGTGATTGTACAGACGGGGACAACTGCAAGATATGCGAATATTGTTCTGCAAAAAGGAGTGGTATAACCAAAATGAACTATTGGAAAGAAAAAAAATACATAGGAAATTCAGAGCAGCTTTTTCGTGTAAATAGAGTTAAATTTCAAGATGGAAAAGCGGATGGTGTTTCAATGATTGAGGTGCAGAATCGTTCAGGAATGCAGTTTTCAGTTAACGTAAGCAGAGGGATGGATATACCTTATCTAAATTTTTGTGGAGAAAATATTGGATACATTTCCCCGTGTGGTATAGTGGGACCACAGTATTTTGATGATAAAGGACTTGGATTCCTGAAAAGTTTTACAGCTGGGTTTTTGACTACATGTGGATTGAAGTTGGCCGGGGCCCCGTGTAAATATGGGGGAAAAGAGTATGGACTTCACGGAAATGTCTCACACACTCCGGCGGAACATGTGAAGTATGGTATTATTGAAGAAAATGACGGGGCATATGCTGAAATCTTTGGAACGGTAAAAGATGCAGTTATTTTTGGGGAGAAGATAAGACTGGATAGGAAAATAAGATGTAATTATAAAGAAAAGAAATTTACAATTCATGATAAAGTTACAAATGAAGGTTATAAAAGAGTACACCATATGATTTTATATCATTGTAATATAGGATATCCGATTTTGTCACCTTATAGTGAAGTATATATTCCGTCCAGCGAGATTATCCCGAGAAATGACCATTCCAAACAAGGAATAGCAAACTGCAGAAAAGTGGAGGAGACGGATCCTGATTATGAGGAGATGTGTTTCTACCATAAACTAATTCCAGATAATGAGAACTGTGCATCAGTTGCTGTATATAACCCGAAGTTGGATTTGGGAGTCGCATTAAAGGTGCATTTGGATACTTTGGATCATTTTGTACAATGGAAGATGATGGGGGCAGGCGATTATGTTATGGGATTGGAACCTGGGAATACAACGATAGATGGGATTGAGGATGCAATAAAGAACGGATCAATGAAATATCTGGAGCCGGAGGAGTCTGTAAATCATGAAATAGAGGTGCAAATGATACAAGGGAAAGAGGCATTTTATAAATTAAAAGGAGGCAGTCAGGGATGACAGAGAAGGATTTAATTATCAAAAATGGAGAAATGCTGGATCAGCAGCTTGCTGCGGCAAAGAAAACGGGCAATCTTGTTGTAAAAGATGCGACTTCGGATGAGGATGTTATCCGCAAAACCTTTGAGGTGGGAAAAGGAATATTTCGTTTATTTCCTGCGTTTGTACCTAGAAGGTTCGGAAAAGCCGGGCATCGTTTAAAACTGCACCCGGATGACTATTTTGCATTTGGGATGGACCGAGGCTCTATAACGGAGAGATGGTTTGCGTCCACAATTGCAGCACAGAATGGAGAAACGGCAAAAGCAGACGAAGGTATGGCTTATGTATGTGTAGATTACAACTCAGACGAAAAATTTTCTTTGAGAACTGCTGTTAAAGTTCTCAGAGAAGAACTGGTTGGGGCAGAACTCATGGATAGATATAACGGGTGGCCCATGTACTCGAAGTTTTTCGACAATGAAAATCCCCTTTTTCACCATCTCCATTTGACATTCGAGGCAGCAGCGAGGGTTGGCAAACTGGGAAAACCGGAATGTTATTATTTCCCAAAACAACTGAATAATTATTTTGGGGAGGCAAATTATACTTATTTCGGATTTGACCCCGATGTAGAACCGGAGGAAATTAAAGAAAGAATCCGCAAGTTTGCGGATGACGATACAAGAATTACAGAGTTGTCCAGAGCATACAGAGTAGAGTTGGGAACAGGCTGGTATACACCGGCAGGAGTTATCCATGCCCCGGCATCTGTCCTTACATATGAGCCACAATGGAATTCGGATGTAAATTCCGTGTATGAAAATATTGTTTCCGGTGAAGTGTATCCACCGGAAATGCTGGATGAGGAGTGTCCTCCGGATAAAAAGGGAGATATTGATTACATCTTCGGCCTTCTGGACTGGGAGAAGAATGTAGATCCACATTACAGGAAACATTACTTTAGGCCTCCGATAACAGCAAGTGAGTCTGAAAGCTATATTGAAAAATGGATTACATACGCAAATGAACATATAGCAGCAAAGGAATTGACCATCTACCCGGGGCAGACAGTTATAATTAAAGATGACACAGCCTACGGGTGCATCTTTATACAGGGTCATGGGAAGTTTGGCATTTATGACTGCGAAGCTGCAACGCTTCTTCGTTTTGGACAGCAGAGTACAGATGAGTTTTTTGTATCTGAGAAAGCCGCGAGAACTGGTGTGACAATCACAAATCTGAGCCGGGTTGAGCCCTTGGTTGTCCTTAAACATTTCGGGCCAAACTGCCCAAACGTTGCAGAGAAGGCGTCAGACAATTAAACTAGTCAAGCGGAAATAAAAAAAATCTAGTATAAACAAAGTGTGCAGGCTGGCAAATACAGCAGTTAAAGGCCTGTGCACTTTTTTTAAGTTTTAATCTAACTCGTCAATTATAATAAAATTGACACATGCATCATACAGTCCGCGATCAATGTTGTGGGGCAAAGTATCCGTTATGAGATAATCTACGCATCCTGTAAAATCGGCAGCCTTGCCTATATAAGATTCATTAAATTTTGTATGGTCCGCAAGAACGAATTTCTGTTTCGAGGCACGAAACATAGAACTTTTTAAGTCACAGTCACTTAAATTAGGATCTGAATATCCGTAAGAAGAGTCAATGCCTGAAATACCAATAAAACATTTGTCTCCCCGGATATCATGCAGCATTTTGTTTGCAAGGGGACCACAGGTGCGGTTCATGGAATTTATAATCTGTCCTCCAATTAAAATCAGCTGCGTGTCTTTTCTTGCTTTTAAAAGAGAAACTAAGCGCAATGAGTTAGTGATAACCGTAAGGTTTTGAAGAGGTCCTTTTAATATTAATTTAGCCAATTCATAAACTGTTGTAGAATTGTCAAGTATGAGGGCATCATTATTGTCAATAAACTTGTAAGCATAATTTGCTATAGCTTTCTTTTCTTCAATGCATGAGGTTATTAATTGGGTATCAGAGACCTCCTTATTTACCGGTGCAACAGAAATCGCACCTCCGTGAATGCGGCGAAGCTTTTTTTGTACCTGCAATTCTTCAAGGTCTTTGCGGATTGTCACTTCGGTGGCATTCAGGAGTTGGCTCAACTCACTTACTTTCATTATTTTATTTTTATTTATCAAATCAATAATTTCATTCTTTCGCTCTTCTGCTAACATCCGCAATACCCCTACATCATAAGATATAAAAAAATAAATACACCTTTTAAATCGTAAATTAACGAAAAAAAGAATTAAATATAAAACAGCATCACAAGAATAAACAAAAAAATATATTAATACTATATAGTATGAACAAAAATAAACAAATAGAAACGAAAGGATGATGAAAAATTATGAAGGGAAAATTGTTGAGTTTGCTTTTATGTGCAGTAATGTCAGGAATCATGCTGGCAGGATGCGGTTCAGGGGACTCTGGAGCAAAAGAATCTTCTGCCGGTACAGATAAGAAAAATGTATCTGCTGAGGAAGACGGGGAGTCCTATCGGGTTGGGTTTATAGTGGGGTCCAGAGAGCATGTGTTCTACAATTTAATCGAAGATGCTATTAAAGAGAAGTGTGATGAAATTGGAATTGAAGCTTTATGTTATGACGGAGAATTGGATGCAAATGTGCAGTCTAATCACATCGAAAATCTTGTTGCCCAGGATGTGGATGCGATTGCATTGGCAACAGTAGATGCAGCAGGAGTAGGTCCGGCAATTGAGGCAGCCGATGCCGCAGGAATTCCGGTATTTACGTTTGATTCTCCTTGTACAACAGTGGATTGCATTGTATGTCATGTCGGAACAGATAATGTAAAGGGCGGAGAATTAGGTGCGCAAGAGTGTATCAGGTTACTGGGGGATAAAGGCGGCACGGCTGGAATTATCGGAAATCCGGCATCTTCCTCCTGTCTGGACAGGGAGAATGGATTTTTGGATATTATGGAAAAGGAAGCACCTGATAATGTAGAGGTATCATTTAACGGAAACTATCAGGGGGACGCAAATATTGCAGCTTCACTCGTCCAGGATTGGCTGACAGCAGATCCTGATCTGGGAGTCATTTTTGCAACAGGTGATCCTGCCTGCACAGGAGCCTTGGCTTCTATTAAAGCAGCTGGTGCAGATACACTGATTGTTGGATATGATGGTAATCCGGAGGCTATTAAAGCAATCTATGCGCAAGATGAGGACGGAAAATGGTGGGTATCCGAAATCTCTCAAAATCCTCCTCTGATTGGTTCGACAATTGTGGAACAGGTTTATAAATATTTGAAAACAGGTAAAGTTGATGCCAAAAACATACCGATTGAGCCATATATTATTACATATGAATATATCGTAGATAATAATTTAATGTCTGAGTAAAAAAGATAGGGGGGGGTGGCTTTTGCAGGCCCCCTTAAAATTAATGGGGTATAGAAAGTTGGGCGGTAAAATATGGAAACAAAGGGAGTAATGGAAAAACCTATTTTGCAAGTAAAAGAAATCACAAAGACCTTTCCCGGTGTTAAAGCGCTGACTGATGTATCAATTGATTTTTATCCGGGAGAGGTTCATGCTCTGCTTGGGGAAAATGGTGCGGGAAAATCTACACTTATTAAAATTATTTCGGGTGTTTACATACCTACAAAAGGAACACTTATTTTTGAGCAGAAAGAGCGGGCCTATAAAAATCCGGGAGAGGCACTAAACCTTGGTATTTCTGTCATTCACCAGGAATTAAGTATTGCGAATGAATTGTCTGTAGCAGAAAACATCTTTATAGGACGAGAACCAGGAAAAGGAAAACAAAGATTTCTGCTGGACCGAAGGAAAATGGAGAGGGATGCCCAGAAAGCATTAAGCTTAATGGGAGTAAATTTTAAGGCCACAGATATTGCGGGTGATCTTTCGGCTGCACAGCAGCAGATGATAGAAATTGCAAAAGTAATTACGAGAAATTCTAAACTCGTTATTATGGATGAACCCACCTCATCTTTATCGGACAGTGAAATTGAAGCGCTGTTCAAACAGATAGAGATGCTGAAAAAAAATAATGTAGCTATCATTTACATTACCCATAGATTAAAGGAACTGAAGGTAGTTGCAGATAGGATAACGGTTCTCAGAGACGGAATTGTTGTTAAAAAATCATTGTATGAAGATATTACAGAATCTGAAATTGTTGCAAGCATGGTAGGACGTAAAATATCAGACTATTATAATAAACAACAGCATATAAGAAAAGAAGAAATGTTGAGAGTTGAAGGATTAACGGTAAAGGGAGTTTTCGAGGATGTTTCTTTTGCAGCCTATAAAGGAGAAATATTAGGGGTTGCCGGACTAGTCGGGGCGGGCAGAACAGAAGTTATGGAAACTATTTTTGCAGATAAGAAAAAAGCATCAGGTAAGGTCTTTATTAAAGGAAAAGAAATTGAATTAAAAAATTCAAGAGAGGCGATTGCGAATAAAATTGGATTTGCGACAGAAGACAGGCGAAGAACAGGCCTGATGCTGGAAGCATCTGTGAAAAACAATATAGTACTTCCGAGCCTCAGAAGAAAGGCTATGAAAAAAGCATTCGTAAATCCGAAATGGGAAAAGAAAGTCTGTGATGAATATTTTGGGAAACTGGACATCAAGACACCTGGCAGAGAAACAATTATTAAAAACCTATCAGGAGGAAACCAGCAAAAAGTTATTCTGGCAAAATGGCTGGTGGCAGAATCTGAAATTTTAATTTTGGATGAGCCCACAAGAGGGATTGATGTAAATGCAAAGTCTGAATTCTATAATTTGATGAATGAATTTGTGGATGCAGGTGGCTGTATTATTATGGTGTCATCAGAACTTCCGGAAATATTGGGAGTGGCAGACCGGGTTATTGTTATGAGAGAGGGACACTTAAGTGGGGAATTGAACAGAGCTGAAATGTCAGAACTAAATATCATGCAGCTTGCAAGCATTCAAAGTGAGGCCGAGTCAAATACCCCGCGGCAAGCTGACGGGGCATCAAACTTGCAGAGCAGCAAGCTGCGGGGTATTTGACCCTCCCGGCAGTCGCCAAATGGAAATGCAAGCATTTCCGCTTGGCTCGTTGCTTGCGGGAATAAAAGAGAATTCAGAAATAAAATAGGAAGGGAACTATTATGGGAAAAGCTAAAGAATGGTCTGAGAAAAATGCGGTGGTAATTGTATTAATTGTACTTATCATATTTTTTGGCATTGCAAACTCAACTTTTCTGACACCTGCCAATATTATTAATATTACCGCGCAGATGTCCATCAATGCCATGCTGACAATTGGCATTACATTTGTTATTATTACCGGTGGTATTGATATCAGTGTCGGATCGGTGGCTGCATTTGCGGGTATTTTTTCAGCATATATAGGATTAAAATTTCCCAAGGCTCCATTAATTGGAATTCTGGGAATACAGCTCGGAAGCGCTATTTTTATAGGAACAATCTGCGGAGCCTTCATTGGCATTGCAATTGCCAAGTTTAAAGTGGTACCCATGATTGCCACGCTGGCAATGATGACAAGTGCCCGGGGGCTTGCCTACGTGGTTACGGATGGGCAGCCTGTTTATGGGTTGCCGAACAAATTTGCCTGGCTGGGGGCCGGCCGCCTGATTACAACAGAAAAGATGAAAAATGGTGTAATTCCGATTATTACTATCTTTTTAGTTATCATTCTGATTTTAATGCACATTTTGCTTTCAAGAACGATTTTTGGACGTCATGTATATGCGGTGGGAAGTAATGAAAAGGTATCTCATTTAAGTGGAATTAATGTAGATGCGGTTAAGATAAAAGTACATATTTTATGCTCCATTATGGCAGCTCTTGGCGGTGTATGTGTGACTTCTAAATTAAACAATGGACAGCCGGCGGCCTGTGATACTTATGAAATGTATGCAATTGCGGCAACAGTATTAGGCGGGACCAGTCTTCTTGGAGGCATAGGATCTGTATTAAGGGCAATGTTTGGCTGTGCCATTATTGCAATTATCAATAATGGCATGAATTTGATGCAAATTTCTTCGTACTGGCAAAAGGTAATCATGGGAATGATAATTTTGGTTGCAGTTATTATTGATATGGCTCAAAAGAAAGAAAAAAAATAATTATGAAGGAACTTATATTTATCAATAAAAACAAACAGCATCTGGATGAAGTAATCCAGGGGATCATGGCGGCACGGCCAGAAGCATTAAGAAGAATAGAAAATGAATATAGTTATGTTTTAACAAAAAAAGAGCTGTTCGCTGACAAGGTGCAGGTTATTGTTAATGGCGGTGGCGGCAGAGGCCCGTTTTTTGAGGGTGTTGTAGGGGAGGGCATGGCAGATGCAATGGTAAGCGGTGATTTTAACTGCGCCCCAAATGCTTATATGCTTTATCAGACTGCGAAGGAGATAGAGCAGAATAAAGGAATTCTATTTATTGCAAATAACTTTATGGGAGATTATCTGAATAACGATATGGCAAAGGAACTGCTGGAGGGTGACGGGATAGAGACAAAAGTATGTTATGCGAGTGACGACATTTACAGCTCTAGAGGAGAAAACAAAGAAAACAGAGGGGGCTTGAGTGGAATTGGTTTTATTATGAAAGTTGCCGCTGCAGCCTCAGAGAGTGGAGAAAATTTAAAAGAAGTACACCGGGTTTCTGAAAAAGTCAACGAAAGAACCCGTTCCCTGTCACTTTGCTACAATGTAGGAAAAAATGCCATAGAATTTGGCAATGGTTTTTCCGGGGAAAAACCTACAGAAATAGTACCGTACGAAGATGTTAATAGAGTTGCAGAAAAGGTGGTCGGTGTACTTATGAATGAATTGGGCAGGTACAGATCCGGCAGAATACATATTATGGTGAATCGGATGTTATATACCTCTTATGCAGAAGGCTATATTATGTTAGGAGCTTTAAAAAAGAAATTGGAAGGCCGGGGGATTAAAACCGGTATTTGCACCGCAGGGAATTATTTCGATGCATACGATTACAATGGTTTTATTATCAGTTTCATGGCAGCGGATGACGAAATTGAAAATTATACAAAGCGTGTAAATGGCTTTGATTTTACGGTTTGAGGTGGCTTATGAAAACAATTCATGTAAAAAATATGAAGGCATTACTTGTTCATGCATCAGAAACAATCATAGAAAATGAGCCTTTGTTAACAAAAATTGATACAGTGATCGGAGACGGAGATCACGGAATCGGAATGAAGAGAGGTTTTATGGCGGTAAAGAAAATGTTAGAGAAAAAAGAGTTTCTGGAAATGGATACTCTATGCAAGTCAACTGGCATTGAATTATTGAAAAGCATGGGTGGCGCATCCGGAGTTATTTTTGGAACAATGTTTCTGGGCGGTATTAGTCATATGCCACATGAAAACTTTGCCGACCTTAATCAAATTGCTTCCTATTTTGCAGACGGAGAAGCTGCAATTGAGAGAAGAGGAAAAACAAAACCGGGACAGAAAACTATGCTTGATGCTTTAATGCCTGCTATTTCTGCAATGAAACAGGTAGCTGAAAATTCAGGAGAAATAAGAACACTTTTTGAGGAAGGATATAAAGGGGCCCTTCAGGGGATGGAAGCTAGCAAAACTATGCAATCCAGGGTTGGCCGCAGTAAAAACTTTCATGAATCTACAATAGGTCTGCCAGATCCGGGAGCTGTGTCCACAAGTTTGATTTTTAAAGCATTTGCTGAGGAAATTGTGAAATGTGAAGAGTGTTGATTTTTAGGGCATTAAAGTTGATAAAGAAAGGAAGTAAGTTATGGCACTGGAAAGAGTAAGTAAAATTTTAAAAATGGCAGACGAAGCGAATACTTCAGTAATTGCATTTAATTGCATTAATTATGACATGGCATATTCTGCAATTGCTGTGGCAGAACAGCTCCAAAAACCTGTTTTGATTATGTTATATCCTGAGCATAATTATGCATTCAATAATGCGGATATAAAAGGTTTCGCAGAGATGGTAAAAGCTTTGGCAGCTAAAGTAAAAATCCCAATTGGCTTGCATCTGGATCACAGCAGTGATTTTAATTATATTATGAGAGCCGTTAAGGACGGATTTACCTCGGTCATGTTTGACGGTTCTATGATGCCCTTAGAAGAGAACATCAGGCTTTCCAGAAAAATAGTAGAGGTGGCGCGTAATTTTGATGTTGATGTGGAAGCCGAACTTGGGCATGTAGGATTTGCAAAAGAATCTGATGAAGAAAATCTTGATATGTATACAAAGCCTGATGTGGCGGCAGAGTTCTGTGAGGCGACAGGGGTTTCTTCTGTGGCAGTTGCCATTGGAAGTGCCCATGGAGTGTACCTTGAAGCTCCAAAGCTCGATTTACTGCGTCTTAACGAAATTAATGAGGCAACAGATGTTCCTCTTGTTCTTCATGGCGGAAGTGGTATTCCAAATGATCAACTGGAAATTGCCTTCACAAAAGGAATTAATAAGTTTAATGTGGGAACGGAATATTTCCAGTTATACTATGATTCTATGCATGAATACATAGAAACCCATAAAGAAGAAAGAAATGTAAATTTACTATTTGAAATGTCAAAGTATGTACAGGGCAAATTGAAGGATTATCTGCGGGAGAAAATGAAATTATCAAAATTCTAAGCTTCTAAATAACGTAAAATAATGAGAATAACTTGGGGTGCATGTAATATAGTGCACCCCAAGTTACTGACTTTCAGCAAAATAGCGCACTAGTCATTGACAAGTTAAGAAAACAAGATTATTATATAAATACAAACAAACCGAAACGTTTCGGTTTTACTCAAAGGAGGATAATATATATGCCATTAGTTACATCAGAACAAATGTTAGAGGATGCCCGGAAGGGCGGTTATGCAGTAGGGGCTTTTAATGTAGAAAATATGGAGATGGTAAAGGCGGTCATTGGCGCTGCTCAGGAACTGCGTGCACCGGTGATGCTGCAGACGACAGGGTCTACAATAAAATACGGCTCTATGGAAACGTATGCTGCAATTGTGGCTGCGGAGGCGAAGAAAGCTACAGTTCCGGTGTGTCTGCATCTTGACCATGGAAGCAGCTTTGAACTGGCGGTTCAGGCAATCAAGGCAGGGTACACTTCTGTGATGATTGATGGTTCCCATGAAAATTTCGAGGACAATATAGCCGTCACCAAAAAGGTAGTGGATGTAGCAAAGGCATGCGGTATCCCGGTTGAGGCTGAACTTGGCAAGGTAGGCGGAAAGGAAGATGATACAGAGGCGGAGGCAGATACGAACACTGACCCGGAAGAGGCGAAAGAATTTGTAGAGAGAACAGGCGTATCCTCGCTTGCCATTGCAATTGGAACGGCTCACGGATTCTATGTAGGCACCCCGGTATTGGACAAGGAGAGAGTATCCGCTGTGAAGAAGCTGGTATCTGTTCCATTGGTTCTTCACGGAGGTTCCGGTTTAAGTGATGAAGACGTGAGAGATTGTATTCGGAGGGGTATGTGTAAGGCAAACTTTGCAACAGAACTACGAGCAGCCTATACGGATGCTGTCAAGAAGCTTCTGGCTGAGCACCCGGAAACCTTTGATCCGAAAAAACTTGGAGTTGTAGGTATGGAGGCAGTTAAAAATCTGGTTATGGATCGCATGAAGGTATGCGGATGCGATGGTAAGGCAAACTAAATCTCTTATATAAAGGTCGAATATGGATAATAGCAAGGAGGACCAATGATGGCGGCAACAATGAAGGACATCGCGAAGAAGACGGGTCTTGGACTTGCAACGATTTCTTCCTATTTAAATGGGGGGAATGTAAGAGAGAAGAACCGGATTAAGATAGAAGCAGCAATAGAGGAACTTCATTTTGAGGTTAATGAAGTGGCACGGGGACTGAAGACCAACCGGACAAAGACCATAGGGGTTATTCTCCCGGAATTAAATATTGCATTTTGTACCCAGATCATCACAGAGGTTGAAGATTTACTTAGAAACCAGGGATATGCTACAATTATATGTGATTGCCGCAGCAATGAAAAGAGAGAGGAAGAGGCAGTGGAATTCCTGCTTCACAGGCGTGTGGACGGTCTGATTATCATGCCCTCCGGGAAACACGGAAGTTATCTGAAGAAGTTTATCAGTGCGGGAAAACCTGTTGTGCTGATTGACAGGGAGCTGGAGGAAATAGAATGTGACTGCGTTCTTGTGGATAATGAAAGTGCAGTCAAGGATGCCGTGGAAAAGTTGATTCTGGCAGGGCACACGCGAATTGGAATAATTATAGGTCCAAGCGACATTTATACAGCAAAAAGACGGTATACCGGGTATTGCATGGCAATGGAACAGGCCGGACTGGCCGTGGAAGAAAGGCTGATTGTCCGGGGAGATTACACAATTGAAGGTGGTGCGGCGGCCATGAAGAAGCTTGTAAATAAGAATCCTGATATGACGGCCGTTTTTGTATCAAATTGTGAAATGACCATGGGGGCAATTATTGAAATTAATGAACTGGGTATCAAGATTCCCGAACAGTTGTCTTTTGTCGGGTTTGACAATCTTGAATTTGCAAAAGCAAATATTCCAAAATTAAGTATTGTAACCCAGCCAACTAAAGAGATAGCAGGCCAGGTGTTTGAACTGCTGCTGGAGAGGTTGGAGGGAACTGACAAGCAGAAAAAGAGTCAGACAGTGAAGCTAAAAACCGGATTTATAGAAGGAAAATCTGTAAACGTTTCGGGGAGGAAAGAATGGAGCAGTATTTATTAGGAATTGATATAGGAACAAGTGCGTGCAAGATTGCCGTGTTTAATAGGGAAGGCAAGGTAATTGCAGCGGCAAACGGGGATTACCCCGTGTACTATCCCCATCCGGGTTGGGCAGAACAGAATCCGGAGGAGTGGTGGAGTGCAGTGTGCGGTGCCATAAAGGAGATATTTGACAAAGGAAAGGTTTTGCCGGAGCAGATTAAAGGAGTCGGGATAGACGGACAGAGTTGGTCGGCGATTCCGGTGGACAGGGAAGGCAACGTGCTGACGAATACTCCTATCTGGATGGATACAAGAGCTGCAGATATCTGTGAAGAGATGAATGAGAAAATCGGCGCAGATGAGATATTTCAGCTTTCCGGCAACTCTCTGCAGCCGTCTTATTCTACAGCGAAGGTCATCTGGTATCAGAGAAATTTGCCCAGGGTATATGAGAGGATATACAAGATTCTGCAGTCCAACAGTTACATTGCGTTAAAACTGACAGGTGAGTTTACACAGGAGTTATCTCAGGGATATGGATTACACTGCTTTGATATGCATACAGGGACATGGGACAAGGAGATGTGCCGGAGATTAGGGATTCCTCCGGAATTTTTGCCGGACATTCATCCCTGTCATGAGGTCATTGGTACGGTGACAGCCAAAGCCTCGGGCGAAAGTGGACTGGCAGAAGGGACACCGGTGGTTGCAGGAGGACTGGATGCCGCCTGCGGCACTCTGGGAGCGGGGGTTCTTCATCCCGGAGAAACCCAGGAACAGGGCGGCCAGGCAGGAGGGATGAGTATCTGCACCGATACCTACAAGGCAGATCCAAGGCTGATTTTAAGCTATCATGTGATTCCGGGGCACTGGCTTCTTCAAGGCGGAACAGTTGGAGGCGGCGGTGTGATGCGATGGCTGGAGAAGCAATTCGGGGATTATGAGAGGGAAGAAGGAAAAAGACAGGGTAAAAATTCCCTGACTCTGTTCAATGAGATGGCAGAAAAAATAGCACCGGGAAGTGATGGCGTAGTATTTTTGCCCTATATGTCGGGCGAGCGCTCCCCAATCTGGGATCCCAATGCAAAAGGAGTATTTTACGGACTAGATTTCAGCAAGACGAAAGCCCACTTTATAAGGTCCGCAATGGAGGGAGTCGCATACTCCCTGAAGCACAATCTGGATGTGGCACAAGAAGCCGGTGCAAAGGTCAGTGTGCTGCGCTCCATGGGAGGATCAGCAAATTCCCTTTTATGGACTCAGATAAAAGCTGACATTACCGGGAAGCCTATTATTGTGCCCTCGTCGGACACGGCCACCACACTTGGGGCAGTGATTCTGGCAGGTGTAGGTGTGGGAATGTATAAGGACTTTGATGAGGCTGTGGCTTTGACTGTAGAGAATAAGCGGTCCCATGAACCGAATTTGCAGAACGCCGAAGTATATAAAGCAAACTATCAGGTTTATTTGGAGATTTATTGCAATCTAAAAGAAACAATGAAAAGAACAGGAGGCAGATAAAATGAAGGCAGCAGTTGTATGTGCGAACGAGGACGTGCAGTATCTGGATTATGAGGAACCGAAGGCAGAAGCAGGAAAAGTCAAGATTAAGGTAAAAGCATCGGGAATCTGCGGATCGGATATTCCCAGAGTTCTGCATAATGGTGTACATTTCTATCCCATTGTACTGGGACATGAGTTTTCGGGGGATGTGGTAGAAGTCGGAGAAGGTGTCACAAAAGTAAAAGTGGGAGACAGAGTGTCGGGGGCACCATTGGTTCCCTGTATGAAATGTGATGACTGCCAGAACGGAAATTTCTCTCTCTGTAAACATTACAGCTTTATCGGCTCCAGAGAGCAGGGAAGCAATGCGGACTATGTAGTTATTCCTGAGCAGAATGCAGTGGTATTTGATAAAAGCATTCCTTACGAGCAGGGGGCAATGTTTGAGCCTTCTACCGTAGCACTTCATGGCCTCCTTCAAAATGATTATCAGGGAGGACAGTGCGTTGCTATCTTAGGCGGCGGAACTATTGGAATGTTTACCATGCAGTGGGCAAAAATTTTCGGCTCCAAAAAGGTTGTTGTATTTGATATCAGCGAGGAGCGTCTGGAGCTGGCGAAACGTCTTGGTGCAGATGAAGTGGTGAATACAACAAAAGAAGACTTTATGGAAGAGGCCATGGCAATGACCGGCGGGAAAGGCTATAGCTATGTATATGAAACAGCGGGACAGGCTCCGACTATGTATATGGCATTTGAGCTGGCTGCCAATAAGGCACATGTGTGTTTCATAGGTACTCCTCATGTAGATCTGACGTTTACGCCGGCGATGTGGGAGAACATGAACCGGAAGGAATTTAAATTGACAGGGTCCTGGATGTCTTACAGTTCTCCATTCCCCGGCAAGGAGTGGGAGTTGACAGCCCATTATTTTGCTACAGGGCAATTAAAATTTGATCCGGGCTTCATCTATAAGAAGATGCCTATGAGCCAGGCTCAGGAAGCCTTCCAGATGTTTAAGACACCGGGACTGGTAAAAGGGAAAATACTGCTGATGAATGAAGACCAGGAGGAAGCTTAAGAATGATATTGACAGTAACTCTTAACGCTGCCATTGATAAGCGCTATGTGGTGGAAGGCTTTCAAATCGGAGAAGTAAACCGTGTGAAAGAATGTGCCTATACGCCGGGAGGCAAAGGCTTAAATGTATCCAAACCTGCTGCTATCGCCGGGGCGGAGGTAGTGGCGACAGGATTTGTAGGTGGACATGCAGGGGATTATATAGAAGATTCCCTGAGCCCCTTTCATGTGAAAAGTGCCTTTTATCATCTTGAGGCGGAAAGCCGTTCCTGCATCAACATATGGGATGAGGTCAATAAGGTGCAGACGGAATTTCTGGAGCCCGGCTTTACAGTGACTAAAGAGGACTTCTGGGGGTTTCAGGAAAAATTTGAAAAGCTGGTGCAGAATGCTGATGTTGTGACCATGTCCGGCAGTGTCCCGAAAGGGTTGGATGGAAATGCATACCAGGAGTTGGTGGGGATTGTAAAAAATGCCGGAAAGAAAGTAATTCTGGATACCAGCGGGAACCTTTTGGAGATGGGAATAGAAGCATGCCCTACTATGATTAAGCCAAATATTGATGAAATCCGCATGCTGACAGGGAAGACCTGTGACAATATGGAGGATATGATTGAAGCGGCAAAGGAAATACACAGGCGCGGCGTGGAGGTTGTAGCAGTGTCTCTGGGCGGAGAAGGCTCATTTCTGGTGTGTGATGAAGGTATTTACCAGGCAAAAGTGCCCAAAATAAATGCGGTGAATACAGTGGGGTGCGGTGACTCTATGATAGCGGGATTTGCCATAGGATTCAGTGAGGGACTGCCTATAGAAGAAGTACTGCGTAAAGCCAGCGCAATTTCCGCAGCTGCGGCACTCAGAGAGGAAACAGGATTTTTTGTAAAACAGGATATGGAAAGTATTCTGCCTGATGTGCAGATTATAAAGCTTAGATAAAGAGGAGATGAAACAATGGGAGAATTTATTAACCTGGCAGATGTGCCTAAAGTAAAGATATATACAGGGGAAGAAATCCCCGGTGTGGGAATGGGAACCTTCGGTTCAGACAGGTTTGGCTCCGAAGAAGTATCGAATGCGGTGGCAGGAGCAATCCGCTGCGGATATCAAATGTTTG
The DNA here is from genome assembly GCF_004346165.1 of Muricomes intestini. Classification (GTDB taxonomy): domain Bacteria; phylum Bacillota; class Clostridia; order Lachnospirales; family Lachnospiraceae; genus Muricomes; species Muricomes intestini. The sequence continues at coordinate 46,505 of NZ_SLZZ01000003.1, read as the reverse complement.
ATTGTGCCGCATGCTATGGCAATGAAAAAGAGATAGGAGAGGTATTCAAAACTGCTTTTGACGAAGGGGTTGTGGAGAGAAAAGACCTTTATATTACAACAAAAGTATGGAATGATATGCATGAAAGAGTTGAAGAGTCCTGCAGAAAGAGTATTGCCGATCTGCAGTGTGATTACATCGACTTATTTTTCATCCACTGGCCCTTTCCGAATTACCATGCACCGGGATGTGACGGAGACGCGCGCAACCCGGAATCTAAGCCTTTCAGCGTGGAAGAGTTTATGAATACCTACAGACAGTGTGAAGATTTGGTAAAGAAAGGCTTGATCCGCCATATTGGAATTTCCAACATGACAATCCCTAAAATGGAAGCTGTGCTGCCGCTTATGGAAATTATGCCTGTGGCATGCGAACTTGAGATGCATGTAAGCTTTCAGCAACAGGAGTTGTTTGACTATCTGAAAGCCCATAATATTGCTCCAATCGGGTACATGCCCTTGGGTTCACCTCAGAGACCGGAAAGAGATATATTCCCGGATGACGTGGCGGACTTGGAAATGCCCGAAATGAAGAAGATTGCAAAAGCACACGGTGTACATCCAGCCTTGATTGCATTGAAATGGGCACAGCAGAGAGGACAGATTCCGATTCCCTTTTCTGTAAAGGAAAGAAATTATGTGAGCAACTTAAAGTGTCTCACAGAGGATCCACTTACAGAGGAAGAGATGGCCGAGATAGCAACTCTGGAAAAAAATAACAGACTGGTAAAAGGACAAGTATTCCTATGGGAAGGCGCCAAAGACTGGCACGACCTGTGGGATGAAGACGGAGTGATTGTAACGCTGTAGTAAGTTTTAAAAGGGTCAGACCCCATCTTAAAAGGGTCAGACCCTTTTGTGCAATATGAGTAACAGTTTCACAAATGTCTTTTACAATTCTCTATCTTGATGTATAATATCCGCAGATATGTTAATCGAAAGAAGGACACAAGGAGGCACTAATAGTGTATAAAGTTTTACTGGTGGATGATGAAATTTTAGTCCGTGAGGCAATCAGCGCGAAAATTCAGTGGCAGCAGCTTGGTTTTGAGCTGGCGGGAGATTGTGAGAATGGGAAAGATGCAATTGAATTTTTGGAGGAGACACCGGTTGATGTAGTATTGACGGATATCTGTATGCCATATGTTGATGGAATGGCTTTAAGTAAATATATTTATGAAAATATGCCCCAGACAACAACTATTATTTTTAGCGGATATGGCGACTTTGACTATGCCAAACAGGCAATACAATATAAAGTGGCTGAATATATTTTGAAACCTGTGACGGCAAAGGAACTGTCCGAGGTGCTGAGTCGGATTAAGGGAAAACTCGACGGTGAGCGCAGGCAGGAGGAGAAGCTGGATGAACTTACGAAGGTGTACCACAATTACACGAAAAATGAGGCTCTGATTGTTTCCAGAATCCTTTCCCGTCTGGTTATGGGAACCCAGGCGGTGGAAACCAGCCTTCAGGAGCTGGAAGAGTTTGGAGTATCCGTGGTGGGGCTTGTTTATCGGGTGGTAACCATAGACATTGACGTATATTCCGGCCTTTATGAGATTGATGATGAGTTGAAGAAGGAGAGTGCGTTGATGTCCTTCGTTGTGGAGAACATCAGCAGTGAAATTGTAGATAACCACAAAGCAGGACTGGCATATCGTGACTCGGACAATCGTGTCTGCATTTTATTTTTTACAAATAAGCCAAAAGAATTTGCAACGGAGGTAAGCTCCATATGCAGGGAGATTAAAGATACGGTCTATCAGGCTATGAAACTGAGCGTATCTATGGGAATCGGGATTTCTGTGAATAAATTGGAGAACCTTTCCAAATCCTATGATTCTGCTGCGAAAATTTTAAAATATAGGTATACTAAAGGAAGCGGGGTTATCTTTGACTGTGAGAAGCTCCGGCCGGTGGAAAATCCTATGGAACTGGAAAGAAATCTTAAGGATATAGCTTCTGCTGTAAGAGGGAGAGACAAAGAACTTTTAGAAGATATCCTGAATCATATTGAAGAACGGATAAAAGCAGGGTATGTAACACGGAACAGAACGGTGGCATATCTGCAGCAGGTACTTCGTATTTTGCATGAAATAGTGTATGAAACGAATGAGAACTTCAAACTGCAGGATTCGGATGTTTCCGGTATCACAGAAGCCAGGAGCCTAACGGAAGCCATGAAGCTGATCAGGAACTATGCAAAGGCCGGGATGGAGGCAGTATCTGAGGCAGGCTATTCCAGCGGCGAACTGCAGGCAATTATGGCTATGGACTATATCAAAGAAAATTACAATAATCCAGATTTGAGCCTGAATCAGATTTGTAGTTATCTGAGTATTAGTACAAGCCGCTTCAGCAGTATATTTAAGGAGGCAACAGGAAAAACTTTTATGGAGGTTCTGACGAATGTCCGTATGGAGAGAGCCAAACAGCTGCTCCGTCAGACAAGCCTTAAGAATTATGAGATTGCGGAGAGGGTTGGTTTCAGTGATCCTCATTATTTTAGCATTGCATTTAAAAAGATGACTGGAAAAACACCGAAAGAGTATGCCAGGGAGATTTAAGGCATGAAGGATAAAAAAGGATACAGAACTATATTTGGCAGATTTAAAAGTATTCAGAGTACAATCATGGTTTCGTTTTCGGTTCTGATGGTGATTGCAATGTTGATATTCCTATTTATTGCACTGCATTTTACAAAAAACACCATTTATGAGAACTCAGTGAATTATTCCTCCCAGATTATCGAACAAGTGAATTATGACATTGATTCTTATATGGAGTATCTGATAAATATCTCATCTATTGTCTCCAAGAGCAGTGATGTCTCTCAATATTTGTATAATGAAGATCAGACGGAAGAAGAGACAGGAGAGGAGCGGGAACGTATACTGTCTCAGTTTGTCACAATACGTGACAGCCGCAATGACATCTACAATATAGCGGCGGTGGCGAACAATGGACGCAGCGTGCTGAATGACGGGAGTGATCATTTCACAGAATATATTAATATCAAGGATGAAAGCTGGTATAGGGCGGCCTTGTCTTCTTCCCGAGGAATTGCAATTTCTTCTTCCCATGTCCAGAATGCTATACAGGAAAGTTATAAGTGGGTAATTACGCTGAGCAGGGCATTGGTTAACTATAGGACAGGGAAAAATGATGGAGTATTTTTCGTAGATTTGAATTACAGCGCTATCAGTGAACTATGCAATAATAATAGTCTGGGGGATAAAGGATATATCTTCATTTTGGATGAGAACGGAAATATTGTCTATCATCCGAAACAGCAGCTGATGTATGGGGGACTCATGACAGAGAACATTGACCAGATTATGTCAAGCAAATCTAACCATTTTCTCACAAAAACCGGAGATAAGCTTTATACAATTTCTAAATCTGATATAACAGGGTGGACGGTGGTCGGGGCTATTTATACCTCGGAACTGATGAAAAATAACAAACAGGCACAGATGCTGTATTTTTTGGTCGCAGCAGTACTTTTGCTGGGAGTTACCGTGGTTTCCAGCATCATATCCAGGGAAATTACCAAACCGATACGGCAGCTTCGTGATTCCATGAGCCTGGTGGAAAAAGGAAGATTTGATAAAGCAAATGTGGATGTTACGGCGGAAAATGAAGTCGGCAGCTTAAGCAAGTCCTTTAATGTTATGACAGAGCGTATTCATACACTGATGGAGCAGAATGTGTATGAGCAAAAGCAAAAAAGAAAGAGTGAACTCAAAGCGCTGCAGGCCCAGATAAATCCACATTTTCTTTATAATACGCTGGATTCTATTATCTGGATGTCTGAGGCCGGGAAAAGTGAGGAAGTGGTTCTTATGACCTCAGCCCTTGCAAGGCTTCTGCGCCAGAGTATCAGCAACGCCAAAGAGGAGGTGTCCATCGGAGAAGAGATCGATTATGTGCGCAGTTATCTGACAATACAGAAAATGCGCTATAAAGACAAGCTGGAATATTCTATAGAAATGTCTCCGGAAATCAACCATGTCAGGATTATTAAGCTGGCACTGCAGCCTATAGTGGAAAATGCTATTTACCATGGCCTAAAATATAAGGAAACAAAGGGAAACATAAATATTGACGGCTATAAGCTTGGCAGAAAAGCATATATTACAATTTCGGATGACGGAGTGGGGATGGATGAAGAAACCTTAGCTCATATCTTTGACGAAAAGCAAAAAGAACATAAGGCAAATGGGGTAGGCGTGCCCAATGTACAAAAACGACTGCAGCTTTATTATGGGGAAGAGTACGGGATTTCCTATATAAGCAGGAAGGGGGCAGGAACAGTGGCAACGATTACAGTGCCGCTGGATGGTGGAACGAATGATGAAAAAAAGGATGAATAAAGAAATAAGAACCGGAGTGCTTATTTCAGGAATAGTTGCTGTAGTTTTCCTGACTGCATTAGTTCTGTTGAATCCACAAAACCAAGAGAAGAAAGTGTATAAAATAATTCTCATACCAAAAATCATCGACAGTACAAACGGATTTTGGTCCTCATTGACGGCGGGAGCCGAGCTTGGAGCGGAGGAATTCAATGTAGACCTGGAGGTCATGGGGGCAAATTCCGAGGAAGATGTGAAAGGGCAGATCCGGTATATCGAAGAAAGCATTCGAAAAAAGCCAGATGCCATCATAGTTGCACCCGGCAGCTATTCCGGGACCTCAGATGCCCTTCAGGATGTTGTGGATAGTGGCATTAAGCTTATATTGATTGATTCTATAATAGACAGGGATATTGCTGAAGCAACCGTTGCGACAGATAATTATCTGGCCGGGAGAGAACTGGGTGAATTTACAAAATCACTCCTAACAAAAGATGCGGAAATTGGGATCGTGGCACATGTCAAAGGTGCGTCTACGGCTATAGAGCGGGAGAAGGGAATGAGGGAAGGACTGGGGCAATATGAGGACCAGGTTGTGGATATTGTATTCAACGGCTCTTCCTATGATAAGGCATACGCCCTGACAGAAGATATGCTGAAAAAACATCCGAAGCTAAAGGTCATCATGGGGACAAATGAATACTCTGCGGTGGGGGCAGCCAGGGCAATAGGGGATTTAGGCCTGGCCGGTAAGGTTAAGGTTGTAGGCTTTGATAATTCCATTGAAGAGATCCAGATGCTGGAGGCAGGAGTGTTTCAGGGGATTATTATACAAAAGCCCTTTAATATGGGATATCTTGGCGTACAGCAGACAGTGAATATCCTGGAGGGGCAGCCTGTAGAGAAGAGCCTGGATTCCGGCTGTAAGATGATAACAAGGGAAAATATGTACGAGGAAGAAAACCAAAGGCTTCTCTATCCATTTACAGGACAGCAGTAAAAAATTTACTGCTGTAATTTTTTAACCTTTTTCAGTAAGATTTTCAATTTCAAAAAAAACGGAAGTAGTATATTATTGATATGCGTGAGAAAGGTGTTATACACTTTAGAATTGGAGGAATGGGAAGTGGAAAAGATTAAAAATAACGCACTGGTTAAAAAAGTTGGTTTTAACAGAGTTGTCCTATTCTGTGTACTCATACTGATGTACATAGTATTCGCTATTCTAAGCCCGACATTTCTTAGCTACAACAGAATCCTGAGTGCATTGAATTATGCTTACTTTTTAGGATTCCTTGCATTGGGAGTTACATTTGTTATTGCAACAGGAGGAATTGATTTTTCTATCGGGCCGGTTATGTTCTGTGCTGCTTTGATTAGTGGGTCCTTGCTTACAAAGTCAGGGGTTCCGCTTGCAGTATGTCTGATTATTTCAATTTTGGTCGGCACGGTATTTGGCGTTATAAACGGATATTTGGTTGCTTACTGGAACATGCCTTCTTTTATTACCTCTATGGCAAGTATGATGCTTGCAAAGGGCGTGGGCTCTGCATTCACAAAGACCCAGTCTGTAAGCTGGCCTCAGTCCAGCCAGGAAAACGGCGGATTCAGAGTGCTGGTCAAGGTCATGACGGGCAGTGGCACCCAGATCCCTACGGGTCTGATTTTCCTGTTGGTTGTCGCAGTAATCTGTGCAATTATTCTGAATAAAACAAAAATCGGAAGATATATCTTATGTCTGGGAAGCAATAAAGAAGCTGTCCGTCTTTCTGGTGTCAACGTGAAAAAGTGGGAGATGCTGGCATATGTTATCTGTGGAACTCTGGCAGGTGTTGCTTCTATCGTTTATGTAGGCGCCTATACAACTGTACAGCCGGGACTTGGGGATACATTCAACAATGATGCGATTGCCGGTTGTGTTATGGGAGGAACCTCAATGGCAGGAGGCGTTGCTTCAATCAGCGGTACAGTTATTGGGGTTATGATTATTGCTCTTCTGCAGGAAGGCATCCTTGCTATGGGATTCCAGAAAGACTGGCAGTACGTGATTACCGGACTGATTGTGCTTGCAGCAGTATATGCCGACGTCCGCAGCCGTAAGAGAAAGAACTAATCAGATTTGGAATATAAAGAATAGGAAGGTGAGAACGTGGGAGAAGTAATTTTAACAATGAATGGTATTGATAAGTCTTTCCCCGGAGTACATGCACTCGACCATGTGAATCTGGAAGTGAGAAAAGGTGAGGTCCATGCCCTGATGGGAGAGAACGGAGCCGGAAAGTCTACACTTATGAAAGTTTTAACAGGAATTTATACAAAAGATGAGGGAACCATAACCTATGAGGGAAAAGAGGTAGAATTTGCCAATCCGAGAGAGGCCCAGGCAGCAGGTATCGTGATTGTACATCAGGAACTGAACATGCTGAACCACCTTACGGTAGCGCAGAATATTTTTATCGGCCGGGAGATGATGTCAGGTAAGCTTATTAATGATAAAAAAATGAATGAAGAAGCAAAGAAGCTGTTCCATAAGCTGAACATTGATATTGATCCAACTGAGAAGATGGGTAAGCTGACGGTCGGCAAACAGCAGATGTGTGAAATTGCAAAGGCTATTTCACATGACGCAAAGGTTATAATTTTTGATGAGCCCTCTGCCGCTTTGACAGAGGCTGAGATTGATGAATTGTTCAAGATTATCCGCGACTTGAGAGAAAAGCAATTGGGTATTGTGTACATTTCTCATAGGATGGATGAAATTAAAGTAATTACAGACCGTGTAACCGTCATGAGGGACGGCGGTTATGTAGGAACTCTGATTACGGAGGACTCTACAAAAGACGATATCATCAATATGATGGTAGGACGTGTTATTTATGAGGAGCCAAAGACTAAGAGCAATGTTGCACCGGATGCGCCGGTCATTCTAAAAGTAGAGAATTTGAATGCAGGGAAGATGGTGCAGGATGTCAGTTTCGAGCTGCACAAGGGAGAAATCCTGGGCTTTTCAGGCCTGATGGGTGCAGGGCGCACTGAGACGGCAAGAGCGCTGTTTGGCGCGGATCCCAAGGAAAGCGGGGATATCTATGTCAATGGGAAAAAGGTTGACATTAAAAACCCGATGGATGCCGTTAAACACGGTATCGGATATCTGTCAGAAGACAGAAAACAGTTTGGTATAGTTGTGCAGAAGTCGGTTGCAGAGAATTCTACTATGGCTTCTCTGGACAATTATATGAATGGGATTTTCATAAACAAGAAAAAAGAAGCTGAGGTTGCTAAGAAGTATGTAGAGTCCCTAAGCACCAAGACGCCTTCTGTAGATCAGCTGGTTGTAAATCTCTCAGGTGGTAACCAGCAGAAAGTGGTTATCGCAAAATGGCTGGTAAGGGACTGTGATATTCTGATATTTGATGAACCTACCAGAGGGATTGATGTCGGAGCAAAGAGTGAGATTTATCACCTGATGAACGAACTGGTAGCGGAAGGAAAGTCAATTATTATGATTTCCTCTGAAATGTCAGAGATTCTTAGGATGAGTGACCGCATCGTAGTTATGTGTGAAGGCAAGAAGACCGGTGAGATGTCTATTTCAGAGGCAACTCAGGAAAACATTATGCATGCTGCGACACTGAGAAATTAGGAGGAGATGAGAAAATGGGAAAGAACGAGAAAAAGGGGAATGTGTTTACCAATAATCCATTGGTAAGAGCAATAGGAACCCAGAAAATAGTAGTAGTCCTGGTTATTATCCTGCTGGCTCTTCTCTTTAGTATTATGAGTCCGTCATTCCGCAAGTATGCCACAGTTGTCAGCATTTTTGACTATTCATATTATATCAGTTTTATGGCAATTGGTGTTACGTTTGCACTGATTACCGGAGGAGTAGACCTTTCCATAGGAACAGGCATGATTGCCAGCGGCCTGGTGGGAGGATATTTGATCACACATCAGGGAATGCCGGTTATAGTGGGTATGCTGGCATCTATAGTATTGGGACTTTTGTTTGGATTGTTTAATGCCCTGTTGATTGCAGTGTTGGATCTGCCCCCGTTTATCGGGACGCTGGGCACTATGATGGTGGCAAGGGGGCTTGGCTCCATTCTGACAGGCGGAATGAGTATCACATGGCCTGCTGCAAGCGTTCCCCAGGGCTGGTTTAGAAGCATCTTTAAATTAACCATAGGAAATGTAAAGTTTCCGCTGGGATTTATAATTGTAATTTTAGTTGTCATTATTATGTCTACATTCCTGAACAGGTCAAGACCGGGACGCTACATTATCGCTATAGGGAGCAACAAGGAAGCAACCAGACTCTCCGGTATCAATGTTGTGAAATGGCAGTCACTGGCATATATTATTTCCGGTCTCTTTACAGGGATTGCAGGTATTGCATACGCAGCTACTTTTCAGGCAGTTGCACCCGGTACAGGCGCAGGTCTTGAGCTGGATGCCATTGCGGGAGCAATCATCGGCGGAACCTCTATGACTGGCGGTTATGGTACGATTGCAGGAACTCTGCTCGGTGTATTCGTTATGTCACTTTTAAAGACCGGTCTGCCGTTCATAGGACTGCAGGCAAATTGGCAGCAGATCATCACAGGTCTTGTACTTATTATAGCAGTACTGATTGACGTATTAAAAAACAGTAAACGTGCTTAACGTGCGGGAAGCTTATGAATGTTTCGAACAACTTGATATTAAATTCGCCCAAAGCGGCGGTTTTAATAAAAATTCTAATTCCAAGGGAGGAAAAGAAATGAAGAAAAAAGTAATTAGCGCATTATTATGCGCTGCAATGATTGGAACCATGGTAATCGGCTGCGGCTCAAAGGGAGACAGCTCCGCATCCGATAAAGGAGGAGATGATTCCTCATCAAAGGCTAAAGAGGACCTAAGTATTGAAATTGTATCAAAAGGTTTCCAGCACCAGTATTGGCAGGCAGTTCTCAAGGGATCCACACAAAAAGCAGATGAACTGGGTGTTAAGATTAATTTTGTAGGGCCGAACTCGGAGTCTGATATTGCTGACCAGGTACAGATGCTCCAGAGTGCAATCAATGCACAGCCAGATGCGATCGCACTGGCAGCTCTTGATACAGAGGCTTGTATGGATGCAATTTCTCAGGCACAGTCATCCAATATTCCAATCGTTGGATTTGACTCCGGTGTTCCGGGAGCTCCGGAGGGTGCGATTGTAGCAAATGCTTCTACAGATAACTATAATGCAGGCGAACTAGCAGCAGAAGAAGGCTATAAGGCAGCTCTCAAGGATAGAATTGCAAAGGCATCAGGTCCAGTAAGAATCGGTGTTATGGCTCAGGATGCAACATCTGAATCTATTATCAACCGTGGACTTGGATTTATCGACAAGATTGCAGAACTGTGTGATGCTGACGGAAAGACAGTTTCTATTGAAGGAAATGATAAGTATGTTTCTGATGCTAAAGTAGAGAAAACAGATGGTGCCGATGTAATCATTGATGTAGCAGTACCTGCACAGGTGACGTCTGAACTTTCTTCTCTGGACTGCCAGACATTGCTCAACAAAAAGGATACCATTGCTATCTATGGCTCTAACCAGCACTCCGGCGAGGCTATGGTGACAGGCAATGAGAACCTGAATAAGTTTGGCTCAGGTGATGATCAGGTTATTGGTATTGCATTTGACTCCGGTGAAGTTATTAAGAATGCAGTTAAGACAGGTGAGTTTATCGGTGCTATCACACAGGCTCCTGTAAAGATGGGTGAGACAGTTGTTGACCTTTGTGTGAAAGCTGCCAAGGGTGAGGATGTATCAGATGTTGATACAGGCTGCCAGTGGTTTACAGCAGACAACATGGACGATGAGGAAATCGCACAGAACCTGTATGACTAAATCCAATACTAAAAAAGAGATGAGGGGAGCTTTTTAAGGCTCTCCTTTTCTTAATTAGAAAAACTATTTCTTTAAGCATTAGGATTTAAGATATTGTTTTGGAGTGATTCCTTTATATTTTTTAAAAGTCTTTATAAAATAGCTCAGATCATTGAAACCAGAATTATAGGCTACTTCGGTGATGGACTGGTCTGTTGTCAAAAGTTGGTAGCATGCACGCTCAATCCGATAGTAATTCAGATAATCCACAGGCGTGCGGTGGGTCATTTCTTGAAAGAAGCGGCAAAAATATTTGGGAGACATGTGAACACTGTCTGCCATCTCCTTTAGCGAAAGCTGCATGTGAAAAGAAGACTCTATAAATTCCAGTGCAGTTTTAAGCTGAACAATACGGCGGTGGTTCCTTGGAGGATTCTCAGGAACAGGGTTATAGTAGTTTTTAGAAAAAATCAATCCTGTTGTCTGATACAGGGCACCGAGGACAGCCAGCTGGTACCCTTTTTTTCTGGAGGAAACGGCATCAAATAAGGACCAGACAGCCTGGTGGATATCGTTATAGGTTTTTGGGTAGACATATATAGGCTCAACCTCATGGTCAATAATTTGGCGGATGAGTTTGCAGCAGGAATCATTTTTATTCATCAACATATTCATGTCGAAGACGACACACTCATAAGTGCAGTTATCAGGAGTCCCGGCATGAAGGGCACCGGCGGGAATAATGATAGAAGAATTCTCTTTGACATTAAATTCTTGTTCGTCTATGAACAAGTGAAACGAACCTTTTATAATACGGATGATTTCAAACTCCACATGCCAGTGAAGTGCCATAACATACTGTGGATGCGTAGGGGAAATATGATGATACTCTAATGGGAAGTCTGCTGTCCCACGCTGCCAGCTTTCCCGGTAATTGATGTATTGCATAAATCTCCTTTATGTGAATATTGTTATATTTTTTACCATTATAACACAAGTATCTTTGGGGGAACAATGATAGAATATAAGAAAATGTAAGAAACTATGCAGAAAGGAGGAAGACAAGTGAATAATACGAAGAAGCAGGTGCTTGCATTTGACTTTGGAGCTTCCAGTGGCCGTGCCATTTTAGGAACCCTGGAGGACGGTAAAATATGTATGGAAGAAGTATACCGCTTTTCCAATGATCCGGTTATCGTCTGTGGGGCCATGTACTGGGATACATTAAGGCAGTTCTTTGAGATAAAGCAGGGCATTGTCAAGGCGAAGCAGAAAGGCGGTTTTGAGAGTCTTGGAATTGATACCTGGGGTGTTGACTTTGGCCTTTTGGATGAACACGGGGTACTGCTGGAGAATGCAGTACACTATCGGGACGACAGAACAGTGGGAATGCAGGAAGAAGCATTTAAAAAGATTTCCAGGGATGAGCTTTATGATATGACGGGAAATCAGTTTGAAAACTTTAATACAGTATTCCAGCTTTATTCCCTGGTTCAGAAGAGACCCTGGCTTTTGGAGAGGGCGGACAAGCTGTTGCTGACGCCGGATTTGTTTAACTATTTTCTGACAGGTGAGCAGAAGGCTGAGTACACAATGGCCACCACTACACAACTCATGGATGCAAGGAATAAAGTCTGGTCTGATAGAGTTTTACAGGCGCTGGAGATTCCAGAGAGGATTTTCCCGGAGATTGTGCCAAGCGGTACTGTGGTGGGAACTTTAAGTGATGACATTTGTGCAGAGCTGGGTATACAGCCGGCGAAGGTAATTGCGGTTGCAAGTCATGACACACAGAGTGCTGTGGCAGCTGTACCTACCCGTGAGAAAGATTTCATATTTATAAGCTGCGGGACATGGAGCCTGTTCGGAACCGAATTGAAAGCTCCGATTATCGGGGAGAAATCCCTGGAGTGCAATGTAAGCAATGAGGGCGGCTATGGTGACACGACCACATTGCTGAAAAATATCAGTGGCTTATGGCTTGCTCAGGAGAGCAGAAGACAGTGGATCCGGGGGGGACAGGAATATTCTTTCGGGGAGCTGGAGAAGATGGCAATGAAGGCAGAACCGTTTCAGAGCTTTGTAGATCCTGATGCGCCGGAGTTTGTACCGGCTGGGAACATACCGGAGCGTATCCGTGAATTCTGCCGCAGGACAGGTCAGAAGGCTCCGGAGACAATCGGTGAAATTATGTGCTGTATCAATCAGAGCCTTGCACTGAAGTACAGGTATGCATTGGAGCAGATAGAAAGCTGTACGGGAAGGCATTATCCTATTATCCATATGATCGGCGGGGGCATTCAGAGCAGACTGTTGTGTCAGATGACCGCCGGTGCAGCGGGCCGCAAAGTCATGGCAGGGCCGGTTGAGGCTACAGCCCTTGGTAATATAGCTATACAGTTTATGTCCTTGGGAGAAATCAAGGATATGACCGAGGCAAGACAAATTATTGCAAATTCAGAAAAAACATATGAATACATTCCGCAGGATGAAGAAAAGTGGAATGCGGCATATGAAAGGTTTAAAACAATTATTCAAAAATAAGGAGGAAACAAACTATGGCAGAATCAAGACTTATCGGAAGTTATCCGGCGATTGGCATCAGACCTACTATTGACGGGAGAAGAGGGCCTCTTAAGGTACGTGAATCTCTGGAGGAGCAGACCATGAATATGGCAAAATCTGCTGCAAAATTATTTCGGGAGAATCTAAAGTATTCAAATGGTGAGCCTGTGAAGGTTGTAATTGCTGACACAACAATCGGGCGTGTGGGAGAAGCCGCTGCGTGTGCAGATAAATTCAGAAAAGAGGGTGTAGATATTACACTGTCTGTAACTCCCTGCTGGTGTTACGGTGCAGAGACAATGGATATGGATCCACAGACAATCAAGGGTGTATGGGGATTTAACGGAACTGAGAGACCTGGTGCTGTTTATCTCGCATCCGTACTGGCTTCATACTCACAGAAGGGTCTTCCGGCATTTGGCATCTATGGCCACGATGTGCAGGAAGCTGACGATACAGAAATCCCCTGTGATGTAAAGGAAAAATTATTAAGATTCGGCCGCGCCGCTGTTGCTGCAGCAACGATGAGAGGCAAATCTTATCTGCAGATTGGCTCTATCTGCATGGGAATAGGTGGATCTATTATTGATCCTGCGTTTATTGAAGAATACCTTGGTATGCGTGTAGAGTCTGTAGATGAGGTGGAAATCATCCGCCGTATGACGGAAGGTATCTATGATGAAGCAGAATATCAGAAGGCGCTTGCATGGACTAAGGAAAAATGCAAGGAAGGCTTTGATAAGAACCCTGAAAACCTGCAGAAATCCCGTGAAGCGAAAGATTCTGACTGGGAGTTCGTAGTAAAGATGATGTGCATCATCAAAGATTTGATGAATGGAAATAAAAATCTTCCGGAAGGCTCAGAGGAAGAGATGGTTGGACACAATGCACTTGCGGCCGGCTTCCAGGGACAGAGACAGTGGACAGACTTTTATCCAAACTGCGACTATGCAGAGGCTATGCTCAACACATCCTTTGACTGGAACGGGGCAAGAGAGCCATACATTTTGGCGACAGAAAATGATGTTCTGAATGGATTGGGAATGCTGTTTGGAAAACTGCTTACAAACTCTGCGTCTATTTTTGCAGATGTACGTACTTACTGGAGCCCGGAGGCCGTAAAGAAGGCAACAGGATACGAAGTAGAAGGCCACGCAAAAGAGTCCGGCGGATTTATTCATCTGATTAATTCAGGCGCAGCATGCCTGGATGCAAACGGACAGGCCCAAGATGCGGATGGAAATGGCTGTATGAAGCCATGGTATGATGTGACAGAGGCAGACCAGGAAGCAATTATGAATGCTACAACATGGAACTACGCAGACCTTGGATATTTCAGAGGCGGCGGCTATTCTTCCAGATTTGTAACAGAGGCTGAGATGCCTGTAACAATGATTCGTCTGAATCTTGTTAAGAATTTAGGGCCAATGCTTCAGATAGCAGAGGGCTGGACAGTGAAACTCCCGGAAGGTGTAACAGATACACTCTGGAAGAGAACAGACTATACATGGCCATGTACATGGTTTACACCAAGAACTACAGGCGAGGGAGCATTTGCAACCGCTTATGATGTTATGAACAACTGGGGGGCTAACCACGGTGCGATTATGTATGGCCATATCGGAGCTGATTTAATTACACTTTGCTCTATGTTAAGAATCCCGGTAGCTATGCATAATGTTCCTGAGGAGAAGATATTCAGACCTACAGCATGGAATGCATTTGGACAGGACAAAGAGGGACAGGACTTCAGAGCATGCCAGGCATACGGACCGCTGTACAAGACTATTCGATAAGCAGGAGGCAGACATGTTAAAAGGAATTCCACAGATTTTATCACCTGAATTATTAAAAGTGTTATGTGAGATGGGGCACAGTGACAGACTTGTTATTTCTGACGGGAATTTTCCGGCAGAGTCTATGGGCAAAGATGCAATTGTAATCCGATGTGACGGACACGGTGTACCTGAGATACTTGACGCAATCCTCAAAGTATTTCCGTTGGATACTTATGTTGAAAAACCCATGAATTTAATGGAAGTAATGCCGGGAGATAATGTAGAGACACCTATTTGGGACACTTATAAAGAGATTGTTTCTAAATATGATGAAAGAGGAGCAGAAGCTGTAGGGAATATTGAACGCTTTAAATTCTATGATGAATCCAAGACAGCTTATGCAATTATTGCCACAAGCGAAAAGGCACTTTATGCAAATATAATGCTGCAGAAGGGCGTAGTTACAGAATAAAAACAGTTACAGAGCAAAATTATAGGTTACAGTTCGGCTATGCGGATATTTGATTAAATATGCATGTCGAACTGTAACTTTTATTATATATAAGGGAACAACCATGCTGCTAAGTTCGAAAGGACCTCACTAAGCCAGCAGGTTGTACTTTGCGGCTAAGGCTTGAAAAGACCAAGCCTAAGCAGCATAAGCAGGGAACAACCATGCTGCTAAGTTCGAAAGGACCTCATTAAGCCAGCAGGTTGTACTTTGCGGCTAAGGCTTGAAAAGACCAAGCCTAAGCAGCATAAGCAAAGAGTCTTCTGCATATATTGTAAAGGATAAGTGTGATATAGAAATTTGGGACAAGGGTGCAAGTATGGGATTGAAAAAAAACAAGCTTAAGATCTGGCTTGAACTGGGGCTGGCAATTCTTTTAGTTACTGTTATCGGGATCGGCTCAAATAGCGGAGTATTTGACAGGAAAATTGAAAAAAAGAAGACGGAGCAAGCGTCCTCAAAAGAAGCTCTCAAAAAAGCAGAACAAGAAAATTCAGCGGCAAAGACAGGAAATGACAGCAAAACAGAGGAGGACAAAAGTAAAGAAGAACAGACTGAAGAAGTAATTGCCCAGGGACAGTATCCAATTATGGGGAAAAGCCCTGTGACAGTGGAGCAGTTGGTAACATATTTTAAATCCAGCGGTGAAACATATCCATCAAAGGAACTGCAGAAGGGTGGTGCGGGCAGCATTGAGACTTTTTGCCAGATGTACTATGATGAAGCCGTAGCAGAGGAGGTTCGTCCGGAGGTTGCTTTTGTGCAGACTATGAAGGAGACAGGATGGCTGCAGTATGGCGGAGATGCATCTATTGAGCAGTTTAATTTTGCAGGGCTTGGCACTACAGGGGGCGGTGTGGCGGGAGAATCCTTTGCGGATGTCAGGACAGGAATACGTGCCCAGATACAGCATCTGAAAGCTTATGCCACCGGAGATGCCCTAAATCAAGAATGCGTAGATGACCGGTATGAATATGTGACAAAAGGATGCGCTCCCTATGTGGAGTGGCTTGGACAGAGGGAAAATCCGGGGGGCTACGGCTGGGCTACGGCGGAACGCTACGGATATTCTATTGTAGATATGATCTCAAAGCTAAAGGCATCAAGATGACCAATGTAACATAATTTATGCCCGAGAACATATATTAATATAAAAGAAACAGATATGGTGAACTATGGTTACAGAACGTTATACAATCACATTTTTTGATCTTGACTGCGAGAGGTATACAGCAGATTTAATTGCTGCTTTGTGGGATGTAAGTGCAGAGAAGATATATGAGGAAAATAATATATATGTTTCAGGAGATATATACATCGGGTATTCTGCCAGACAAGTGAATGAAAAAGAGACTCCAATCAGTATAGCATTTTCAATTGTCAGTACCAGAAGCCCTGTTGAGGTGCAAAGCGAAGTGGATTTTTGGAATGCCTATCAGCTGGTCACACAAGGAATTAGAAGCAGATTAGGAAACCCCTGTATGTCTTTGTCAAAACAAGAGGTGGATTTCTTCTATTTCCAAAAACTTTGAATCTTAAGATTTATTAAAAACCTTGACAAATCAGCATCTGAAAGATATGATAGACCTTAATTCATACCTTATTGAACATTAGTAGTTCAATAAGTATATATAGTTAACATTTTCGTAACTATCCAGAAGGATAAAGTATAAAGGTGCTGAGGAAGAGGAGTACATAATTACTCTTGACAGAGAGAACTGCCCATTGGCTGGAAGGCAGTTTCAGAAGAGAATTGTGGAAGGTAGCTTCTGAACCGGAGGTCTGAACATAGCAGTAAGACATCCCGTAGTTGTCCGCGTTACAGGGCTAGTGTGCTGTCTCATTGACTTTCAGAAAATTGGGCAAGCTATTTTGCGAAGTGTTAATGCTGCAGTGCACTAAAAAGATGCCTGCTGGAAAAGGTAAGATTAAATTTGGCCTTTGAGAGTAAGCTGGGCATAAAATTAAGGTGGTACCGCGTAGATTACGCCCTTTACAACAAGTAAAGGGCGTTTTAAGTTTTTGAAAATGTGAAAATTTCGTGAAAGGACAGGGAATAAGGAGGAAACAATGGGAAAGGAACTGGCGAAAACTTATAATCCGAAGGAAATTGAGGGAAAATTGTATGAAAGATGGTGTGAAAACAAGTATTTTCATGCAGAGGTTGACAGAAGCAGAAAGCCATTTACAACTGTAATGCCTCCGCCAAATATTACGGGAAAACTGCACATGGGACATGCTCTGGACAATACACTGCAGGATATCCTGATCCGCTATAAAAGAATGGAGGGATACAATGCCCTGTGGATACCGGGGACAGATCACGCTGCAATTTCCACAGAGGTCAAGGTTACAAATCAATTAAAAGAAGAGGGGATTGACAAGAAGGAACTAGGACGTGAAGGCTTTCTGAAAAGAACATGGCAGTGGAAAGAAGAATACGCCGGGACCATTGAGAACCAATTGAAGAAGCTAGGTATTTCCTGCGACTGGGACAGAGAACGCTTTACAATGGATGAAGGCTGCTCTAGGGCGGTAGAGGAAGTATTTATCCGTCTGTATGAAAAAGGATACATCTATAAAGGCTCCAGAATTATTAACTGGTGCCCGGCTTGCAAATCGTCTCTTTCCGATGCGGAGGTGGAGCATGAAGAGCAGGACGGTTTTTTCTGGCATATCAAATATCCAATAGCAGGTACAGAGCGTTTCCTTGAGATTGCCACTACACGTCCGGAAACTATGCTGGGAGATACTGCAATAGCAGTACACCCGGATGATGAGCGATATAAGGACATTGTGGGTAAGAATGCAATATTGCCGCTGGTAAACCGGGAAATTCCTATTGTAGCTGATTATTATGTTGACAAAGAGTTTGGCACAGGTGCTGTAAAGATTACTCCTGCTCATGACCCCAATGATTTTGAAGTGGGAAAGCGTCATAACCTGGAGGAAGTCAATATTATGAATGATGATGCCACCATAAATGAGAAGGGCGGCAAATATGCGGGCCTGGAGCGTTATGAGGCGAGAAAAGCAATTGTAGAGGATTTGAAAAGTCAGGGTTATCTTGTAAAGATAGAGCCTCACTCTCACAGTGTGGGCACTCATGACAGGTGTTCGACAGTCGTAGAACCGCTGATTAAACAGCAGTGGTTTGTGAAGATGGAAGAATTGGCAAAGCCTGCAATCAACGCATTGAAGACCGGCGAATTGAAGTTTGTGCCGGAACGCTTTGGTAAGAATTATTTGCATTGGCTGGAAAACATTAAAGACTGGTGTATTTCCAGACAAATTTGGTGGGGACACAGAATTCCTGCATATTATTGTGATGAGTGCGGAGAATTTGTAGTGGCGAAAGAGGTACCTTCAGTATGCCCACATTGTGGGGGGACTCACTTTACTCAGGATGAAGATACCTTGGACACATGGTTCAGCTCAGCACTGTGGCCCTTCTCTACACTGGGGTGGCCGGAACAAACAGATGACTTAGACTATTTCTATCCTACAGATGTGCTGGTAACTGGATATGATATTATTATTTTCTGGGTCATCCGGATGGTGTTCTCGGGATATGAGCATACTGGAAAAGCACCCTTTAATACGGTATTAATTCATGGTCTTGTGAGAGATTCACAAGGGCGTAAGATGAGTAAGTCTCTTGGAAATGGAATCGATCCGTTAGATATCATCAACCAGTATGGTGCGGATGCACTTCGTCTCACACTGGTGACAGGAAATGCTCCCGGAAACGACATGCGTTTTTATCCGGAAAGGGTAGAGGCAAGCAGGAACTTTGCAAATAAGGTATGGAATGCGTCACGCTTTATCCTCATGAACATTGAAAATGAGGAACTGACACAGCCCGGCATTTCTGAACTGGCGGAAACTGATAAGTGGATTCTATCTAAAGTGAATACTCTGGCAAAAGATGTGACGGAGAATATGGATAAATTTGAGCTGGGTATCGCAGTACAAAAAGTGTACGATTTTATCTGGGACGAATTCTGTGATTGGTATATAGAAATTGCAAAGTATCGTATTTACCATAAAGATGAAGACTCAAAGGCGGCTAACTGTGCTCTGTGGACGCTGAAAACTGTCCTGGGGCAGGCACTGAAAATGCTCCATCCATTTATGCCATTTGTAACAGAGGAAATCTACAATGTCCTTGTTCCGGAAGAGGAGTCACTGATGATTTCTAAGTGGCCGGTATACAAAGAAGAATGGAGCTTTGCCGTATCGGAAAATATTGTAGAGCACATGAAAGAAGTAATCCGAGGTATCCGCAACATCCGCTCCGAGATGAATGTTGCAAACAGCCGTAAAACCAAAGTGTTTATTGTAAGTGAAGATGAAACACTTGTAGCTGGTTTTAAAGTTTTGTCTGCTTCTGTGAAGCCTCTTATGGGTGCAACGGAGATATTTATTGGCACAAGAAAAGAGGGAGTCTCAGAGGATGCAGTTTCCATTGTTGTGCCGGATGCAGTTATTTATCTTCCCATGGAGGAGCTGGTTGATTTCGAACAGGAACTAAAGCGTCTGACAAAGGAAGAAGAAAAGCTGAAAAAGGAAATTGCAAGAGCAGAAGGTATGCTGGCAAATGAAAGATTCATCAGCAAAGCCCCAGAGACAAAGATACAGGAAGAAAGAGAAAAACTGGAAAAATATACACAAATGTTAGAGCAGGTGCAGGAGAGAATGGCAGGCTTGAGGAAATCATAGGAGTGGTTATACATGAAACACATTCAAATCAGAAAACCTGATATAAAAGGCTTTTTCCGTAAAATAAAAAATCTTAACAAAGAGGATATAAAAGCGTACAGAGCAGCAAGGAAGGAGCGGAAACGGCATGCACTTGAGCAGCGCCGCAACAGTGCTTTTGCCAACAAAATGAAACCTGTATACAGCTTCATGAACAAGACAGCACTTATTTTCCATTATCTGCTTGCAGCTGTGTTGAACTTTTTAATAGAAGTGATATCAAGACATTCTCTGTTTGCGGCATGGGATTATATGGTGGGAACGCCGAAAGTGTTTTTATTTAATACATTTTTGATATTTGCAACCTTTTCCATTGTATTTCTGGTCCGCCGGAGGGTGTTTGCCAGAATTTTGCTGAGTGTATTCTGGTTGTTTATCGGCATATGTAACGGTTATTTGCTTCTAAAAAGGGTCACACCCTTCAATGCCCAGGACCTGAAGGTACTTTCAGATGCCTTGGAACTGACGGGTAATTATTTTAGTCCTTTTGAACTCATTTTATTGGCTATAGGAGTGGCGGCAGTGGTGCTTTGGGTTTTTTCCATGTGGCGCAGAGGGGGACAGTATACAGGAAAAATGCATCGCATTATTTCTTTACTCGGGGTAGTATTCTGGATTGGTGCGTATGTTGTACTTACGAATGTGGCAATCGATAATCGTGTGGTTTCCAATTATTTTGGAAATATCGCTTTTGCCTATGAAGATTATGGTTTTCCCTACTGCTTTACAGCCAGTATTTTTGACACCGGTATATCAGAACCTGCAGGCTACAGCAAAGATACCATGCGGAAAATCAGCAATAACGGTGATATTACAAAGAGTGAGACGGAGATGTCCGAAGATGAGCTCCCGAATATCATTTTTGTACAGCTGGAATCTTACTTTGACCCTACAGAAGTAGAATGGCTGCACTTTTCAGAAGATCCGACTCCAAACTTAAGGAAGATGTGTCAGGAATTTTCCAGCGGATACTTTAAAGTTCCGTCTGTAGGTGCCGGAACTGCAAATACTGAGTTTGAAGTGCTGACGGGGATGAACATGCGTTACTTCGGACCGGGGGAATACCCATATAAGACCTACGTAAAGACTAACACAATGGAAAGTGCCGCCACGGCGCTGGAAAGCCTTGGCTACGGTGCGGAGGCAATTCATAATAACGGGGGTAACTTCTACAGCCGGGCCCAAGTTTTTAATCATATGGGATTTGACCATTTTACAAGTAAGGAGTTCATGAATATCCTACAGACTACACCGAAGGGCTGGGCAACGGATGACATTCTGATTCCAAATATTCTGGAATCTATGGATACTACCACACAGCAGGACTTTGTGTTTACCGTCAGTGTGCAGGGGCATGGGGACTATCCTACAGAGAAGATGATTGAAAACCCGGAGATTGTGGTGAGCGGTGTGGAAGATGAGGGAAAGCGCAATTCATGGGAATACTATGTCAATGAAGTTCACGAGATGGATAAATTTGCAGGGAATCTTATTAAGGAAATTCAGAAGCGGGGTGAGCCCACGGTTGTTGTATTTTATGGGGATCATCTGCCCACTATGGGGCTGGAAGCCAAGGATATGAAGAGCCGATACCTTTATAATACCAACTATGTAATCTGGGACAATATCGGACTCAAACAAGAAGACAGAAATGTTCCCTCTTATCAGATTATGGCAGATGTATTTGAAAGGCTGGATATCCATTCTGGTACTGTATTTAATTATCATCAGCAGAGGAGGCAGACGAAGAACTATTTATCGGACCTGGAACTTCTGCAGTACGATATTTTGTACGGGAAGCAGTATGTCTATGAGGGCAGCGGGAAACCAATCACTGAGGGACACATGGTAATGGGCGTCAAGGACACATCCATTACAGATCTGGTATCCCAGATGGACGGAACTTACAGTGTTTACGGCGAAAATTTTACAAAGCAGAGTAAAATATATATAAACGGGGAGAAACAAACCAGTACTTTTTTGAATAATACAAGGATTGACCTGAAAGAGTCAAAGTTGGAAAACGGAGATATTATACAGGTAGACCAGGTTGGCTCCAATAACACAGTTTTCCGCGCATCTGGGGAATATGAGTATCAGGATGGGAAGCTGACAGAAGTTCCCCTCACGGGCGATGAAGAAGAACCCGGGAGGAATGCATTTGTAGATGCGGACACGGGGGATGCAAAGTGACATACGAAGAAGCAACGAGATACATTCTGAACATCCCGAAGTTTACAAAAAAAAATAAACCGGAACATATCAGCAGGTTTTTGGAATATCTCGGAAATCCACAGAAAGAGCGCAAGATTCTCCATGTAGCAGGGACCAATGGCAAAGGGTCTGTGTGTGTCTATTTAAGTACTATGTTGTTGGCTCAGAAAAAGACGGTGGGATTATTTGTTTCGCCCCATCTGATAAAAATGAATGAGAGAATTGTTATAAACGGAAAACAGGTTTCGGATGAGACGTTTCTCCAATTGTTCGAATATGTACTTGATATAACTGAAAAAATGCAGGAAGCAGGACTTCCTCATCCCACCTTTTTTGAGTTCCTGTTTGGAATGGCAATGACGGCATTTGCAAGGACAGGTGTGGAGTATATTGTGCTGGAGACCGGGCTTGGAGGGCGCCTGGATGCCACTAATTCCATTGAAAAACCTCTGGCGACAGCGATTACTTCCATAGGCCTGGATCACACGGAAATACTAGGAGATACTGTAGAAAAGATTGCGTTTGAAAAGGCGGGAATCATAAAGCCGGGTGTACCGGTTTTCTACTCTGACACCTGCGAAAAAAGTAACCGGGTAATTGAAAATGAGGCAGATATGCGGGGAGCGCCATGTAAAAAAATAGGGAAAGACGCGTACGAAATTCTGGGAATCAGGGATAAACATATTGCATTTTCCTGCGCAAATGCGTATTATGGAAATACAGCATGGACATTAAACAATATAGGGACTTATCAGCCGGGCAATGCGATGCTGGCCATGGAGATTATGCGTTTTATCTTTGGCAGTGACGGTAAGACAGATGCCTGGAGAGAAGTGCTTAGCCAGGTAAAGTGGGCAGGACGTATGGAAGAAATTCTTCCGGGTGTCTATGTGGATGGTGCACATAATGTCAGCGCAGTGGAAAATTTCGTCAGGAGTGTGCAGATGCAGAAGAAGGAAAATATTGTATTGTTTTCTGTAGTACGCGATAAAAATTATGAAGAAATGATTGCCTGTCTGTGCAAGGAATTAAAGACGGATTTTTATGTGCTTACCCGGATTGAGAATGAGCGCGGAGCGTCTATGGACGAACTGCAGAACATTTTCAACAGACATACAGATAAGCCTGTTATTATAAAGGAGTCTGCCAGGGAAGCACTTCAATATGTACTAGAACGTCAGAGGGACAGGGAAATATACTGCCTGGGCTCCCTCTACCTGGCGGGAGAGTTGGAACTGATAATTAGCGAAACAACCATGCTGCTAAGTTCGAAAGGACCTCACTAAGCCAGCAGGTTGTACTTTGCGGCTAAGGCTTGAAAAGACCAAGCCTAAGCAGCATAAGCAGGAGATATGAATATGTTGGATTACGAAGAGGAACTTAAGAAGTTCAAACCAAGTCTGGAAGTAGAAGACATTGAGAATGCAGTGTATCAGGAAGATTTGTCGGATATGACTGACCTCCTGAGAGAAGTTATGGATCAGACGAAATAAGGAAAGACAATGGTGACCATAGATGGACTATGCGAAGAAAATCTTATATCAGTCTAATCACTGGTATAATGATGGCCTGAGGAAAGCACAGATAAAGGATATGTCCGGTGCAATTGTTTCCCTTAGGCGGAGTTTACAATATAATAGAGAAAATATTGCCGCCAGAAATCTTTTGGGCCTTGTTTATTATGGGCGGGGGGAGGTTACAGAAGGTCTGGTCGAATGGATTATCAGCAAGAACTTAAGGCCAAGAGATAATATAGCTGACTACTTTATAAATAAAGTCCAGAAATCAGCCGTTGAACTGGAGACCATTAATCAGGCTGTAAAAAGATATAATCAGTGTCTTGTGTATTGCAGCCAGAACGGAGAAGATCTGGCGATTATTCAGCTGAAGAAGGTTGTGGCAGCCCACCCTTCATTTTTAAAGGCATATCAGCTGCTTGCATTGCTTTACCTGCATACGGAACAATATGCCAAGGCAAGACAGGTACTGCGGATTGCCAGAAAAATGGATACAACCAACGATATGACTCTTCGTTATATGCATGAGATGGCAAATCTCCGAGGGAAAAAGGCAAATGCTGAAAGACCCGGGAAGGAAGAGGCAGTGGAATACAGCCTGGGAAACGAGACGATTATTCAGCCCAGGAACGGGGGAATTAAGGCACTGACTGCGAAATTTACTGTGATGAATATTATAGTAGGTGCTGTAATCGGAGCTGCAATTGTATGGTTTCTTATAGCACCGGCGGTGAGTAGGTCAAAGGCGGACAGTGTGAATAAGCAGGTTGTTGAGTACAGTGAGCGTATTAATGCGTTGGAAGCACAGGTCAGTGCCCAGACAAGGACGCTGGATCAGTACCGTCAGAATGACGCAGACGCAGCAGCCAATGCTAAGAATGCGGCGAGTACATCTGAAAGTTATGAAAATTTGATGGCAGTATCCAGTCAGTACAATTCAGGAAGCTACACCTATGATGTAATGGCGGATGCGCTTTTGAATGTAAATAGAGATGCTCTGGGAGAAGGCGGACAACAAATGTATGATGAACTTTCCGCAAGTATTTTCCCTTCTGCGTGTGATATCCTATATTCTGGGGGAGTGGAATCTTTAAATGTTGCAAATTACGATACCGCCATATCTTCTCTGGGAAAGGTTGTAAAGATGGATGAAAATTATGACGACGGAGGAGCGCTGCTGAATCTGGGACTCGCATATCAGCGAAATGGGGATAATGACAATGCTTTAACTTATCTGAAACGTGTTGTTGAATTATTTCCGGATACAGAGAATGCACAGGAAGCACAGAATGCTTTAAATACAATTTCACAGGGCACAGATACGCAGACAGACAATACGTCAGAGGACGACGGCACAGCCACGGAAGATGACGGCACAGCTGCAGCAGGTGATGGCACAGCTGCAGCAGATGAAAGTACAGACGGTCAGTAGAAGACTTCTGCTGATATACGCAAGATGAGGATATGTAAGAGTTTACATATCCTTTTCTGATATTAAAAAGAGTACGGAAAGAACAGGACAGACGGACGGGGAGCGTTTCACATGTCCTAAACAGAAACTGTAAAAGCATGGAGGAGGAGTAATATGAAGTATCAGGTGCAGGAAAACTGCCTGACTATTTATCTGCCCAGGGAGGTGGATCATCACAACGCAGAAGATATGAGAAAAAATGCAGACACATTAATTGAACGCAATCATATTAAGTTTGTGATTTTTGATTTTGAGATGACGGATTTTATGGACAGCTCGGGAATCGGAGTGATTATGGGAAGATATCGGATTGTCCGTCTGCTGGGTGGAGAAATCTGGGCAGTGCATGCGAATGCAAGAATTAAAAAAATTCTGACTATGTCAGGAATGACAAAAATAATGCAGATATATGAGGAGGACGAAGTATGAAAAACACAAATGAAATGGAGATTATTTTTGACAGCTTTTCATCCAATGAGGGATTTGCAAGAGTGGCTGTAGCATCCTTTATGACTCAATTAAATCCCACAGTAGAAGAGGTGTCGGATGTGAAGACAGCAGTGTCTGAGGCAGTAACAAATTCTGTCATTCACGGGTATGAAAATGAGATACATAAGGTTTCCATCCGCTGCAGGATAGAAGGGCAGCAATTTACGGTGGAAGTAAGAGACAGTGGTGTAGGGATAGAGGACGTGGAACAGGCTATGACGCCCTTGTATACCAGTAAGCCTGAACTGGAGCGTTCCGGGATGGGATTCGCCTTTATGGAGGCCTTTATGGACCAGGTGGAAGTTGAGTCAGAGCTGGGGAAAGGAACCACAGTAAGGATGAAAAAAACCATCGGAAAAGGAAGGGAGCTATGGACCACACAATCGCTTTAATTAAGAAATCACACGATGGGGATAAAGAAGCGAGAGAACAATTAGTAGAAGAAAATGTAGGGCTGGTATGGTGTGTAGTGAAAAGGTTTTATGGAAGAGGGACTGAAGCGGAGGATTTATTTCAGATTGGAAGTATCGGCCTGCTTAAGGCCATTGATAAATTTGATCTGTCTTATGAGGTGAAATTTTCCACATACGCAGTACCCATGATATCAGGAGAGATTAAACGTTTTTTGAGGGATGACGGAATGATAAAAGTGAGCCGGTCCTTGAAAGAACTTTCTTATAAAATCTTTCAAACGAGAGAAGAGCTGGTAGGCAGGCTAGGAAGAGAACCAACCCTAGATGAACTGGCAGAAATTATGGGGGTGGATCGAGAAGAAATTGTCCAGGCAATGGAAGCAGGAGGCGAAGTAGATTCTTTGTACAAGCCAATCCATCAGAAAGAGGGAAATGAAATTTGCCTTGTGGACAAGCTGGAGGAAAAAGAGAGAAAAGAAGAGAAGATACTGGACCGTATGCTGCTTGCACAACTGCTGGAAAGCCTGGACAAGGAAGAACGTCAGCTGATTTACCTTCGGTATTTTGCAGAAGAGACGCAGTCTCAAGTCGGGAAAAGGATGGGAATTTCTCAGGTGCAGGTATCCAGAATGGAAAAAAGGATTATTGAGAGTATGCGGAAAACCTGTAATTGTTAAGGGCTGTTTGTAAATAATTCTGTCCTCCTGAATAGTTACGCATAATTTATAAAAAAGTTCAAATACTAACCTTGAGATGGAGCAGCAATTCCATCATTATGCGAGGAAAGGTTAGGTACAGTCATGGAAGATGGAAAAAGAAAAATCCGCATTTGTCTGTTTAGCATTGTACTGGCGGCAGTTGTAATTGGTATTCTTTATTACTATTTCAATGGGAGTACACCTGTCAGAAATAGTGAAGGTACTTTGATCCGGGGGCCGAGGGTGGAATATTATGGCTGTTAGTCACGATACGGTGTATTTAAAAGGTGACAGGGATGTTGAGGTACAAAAAACGGATATTACCCTGAGTGATATTGTATCGCTTGAGTGCAGCAACAAAGATATTGTTCCCAAATTAAAGGCACTAAAAATAATGAAAATACCGGATAAGGGAAAACAGCGGTTTGTTATTTCCATACTAAAAATTATTGCCTGTATTCATGCAGAGTATCCGGGCCTGGAGATCCAAAATATGGGTGAACAGGATATTATTGTAACTTATGAGGAGCAGAAGACTCCAGGTATGCTCTGGCATATTATAAAAACTGCCTTTGTAGCTTTGATTACGTTCTGTGGATCTGCTTTTGCCATTATGACATTTAATAACGATGTGTCTGTGCCAAAGCTCTTTTCACAGATTTATAAATATGTGACCGGAAGTACATCTGATGGTTTTACTATATTGGAGGTTACTTATTCCATAGGACTTACCATAGGAATTCTTGTATTTTTTAATCATTTCGGGAAAAAGCGTTTTACGGTGGATCCAACGCCCATGGAAGTGCAGATGCGGCTATATGAAAACGACATACAGACTACTTTAGTGGAAGATGCATCAAGAAGGGAGCAGGAACTGGATGTGGGTAAATCAAATCATACTGGCAGTCATCGGAATTAGCGGCGGATTGATCGTTGCAGGGGGATTATTTTCATTTATCATAGAGCTTGGAATAGCTGCTGACTTTGCGGACCGCACTCACACGGCGGATAAGATACTGCTGTATGAAGACTGTGTGGCGCTGGGCGGCATTGTGGGAAATCTGATTTCCATATTTCAGATACACATTTCCCATGGGAGTTGGATACTCCCCATATTTGGTCTTGTGAGCGGTATTTTTGTCGGATGCTGGGCTATGGCTCTGGCCGAAATACTAAATTTGTTCCCGATTTTTGTACGGAGGCTGAAGATGGTCCGGTATATCTCAGCGTTTATATTAAGTATTGCAGTAGGAAAGGGCGTGGGGGCTCTTATCTATTTTTATAAGGGGTGGTAAATATTATTAAGAAGCAAAAATAAATAAAGTTTGTCAAAAACAAGCCGGGAGGTATTGACTTATTTATTATCCCAGTGTAATATTTAAATATAGACGGGCTATCCAATGACGGAATGTATTTCTGATATGGGTAGCCAATTTTTTTGGGAGGGCAAGATTATGAAGAAGAAGATTTTAAGCACATTGCTGTGTGCAGCCATGGCTGTCAGTATGCTGGCCGGCTGCGGAAAACCGGCTGCAGAGACAGGCAGCGCTGATTCCGGTGACAAGAAGAAAGAAGCATCGGCAGGCATCGCAAAAGAAGACATCAAGATTGGATTTGTACATGTATCCGATGCAAGTGACATGGGTTATACATACAATCACGATCTGGGCACCAAAGAAATGCAGAAGACCTTAGGAATAAGCGACGATCAGATTATCAATAAGTTTAACGTACCTGAAGGTGCAGAGTGTGACACGGCTTTAAGAGAACTCGTAGATGCAGGATGCAATATTATATTTGCAACAAGCTTCGGTTTTGAAGATTATGTAAAAGAGGTTGCATCAGAGTATCCGGATATACAGTTCTGCCATGCTACAGGCTATCAGGCAAAGGACTCCGGGCTGGACAATATGCATAACTATTTTGCGTCTATCTATGAAGCACGTTATCTTGCAGGTATTGCTGCCGGTCTGAAGACGGAAAGTAATCACCTCGGTTACGTTGCAGCGTTCCCGTTTGCAGAGGTTATCAGCGGATATACTTCTTTTTACCTGGGAGCCAAAAGTGTAAATCCAGATGTGACAATGGATATTATGTATACAAACTCATGGAATGACCCGACGATAGAGTCTCAGGTTGCAAAGGCTCTGATAGAGCGCGGATGTGATGTGATCTCACAGCACTCTGATTCCACAGCTCCTGCAACGACGGCGGAAGAGTACGGTGCGTATCAGGTTGGATATAACAATGATATGATTGAGGCAGCACCAAAGGCTTCCCTAATTTCAGCCCGTATCGACTGGGGTATTTATGTGACAGAAGCAGTAAAGGATGTAATAGATGGCAAGGAGATTCCGGTCGACTGGTGTAAAGGTCTGGCCGACAATGCGGTTTATCTGTCACCCTTAAATACAGACATTGCTGCAGAGGGAACCCAGGAAGCAATTGACAAAGCGGCAGAAGAAATTAAATCAGGAAAACTTCAGGTGTTTGCAGGTCCTCTGACAGGAACAAATCCGGACGGTGAGAAAATTGAAGTTGCTGAAGGTGATTACTATAAAGAACAGGTTGATCAATCCGCCCCGTCCTGGAATTATATTATTGATGGATGTAATGTGATTGAATAGTTAGATTCATACCGGTATAAGTTCATTACAGAGCCGTTGCATGACGGCTCTGTTTTTGGAAGTATATAAAACGGTCGGTAAGAGAAAGGAGGAGGAAGGCTTGGGCGAGGCTACAGATTATGCTGTGAGGATGCATCATGTCACAAAAACCTTCGGGAAGGTTGTTGCCAACAAGAATGTTGATCTGGAACTCAAAAATGGGGAAATACTGGCACTTCTTGGAGAGAATGGAAGTGGGAAGACTACGTTGATGAACATGCTCTCCGGCATCTATTTTCCGGATCACGGTGAAATAGAAATTCATGGAACACCGGTAACTATCCGGTCTCCGAGAGATGCGTTTGATTTAGGAATAGGGATGATTCATCAGCATTTTAAGCTGGTGGATGTTATGACGGCAGCAGAAAATATTATTCTGGGACTTGACGGAAAGACTACGGTGAACCGCAAGGAAATTAATAAAAAGGTTGGGGAATTGGCTTCCCGATATGGGTTTGAAACAGATCCCGCTAAGAAAATCTATAATATGGCAGTATCTGAGAAGCAGACCGTGGAAATATTGAAGGTACTGTTCAGGGGGGCCGATATCCTAATACTGGACGAACCCACTGCAGTGCTGACACCTCAAGAGACTAAGAAGTTGTTTGCCGTGCTCCGTAATATGAAAGCAGACGGAAAATCAATTATCATTATTACACATAAGCTCAATGAAGTAATGGCTATTTCAGACAGAGTGGCAATTCTGAGAAAGGGCGAGTACATAGGTGTTGTGGAGACTGCCGCAACGAATCAGGCGCAGCTTACGGAGATGATGGTAGGACGGCCGATCAGTCTTGCAATTGACAGACCTAAAAGGGAGTGTGGGGAGGAGAGACTCGAAGTCATCGGGCTGACCTGCCTCAACGGAGAAGGAGTCAAAACACTTGATAATGTCTCTTTTACAACATACAGCGGTGAGATTCTGGGAGTTGCCGGGATTGCAGGCAGCGGTCAAAAAGAACTCTGTGAGGCAATTGCGGGACTGTGTCCTACAATAGCTGGCTCTGTACTTTATTCAGGAGAGTGCGAAGGCGAAAACTGTGTGTCGAGAGAGCGTATTCTAGGCCTGAAACCTGACGAAATTGTAAAAAAAGGCATTTCCATGGCATTTGTCCCGGAGGACAGACTGGGAATGGGGCTTGTGGCAGGCATGGATATGACGGACAACGTAATGCTGAGAAGCTACAAAAACAAGAAGGGCTTTTTGGTAGACAGGAAGACACCTAAAAATGTGGCAGAAAAGCTGATTGAAGAACTGGAGATTGTCACCCCGGGAGTCGAGACACCGGTAGGAAGAATGTCAGGCGGAAATGTTCAGAAGGTTTTGTTGGGGCGGGAAATTGCACTTAGTCCTTCTGTACTGATTGTAGCATATCCTGTGCGGGGCCTTGATATTAACTCTTCATATAGAATCTATGATTTGCTCAATGAGCAGAAGAAAAAAGGTGTATCTGTTATTTTTATAGGGGAGGATCTGGATGTGCTGATGGAACTGTCTGACCGAATTATGGTCTTGTGCGGCGGGAAGGTCAGTGGAATTGTAGATCCGAGAGAAGTAACTAAAGAGGATATTGGGCTGATGATGATACATGTGGAAGAGGAGGTACCGGTATGCAAGTAAAGTCAACACAGGTGAAAGAACCTCTGCTCCGTATGGTAAAGCGGGACACGCTTTCACCCAGGAAGGCCTGGGGAATCCGCGGGATTGCCTTTCTTCTTTCTCTCATAACAGGAGGGGTGTTAATTCTGATTCTGGGACATAACCCTTTTTTGGTATATAAGGCTATGGTAGTCGGCTCATGGGGTTCCTCCACAGTGATTCATGAGACAGTAAAACTTGCGGTTCCTCTTTTGATTACTGCAATCGGTATTTCTTTTGCGTTTAAAATGAAGTTTTGGAATATCGGGGCGGAGGGACAGATACTCGTAGGGGCTGTGGCAGCAGGAGCCTTTGGTCTGTTTACTGCACATATTTTTCCAAAGCTTCCTCTGGTAATTCTGATGCTTTTTGCCGGAATGACAGCAGGAGGGTTATACGGTCTCCTTCCGGCAGTGTGTAAAGCAAAATGGGGAACAAATGAGACTTTGTTCACTCTGATGCTCAATTACATCGCTCTGGCTTTTGTCAAGTACCTGATGAATGGGCCGTGGAAGGCTCCGGGAAGCAGCTTCCCGAAGATTGCCATGCTGGTGCCGGGAGCCAGACTGTCAAAGGTGCTGGGCGTGCATTGGGGTTGGATACTGGCACTGATCCTGGTCGTGGCTGCCTATATTTATTTTAATAAGACAAAACAGGGATATGAAATTGCTGTGGTTGGTGAAAGCAATAATACGGCCCGCTACGCAGGGATCAATGTGAGCAGGGTATTTACCCGTACCATGTTTTTATCGGGTGCTTTGTGCGGCCTTGTGGGAATGCTTCAGTTCGCGGGAGCAGATTATACCATTACAGAAGGAACGGCCGGGGGAGTCGGGTTTACCGCTATTACCGTTGCATGGCTTGCGAAGATGAATCCTATAGGGATGCTGGGAGTCTCCGTGTTTATTGCTATGTTGGAGAGAGGGGCAAATACTATTCAGACGAACTTTAAAATACCGGCATCTGCATCAGATCTGTTGATAGGGATTATTCTCTTTTTCATGCTGGGATGTGAGTTCTTTGTTACATACCGTCTGATTTTCAGAGGGAAGGAGGAGCAGCATGCTTAATACATTAAATAGCTTATTTATAGCGGCAGTGCTTGCAGGAACTCCGTTGCTGCTGGGTGCACTGGGAGAAATCCTGACAGAGAAATCGGGGAATATGAATCTTGGTGTGGAAGGCATGATGTTCATGGGAGCAATTACCGGACTGGCAGGCTCCTACTATTATGAGCAGACTGTAACAAAATCAGGCGGTGCGCCAAATGGTATTCTGTCAGCCCTTATTGCACTCCTTGTATCGTTCCTGGCAGGAGCTTTTGGAGCCTTGATATACAGTTTCCTTACGATATCACTGCGTGCGAATCAGAATGTAACCGGTCTGACCTTGACTATATTCGGTACCGGATTCGGCAACTTTTTCGGCGAATATATTGGACAGAAAGCAGGAGGATATGTTGCGGTAAGCGGTACGACAAAAGCTGCATTTTCCAAACTACATATTCCGGTACTATCAGATATTCCGGTCCTGGGAAAGCTTCTATTTCAATATAACTGGCTGGTATATCTTGCGATTTCTATTGCCATAATTATGGCGTGGTTTTTTAACAAGTCCCGTATAGGTCTGAATTTAAGAGCAGTGGGGGAGGATCCGGCGACAGCAGACGCTGCAGGAATTAATATTACAAGATATAAATATATTGCAACCATTATAGGCGGCGGCATCTGCGGTATCGGCGGCATGTATATGAGTATGGTTACAACTTCCGGTGTGTGGGTGCACGGATGTGTCAGCGGATATGGATGGCTTGCAGTTGCACTGGTTATCTTTGCGACATGGAGTCCGGCAAAGGGCATTCTGGTAGCCTTGATATTCGGGGGATTAACAATTATGCGTATGTATGTGAATATACCGGGACTTCCCGCGCAGATCTATGATATGCTTCCCTATGTGGCTACAATCGTAGTACTCGTTGTGACAAGCATGAGGCAGAGCAAAGAGCATGCACAGCCAAAGAGCTGCGGACTGAATTACTTCAGAGAAGAAAGATAGCAGGAGTACAAAGTGGGGAGCAATCCGCAGGTATCATGGGGGCAAAATACTTTTTAGCGAACACTGATGAATATTACTCAGTGCTCGCTATTTTTTCGTGGTTATAAAACTTTCATCAACCAATATACCAGCCCCAGAACCCAGCTGGTGAATATTCCATACAATATAACCGGCCCTGCGATTGTAAATATTTTACATCCGATTCCGAATACCTGCCCCTCTTTCTTATATTCAATGGCAGGAGCTGCCACGGAGTTGGCAAACCCGGTGATTGGCACCAGAGCGCCCGCCCCTCCCCATTTTGCTATCTTGGGGTATATATTCATCCCCGTAAGGATAATACTGATTAGTATTAAGAGGAGAGAGGTCCAGCCGCTGCATTCATCTTTTGACATGCCCTGAAGTTCACAATAATTATAAATAAATTGTCCCAAGGTACAGATTATACCGCCTGTGATAAACGCTTTCCCCATATTTGAATAAACATTATGAACAGGAGTTTTACGCTTTACATAATCCTGATATTGCTTTTCCTGCTTTACTTTTTCAATCTTATCCATACTCATTCTCCTTCACCGGCTAAATTACAATTAGTATGTGGAAAATCAGGGGAAATATACGAAAAATCGATTATAATATTAGAGCACAGATTTAACAATAGCTAAATGGCTTTATTTTACTTTCGTGCCATTTCATAAATCTTTATCACATCATCTTTATATAATGTCTGGAAAAATCCTACGTGTCCGCCGCCGGTGGCCACGCATTTTCTTGCCATTTCTTCAATTTGCGCATCTGTAGGTTCCACACCAAGCTCCTTTAAGTTTGTCGGCATGCCAATTTTGCGGCACCAGTCTTCCCATGCTTCGATACCCTTCAATGCGGTTACCTCCATATTGTAGAAGTTTTCCGGTACATTAAATACATTGACAGCAAACTGTGCAAATCTTGTAGGGTTGGTTTTCAAGACATATCTTGCCCAGCTTCCCCATATGGCGCACAATCCCGCACCATGAGCCACATCAAACATTCCGCCCAGCTCATGTTCAATCTTATGGGAAGCAAAGTCTGATACACGCCCTGTTCCGGTCAAGCCGTTATGTGAAAGGCTGCCTGCCCACATTAAAGTAGCCCTGGCCTCATAATTTTGCGGCTCTTTTACGGCAACTTTTACAGCTTCGCGGACAGAGACAAGGAGACCTTCTGCCATACGGTCAATTAAGTCCACATCCTTGGTATTGGTAAAATACCGCTCCATTGTATGCATCATAATATCAGAGCCGCCGCTGGCTGTCTGATAAACTGGAAGTGTATAGGTAAGCTCTGGATTCATAATAGCAAATTTCGGACGCGCACAGTCATGGTTATAGGACCGTTTCAGCATACCGTCTTCAATCGTAATAACCATGGAATTACTTGTTTCAGATCCGGTGGCTGCGATAGTAGATATGCATCCGATGGGAGCAATTTTGTCAGTTGTAACCTTGCCGAGCAACAAATCTTCCAGTGAAAAATCGTTGACAAGTCCATACCCAATGCCCTTTGCAGAGTCAATGGCGCTTCCTCCTCCGATTGGAAGAAGAAAATCAACTCCTTCGTCTTTGCAAAGCTGTATCCCTTCTTTTACAAGACCAAGCCGTGGATTTGGAACTACTCCTCCCAGATCAATATAATCGAGTCCGGCATCCTCAAGACCTTTATGAACTCGATCCAGAGTTCCATTTTCCTGAAGAAATGTACCGCCATAATGAACCAGGACCTTGTGACCGCCCAGTGCCTTTATTTCCTTTCCGGCTTCTGCTTCCACACCTTTCCCAAAAATGACTTTAGTAGGATTGTAAAATTCAAAATTAATCATGTAAAAACCTCCTTAAATAGTGCAGTATATAAAATGCTGCGAATAAATCCTTTCCTTTTACTGTGTCTCATTATAAATATTTTTGGAGAAAATGAATAATTGAAAAATTGCACTAAGTAAGTGAAACAATATGATAAGAAAAGTGAAATTTTTGTGGACAGAACAGTATGCACAAAAAAGGGCATGATTTTTTGACAAAAGGTCTTATAAAACATGCAAAATAGACAAGGTATCATAGGAAATTAAAAAAAGTGTGATATATTTAATACTAGTTGCACCAAGTTTTTGTTTGCAGGTGAAATTATATGATTTGTAAAACGAGCTGCCGGGCAGATATAATATGCTCGAACAGCGGGGAAGGTGGGTCAAATGTTTTTACCAAGAGAAAAGAAAATATTGAATTTACTTTTAAAGAGTGAGAAAAAATTAACCACATCTCAGGTTGCTGCGGAGTTAAAGGTCAGTCCCAGGACAATCAAAACAGATGTTAAAAAAATCAATACAGAGTTAGAAAGACACTCCTGTTTTATCAGAACCAGGCAGGGCGTGGGCCTCTGGCTGGATTTCGATGAAAATGGGAAACGTTATCTGAAAACGGCTATTTACGAAGAGTCAGATTTATATATGTCGGCGGAGGCCAGAAAGTATTATATTGCGGTGGCCCTTTTAAATAGCAAGGAATACACTTCGATGGAGTCCCTGGCTGGCAGGTTTTATGTAAGTAAGGGGACTGTTGTGAATGATGTCAATGAACTGGAGCCGTTTTGGAGGAAGTTCGATATTGCGTTTTCAAAAAAAGTAAAATATGGAATCAAGGCAGAAGGAATGGAATCACAGACGAGGCTTGCTCTGATTGATGCTCTAAAAAAAGTAGCAGGAGCTCCAGGAAAGGCTGCTGCTGAAAAGATACAGCCAATGTTTGAAAATGTAGATCTAAATCAGTTAAAAGACATTATAAAGGGAACAGAAAAAAGATTCCACTTTATTTTGACGGATATATCTTTCGATGAGTTTCTTATACAGCTTGCTGTCATGCTGCAGCGTCTGGAAATGGGCCATGGCATGGATGACAAGGCTAAAGATGTTGCCCTTCATATAGAGAGAAAGGAATGGTTCATCAGCCAGTTTTTGAAGGAACAGATTGCAGAGTATACCAGGATAGAAGTGCCTGAAAAAGAAATGGAGTATTTGATTTGCTGTCTCAGAGGGATGCGCTTTCAGGTTCCTATGGTCAAGGAAAAAAACCTGAAAAAGATGCGCAGCCGGGCACCGGAAATGTTTGACTATATGATGAAGATATTGGAGGAAATAGATGAGAAATATCATCTGAATCTGGAAGAAGATGACGAACTGTCCTATGCCATGTTTGATCATCTGGAGTGTATGGTTCACCGGATCCAGAGCAAGATGTATCTGACAAATCCAATTCTGGAGTCGGTAAAGAAAGAGATGTTTTATGAGTATGAAATTGCTTCTTATCTCATTGCAAAGTTCAGTGCTAAATATGAGGTTGAGACAACAGAAGACGAAATCGGATATATCACCTTCCATATTGGGGCTTCCATAGAACGCATGACCCAGAAGAAAAAGAAAAGTTTTACTGTAACAATTGTATGTATGACAGGTATTGGTACGTCACAGTTTATATCAATGAAACTGAAAAGACTTTTCCCCAATATTGAGGTTTCAAAAATTATCTCTGCGAATATGGCAGAGGGTCTGGATGAGAGGGGGCAGGATTTTGTGATTTCCACGATTCCCCTCTATTTGGAGAAGATTGAAGTAATACAGGTATCCCCGGTACTCAATGAAGAAGACGTAAGGCGTATTCAAAAACATATCCATAAACAGGAAAATAAGCAGACGGAAGAAAAATTTACCTACTTTTATCTAAAGAATTTGTTGCATGAAGAGATTACAATATTAAACTGCGACTTGAAATCAAAGGAAGAAGTTATGGAATTGCTGGGGAAAAGGATGATAAGGGAAGGGTACGTGGATGCTGGATATGTAGATTCCATATTTGAAAGGGAAAGGCTTTCCGACACTTGTATAGGCAGTCTGATTGCCATACCTCATGCGTTTGACGGACATATCCTGAGGCAGGGAATTGGACTTTTGACCTTAAAGAAGCCTGTAGCCTGGGGGAATGAAAAAGTACAGATTGTATTTATGCTTGCGCTGAATACAAAAGCTGAAAATCATTTCCAGGGAATTTTTGGAGAAATGCTGGATCTGACAAAGAATTCAAAAGATGTGGCACAGATGTTAAAAGCCAGAAAATTTAATGAGATAGAGATTTTTAAGAGGGGATAGCGCTTAAAAAGAAAGGAATTTAGTTGTATATGAATATTGCAGAAATGATTGATGAGAAACTGGTGAATTTTGATTTTGAGGCTGGGACCAAAGATGATGTATTAAAGGGTCTTGGAAAAATGATGTATGACGCAGGTAAAGTAAGTGACCTGAAGCAATATATAGATGGACTTTATGAAAGGGAAACTGAGTTCTCAACAGGGGTAGGGAACGGTGTTGCAATTCCCCATTGCAAATCCGGCTGCGTCAGAGAGGCAGCATTCACATTGGTAAAACTAAAGAATCCGGTGGAATGGGAAACACTGGATGGACGTCCGGTTGATTATGTGATTATGCTTGCCGCCCCAAACACATCAGATAATGTACATTTAAAAATGCTTTCTAGACTGGCGGCAAATCTGGTGGACGATGATTTTCGAGAGGCACTTAAAAGTGCGTCATCTGTGAAGGAAATCAAAGATTTATTTTCATCAAAAAAGGAGGAGGAATAAGATGTATATTCTGGGAGTAACAAGCTGTCCGGTGGGAATCGCACATACCTATATGGCAGCATCTAATCTGGAAAAATGTGCTAAGAAAAAGGGCCTGGAGGTGAAGATCGAAACTCAGGGAGCTACAGGCGTGGAAAATGAAATAACAAAAGAGGATGTTAAGAGGGCAGATGCTGTAATCATTGCCAGCGATGTGAGAATCAAGAACGGTAGTAGATTTGATGATCTGCCTACATTGACAGTAGGAGTCAGTGAGGCAATCAAGGATGCAGACGGAATAATTAACGAATTGTTGGAGGCATTGAAATAAAATGGCGGAGATAAAGAGAAAAACGAAAAAGAAAAGCCAGGGAGCATTTCTGAGAGATTCTATTATGACAGGTATATCTTATATGATTCCTGTTATTGTAGGCGCCGGTGTTATTCAGGCAATTGCAAAAGCAATGGGCGGATATGATATCGCAAACCATATGGAAGAGATTGACACACTGGCAAAAGCAATTATGCTTCTTGGTCAGAACATGATGAACTTTGTAGTACCGGTTATCGCAGCATTTATCGCATATGCCATGGCGGACAAGCCCGGGCTTGCTCCTGGGTTTGTAATGGGTGCCCTTGCAGGTGCGATTAATACTGGATTTGTGGGGGGCCTTGTAGGCGGTATCATGGTTGGATACTTTATTCTTGCACTGAAGAAAATTAAAGTACCCAAGTCATTACAGGGCGTTATGCCGATTTTGATTATACCTGTCGTTACTACACTGGTCTGCGGCTTGCTGATGTACTATGTTGTAGGTGTGCCGATCCGGCTGTTTATGGAGTGGGTAACGCTTGGACTGACTTCCTTAAGTGGTGGTTCAAAGTTCCTCTTAGGTGCAGTGATCGGAGCTATGATTTGCTTTGATCAGGGGGGCCCGATTAATAAGACAGCAGCTCTGTTTGTAAATGGGCTGAATGCTGATGGGTTCTTAATACCCACAGCCGCAAAGATGTGTGCCGGTATGACGGCCCCACTGGGAATCGGCCTTGCATGCTTTATCGGCGGGAAAAAGAAATTTACACACAGTGAAAGAGAACAGGCAAAGTCTTTGTTTATTCTATCCTGCTGCTATGTTCAAGAAGGTGTTATCCCGTTTCTGATGAAAGATCCGGTCCGCGTCGTGATTTCCACTATGACGGGAGGTGCCATAACCGGAGGGCTTTGTATGATTTCTGCATTGGAGTCCCCGGCTGTCCACGGTGGTGCATTTGTCATCGCAATGACATCCAATCCACTGATGTTTGTCGGATACTGGCTGCTGGGCGGATGCATCACAGGCGTATTGTATGCAATCCTGAGGAGACCACTTCCGGAGGGATATGTTGAAAGTGAAGACGATTCTGTTTCTATTATTTAGTGAATTGTTGGAATAGGAGAAAAATATGTATGTATCAATGAAAGACATGCTCTGGCATGCACACAAAAATCAATATGCAGTTATGGCAATTAACTGTGTAAACATGGAACAGGCAAAAGCAATTATCCAGTCTGCCGAGGAGGAGAAATCTGCAGTTATTATTAATATTTCTCCTCGTCAGATGAAAGCACACGGGCACGCAGATATCTTGGCGCCGATGATAAAAGGAATGGCAAAAAAGGTGTCTGTTCCGGTGGCCTTCAATCTAGATCATGGTGCTGATTTTGAGGATATTACATATGCAATGCAATGTGGGTTTTCCAGTGTCATGATCGACTCTTCTAGTTACGAGTTTGAGGAGAATGTAAGAAGAACGCAAATGATTGCATCACTGGCCCATGGTATGGGACTTTCCTGTGAGGCTGAACTTGGTCACGTAGGTGCGGCAAAGGAAGCGGATAATGAAAAGGAAGACTTATACACGAATCCTCAGCAGGCAAAAGAGTTTGTGGAGAGGACCGGATGTGACTGTCTGGCAGTGGCCATAGGAACAGCACATGGGAGCTATCCGAAAGGATTTATTCCCAGGTTGGATTTTGAAAGATTAAAATTACTGAAGGAAACACTGCAGATACCGCTTGTACTTCACGGAGGCTCCGGAGCAGGTGAAAAAAATATAAAAAAGGCAGTTGCCTGCGGAATTAACAAGATTAATGTATGCACTGACTTATTTAAACATGCAAGAATAGCAACAGCAAGAGCTCTGGAAGAAAATCCGGAAATCGACTATATGGATTTATGCATTGAGGCACAGAATGCTATGAAGGACTTCATTAAGAATTACATGAGAATGATTGGTTCAAGCAGACGTTATGATTTTGAAAAGCATCAGGGTCCGGAGTTTGATTAGTACACAGGGAAAATGAGGTGCCGTCATGTTAGAAGGGAAAGATGTATGGAATCCATGGTTTCAGACAGATATGGAAGATATAAAAATAGGAGACCGGACTGTCTATACATTTTCAAAGATGAAAAAAAGTTTTTATGAGATGCTGGAAGATACGGCTGAAAGGTATCCCGATAAACCAGGATTGTGTGACAATTGGAACAGAAGCTACACTTATCGGGAGTTTTTACATATGGTGGATAGTCTGGCAGCATATCTGAAAAATGTGCTGCATGTTAAGAAAAAAAGTCATGTGGGCCTGCTGCTGAATAATGGAATTGAGTTTGCCACAGCCTTTTATGCAGTATGTAAGCTGGGGGCGGTTGCAGTGCCGCTCCCCACGAAATACAGGGAACCGGAGATCCAGTCATTGACAGATAAGGCAGATTTGTACTGTGTTCTTGTCAGTGAGGACTACGGGAGCTTGATACGGGATTATGAGGATGCTGGGATAATTGTTTTATGCACACGGGATGAAGAAAA
Organism: Muricomes intestini; assembly: GCF_004346165.1. Lineage (GTDB taxonomy): Bacteria > Bacillota > Clostridia > Lachnospirales > Lachnospiraceae > Muricomes > Muricomes intestini. The sequence continues at coordinate 5,984 of NZ_SLZZ01000003.1, read as the reverse complement.
CGGATATGGGTTTTGTTATCTGAATCTGCCGGGGGGCGGGACTGAATTGTCCGCCCCAGGGTGTGGTGAATTGGAAGATGAAATGATTCTCATGTTTACTTCGGGGACGACTTCGGAAAGCAAGGGAGTTATTTTGAAAAACTATAATATCAATCACGCTGTGATGATATATCAGAGACTTTTAGAACTGGGACCGGAGGATAAAACAATCATACCCGTTCCCATTTATCATATTACAGGGCTTGTGGCGCTGTTGGGGTTATTTGTCTATATGGGAGGCACGGTTTATCTGTATAAGCGGTATGATGCCAGAAGGATTCTGGAGGGTATAAATAATCATGGAATAACCTTTATGCATGGTTCCCCCACGGTATTTGGGTTACTTTTGGATTACCAGAAAGAATTCCCTGAACTGAAAAGCGTGCGGAAGCTTGCCTGCGGCAGCAGCTATATACCGGTGGAAACAATGAAAAAGCTTCACAGGTGGATGCCCGGAATGGAGTTTCAAAATGTATATGGGATGACGGAGACTTCTTCACCGGGGACAATTTTTCCCTATGACGCGGCAATCAGTATTTATCCCAAGTCGCAGGGAAAGCCGATTCCGGGAATGCATCTGAAAATCGTGGATGATGGAAGAGAAGTGGCCGATGGGATTGTTGGGAGCATATACCTGAAGGGCGCTAATATCTGTGAGTACTATTACAATATCGACTCGCCCCTGATTACGCCGGATGGATGGCTTGACACCGGAGATATGGGATATATTAATGAAGATTCCTATGTGTTTATCGTAGACCGAAAAAAAGATATGATTAACCGCGGGGGAGAGAAGATTTGGTGTACGGATGTGGAAAATGAGCTGCTCTCTTTGGAGGGGATTAAGGATACAGCTGTGGTCGGGATTCCCAATGGAGTATACGGGGAAGTTGCCGCTGCTGTGGTTGTTTTGGAAAAAGGCAGCAGGCTGACGGAAGAAGAGATTAAAATCGGGCTGAAGAACCGGCTGGCAAAGTTTAAAATTCCGGAGAAGGTGATTTTTGTGGATGAGGTGCCGAAAACACCTGGGCTCAAGACAGATAAGAACTACATCAGGACATTATTTGAGAAAGGAAACTAGTTATGCTGAAAGCAAATTTTATCAGTGCGAAGGAAGCTGCTTCCAGGGTAAAGGATGGAAGCACCATTTGCCCGGTCGCCATGACCCTTGTCAGTGCAAGTGAGTCAATTTTAAAAGAATTGGAAACAAGTTTTGTGAAGACAGGGCATCCGTTCGGACTGACTTTGCTTCATTCCTGTGGACAGAGCGACCGAAAAGACGGTATACAACATCTTGCTCACGAGGGGATGGTGAAGCGGATCATCGGTTCTCACTGGGGGCTTCAGCCCAGATGGATGGAGATGATTGCGAACAGTAAGGTGGAGGCATACTGCCTGCCACAGGGGCAGATTGCCCAGCTGTACAGAAGCATGGCCTGTGGTCTGCCGGGAAAAATGTCCAAGGTGGGACTGGGAACATTTATCGATCCCCGGGTGGAAGGCGGCAAGATGAACGAGCGCACAAAGCCCCTGCCGGATATTGTAGATATTATTTCCTATAACAACCAAGAGTATATGTTTTATAAAGAAGTTCCCATTGATGTCTGTCTGATCCGTGGGACTCTCTGTGACGAGATGGGAAATCTGACAACGACGGAGGAAGCAATGAAGCTGGAAGTACTGCCGGCGGTACTGGCGGCCAAGCGTTACGGCGGTAGAGTCATTGCCCAGGTAAAGCAGGTCATTCAGACAGGGAGTATCAATCCCAAGGATGTAACTGTCCCGGGGGTATTTATTGATGATGTTGTTGTGTGCGAGAATCCAATGGAAGATCACCGGCAGACCTCCTCCTGGTATTTCGACCCATCCTACTGCGGCCAGGTCAGGGTCCCTCAGGGAAATATCCAGCCTGCGCCATTTAATGAGAGAAAGTTTATTGCAAGGCGTGGGACTTTGGAGCTGTATCATGGAGCAGTGGTGAACCTTGGTACAGGAATCCCCAATGATATGGTAGGAAAAATCTGTAATGAAGAAGGTGTGTCGGATGACATTATGATTACAGTGGAATCCGGAATATACGGCGGAGTACAGGCGGGGGGCATAGACTTTGGAATCGGACAGAACCTGTATGCCATGATCGGGCATCATGAGCAGATGGATTATTATAACGGCGCCGGTGTGGATATTACATACATGGGGCTTGGCGAGCTGGGGGAGGACGGCAGTGTAAACTCCACTAAAATGGGCTCCCGGTGCACCGGTGCCGGCGGGTTCATTGATATCACCCAGAACGCTAAAAAGATAGTATTTCTGGGGACCTTTACAGCCGGCGGGGCTAAATATGAGTTTGCTGACGGGAAGCTGACCATTTTACAGGAAGGAAAAATATGTAAAATGGTGAAGCGGGTGGCACAGCTGTCCTTTAACGGACCAATGGCCAGAGAAAAGGGACAGGAGGTTCTAATCGTCACAGAACGGGCGGTATTCAGGCTTTGTAAAGAAGGAGTAGAGTTAATGGAGATTGCTCCCGGAATAAATTTGCAGACACAGGTGCTGGATCAGATGGACTTTCAGCCAATTGTAAGTCCTAAACTGAAACTGATGGATAAAAAATTATTTATCCGGGACGGGGCATTTGGTTTGGAATTGAAGGAAAAACCAGAGAGAAAGTAGCAAGGGCGGATTACAGGCAATGTATATTTGGCAGCATGTAGATTTTATATATTTCATAGAAAGAGGTGTTTGACAATGAAAGTAGCAGTAATCGGAGCAGGACTAATGGGAAGTGGTATTGCCCAGACTTGTGCGCAGGCGGGATATGAGGTAAAGAACATCGATGTATTCGAGCCTGCCATTGAAAAAGCAAAGGTGAATATTGAAAAATTATTTGCAAAAAAAGTTGCAAAAGGCAGTATGACAGAGGCACAAAAGAATGAAATTTTTGAAAGAATGACATATAGCAGCAACATGGAGGATGTCAGAGGTGCAGGAATAATTATAGAAGCAGTGCCGGAAAAAATAGAATTAAAAAAATCTGTATTCAAGCAGCTGGACAAAGCTGCAGATCCGGAGACAATCATCGTCTCCAATACCTCCGGATTAAGCATCTCCGAGATGGCGGCAGCTACCATGCGGCCTCATAAAGTAATGGGGGTACATTTCTTCTACCCTGCACCTGTGATGAAGCTGGCAGAACTAATCCGCGGCATTGCAACCGATGACGATACTTACAGCAAAGTGAGGGGATTTGTCATCAGTATCAAAAAAACCGTAGTAGATGCACCGGAATACCCCGGCTTCATCGTAAACCGTATTCTGGTTCCTATGCAGAACGAAGCCGCATTCATGGTCATGGAGGGATGCAAACCGGAAGACGTGGACAATGCCATGAAGCTGGGAGCAAACCACCCAATGGGGCCGCTGGAGCTGACAGATTTTGTGGGGATCGATGTAATGCTGGCCACAATGACCGGACTTTACAATGGCTTTCATGACAGCAAATACAGACCGTGCCCTCTGCTTGAAACAATGGTAAAAGCAGGCCACTTAGGACGCAAGACAGGACAGGGATTCTATAAATACGACAAATAGCTCAAAGGGGTCAGTCCCTTTTGCAGCCGGAAGTCAGAATATTCTGAATATGGAGGACAAAAGGGACTGACCCCTTTGCGGATACTTTGAAAGGAGAACGAAATGAGAGATGTAGTAGTTGTTAGCGGAGTGAGACTTCCGGTAGGCAGTTTTGGAGGCAGTCTGAAGGATGTTTCGGCGATTGATATGGGTGCAATGGTTGTAAAGGAAGCGGTGAACCGGGCGGAAATCCAGCCTTCTGATGTAGATGAGGTTATCATAGGACAGGTAGGTGAGGTTGCGGAAAATGGATTCGTGGCAAGGGCTGTCAGTTTGAAAGCAGGTATGCCCAAAGAGACAACGGCGTATTCTGTAAACCGTCAGTGTGGGTCAAGCCTGCAGTCCATCGCAGATGCAGTGCTGGAGATCCAGACAGGACAGGCCGATGTAGTTGTGGCCGGTGGTGTGGAAAATATCTCACAGCTGCCTTATTATGTGAAGGATGCACGCTGGGGAGCCAGAATGGGACATAAGACGTTTGAGGACGGTGTAATTGATATTCTTACATGGCCGCTGGATGGGAATCATAATGGTGTGACTGCAGAAAATGTAGCAACAAAGTATCATGTATCTAGAGAAGATCAGGATCAATTTGCACTGCAGAGCCATCAGCGGGCATGTGCCGCTATTAAGGCTGGCAAGTTCAAGGATGAGATTCTCCCGGTGGAGCTTAAAGACAGAAAGGGAAATGTAACGGTCTTTGATACAGATGAGGGCCCAAGAGATGGACAGACAATTGAGAAGCTTGCAAAACTGCGTCCTTGCTTTGTAAAGGGAGGAACTGTCACGGCAGGAAATTCTTCCAGTTTAAATGACGGTGCAGCTGCAGTGGTTATTATGGCAAGGGAGAAGGCCGAGGCACTGGGAGTTATACCGAAACTCAAAATCGAAGGCTATGCAGTGGCTGGGTTTGATGCGGAGCTTATGGGCTATTCGCCTAAATTCTCCAGTGAAAAACTGGCTGCGAAATTGGGACTTAACCTGAAGAAAATCGACATGTTTGAGATCAATGAGGCATTTGCAAGCCAGGCTTATGCTGTGAGCCGGGACTTGGGGCTGGATCCGGAGAAAGTAAATATTTATGGAGGAGGCATCTCCATCGGACATCCCATCGGCGCCACAGGTACAGTGCTGACAGTAAAAGTACTGTATGAACTGATGCGCTCTGAGAAAAAGGATGCCATGATCAGTATGTGTATCGGTGGCGGACAAGGCATATCTATGTATTTTACCAAATGCTAAAAGCCTTGAGTTTCCGTATACAAGGGTTAAGAAAAGGAAAATAAGAGGAGGATTTTACCATGATGGAGTTTAAGTATACCATTACAGATTCTGAGGGAATCCATGCGAGACCGGCGGGAATGTTGGTAAAGCAGGCTGCAGGCTATAAGTCCGATATCAAGATTACAAAGGGTGAAAAGAGTGCTGATGCAAAGAGAATTTTCGGTGTTATGGGACTGGGTACTAAAGCAGGTGAAGAAATCACTGTGACTGCAGATGGAGAAGATGAAGAAACTGCCGTCTCAGAGCTGGAAGTATTTTTTAAAGAAAACTTATAATTCAGGAATGTCAGAGGAAATAGTATGATTACAATAACAGGTAAAAGTGTATTTGGCGGTGTTTCCATCGGAAGGCTTTCTTTTTATAAAAGGAAGCAGAGAGTGATTAAGCGCACACATGTCGATGCTGTGGAGGCTGAATGCGCCCGGTTTCAGGAAGCTAAGACAACAGCCGCCGGGCAGCTGAAGGAGCTTTATGAAAAGGCCCTGGCAGATGTGGGTGAAGCGAATGCAATGATTTTTGAAATCCACCAGATGATGCTAGAGGATCTGGATTATATTGAATCTGTTGAAAATATCATCCGTACCCAGGAAGTGAACGCGGAATTCGCGGTGGCGGCAACGGCGGACAATTTTGCGCAGATGTTTACTGCTATGGATGATGCATACATGCAGGGACGTGCTGCAGATGTGAAGGATGTATCGGAGCGTGTTCTGAATATTCTCTGCGGAGTAGATGAGGGGATAAAGCAGACGGAGGAGCCCAGTATTATTGCAGCCGATGATCTGGCGCCCAGTGAGACTGTACAGCTGGACAAAAGCAAGGTCCTTGGTTTTGCTACCATGTATGGGTCTGCCAATTCTCATACGGCAATTCTGGCAAGAACGATGAACATTCCGGCTATTATCGGGCTGGGTGAGGAATTAAGTGACAAGCTTGACGGACAGATGGCTGTGATTGACGGTTTTACCGGCAGTCTGTACATAGACCCGGATGAGGAGACTCTTGCCCTGATGCAGGAAAAGCGCAGGGAG
>NZ_SLZZ01000002.1 GCF_004346165.1 Muricomes intestini | reverse complement strand
TAACGGTTGAAGATCATCCAGCCCTAACTGTTTAAAATTTTCACAAAAATGTAAGCGATGGGGAAAGTCTATGCGCTGTGTTATTCATCGCTTACCATTAATTGGTGGAGAATAGCCTTATCAAATATTATAATTAAGTCATAAACTGAAAAGGGAGAAAATACAATGAATTTAGGAAACAGCTTATTTCAGGCAAGAAAAAAGTGTGGACTTTCGCAGGAAGATGTGGCGGAAAAATTAGGGGTAAGCAGACAGACCGTTTCAAAGTGGGAAACCGATGAAACGGTTCCGGATATTCGCCAATCTAAGAAAATGGCGGTGCTTTATAACGTGTCCTTAGATGAACTGATTGATTTTGATACTGACATTAAGGAAATTCAGGAAGCTATCGACAAAACAAGTGAGGAAACAGAAGAAAAAATTGATTGGACAAATGCTTGGGGCAAAAAGTACCCTATTCTTCTTAAATATCAGGCAGAAGTGAATATCCCGAATTATGCCCAAAGAATCAACATTATGTTGGATGAATTGAAACAGGACTATCAATTTAATGAACAAGATGCAATGTTAGTTCTTAAAGATATTTTGTACAATGTCTGGAAAAACCGCAAGGGTAAATCAAAATGATAACATACAGTACGTCAAAATAATTGCAGCCCTGATGGAGTATAAAAACTCCAATGTCATTTAGTTAAGCAGATATTTATCTGCACCTTGCGGTTTCCATGTTGCGGAGCCGCTTTTCTTTTTACCCAAAAACTTGAAAATTATCCTGAATTACAAAAGTAAACCCGGTATGCAAGAGTAAATTCTACATACCCTAAAAAAATATGGTAAATGCAAAAGTTTTTGCCCCACATGAGCCTATTTTGTGATAAAATAAGTCTAAATTTATAAATAACTCCAAAATTCAGACACGCTAAGCAGACCTCTGGGAATCGGCATTTCCAAGACTAACTCCTACAGGTCGCTATCGTTTTTGTAAAAGTTGTCTAAGTGGTAGCGGTTTGTAAATTTACATGGTTAACGTTTAAGCAGCTTCGGTGTCAGCACAACTTCGTCAGGTGCTATGTACCGGAGTTGCAGCGCTTTTATCACTTCTGGGCCAAACAGGGAATAGGACTCCAAATATGGCGTATTTCCATGAAGCGCCCTTCTAGGCGAACTGTTGACGTGATCTATACATTTCCAAACATCCCACTGGGTTAGATCGTTAAAGACGGTTCCTTTAGGAATGATCATGCGTAGCATGGTGTGTACATTTTCAATTTCCCCTTTCTGGTTGCTCCTCATAGGATCACAGTAATAAATGCTTGTCCGGGTCAATCCTTCTGGAGATGTTTCCAGTCCTTCAGGATTTCCGAACTCTTCTGCAAATAGCGAACTCCAACGGTCGGTTTGGCGGAGCCAAACGGCTAGTCGGCGGTAATGAACGGTCAATAAAAATCAAATGTCCTGCGTAGCAGACCTTCTCATAGGTCTGCTTGATTACCCTTAATAATAAAGGGATTGTGGTGTCAATGGGACGCTTTGCGTCGGCTTTAGCCCCTGCCATTGATGCCAGAATTCATTTATTATATTGGCCGCTACGCAACGCATCAGCGACCGCCAGCTGGCGCAAATTGCACTCTTCCCCTCTATCCGTTAAAATGACGGGGAATAGACATGCAAAATCATATCCATCGCCAAGCCTTTTCTGGAGTTCATCTATGACAGATTTTACAGCACCTGGAGTGCATCGATAAAGAAGATGAGCCCAAAGCAACTCGGTTTCAGGGAAATAGAGTGTAAGAATGCACTTTTTTGACCCCTGAGCAGATTTAACGGTATCCATCTCCCAGAAGTCCAGTTCATCACAATGAGATGCTTTAAAGTCATTATAGGTTGGGCCTACAAATACAGACCTGTCTTTGATTTGTGTTTTATGAACCTTACGGGGTTTGAATTTTACCTTGCGTTTCAGGTCGATATTTCTTGTCAGAAGTATGCCCTGGTTAATGTAGTTGTATAACGTGTTTACAGAGATTCCAAGTTCAGGATGATTGGCAATAATCATGTATGGTGATTATCCCTGCGTGCTCAAAGGCTTGACTACAGCATCAATTGCGTGTAGTTCTTTCTTCGTGAGATTGATACCCTCACGAGAGGAGGCCAGGCGTTCGAGATACATTCTTTGAGCGGCTTTGGCATCGTAATTATATTTTGTAGATATCGGACATTTGTTTCTCTGTTTTTCACAGCTGTTGCAGACATAAGGAGCTCTTTCAATCTGCTTGCATTGTTTACGTTCAAAGTTGTGACACACCTTATTGCAGATATGGCAAGAGCGGCATGCTCTATCACATAGAGTGAGTTTCTTACAGGCATTGACTTTCTTACAACGAAACCTGTGAAGACAGAAGTTATAGGGATTATTAAAACTTCCTCTGTTCCAAGTATTGGGGATCCTGTTTTTATGTACTTCATCAGAGATAGAAGAGGGATCTTTGCACAAGTATTTGGAGATTGCCCTAAAAGATTTTCCTTCATCAAGAGATTCTTCAATAAAGGTGCGGTCTTCAAGGGTAAGATGCTTATGATTTCCTGGTATTAATTTAGACATAACAGCCTCCTTCCACCGCCACCAGGACAGGCAACTAATAGAAACTATACGTCCTCCACTGATTGTACGCAAGGGTAAAATCTACTTGTACAAGACTAAACTCTACATTGCTTAAAAGAAGTAGGATTTAAAAATGTAATTCAGGTTTCACTAAAAATATCTTGTTTCTCATTGTAGGTTGTCGTGTAGTCTGTTATAATGACCATGGTTGTAAAACCGTGATCCCAGGGTACACGTCTCGCTAGGAAGGTGCTCTGGGATATTTCCTTTTCTATACTGTGCTAATGACAGTATAGCGGTCATCTCAGAGACAAGCAAGTAAATCCGATTTTAGACACTTGAACTTAGCAAAAACAATGTGTTGTGCATATTTCCACGCCGAAGACGGAAGCTGGTGAAAGAACGATTCCTATGATTGATGAGGTGTATGATGCATTTTTGGAAGAGTATCAGATTCAGAAGGTTTTGGGCTTTGGTACCAATGAGATTGATGGTTTTAAGAATTTTGTGTTTTCTACCGGCGAGGGTAATGTCTATACTCCGGAATCCGTAAATCGCGCAATTAAGCGCATTTATGAGGATTACAATGAGAAGGAAGAAGCGGATGCAAAAAAGGAAGGACGTAACACGTTATTACTGCCGCATTTTTCAGCTCATAATCTGAGACATACTTTCTGTACCAGACTTTGTGAGAACGGATCCAATCTGAAGGTAATCCAGTCTGTTATGGGTCACGCTGATATCCAGACAACGATGGATATCTATGCAGAATGTACGCAGGAGAAGAAGCAGGAAGTATTTGCAACCTTAAACGGTAAGATTATGGTGAAGTAGAAAAGAGGCGATAAAGGGTGATATTTATTACTGGGGATATTCATGGGAATCCTGTTCGTTTTTCAATGGATGCTTTTGAAGAACAAAGGGATATGGCAGCGGATAAAAGTGAAGAACACTATTGCATTGTACTCGGGGATTTTGGATTAGTGTGGGAAGAGAGGCAAAGCAGAACGGAGAAATATTGGCTTGACTGGCTGGATAAGAAGCCCTTTACCACCTTGTTTATCGATGGAAACCATGAGAATTTCGACAGATTAAATGCATATCCGGTATCAGAGCTTGCCGGTGGAAAGGTTCATCGGATCAGTTCTAAGGTATATCATCTAATGAGGGGCGAAATATTTACGCTAAATGGTTTAACATTTTTTGCGTTTGGCGGAGCGTCCAGTCATGATATTTCAGATGGTATTATTGAGGGCAATGATAAGAACTGGCGTGAAAAGGCAAAGAAACTTGAAAAAGAAGGTAAGTCCATGTTCCGCATAAGGAATAAGTCCTGGTGGGAGGCTGAGCTTCCCACCGAAGTGGAAATGAAAAACGGAATTGATAACCTTTCAAAATACGGCAAAAAGGTTGATTTTATACTAACGCACAGCCCAACAGCAAGTGAAATCGCAATACTCGGCGGCGGAACCTATGAGCAGGATGTGCTGACCAGATATTTAGAGGAGATTCGAATCAATACGGAATATAAGAAAATGTTCTCCGGACATATGCATGTGAATCGCGCGGTGAATGACAAGGATTTGCTTTTGTATGAGCAGATCATCCGGGTGCAATAATAAAGTGAAGCTTTTCAGACTGGCTATTCAAAGTTTTCAACTGGTTTAATAAACATAAATGAAGAAAAGTAACGGAGGAATGAATGTTATGCGGAAATAGGCGTATAAGATTTTGCCGGGAACAGAAGATATACTAAAAACTATGGATGAACAGTAGCATTTTATACTAGCAGTACAATGACAAAATGGATTTCCTCTCTTAAAATGATTTCAATGAGATTGTTTTAAGAGAGGTGAAGGGCCATTGTCAATGAAGGTATTAAATAACGATTATTTATTGAAGGATTAGGAGGAGAAGCAAGTGGCAGAGAATATGTTAGTAACGCAGGCTCTTGATGAAAGAGATTTACTTGTAAAGAAGATTCAGGACAAAATTGCAAAGGCATAGAATTAGTCCGACGAGTGTAATGCTTGTCGGATTATTTGTGTGAGTTGGGGAATAATATACTTGACTTACCGGTTTAAGCTCCGGTTTAAGTTTAAGTTGCGAAATATATGACTAGACAATAATGGCGCGTTAATATATAATATAGATAATAAAAAGACAGAAATGGCGTGATGATATGAAAATTCAAAAAGGTTATCAGGAATATATTAGAGAATTAGGACAGAAGGTAAAAATATATAGGATAATGAATGAAATGTCACAGCAGGATCTGGAGGATAAATCGGGAGTTTCAAAGAGAAGCATATCCAGATTAGAACAAGGGGAATCTGTACAGGTAGACAATTTGTTCAAAATCCTTCTGGCGTTAGGGCTTGGAGATAATATTGAATTGCTTGTTCCGGATCAAACCAAGAGACCTTCTTATTATTTGGAAAAAGCAGAAAGCAAGCCACAGCGTGTAAGAAAAAGGACCACAAAAAATGACTTTAAGTGTGGGGGGATGAAGAATGAATGATACAGCGGAAGTATTTTTATGGGGAACGAGAATAGGGATTATTCATCAAGATATTTCAAAAGCATATACGAATTTCCAGGATTAATTGGCGAACCATTTTATGGAATGCCGGGGTTGGTAGCGGATTCATTGCCGGACAGATTTGGTAATGCAGTTATAGAACAATGGCTGATGTCACTTGGAAAATCTCTATCGGATTTTACGGCAATAGACAGATTGTGTTATACCGGAAAGCGTGGAATGGGTGCACTTGAATTTGTTCCTGCAAGTTCGGATATTAGGGATATCGATGAGAATATTAACGTACGGGAAATGGTAAAGTTTGCGTCTGATGTTTTGAGCAACAGAGAAAGTATTTCTTTAAAGGCAAATGACAGTCTTACGTATTCACAGCTGGTACAGGTTGGAAGTTCTGCAGGCGGTGCCAGGGCGAAGGCACTTATCGCATGGAATGAGGATACCAATGAAGTGAGATCCGGACAAATACAACTGGGTCCCGGATATGATTACTGGTTAATGAAATTTGATAATGTTTCAAAAAATGGTGATCATGGAATTGAAGATAAGCCGGAGTACACCTTAATAGAATATGCATATTACCTTATGACAAAGTCTTGTGGAATAACAATGAGCGAATGTCGAATATATGTAGATGAGTTATACTATTAAGAAAGTTTCCAAACTAACAAATATACCGATTCCTACATTGCGTTATTATGAAAAGGAAGGATTGCTGCCGGATTTGCAGAAAAAAAGATCAGGGTATTACATATTTGAAGACGATGATCTTGAATTTATAATTCCTTTTTGTTTTGGTGACTTTGGCTGCAATCCAGTTTTATCGTAACTGTTTGTCATTAATCCCTAAATCTTAATATCAGAAAAGGCTATCACGCATCTCATGCGTGATTTGATTCGAGGAAAATTATACAATGAGCACATTAGATTATTATAACGAACACGCACATGATTTTATTGCCAATACTGTTTCAGCAGATTTCCAGTCTATTCAGGCCAAGTTTTTATCGTATTTAATACCAGGTGTTGAGATTCTTGATTTTGGTTGTGGCTCTGGCCGTGATGCTAAATATTTTATGGAGCATGGATACCATGTGACAGCAATAGACGGTTCAGCGGAATTGTGCAGGCTTGCAAGTGAATATACAGGACTTACAGTAAATCAAATGATGTTTCAGGAGTTATCAGATGTTAATATCTATGATGCTGTCTGGGCATGTTCATCTATTTTGCATTTGCCATATCAGGAGCTGAAACAAGTTCTTGAGAAGATAGAAAAGGCTTTAAAACCGCGGGGCGTCCTATATACTTCTTTTAAGTATGGAACTTTCGAGGGAGAAAGAAATGGGAGGTATTTTACGGATATGACAGAAGAATCTTTCGAAGAAATGCTGCAAGGTATCAAGAATTTAGCAGTAGAGGAACAATGGATTACATCGGATGTTCGTTCTGGAAGGAGTGAAGAAAAATGGCTCAACTCAATTCTGAGGAAGATGTAAAAGATGAAGCAGAACTGGAAAAAGAAATTCAATTAAATCCTATACTGACAGAGACAACAGATGTAATGACTGGAGATAGTAACCAAAGCAGGTTTTTATACTATCAACTTAAAATGAGTATGAGGAAAGCAAAAAAGATAGATATTATCGTATCTTTTCTTATGGAATCTGGAGTTCGCATGATTTTGAAGGATTTAAAATCGGCATTGGATCGGGGCGCTGCAGTTCGGATTTTGACGGGGAATTATCTTGGAATTACACAACCGTCTGCGTTGTATCTGATTAAAAAGGACTTAGGTGATTATGTGGATTTACGCTTTTATAATGATAAGGCAAGGTCGTTTCACCCAAAGTCTTATATATTTCATTATGAAAATTCAAATGAAATATATATAGGGTCTTCTAATCTATCAAGAAGTGCGCTGACATCAGGAATTGAATGGAATTACAGGTTTAGCAGTGAAACCGATGAAAGAAATTTTGGCTTGTTTTATGATACTTTTGAAGATTTGTTTTATCATCATTCCATAATCATTGATGATAAGGAATTAAACAGGTATTCAAAAAATTGGCATAAGCCGGCGGTATCGAAAGATCTGGCAAGGTATGATGACGCAGAAGAAAATTCTGACACAAACGTGGAAGTATTGTTTCGGCCGAGAGGGGCACAAATTGAAGCACTGTATGCCCTGGAGGATAGCCGGGCAGAGGGGGCAACGAAAGGGCTGGTGCAGGCGGCAACCGGTGTAGGTAAAACATATCTGGCGGCATTTGATTCTGCAAACTATGATAGAGTACTGTTTGTTGCGCATCGGGAGGAAATATTAAAACAGGCAGCAGTATCATTTAAAAATGTACGTCATTCGAAGGATTATGGTTTCTTTGAGGGAAAAAGGAAGGATACAGATAAATCTGTGATCTTTGCATCAGTTGCATCCCTGGGAAGAAAAGAGTATTTGACAGATGAATACTTTTCTCCCGGATATTTTGATTATGTTGTGATTGATGAGTTCCATCATGCAGTAAATGATCAATATATGAGGATTGTCAATTATTTTAGGCCAAAATTTTTACTAGGGCTGACAGCAACACCGGAAAGGATGGACGGCAAAAATATATATGAAATTTGTGATTACAATGTTCCTTATGAAATCTCCTTGAAAGAAGCGATTAATAAGGGAATGCTTGTGCCGTTTCATTATTATGGAATTTATGATGAAACAGATTATTCAGGCGTGCATCTTGTGAAAGGGCGTTATGATGAGCAGCAATTGACAGAAATCTATACAAGCGGAGCGAACAGTAAAAAGAGATATGATTTGATTTATAAATATTATATGAAATATCATTCTAAACGGGCAATGGGGTTTTGCTGTTCCAGGCAGCATGCTGAAGAAATGGCAGGGGAGTTCTGCCGACGTGGAATACCCTCTGTGGCAGTATACAGTAATGCTGATGGTGAATATTCAGGGAATAGAGATCAAGCAATTGAAAAACTAAAAAATCAAGAGATAAGAGTTATATTTTCGGTAGATATGTTTAATGAGGGACTGGACATTGCCTCCCTGGATATGGTTCTGTTTCTGAGGCCAACGGAATCTCCGGTTGTATTTTTGCAGCAGTTAGGGCGTGGATTGCGAACATATAAGGGAAAAAGCTATTTGAACGTTCTTGATTTTATCGGCAATTATGAAAAGGCGGGTACAGCAAGATTATTATTGAGTGACGAAAAAACATTTCATGAGAAGAAAGTATATGCTGACACAGAGATTGAATATCCGGATGACTGTATTGTCGATTTTGATATGCGCCTGATTGATTTGTTCCGTGAGATGGATAAAAAGCTAATGTCCGTCAAAGAAAGAATAAGGCGTGAATACTATCGAATAAAAGAGATGCTGGGTGGAAAAGTACCCACGAGAATGGAACTATTCACATATATGGATGATGGCCTTTACCAATATTGTATTAAACATGCAAAGGAAAATCCTTTTAGAAGATATTTGGATTTTTTAAGTGAAATGGATGACTTATCGGAAGAAGAGAACAAGCTGTATTGTGGAATTGGCAGAGAGTTCTTAAATGTCATTGAGACCACGGATATGCAAAAAGTTTATAAAATGCCAATTCTTTATGCATTTTTAAATCATGGAATGATAAGACTTGCAGTTACGGATGAGGAGGTATTAAAAAGTTGGAAGGATTTTTTTAATACTGGAACAAATTGGAAAGATTTTTCGGATGGCATCACTTATGATGATTATAAAAAAATGTCCGACAAACAGCATCTGAATAAGGCCAAAACAATGCCTATTAAGTTTTTGAAGGCATCAGGAAAAGGCTTTTTTATTGGGAAAGAAGGCTATGTAATTGCAATGCGGGATGATTTGGAGAAGGTTAAGGATGATTCGGCATTTGCGGCACATATGAAGGACATATTGGAATACCGTACGATGGAATACTATCGGAGAAGGTATGTAAAGCCGGAAAATATTTTATAGTGATAATATATATAGGTATCTGATGTAGAATGGGCTTAATCATTTCTTCATATTGAGCAGCTTCCTGTATTTTTTCAAAGGTTATCTTATCATCGAGTATTCGGTCAATTATCTTTGCAGAAGTAAAGTTTGGAAGAGAGATGTCTTTCATATACTGAAACCCTGCAAGATGTGGATAATCTTCTGGTGAAAAGGTAAGGTTGATAGCATAAAGCTTTTTCTTATAGCCGTATGTGAGTAAATAACGGTATTCTGTTATTTCTTTCCATGCAAGTGCAGATTGCTTTAATAAATTCATATGTAATAGTCAAGATGCTAAAAGCTTTTTGGAGTTCTTTCAAACTCAATATATTATATGCTGATTTACATGAAATTACAATGAAAAAATAAATTTTGATGGAAGGAGGGATTCCAAATGGCAGGAAGAAAACCAAAGCCTACAGCACTGAAAACGCTGGAAGGTAATCCGGGAAAACGAAAAATAAATAAGAAAGAGCCGATTCCGGGCAAAGGTATTCCTACCTGTCCAGAATGGTTGTTGACAGAGGCGAAGACCGAGTGGGAACGTCTGACAGCAGTGATGGATCAGATGGGGGTACTCACGGAAGTGGACAGGGCTGCATTTGCTGCCTACTGTCAGTCTTATACCAGATGGAAGGAAGCCCAGGAACATATTGATTCCGAATGGTCTACTTTTGAAACGGATAAAGGATATCAGCAACAGGCTCCATGGGTTGGCATTGCCAATACCAATCAGAAGTTAATGATGCAGGCGGCATCCGAGTTTGGATTGACACATTCAGCCAGATCAAGGATTGTGGCTGGATCTACCAAGAATAGAGAGACTGAGGATGAGATGGAGGCATTGCTTGGGGGTGATTCTTAATGGCTCAGGAAACGAGACCAAAGGATTATCCAAAGCTTAAGAGGTATAAGCCAGAGAAAGACTCTGCAAATATGAGCTGCGACGCTAAAGTTCACTTTATATTCGTGCTTAATACGTTCCGCCGGAAATTCATCGGCAGGGAGATTTGTAACAATGCACTCATAAGAAGAGGCTGATATGGGAAATCAGACAATTCGAAATGACAGTTCATAGATATCCAACGAACCATAGGTATATAATGATTAAAAAGTCGGAATAATGCATAGAATTAAAAATAGTAGTATGACTAATATAGAAAATAGAAAACTGATTAGGCTGTCGAATATACTAGACAAAAATGATATTTTAGCGTAGAATGTACTTGACATAACAAAAACAAGATTAATTAGAATGAATGGAGGAATGTAGATGAACAGCGATATATTGAAAATGATTATATATGACCAGCATCAAATTATACGCGATTCCATGATTATAAATCGAGAATATACATTTGAAAAAAATGGGAATTATGTATTAACGGGACTCAGACGTGCGGGAAAGTCAACATTGCTATATAAAATTGCAAAAGAACTGGTAGCGGATGGAGCAGAGTGGAATCAAATTATATATATTAATTTTGAAGATGAACGTTTATCAGAATTTACGTTAAAGGACTTTAACGATATCCTATTGGTTGCTAGTGAAATGAGTGAAAAGAAATCTTATTTTTTCTTGGATGAGATTCAGAATGTGGAAGGCTGGGAAAGTTTTGCAAGGAGAATCGCCGATGCAAAGGAGCGTGTTTATATCACTGGAAGCAATGCACAGATGCTGAGCAAGGATATGGAGGCACGCCTGGGAGGAAGGTATTTTACAAAATATATAAGTCCTTATAATTTTAGAGAGTATCTTACTGCGAAGGAAGTACAGCATGACGAGGTGGCGATTCAAACAACGAAGCTTAATGGAAGAATTCGTGCAGCTCTTGGAAGCTATTTCTATGAAGGTGGATTTCCGGAATCACTGTTGTTTCAGGCCAAGAGAGAGTATGTGGAAAACATATATCAGAAGATTCTGCTTGGAGATATTGTGGCAAGAAATAGTATTCGAAATCCGGACGCGATGAGAATCTTGATGAAGAAGATCGCAGAAACTGTAATGCATAAGGTATCTTATACAAAACTGCAGAATATCGTGAATTCTATCGGAATAAAAGTCAGCAAAGATTCTCTAATTAATTACGTCAGTTACGCGGAAGATGCGTATCTCATATTCCATATTCAGAATTATGTGGCCGCATTTGTGGGAAAGGAAAGCGTTCCCAAATATTATTTTAATGATAATAGTCTTTTAAACCTGTTTTTAACCAAGAAGGATTCAGCGCTACTGGAAAATATGGTTGCAGCCATGCTTCATCGTCGCTACCTGAGAGGATTATACTATTTTAGGTCATCTAAGACAGGAATTGACGTTGACTTTTATATTCAGGAGAACGGTACTGCAATTCAGGTAGCGTATAGTGTCCAAGGGGAAGCTAGAATTCGAGAGGTAGGAAATCTGATTAGGACTGCAAAAGAAGTGAAAGAGTCTGGGAGATTTGTGATTGTTACTTATGAAGAAGAAGAGCTAATCGAAGAAGATGGAGTTCAAATTGAAGTGATTCCACTTTATAAGTTTTTGTTGGATGTGTAGAAAAAGAGAAAGTTAAAGCTAGTGTAAAGTTTTTGTAGGAAAAATAAAATAGACAGAAGAAAGCACCAAACTGTGTTAGGATTTAAGTGACAAAACCAAAATCTTATACAAGAAGAGGTGCTTTCTATGATTAAAAGTATTCTTGGTAGTATGGATGTGGTAACCTATTACAGAGGCTCAATATGGTACAGAAGCCTGGAGTACACCAGATTGACGATCAAATCTTATTATCATCAGGTTCGGCTGACTACAAAATGAATAGACAAATACGGCGGTAAAGTTTATTATTATAACAACAGAGGTATAAAAAGTGTAAAAGGAGAAAATAACATGGCTAAAAGAACAAAGGGAAAATGTAAATATTGCGGCAAAGAGTACACAATGAGTTACATGAACAGGCATTTATCAGCTTGTGAAGAGCGTCGAAAGCAATTGACTGCGCAGACAGGCAGTAAACGATGTGGTTATTTTCAACTGGCGGTTTATTCAAAATACGACAGAGATTATTGGATGTTTATAGAAGTTCGGGATACAGCGACATTGAAAGATGTGGATTCCTTTTTACGGGACATATGGCTGGAGTGCTGCGGGCATTTGAGTGCGTTTACTATAGACGGCATCAGGTACGATGTACAACCTGATACAGATTCTTTTTGGGGAATTCCTGCAAGAAGTATGAATTATAAATTAAAGTCTGTTCTGGAGAAGGGAATGACTATTGAATATGAGTATGACTTCGGCTCTACCACAGAATTAATGATAACAGTGGTAAATCATAGGCCTGGGTACTGGCAGAAAGATAAGTTGATAATTCTATCAAGAAATAATCCACCTGTGTTTATATGTGATGAATGCGGTGAGAAAGCTGCTGTGTTTATCAGCGGGGAATATGACTGGACGGGAAAAGGACTGTTATGTGAGGATTGCATAAAAAAGTCTGAGTTTGATGAAGAAATGTTTCTCGATATCTGTAATTCCCCCCGAGTGGGAGTCTGCGGTTATAATGGAAGTGATATTTATCCGGATCAATTTGTGTCGGATTTGGACAAAGAGACGCTGAAAAATAGCAAATAAATCTATGGGAACAGTGCCGGGAAGGAAAAGTATGAAGGTACAAGAGTTAAGAGATTTAATAAAAACTGCTGACAGAACGTTATTGGAAAAAACATTTGTAGAAAGCTACAAGCAATTTTCTAAGCACCAGAAGGAAGAAGTGGACTTATTAATAGCGAGTATTTTGGAGGGAAAAGAAAAACAGACGGATGTAAAACAGAAAACGGTTAATTTTGAAGAAGTGGAGAAACAGATCACGGTATTCCTCAAAAATGCGTACGCACAGAATTACTTTGCTCCGAACCGCGTTATTCCTAAGAATCAACGTCCGAAATGGCGTTTTTTGGTGAAAGGATATATTAAGCAATTAGAAAAAGTTCAGACGGAGAGTGAATTTTATCCAAGGATGGTGAAGCTGTTTACAGATTTATATCATCTGATATGCGAAGCCTGCCGCTATTATTATTTTTCTACAGACGACGCTTTCCGCTCTATCGGCTGGTCGCAGACAGAGCTATTTCATATATTGGTAAAGAAGACATTTGCAGCCGGATATTCAAGAGAAAACATAGCAGCATTAGTCCTGGCTGCATCAACGGGAGGACTGAGTATGGATTCACTGCATATCGAACAGCAAATGGCACTTCTTTCAGAGCTGAATACGGCAGATGTAAAATATATGGCGATAGAAGAGGCTAAAAAGCTTGTAAGTGAAAATATTAAAAAGCAGTCGGCTCTGAAAAAGTATGACAACAGGCGCTATAGATTAGATGAAGCGGTGAATAACCTTTGCGATATGATTCTGATAACATACATATCGTTGGCTGAGCCGGAAGAAGGCGTCAGTTATTATTTTGAATTTTGTCAGGAGATGGATAAAGAGATTGTTTTATATCGCGCTCTGGAGCTGGCAGATTGGATGGGCGAAGAAGATTTATGGATAGATATCTATAAATACGGTATTGTTAAAAAAATAAAACCGCGGGAAAAATTAGTCCAACAGTATGGGGAACGCAGTAAGGGGAAAACATCCACTTAAAGTTTAAAGAAAGAGTATTGTCAAAAGTGAATGACAGAGACAGCCTTGTTGAGAAATCTGCAGGGCTGTCTTTATGCAAAGAATTGAGGTGAAGCAGATGCCAAAGAAACCAAGGAGGGATTCCATTTGGATTGATTTGAGGGGCTTCGGTAAAATAATATTCAGAAAAATCAAAAATGTACACGAGAACATATATGAAATATTAAAATAAGGATAAATAAAAAAGATAACAATAATAATATACAAAAAATACAATTATAAATATAGCACATTTACTAAAATACAAAAAATAATTGACTTTATTGAGCTGGAGGAATATTATGAGTATAAATAATATAGGTACACGTGTACATAACTGGAAACAGTAAATACATTGACTTGACGAAGCAATGTATTTACCAAATTAATAGAAAGGGATTTGGAGATGAAAAAGCTGAAGAGAATTACAGCGGTGGGATTGTCTGTGATACTGGCAGCGTCACTGGCAGCATGTGGCGGTTCGGATGGTAAAGAGGATACGAAGGAATCAGGAAAAGCCAAAGGAACAACAATAACGTTCTGGAATAGTTTTACCGGTGCAGATGGCGATATGCTGGTAGAAATGGTTGATAAGTTCAATAAGGAAAATAAAGACGGGATCACAGTTGATATGGATATTTCAGCTGATTTTGATAGTCAGCTGTCAACAGCATTTGCGGCCGGGGAGGGCCCGACAATGATGCTGAGTTCAAGTGCTTATCGGTTTACATATGGTGATTATCTGCAGGATGTCAGTGATGTGTTTGATAAAACAGATCTGGATAAAGCTGATTTTATTCAGTCTTATCTGGATTATTGTTCAGATGGTGATTCTCTGTATTTTGTGCCATTTCAGATTGTTGGCTATTATATGTACTGGAACAAAGATTTATTTGAAGCGGCAGGACTGGATCCGGATACGCCGCCGGCTACATGGAATGAGTGGCAGGAATGGGCGGGGAAACTGACAGATGAAAGCAAAAACGTATATGGCTCAGGAATTTCTTACGATTATGCATATCAGATCGCACATATTATGCAGAGGTTCGGAGGGCTTGCAGTTACAGACGACAATGGAAAGTGGAAAGCAAATTTTGCCGGTAATGCGGGATATGAAAAATTTCTGAATATGTACAAAGCAATGGCCGATAAGGGAGACAATCCAGTTGAGGCGGATACGGATTCCATGGCAAGTGCAGGACAGATTGGTATGACTGCCGGAGGACCATGGGTTACAGCAGGGCTTGATACGGCGGGAGTAAATTATGGAATCGGACTGATACCACAGGGCGATGCGGGTGACATGAATTCGGTAGAAGTAATCGGCTTTGCGATCACGACGGCAGCCAGTGATGAAGAAAAAGAAGCCGCTTATAAATTTATTGAATGGTGGAACACCGAAAATGATGACGGAAGCAGTCCTGCCCTGGAATGGTCACTTACAAATGGATTCCCGGCATATACTTATTCTGTGCAGGACAAGGATGAATACAAAGAAAACGAGAAATTGAGTGTAATGTCTTCTGCTGATCCAGAGGCGCCGACTGATTTTATCACAGATTCCAATTTTCCGGGCATCAATGCGGTACTTACAGATGTAATTCCAGAAATGATCAATGCGGTTGCATTTGGCAATGCATCAGTTGATGCTGCACTGGAAAAAGCGCAGTCATCGGCAGACAAAATTGTGGAAGATTATAACAAATAACCGGTATATGCTGTTGATTTGGAAGGAACAGGCGGCCAAAAGGAGCCGCCTGTTTAAATAAAAAAGTTGGAGGATAAAATGGAAAGAGTAAGAAAGTACTGGAACAAACCCTCCAGAAGTGCATACGTTTTTGTTGCACCATCAATTATTTTGCTGATATTGTTTAGTGTTATTCCACTTATTATGGCTTTTGGGTTAAGCTTTTTTGATGTGCCGATTACAATGAATACTGCTAAGTTTATTGGCTGGAATAATTTTGTGGAAGCTTTTCATGACTCCCGTTTCCTTAATAGTTTGAAGGTCACAGCAATATTCACGGGGCTGGAAGTGCCGATTCAGGTTTTGGGCTCGCTGATTGTTGCGGCTTTAATCAGCAAGAACAACAAAAGGAATAAGTTTCTCCGTGCGGTATATTTTCTGCCGGTTATATGTTCTGCGACTGTAATAGGTATTATGTGGAGAATGATTCTACATTCTAATATCGGATTTATTACAGCAGCAATGCAGTCTATGGGGCTTGGAAAAATAAACTTTATGAATACGCCCGGTCTGACGATATATGTGGTTTCGTTTATATCAATTTGGAGGAGTTTTGGTATTTCGGCCATCATATATGTGACAGCTATTCAACAGGTATCACCTTCTCTATTTGAGGCCGCTGAAATGGACGGCGCAGGAAAAATCAGACAGTTCATTCACATTACCGTGCCGTCAATCCAGCCGACATTCTGGTATATTTTGATGACCAGATTTGCGGGTGCCCTGCAGATTTTTGATATTATTTATGTCACTACGAATGGCGGCCCAAATTATACGACTGAATCAACTGTAAGTTATATTTATTCCAGGGCATTTTCCTCAAATTCAAGTATGGGATATGCTTCCGCCATGTCTGTGGTTTTGTTCATAATCATCATGTTTATTACCGTATTGATGTATCACAGGATGAATAAGGAGGAATAACATGAACAGGAAAAAAACTATAAAAATTAAAGATATAGTAATACAAATACCCGTTGCACTGGTACTGGTCATTCTGGCATTACTGGTGTTAATACCTGTAGTCTGGATGACGTTTAGTGCCTTCAAGCCGGAAAAAGAGATCATATCATGGCCTCCGACATTTATTCCAGACTCGTTTACACTTCAGAACTTTTCAGATGTACAGGTCCGAATTGATATTATTAGGTATGTTATCAATTCTATTATATACGCAGGGGGAACGACAGCACTCGCGGTTGTGGTAAATTGTATGGCCGGGTATGCGTATGCTTTTTATGATTTTAGGGGAAAGACAGCAATGTTTTTAATAACATTGGCAACCATGATGGTGCCATTTCAGGTTATTATGGTGCCGTTGTTTCTGGTCGTTTACAAAATGGGGATGTATGATTCTTACTGGGGGCTGATTATACCGAGGGCAGCAGTTGCCGGATCCATTTTTATGATGCGCGCTGCATTTACGGGGATTCCCAAAGAGATGGCAGAGGCTGCCAGGATTGATGGACTCTCAGAGTATGGGATATTCTGGAAGATCATGATGCCCCAGGTCAAACCTGCAGTGATTACACTTATTATTTTAAGTGTCAATGGTTCCTGGAATGATTTACTGTGGCCGATGATTGTGACAAGCAGCACAAAAATGCGGACGCTGGCAAATGGACTTGCTTTGTTCATTGGGCAAAATACGATTGAATACGGTGCGGCCTTTGCCGGTGCGCTGATTTCATTGATCCCAATGTTTGTATTATACATATTCGGACAGAGATATTTTGTTGAAGGAATGAGCAGCGGAGGACTGAAAGGCTAAGGAGATATATCGCATATGAAAAAAACGAAGGTTGTGTGTAATAAAAAATTTATAGTGGGCGAAATAGATCCCCGCCTTTTCGGTTCGTTTCTGGAACACATGGGCAGGGTTATTTATACGGGAATCTATGAGCCGGAAAATGCAATCTCGGATGAAGAAGGATTCCGCAGGGATGTACTGGGAAAAGTAAAAGAGATGAATGTAACCGCTGTGCGCTATCCGGGAGGAAACTTTGTTTCAGCTTACAACTGGGAAGACGGTGTCGGACCGAAGGAGAAACGTCCCCGTAAGCTGGAACTTGCCTGGAGGTCAATAGAGACCAATGAATTTGGGACCAATGAGTTTATGAAATGGGCCAGGAAGGTTGGTGTGCAGCCGATTCTTACTGTGAATCTTGGAACGAAAGGCATTGAAAATGCTGCACATTATGTAGAATACTGCAATTTCCCGAGAGGAACCAAATACAGCGATATGCGAAGAGAACATGGGGTTGAGGAGCCATATGGAGTTAAAATGTGGTGTCTGGGAAATGAAATGGACGGCAAGTGGCAGATTGGCCATAAAACGGCGGAAGAATACGGGAAACTGGCCGCAGAAGCCGCGAAGGTCATGAAGTTGATTGATCCCCAGATTGAATTGACTGTCTGTGGAAGTTCCCTATCCACTATGCCTACATATCCCCAGTGGGACATAGAAGTATTGGAGCAAGTATACGATGTTGCGGATTATCTTGCACTTCACCAGTATTATGCGGGGCAGGATAAGGGAACAAAGAGGTTTCTCGCGCAGACTCTGGACATGGAAGAATATATCAGGACAATACGTTCAGTGGCTCAGGTTGTCAAACAAAAGAAGCACTCTAAAAAAGAAATGAAGTTCAGCGTGGATGAATGGGGAGTCTGGGCGGTTCCGGGAAACGCTGTGAATAGAGAAATAGAAGCAGAACCGTGGATGGCTGCGCCTGCGATCAGTGAACAGATCTATACACTGGAGGATGCTCTCCTTTTCGCAGGAATGCAGATGGTAATGCTTCGAAACGCAGATGTGATTAAAATCGCGTGCCAATCCCTGCTTACAAATGTGAGTGCATGCATTATGACAGAAAAAAATGGAGGTCTGTGGCTGCAGACGATTTATTACCCATTTTTTTACTTTGCAAATTATGCAAGGGGTCTGGTGCTTTCCAGTGCCTGGGAGGGACCGGCCTATGATTGTGAGGAATTTTCAAACGTACCATATATTGACCATATCGTTGTATGGAATAAAGAGAGAAATGAGGTTGTTGTTTTTGCAGTAAACCGCAATGAGGAAGAAGAGATGGAAATGGAGATACAACTGCCGGATTTTGAAATAAAAGGAATCAGGGAATGCATAAGCATGACTGCCGGGGACAAAAAGATGACGAATGAGAAGAACCATAATGCGGTAGTTCCAAAACCCAATGATAATGTAGTGCTGCAAGACGGATTATGTATTACGCAGCTGGAACCATTGTCATTCAATGTGCTGCGGCTGAAAGTGTAAGAAACAGGAAGATGCAGACGTTTTAAAATTGACCTTCGTTGCCTGGTATGCTCTTTTATGCTATACTCAAATTACTTTTTGGGACTGGAGGAAAGAATATGGCAATCACAGTAAATCAAATTGCTCAAAAATGCGGGGTTTCAAGGACTACCGTATTGCGTGCCCTGAATGGCGGGGGCAGTGTGAAAAAAGAGACAAAAGAGAAGATTCTGCAGGTTGCCGAAGAGAATAACTACCGTCCCAATCTGCTGGCGAGAAGTCTGAATCATGGCCGGACAATGTCTTTGGGTGTTGTGACAATTAACATTGAAAACATGTATTTTGTCCAGTCATTAAATACCATAAACAAAGAGGCTGATAAACGAGGCTATTTTACGAATATTGTAGTCTGTGATGAAAGCCTTGAGTGGGAAAGAAAGCTGATACGGGGTCTGGCAGAACGTCAGATGGAAGGAATTATGATCAATCCGCTTAATCAGGGAAGTGAGTTTGAAGAATTTCTTTTGTCGCTGCATATTCCAATCGTGTGTATAGGAAATCAAGTGTCAGAAAAAATTACTACAGTGCAGGTAAATGAAATGGCGGCAGCAATGGATGCAGTAGAGCTCATCGCATCTAAGAGATATGAACAAATCGTATTTGTCTGCCCGCCGCTGGAGGTTCAGGGTCAGCAGAATATTTATGTTCACGAACAAAGACTCAAAGGTTTTAAAGCAGCAATGGGAATACATTGCGGTCTGCATTCGGAAGTGGTGGGAAAGAAAGAATTTTTGCCCGATATAGAGCGTATCCTTTCTGGAAATCCGGAAAGAAGGACAGCATTTTTATGCTCCGGAGACAGCTACGCGTTGACGATCAAGCAGTGGGGAGAGAAGAAAAATATGAAGATTCCGGAGGATTTCGGACTCATGGGATTTGATGATATCAGTGTATTGCAGTATATCTCTCCTAAACTGACTACAGTTTCTACAAACCTTGAGGGAGTGGCAGCCGCGGCGGTCGTGGAACTTATTCAGCAGATTGATTCAGAAGAATATTCACCAAAATCAATTATTTTAAATTATAAGATTTTGGACAGAGACACCTTATGAATTGAACATTCTATTATCTCCTGTACTGTATGAGAAAAGAGGAAATAATTATGGATGCTACAAATTTTAAACAGACTAAATATAATAAACCATTTATCATTCAACGTGCAGATCCATATGTATACCGGCATGAAGATGGGACCTACTTGTTTACGGCTTCTGTACCGGCATATGATCGGATTATATTGCGCAGGAGCAAAACTCTGGATGGCCTTGCTGATGCTGAGGAAACCGTGATATGGAAAAAGCACGGCAGAGGGATTATGAGCGTACATGTATGGGCACCCGAAATCCATTTTATTGAAGGCAAATGGTTTATTTATTTTGCGGCCGGGGAAAAAGACGATATTTGGGCAATACGCCCGTATATCCTGATGTGTGAAGGGGAAGATCCGATAAAGAATCCCTGGACAGAAATAGGACCGATGCAGGCGTCGGATGACTTTTCGTTTCAGGATTTTTCGCTCGATATGACCGTGTTTGAAAATCGGGGAAAGTGGTACTGCGTATGGGCGGAAAAAATTAGTGTAGGAAAGAAAATTTCAAATTTATATATTGCAGAGATGAAAAGTCCGGTAAAGCTTGCCACAGCACAGGTACTGCTTACGACACCGGAGTATGATTGGGAACGGATGGATTTCTGGGTAAATGAAGGACCTGCAGTAGTGCGGCACAATGGGAAACTTTATTTGACTTATTCGGCAAGCGCTACCGGAGAATGCTATTGTATCGGGATGCTGAGCATTGATGAAGAAGAGGAACTTTTAGATCCGCGCGCATGGAAGAAGGAAAGGTATCCTGTTCTTAAAACGGATTGGGAGAAAGGAATGTTTGGGCCGGGACATAATTCATTTACGAAGTCAGAGGATGGGGCGGATGATATTATGATTTATCATGCACGTCAGTATGATTCTATTATTGGAGATCCGTTATATGACCCTAACAGACATACATACAGGATGCGTGTAGAATGGGACGAGCAGGAGAAACCTGTGTTTGATTTTAAAAATAATTTTGAAACAACATGAATATCCTGTGATAAGAGAGAGCATCAGGCGGTTGTCCAAAAATGAAAAAGGAGATTAAAAAATATATGCAGCTGTTTGACCTACATTGTGATTCAATCGTTAAATACAGAGAATTAGGTGAGGGATTCCTGTGCAAAAAGACGCAGTTCTCATTAAACGATGCCGCCCGGTTTGAGAGAATATGCCAGGCTATGGCAATATTTATTCCTGATGATATACGGGGAGAAAAGGCGTTTAAGTATTTTAATGTACATCGTGATTATCTTCTTGGACTGCTGGAAAAAGAATCAGATCTGGCTGAGCTGGCCTGCAGTGGAGCGGATGTAGCCCGTATTGCCGGCAGCGGGAGATGTGCTGTTATGCTGGCTGTCGAGGGAGGAGCTGTTTTGGCCGGGAAAATTGAAAATGTCGGCTGCCTGGCCCGCTGCGGGGTTCAGATAATGACTCTGGTCTGGAATGGAGAAAATGAAATTGGCTCAGGGCACCGGACGCATCATGGTCTGACTGCTTTTGGACGGGAAGTGGTCAAAAGGATGGAAGAACAAAATATGATTGTTGACGTTTCCCACTTGAACGATGAAGGATTTGATGATGTCTGTGAAACTGCACAGAAACCGTTTATTGCAAGTCACTCCAATTTGCGCTCAATCTGCCCCCACAACCGTAACCTGACTGAAAAACAATTTGAAGAGATTGTCCGGCGCAGGGGACTGGTCGGGATTAATCTCTATGAGCCGTTTCTGGATGAAAATGGAGAGGGCACAGTGGAATCAATCCTCCGCCATGTGTATCGGATGCTGGAACTGGGGGGAGAAAATGTAATTGCCTGCGGCAGTGATTTTGACGGTGCAGACATCCACCCATCTCTTGACAGTCCGGTTAAATTTGCAGGGGTGGCACAATACCTGGTTGATCATGGAATTGGGAAAGAACAGGTCGATAAGATGTTCTTCGGCAATGCTTTGAATTTTTTTATGACGAAGGGCGGCATAACTACTTAAAGCGGCAGTAAAAACAGATGGAACAGCTTTCGGTATCAGGAAACCGGAGCATCTCGGTGTTCTACCGAGGTGGAGAATACAATCAGCGTCTTGGTGCGCCCAAAATGCTGCAGCTCACTGATAAAGTGGCCGAGCGATAGCCAAAGAGCAGGCAGAGGACCTGTTCGATTCCACAGAGAATTTAGACGGATTCGTGGCGGTATCCAAAGCAGTCAAAATCTGTGCGGTCAATCTTTCTAAGATGTGCAATGATTTACGTCTTCTATCCTCCGGTCCAAAGACCGGTTTCGGTGAAATTAATCTTCCGGCAAAACAGAATGGATCTTCCATCATGCCCGGCAAGACCATCCGCAGACTTTTGCTTGAAGAAAAGCTGATGAGCGAGAAGGGTTCTGATTTCCACGATCCTTTTGAATATAAGATGTGTCTGACGATAAGATTAGGCAAAAATGTCAGGGCCAACCGGTCCTGACGTTTTTGTTTTCAGAACATAATAAGGAACTTCCTACATTCTTCTTCCCGAAGGCGGCTGACTTGGGCAACAGTCTTTATCCCGCCTTGACACGCCAACCTTTGAGTGTTATAATATTAACAATTTAACATAGGTTAAAATTAACCTATGGAATTAAAAATCTATATCAATGAAAGAGAGGAATGCAAATGAAGCATCTAAATTTATTTAGTCCGATTAAAATCAGGGGGCTGGAATTGAAAAACCGTATTGATTTCCCGGGGATGGGAACCTTTTACACGGATGACGGAGGTTATGTAAATGATAAGTTTATCCATTATCACGCTGCTAGGGCACTGGGCGGAACAGGCCTGATTACAACGGAAGCTACATCGGTGCACGCCCCCTCTGCCCCGAGAAATTTTTTGAATATCAGCGATGACAAATTCCTGCCCGGACTCAAAAAATTCACAACTGCTATTCATGATGCAGGTGCAAAGGTCTGTGTGCAATTATGGCAGGGTGGGCTTACCGCGCCCCTGTTTGACCCGGATGTGCTTAGGTTTATACCAAGCGATATTACCGTTGACAATTTGCTTGGCAATCCACTTCCAGAGCCAATAACATTTCAAGGATGTGCGAAAGAAATGATTCCTGAGGTGGAGAAGGCTTTTGGGAGTGCGGCGAAGCGTGCTGTAGAGGCAGGCTTTGATACGATGGAATTTCATCTTGCACATGGGTACTCCCCACATGCATTTTTAAGCCCTGCATTCAATCATCGTACCGATGAATATGGTGGATCATTTGAAAACCGCGCCAGATTTCCTTTGGAATGTATTCAGGAAATTCGGCGGAATATTCCGGATGACATGCCTCTGCTTATGCGTATTGATGCATTTGATGATTATGTGGAAAATGGACTTACAATTGAGGATGTCATTTCTTTCTGCAAGCTTGCGAAAGCCGAAGGTGTTGATGTTGTCAATGTTTCAAGGGGGAACCCTGTTTCTCTGGGAATGAAATTTGAAGTACCTCCCATTGATCTGCCTATGGGTTACAATGTGGAATATGCTGCAAGGATTAAGGAAGAGACCGGACTGATCACCATCGCAGTCGGGAGAATCAATGAGCCAAATCAGGCAGAGAAGATTATTGCAGATGGTAAAGCAGATATGGTTGTTATGGGACGTGCGCAGCTGGCTGATCCGGAATTTTGCAATAAAGCATCAGCAGGCAATGACGATGACATTGTGCGCTGCATAGGCTGCAATCAAGGGTGCGGTTCTTCCCCCATGACCTGTACACGCAACCCTGCAGTCGGACGGGAATGGGAATATGCACTGCAAGCCACAGAACACCCGAAGAAGGTTGTTGTAATCGGTGGTGGAATGGGCGGCCTGGAAGTAGCAATTACGTTGAAGCAGCGGGGACATGAAGTCGTTTTACTGGAGGAATCAGATCGGCTTGGGGGACAGTTCTACATAGCAGGGCTTGCACCCGGAAAATCTGAGATGAAAGAGGCGGCTATTTCGAGAGGACAGCAGGCAATAAAGGCAGGCATTGACGTCCGTCTCTCCACTCCGGCAACACCTGAGCTTTTAGATTCTCTGCATGCGGATACTGTGATTATCGCCTCAGGTGCACACCCCATTGAGCTGAACATTCCCGGGAAGGACCTTCCCAACGTTCTGAATTCCTTTGAAGTCCTTGAGGGGAAAGTTATTCCCAAAGGGAAAATTGCTGTCATCGGCGGTGGTCTGGTAGGCCTTGAAGTTGCAGAGTTTGTCGTTGATGCCGATAAAAACAATGATGTGACTGTAATTGAAATGCTGGATGAAATCGGAAAAGATCTCGCTTCTGCACGAAGACTCTGCATTATGGAAAGAATTCCCGAGAAAAACATCCATGTAAAGCTGGGAGCAAAATGCGTTGAGATTACAAAGGACTCTGTCATTACCAGTAAAGATAACCTACAGGATGAGGTAGCATGCGATTATGTCATAATGTCGGTTGGCTCCATTTCGAATGATACCGGTGCATTAACTGCCTACTGTGAAGAAAGAAAAATCCCATATTATGTAATTGGAGACGCCAAGAAAGCACGCAAGGTGATTGATGCAATTGCTGAAGCTGCTGAAATTGCACGAGCAGTATAACACAGTTATTAAGGGTATAATTACTATAATTTAAAACTGCACTTATTACTGATATTTTTCAGGGGCTGCCACACTATAATCCGTGGGCAGCCTTTTTTGGCATGATTCGTCCTTAACAGAGGAGTTATAGAAAAGTATCTAATTATTTGAACTTGCCCGATAGAAATGATATACTAAAAAATATCCAGACAGGTGGTGAATTGTATTATGTTTATGGAAATCGTAATTTTAACTCAGCTGATGAATGCTCCAAGCTATGGCTATCAAATCAGGCAAAAGGCTGCGAAAACTGTTGGCCCTTATTATAAAATAAACAATAACCAGCTGTATCCAAAACTGAGACATATGGAAGAAAAAGGTTATATCACAAAAGAAATTTCCGCTCAGGAAGGTAAACCCAATAGACACATCTATAGTATTACAGGTCTGGGCATCGAATATTTCTACACATTGTTGAAAACTTTTCCGGCAGAAGATGCCGCAGATGAAAACGAGTACCTCATGCGTATTGGGTTTTTTCATATCCTGGATGCAAATGCAAGGGCGGATATTCTGGAAAAACGGCGTAAAACGCTTCATCTCGAGTATGAACACATGAATTATCTGACGGAACTATACCAGAAAGAAAAATATGTGCCTTATTCTAAAGATTATTTTCAGTTTTCAAAAGATTCAATTATGAAGGAATTAGACCTTATAGATGAAATGTTAAAAAAGGCAGAATAGAAGATGACGCCTTTTTTAGCTGTTATGTATTAATGATGTAAATGGAGGTTATGTATGAATGAATTAACAAGGAAACGCTGCGAACAGCTGATTGATAACCGTGATAAGGTGAAATCTGTGTTTGCATGGGACGGAGGATTGATTCAGCTTTGTTGTGCGGGCATCTATTCAGAAAAGGGGAAAAATGTGGATGTAGCAGAATTAAAACGGAGCAAGGAACTGCTGAAGGAGAAAGTTGGCATTTTTTCAAATTTCAGAGGTACTGCACGTTCTCCGATTGCTTCCATGCTGGCAGTCAGCGGCAACCCGGAGGGGACTTTGGATAAAGGTCTGAAAGTATATGAATTGTTAAAAAAAGAGTTCTGGAGTTCAAGCTACCTGCCGCTGGCCGCCATGGTCCTTGCACGAATGGCAGAGCCGTACCAGTATAAACAGATAGCTGTAAGAACCAGAGAGATTTATAACCGAATGAAAGCCGAACATCCATTTCTGACATCAGGTGAGGACAGTGCCCTCTGCGCTCTGATGGCTTTGTCTGAAAAAACAGATGACGAGTTGATTGAGGATATAGAATCCTGTTATCAAATTTTAAAGGGAAATTTTTTGACCGCTAATTCGGTACAATCACTTAGCCATGTACTGGCATTATATGAGGGTACGGCACAGGAGAAATGCGATAGAACTATGGCACTTTTTTATAAGCTCAAAGAATCAGGGCGCAAATATGGAACAGAATATGAACTTCCAACCCTTGGAGTCCTCGCTATGACAGGTGCAGATCTTGATGAGGTTGTCCTCGAGATGGCACAAATTGATGATTGGCTGTCCGGGCAGAAAGGTTTCGGGTTATTTGGCAGCGTTACAAGAAAACAGAGGCTGATGTATGCAGGCATATTGGCGGAAAAGGATTACATCGAGGATAGTACACTGCAGACAGCGGCAGTAAATGGAACCATTGCTGTAATTATAGCCCAGGAGGCGGCTATGTGTGCGGCAATAGCGGCCAGCAGTGCAGCGGCTGCAAATAATGGATCATCAAATTAATCTTGCAGAGGAATTTGAGATAGAATGGGGAACCGAATAGATGACGGAAGAAAAATTAAGTGAACTAAGAAGTGGATTTGATACTGCATTTATAAATGGAACTTTATCTTCTAATTTGGCGTACAAACCACAATTTGTATCAAATAATCACAAAGAAGGGAAGAAGGTTCTATCTTCCATTGAAGATGAACTTCTGGTATGTGATTGTTTCCAAATTAGTGTGGCATTTATTACGAAGGGTGGAATTACACCACTTTTACAGACTCTCAAGGAGCTTGAAAAGAAGGGGATTCCAGGGGAGATTCTCACAACAAATTACTTAAATTTTAGCGAGCCGGCTGCTTTGGAAAAGCTCAATGAGCTGCAAAATATAACATTAAGAATGTATGATGTGGAAGCAGCAGATGAAGGATTCCACACTAAGGGATATATCTTTAAAAAGGAAGAAATTTATAGGATTATTGTTGGAAGTTCCAACATAACAAGTGCTGCGTTGACAAGCAATCGGGAGTGGAATACCAGATTAATTTCTACAGAACAGGGCGAGTTTGCACAGGAAATTGTGAAAGAGTTTCGGGAGCTTTGGAATTCTGATTATGCATTGGAATTTGAAGACTTCTATGAGATGTATAAAGAGCAATATAAAATCATTGAACGCCAGAGACAAATTGCCCGAAAAGATGAAATCCCTTCTATTGAAAAGTATAAATTGAAGCCCAATTCCATGCAGGTGGGATTCATAACAAACCTCAGAAAGATTTTAGAAGCAGGTGAGGAAAGAGCCTTGTTAATATCGGCAACAGGTACGGGTAAGACATATGCCTCTGCCTTCGCCATGCGTGAACTGGGATTCAAGAGAGTGTTATTTCTTGTACATAGAGGACAGCTTGCAAGACAAACAAAAAAATCCTATGAACGTGTATTTGACAAGTCTGTATCTATGGGATTATTGGGAGCCGGCTTCTATGATTATGATAAGGATTATGTGTTTGCAACAGTTCAGACATTAAATCGTGATGAACATCTATTGCGGTATAACCCTGAAGATTTTGATTGTATTATTCTAGATGAAGCACATCATAGTTCTGCAGATATATATCAGAAAATTATGGATTATTTCATACCGAAACTGTGGCTGGGAATGACGGCGACTCCTGATAAACGAGATGATAGGATTGAGGACAGAAATATTTATGAAATTTTCCATTATCAGATTGCGTATGAAATTCGTTTGCAGCAGGCAATGGAAGAAAATATGTTGTGTCCGTTTCACTATTTTGGCATCAGTGATATATTAGTCTTGAAAGATAAGGAGCTAAAATTAAAGAAGCTTTCAGCAAAGGATTTTAGTCAGCTAGTTAGTGATCAGCGTGTAAAGAATATCATAGAACAGGCTGATTATTATGGATATAGTGGGGATCGTGTTAAAGGTTTAATTTTTTGCAGTAGGATTGATGAATCTGAGGAATTGTCTGTAAAGTTCAATGAAGCCGGTTATCGAACAATAGCTCTAAATGGAAATGCTTCTGAGAATGAACGTGCAAAAGCCTTTGAGCGATTAGCCATGAACGAGGAAGACTCGACGGAAGAGATGCAGCCTTTGGATTATATTTTTTCAGTGGAGATACTTAATGAGGGCGTTGACATTGTGGAAGTGAACCAGGTGATCATGCTTCGGCCAACAGAATCTCCGATTGTGTTTATTCAACAGTTGGGAAGAGGCCTTCGTAAAGCAGAAGGAAAGGAATATGTGGTTATTCTTGACTTCATTGGAAATTACACGAATAATTTTATGATTCCCATTGCTCTATCTGGTGACCGTACGTACAATGCGGATGTTATCCGAAAGTATGTAATCAGTGGAAACAGCACAATTCCAGGGGCTTCTACTGTACACTTTGACGAGATCGCAAAAGAAAAGATCTTTGATTCAATTGACAAGATTAAGGGTATGCGTGCAATTATTAAGGAGAGCTACATTTCACTGAAAAATAGACTTGGCAAGGTTCCATATCTTATAGACTTCTATGAGCATGGTGAAGTGGATCCTCTGGTTATAATTAGAGAATATAAAACTTATCAGACATTTCTGGAATCCGTAGAAAAGGAGACATATATTGGGGAAATTACAGAGCAGGAAAAGCTGACTTTAGAATACTTGTCCAAAACTATTTTAAGTGGAGTGAGACCCTATGAGCTGGAGATCCTTAAACAATTTTTCAATCAAGAGGAGATATCTGTAGACAAATTGCAAAGGGACTTCAAATCCGAATACGGGTTTAACATAGATTTAAAGTCTATCAAAAATGCTGTGAGCGTATTACAAGGACATTTTGTAAGTAAAGAGGAAGAATATCAAAAGTATTGCCACATCGATATCCTTCGATATAATAGAGGCTCAGCTCTTCAAAGAATGCAAAGTTATGCTGACCAATTACAGCACAGAGAGTTTTATAAGCAGCTAAAGGATATAGTTTCAGTGGGACTACATAGATACAAGGATAAATACTCAACGGGAAAGGTTGAAGAAAGTCCATTTGTTCTTTACGAAAAATATTCCAGACGGGATGTAAGTTTGCTTATGAACTGTGAGAAGGATCTCTCTTCTATAATGTATGGGATGAAACGAATAGAAGATGATGTTTTCATTTTTGTCACATATCATAAGGTCGAAAGTGAGGATAAAGAGAAACTTTATCCAGAAGGAAAACCAGACTATGCGGATAAATTTGAGAACAATAAGCTGTTTCGCTGGGATTCTCAAATTGGAAAGGGATTAGACAGTTCATACATGAAGGATGTATTGACAGCAAAGAATAAGCATCTTATGGTAACGAAGAGCGATATAAAATCAAAAAAATCTTCTTATTACTACATGGGAGAATTTGACGTAGTTGATACAAAAGAAGCACAGAAGACAAATAACAAAGGAAAACAGCAGGTAATTACTAAGGTAACAATGAAAATGCACCATGCAGTTCGAGAAGACCTGCTTCGTTATTTTGAGAGCGGATTAGAAAAAGAAGGAGAAACGATAAGATGAAAACAGTGAGAGTCGTAGCAGCTATAATCGAAACCGACGGAAAAATATTTGCTACCCAGCGGGGATATGGAGATTTAAAAGGCGGCTGGGAGTTCCCGGGAGGAAAGATTGAGGCGGGAGAAACACCTCAACAGGCGCTTAAAAGAGAAGTTATGGAGGAACTGGACGCTGAGGTTTCAGTCGGTGACCTGATAGATACGATTGAATATGATTATCCTACTTTTCATCTTTCCATGGATTGTTTCTGGTGTAAGATAATATCGGGAGACTTAGTTCTCAAGGAACATGAGGCCGCAAAGTGGTTATCAAAAGACAGGCTGGAATCTGTGGAATGGCTGCCGGCTGATATTACGTTAATTGATGCAATACGGGAGAGCATGTAATTTGGATAATTTATTTGCAAGATAGCTGCTATGGGCGAGTTATTGGATATAATCTCATGGATGTCAAGTACAAGCAGCACGCCATTGGATATATGTTTTTTAATCATATGCCAATGGCGTGCTGTCTTTTATTTACTTCTCCTAACCATTAACCTCTTTTTCTACGGCTTATGATAATTGCTACTGTTGTTCCGAGTGCCAGAGCTGCCGTTCCGGCTGCCAACGGAATTTTTGTGTTATCCCCTGTCTTTGCAGCTTTTCTGTTGTTCTTCGCTGTGGTATTTGTACCGGATATGCCATTTCCTTTGCTGTTTGTATTATCTCCATTCTGGTTTTGAACGGGAGTGTTTCCGGGGTGTTGCGGATTCTCCGGCTCTTGTGGATCTTCCGGTTCCTGAGGTCCTTGCGCCTTTTCTACGGTTACAGTGCATTCTGCTTTTATGTTCTGATCTGCTTCAGCCATTGCTGTAATGATTGCTGTTCCTTCAGCTTTTGCTGTTATGTTTCCCTGTGTATCTACCGTAGCTATGTTCTTATCACCTGATGCGAAAATTATGCTTTTATTCAATGCATTTTCCGGCAAAACAGTTGCTGTAACAGCCGCTGTTTCTCCTTCTTTTAATGTCAGCTCTGTCTTGTCCAATGTAATGCTCTGGGGTTTCACTTCTGTTTCTGTATAAGGAACATCTGCTTTATACATGGTAAGATAATCCAGATTTATACCGCCTGTATTTCCGTTGTCAACTATATATGCAATAAGATTTTGTCCCTCTTTTAATGCCAGTCTCTTTGAGCCTGTAAAGTATTCATTCCATCCAAGACTTGTCTTGTCCATCTGGAGAGTATCTGCTTTTTCTCCATTTACATAGATAGACATACTTGCCCGTGAAGGAAGCTGATTGGTTGCTCCGTCTGTGGTCGCGTTGTTTTCAAATTCCCCATAGGCATACCGCATTCCTACGATATAATCCCCTGGTTCATTTACATCCACTACAAAATTCACCGCCGCTCCTATTGTGTTCGGGACATGTACATAGCCGTTTCCCTGGTGGTTATAGTGGGATGATTCCGCGTAAGCTCCACCTTCTAGAACTGCATTTTCTGCCTGATACATAGTTCCCTGCCCTGGATCTCCTGACGGAAGTGCCATTTTTGTGTTTGGGGATGCAGGTGTTCCAAAGTCCGGAGTTCCGTCTTCATTCCATGTAAATGGTTTTATGCTTACCTGTCTCCAGGAATTTCTCCCAACTGCCTTATAGACTCTGGAATGATATACCATCCAGTCTTCTGTACCGTCTGCGGATTTCACGAAGGACGCACGTGCCGGACCGGATACAGTGGAGTTAGAAGTAAAGACATCTCTTTTTGCTTCCCACTTATCTACGTCTAATAATTCTTCTTTACTGTTGCCATTAAAACAGAGCAGCGATAACCGGTATCCATTACTCTGATAATCACCCTCCGACATGGTTATAAAGAGGTTGCCGTCTGCATTTTTTAATGCTCTTGGGCCTTCACCGCCGCCGATTGGAAGCATATCCCGGTCTTTGCTTACTGTCCACGGGTTGTCCATTTCTACAATGGCAGGGCCCGCCGGCTGATTTGATCCCAGTGTTCCCCACACGAGGAAAATTGAACCATTATACTCAAACGCCGTAATGTCGTTTGCTCCGTAGATTACACTATCTTCGCCACAGTAAAGTGGACCCATGGGTGATAAATATGTCCTAAGCTTTTCGCCTATGGGTGCAGGTGAACATACCGCTGTGTACCTGGTTGGTGATTTTGATTATGAGACGGGCAAGTTTGATTATCATGTAAGCGGTGAGATGGACTGGGGACTTGATTATTATGCACCGCAGTCTTTCCTTACACCGGACGGAAGGAGAGTTATCGTCGGGTGGGCCAATGAGTGGGAATGGATGCCGGCGTGGAAAGACTGGGGGCCGACATACAAGGAAGGCTGGTGTGGTTCTTTCAATATTCCAAGAGAAGTGTGCATGAAGGAAGATAATACATTGCAGTTTCTTCCAATAGCAGAGGTGGAAACTATACGGGAAAGTCCGGAGCATAAAGATGTACTTGTGGTGCCAGAAAAAGAGACAGAACTGACAGCCGGAGACGGAGTGTGCTTCGAACTGAAAATGAAGATAGATCTTGAGAAAACAGATGCTGATAAGCTGGAATTAAGTCTGCGCTGTGGAGAGGGCAGGAAGACAGTATGCTTGTTTGACTTCAGGAAAGCAGAATTGAGTGTGGACAGAAATGCGGCAGACGGATGGAGCAGGGGGATTTCAAGAAGTGTGATGTATCTGAAAGGAAAAAAGGAACTGGATGTGCACATTTTATCTGACCAGAGTTCTCTGGAAATCTTTACAGACCAATATCAGAATAATCATTCTAACAACATATTTGCGGGAGATGCGCAGAATAAGCTGCAGCTTCGGGCAATTGGGGGCAGTGCGCTTATTAAAGATATGGAAACCTATGGATTGAATAATTGATATTGAATTGACAGGAGGATTAATTAATGACAGATAAGAATTATTATAATGTAACGGAATGGAATGTTGGTAATCCGTATGAGGATATTGGGGAAGTAATTAACAGTATCATTGCGGATATTAAAAGCAGGCAAACAAAGTCTGATATCAATGAAGGAGGAAAACCGGGTGCAGTCATCTATATTCCGTCAGGTGATTATCACCTTACCACTCAGGTAGTTATAGATATCAGCTATCTGAGAATTGTAGGTTCCGGACATGGTTTTACATCTTCGAGTATCCGTTTTAATACTCCGAAAAGTGAATGGGCAGACTGGCATGAAGTGTGGCCGGGAGGAAGTCGTATACTTGTGGATAGTTCTCTTAAGGCTGGAGATGAGGAATCTGCGGGAGCAGCATTTTATGTTAAGCGGAGTGGAGACCCCCGCATAAGTTCGGTAGAGTTTGCTGATTTTTGTATTGATGGTCTACATTTTCTGGATGATGGTTCAGGAGAAAACAATCCGGAAAATACCTATGTGAATGGAAAAACAGGTATTTATGTTGCAAGTGCAGGGGACTCATTTCGGATTACAGGAATGGGGATTGTGTATTTGGAGCATGGAGTTACTATTTATGATGCAGACGCACTGGCAGTACATGATAATTTCATAGCTGAATGCGGTAACTGTATAGAACTCAGAGGTTCAGGCCAGGCTTCAAAAATAACCGATAACTTGATAGGAGCCGGTTACAAAGGGTATTCCATTTATGCACAAAATTTCGGAGGACTATTGATTACGGCGAATAATATTTTCCCACGGGGTGCAAGCAGTGTCCATTTTTCCGGCGTGGTACGTTCTAGTATTACGAGTAATAGATTCCATTCATTTTACCCGGGTATGCTGGAATTTAGAGACAATTGCTCAGAAAACCTGATTGCTTCAAATCATTTTCTACGGGATCATGAACCCTGGCCTCCTATGCAGAAATATGATAATGGTTTAGATGATTTATATGGTCTTTTGTATATTAGCGGTAATAATAATTCTGTGATTGCTAATCATATTTCGGAGACAATAGATACGCAGTACATCAGACCATCAGGTACGGCACCTGTGATTATACATGTTGTTTCGGGAAAGGGGAATTATATTTCTAATAATCATATTGTGGCAACAACCGAGGCATCGAAGGTACAGGATGCAGCAGACGAGTCTTGTTTCTCTGCGCAAGTAGGAGCGCTGCTGACGATTGGTAAATTGGAGACTCTTGAGGTTACAACAATTCTGGTGGAAAAGGAATCATATCAAAATACGATTCTTGATTCGGGAAGTGAAGAACAGGTCGTTTTGGACAGATCTGTAAATGCATTCAGAGCCACTCCGACTCCCGGAGTATAATATTTTCAAGCCATCATGGAGGAATTCTCTGTAGTGGCTTTTTCTGTAAAAACTTGTATGAATAATTAAGTTCACATTGATGGTATATGCACATCATTTAATCCGGTAATTCTTACGATATTCTGCCGGCGTCATCCCGGTTTCTTTCTTAAAGGTCTGTGAAAGATAGGACTGAGACGAGAAACCGGTGAGTGATGCAATCTCAATAATCGAATAATTGGACAGCGCCAGCAGCTGTTTGACGTTCTCAATTTTTACATTGCTCCAATATTTCATCGGTGAAATACCGAAACTTTTCTTAAAGCGGTGACTGAGGTGATATTTATTCATATGAAAGTATGTCGCCAGCTTATCCAACGATAGCTCATCCTTAAAGTTAATGTCAATATAGTGTCTGATAACCTGAATTGCCGGGTCATCGTCTATTTTACGCTCCCTGCCTGCTGTGATGGTGATTTTCTGCTCCCGCTCTATAATCAGAAACAGAGTCTGGACAAGGTTATTTAAAATACGTATACTGTTGAGTCTGGGGTGGGTAAATTCTTCATAACTCTGGTAAAAATAATAAGTATATTCTCTCTTATTGTCATTGAATTTAAAGTAGGGAATCTCTGGTTTGGAATCATGCACAATCTCAAAACCGCTAATCCCGATGACAAAATATTCCAGCGGTGTTTCATAGTCGGAAATCTCAGTATGTTCTGCTTGTGGTGAAATATAAACCAAATCATTTTTTTTGACCTTAGTCTCCATGTCATTAATAAGAAAAGAGCCTGTTCCGCCGGTAATGCAGAATATTTCGGAAAAGGGGTGGGTATGTTTAAAATGCAGCCATTGCTTCGTCTTTCGATCGGATCGATTAACGTAAACAATATTTGTCTGCTCAATGGGGTCTGTCATAAAAAAGCTCCTTTTATAAATATTGATTTTATAACAAGATATATAACATAATTAGCAAAAAATTATAAGATTTATGTGATTTCATATCTTATAATCAAATTATATAAAATAAATGGAGGTAAAGCAATGAAAAAGAAATTACTAGTGGGACTTTTATCTGCAGCAATGCTGAGTACGATGCTTACTGCCTGCGGCAGCGATAAGAAAAATGCCGGCACAGATGAGAGCGGAAAAAAGGAATTGAACGTTGCTGCTTTGGAGGGCGGCTATGGCAAGGACATGTACAATGAGGTCATCAAAGCTTTCGAGGAAGAGAATCCTGATGTCAAAGTTAATCTGACAATCAGTAAGAGTATTGAGGATGAAATTACGCCCAATATGAAAGCAGGAAAATATCCGGATCTTATGGTTCTCGGCCAGGGGCGTGCAGCCGGATTAACAGAATCACTTATCAAGGACAAGTCAATAGAAGATGTCAGCGATGTTCTGGACATGACGGTTCCGGGAGAAGACGTTAAGGTTAAGGACAAGCTTATTGACGGTATTGTGGGCAATCTCAACACGAACCCTTACGGTGATGATAAAACGTACCTGATGCCCATGTACTATGCACCGACAGGTTTGGTATATGATCAGCATTTACTGGCGGAAAACAACTGGGAAGTACCGGCTACATTTGATGAATTCTTTAAACTCGGCGATGAAGCAAAGGCCAAAGGAATTGACCTGTTTACTTATCCGACAGCCGGATATATGGATTCCTATTTCTTCGCAATACTGGCGAATGTCGGTGGCCTTGACTTTTATGATGATGTGATGACTTATGAAAAAGACATATGGAAATCTGACAAGGCAAAAGAAATTCTTGATGATACAGCAAAACTGCTTAGTCAGTACACTGCCAAGAGTACGGTCGGCAATGCTAACGAGCAGGACTTCACCAAAAATCAGCAGTCTATCCTGGACAACAAGACTATCTTTATGCCAAATGGTACATGGATCGTCGGTGAGATGGCTGACGCTCCGCGCAGCGACGGTTTTGAGTGGGGCTTAATGCCGCTGCCGGCAGTCAATGAAGGTGATACCCGTTACATTACAACATCAGTTGAATCAGCCTGGATTCCGTCGGAAGCAAAAAATATTGATCTGGCGAAAGAGTTTATGGCATTCCTTTACTCTGATAAAGCAGCTGAGATATTTGCCAAATCAAATGCAATCCAGCCGATAACCGGTATTACGGATAAGATTGAAGGCGAGACAAAGGCGTTTTATGAGATTTATAATGAAGAAGGTGTGGAGGCTTTAGTCGGCGGATTTGCCAGCACTGCACCGGTTGAAGGGGTTAACATTAAGGAAACCTTATTTGATTCGGCAAACAGTATTATTTCCGGCGATAAAACTGTTGAACAGTGGCAGGAAGAGCTGAACGCCGCCAGTGAAAAACTAAGCGAAGCGAAAGAATAATAGTCCCAATTGAAGTGAAGAAGGAGAGACGATGAAAAGGAATCATTCAAAACGAAAAAAGAGTAATCTGCGCTTTATCATCCTGTGTACAGCACCGGCTCTGCTGGCCTATATCGTGTTTATGATTGTTCCGACGATTAATGTGTTTCGGATGTCATTGTTTAAATGGAGCGGGTTTTCAGCAAATAAGCAGTTTGTCGGATTGGACAACTTTAAAATCCTGCTGGATGACCAGAACTTTATCCGCGCATTTCAGAACACAGTACTGCTGCTGGTGGTTGTAACGTCCGTGACAATCGTGTTAGCGTTGTTGCTGGCAGCAATCATGTCGACGAGCAGGGCGAAAGGGAAGAACCTTTACCGTTTTATCATTTTTATCCCGAATATTCTTTCGGTGGTGGTGATTGCAGCAATCTTTTCAGCAATATATGATCAGGAACATGGTCTGCTAAACGGGTTGCTGAACCTTCTTCACTTAAGCAGCTGGAAGCATATGTGGCTGGGTGATCAGAAAATTATTATTTTTAGTGTTGCCGCTGCAATGGTATGGCAGTCAGTGGGGTATTACATGGTCATGTATACCTCCAGTATTGCCAATGTTCCTGACAGCCTTTATGAGTCGGCGGCACTTGACGGGGCGACACAGAGCAAGCAGTTTTTTTCAATAACACTGCCGCTAATCTGGCAGAATATCAGAAGCTCATTGACATTTTATATCATCAGTTCAATCAATTTAAGTTTTGTACTGATTAAAGCGATGACGGGAGGAGGTCCTGACGGGGCTTCGGAAGTACTGCTCAGCTATATGTACAAGCAGGCCTACACAAATTCATCCTATGGTTATGGAATGGCTATTGGAGTGGTGATCTTCCTGTTTTCTTTCCTGCTGTCGCTAATTGTTAATCAAGTGACGAAGCGTGAAACACTGCAGTATTAGACGAGACGAGGGAAAAATGAAGAGTAATAAATTATTTAAGATACTGTCATTTATTCTAGTGACATTAATTGTATTATCGATTTTCGTGCCGGTAGTATGGGTGTTTCTGGCTTCGGTAAAAGAAAAGGGCGAGTTTTACGGCAGTCCATGGACAATGCCGGCCGGTATCTACTTTCAGAATTTTATAGATGCGTTTAAAGAAGCGAGGATGGGCGAGTACTTTTTGAATTCGGTCATCGTAACAATTCTTGCGCTGGCGATTAATCTGGTGATCTCAGTGCCGGCGGCCAACGTAATCTCACGCTTCGAATTCAAGGGGCGGGGAGTATTGAATACCTTTTTTATGGCCGGATTGTTTATTAATGTAAATTATATTGTAATCCCGATTTTTTTGATGCTGGTTAACGGCGACCGGGCGCTGGCTGAGCTTATGCCAAACGGATTTTTTATCAACAATATTTTTGTGCTTGCG
This sequence comes from Muricomes intestini, assembly GCF_004346165.1. Lineage (GTDB taxonomy): Bacteria > Bacillota > Clostridia > Lachnospirales > Lachnospiraceae > Muricomes > Muricomes intestini. The sequence goes on along the minus strand of NZ_SLZZ01000002.1, from coordinate 276,188 downwards.
CTGGTGTATGCGGCAACAACAGTGCCCTTTACTATCTATTTGCTGGGCGGGTATTTAAAGACAATTTCATCCACTTATGAGGAGGCCGCACGCCTCGATGGTGCAAGTAATTTTCAGGTGATGACACGGGTGATTATACCGATGGCTAAGCCGTCGATTATCACCGTCATCCTGTTTAATTTCCTGTCATACTGGAATGATTATATTATTTCGCTGACGTTGATGCCGGGAGAAAAGAGAACCCTGCAGGTGGGGTTATTGAATTTAATGACAGCCCAGAAGGCGGCTGCCAATTATGGACGTCTATATGCCGGAATGGTAATCGTTATGGTGCCGGCGCTGATTTTTTATGCGCTGATCCAAAAACAGATGATTGCAGGGATGGCCCAGGGCGGATCGAAAGAATAGGTTTTTAGGAGGATTTTGCTTTGAGTTATGGACGAGTAACTATACCGGGTGAGGAAAATTATTATAATGAAACTATGGCGGTTGCCAGGAGGTGGAAAGCTGATGCCATTCGTGACTGCGATGGCACCAAACTTGACGATGAGTTAAAGCAAAGCGAATTGAAGATCTACAACGCTTATTTTCCAACGAGAGCCCAGAATCAATTTATCAGGGAACATATGGAAGAATGCCCGCAGATTTATCTGATGTCGAAGCGGACACTGGCAACAAGGAGCAAGCTCACCATTGCCTTTATGGATGAGTACTATCAGAAGCAGCTGGTACCAAACTACCATGATGACCCGGCGAAGTACTGGGAAGTTATCGACCGCACAGACGGTACGGTTGTACCAAAAGAAAACTGGTCACTGGATCAGGAAGAAAACTGTGTTACAATCAGTGATGCGGCGCTTTTTCATGAGTACACTGTGTCATTTTTGGCTTATATTATCTGGGATCCGGTGGAGATGTATAATCATCTGACGAATGACTGGGGCGATAAGGAACATGAGATTCCGTTTGATGCTCTGCAGCCGCATTCACATGAGTTCATTCTGAAGACGATGAAAGAATGGCTGCAGGATAATCCGGAAATCGATGTCGTCCGTTTTACCACCTTTTTCTATCAGTTCACGTTGGTGTTTAACCAGTACGGTAAGGAAAAGTTTGTGGATTGGTTTGGCTATGGTGCCAGTGTATCGCCGCGAATGCTGAAGCGATTTGAAAAAAAATACGGTTATGCCATGCGGGCCGAGGATTTTGTGGATGAAGGCTATTACAATTCAGCCTTTCGTGTGCCCTCTGCGTCGCTGAAGAAATACATGGATCTGGTTCAGGATTTTGTCACCGGCATGGTCCGGGAGCTGACGGATCTGGTCCACGAAAGCGGCAAGGAAGCAATGATGTTCCTCGGTGACCAGTGGATTGGCACAGAACCATACGGAAAATATGCCCAACGGATGAATCTTGATGCAGTCGTCGGCAGTGTCGGTGACGGGACGACCTTGAGGATGATTTCCGATATACCAAATGTGAAGTATACAGAAGGACGTTTTCTGCCGTACTTTTTTCCGGACACCTTTTATGAGGGCAATGACCCCAGCATTGAGGCACGGGCAAATTGGGTGCAGGCCCGCCGGGCAATCCTGCGCAGTCCAATTGAACGTATGGGCTATGGCGGCTATTTAAGTCTGGCGGATAAATTCCCCAAGTTTGTTGATACTGTGGCTGAAATCACGGAGGAATTCAGAGGCATTCATGATAATATGCAGGGGACACGTGCCTATTGTGGGCTGAAGGTGGCAATCCTAAATCACTGGGGCAAGCTTAGAACCTGGCAGGCCTTTACTGTTGCCCATGCTTTGTATTGTAAAGAAGCGTACTCTTATTATGGGATTTTAGAATCATTAAGCGGTATGAATGTGGAAGTGGAATTCATAAGCTTTGACGACGTTCTGGAAAATGGCATCGACGAGAGCATTGATGTTATTATAAATGCCGGTGCTGCCGGTACGGCTTTTTCCGGTGGTGACATTTGGAGCCAAACCAGACTTTCGGAAATTCTCACCGCCTGGGTAATGAACGGCGGCGGTCTGATTGGTGTCGGTGAACCATCAGCTGTTGATTTTCAGGGACGTTTCTTCCAGCTGGCAAGTATTCTCGGTGTCGATGAAGAGCGTGGATTTTCCCTTTCCACCGATAAGTATTTTAAAACCATGAGTGACCGGCATTTTATTACTGACGGGATAGAGTATTTTGACTTTGGTGAAACTGTGAACAGCGTGTATGCCCTTGATGAAGCAACAGAAATCCTTGAATATTCCAATGACGAGGTTCATCTGGCAGCAAGGGCAGTCGGAGCAGGACGGACTGTTTACATAGCCGGTTTACCGTTTTCCTTCAGCAATGCACGGCTATTGATGCGTAGTCTCTATTTTGCAGCCCATAAAGAAGAAGAGATGCTTAACGGCTATTCAGAAAATATAAACTGTGAAGCCAGTCTCTATCCGGATGTGAGTAAGTACTGCATTGTAAATAACTCAGATGAGCAGCAAGAAACAAAGGTTCATTTTGGCGGACAGGTGATTAATTTAACCTTACAGCCGTATGAAAGTATATGGGGTGATATGAATGTCGGAATCAATTAAAGCAAAATTAAATGTATTAATTAATCTGGTTGTTTTTTTGGTCTGCTTTGCATTGGTTATCTATGGACGGCAGACCATCGGATATAAGTATCTCGGTATTCAGCTAATCGGACTGGCAGGTATCCTGATTCAGATTTGGAACTACAATCGAAAATTCAATTGAGGAGACAGATAACGTGGACATTAACTACGCAGTATCAATAAAGCCGTCTGAGCGCCAGCTTGCCTGGCAGAAAATGGAGTTTTATGGTTTTATTCATTTTGGCATGAATACAATGACTGACCGGGAGTGGGGGCTGGGTTATGAGGATCTGTCACTGTTTAATCCTCAGCACTTAGACTGCCGGCAGTGGGTACAGGCAATGAAAGCAGCCGGAATGAGAGGGGCAATCTTAACCTGCAAACACCATGATGGATTCTGCTTATGGCCAAGTAAATACTCAAAACACACTGTGGCTCAAACGCCATGGCAGAATGGACATGGTGACGTGGTAAAAGAAATGTCCGAAGCCTGCTGTGAGGAAGGTCTTAAATTTGGCATTTATCTCTCACCATGGGATCGTACGGAAGCGAGTTACGGTGAAGGCAAAGCCTATGACGACTTTTATGTCAGACAATTGGAAGAACTGCTGACCGGTTATGGCGACATTTTTGAAGTATGGTTTGACGGCGCCAACGGCGAAGGGGCAGACGGGAAAAAGCAGGTTTACGACTGGGAACGCTATTATGACACTATCCGTAAGCATCAGCCGGAAGCGGTTATCGCTGTCTGCGGGCCTGATGTCCGATGGATTGGAAATGAAGCCGGACAGACAAGGGCAGAAGAGTGGAGCGTCGTACCAAGTGCGCTGCGGGATGTTGAAAAGGTTGCCGAAAAGTCACAGAAGGTTGACGATGGAAAATTCTCACGCAAGCTTACTTCCGGTGAAGAAAACCTGGGAAGCCGGGAAGTGCTGGCTGAGTATGAAGGCGAATTAGTCTGGTACCCGGCTGAAGTCAACACCTCGATCCGCCCCGGCTGGTTCTATCATCAAAATGAGGACAGTAAAGTCCGGACAGGGGATGAATTGTTCGAATTGTACTGCTGCTCGGTCGGCGGGAACGGGACATTTCTTCTGAACCTGCCGCCGACACCGGAGGGGATGATTGCACCTGAAGATATCCGGGAACTGGAACTGCTGGGCAACAGACTTAAGAACCTCCGCAGCAATGATGAAGTTATTGCCGCAGAGGTGGAGTTTTCATCGGGCAGGACAGATAAAGCGGCACTTGATGATGAAAAAGATATATACTGGCAGCCGACAGCCGATGATAACCGGCCACAGATTACCTTACATTGGAGAAAGCCGGTTTCGTGCAATATCATCATACTCAAAGAGTATATAGCCGACAGCCAGCGAATTGAAAAATGCCAGATTTATTACCGCACAGACGGCCGGAGAAAAATGCTTGTTGAATGCGGTACAATCGGCTATAAACGGATTCTCAGGTTTGATAGAGTAGAAACCGGTGAGATAACCATCACTTTTCCAGAATATCGGATTTATCCGACAATCTCGGGGGTGCAGGTGATAAATGAAGAATAAGTAAGTACAATTTTAGAAAAGGAAGGCATTGATTGAAAAAACCAAAAAGAAAGAGACGCTTATATATAGGTATTTCAATTTTACTTGCTATTGCCATTCTTGTTATAGCTCTTGTGTTTTTGCAACGAAATACTGTATATGCAAGGGTAGGAGAATATAAGATTACTGAAAAAGATTTAAAGGTCTATTCAGACATGGAAAAAAGTACGGTTATGAACTATTTTCATAATACCCATCACAAAGAGCTGAATGAAAAAGAAGACTGGTATGAAGAGACAGGGGGAGAAAAACCGGTTGAGGTGCTGGTTTATCAAGCCCTGGAACATTGTATAACCGATAAACTGATTTTATCTATGGCAAGGGAGAACGGGATAGATGTTCCTGTAGAATATGATGAGATTGAAAAGGCAAGGGAAAGTAGAAATATAGAAAAAGAACAAGCTTTTGCTGACAAAAAAATAGTATATGGGAAAAAAGAGTTTTCAGAGAAGGAATTTTTGAGTAATCTTGTCACAAATACCAGGAATGATCTAATTAATAAACTGAGCAAAAAAGAAGGACAAAAACTTTATGTCAGTAAACAGGAGATAAAAGATTATCTTGAAGCAAATCAGGATGAATGGAAACTATATGCCACACAAGCAGAGGTTCTTGAAGTCAGACTGTACAATCATACCCATCCGGAGACTGCAGCTGCGGATATAGAAACGATGCTTCGTCAGAACCTTCCGGTGCAGGCAATCAAGGAAAAATACAAGGAGGATGTTGAAACCAATACATATACTTTTACCGGGGAAAGCTATTCGGAGGACCTCAAGGCACGTTACGATGTGAGAGTGAAAGCGGATGAAATGGAGCAGGATGAAGTTACACAAGTAACAAATGGGGATGTAGTCAGCGTAATTAAGATTTTGAATAAAACCTTTGATAAAAACAAGTCGGATGACCTGTATGGGACTCAAATCAGGTCAATACTGGCGGAAGAAAAACTAAATAAATTTTTAGATAATGAATATAAGAAATGTTCTGCAGAGTCAGTTGATAAAGGAAAACTTGAGAGACTATTTAAAGAGTAGGAGGTTCTTATGGGGAAGATTAAGAAAATATTGGCTGGTTTTCTTATTTTAGTTATGACAGTGACACTATTTCCGTCCAATATCATAAGTTATGCCGCGGATACAGGACAGGAGCAGAACCCATACGGGGGGCAGGATTATTTCCTGGATGCATCTAACGGGAATGACAACAATGACGGGACAGGCAAAGACAAGGCATGGAAAACGCTGTCCATGGCGAACCAGAAAGAGTTTCAGCCCGGGGACAGGATTCTGCTAAAGGCCGGAGAAGTATGGCAGGACCAGCAGCTTAGACCAATGGGTTCCGGCAGCGAAGGAAAGCCAATCACAATCGACATGTATGGTGATCCGGCAGATGGAAAACCGTATATTGCAACGAACGGTAAGGTAGAAGTACCTATAAGGGGTACCGGAGACCGTGACAAGATTGTTGAGAAAGTTGGACTGACCGGGGCAATTTCACTGCGCAATCAGCAATACTGGGAAATACATAATATGGAATTGTCTAATGATGATGATTTTAATACAGATATCACCAGCGGAATGGCTGTAAGAGACGGGATTCATGTTTCAATCAACGCAGATCTGTTGGAAGAAGGTGAAGATAATATCATGGATTATTTTAGAATATCTGATTGCGATATTCATGATATTGACGGCCCGTCAACATGGCAGAAGATTCATTACGGCGGAATTGTATTTCAGGTATTCGGTGAGAAAAGTTATCGCGACTACGGGACTTCCGGATATTATTTTAAGGATGTTCGTATTGAAAACAATACTTTTGACAGATGTGAACTGCATGCTATACAGCTTGCATTTAACTGGTTCTATGATAGGGATGGCAGTTCTGGTGAAACAGATGAAGCAAGAAAGTATCATGAAGGCTGGGAGCAGTTATGGGTCCGCAGCAGAGACTTGTATAGCAGAGACATATATATAGGAAATAATTACGCCGAAAACACTGGGCAGGGCGCGATTCAGCTGGCAGATGCCAAGAATCTGGTCTGTGAATACAACGAAGTAAACGGATTTCTAAAAAGATACAACCAGGTATCGGCAGGGCTTTACTTATGGGCAGGATGTGACAGTGTAATGCAGTTCAATGAATGTTATGACGGACCTGCTAATGAGTATGATGCAACTCCGTGGGATTTAGAGTTTACTAATTTTAATGTAACATATCAGTACAATTATTCACACGATAATAAGGGCGGATGGATGTCATATATGGGAAACAGCAGTAACTCCATAGCCAGATATAACTTAAGTATCAACGACAATGGAGTTATCTGGAAGAATATGCTGAGTACAAACTATTCTCCTACATATGTTCTCAATAATGTATTTGTCTATGATGGCTCAAAGCTCCAGAGTTTTCACGACGAGGTACTGAAAGATACAGTATATTTTTATAATAACGTCTTTTATAATACATCCCAGACCCCTACTAATTGGAACCGTAAAGCCAATGGGCTGGATAAAGCAGTATTCAGTAATAATGCATTCTACGAAGCTTCCGGAAAGAAATCCTCAAACCACCCGAAAGATGAACATGAATATTTCGGAGACCCGGGATTTGCAGGGGATCCACTGGATTACGATCCCAAGGGTATAGGGGCAGAAAATATACGGGATGCAGCCAAAAACTTCCGCTTAGAAGAGGACAGTCCTTTGATTGATGCAGGAAAGTATGTAGCAGCTTGCGGAGATAAAGACTTCTTTGGGACGGAGCTGTATTATGGAAATGGAATCGATATTGGGCTTCAGGAGACAGAGATAGGAGATAAGTCGGATCCTCAGGAACAGGAAAGAATTAAAGCTGTTAAAGAACTCGAAACTTTGATGGCAGAAAGAACGAAAAAAGAAGAGCTTTATCAGATGCTTCTGGAACCGTCAGAAGATGTGGAGAAGGCAAAGGATGCGTATGAAGCAGCAATCGCAGCAGGAGAAAAAGCCATCTCCGATAAAGCTAACCTTGAGAAGATTCTCAAAGTCAAAGAAGATGTCGGAAAGACAGCGGAAACTTATGATGAAAAACTATCAAAAGACCTGGCACCCGTTCCGGATAAATCGGATGGAATGGTGAAGTTTACCAATAGGGCAAATGGTGGAGACATACGGTATACAAAGGATGGTTCTGATCCGACAATAGGATCTCTTCTTTATAAAGAACAAATAACAGCATATAATCTGACATACAAAGGAGCGTTATTTGACGAAGGAAAAAGGATAAGTGATGTAAGTAGCATTAAGGTTACAGACAGTGCGGCAGACACGAGTTATGTTACCTTTCAGGAACTTAAGGATCTTATTGTACAGGCAGAGTCATATAAAGAGGAAGAGTATACAGAAGAGTCATGGAACAGCTTGGCTTCTGCACTCGCTTATGCAAAGGAACTAAATGGAGACGAAGCTGATATTAAGATTACGAATGCATATGAAGCTTTAGAACAGTGCATAAATGCTCTTGAAAAGGCATCAGAGATTAGATACAAGACATTTGAAGATTTGAAAGAACTGATTAAGACCGCTCAGGAAAAGAAAAAAGACGATTACAGGCTTTCCTCCTGGATGGATTTTCAGCAGACTTTAAAAGAGGTCAGCAAGGTGACGGCTGAGCAGGACCCCAGTGAAATACACGCAGCATATAAGAAACTGGAGCTGGCAATTAAGAATTTGAAAATAAAAGCAGATGATAATCTGGCTTTAAATAAGACGATTACTGCTAATTATACGCATCCTAAAGGTAATTACCAGGAATTAGCTGCAGATAAAATGGTAGATGGTGACTTTACAACTCGCTGGGCATGCTGTGACCCGGATGATATGAAAGATGGATATCCGATTATATTAGACCTTGATTTTGAGGAAGAAGTTGTCATTGAGGAAATATTGATGGATGAGTTTAAAGACTCTAATACTGAACTCAGGATAAAAACATGTGAATTTCAGAAGTATGATGAAGAGAAGCAAGAGTTTGAAACCTTCAAAACAGTAAATGATGGCATCGGAAGCAACAAAAAAATCAATGGCTTTGAACCGGTGACCACAAGTAAGCTGAGAGTAGTGATTGTTGATCAGCTTCAAGGCACATATTGGACTCCGACTATAAATGAATTGCAAGTATTTGGGCGTCCGGCTTCAGAGAAAGAGTTCAATCCTACACTTGACCAGAGTATTGCGGTATATGACCAAAATGAAAGCATGAGGGATGAAGAGAACAATCAGATTGTGGTTCCGGTGAAATTGGACGGTGATCTGATAGATTCGATTGAGTATTTTGGACCAGAAGGAAACAAGCTGAGAGAACTCATGGAAGGTGAAGATTATCAGGCCGAAAATGATGATTATGCATTGAGCACAAAGTTTATGTCGTCATTAAATCATGGTAAATGTCTGATCAGGTTCAATACTGTGTCGGGTGCAAAGCTGGACTTCTATGTTCAGGTGCTGGATACAACAGAATTGTGTGATCTGATCGACGAGTCAGAGAATATTTCTATTAATGAAGAAGCAGAAGAGGGCATCCAATTTAGGACTGCTCTGGAGGATGCTAAAGCTCTACTCTTAAAAGTAAATAGGGAGATTCAGGCTGTCGGAAATGATCAGGTAGATTTAGAACAACTGGGGAATGTATTCAATATCCTAAATGAAAAGAAGACGGAATACGAAAATCTTAAAGTGACAGACTTCAGTAAACTTGAGCGAAAGCTGGCTGAATGTGAAGGCAAGGCAAACAATGCAGAAAAATATACTGCATCCAGCTGGAATGCATTTATGGAATCCTATCATTATGCAAAAACTATTGTAGATGATAAAGACAGCATACAGGATGTGGTAGACGAGGCACTTGCTGCACTGGAAGACGCCGATGCCAACCTCGTACTCAGGGGCAATATGGCTCTGGTAAATCTGGGTTATGATCTGGTAAAAGATTTTGTCAGTGAAGGGTTTGCAAGTGAAGAAGAATGGGAAGCATATCAGACCATACTCCAGAAATATGCAGCTTTCTCAGAGAAGCCGGATGAGGAAATAAGTTTCACAGAAGTAGAAACAGCGGTAAATGACATGTTGGATTTATACAAAAAGTATAATAAAGAAGTGGCTGGAATTGAAATGTTGAAAACGAAGCTCCTGGCTTTGATTCAAACAGGTGATTCTTTAATAGAAGACCAAGATATTTATAATCCGGATGCTATCAACGCTTTGGTTCCGATTTTAGAAAGTGCCAAAGCTGTATATGAAAGTGGTGAGACAAATATCTCTGATGTGGATTCAGCTATACTTTCACTGTTTGATGCAATCAGGTCGGTAATTGAGAACGGTGAGAAGGCTGCTAAGAATGATTATACGATGTTAGATAAAGCATTGGAATTGGCAGGTGAATTGCTGGATAATAAGAACCAATACAGGCCCTCTTCTATCCAGGGACTGAAGGAGTTATATCAGGAAGCACTTGCAATTAAAAATAATGATACTGCTACCCAGGAAGAAATTAATGATATGACTAATCGGCTGACAGAACGTATCAATGGCGTGATAGAAAGGGCAGATGTGTCCAATCTGAAAAAGAGTATAGAAGCACTTCGTGCACTTACTACCGGGAACCTGCCAAAGGAGTTGGCACAGAAGGCGGAAACTTTACTTAAGAATGCACAGAATATGGCAGATGATCCAGAGGCTGAACAATCAAATGTGGATGAAATGACCGGAAAGATTGATAATTTAATCAGAGAGATTGAAGCAGCAGGTGACGATGAAAACGAAAATGGCGGTGATTCTGGCACGCCTCAGGATCCTGATGGTAATAATTCAGGAAATAATGGAGCAAACGGCGGTAAAGACACAATAGACGGAAATACGGGGTCAGGCAATGGCGCAGATAAAGAATCAGCAATTACCAGTCCTCAGAAAGCTGAAATTCAGAAGACTGCACAAACCGGAGATACTTCAAATCTTATGCTGGTTATTATAATACTACTTGGTTCAGCAGCAGTTTGTACCTGTACTGTAATTGGCAGGATGAAAAAAAGAAATAAATAAAGAGAAAATTTGCCATGCTACAAGTAAAAGGGGGCTGTCGGTTAATACCGATTTTTAAGGCTCTTACACCAAAACAAGCATATCCTACAGAGTTCCATGATTTTCAGCAAAGGACGCTCTGGTAGATATGCTTGTTTTTTCTTTAGCCGGCCTATTTTGGGGCGCAAAACCCCCTTTTTCCATAACCCTGGACGCACACTGTTCTCTAAGCTGTTTTCTGCTCGGCTTTTCCTGTGAATTTCTCGATTTCATGGTGAAGGAACCGATGATATTTATTTATATTTCGACCCATTGCATACAGCATGAATTCTTTATACACTTTTTCTGAACTGCGGTAATTGAATCGCCGGAAGTTTTCGTTTTCCTTGATGTCTCCAAAGTGACCTTCGGTCTGGATGGAGCGGATCTGACGCTTCAGGATTCCTTTCTCACTCTGTATATTGGCATTGGATGCTTCTTTCAGGGCTTCCCACTGCTCATTAATCTTCATCACTTTATTCCGGCCGCTATTCTTTTCCGCATCATATTTATACAGACAACGGGCTTTATGTTCACATCCGCTACAGTATCCGCTGTCTGCTGTCACTTCTTCCAATGTTTCACCAAAGGCTTTCCGATGCTTTTCCAGAACCAGAATCAGAGTGTTATAATCCGTCCGGTCGTTGCTCACATAGCCGTGAATGATGAAGTAGTTTTCCACCGCGATCTGGACGTTGTATGCTGGTTTTAACTGCCCGTTAAGCATGTGGTCTTCCTTCATCCGCATAAAGATTGCTTCCAGATCCGTTTTGGAATAACTGTTGCGGTCTTTTCCCATAATTTCAAAACACTCTTTATATCCCATCAGACGATTCCCGCATTCTTCCAGTTCTTCATACAGTTTCTGTATTTCAGTCTTCTGTTTTCCCTTACTATGGACAAATGAAATTCCCTCACCCTCTGCAATCCGCATCAGATTCTTCTGGAGTTTCAAAATCTCAAGAGGAGAGCAGTTATCAATTTCGATGACCGTATTGTTTGAGAGTTTCTTATGTTTTGTCAGCTTCCGTTTCCGATTTTCGTCAATTACACGTCTGACTTTTTCCATGCCTTCAATGAGAAACATCTGCGCATCCCCAAGATCATATTTGGGACCATATCCGTTTTCGTGCAGAAGTGTATTGTACTTTTCATAAAGGGTATCTATCGTATCCGGCAGACCGGCAAGATTGTAGTTGATACTCCCCCGCCAGACAAAGGTATAGCGGTTTGCATTCGCTTCTATTTTTGTACCATCTATAAAAAGCTCTTTGAGCGTGATAAGGCCTTCCCCGTTTCAAACTGTCTATTTCCCGACAGCCCCATGGCAAGTGTGGAGGTGATTATTACGGTTAATGGAAGAGGCGATACAGCAGTTATCGGGCTGGAGGACTATTATCAGATGAAGGCAGAGTTGGTGTTGCTCCGCAATCTGGCTGAAGCAGAGGATGATGTCAGAGAGGGCAGAGTCGGCTCCATGCAAGAGTCATTTGATGACATACGTGCCACGCTTTTGGCGAGGAAGAATGCATGAAGTACAAGATACTAAGGACTGATAAAGCAGAGGATCATTTAATCCGGTAATTCTTGCGATATTCTGCCGGCGTCATCCCGGTTTCTTTCTTAAAGGTCTGTGAAAGATAGGACTGAGACGAGAAACCGGTGAGTGACGCAATCTCAATAATCGAATAATTGGACAGCGCCAGCAGCTGTTTGACATTCTCAATTTTTACATTGCTCCAATATTTCATCGGTGAAATACCGAAACTTTTCTTAAAGCGGTGACTGAGGTGATATTTATTCATATGAAAGTATGTCGCCAGCTTATCCAACGATAGCTCATCCTTAAAGTTAATATCAATATAATGTCTGATCACCTGAATTGCCGGGTCATCGTCTATTTTACGCTCCCTGCCTGCTGTGATGGTGATTTTCTGCTCCCGCTCTATAATCAGAAACAGAGTCTGGACGAGGTTGTTTAAAATACGTACACTGTTGAGTCTGGGGTAGGTAAATTCTTCATAACTCAGGTAAAAATAATAAGTATATTCTCTCTTATTGTCATTGAATTTAAAGTAGGGAATCTCTGGTTTGGAATCATGCACAATCTCAAGCCAATGTAGAGTGTCAGTGATGCAATGCTGGGTCTTGAACTTACGGAGCTGAACTCGAAAGTGGTGGATAGTTTCATCAATAAGATTACTGTGTGGGATGAGAAGCATATTGAAATTGAATGGAAATTCCAGGATAGTAATAACGCATTGCGTAAATTGTAAAAAGATGATATTGTGAATACACAGTGAGTACATGATGAGGAAGGTAATGAAATGGAAATAAAGGATCGAGTGAGAAAATTAAGAGAAAGTACAGGTATGAATCGAAAAGAGTTTTGTGCATATTTTGGAATTCCATACAGAACTGTTACAGAATGGGAACTGGGACATCGTAAATTACCAGTCTATGTACTTCGTATGCTGGAATATCAGATTAAGATGGAAAAACTAGCGAAAAAACAAAGGAAGGAAAAAACGAATGATAAAAAATAGAGTTATTACAGTTCAAGATACTCCAATCACAGTGGCTAGAGAGGATTTTGATGATTACATTTGTATTACGGATATGGCAGCTGCTAAAAACGGTGACTCAAGGGCAGCGGATATTGTGAAAAATTGGCTTAGGAATCGTTTGACACTAGAATTTTTGGGAACATGGGAGCAGATTTACAATCCTGATTTTAAAGTGGTCGAATTCGACCACTTTAAAAATGAAGCAGGATTGCATACTTTTGTTTTGAGCGTTTCGGAATGGATAGAAAAGACGAATGCAAAAGGGATGTATGTAAAAAGAGGCCGTTATGGAGGGACTTTCGCACATAAAGATATTGCTTTTGAGTTTGCGTCAGCAATTAGTTCAGTGTTCAAGTTATATTTAATAAAAGAATTTCAAAGATTGAAAGCAGATGAGAATGATCGGATGAAAATAGAGTGGGATGCGAAAAGATTTTTGACAAAAAACAATTATCTTATTCAGACAGATGCTGTAAAGAATTACATGATTCCAAATGGTAATTACCATTCAGATATGCAATGGCTGGCATATGCTGATGAAGCAGATATTCTAAATGTTGTTTTGTTTGGATTTACAGCAAAGGCATGGAGAGATGCAAATCCAGAACTGGCTAAGAAAAATAATGTGAGAGATTTTGCGACCATTAGCGAGTTGACGGTGTTATCCAATCTTGAAACACATAATGCACAAATGATTCGAGAGGGAAAAGAAAAAAAAGAGCGATTCGAAATATTAGATGAAATTGCAAAATATCAACTGAATATTCTGAAGGAAGCAGAACGTGTAAAAGAGCAAATTGAAGACATGCAAGAAAATCAGTGAATTGAGGAAAAGTAGAAGAGATTGGCAGAACATAAACATATTAGAAAATGAAAGAGTTCAATCCTACGCTTGACAAGAGTATTGCGGTATATGACCAAATTGAAATCATGAAGGATGAAGAGAACAATCAGATTGTGGTTCCGGTGAATTTGGACGGTGATCTTATAGATATGATCAACATCATATTTCCTGCGGAGGATGGAAGGAATGGTTTCAATTCCATTTCGAAAAGCTGATATAACTTTGAATTCCCGCCGGGACACTTTGTAATACGGTTTTCCTGTTCATTGAATTCAAAATCTGCATTGATATCCGGTGCATTTTTCCCGGTAAGGTTTGTGTTCACAATGACAACGTTCTTCTCGGCAGCAAGTTCTTCATCACAGGTATATGCTCCATCTGCAATAACATAGACAGAATCTCCGGACTCTGAAGATGGCATGTCATTGAGAACATCTTCCGCAAACTTCTTGTCACTGTAATTGTTCTTCTCGAACTGATAATCCGTAACAAGGCTGTCACCAGATTCATTGATTTCTTCAACTACGTTAGCAGTATAGCCACGGTATTCCTTCCCAGCTTTGGAGCAATAGGCAGCGTCAGGATCTGCCGGGTTTTGCAGGATGTCAGAATTCATTCCGCCATCAGAGGCGGTTCTCAGGCGATAGTTCCCGTCTTCATCTGTCACTGTCTGTTCCTTTATTGCCCTGACAAAGAGAAGATACTCGCTGGAATCATCCATCTTCCCTTCGCATAGTGGAAGTAACGTTTTGATGTCCTTAAGAATGGTATCTATTTTGGAAGCCGTTTCTTCACTCCGGTTATGATAGATTACCGTATTCCTGTCATTATCCTCCGTATAATGATTCAGGTTTTCAGGGAGTGCAAGACCAAGCGATTGCATCTTTTTGACAAGATTTGAGACACAGGTATAGAGCAGTTCCAGACGCCCCATTTTTTTAATATTTGAAGCGACCATCATACTGTCCATTCTTTTTAGCTGATGATCCAGTTTCATAAGTCTTGCCATTTCATCAGTCAAGGACATCACAGCATCATGAAGAAGGTCAACTCCCGTCTCATCATAGTAAGCATTACATGTGGCACGGAATCTGCCAAGCGAGCGGTCACTTAATGGCTGTTCCTGAAAACTTGTGGTATGAAGTGCGTACTGGTAACGAATGTCAAACAATAAGGATTCATTGATTTCATCATCTGATTGATTTGTCAGCTGTTGAAGTACGGATGCGCCAACCAGAACGTTCACTGGTGTATTAGGTCTTGAACTTTTAATGCTGTATAAAGCCGCAAAAGGTGTTTCATCTATGGCCGGGAAGATAATTTCAGCAAACGGCTTTGCCCATGATTTTGACAAGACACGTTGTTCTCTTTCTGTAAGTCCGGTAAAGGAATCAAAGAGCGATAGCTGTTCGTTGTTAACATCGTTAGGAACAAATGACATGGTAATGGACCTCCTGAATAAACTAAGTCCATTATACCATTTTTATCCGTTGATTTGGGAGATGTGTTAAATTTTCAAGGTACAAATATATCATCATAAGGCATGACCTTTTGACGCTTAAATCATAAGATTAAAGAATATCAAAAAAGTAAAAAGATGTTGAAGAATACGCCGGCTTTTTATAAAAAACAGTATCCGTGGCTGAAAGAGGTGGATTCACTGGCACTGGCCAATGTGCAGCTTCATCTGGAAAGGGCATATCAGAACTTTTTTAGAAATCCGCAGAGTGGTTTTCCAAAGTTCAAATCAAAACACAGAAGCCGGGCAGGTTATACGACGAATGTAGTAAATGGAAATATCAAACTGGAAGAAGGAAAGCTGAAGCTTCCGAAAATGTCTCATGTAAAACTGGTACAGCACCGACAGATACCGAAAGGATATCAATTGAAATCGGTGACGGTCACTCAGGAACCGTCCGGAAAATATTATGCCAGTCTTCTCTATACCTATGAGAGCCAAATAAGTGCGGAGAAAGCGGTGGTAGAAAAGTTGTTGGGAATGGATTTTGCCATGGGCGGTATGGCGGTGTTTTCAGACGGAAGCCGGGCAGAGTATCCGATGTATTACCGAAAGTCAGAAAAGAAATTGTGCAAAGAGCAGAGAAAGTTGTCTCACTGTGTAAAAGCAGTAAAGAAAGAACTGGAATTATCGGAACGGATTTATGAGTGTCGTTGTGGAAACCGGATGGACAGGGATGTCAACGCGGCAATCAATATTCGTGAAGAGGAAAGAAATATATTATGTGCATAACCTCACCGAAAGAATGCCCGTAACCGGGCAAAAAAACGAGGGGCACACGGGGATAGTCTGCAGATACTTAGCCCGTTGGGGCTATTGAACAGGAAGCCCTCATTTCAAAATCATGAGATTTAAGTGGTGGAAGTATGTCACGCTCTTTATCATTAGTTTGTGGCAAACAGAACTTGGGTGGAATAGTGAATTGACTCCTCACAGTGAACGGTATATACTATGTTTATACTAAGCGAAAGGAAGGAGTTGATCATAATATGTTTGCTCAAGTTAAAAAATGGGGAAATAGCCAGGGAATCAGGATTTCAAAGGATATACTGAAAAGTGCCGGTATTCATACAAATGATATTCTCAATATAGAGCTGATAGATGGAGATATTGTGCTTAGAAAGACGTTTAAACACAAGACTTTGGAGGAAAGGACAGAGGAATTGGGAAAAGGAATCGGACCGTACGACGAATTTGAATGGAACGAGCCGGTTGGAAGAGAGGAGTGGGAGAAGATATAATGCCAGTCATCGAACAAGGCGACATACTAAAAGTAGAGAAATTAAATAGTCCGGTTCTTGTGGTAAGTAAAAACTTTTTTAATCAATCAGAAGAAGCAATTGTCTGTCCAATAATTAAAAGTGCAGGTTTAGATCCATTGCATATATGTATTAAGGCAGAAGATATTAGTGGGTTTGTACTTTGTGAGCAGATGCGTTTATTAGACTTACGCGTTAGAGGATTTAAAAAAACCGGCAGGATAAAGTATGC
Organism: Muricomes intestini; assembly: GCF_004346165.1. GTDB lineage: Bacteria > Bacillota > Clostridia > Lachnospirales > Lachnospiraceae > Muricomes > Muricomes intestini. Next base: position 259,447 of record NZ_SLZZ01000002.1, on the reverse strand, counting down.
AGACATTATTAATATCACAGATGCAATTCAGGGTATTTTTGATTATTGAGGGGTTATACTGACTGCATATTGATTACAAATAATAATTTCTCTCTGTGGTTGTTCCGGCATTTGGATTCTGCTCAGAATCTGCTGTGCGGCGGCAATCCCCATATCTTTTTCGTTCAGGACAATTATCCCATCTTTTGTGGAAAAAGGATGGGATAAATCTTTATGCTGATATCCGAGAATCTGTACACCAGAAGATAGTTCTCTGTGGTTTGCCAGATAATTATAGGCATCAGCTGTCATAACATTATTTCCAACTACTATAGCCGTACATTCTTCCTTCAGCAGTTCACCTGTCAGATAATATGCTTCGTGGGAAAGGGAATTGGTATTTTTGATAAGGTTTTGGACAATAGGCATATTGTTCTTTTCTAAAAAGTCAAGGTATAACTGTAACCGCTCTTTGGCAGTACTCAAATGCGGAAAATCTCCGATATATCCAATGCGTGTGTGCCCCTTACGCAGCAGCTGTTCCATTCCTGTGGTGATGGCGTTGGCATCTGAGACATTTATAATATCCAGGGGACAGTTTTTTAATTTACGGTCGATCAGTACAACCGGAAAGCTTTCGGGGATATATGACTCGATTTCAGCATAATCCTGCGCAGCAGATGCAAGAACAATACCATCGGCAATACCGGAAGCGAGATATTTTAATTGCTGGATTTCATTTTCTTTTGACTCTTTTGTATTTGTCAGAATCAGATTATATCCGGACTTTCTAAGCTCATTTTCCAGTGAGTCAATAATATTGGCAAAATAGTTGTTGGATATATCCGGGACAATGAAGGCAATGATGTTTTTCCGGCCGGTCTTAAAACTCTTTGCAGTCTGATTTGGTGCATAATTCAATTCTTCAATGGCCTGTAAGACCCGTTCGCGAGTCTCAGCAGTGATAGGCTTTGTACCATTTATAATGTAGGATACGGTTGCAATGGATACACCCGCATGCTTAGCAACGTCTTTGATCGTGCTCATAGAACCCTCCAAGTGAAACGTTTATACAAATAATCTTTTATAAAAATAATCTTTTATAAAAATAATGTAGCGGTCAAAAGGAATTTTGCCCCCTGATACCTACGGATTGCTTCGCACTTTGGGACCCTGGTATCATAAACATTACTTTAATAAAAAAGAATGGGAAAGTCAACTGCGGCATGTGATAATGGACAAAAAACAGGATGGATAAATATGAAATTTTGCCAATTGACATCTGGCATCTTATAAATTAGAATTAAATCAGGATAAACGTTTAACCAGCCGTGCAATCTAAAGAGAGGAGAAGTATAGATGTATTGGAAAGAGGCCTATAAAACCCGTACAAAAGATTTTTACAGTGGTTATGCAACAATTTACAACAATGAACCTCGTTTGAATTTTGAGGAACTTTTGAAGCATATGGAAGATTTCACGGAGGTCTATCAGAAATGTAAGAATGACCATCCGGCAATCCGCGAGGCGAAATGTCTGGATGCACAATTTCCTCAGATTATGCTTGGCATTATGCCAAACGACCTTTTCTGCGGGAGAGCAGATATCTTTCCGTTGGGAATGAATGCGCAGTATATCAACAGTGAATGGGGATTTGCTATGAACTTTGACTGGTTTGACGAAAAAATAGCAGATGAATCCATTACAAAGGAGGAACGCAGCAGATTAGAAGCACTTCGTGAATTCTGGGTAGATCATACTTCAACAAAGAAATTTTTGGCGGAAATGAATCCCACAGATAAGGTCTACATGGTCACAGGCGGTGTTACGGACGGGAATGTTCTGGATTTGGCAAACTATCCTCATGCTGCGGCTGCACTGCAAAGGGTTGCGGGAATTTTCCTGGATTATCACAAATTGCTGGATTATGGACTCCGTGGTCTCTATCATCTGACGGAAGAGAAACAAAAAGAACATCCGGAAAATGATCCGAATTTCTATGAAGGCATGCGCATGGCATTAAAGACCATCATGAAAACCTTAGAATGGTATGCCGGTCAGGCAGCAGGGCTGTACCGTACAGAGACAGATGAACAGCGCAAAGAAGATCTTAAGGAAATGGAAAGAATCTGCCGGAAACTTATTACGGAAAAACCGGGAAGCTTCCGGGAGGCAATTCAGCTTGTGATTATCTACTCATTGATCGATGGTACCCGCGAGTGGGGACGGATGGATGATTATCTGGCTTTGTACTATACAGAAGATATAAAAAAAGGAATTCTTGATGAGGAAGAAGCTATCCGTTTACTTACAAGTTTTTGGCAGCTGATGATTGTAAAAGAACAGGTGACTGATGACAGGGTTATTATCGGCGGATTGGGGAGAAAACACCCAAAAGAAGCAGATGAGCTTGCTATGGTAATCATGGAAGTATCAAGAAGAGTAAGGGATATTGTACCTCAGTTAACACTTCGCATGTATAAAGGCATGAACCCAAAATTGTATGAAAAAGCGATGGATTGTATCGGAGAGGGAACGACCTATCCTATGTTATATCAAGATGAAAATGTCATTCCGGGTGTTATGAAAGTCTTTGGTATCAGCTATGAAGAGGCGCTGGGCTGGATGCCGCTGGGATGTGGAGAATTTACAATTGACCATAGGATTATCATAAGCCCAAATTCCGTTTTGAATCTGGCAAATGTTTTGTGGGGCACCATGAATGGCGGATATGATTCCACAGGAAAATACAGGCTGACTCCAAATGACACAAAACTGACAGATTATGAGACTTTTGATCAACTATGGGATACGTTTTGCAAGAATGTGGCCTATTTGACAGATGTAAGTGCACGGAATCATTCCCGTGGTTATGAGATTATTGCAGAGGATATGTCTTTAAATCTTCATAATATCTTGTATGATGGCTGTATAGATGCAGGAAAAGGTATCATTAGCGGCGGCACTGTAAAATGTGGGGGGAGCGATGAAATCTATGGTATTGTCACCTGCTCGGACTCTCTATATGCCATCAAAAAATGCGTGTATGAAGATAAAGCCATGACAGCAGAAAAACTGTTGGATGTTCTGAAGATTAATTTTGCCGGTCATGAAGAAGAGCATGCAGTCCTTTTGGGTGCAGATAAGTTTGGAAATGACCTGGAAGAAGTAGACAATATGATGAAAGCGGTTCATGAGATGGTATGCTTTATTATGCTGGACATTTCCGGAAAATATTACGGACTGGACTGCTTTGGAATGGTAAACATCAATAACCGAGACAATACAACTTATGGAAGAAACACAGGGGCAACACCAGATGGAAGGCGTGCAGGAGATCCTTTGTCAAACGCAAATAATCCAACTGCAGGAATGGACAAGAATGGAGTGACAGCATTTGTGAATTCCCTGCTGAAAGCTAGAGGAGATATCCATTTTGGTACTGTTCAGAATATGAAGTTCTCGAAAGAAACCTTTAATACTATGCGAAGGACGGTTATCTTTCCGCTGCTGGATTCTTATTTTGGCCGTGGAGGCACACAGGCAATGATTAATGTAGTAGGAAAAGAAGATTTGGAAAATGCAAGAAAAGAGCCGGAGAAGTATTCGAATCTGATTGTACGCGTTGGAGGATTCAGCGCAAGATATGTAGAGCTGGCAGATGATGTACAGCTGGATATTCTAAACCGGACATTGAACTGATAAGGTGGAAGAAGAATGGCAGAATTAATGGTGTTTGATCTGCAGAGATTCGCACTGCATGATGGTCCCGGAATCCGCACCACAATTTTTCTGAAAGGATGTCCGCTGGATTGTGTGTGGTGCCACAATCCGGAATCTAAAAAGACAAAAGCACAGCTGGGCTTTCTGGAAAAGAATTGTGTGGGATGTGGGAAGTGTCAGGAAGTATGTAAACACGATGTTCACATAATAACTCAAAAAGGCTGCCACGAAATTGACTATAGCAACTGCGTGCAGTGTGGCTGCTGTGCTAATACATGCCCAAGCGGCGCACTAAAGATTTACGGAAAAAGAATGACCAGCGAGGAAATCATTGAAACTGTTATGAAAGACTGGGATTTTTACCAGAAAAGCGGCGGCGGTCTTACGGTAAGCGGCGGTGAACCAATGTTGCAGTTTGAGTGTTTGCTGGAGTTGCTGAAAAAGGCAAAAGCAAAAGGGCTTCATGTCTGCCTGGATACGTCCGGGCAGGCACCGGAAGAAAAATATTTGACCATTGCAGAATATGTGGATTTGTTCTTGTTTGACTATAAAATGACAGATGAACAGCAACATAGACGATATACGGGAGTTGATAACCGATTGATACTGAAGAATCTGGACTCTCTTGGCAGACATAAAAGCCATGTGTATCTGCGGTGCCCGATTATTCCCGGTATCAACGATAATGAAATCCACTACCGCAGTATTGCCGAATTGTCCCGCAAATATGACAATATTGATCAAGTGAATCTGATGATGTATCACGATATGGCGAAGGGAAAGGCGGCGCAGATTGGAGAGGAGTATAGTCTGCCGGATTTAAAGTCGATTGAGGCAAAAGAAAAAAGAAGAATTTATGAAAAGGTCGAGTCTTATGGCTGTCTCAGATTGCAGGAAAGTTAACGTGCAGTTAATAGAAAATGATATAGACAGGGAGGAATAGGGATATGAAAGCAGCAGTGTTTTATGAACCAGGCGTAGTAAAAGTAGAAGAAAAAGCGGATCCGGTGATTAAGGGGGATGAAGTGCTGATCCGTGTTATGGCGGCAGGAATCTGTGGGACAGATATCCACATCTATGATGGGGCAAAGGGCGCCTCCGATTGTTTTCCACCGGTAGTGCTGGGGCATGAATTTGCAGGAGTCGTAGAGGCGGTCGGAGACGACGCAGGAAGAGTGAAGGCTGGAGACCATGTTACTGTAGACCCCAGCATTATGTGCGGTAAATGCTATGCGTGCCAAGTAGGAAAACCACATTTCTGTGAATCTTATTCTGCAACAGGGGTTACTTACGATGGTGGTTTTGCGCAGCTTTGCAAAGTAAAAGAAGAGCAGGTTTATGTGCTGAAATCAGAGGTGTCTTTTGAGGAGGCTGCTATGTGTGAGCCATTAGGATGTTGTCTGCATGGTATCGACAGGGCAGGCATCCGTACCGGTGATACGGTTCTTATTATTGGAGGGGGAACCATCGGACTGATCATGCTGCAATTGGCAAAATTGGCCGGGGCCGCTACTGTTATCGTGTCCGAACTTGTGGCGTCAAAACGTGAGATGGCAAAAAAACTGGGTGCAGACTATACGGTAAATCCTCTGGAAAAAACACCGTTTGAACTGTTGGAAGAAAAAGGAATCCGTGAGATTAACGTAACGATTGAGTGTGTAGGACGAAAAGAAACCATGCTGGATGCGTTTAAATACATTGGAAATGGCGGGCATGTGCTACTATTTGGCTTGACAGAACCAGATTGCGAGATTCCGGTAAAACCATATGAGATTTTCCAAAAGGAAATCACTGTGACAGCATCATATGTAAATCCATTTTCTCATGGGCGGGCAGCAAATCTGGTAAATACCGGAAAAATAAAGCTTGCAGAATTGATATCAGACAGACTGCCACTGGATGATATCAATAGAGTATTTGAAATACGTGGAAAGAATGGGAAGATGATGATTTTCCCAAACAAGTAGGTGGGCAGAGAGATACTGCTCCTCCTTAATCAAATGTCTGCGTGACCTTTCTGTAATCATTCGGTGCCATCCCTACATAGGCCGAAGCGAGATTGCCCAGATAGTTTCTGAAAATGATTCAGGAGGACCAACCTGGCTTGGCTGCCCTACTGAATGTCACATAATTTTTATCAGAATATTATGGATGAGTTTGGAGCGAGGGGGATTTTGACAAGCTTCTTGCGGCCGCACATCAGCATCATATCAAAATAGGGCTTTTACAATGTAATAATCTGATGCATAACTGAATAAAATGTTGAAATTATATAAAAGCAAGAGGAGATAACAGCATGGAGAAGGTAAAGAAAAAGTCATCCGGCATGAATCCTTTTGTCATTCTATTTGCAGTAATGCTGGTGTGTGCAGTTACATCCTATTTTATTTCTCCGGGAGCATTTGAACGCGTTGAGGAAAATGGACGCACTATGGTTGTTGAAGGCAGTTTTCATGAGGTGGAAAGGACACCTGTATCAATCGGAAACTTCTTCCTTGCTATACCCCAGGGGCTTGTGGGTGCCGCCAGTATTATGTTTCTTGTCATGCTCGTGGGTGGGTTTGTGCAGGTGTATCTGGACACGGGAGCTCTGGATAAGGGAATATCGAAGATATTGCGGGCATCAGATAAGTTTGGGAGCCCGGTCGTTCTTCTGATTATTATGCTGCTGTTTTCGGCAATAGGTGGATTTCTTGGCTGGGCCGAGCAAATTATTCCTTTCGTTCCCATTATCGTATCTATCTGCCTTGCGCTGGGCTATGATACCGTTGTGGGGATGGCTTCCAGCGCCTTTGTGTGTATGATGGGCTTTGCAGTATCCCCGACAAATGTCTACACTGTGGGAATATCCCATGAAATTGCAGAGCTGCCTATGTTTTCCGGCATGTGGCTGCGTCTGATTGCGTTAGTGGTTGTAGAGACTGTTATCATGATTTATATACTTATATATGCTGCCCGGGTAAAAAAGGCTCCGGCCAAAAGCATTGTATACGGCATTGATAACGGCAGTCTTAAAAGAGATTACAGCTCTCTGAAGGACAGCAGGATGACAAAGCATCAGATTTTGGCATTAATTATCTTTGGAATTACATTTGTTGTGGCTATTTTCGGAGTTTTGAATTATAGTTGGGAGATGGATCAACTTTCGGCTGTATTTTTGGCGGGCGGCCTTTTGGGAGGTCTTGTCGGGCGTTTGGGCGTAAATGGGACCACCGGCAGCATTGTGAAGGGTGCTAAGGGAGCAGTGGATGGAGCTCTGGTTATTGGACTTGCGCGTGCGATTCAGGTTATTATGACCCAGGGCGGGCTGATTGATCCTATCATCAATTTCTTTTCAAAATCGCTGGGCGGTCTTTCCCCATGGCTTGCTGCAATAGGCATATTTGTGGTTACCCTGTTGGCAGACGGCCTTATTCCCTCTGGCAGCGGTAAAGCAATCGCAATTATGCCTATTCTCATCCCACTGGCGGATATGATTGGCGTCACCAGACAAACAGCAACCTTAGCCTATCAATTTGGGGATGGATTTGCCAATATGTACTGGTTTACGAATGGGACACTTTTGATTTTCCTTGCTGTTTCAAAGATTCCCTTACGCAAATGGTATAAGTTCCTCTGGCCGCTTCAGATTGTGCTGACTGTTATCGCGATTGCATTCTTAGGGATTGCGATTGCCACCAACTATCAATAAGCCGAGGGGGATTCAAGATGAAAGCTTATGAGCGGGCTTTGGCCGAAAAACAATACATTGTCGATTTGCGCCGGCATTTCCACAGTCATCCGGAATTAAGCTGGCAGGAGTATGCAACTACAGAGAGAATCTGCGAAGAACTTGACAAATTATCAATTCCTTACAACAGACTGCCAAAGACAGGTGTGATTGCTACCCTTAAGGGTACAAAAAAGCATCCTGTCATTGGCCTTCGTGCGGATATAGATGCTCTCCCTGTTAAAGAGGTAAAGGATCTGCCGTTTAAATCGTTAAACGAAGGGGTGATGCATGCCTGCGGGCATGACTCTCATATGTCTATGCTGCTTGGCGCCGCAAAGATTTTAAGCGAGCATAAGGAGGAAGTCAACTGCACAGTTCGTTTTATCTTTCAGCCGGCGGAGGAGACAATCCAGGGAGCCAAAACCCTGTTGAATAATACTGAGGTGATGGAGTGTGATAACCTTTTTGCAATCCATATTTTCCCGTACATTGAGACAGGGGGAATATCTGTGGAAAAGGGTCCGCGTTTTACTTCTGCAGACACCATAAAATTTAAAATTATGGGCCGGGGCGGACATGGCTCCATGCCCCAGGATACTGTGGACCCAATTGTTACATCCGCAGCTGTTATAAATAATCTGCAGGCTATTGTAAGCCGCGAAATTGACCCGAGGGATACTTGTGTTATCAGTGTTTGCTCCATTCACTCAGGCTCAGCAGCCAATATAATCCCGAATAATGTGGAAATGTTGGGGACAGTGCGCACATTTAACCCCAAGGTAAGGGAAATACTGCCGGAAAAAATTGAAAGGGTGATTGCCGGGACATGTGAAACGTTCCGTACAACGTATGAGTATGAGTTCATTCGCGGAACGCCCGCAACAATCAACGAACCCGGAAGTAGTGCAAGAGCAGAGCGCGCTGTGCGGGATATACTGGGAGAAGAGGGGCTCGTCAGGTATGAAAAAACCCCGGGTGGTGAAGACTTTGCCTGGCTGCTTGAAAAGAAACCGGGATGCCTTGCATTTGTAGGGTGCCGCAATGAAGTAAATGACCAGAACTATGCACTTCACAGTGAGCGTTTTGATTTGGATGAAGAGGCAATGGTGAACGGAGCTGCTCTATTTGTACAGTATGTGTTGGTTACACAGGATGAAATATAATATGATACCAGGGTCAAAAGGTCATGCGTTTCATGCTTGCATGAAAAAGCATGACTTTGGGACCCGCAAAACATGAGAAAGTAGCCCGAATAGGGCGGATTTCGAATGTTTTTAGGATTGCGGGAGCACAAAGTGCGTAGCAACCCGTAGGTATCAGGAGGGCAAAATACCATTTGCTCCATACATCATAATATTTGAAAAATAAGAATTCCGCAGTCCTGACTTTGCAAAGCTGCGGAGTTCTTATTTTATATGATTCTTATACGGCTGCTTCTTTTCTTTAACATAAATTAGCAATCTAGACATTGGATAACTGCTATAGTCGAAAGATAGAAAAATCTGTTGACAAAAGTGATTTAATATATGATTATTAAAAGGACGACTTTAAATGTTATGGAAGGAAATGAAAATGTATAATTTTGGCGAATTTTTGGCGCAGACGAAGGACAACCCTGCCCTTTTAATTACAGTAGTGTTAACGCTGGCAGTTATCCTCGTCAACGGCTGGACTGATGCCCCCAATGCCATCGCTACGGCAGTGTCAACAAAAGCGATACCACCCCGGCCGGCGATAACTATGGCGGCTATATTCAATTTTTTGGGAATTTTAGTAATGACCGCAATCAATAAGAATGTAGCCCAGACCATTTATAATATGGTAGATTTTGGGGACAATGCCCACCAAGCACTGGTGGCATTATGTGCGGCGATGGTTGCCATAGTACTGTGGGCTGTTGCGGCGTGGGCTTTTGGCATCCCGACCAGTGAAAGCCATGCTTTGATTGCCGGCCTTACGGGGGCGGCTATAGCTATGCATGGAGGTCTTGGCGGCGTAAATGGCAGTGAATGGCTAAAGGTAATTTATGGTTTGGTACTATCTACGGTTCTGGGATTTGTTCTGGGATATGTTGTGGTAAAGCTGATCGGCCTTATATTTAGCAAGGTTGACCGGCGAAAGACAACCGGAATATTCCAAAATGCCCAGATTGGCGGAGCCGCGGCCATGGCCTTTATGCATGGTGCTCAGGATGGACAGAAATTTATGGGTGTATTCCTGTTGGGTATAGCCCTCAATAATGGAGATACAAATGCAGGTATGTTTGAAATCCCCTTTTGGCTGATTGTAATTTGCTCCCTGGTTATGGGACTTGGGACATCCATCGGCGGCTATAAGATTATTAAAGCTGTGGGAATGGATATGGTCAAACTTGAAACTTATCAGGGGTTTGCAGCGGACCTGGCGGGTGCGGGATGCCTGCTGGTTTCATCCCTTACCGGAATGCCGGTTTCTACGACCCATACAAAGACTACGGCAATTATGGGGGTAGGTGCTGCAAAAAGCATTAAGCGGGTAGACTGGAGTGTAGTGAAGGAGATGGTACTGACCTGGATATTAACATTTCCCGGTTGTGGTTTAATAGGTTTTGCAATGGCAAAACTATTTACAATGTTTTTTTAAAGGAAGGATATAAACACTATGGCAAAGAGAAAGAGTCCTTATTTTGATGACTTTAACAGAATGGTTGAATGTTCCTGCAAAGCGGCAGAGCATTTGAAGAAAACACTCAGAGAATTTTCTCCCGAAACTTTTGAAGAAAAATGTGAATTAATGCATCAGATAGAAAATGAAGAGGATGACGTTAAGCATGAGATGATGGAGCGCCTGGCGAAAGAATTTATACCTCCGATTGACAGAGAGGATATTATCGATATGTCACATCACCTGGATAATGTAACAGACAAGATTGAGGAAATTGTGATGCGGATGCACATGTATAATGTCCAGACCCTCCGGACTGACGCAAATACTTATGCAGATATCATTGTAAAGATGTGCGATAAGTTAAAGATTGCAGTGGAAGAATTTCCAAATTTCCATAAATCAACTACACTTAAGGAAAAAATTATTGAGATTAATACAATTGAAGAGGAGGGCGACCGCTTATATATGACCGCAGTCAGGGAACTCTTTGAGCAGGAAAGCGACCCCATGCAGATTTTTGCTTGGAGCAAGATTTTTGATTTAATGGAAGACTGCTGTGATGCCTGCGAGCATGTGGCGAATGTAATGGAAATGGTCATTATGAAAAATGGCTAAAAAGGGAGTGTTTTCTTGCGGTGCAACTGCCGGTTGACAAATTTCCAAGTGAGATTGGTGGCCGGCAACCAATCTTTTTGTTAAAATATCACTATCTTAAGAGAGTATTTTGCGATATCGTAAGCTATAAATTTTATGTGAGGTGAAGTTTTATGATTTTGGCGGAGAAGATAATGAAGCATAGAAAACAAAACGGTTGGTCTCAGGAAGAGCTGGCAATGAAATTGAATATTTCACGACAGTCAGTTTCAAAATGGGAGAGCACTGCAGCAATCCCGGATTTGGATAAAATTATTAAGTTGAGTGAAATCTTCGAGGTGAGTACTGATTATTTATTAAAGGATGAGCTGGAGGACGAGGCCGGCGTTGGAACAATTTCGGATGAAGAACCGGATTACAACAATGAAACCGTAAGAACGATTTCACTGCAAGAAGCCAACAGCTATATGGAACTGATTGACGGGGTATCCAAAAAAATGGCGGCGGCAGTTGCAGCATGCATCCTTTCACCAGTGCTTTTAATCTTGCTGGGTGGGTTGTCAGAATATCGGAAGACAGGTATTACAGAGGATATGGCAGGAGGGATCGGGGTGACAGTTCTGCTTTTGATAGTAGCGGGAGCTGTTGCAGTATTTATCCTGATTGGGATGCAGCTGGACAAATTTGAATACTTGGAAAAGGAGTCCCTTAACCTGCAATATGGCGTGGCTGGAATTGCAGAGACAAAACGTAATGATTTTGAGCCGGTCTATAAGAGATGTATAGCCTCTGGTGTTGCACTCTGTATCGTCAGCGCTGTGCCCATTATGATAGCAGCTGCTTTTAATTCAACGGATATGGTATATATTTATTGTGTTGTTATTCTGCTTGTATTGATAGCCTTTGCTGTTTTCTTATTTGTATGGTCCGGCATGATTTATGGAAGTTATCAAAAGCTCCTGGAAGAAGGGGATTATACACGAAGCAAAAAACTTGAGAGTAAAAGAAATGATAACCTGTCAAAGGTATATTGGTGTACAGCAACAGCTATATACCTGGGGACGAGTTTCCTTACAGGAAGGTGGGAAATTACTTGGGTTATCTGGCCCTGTGCAGGTGTTTTGTACGCCGCGGTATGCGGTATTGCTGCAATGCTTCGAAAAAGCTGAATGTAAACCAAAAAGAAGGCAGAGAAGAGAACTTATGTCCCTGCTTTTTTTATGCATAGAAATAGAAAATATGTGAAAAGTACACAAGAAATCTATAAACATATAGAAGATGTTGATTAAAGAATGTGATAATGTTATCATGGCAACAGAGGATTTAAACAAAATATAAATTAAGAAGGGGGGCTGTAGTAAGGCTTTAAACAAAATATAAATTGGAAAAGGGGGTTTTGGTGTGGAAACACTGAACAATATCGTATTGACGATCCAGCATTATCTTGCAGACTACATTTTGATTATCCTGCTTTTGGCCGGTGGTGCATGGTTCACAATACGGTTAAATTTTATTCAAGTGAGAGGTTTTAAAGAAGGAATGAAAAGGGCTTTCGGAGGATTGTTTTCCAAGAAAGGGGAAGCAGGGAAAGACGGAATGTCCTCTTTTCAGGCTCTTGCGACAGCAATCGCTGCACAAGTAGGTACCGGGAATATTGCAGGAGCAGCGACAGCCTTGGCAATTGGAGGCCCGGGTGCAATTTTCTGGATGTGGATTGCCGCCTTTCTGGGGATGGCGACGATTTTTGCAGAAGCGGTCATGGCACAGAAGTATAAGCAGGTTGGTAAGGACGGACAAGTGACAGGAGGGCCTGTATATTATATCCGGGCAGCATTTCAAGGCACATTTGGAAAAGTCCTGGCAGGGATTTTTGCTGTACTGATTACTTTGGCACTTGGCTTCATGGGAAATGCGGTGCAGTCCAATTCGATTGCATCGGCCTTTAACACAGCATTTGGCATCCCACAGCCGGTGATGGGAGTAATTGTAGCAATCATCGCACTGTTTGTATTTATGGGCGGCATGAAGAGAATTGCAAAGGTTACAGAAATCATAGTACCGTTTATGGCGGTTCTTTATATCATAGGATCACTGATTGTCATTTTCTACAACTACAAAAATATCCCATATGCATTCGCATCAATATTTGTCGGTGCATTCAAGCCTTCAGCAGTGACCGGCGGTGCAGTAGGCGCAACTATTAAACTGGCTCTCACGAAAGGCGTTGCCAGAGGACTTTTCTCCAATGAAGCAGGTATGGGTTCCACACCTCATGCACATGCTGTAGCAAAAGTGGATCATCCGGTAGAACAGGGATTCCTGGCAATGATAGGGGTGTTCATTGATACCTTTATCGTTCTGAACATGACAGCACTTGTAATTATTACTACAAAGTCAATCCCATCCGGAAAGACAGGCGCAGAACTGAGTCAGTTCGCATTTTCTACGTTGTACGGAAAAGGAGGAGACATCTTTATCGCGGTTTGTCTGTTGTTCTTTGCATTTTCCACAATCATAGGCTGGTATTTCTTCGGCGAAGCCAATGTAAAATACTTATTTGGTACAAAAGCAGTAAGGATATATGCTGTGCTGGTGGCGGTATGCGTTGTACTGGGCTCCCTGGCACAGGTAGACTTGGTATGGAACATGGCCGACTGCTTCAACTCCATGATGGTAATTCCGAACATTCTAGCGTTGTTTATGCTAAGTAAAGTAATTAAGTCGGTACACGACGACTATTACAAGAAATTTCTGAAGAAAAAATAATGCAATTCAGAACATAATGATGATAGGGGCAAAAGTCTTTTTGCCCCATAATACCTACGGATTGCTTTGTACTTTGTGCTCCCGCAATCCTGAAAACATTCGAAATCCGCTCTATTCGGGCTACTTTCCTATGAGTTTTTTCTGTATCTTGAAGGTGTCGTCCCATATTTCTCCCGGAAGATCTTATAGAAATATCCTTTATTATGATATCCCACAATCTCTGAAATTTCTTCTACACTTTTCTGTGTGTCGGTTAAAAGCTGCTCCGCTCTCTCCAGTCTGATTTGCTGGACATATGCAGAGTAGGTCAGTCCGGTATTGTTCTTAATCAGACGATTAAAATAATCTTCCTGGAAATGGAAGGTGTCCGCCAGTTCCTGAATTGTGATATGGGCATAATTGCGCTGAATATACTCTGAAACTTCTTCGAAGACGATCCAACTCATGGTCCGCCGCTGCTCTCCGGACAGTGAAAAATCGTATTCGGTACTCAGAATACGGAAAATTCTAAGCAGAATTCCTTTACATATATAGCGGTAACCAACATTTCTTTCATGCAGCTCTTTCAAAAGCAGATAAAAATAATCTTCTATCTCGTGACCGGCCGTGTTCCCCGGTGTAAAGTGCAGATATTGCCGGACATCCTTCTGCTTCATTAAAGCTGACTGGAGAAAGGCAATGATTTTTTGCGTTGTAATATTTTCATCCATAATTTCTGAAAACATGTCATTTGACATTCCAAGAAACAAAATCACAGCGGGCTCTTCGCGCAGATAGTCCTGATGCAGGCAGTTCTTATCAACCAGACACAGCTCTCCCTTCTGAAAAACAATATTATTGCCGAGGATTTTCTGGTGGAAGGCTCCCTCCACTACATAGGCCAGTTCAATGTAATCGTGGGTGTGGAGCTGAGTTATAGTGCCGGATTCAAAGGAACGATGATAACGAAAGGGCTCTGGAGAAGGGCACATGGTGGCATAAATAGTGGAATCAGAAGCAATATTCCAACAAAGTGCAAAAATACGCTCATCGGTTGGCAGAGGATAGGTCTTTACTTCCGGAATAGATTTGGAATATTCCGGGCATACCAGGCGGGGTCCAAGCCTATGCTCAGGAGCTAATTCCTTACTGCTGCTGGATATAATCTGACGGCATAGTTCTGGCAGATTTAATACTGGATCATTCATGCCGGAACCTCCTTTCTTTTTAAAATGAGTGTAACTATTCAGAACCAAGCTCAAAAACCCACAGTTTTTTCACTGTTTGGCTCTCGCCAATTGAATTTCTTATAGTATATCACAATAATTTTATAATCGGTCGGATTAGGTAACTTTTTTGAAATAATGGCAGAGTTATGAAATTGAAACTGATGTCTGGATTTTTCTATAATGAAATCATAAAACGTATTAAATCATCAGCTACGTGTAAATATACAATAGTAAAGGAGAATGAAGCTATGTTAAAGACAAAGAATTATCAATTTTGGTTTTGTACCGGATCACAGGATTTATATGGGGATGAATGCCTGGCGCATGTGGCAGCGCATTCAAAGAAAATTGTGGAGGTGCTGAATGCCTCCGGCAATCTTCCATACGAAGTGGTGTGGAAACCAACGCTTATCACAAATGAATTAATCAGGAAGACATTTAATGAGGCAAATATGGATGGGAGCTGTGCCGGTGTTATCACCTGGATGCACACATTTTCACCTGCTAAGTCCTGGATTCTCGGGCTTCAGGAATATAGAAAACCGTTGCTTCATTTACACACACAGTTTAATCAGGAAATCCCATATGATACCATCGACATGGATTTCATGAATGAGAACCAGGCAGCGCACGGTGACAGAGAGTACGGCCATATTTTCAGCCGTCTGGGCATGGAACGTAAGATTGTTGTGGGATATTGGGCTGATGAGAAAGTCCAGAAAAAGATTGGCTCATGGATGAGAACTGCAGTCGGAGTTATCGAGAGCAGTCACATCCGTGTTATGCGTATTGCGGATAATATGAGAAATGTCGCTGTGACGGAGGGCGATAAAGTCGAGGCTCAGATTAAGTTTGGCTGGGAAGTAGATGCTTACCCGGTAAATGAGATTACAGAGGCTGTGGCAGTTGTTTCTCAGGCAGATATTGATACATTAGTGGAAGAATATTATGACAAATATGAGATTCTTCTGGAAGGCAGAGATGAAAAGGAGTTCCGCAGACATGTAGAGGTTCAGGCAGGAATAGAAATTGGTTTTGAAAGATTCCTGGAGGAAAAGAACTATCAGGCAATCGTGACACATTTTGGCGATCTTGGAAATCTGAAACAGCTGCCGGGACTTGCGATTCAGAGATTGATGGAAAAAGGCTATGGATTTGGCGGAGAGGGTGACTGGAAAACGGCGGCTATGGTTCGCCTGATGAAAATTATGACAGGCGGGATGAAAGATGCAAAGGGAACTTCTTT
Source organism: Muricomes intestini (assembly GCF_004346165.1). Classification (GTDB taxonomy): domain Bacteria; phylum Bacillota; class Clostridia; order Lachnospirales; family Lachnospiraceae; genus Muricomes; species Muricomes intestini. The sequence goes on along the minus strand of NZ_SLZZ01000002.1, from coordinate 243,573 downwards.
CATGGAGGATTACACATATAATCTTGTACCCGGAAAAGAAGGAATTCTGCAGGCACACATGCTGGAGGTTTGCCCGAGCATTGCTGAAGGCAAGATCAGCATCAAGGAGCAGCCTCTTTCCATGGGTGACAGAGAAGACCCGGCAAGACTTGTATTTACAGCAAAAGAAGGGCCTGCTGTTGCAACATCGCTGATTGACTTAGGGGACAGATTCCGCCTTATCATCAACGATGTAAACTGTAAGAAAACAGAAAAACCAATGCCGAAGCTTCCGGTCGCCACAGCATTCTGGACACCGGAACCAAATCTTTTGACAGGAGCCGAAGCGTGGATTTTGGCAGGTGGTGCACATCATACAGCGTTTTCTTATGACCTGACTGCAGAGCAGTTGGGAGACTGGGCAGCGAGCATGGGAATCGAGGCTGTTTATATTGATAAGAATACAAACATTCGTCAGTTCAAGAATGAACTGCTGTGGAACAGTGTGGCATATCGCAAGTAATATTTTATAAATAGGTTCAGCGTGCATGATAAACAAAAGTATAGCATTGGATGTGTATGTATACACTTCAGTGCTATATTTTTGTATTTATGTTTGGTACAATTAATAAAAGTTAATGGCATTGACAATTATTCCTAATGAAATTAAATTGAATAGGATCTTTACTAAGACTACAACAGTAGAAAAGTTGTTTTTATTTGAAGGTCTACAGAAAGAATAGAATGCGGGCTTAGGAAGGAGAAATGCATGAAACCAGGGCGAGGCAATAAAAGTAAAAAGAAGTATTTGATTTGGCTGACAGTACTGCTCCTTTTAATTGTACTGCTTGCAGGGGGGTACTATGTTTTCAGAGAAAATCAAAACCGGACAGGTGAAAAGGAAACAAAAGAACCTGCGGAAGGGGCTTCTGATGAACAGCAAGACGATAATCCCGGCAATAATCCGGCCGGGCAGGAGGCGGAGAAGGAACCTGAACTGACAGAGGAGGAAAAGCTTGAATTGGAGATTGATAAAATACTGAAAGATATGTCTCTGGAGGATAAGGTGTGCCAGTTATTTTTTGTGCGTCCGGAAGCGCTGACAGGGGTTGACACGGCAACACAGGCAGGAGATATGACAAAGGAGGCGTTGGACTCCTATCCGGTAGGCGGGGTTGTCTTATTTTCCGAAAATATCCAGAATGAGGATCAGCTTCGAACAATGCTTGCAAATTTGCAATCTTATAGCAAATATCCGTTGTTCACCGGTGTGGATGAGGAAGGCGGCCCGCTTGTCGCACGGGTTGCCAATAGCGGAACCATCCAGGTACCCACATTTCCTAATATGCAGGAGATAGGAAGTACTCTTGAACCGGAAAAGGCGTATGAGGTGGGGAATACCATAGGAGGCTATTTAAAACAGCTGGGATTTAATGTGGATTTTGCGCCGGTGGCAGATGTGGCAGTGAACCCGGAAAATCAGGTGATCGGAGCAAGGTCTTTTGGAAATGATTCAAATCTGGTATCCCAAATGGTGGTCAGGGAAGTGGAAGGAATGCAGGAGCAGAATGTCAGTGCGGTACTGAAACATTTTCCAGGTCATGGGGACACAATTGAGGACAGTCATGAACAGGCTGCAATCTCGAATAAAACTATAGAAGAGCTGCGAGAAACAGAATTTCTGCCGTTTCAGGCTGGTATTCAAGCAGGCGCAGACATGGTGATGGCAGGGCATATCTCTGTACCTTCCATAACCGGAGACAATACACCGGCTTCGCTGTCAGAGCAGATTATTACCGGCTGCCTGAGAAATGAACTCGGGTATGATGGAATTGTAATAACAGATTCCATGAGTATGGGAGCCATTGTAAATTACTATGACCCGGCAGGGTCGGCTGTTATGGTGATTCAGGCCGGCGGAGACATGATACTGATGCCTCAGGACTTTCTTGCGGCGCGCCAGGCAGTTTTGGATGCGGTAAACAATCATACAATCACGGAAGAACGGCTGGATGAATCACTTCGCAGGATTTACAGGAAAAAGCTGGAGCGGATAGAGGGATAATTGAGAATTTTTTCCGGAAGGTGTTCAGAAGAGCAAGTTTGTGGTATCATTTAAAATATTAAAAGCCTGAAAGAGAGGTATAGTAGTATGTTGCTTTGTCCAAACTGTGGCATGGAAAATGAAGATGAAGCTAAATTCTGTGAACATTGTGGAACAAAACTGGAAGGAGCCACCATACACCTGATCCGGCAGAAGGGTGAACAGCAGCAAGGTAAGGATACGCCTGATACGGAAACCCTGGTAAGAAAACCGGGAGCCAGTAAGCGTGACTATAAAGAAAGAAGGAGAAGATGGACCAGGCTGCAGATTGTAGTGCTTGCAGAATTGGCTTGTCTGATTCTGGTGGTTGTGATCCTTTTTGGAATCGCCGGAAGCCGGAATACCGCCCAGGCATCTGTAAAACGATATTTAAGGGCGTATTCAGAAGAAAACTGGTCAAAAGTATATGACATGACAGGCTACTCTGAAGGGAAATTTCTCCAAAAGGCACGGTTCATTGAAGCTATGAGAAGTTCTGAAATTCCGAAAATCGCAGAATTTGAAATTAAAGACGGCAAGAAAGCGGACGCTGGTACTCAGAAAAACTTTACGGTAGAGTATACAACCAAGGATCAGAAATCCGATACTATGGAGCTGAATCTGACGAAACAGAAAAGGGGCTCTTTTTTCGGCACGTGGAAGGTTACCTCGGACGGACAGGTGGTAAAAGATTTCTGCATAAATGTGCCGGCCGGTGCATCAGCCACAGTGGATGGGATTGCACTGACAGATTCCGAAAAAGGAAAAAGCAAGGCAGACGGAATGGACAGCTATTATGTTACCCTGTTCACAGGGAGCCATAAGCTACAGGCAGCAGCACCATGGTTTGAAGTGTATGATACAGATTTTTATGCGGTGCAGGATAAGGAATTTACGGCAGCTGAACTGCAACTGACAGAGAAAGGTAAAAGTGCCATTCAGGCAAAGCTGCAGAAAGCACTGGAAAGGGTTTACAAAGCAGCAATGGAGAAAAAGGATTTCTCGGAGGTTTCGGATTTGTTCCTGAAGGAGTATGGAGATGCCTGCAAGAAGGAATATGACTACCTTGTTGAGGGAATGCATGATGATGAAATGAATACGCTCAATCAGGTGACATTTACAGATTTTAATTGTGAACCCTATAATGACTCCGCTTATCCGGGCATGCCAAGCGCAAAGCTGACGTTCGCATATGAGATGCAGTATACGAATTCTTATGAATTGTGGGGGAATCATACATATGATATAGAGGAAGGCGGCACAGGAAATTCCTATATGAGTGCTTCCTTTGGATATGATGGAAAAACCTATAAACTTGCATCTATGAATATTGAAAGTGTGTTGTAACAAAAAGGGGAGAATAGAAATGGCAAAGTTTTGTAACCAATGTGGGAGACCTTTGGCAGAAGGTGAGATTTGCCGGTGCCGGCAACAAACAGGAAAGGCGGCTGGGGAAAAGAGTGCTCCAGATTTAGCTGCACTTTGTGAGAAGGAAATTCCTGTGAAACAGTATCATATCTGCAATGCCCGCTCCAGAATATGCAGATTGCGGCAGGAGGGCAAGATTCAGGTAACAAACAAGAGAATTATTTTTCATTTAAGCGGCCATTCCTGGAGTAAAAAAGTAATAAGTCATATGGAATTTGGAATTGACGAGGTGACAGGAATTTCTGTTTCAAATGGAGTGAGCTTTCGGGCATGGGACTTTTTGCTTGGGCTTTTTATTGGTGCGATTGTCATGATCATTGGCTGTATGATAAGCAACCCATTTCAAACAAGGACCGACATACTTGCAGCAGTCATTGTGCTGCTGATTTATATGGTGTTGCTTTTTCTATATGCGATGAAGCCAAGTTTCTCCATTCTGATTATGACAAAACATGCATCGGATGAATTGACGTATATCGGAAACAGGCGGATGGCGGCTTCTACTATAGAGTTTCTTCCGGGCGAGGATACAGACATTGCAGTCAGAGAACTGGGAGCGGTGATTCTAGATATTCAAAAGCTCGGAGATTCCGTAGTTGAAAAGTGGAAAGTAGACTAATATTTAATAACAAGGACATAGGTATGGACAAAACGAGAGAAAATAATATACTTAAAATTTTGGCGGGTGTGCTGCCCGTGTTGATTGTTCTCACTTTAATTGTGGGAAGTGTGTTAGTGTCCGCCGCCGGGGGCAGCACGCCCGGCGATCCTGGAGAAACTGCAAAAACAGCGGAGCCTGAGACAATTAAACCAAAAGAAGATGAGCTGAAAATAGTAGACAGCATAACAGTTACTGCCAGCGGGACTTCGGGGGATGAGGCAGATAGCGGGGAGAAGCCTGAGGATGAAGACCCAGAAGATTATATACTCCCGGACAGTAATACAAAACTGTTAAAAGAGCCCGACATAAAAAGATTGTCTGCCCAGGATTTGAATTATGCCAGAAACGAAATTTATGCAAGACACGGCAGAAAATTCAGCTCCAAGGAACTGCAGGAGTATTTTGAAAGCAAGAGCTGGTATCAAGGAAAATATGAGGGGAAGGATTTTGATTCCAATTATGGTGTAAAAGTTTTGTCCGATATAGAAAAGAAAAATTCGGAATTACTGAAGAAGGCAGAATATAAAAAGGCCAGCGGCGGATATAAGTTGGAATAGTGCTGCAGTCTGGCAGATGTGGAGACGAAAATGGGGACAGTGAAAGGGGTACTTTTAGTTTTGTGTGCAGCTATGGTTCTGGCAGGCTGTTCGGGTAAATCACAGGAGGAAGAATACAAAGTAGCACAGGCAGAAAAAGAGCAGAGAGAAGCAAGAGAGAGAAATGAGGAGGAGCAGGTGCTTCGGGAGGAACAGGAGGCCCGGGAGGAAAAGACTGTACCTAAAGATGCAAAGGAAAAACAGAAAATTATAGTTCTGGATCCAGGGCACTCTGCAGTTCTTCCGGAAGGAAGCGAACCCTTGGGGCCGGGAGCCTCTGAATTTAAGCCGGCAGATACAAGCGGTACAACCGGAATCAGCACCGGGGTACCGGAATATGAATTGACACTGAATATCTCCATTAAACTGAAGCAAGAGCTTGAGAACAGAGGATATGCAGTGCTGATGACCCGCAAAACTAATGACATCCCTGTCAGCTGTGTTCAGCGCGCAGAGACAGCCAATAATGCAAAAGCCGATGTATTTGTCAGAATCCATGCCAACGGTTCGGAGGAGCAGTCGGCCCGGGGCGCAATGACAATCTGCATCACGCCGCAGAACCCCTATGTACCGGAACTGTACACAGCCAGCAGACAGCTTTCAGACTGTATTATTAATAAGCTGTGTGAAGCGGCCGGCAGTGAGAATGATGGAGTACTGGAAACGGATTCCATGAGCGGAAATAACTGGTGCATAGTTCCGGCTACAATCGTTGAAATGGGATATATGACGAATCCGGAGGAAGATAAACTGTTGCAGACACGGTCGTATCAGGAGAAAATTGTACAGGGAATTGCCGGCGGGATAGATGACTTTTTTGGGTATTAAGAAGAGAGGTATCTGATGTTAAGTGTAAATGGTGTAAAAAGATTTCCTAAAATTGAACTGCACTGTCATTTGGATGGCTCGGTGATGCACAGTGCCGTTAAGAGAATAATGAAAGGTGAGGGCGATTTGGATCAGATGGCAGATAAAATGAAAGTCCCCAAAAAGGTTTCGGATTTGCGTACGTATCTAGCATGCTTTGACTATACTCTCCCTTTTTTGCAGAGCCGGGAGAATCTGGAGATTGCCGCATATGAGCTGATTCGTGAAGCAGCAGATGAAAACACAATATACATAGAAGTAAGGTTTGCTCCCCAGTTTCATTGCAGAGAAGGACTGTCCCAAAGTGAGGCATGCCGGGCCGTTCTTAAGGGGCTGGAGCTGGGAGAGCGGGACTTTGGGGTGAAAAGCAGAGCTATATTGTGTATGATGCGGGGTGCATCCGAAGAAAATAATTTAAAAACAGTGGAGTGCGCGAAAGAGCTGTTACACTGTGGGGCAGCCGGACTTGATTTAGCCGGAGATGAAAAAAGTTACCCGCCCGGTCTGTATAAAAATATATTTGACAAAGCCGGGAACCTGGGAATACCGTTTACGGTACATGCCGGTGAATGCGGTTCTGCCCAAAATGTAAAAACAGCAATAGAAATGGGTGCATGCAGGATCGGCCACGGTGTTGCAATTGCCGGCAATCCGGAGATAAAACAAATGTGTATTAAAAATAATATTGTCCTGGAAATGTGCCCGGTAAGCAATCTGCAGACAAAGGCAGTTGACTCAATTAGAAATTATCCCTTTGTGGAAATGGCCTGCGAAAATGTTCCTGTAACAATCAATACTGATAACCGGATGGTGTCAGACACATGTTTAACCAAGGAGTGGGAGCTTCTGGGCGGCAGCTTTCAGGAAATTGATGAGCGTATTATGGAGGAAGCCGGCAGAACAGCTGTAGAAGCTGTATTCCTTCCCTCAGTTCAAAAAAGAAAGCTGGCGGAGGAATATGAACGGAAGGTGAATTTATTCAAGAAGTTAGAACAATCTGTCTAAATCCAGTTACAAACTGATTGCTAGCATTTTGCCGGTGTAATATAATGAGTGTAAACAAAATGAAGCAAAATTTACATAAGGAGGCAATGCTATGCATGAAATAAGGGACATTTTAAAAAGGGCAGAACTGGATAATCTTATATCATATTTAATTTATGATTCGGATTATGTAGGGGCGACGGCAGAGGAGTGTGAAGAAAAAATTGATGAGTCCTATGAAAAGATTTTTGACAGGCTTGAGGAGCTGTATGCGGAGGCAAACAGGGAGGATGACAGTTTGTTTGAAGCGGTGAATGACTTTGCCATACTCCATGATGAAGTCTACTTTAAGACGGGTGTACTGACAGGATTTCGGCTGTATCAAGATATGGAACTGGGATACAAAAAATATGCTGGTGATGCAGCTGAAAGATAAATAAAATGTTAAATGAAGACAGTCGGCAGCTTTCATATATTCTGGAGCAGCTTAAGGGGCTGGAGCAATTGGTGGGTGCGTTTGTCAATATTTCCAGGCTCGAAACAGGGCTGAGAAAGTTTCTATATCATCTGCTAAGTTCACAGTACTGGCTATACATTGCCATGATAATGGGATATAATCAAGCAATAGATAAAAGAAAGGCTGGTGTGCTTATGAAAATTTTAGTTTTACTCAGACACGGACAGAGTGAATGGAATCTGGAGAATCGTTTTACAGGCTGGAAAGATGTAGATTTATCTCCAAAAGGGATAGAGGAGGCAAAAAGTGCGGGCAAGGTTTTGAAAGAAGAGGGCTATGACTTTGATATTGCCTATACCTCTTACTTACAGCGTGCTATCCATACACTGCAGCTTGCTCTTGAAGAGATGGGGCGGATAGATCTGCCAGTCATTAAAAGCTGGAAGCTGAACGAGCGGCACTATGGGGCTCTACAGGGACTTAATAAGACGGAAACCGCACAAAAATACGGCGAGGAGCAAGTACACATCTGGCGTAGATCCTTTGATGTACAGCCGCCCGCCCTTAAACCGAATGACGAGCGAAATCCTGCACTGCAGGATTTATATCACGGAATCAATGCCTCAGAGCTTCCCCTTACCGAGAGTCTAAAAGATACGATTGCACGTGTGATTCCCTATTATGAGCAGGAAATTCTTCCACAGATAAATGCTGGGAAACGGGTTGCCATCGCCGCTCATGGAAATTCTCTGCGGGCGTTAATCATGTACTTTGAACAGCTCAGTGAGGAAGAAATTACAAAGGTTAATGTTCCTACAGGGATTCCGCTTGTCTATGAATTCACGGATGACGGGAAAATGCACAAGAAGTTCTATCTTGGTGATCAGGATGCTATTGAAGCTAAAATGAAAGCAGTTGTGGCACAGGGGAAAGCAAAATAAACTGGATTAATTATTGTTCAGAGGGAAAAACTACTGTAAGCAGCATTTTGAAGTCTTCTTTTGCAAATACTGCATGAGGCTTATTAGCCGGCATAATCAAGGTATTTCCTGCTTCAAGCACATATGCCGTGCCATCTACTGTAAACTGCCCGGTTCCATCCAGCACAAGTACCATGGCATCACCGGTGGAATCGTGAGTTCCAATTTCTTCTCCCTTAGAAAAGGCAAAAAGGGTAATGCTTACGTGTTTATTCTGGGCAAGGGTCTTGCTGACAACCTGCCCCGGCTGGACAGTAACCTGGTCTGCCAGATGCAGCTGCTCTTCATGGTTTATGTTTTTGATATAAGGCATGTTAAAAGCTCCTCTCATATGAATACATCTTTATAGGGTTTTCACTTTCTGTGCCAAACATACCATGTTTATTCAAAAAAATCTGTTGTTATAACAACAAACCTGCTGATTTTTAAGAAATTTAGTGCTAATATATAGTGGCTCAGTTGTCAAGACAAAAATTTAAGATTTTTATAATGAACTGATATGGTTGATAAGTGACAAGGAACAGGGGGAGAATAGTGGAACACTCTCCAGATCCAAATATGCATTAAGCTACATATGGCAATAGCATTGCCGGATAGTAGCATTCAGCCGGTATTTGATAATCAAGTGCAGAATGACGTCGTTCAAAGTTATAAGTGTGGATATATCGCCCAATAGCGGATCTGGCTTCCTTGATGTTATTGTACTGTGTCAGATAAGCTTCCTCATACTTGAAGCTGCGGAACCATCGCTCAATCATGATGTTATCAGCCCATCTGCTCTTACCGTCCATGCTCTGTCGAATTCCGTTTTGTTTTACGAAGTCAATGTATTGTTGGCTTGTAAACTGGCAGCCCTGATCTGAATTCAGGATTTGCGGCTTAGCCACTTTGAAGGCCTTTTTCAAGGCGTTGATAACCATTCTGGTATCAAGAGTATCATCGACTTCCCAGCCAACAATACAGCGGCTGTGCCAGTCAATTATAGCAGTCAGATACAAGAATCCGTGTCTGATCGGAATATATGTAATGTCAATAGACCATGCCTGATTTGGCGCATCTATGACGGCGTTACGAAGAAGATAAGGGCATACCTTTGCCTGCTGCATTCGTTTTGATAGGTTCATCTTTGGATAAATTGGAAAGATGTCCATTTCATTCATGTAGCGACGTGCCTTGCGGCGACCTACAAGGTATCCACGTGCTTTGAGCTGTGCAGACATTTGTCTTGTACCCCAGGTCGGATTTTCGGTGTGAAGATGATCAATAATCTCTTTACACGTCAATTCTTCTTCTGATACTGGATTGCCCTTGTAATAAATGCTTGTGCGATTGATATCAAGAAGCTTTGCACCAACAGAAGCAGGTATTTCTTTAGTCGTCAAAAGGTTTTGGACTAAACTTACTCTCGTAGTCAGGTCCACAAAGTTCTTCAGATTTTTTTTTCAGCCAGTCAACCTGCATGGTTAACTGACCAACCTTTTTGGCATACTCCGCTTTCTCCTTGCGTTCTTCGGCAAGCTTGTCTTTGAAGTTTTCCTCACGTTTGTCGTCGAATATTGCAGAAGCATTGTTAAGGAATTCTTTTTTCCAGTTGCGGAGTAGATTTGGCTGGATATTATTTTCAGTTGCTAAGGTATTGAGATCTTTCTCGCCCTTAAGCAGCTCGATTACAAGGTCTGATTTAAATTTAGCACTAAAGTTTCTTCTTTGTCTGGACATAGCAATGAATCCTTTCTTTCATACTGGTTTTAGTATATCAGATTCATTAAAATCTGTCCGAAAAAGTGTCTTAAATTATGAGACCATTATAGTTGATAGGTGGTTTGGTACTGGGGACACTTGGCAGATGCAAAAAGCGAATTCTGTTAATGTCGGTATCGATTTTCATGATGGGAGCCAGTTTGGCCATTTCGGGGCTGCTTCCACCAAGTGGCTTTGTGATATTTGCAATCTGCTGTGCAATCATGGGCTTTTCGGTACCCTTTTACAGTGGCGTGCAAACGGCACTTTTCCAGGAGAAAATTAAACCTGAATTTTTAGGCCGTGTATTTTCTCTTACAGGGAGTATCATGTCACTGGCTATGCCCGCAGGGTTAATTCTTTCGGGATATTTTGCTGACAGAATTGGTGTAAATCATTGGTTTTTGCTATCCGGTGTTCCGATCATGGGCATTGCTATAATATGCCCGAGAATAACTGAGGTAAGAAAATTAGATATAATATCTGTCATGAATGAGAAAGAATAAAGAAATGTTAAAGTAAAGGTTATGATTAATAAACTTTATATCTGAGAGGTGTTTTAAACAGAGAACCTCTTTTGCGTGGTATTATATACTCAAATAAGTGATTAAGCTCCATAAGCGTGATACAGGCACTTGTGGAGCTTAATGAAATAACTGTCCTTACACTCTGGGAGTGAAGAGGGTTTTATAAAAATTGTTTATTGGTCATCATGCCCGGGTTTCTTATTTTTTTTAATATAGAGTAACAATCCTGAGATTCCAATAAAAATTCCTCCAAGGGAAATGATCAACTCCGGGGAGAGCTGATCCCCGGTTTTTGAAGATTTCCCGGCTTTGGATGTCGCTTTTTTAGAGTGCACAGTGTCTCTGCCCTTTACTTTATCCTTCGTATCAGAGCTATCTTTCGTATCAGCGCTATCCTTCGTATCAGTGTTATTGTCGTCAGATGAACCAGACTTCTGCTTATCAGTGCTTTTGGTATATACATAGGTTATTTCTTGAGCTGCCTCTGTATAGCTGCCATCTGCATTGCCTTTGATTTTCTTAAAAGTATAGCCAACGATATTTTTCTGCTCAGATTTGTATGATTCACCGACATTTCCTTTTAACTGAACAGTATCGGCAATCTGGCTGCCATTTTCGTCTGTATACTGAACATTGACAATACCCTGTACAGCCGCTGTGGGATTTTTGGTATACACATAGGTTACTTCTTGAGTCTCATCTGTAAAACTACCTGTCTCACTGCCTTTAATTTCTTTAAGAGTATAACCGTAAATATCCTTTTGCTCACAAGCGTAATTCATGCCTGTATATCCCTGAAGTTGAACGCTGTCGGCAATTTGCCCGCCGCTCTCATCCTTATAATGAACATTAACAATTGTTGAGTCGTCAATAATGTGAACTGTCTTATAAATTTTGCCTTCAAGATCAACGGGTAATGCAATAATAGTATCTGCTGCCTCTCCCTCTGTAATATTTAAGGAAAACTGTGCAGATTCAAAAGTGATTGTGAAGTCAAGAGGAGACGTTTTATCAGCAGTACCGATTATATTATTATCTACATAATCCAACAATTGGGGAGACCAGGTAACTGTTAAAAGAACACGATTCCCATCACTTAATTTGTTATCGTGATAGGAAGTGAAATTTTCTCCATTCACAGAATATGGAATCCCCGCCAGGGTATCATACAGCGCATCAGTTGAGCCGCTGTCATGGTATATCTGCCATAATTCACTTCTGGTGAATGTTTCTTCGTATGGGCTGATCTCTAAAACATATATACCTGCAGAAATGCTATAAGGCGGATAATCTGGCGAAGAAAATTCTTCAGCAGAAACATCCAGAGGCGAAACGATAAGTTGTGCCCCTGTGATTATTAGTCCAATTAAACTTAAAGTAAGCAGTTTCTTCTTCACACCTTGCAACAAAAGAGAAGCTTTAGTATGAAAAAGTTGTCCTTTCATAAATTAAATTCCTCCTAAGCTATAACTCTGAATTATATTTAAAGTATCAACTATTAATATGATATCACCTGCACAGTTTCGAGTAAAGAAAAATCTGTATATTCTTGACACTCTATGTAACAGTTCAGCCATCAGCTCGATTTCGCTGCGCTTTATCTCGCTGTGACAGCCGGTAAAAATTGACGGTTCTGCAGATAAAGCATGGTTTTTGGCGAATATTGACATTGCAAATTGTCAATGCTAGAATGAGTGTAGTTAAAAACATAGAGGAGGTATTTAAAATGGCAGTAAAAAATGCAATGACATCAGATTTTCTTCATTCCGCATACGGCGGGGAAAGTATGGCACACATGCGCTACCTCATCTGGGCCGACGTGGCAGACAAGGAAGGCTTCCCGAATGTAGGAAGGCTTTTCCGCGCGATCTCTTATGCAGAGAGAGTACATGCAAGCAATCATTTCAAGGAGATCGGCGGTACTGAGCCAGCAGATGCAACAGTGCCGGCAGGCGGTGTATTCGGTTATGGGAAAACAGCAGAAAATCTGCAGGGCGCAATTAATGGAGAGCTTCATGAAGTAGAGCAGATGTATCCGGTTTACCTGAATGCGGCAGAGTTCCAAAATGAAAGCGGAGCAAAACGTTCATTCCATTTTGCCCTGGAAGCTGAGAAAATCCATGCGGACCTGTTCCAGAAAGCATTGGATGCGGTAAAAGCAGGCAAGGATATCGAGTTGAAAAAGATTTATATTTGTCCTGTCTGTGGACATACTGTCCTTGACGAAGCGCCGGAGAAATGTCCGGTCTGTGGTGCAAAACGGGAGATGTATAAAGAATTCTAAATTTATCTAAAGAAAACCTCTGAACTGATGTAAATAAATTACAATAGTTCAGAGGTTTTTTGATTTACGCAGGTCTATCTTATTCCACTGGGTCTCTTTATCAATGCAGTTCCCCTCCTCCACGGAAGCAAATCAACTACATAGGACAATAATTTTGAAATCTGCTGGATAAAAGTTTAAGAAAAATGAGAATGCAGGCTTCTTTTGTTGTGAATACTTAAATATTGACGGTTATAAATAGGGGATGTATTCGAAATGCAAAACAACAAGCAGGGAGCACAGATACGCTACTACCAGTCCTTTACGGATGATTTCATAGAAAGCAGGAAGCAAACCTTTCAATTGACGAAAGGTTATTCCTGGATTCATGAAAGTGCATCATATCGTTTTTTTTCCCGTCTCGTTTATCTGCTGGGAGAAATTTTTGCATTTCCTTACTGCCGGTTTGCCTTGCATGTAAAAATTAAAAACCGTGCCGTACTCCGGCAATGCGGGGATAACGGTTTTTTCCTCTATGGAAATCATACTCAGCCTATAGGGGATGCATTTATGCCGATTCGGGCGGTCACTCCAAAGAGGGGGTATGCGGTAGTTAGTCCCGCCAACCTGGGGATTCCGGTGCTGGGGACATTTCTGCCGGCATTGGGTGCCCTTCCCCTTCCGGAATCCTTCCGTGGAATGAAAAAGTTCAACGAAGCAATCAGACAGCGTATCCGGGAAGGAAACTGTGTGGTGCTGTATCCGGAGGCGCATGTCTGGCCTTGGTACACAGGTATCCGCCCTTTTCCTGCAACTTCTTTCGGGTTTCAGGTCGAATGCAGCGCTCCGTCCTTCTGCATGACAACCACCTACCAGAAAAGAAAGCATGGAAAAAAACCGGGCATTACGATTTATCTGGACGGGCCGTTTTATCCGGATACTTCGCTCCCCATGAAGAAACAAAAAAACAGACTCAGGGATGAAATCTACAATTGTATGACGAGGCGGAGTAAGAACAGCACGTATCAGTATATTATATATGAAGAGGAGAAAAACTAGAGTGGATATTCTTTATTGCGGCGACGAAAAAATCGAAGACGGATTAATCCTCTCCATTCTGTCCTTACTCAAAAATGTGAAAGAACCCCTGCACATTTTTGTACTGACTATATATTTTTGTGTTGAGGGGAAGGAATATCATCCAATATCCGGTTATTTTGCAGCCGCTTTAGACAAAATGGTGAAAAAAGTCAATTCGAATAATTTTGTTTCTCTGATTGATATTACGGAGATGTTTTGTGCGCAGGTGCCGGAAGCTAATTTGGGTACACGCTTTACACCCTGCTGTATGTTAAGGCTGTTTGCAGATAAAATCCCGGAGCTTCCGGAAAAAATACTTTATCTGGATAATGATGTGATCTGCAGAAAAGACTGTTCAAAATTCTTTCATCAGGACATTTCGGATTATGAATTTGCAGGAGTTCTTGATTATTATGGACGCTGGCTTTTTCGCAGAAATCTTCTGAAGCCAGATTACCAGAACTCGGGTGTACTTCTGATGAATATGCAGATGCTCCGCAAATCAGGACTGCTGCAAAAATGCAGGGAGCTGTGTGAGGAGAAAAAGATGTTTATGCCGGACCAGTCGGCATTGAATAAACTTGCTGTTTCGAAGAAAATAGTGCCGCGGAGGTTCAATGAGCAGCGCAGGCTGCAGAAGGATACGGTTTTACAGCACTTTACAACTAGTTTTCGGTTTTTCCCATGGCTCCATGTGGTGACAGTAAAACCATGGGACATAGAGCGGATGCACAGTGAGCTGAACCTGTATGAATATGATAAATTACTTCATACATACAGGCAGCTGCATTCTAAAATTAAAGAGGAATTACAGGAGAGTGTTCATGAAAAAATCTAGGGAGATCATACCAGTATTCTTTACAATTGATGACGATTACGCTCCATTGTTGGGAGTTGCGTTATTTTCAATGTTGAAAAATGCTTCAAAGGTGTATCAATATAAAGTGTTTGTACTATATAAGGAGCTAAGTGAACTAAATAGAGAGAAGCTTGCCGGATTGGCAGATAAAAATTGTGAAATGCAATTCTTTGAGATGAAAGACGAGCTGAATACTATTACAGATCGAATGTCTAACAGACTGCGGGCGGATTATTTTACGCTTACAATTTATTTCCGGCTTTTTATTCCCGTCCTGTTCCCTGAATATGATAAGGGAATTTATCTTGACAGTGATATTGTTGTTCCGGGAGATATATCTGAGTTGTATCAGACGCCGCTTGGAGAGAATTTGTTGGGAGCCGTAATTGATCCTGTCGTCGCAGCACTACCCGAACTGACCAGGCATGCGGAACTTTGTGTAGGCGTTGAAAGAGATAAGTATTTTAACTCAGGTGTTCTTCTGATGAATTTAAAGAAACTGAGGGAAACCAGAATAGATCAGCGTTTTCTGGAGTTATTTAATAAGTACCATTTTGATTGTATTGCACCGGACCAGGATTATCTCAATGCCATGTGTAAGGGGAGGGTTACGTATCTGCCGGCCCTCTGGGATGCCATGCCATCAGACGCGACAGAGCCGCTGGAAAACCCAAAGCTGGTTCATTTCAATCTGTTTGCCAAGCCCTGGCATTATGATAATATCCAGTATGAGCAATATTTCTGGCCTTACGCAGAAGCCTCGGGATTTTTAGAGGAAATACTGGCTATAAAAGGGGCATATACCGAGCAGGACAGACAGTCTGACAATGAGCACCTGGATTTGCTGATTTCCCGGGGAAATGCCACTGGAGACGGCAAGGTAACTTTTCGGACAGTGTTCAATGAAGGGAAAGAAGCACGTTTATGATAATTGGAGAAGCAAGAGACCAGGTTATTGAAAATATCAAAAAGGCGGCGGGGGCGGGGGATTTTCATGTTAAAGTAGAGGAAGGCGATCCTGTACTGACAAGAAAACAAAAGGAAGCTCTGCTTGAGAATTATTTGGAAAAAAGAGAATCCTTTTGTTTTTGGCTAAACAGCTGGACGGCGCGTCATGTGGCCGGTATTGTCACTAGAAGTATCAACGAGAGCACAAAAATATCGGGATTAGCAAATATGGGCGGGATAACAGGCGGCGCTATTGTGACAAGCAATCATTTTAGCCCTCTTGACAATACAGTGGTACGGGATTTGGTATGGAAGCTGGGAAAAAAGAGGCTCTGTATTGTTAGTCAGGAAACGAATCTGGCCATGACAGGCTGGATAGGGTATTTGATGAATTATGCAGATACCATCCCGATAAGCAGTGTTCCAAGTTATATGGCGGGTAAATTTGAACTGTTGCTGAGTGAGGCTCTGGCAGGAAACGAATATGTACTGATTTACCCGGAACAGGAAATGTGGTTTAATTACCGCAAGCCCCGTCCGGCAAAGCGGGGAGCCTATTACTATGCGGCAAAATTTAAGGCTCCAGTGATTTCCTGCTTTGTAGAAATGAATGCGCTGGACGAGTTGGACACGTCGGAATTTTATAAGGTAGAGTATGTCATGCATGTTCTTCCGACAATATATCCCGATCCGGCAAAATCCGTCAGAGAGAATAGTATTATCATGTGCGAAAAGGACTATGAGCAGAAAAAGGCTGCCTATGAATCTGCCTACGGAAAACCCCTGGACTATAAGTTTGAGTCCTCGGACATTGCCGGGTGGATTCCTGTCCAAACTATTCCCGATAAATTGAGTATTGATTTTGAAAGACTCGTGTAGTATTATAAGACACAGGAATAAGGACGTTCTGGAACAGGTAAAGAGCGTCCTTATTCATTAACTGCGGGGAATAACTTTACCGAATTAATGCGTAAATGTGTAAAAATATCCCATAAAATCAGTAACAGTTCAGCCATGCGAATTTTCGACAGCGTAGGCAGGAGAAAGCTTGCTTTTGTATGCATATGCTGCCGAAAATTCATATGGCGCTCTGCCACAGCGAGATGAAGCGCAGCAAAATCGAGCTGATGGCTGAACTGTTACTAAAATCATTGAGAATGAGGAGGAAAGACTATGAAAAGAGCAGTCAGTGTGTTATTAGTAGCGGCTCTGGCGGTTTCAAGCCTGGCGGCATGCGGATCAAAATCAGCTTCGAAGAAGGAAGACGATAAATTCTACATTGGGGGGATTGGACCTACTACAGGAGGTGCAGCTATCTATGGAACAGCTGTGAAGAATGCGGCAAAGATTGCTGTGGATGAAATCAATGAGGACGGCGGAATTGACGGCCATAAGATTGAGTATAAGTTTGAGGATGACCAGAGTGATGCAGAGAAGTCTGTCAATGCTTATAATACTCTCAAAGACTGGGGCATGCAGGTTCTCCTGGGAACAGTCACATCCACCCCATGTGTGGCGGTAGCTGACAAGACGGCACAGGATAATATGTTTCAGGTTACGCCATCTGCATCAACGACAGATGTACTTGCCAATGGAAATGTATTCCAGATTTGTTTTACAGACCCGAACCAGGGTACTGCTTCAGCACAATATATCGCGGAGAATAAGCTTGCATCGAAGGTTGCTGTTATTTACAACAGCTCTGATGTGTACTCGTCAGGAATTTCAGACAAGTTTATAGAGGAGGCGAAGAATGAGAAGCTTGATGTTGTAGCAACAGAGGCTTTCACCGAAGATTCTAAAACAGACTTCTCTACACAGTTAAAGAAAGCACAGGATTCAGGTGCAGAACTGGTTTTCCTGCCAATCTATTACACAGAGGCATCTATCATTCTGAAGCAGGCAGATACAATGGGATTTGCACCGAAGTTCTTCGGCTGCGATGGGTTAGATGGTATTCTTTCTGTTGAGAATTTTGATACTTCACTGGCAGAAGGTGTCATGCTGCTGACTCCGTTTGCGGCAGATGCAGACGATGAGGCTACACAGAATTTTGTGAAAAAATATAAAGATGAGTTTGGCGAGGTGCCAAATCAATTTGCGGCAGACGCATACGACGGAATTTATGCAATCAAGGCAGCTCTGGAAAAAGCAGAAGCTACTCCGGATATGAGCGTTTCTGACCTTTGTGACACTCTGAAAGAAGCAATGTCGGGGGTAACCATTCAAGGTCTGACCGGTGGAGATGAGGGCCTCAACTGGGAGCCTACAGGGGAAGTAAACAAACAGCCAAAAGCTGTTATTATCAAGGATGGAACATATACAGCGATGTAAGCTGCTGATGTATAATTCTAGAAAGAACATGGGGCTGTCGGCGGACAGTCCCGTTTTCAGTTCGTTACAGCCGGCTAAACTTTTTTATGGTGGTTGAACTTTTTTACAGTGGTTGAACTTTTTTGTGGTCGGTTGAACTTTTTTGTGGTAAAATATTTGTCAAAAGCACAGGCATTTAAAAGTATACATGTGTGCTGGATATGCATACTTTTAAATGCCTGGGTTATATGGTTAAAATTCAGTGGAATCAGGCTGGAATTTAACCTTAACGTAAAAAGAAGGGAAAGCAAGAGGTATTTATATGAGTTTCATAGCTTATTTGATTAATGGAATCAGTCTTGGGAGCGTTTACGCGATTATTGCTCTTGGATATACCATGGTATATGGAATTGCAAAAATGTTGAACTTTGCCCATGGCGATGTAATTATGATCGGATGTTATGTAGTGTTTACGATGACGAGCGGACTGCAGTTTAATCCTTTGCTCAGCGTCCTTATATCAGTAGTAGTTTGTACTGTACTTGGAATTGTGGTGGAGAAAGTAGCATACAAGCCACTCAGGAAAGCATCTCCGCTGGCTGTATTGATTACCGCTATTGGTGTCAGCTATCTGCTTCAGAATATTGCGCTTTTAGTATTTGGAGCAGACACAAAGTCTTTTTCCTCCATTATAACATTGCCGGCACTGAAACTGGCAGGTGGAAAACTTTCAATCTCAAGTGTTGCTATAGTAACGGTTGTAACCTGTGTTATCATTATGGCAGGATTGATGTTGTTTATTAAAAAGACAAAAGCGGGACGTGCCATGCTTGCTGTTTCAGAAGATAAGGATGCGGCACAGCTTATGGGTGTCAATGTGAACGGAACGATTTCTCTGACCTTTGCAATTGGCTCCGGACTGGCGGCTATCGCCGGTGTCCTTCTCTGCTCTGCATATCCTACTCTGACTCCTTATATCGGTTCCATGCCGGGTATTAAGGCATTTACGGCGGCAGTATTTGGCGGTATCGGCTCCATACCAGGAGCATTTATCGGTGGTATATTACTTGGGATTATTGAGGTTTTGGGAAGAGCATACATATCCTCCCAGCTGTCGGATGCAATTGTATTTGCAGTGCTGATTATTGTATTGCTGGTGAAACCTACCGGAATTCTCGGCAAACCGATTCATGAGAAAGTGTAGGTGGCAGCAGTGAAAAAAATGTTTGATAAAAATAATACGAAAAAAGCGACAAGGGATTCTTTTGTCACATATGGAATTGTAATCCTTGTATTTATTATTGTACAGGTTATGGTCGGGACGGGAAGCATGTCCAGTCTGATGCAGGGGCTGCTTGTTCCTCTCTGCATTTATTCTATAGCAGCTATTGGGTTAAATCTTTGTGTAGGCTATCTTGGTGAATTGAGCCTGGGACATGCCGGGTTTATGTGTGTGGGAGCTTTCTCCAGCGCCTTTTTTACGAAATATATGGTAGATACAGGGATGAACGAGAATCTGCGCTTTGTCCTTGCCATTATAATAGGTACTCTGACGGCGGCGCTCTTTGGATTTCTGATTGGAATTCCGGTATTGCGTTTGCAGGGTGATTACTTGGCAATCGTAACGCTGGCTTTTGGCGAAATTATTAAAAATGTTATGAACGTGCTGTATGTTGGAAAAGACTCCAAAGGTCTGCATTTTTCTGTGTCAGATGCATCTGCTTTGAAAATGGAAGAGGAAGGGAAGATGATTATCAATGGACCTAAAGGTATTACAGGAACTCCTCATCAGGCTTCCTTTGTAATTGGCATTATTTTGATTCTGATCAGTTTGATTATAGTGTACAATCTTGTGAATTCCAGAACGGGCCGGGCTGTTATGGCAATCAGGGATAACCGTATTGCCGCAGAATCTGTCGGAATTCCTGTTACAAAATTCAAGTTGATGGCATTTACAATTTCAGCCGCAGTTGCCGGGACTGCAGGGGTACTTTATGCACATAATCTGTCTACGCTGACAGCTTTACCGGCTAACTTTGGATATAATATGTCCATTATGCTTCTTGTATTTGTGGTTCTTGGAGGGATGGGAAGTTTCCGCGGCTCTATGATCGCGGCAGTGCTGCTCACTATGCTTCCTGAGGTCTTAAGAGGGCTGTCTGATTATCGTATGTTGATTTATGCAATTGTACTTATTGCGATGATGCTGTTTAACTGGGCTCCGAAGTCAATCGAATGGCGGCAGAGGCATTCACTTAAGGGTCTATTTTCAAAAAAGACAAAGGGGGTACAGTAATATGGCATTGCTGGAAGTAAAGAATCTGAGTATCTCTTTTGGCGGCCTTCGTGCTGTAGATAGTTTTGAGATTTCTATACAGAAGGGACAGCTGTATGGCCTTATCGGACCAAATGGCGCCGGAAAAACAACGATATTTAATATGCTTACCGGAGTTTATAAACCGGACAGTGGAATCATCCAACTGGATGGAAAAGATATTACGGGAAAGAAAACAATAGATATTAATAAGGCGGGAGTTGCCAGGACATTTCAGAATATCCGTTTATTTAAAGAACAATCAGTATTGGACAATGTAAAAGTAGGGCTGCACAACAGTTATCCTTATTCTGCGCTTGCGTCGGTTCTGCGTCTGCCTAAGTATTATAAAGCAGAGAAAGAGATGAATGAGAAAGCGCGGGAACTGTTAAAAGTATTTGGACTTGAGGATAAGGAAAATTATCTGGCCTCTAATCTGCCTTACGGCGCACAGAGAAAGCTGGAGATTGCCCGGGCGCTTGCAACGAATCCGAAGCTGCTGCTTCTGGATGAACCAGCGGCAGGAATGAATCCTAATGAAACAAAAGAGTTGATGGAGACAATCCGTTTTGTCCGGGACGAATTTGACATGACGATACTTTTGATTGAACATGATATGAAACTGGTATCCGGTATCTGCGAGGAACTGACGGTACTGAATTTTGGACAGGTACTGGCTCAGGGGAAGACAAAAGATGTCTTAAATGATCCGAAGGTTATCACGGCATACCTTGGAGAGTAGGAGGAAATAATTTATGGCAATGCTTGAAATTAAAGATCTGAAAGTGTATTACGGCGTGATCCAGGCCATCAAAGGTATTTCCTTCGAAGTAAATGAGGGAGAGGTCATTGCGTTGATCGGTGCCAACGGCGCAGGAAAAACAACAACGTTGCAGACAATAACCGGTATGCTTCAGGCAAAAGAGGGAAGCATTATTTTTGAAGGCCAGGATATCACGAAAGTTCCGGGACACAAGATTGTGTCCATGGGTATGGCTCATGTTCCGGAAGGAAGACGTGTATTTGCGGAACTTTCTGTGCTGGAGAATCTAAAGCTTGGGGCCTATACGAGAAAAGACAAAGATGAAATAGCAGACTCTCTGCAGCGCGTGTATCGAAGTTTTCCCCGACTGGAGGAACGGAAAAAGCAGGCTGCCGGGACATTGAGCGGCGGCGAACAGCAGATGCTTGCAATGGGCAGGGCACTGATGA
This sequence comes from Muricomes intestini, assembly GCF_004346165.1. Lineage (GTDB taxonomy): Bacteria > Bacillota > Clostridia > Lachnospirales > Lachnospiraceae > Muricomes > Muricomes intestini. The sequence goes on along the minus strand of NZ_SLZZ01000002.1, from coordinate 222,282 downwards.
GCAAGCCCAGGATTATACTGATGGATGAACCCTCCATGGGATTGTCCCCAATTTTTGTAGAAGAAATTTTCAATATTATTAAAGAAATCTCTGCTTCGGGAACCACCGTACTTTTGGTAGAGCAGAATGCGAAAAAGGCACTTTCCATTGCAGACCGCGCATATGTATTAGAGACAGGAAACATTGTGCTGAGCGGAGATGCAAAAGAGCTTATGAACAATGAGTCGATCAAAAAGGCATATTTAGGAGAGTAGATCCGAAAGCCATATTCAGAAGAATATGCCGGGATAGAGGAGGAGATTTTATGAAGCATACTGTAATTACAATTGCAAGAGGCTATGGAAGCGGCGGCAGGACATTAGGGCTTAAGCTGGCAGATGAACTCGGGATAAACTGCTATGACAGGGACTTACTCAGACTGGCCTCGGATGAGAGTGGGATTAATGAGGCTTTGTTTGGAAAGGCAGACGAGAAATTAAAGAGTCTGCCGCTGTTTAAGATAGCAAAAAGAGCGTACAATGGTGAAGTGATTCCACCGGACAGTGATGATTTCGTATCAAATGACAATCTTTTCAATTACCAGGCAAAAGTAATCAGGGAGCTTGCCAACACGGAATCCTGTGTTATTATAGGACGCTGTGCAGATTATCTCCTGAAAGACTGTGATTTTGTAGTCCGTTTATTTTTGTATGCCCCGATGGACGATTGTATTGCCCGTGTGATGAAACAAAACGGGGGGACAGAAAAGGAAATTATCAAAAAAATTGAGAAGACGGATAAGCACCGTTCTGAATATTATAAATATTATACCGGACGGGAATGGAATGATGCAAGAAATTACGATCTTTGTCTGAACACGGCATCCATGAGCTATGATAAGCTGATAGAGGTGGTAAAGGCTTACATCAGTATTTGTAAAGAATAAGATAGATAGAGGAAATAAGAAATTTTTATGAAGTCGATTACAGTAGAAGAACTGGAACAACAAATAGAGAAAGACAAGGCAGTCATTCTTGACATACGTGAGCCGGACAATTTTAACCGGGGGACGGTAGACGGGGCAGTCAATGTCCCGTTGTCTGATGTTAAGGAATATGCGGCCGGTATTGACAAAACCAGTACAGTATATGTGATGTGCCACACCGGAGATAAGAGTATGGACGTAGTGAATTCACTGACGGATGCCGGGTTTTCTGCGGTGAATGTGGCAGGTGGTTACAGAGCCTGGCTAAGACTGAAACTCAGTCAGACTCTGTCGGAAGACTCTTTTGCAAAACAAAAGACTGCGGATATTGAGCGCAGTATTATTAAAAAATTCCGGAAGAGTATCTGGCGGAAATTCACAAAGGCAATACAGGAGTATGAACTGGTAAAAGAAGGGGATAAGATTGCAGTGTGCATATCCGGCGGGAAAGATTCCATGCTGCTGGCGAAGCTCATGCAGGAGTTAAAGCGTCATGGACAGGTTCCCTTCGAACTCGTATTTCTGGTTATGAACCCGGGGTATAATGAATATAACTGGAGAATTATAACAGACAACGCGAAGCTTCTGGGAATACCGCTGACGGTATTTGAATCTGATATTTTTAATATTGTTGCAGATGTGGAAAAGAGTCCATGTTACCTCTGTGCCAGAATGCGCAGGGGATATTTGTACTCCAGAGCAAAGGAACTGGGCTGCAATAAAATAGCCCTGGGACACCATTTTGATGATGTAATAGAAACGACTCTTATGGGAATGTTCTACAGCGGAAAAGTTGAGACAATGATGCCAAAGCTCCACAGCAGGAACTTTGAGGGGATGGAGCTGATCCGCCCTCTGTACATGATCAAAGAAAATGACATTAAAGCGTGGAGAGATTATAATCAGCTGCATTTTATACAATGTGCCTGCCGCTTTACTGAACACTGCAGTGTATGTGGGGGAGAGCATGGCTCCAAGCGGGACGAGATGAAGCAATTGATTGCAGAGCTCAGAAAAACAAGTGATCTGATTGATATGAACATTTTCAGAAGTGTGCATAATGTAAACCTAAATACCATAATAGGGTATCATGATAATGAGGGGAAATACAATTTCCTGGACGATTATGATGAAAAATAGAGTGGTGGGCTGCAGGATAAATATTCCTGCAGCCCACCGTTTTGCTTGTGTATTGTTGTCAGAATATAAACTGTACCTCTGGTTTAAATGAAAACAACGGGCTTAATCAAATCCCTGGGCTTTTCATCCATGAGTTTGAAAGCATCTTCAATCTTATCAAAACCATTAAATGTATGTGTAATCAGCTTGGTGGTATCGACTCTTTTATTCTCAATCATCTGGAGCATTTTGCTGATCCGCAGTGCACCTCCCGGGCAGAATCCTCCCCGGATTGTCTTGTCTGCCATTCCAAGTCCCCATGAAAAAGCAGGCATGGCAAGAGTTTCTGAAAGATCGAAGAAATTTACATTGGAAATGCAGCCGCCCGGCTTTGTCATGTCTACGGCCTGTCGGAAGCTTTCGGCATTGCCACCGGCTATAATGGCCGAATCAGCTCCATCCTTTGTCATTTCCAGAACCTGCTTTACAATATCACCCTCTTTGTAACTGATTATATCCGTTGCACCATACTCTTTTGCAACAGCGACACAGTTTGGGCGTGTTCCGACTGCAATGATTCTGCCGGCACCCTTTAATTTTGCTCCTGCAACCGCCATCAGACCGACAGGACCGATACCAATAACTACTACAGTGTCACCGAAGCCTATATCTGCATTTTCAACTCCATGGAAACCTGTGGACATCATGTCAACCGTCATAACTGCAGCCTCGGGAGCCACCTTCTCAGGAAGGAGTACAAGATTGGCATCTGCCTGGTTTACATGGAAATATTCTGCAAAAGTTCCATCTTTTGAACCCAGAAACTTAAAGCTTGCCATAAGCCCTTCATCATGGGCAGTGTATTCACCTTGTGTGTTCAGAGAAAGCCAGTTAGGCGTACAGCAGGGAACTACAACAACATCACCGGGTTTAAAATCTTTTACCAGATTACCTACTTCTGCAATCTTGCCGACTGCTTCATGTCCTAAAATCAGATTGGTCTTTTCACCGTTACCGCCGTGCAGAACATGTGTATCGGAAGAGCAGGGGGCCACGACCATAGGCTCTACAATAGCATCCAGCGAACCGCAGACGGGTCTGTCCTTTTCTATCCAGCCGGCATTATTAATTGAAAACATTCCATAACCTTTCACTTTTGTTACCTCCTTAACATTATCGTTAAAAATTTATCCTATTATTTCATTATAAGACATATAAGGATACTAAACAATGGCAATTTGAAAATAATGTGTATTTCTTAACAAACAATATTAAATACCTCGCAGCTTGCTGCGGGGTATTTGACTTTTGAGATTAATAAGGTTTTCTTCCCATGTCCACAAAGATTTGCTATAATCTATAAAAAGGGCTCATACTGTGTATTATTGTAATATACAGGAAATATCATCATGTACACAGTATAACCCAAAAGAGAAATGGAAGGGATACTATGATCGAAGAACGTGTGCCAAAATATTTTCAATTAAAAAAAGCAATTATCCGTAAGATTGAGGAAGAGGAGTACTTGCCGGGCGGACTGATACCGAGTGAGAGAGAGCTGATGGAGCAGTATCAGGTCAGTCGAATCACTGTGAGGAAGGCAATTGATGAATTGGTGGTAGAAGGATATCTCTATAAAATTCAGGGAAAAGGTACATATGTCAAGACGGACGAAAAAGGAAATGACTTATTTTCTCTTGTAAGCTGTACGCAGGCCGTACGTAATATGGGGATGACGCCGACCAAGCAGGTTATAATGGCAAATATCCTGACTGCCGACAAGAAGCGGGCAAAAGCGCTTAATCTCTCGGATACGGATCAGGTATTTCAGCTTGGCCGGGTTTTGTATGCAAATGGGGAACCGCTAAATTATACTCTGACTTATCTTCCCCTGAAGTTGTTTCCCAGGCTGGAAGAGCATGATTTTGGGAAAGAATCTCTGTATATGGTGCTGAGTGAAGAGTATCATGTGAACATTACAAAGGCAAGGCGCACTGTGGAAGCTGTACTTGTAAAAGACGAGATTGCGGAGTATCTGGATATTGAGGCGAAAATGCCTGTGATATTGTTCGGGTGTACAACTTACGGTGAGGTGAATGGGCAGGAAATACCGATAGAAAATTTTAAATGTTATTACAGGACAGATAAATATAAATTTTATATTGACCAGGTGGCGCAGTAATACGTTATATTCAAAACCATTGTATGAAGTTTAAATTTCAGCAATGGTTTTTTTGTTGTATAAATGTTACAAAACAGCCATGCGAAATCTGTGTAAATTGGAGAAAAGGACATCAGAATATAGAAAATTCGTATTATAGTATTGACTTTTCACTGAAATGGACTATTATATAACTGCAACTGATTATGACGACATGACATCATAATATGATAGAACGGCGGGAGGAATGGATGGAAGAAGAACGTATACCTAAGTATTTTGCACTAAAAAAGGAACTGATTCAGAAAATTGAAGAGGAAGAATTTATTCCTGACGATCTTATACCGAGTGAAAGGGAGCTGATGGAACAGTACCAGGTCAGCCGCATTACAGTCAGGCGTGCAATCGATGAATTGGTTACGGGCGGATATTTATATAAGGTTCAGGGAAAAGGCACTTATGTGAAAAGTGATGCTTACAGTCAGAACCTTTTTGCGATTACCAGCTGCACGGATGATGTGAGGCGCCTGGGAAGAAATCCTTCTAAAAAGGTGACAGTGTGTGAGATTGTTCAGGCAGATACAAAGAGGGCAAGACTTTTGCATGTGGCAGTCGGTGATGAACTGCTTTGGCTCGAGAGAGTGACAATGGCAGACGGAGAACCTTTGAATTACACCATTACCTATTTGCCGCGAAAACTGTTTCCAGGAATTGAAACGTACGATTTCAATACACAGTCTCTGTATGAAGTACTTCAGAAAAAATATGGTGTAAAATTTATAAAATCTCGCAGAACCATAGAGGCCGTTCTGACAGAAGAGGAGATAGCAGAGTATCTTGATATAGATGAACAGATGCCGGTTATCTTATTCGGAAGCACAACATATGGAATTGTTCAGGGGAAGGAGCTGCCCATTGAAAGTTTCAAATGTTACTACCGGACAGATCAGTACAAATTTTATCTGGAAGAAGGAACATCGAGATAGAGAGGTCAATCATAATCACTCTGAAAAAATCAACGAGGTGAAAGGAGAAAGAAAAGCATTATGAAAAAAGCAGGAAAGTCTTTGAGCGTTTTACTGGCGGCGGCAATGATAGCGGGAAGTCTGACAGCGTGTGGGGGAGGTAAAGATGATGGGCGTGCGGACTCCGGCGAAAAGAAAGATGTAAAAATCGCGATCGTCTGTGATTCTGCAGGGCAGAATGATAATGGTTATAATCAGACTGCAGTGGAAGGAGCAAAAAAGGCAGCAGATGAGTTAGGAGTTGAATATAAGGTAGTAGAGCCTGAGAATGGAGTTCCGGCAGCACTTGAAACACTTGCAGAGGATGGTTATAACGTTATTTTCAATCTGGAATATGACTTTGACGCTTTGATTAAAGGCGTAGGTGGTTCTGAGCCGATTGCCGTGATGTACCCGGATACCACATTTGTCTGCGTAAATGATAATCCAAACCAGTATGATGATGGAAACGTAATTCATGATAATGTAATCTGTGCTCTGTTTGATGTGCATGAGGCTTCCTATATTGCAGGAGCCTTAAGCGTACAGGTACTTGAAAATAAGGACATCCTGTTTCCGGCCGAAAACTATAGTTTTACAGATTTAGATAAAGGCGGACGCACAATCGGGTTTGTGGGGGGAACCAATTCTAATGGTATTACCGTATTTTCCGATGGTTTTATAGAAGGCATCAACAAAGCAGCAGAAGATTTAGGCGTGAACTATGATTATTATGCAAAGTATGACGCAGGATTTTCTGATCCGGCGACCGGCAGTACAGTGGCAGGTACATATTATAATCAAGGTGCGAATGTGGTATATGCAGTGGCGGGAAGTGTCGGAGACGGTGTTGCATCCAAAGCGAAAGAAGAGAAAAAGCTGGCAATCCATGTGGATGCTGACAAAGATGACATGCAGCCAGGATATATTTTGACAAGTGTAATAAAGAACACTTCCGTTCCTGTATATGACATTACGAAAGCATATGTAGATGGTACAATCGATGATATGGACAGACTGCAGACCTTTCCTCTGGCATCGGGAGCTACAGATATTACAGAGCTGACACAGATCAAACAGGCAATTGCTGATACAGACGAGGCACAGGCAAAATGGGAAGAGATTATGACCTACGTTGATGACTTGAAAACCCAGATTGCGGATGGGAAAATCAAGGTGACAAATGCTCAGATTGGAGAAGCGTTTGACCCGTCTGCATGCAAGAATGTAACAATCAAATAATTGAGAAGAGGGTATACACATGAGTATGGTAGAGGTGGTTGATCTGACGAAAAGGTTCGGCGGCTTCACTGCAAATGACAAAATCAGTCTGAGCGTGGAAGAACAGGAAATCAAATGTATTGTCGGGGAAAACGGCGCCGGAAAATCTACACTTATGAATATGCTCTATGGCTTATTGCAGCCCACCAGCGGGAAAATTCTGATTCGTGGAAAAGAAGTTCAGATGAGCAGTCCCATTGATGCAATAGCAAAAGGTATTGGCATGGTGCACCAGCACTTTAAACTGGTGCCCAGCCTTACCGTGTATGAGAATATTTTGTTAGGTGTTGAAATAAAAAAAGGAAAAACGCTTTTTGTCGACCAAAGAACGGAGATTAAAAAAGTCCGGGAATTAATAGACAGGTATCATTTTGAACTGGACCCTCTGGATAAAATTGAAGATATTTCTGTGGGAGGAAGGCAGCGGGTAGAAATTCTGAAGATGCTTTACCGAAATGTTGATATCCTGATACTGGATGAGCCCACAGCTGTACTGACTCCTCAGGAAGTTGATGATCTGATGGTAAGCCTGAAGAATCTGAAAAAACAAGGGAAGACCATTATTGTGATTACACACAAGCTGCGTGAGGTTATGGAACTTAGCGATAGTGTGACGGTTATCAAGAAGGGAAAAGTAGCCGGTCATGTAAAGACAAAAGACACCAGTGAAACAGAGCTGGCACAGATGATGGTTGGAAGAAATGTTGTGCTGACTGTCAGCAGCGAAAGAAAAGGACCTGTTTCAAAGGATATAATATATGAAGTAAAAGATTTATGTACGATTAACGAATCTGGAAAGGAAATGGTGTCGGACCTCTCTTTTAGAGTACATAAAGGAGAAATACTGGGAATCGCAGGGGTGGAAGGAAACGGTCAGTCTGAACTAGTAAAATTAATGACAGGTCTGATGGAATCGACAAAAGGCACCATCACATTTTTAGGAAAGGATATTACCAATCAGTGGCCTGCACAGCTCCGCAGGGAGGGAATCGGCATTATTCCGGAGGACCGCTATGCCCAGGGGCTTTGCAGCGATATGAGTATTTCTGACAACTGTATCGCAGGATACCATGGGAATCCAGATGTCTGCAAAAAAGGGATTTTTAATCAGAAGGCAATCTGCGCAAAGCGTGATAACCTTATTGATGAATTTGATATTCGTCTTGGGGATATCAATGAAAAAATAGGTTGTCTGTCCGGCGGTAATGCACAGAAGATTATTGTGGCAAGAGAATTATCAGCGGACCCGAAGCTTCTGATTGCATGCCAGCCCACCCGGGGAGTTGACATTGGCTCCATTGAATCTATCCACAAACATATTTTAAAGTTCAGGGATGAAGGAAATGCGGTCATATTAATCTCCTGTGAGCTTTCTGAAATTTTGAGCCTTTCGGATAACATGATTGTCATGTACAAAGGAAAAATTTCCGGCCGTGTCAGTCAGTCTGAAGTGGAAACAGAGAGTATCGGACTTTTGATGGCAGGTATTCAACCGGGAGGCAAGGGGGCAGTTCATGAATAAAAAAGAAGGCATCATAAGAAATATACTCAATTCAATCCTGCCGATTTTCCTGGCGTTCGTTATTGGAGGCGTGGTGATAGCCTGTATTGGCGAGAATCCAATGGAAACATACTGGATTTTGCTGAAGAAATCTTTCCTGTCATCCACCGGTTTTATGAATACACTGCACTATGCATCTCCCCTGATTTTGACAGGTCTGGCGATTGCAGTAACTTTTAAGGCAGACCTTTACAATATGGGCGTAGAAGGGCAGATGCTATTCGGAGGATTTTTTGCGGGAATTGCAGGAGCTTATATCACTGGCATGAATCCATTTCTGCACAAGTTTATTTGCTTTGCGGCAGGTGTTCTGTGTGGAATGGCATTTGCATTGATTCCCGCATTATTGAAAGCAAAATGTAGAGTAAACGAAATGGTTGTGACACTGATGCTGAATTACGCCATGGCAAAAGCATTAGAATTTTTGTCGACAGGAGTTTTTCGAGATTTAGGCTCTGGCTATGTGGCAACGCCAATCATTAAAGAAAGTGCTATGTTTTCCAGATTTGGACGTTCACGCCTTACCATGTTTTTTGTAATTGCAGTGATTGTCCTGATTATCATGTATGTGGTGATGAAAAAGTCGAAGTTGGGATATGAAATTACTGCAATTGGGAAAAATTCGGAGTTTGCAGAGGCAACCGGTATGAATGTTGCAAAGAAGACAATTGTTCTTATGCTGCTCAGCGGTGCTTTAGCTGGTCTTGCAGGTGCAGGTTATATGATGAGTGAACAGTTTAAATATACGTTGAATTTCTCGGGAACACCGGGGCTTGGATGGGATGGAATGCTGATTGCCCTTCTGGGTGGACATTCTCCGGGCGGAATATTAATTGCAGCTATTTTCTACGCAGCATTAAAAACAGGAAGCGACAATATAAACATGTACACAAACGTCCCAAAAGAAATTGTGGCATTAATTCAGGGACTGATCATTCTGTTTCTGGCAGTGAAATTCATTTCTGAACGAATGGATTTAAAAGGGAGGAGGCTGCATAATGGAACTGATCAATAACATTCTGTATGATACTATTTATCATAGCACTCCGATTATCCTCTGTGTAACCGGTGGGATGTTCGCTTATAAGGCAAACGTATTGAATATTGCACTGGAAGGCATGATGCTTAACGGTGCGTTCATTTCTACACTTGTAATGTTTTTTACGGGGAATCTGCCGCTTGCGGTTTTCCTTGCAATTTTGACTACTCTTGTGTATGGACTTGTATTTTCCTTTATGGGCATTACGTGTAAGGGAAATGTGATTGTAGTAGGGCTTGCCATTAACCTGATTGTCCCTGCCATAGCGGGATTTGTGATGAAAATGATGGAAACAGCTAATATCAACCTGAAAAATGTGAACATTACAAAATATAAAATAAACATCCCACTGATAAAGGATATTCCAATCATTGGAAGCATTTTAAGCGGTCATCCGCCTATCACCTATCTGGCATTTATAGGGATCGCCATATTTGCAGTGCTGATGTATAAGACACGGTTTGGAATTTATGTGAGGGTAGTTGGTGAGAATGAGGATTCAGCCAGAAGCATTGGTATTAAGACGGGTTTCTACAAATATGCTGCAGTGTTAATTGGAGCATTCTGCTGTGCTCTTGCGGGTGTTAACCTTTCGGTGGAACGACTGGGGCTGTACACCAATGATATGACGGCGGGGCGCGGCTTTATTGCAATTGCTGCAATTTATTGCGGACAGGGTGAGCCGGTACTGTCTTCACTCTATGCAATTTTATTTGGAGTGGCAAGGTCGCTGGCTGTCAACTTGAGTATTTATGCCGGGCCAGCGGCAGGATTATTTGACATTATTCCTTATATCATTATGGTAGCAGTTCTTGCGGCGGTGTCCATTGTTAAACATAAGAATGTGAAAGTCCGTGGATTTAAGTGTTAAGTAAAGTCAAAGACCCCGCAGCAAGCTGACGGGGCATCAAACTCGCAGCGCAGCAAGCTGCGGGGTATTTGACCCTCGCGGCAGTCGCCAAATGGAAATGCAAGCATTTCCGCTTGGCTCGTTGCTCGCGGGAATAAAAGAATGGGGGAAGGACAGTGGCAAAGACAGCACTATTAATCGTGGATATGGTAAAAGATTTTACAGATCCGGATGGACTTGTGTTTTATCCGCAGAATAGGGAAATCCTTCCGAAAATCTGCAGGGTTCTGGATAAGTGCAGGGAAAAAGATGTTTTGATTGTTTTCCTTGCCCACTGCAACAGAAAGGGAAAGCATGACAGGAAAGCAGAGACTATGCGTCCCAACTGTATCGAAGGGAGCGGCGGAGAAGAGATTGATTCGATGCTTCCGGTAGAAGAGTCTGATTATGTGATAAAAAAAAGGCGTTACAGTGGATTCTTCGGCACGGATTTGGATCTGGTACTAAGGGAAAACGGTGTCAGAAATGTAATCATTGTGGGCACAAAGACCAATTGCTGTATTCGTGCAACAGTTACAGATGCATTTTATCTTGACTATGAAGGGTATGTTATCAGTGATTGTGTGGCAACAAATTCTGAAACAGTTAATCAGGTGCATCTGGAAGATATCCGCAAATATCTGGGGCATGTGGTAGACAGTGAAACATTGTTTAAAATGCTGGATGAAGGTGCATTATAAGCGGTAAATCTAACGTAGGAAAGGATAAACAAGTATGAAAGAATATGACGTGCTTACCAGTGGGTATGTCAGTATGGATCACATCATTAAGGTAGCTTCACCTGTAAAAGCTGGTTTTACTTCCCTTGTTACGAACAAGAATAACAGCCAGGTCCAATATGGAGGCTGTTCCGTCAACATTGCCTATGCACTTTGCAAGCTGGGAAAAAAATCGCTTCCGGTTATAAGGGTAGGCGGGGATTATGAATGCAATGGATTCAAAAGGTTTCTGAAAGACGGGAAGGTTCCTCTTGACGGTGTCAAGGTTTTGAAAGAAGAGGTTACTTCTATTTGCTATCTTATTCAAGATAACAATAATGACCATATTGCTATTTTCTACCCGGGGGCGATGGACGGGAAGCTTGCAGAAAAGCTGGAGGATGGGCTGTTTAGGAAGACAAAATTAGGGGTGATTACAGTAGCCGCCAGGCAGGATAATGAGGAGTTTTTCAAACAGTGTAAGAAATATAATGTGCCGGTGGTATTTGGCATGAAGGATGATTTTAACGCATTTCCGGAGGCGTTTTTAAAGGAACTGCTCACAGGAAGCAAAATTATTTTTACAAATGAAGTGGAGCGGGGCATAATTGAAAAACTCTATGGGTTTCGAGATATCACTGAACTATTCGATATCGGTGAGGCAGATATCATTGTGACTACGCTTGGGAAAGACGGAAGTATCTGCTATGAACGAACCGGACAGGGGGTACAGAGGGAAAAAGTCGGAATTTGTCCTGTAGAGCATGTGGTAGATGCGACTGGTTCCGGGGATTCTTACATGTCAGGTTTTTTATACGGTTATCTGAATGGAAAAAAAGCAAAAGAATGCTGTGTGATGGGCAGTGTGCTTTCCTGGTTTGTGCTTCAAAAAGAGGGGTGCTGTACAAGTCTGCCGACAGAAGAGGAATTTCTAAAAAAATATGAGGACTGGATATCAGGGAGGTCATGAATGAGCACATTATATTTGGGGGCTGATAAAAGTAATATATCACAATATGTATTGTTTTCAGGAGACCCGTGGAGAGTGGAAGTACTGAGACAATATTTACATAACCCACAGAAGGTTGCATTTAAAAGGGAATTCAATACGTATACAGGGACATACAAAGGGGTGGAAATTACAATAACCAGCACCGGTATCGGTGCACCTTCTGCGGCAATAGCAATGGAAGAAATGTATGAGTGCGGCATGGAAGTGGCGGTGCGAATGGGAACGGTCATGGCGCTGCAGGATGATATGCTGGGGAAATTTATCATCCCCATTGCGGCAATGAGAAGAGAAGGAACAAGCAGTTCCTATGTGGATATGACCTACCCTGCAGTTGCAGATATTGATTTAGTAAACTGTATGAATCAGACTGTAACCGATATGGGGGCTGAATACAGAAATGGATTGAACTGTACTATGGATGGCTTTTACAGTAAAATGCATGATTCACGCTTTTCTTTGGAATGGGGGCGGGACATGTCAGAAATCTTCGCAGAATTAAAAAAGCTGCAGGTAACAGGAATAGACATGGAATCGGCGTGTATGCTCACGGTCGGCAGGCTGATGGGAGTTAAGACCTGTATCGTGACTATGACGACAGTTCTGGAGAATTTAAAAGAAGAACTCCTGGGACAGGCACGGACAGATGCAGAAGATTTACTCTGCAGGACAGCGCTGGAGGGCATTTACAGATTCAGTAAATGCAGATAATTTTTGAGGAAAGGAAAAGGTGATAAAGATATGAGCAATGAGAAAATATTAAAGGTGGGGGATACAACGATAATAGGGATGGTACATTGTCTTCCTCTGCCGGGAACACCCGGTTTTGACGGAGATTTTAACAAAATTATTGAACATGCGGTGACTGATGCGGTAACCCTGGAAAAAGCGGGAGTTGATGCGCTGATTGTGGAAAATATGGGCGATACTCCGTTTACGGCATTATTATCCACTGCCCAGGTTGCAGCATTATCAGCCGTTGCTTATGCGGTGAGACAGAAAGTAAAGGTACCAATTGGAATAGATGCTGCATTTAATGACTGCAAGGCATCACTTTCTATCGCAGGAATTGCAGGGGCGGATTTTGTGAGAGTTCCTGTTTTTGTAGATACGGTTGTATTTACAGACGGAATCATCCGGCCGGTTGCGAGAGAGTGTATTGACTTTAGAAAGCAGCTGGGTTTAGAGCATGTAAAGGTTCTGGCGGACGTTCAGGTAAAACATGTTCATATGCTGCTGCCGTATATCACGATTGAACAGTCTGCAAAAGAGGCGGCAGATAACGGTGCCGATGGAATTATTGTGACAGGAAGTGTAATTGGGGAAGAAACGCCGCTGGATATGATTGAACGTGTGAAGAAGGTTGTAAAGCTTCCGGTCCTTGCAGGAAGCGGCGTGAAGGCTTCTAACATTAAACCGCAGATGCAAATCGCAGACGGCGCAATTATAGGATCCAGCTTGAAAGAAGGGGGAATACTTACAAATCCGATTTCCTATGATCTTGTCAAAGAGGTCATGGATGGTCTGGCATAAAAAGGAAGAGAAGGTGATAAATATGATGAGACCAATGAAACTAGCAGGGAGCCAACTTTTGTTCGGGGAAGGCTGCCTGGAGCATTTAAAGTCATTAAAAATAAAAAAAGCCTCTATTGTCATTGGAGGAAAAAGTGTGGTAAAAAGTGGTATTCTGGATAAAGTAGAAAACTATCTCACCGAAGCAGGTGCCAAAATACAGCTCATTGAAGGGGTGGAACCTGATCCCTCTTTTGCCACCGTTTGGCGTGGGGCAAAAGAGATGCAGACCTTTGAGCCGGATTTAATTGTTGCACTGGGAGGCGGCTCTACTATGGATGCTGCAAAAACAATGTGGGTGTATTATGAGCATCCAGAGCTTAATACACTGGAAGCACTCCTTCCTCCGAATGAGTTTCCAAAACTGAGAGAAAAAGCACTGTTCTGCTGTATTCCGTCCACCGCAGGGACAGCAAGTGAAGTCTCCCGTTCTGTTGTGATCTCCGACACAGACACAGGAATTAAGCATGGAATCGGAAATATGGAAATGATGCCGGACATTGCAATCTGCGACCCGGAGGTGACTCGTTCTATGCCGCCCAGGATTACGGCAGAGACGGGTATGGATGCCCTGACACATGCCCTGGAAGCTCTGGTATCCAACCGCGCAAATTATATAGCAAATGTCCTGGCATCCCAGGCTGCCCTGGATATTATAGAAAATCTTCCGAAGGCATACAGAAACAGTGATGATATAAAGGCAAGAGAAAATATGCTGAACGCATCTATGGCGGCAGGTCTGGCATTTACAAATGTGTCTCTTGGGATTGTACATTCTATGGCCCATACGCTGGGTAGTTGTTTTCATGTACCTCATGGCTTGTGCAACGCAGTTTTACTTCCTTACATTATCCGTTTCAACGAAAAAGATAAGAGGGCAGCAGATATTTATGTGGCATTTGCAGACAAAGCAGGAAGTGATAATTTGGTTGTTCTGGTAGAAGGACTGAACAACGAGTTAAACATTCCCTCTGTATTGAAAGAAATTATTCCGGATGAAGCAAAATATATGTCCATTCTGGGTGAAATGGCAGAGATGGCAAAAGCAGATGGCTGTACAAAGACTAATCCGATTATTCCAGGTATAGAGGAACTAAAAGAGCTATTTATCAAAGTATATAAAGGGGAATAAGACATGGAGATTATCTTGTATTTATCCAATGGATATCCAACACTGGAAAACAGTTATCAGACGGCGATTGAATATGCGGATGCAGGCTGCCGCATAATGGAAGTTGACTTTCCCTCAAGAAATCCGTATCTGGAAGGGCAATACATAGCAGACAGAATGGCAAAAGCCCTGGAGGCCTGTGACGATTATGAGAAGTACATGGAAAGCATGGTGAAAATGAAGAAGCTTCTGCCGGAAGTACATTTCCTTGTACTGGCGTATGAAAATACGGTAGAAGAAATCGGTACAGAGCATTTCATAGAATTCTGTAAAGAAAATGATTTTAAGGATGTTCTGCTGGTTGGGTTAAAAGGAGAAATTATCAAAAACCAGATTATAGAGAGCGGATTAAAAGTATCCTGCTATGTGCAATTCCATATGCTGCCGGAAGAAATAGAATCAGCGAAAGCGTCAAACGGATTTGTCTATATGCAAGCAAAACCAAATGGAAATATAAATCCAGATTTTCCAACACTGAAGGATTGTATAAAGCATTTGAGAGACTGTGGCATTGAGAGGCCAATTTACTGCGGTGTGGGTATACATGCTCCAAAAGACGTGAAAATGGCAAAAGAGGCGGGGGCAGATGCAGCATTTGTGGGAAGCACAATATTAAAACTGCATGAAGATGTGCCGGCTATGAAGGGAATGATACGTAAGTTTAAAGCGCAGTGTTGACTATGGGCAGAGGCATATAAAATCTTAATTTTATGAAAAGAAAGAAATTCTGTAAAATTCAGGGAAATTAGGCCCTGTTGAAAAACAACTTGAAATCCGTTGTAGATTGCAGTACAATAAATATACAAAAAGGAAAGCACCCACTCCAAAAGTGGATGCCTCCCGGTGGGCTATTTACCTCTCAGTGAGAGGTGCCCGCTCCGTGGGCTGACGGGGCGGGCTATTTTTTGTCCTTGTCGTTTCTCTTATCGAGAAAGGCAAGTAACGCAATGATGAGGCTTCCAAAGGACATCAGCGTTATTCTACAGGGTATTTTCAATACTAGTTCTATATGCTAATCAGATTACATTTCCCTATTATTATTTGCAATATTATAATTTACAATTGACATAAGCAGCAATGCAAAATATAATAAACAAGTAAACGTAATAAATATGAGTTTCGTTCGAAAACTATTTGGACGTTATAGGAGCTGATTTATGGGAAAAGTAGAAGACAGACAATCCAGAATTCTGGAGATACTAAGTACTAATGAAAAGAGTGAAGTAAGGTCGCTGGCTGATTTGTGCGGGGTATCTCTTGTGACTGTCAGAAAGGATTTGACAGAGCTGGAGGAGCGGGGACTGCTCCGCCGTGAGCAGGGATATGCAATTTTAAATGATGAAAATGATATGAGACGCCGTCTTGCAGCTAACCACTCTATAAAAATCCGGCTTGCAAAAGAAGCTGCTGTACTCATAGAAGACGGGGATACGGTTATGATTGAATCTGGCTCCTGTTGTATTCTGCTGGCGGATGAAATTAGTCATACAAAGCGGAATGTAACAATTATCACTAATTCTGTCTTTATGGCGGATTATATTGGGATGGCCCCCAATATCCACTTGGTTTTGCTGGGAGGAGATTATCAATCTGATTCTCAGGCTGTTGTGGGGCCGATTACACGGCTGGGCGTTCAGTCTTTTCATGTAAAATACTTTTTTGCCGGCACAGACGGCTATTATTCTCATACAGGCTTCACAGGAGATAATCATCTGCGGGTAGAGACTCTGAGAGATATGGCAAGAAACGCGGAGGAAGTGGTAATTCTCACGGAATCCTGTAAGTTTACGAGGCAAGGCATTGTCCCTGAGTTTTCTCTGGGGGAGATTCAATATCTGATTACGGATGCAGGAATTCCCGGGGATGTTGAAAGAGAGATAAAAGAACATGGTATCCAAGTGATAAAAACTAGTGTATTGACACGTTGACATTTTGCTAAATAACTTGCCTGAATTTCCAGCCGCTGCGTTGCCGTCAATCGACGTAGCCACCGCTACGCCTCATTCCTTCGCCTTGCAGCCTGAAAAATTCATTCTGCGTTATTTAGCTGAAAATCAACGTGTCAATACACTAGTAATTGAGGCAGTTGTTAAGAAAAGGAGATAACATTATGGAAATCTTATTAGACACCGCAAATTTAGAGAAGATTCGCAAATACAACGATATTTACGATATTACAGGGGTGACATCCAACCCCACAATTTTATCCAGGGAAAAGGCTGAGTTTTTCCCGCTTTTGCTTGAAATCCGTAGTATTATTGGGGATAAGCAACTTCACGTACAGGTGACCGGAAGCACCTGTGAAGAGATGGTGAAAGAAGCGGAGACAATCACGGACAAGCTGGGGAAGAATACTTATATTAAGGTTCCGGTAAACGAAGAGGGGATTAAGAGCATAAAAATGCTCAAATCTCAGGGATATAAAGTTACGGGAACGGCAATCTATATGCCCCAGCAGGCCATGCTGGCAGCATCTGTAGGAGCGGATTATGTAGCGCCCTATTTTAATCGCATGAATAATATGAATGTGGACAGCAAAAAGGCGTTAGAAGAGATTACATGGCTGTTTGAGCATTATCACAAAGACACAAAAATACTTGCGGCTAGCTTTAAAAATACGCATCAGATTATGGATGCCCTGCTTGCAGGTGCACATGCTGTTACAGCATCACCGGAACTTTATACACAGATGGTGGAGAGTCCGGTCATTGATTCGGCAATTGCAGGTTTCGGGGCTGACTGGGAAGCTGTGTACGGGGATAAAAGGATTTACGAAATCTAAGGAAAGCGGGAGGTTTTGCCATGGCAGAATATATTATCGCCCATGATTTAGGAACATCAGGAGATAAGGCTACTCTATTTACAGTTGACGGCAGGGTTGTAAAAAGCTGTACTTTTTCCTATGATGTGCGGTTTTTTGGGAAAAATTGCGCCGAGCAGAACCCATTGGATTGGTGGAGCGCAGTATGCAAGGCGACGAAAGATATACTGGAGGGTATTGATAAGTCAAATGTTATAGCACTTTCTTTTTCAGCACAGATGCAGGGGTGCCTGCTGGTGGACAGAGAGGGGAATCCTCTGCGCCCTTCGATTATCTGGGCCGATCAGCGTGCACTGAAAGAAGCTGAGCGTTTGGAGAGAGAAATTGGTTTTGACAGAATGTATGAGATTACGGGGCATCGTTTAAGCTCCAGTAACACTCTGGAAAAGATTATGTGGCTGAAGGAAAACGAGCCTGAGGTTTACAAAAGGGCTTACAAATGTCTTCAGGCAAAGGATTACATTTTATATCGTCTTACAGGAGAATTCGTGACTGACTATTCGGATGCATCCGGAACGAATGCACTGGATCTGGAAAGCTTAAGCTGGTCTGATGAAATATTGGAGGCCTCCGGTATTAACCGGGAGCTGCTTCCTCCGCTGCACTATTCTACGGATATCATAGGAAAAGTTACAAAAGAAGCGGCAGATGTTACCGGACTGTGCGAAGGGACACCTGTTGTCTGCGGAGGCGGGGACGGCCCCTGTGCTGCAGTGGGTGCAGGCTGCATTCATGACGATGAATTATTTGTTACCTTTGGGACATCTGCCTGGGTAGGAGGAACCACAAAGAAAAAATTTCTGGATGAGGAGAAGATCTTCTTCTGCTTTGCACACGTTATCCCGGGAAGATATATGCCCTGCGGAACGATGCAGGCGGCGGGAAGCACATATTCTTATATCCGAAGCCTTCTGGCACCGGGCAGACCATACAGTGAATTGAATGCCATGATTGAAAGGTCACCGGCGGGGGCAAAGGGACTTCTTTTCTTACCCTATATGCTGGGAGAGAGGAGCCCCCGCTGGAATGAGGACACAAGCGGAGCTTATTTGGGCATCAAGATGTATCATACAAAAGAAGATTATATCAGAGCAGCGATTGAAGGAGTGGCATACAATCTGGAATTAATTCTGTCTGCATACAGAAAATATTTGCCTGTAGAAAATCTGATTCTTACAGGAGGCGGTGCAAAGGGAGATGTCGTATGCCAGATACTTTCCGATGTATTTCGCGCAAAACTTAATACACCGGACCATGTGGAGGAGGCGACTTCCATAGCAGCAGCCATGATCGCAGGGGTAGGAGTGGGAGCCTATGATAATTTCGAGGATATCACCCGGTTTCTGCAGTTCAAGAAAGAATATATGCCAGATAAATCAAATCAGGCCGTGTATGATAAAATGAAGAGAATTTTTGATGCTAGTTATTATGCTTTGGAAAATATTTACCAAATGTTCTGAATAGTTACGAATATGTAAGATAAAGGGTGAGATTTATAATATGAAACAGAAAGTGAAAAATAACGGCATGCTTATGCTGACAGCGTTGATCTGGGGGAGTGCTTTTGTGGCGCAGAGTGCCGGAATGGCTTATGTAGGTCCGTTTACCTTTAACTCTTTGCGCTGCCTGCTGGGTGCACTGGTGCTTTTGCCGGTTATCTGGATTCTGGGGCGGAAGGAAAAGTCTGTACAGGGTCCTCATACAGAGGAGAAAAAAGGGGATAGAAAGACACTGTGGATTGGTGGGATTTGCTGTGGAATAGCACTTGCTGTGGGGAGTTCCCTTCAGCAGGTCGGGCTCTTATACACAAGTGCCGGAAAGGCCGGTTTCCTGACAGCGTTATATATTTTGGTTGTCCCGCTGCTGGGGGTTTTTGTGGGGAAAAGAGCAGGGATAAAAATATGGGCAGGTGTGGGACTTGCATTGGTGGGAATTTACTTCCTGTGTGTGAAAGAGGGATTCTCTATTGTACAGGGAGATTTACTGATGATAGTTTCTGCATTTGTATTTGCCATACATATTCTTGTCATAGATTATTTTGCACCCAAAGTGGATGGGGTTAAGATGTCCTGTATTCAGTTTTTGGTGTGTGGGGTCCTTTGTGCAGTTCCCATGGTGATATGGGAAAGACCTGCGGCAGGGGCGGTGCTGGATGCATATGTGCCCTTACTTTATGCCGGGGTTTTGTCCTGCGGATTAGCTTACACTATGCAGGTGGTTGCCCAGAAAGATGCGGAGCCTACTGTAGCCTCATTAATATTGAGCTTGGAGTCTGTATTTGCGGCGCTGACAAGCTGGTTTATCCTTCATGAGAAAAGAACACCAAGGGAATTGTTTGGATGTGCACTTGTGTTTCTTGCGATTATTCTTGCACAGCTTCCCTCAAAGAATCTCAGGGCAGAAAAGAGTCTAAAGGGCGAAGCTGCTTCAGAGATAAATAAAGAAACAGAGCAGTTTGAAACTCCTTAGCAGGAGAACCGGCTGCTCTGTTTCTTTGTATTTATTTTGCCCTCAGAGCTTCCACAATTTCAGGAAACTCCATTCCGTGGGAAGCTTTTACCAATATAATATCATGTACTTTCAGCAGGGAGTCTGCGTCCTCCAAAAACTCAGCTTTTGTTTCATAATGGTAAATCTCCATATCCGGATTTACACTAGCAGCGCCCCGGGCAATCTCTGCGGCGAGAGTGCCAATGCAGATAAGCAGGTTTATGCCGGTTCCGGCCGCGTGTTTACCTAATTCATAGTGCATTTCATGTTCCGCCGGACCTAGCTCAAACATATCTCCCAGAATAGCAACACAGTGTCCGTCAGATTTTTTAAGAATATCCAGGGAGGCTCTCATAGAATCAGGGTTTGCGTTGTAACAGTCATCGATGATGGTAAAATGTTTAGTCTCAATTAGATTGCTGCGGCCGGTCAGGGGTACCAGAGCCTCAATCCCTTGTTTGATTTCTTCATCTTTCATGCCAAGGACCCGGCCCACGGCAACTGCGGCAAGCGCATTGTAAATCATATGTTCTCCGGGAACAGAGATATGTGCCGTAAACTCTGAATCTGGAGTACAAAAAATAGCAGATGTTCCTTTTAGTCCAAGATCCTCCACATTTTTAACTGAATATGCGCACTCGGGATCTCGTCCGAAAAGTATTGGCTCAATCCGGTTGGCAGGGGTAAAGGTGCGGAGCATATCATCATCCCCGTTGAGAATAACACTTCCCCGGCGATTCATGAATAAAAGCATCTCGGTCTTCGCTTTTAGAATCCCCTCCTTGGATTTGAGGTGCTCGAGATGAGCACAGCCGATATTGGTGAGGACACAGATGTCGGGCCGCGCTATTTTCGCCAGCCGCTCCATCTCGCCGAAATCGCTGATTCCCATTTCAAGTACAGCGACCTGATGCTCTTCCCTGATACGGAATATGGTAAGGGGAAGGCCTATTTCGTTGTTGAAATTTCCTTCTGTTTTCAAAACCTTATATTTCTGGCCGGCCACAGAGGCAATCATTTCTTTTGTACTTGTCTTTCCCACACTTCCCGATATTCCAATTACTTTCAGGTGAAGACAACGGCGGTAGTGCTCTGCCATATCTTTGAGTGCCTGCGCGCAGGAGTTAACCATAATATAAGGATATGATGCATTCTCTATCCGCTTTTCAGAAACGGCACACAAGGCGCCGCCGTGGATGGACTGGGGGATAAACATGTGTCCGTCTACCCGTGCACCGCGGATTGCCACAAAAAGACAGCCCTTTTCAACTTTCCGGCTGTCAATTGTAACGCTGCTTACCTCTTTGTAGTAGCTTTCTTCATCTCCGTAATAAATACCGCCGCAGACTACGGAGATTTCTTTTAATGTCATGTTTTTCATGGTATATACCGTCCTTTTAGTATCTTGCTTCCAGAGATTTTTGGATAATCAGTTCGCACAAGTCACCATACTCAATACCCACAGCCTGCGCTTCTTTTGGAAGAAGGCTGGCGGAGGTCATTCCCGGAAGGGTATTTAATTCCAGACAGTACAGGTTCCCTTTATCATCCAGAAGAAAATCAGCCCGGCTGTATACATTTAGTTTTAATGCATGGTAGGCTCTTACAGTGAGTTCTTTCATCTTGTCTGAAATCTCTTCGCTGATATCTGCCGGGCACACTTCATCGGTTGCACCGTCCTGATATTTGTTGGTATAGTCAAAGAAGCCTGTTTTCGGGATGATTTCGATGGGGGGAAGAGCCTCACCGTCTATAATGCCGCAGGCAAATTCCCTTCCTTTAATATAGGATTCTACCACAACTTCGTCCTCATATCGGAAGGATTTGGAAAGGGCATCCGTATATTCGTCTTCGGTATGTACAATGTAGACACCGATACTGGAACCGCCTGAACAGGGCTTTACAACAACTGGAAAACTTAAACCCAATGCCTCCGGAGATTTGTCAGGAGCACTCTTGTGGAGGCTCATTCCTGGAGGTGTGTCAACCCCTGCCTGCATGAATATATGCTTGGTAAAGCCTTTGTCCATGGCAACAGCGCAGCCCAGGGAATCAGGACCTGTATATTTGATTCCGAGGAGGTCGAAAGTGGCCTGAAGTTTTCCATTCTCACCCTCGCCGCCGTGAAGGCCGAGGAATGTGATATCCGCCATACGGCAGAGCTCAATTACATTGGGGCCTAAAAAACAATTGGACTGATCGGGGCGGGAGGCCTTAACAGCCTTGATATCCGGCTCAGCGGTGCTGATGTTTTTTGCAATTTCAAGCCCGTGCCCGGGGAGTGTAAACACTTCTTCCAGACGATTCGGGTCATAGGTCAAACCTAAAAAAACGTCCAGCAAAAATGCATCGTGCCCTTTTTCAAGCAATGTTTTACAGATGCCTGCGCTGGAGGAAAGGGATACATCACGCTCCGTGCTGAGTCCTCCGGCTAATACAATAATTTTCATGATAATTAAATCTCCTTATGAATTCGCCTGTTTGCTCATGTCATTTAGCAATTTTGTCTTTGTGTCATAAAGCTTCTGGGATAAATCTACGTAAACCCGGTGAGGGTTAAACAGGCGCTTTGTCTCCTCCCAGAGTGTATTCTTTTCTTTTGTACAGTAGGCTGCAATTTCCTTGACAGTCGGTGATTTATAGATGCATTCGCCGTGGATGAAAATAGGCTTTAGCATCTCACGCATAGTATAAGTTCCACCGGAAAGCCTGGTCTTTTTCCACGTTGCATGAGGGTCAAACAGCAGAAGTTCCTGGTCAGTGTCATAAATTTCATCGGCAAAGCAGATTAAATCTGCACGTATTTTTCCTGTTGCCCTATCATATACACGATAGATTGTCTTGTTGCCCGGATTTGTAATTTTTTCAACGTTTTCTGAAATTTTAATCTTTGGAATAAACTCCCCTCCGGGTCCCTGAATGGCTGCCATCTTATATACACCACCAAAAGATGGGCAGTCTTTGGAAGTAATCATGTTTGTGCCCACGCCCCATGAGGTGATGGCGGCGCCCTGTATCTTCAAATCGTGAATCAAAAGCTCGTCCAGATCGTTGGATGCGGCAATGACAGCATCTGTAAAACCAGCCTCGTCCAGCATAATACGCGCCTGCTTTGAAAGGTACGCAAGGTCGCCGCTGTCAAGACGGATTCCGTAAGATTTAGGCTTAATGCCCTCATCACGCATTTCCTGGAAAACACGGATAGCATTGGGGACACCGGACTTCAGGGTATCGTAGGTGTCTACAAGGAGGGTGCAGGCATTGGGATATAATCTGGCATATTCTTTAAATGCAGTATATTCATCCTTAAAACTCATAATCCAGCTGTGGGCATGCGTTCCCATGACAGGAACATTAAAAAGCTTTCCTGCCAGTACATTGGAAGTGCCCACACAGCCGCCGATGATTGCGGCCCGCGCACCATATAATCCTGCATCAGGCCCCTGGGCACGCCGCAGGCCAAACTCCATGATTCCATCACCTTGGGCGGCAAAGACAACCCGGGAAGCTTTTGTGGCAATCAGCGACTGGTGATTAATAATATTTAAAATAGCAGTTTCTACGAGCTGTGCTTCCATGATGGGAGCAATCACTTTCACGAGAGGTTCCTTCGGGAAAATAACGGTTCCCTCTTCAATTGCATAAATATTTCCACTGAAATGAAATCCACTCAGATAATGGAGAAAATCTTCGCTGAATATACCAAGTCCCCGCAAGTATTCCACATCTTCATAGGAAAAGTGCAGGTTCTTAATGTATTCAATAACCTGTTCCAACCCTGCCATAACGGAGTACCCGCCTGCATCAGGATTGTGGCGGAAAAACACGTCAAATACGACATTTTCATTTTCCTGGGTTTCAAAATAACCCTGCATCATAGTCAATTCATACAGGTCTGTCAGCAATGTGAGATTCTGGGTACTCATAATAACCTCCTCCAAATGTAAATGTTGAAACTAAGTATAGCACATGTGAAAAAAAAGTAAATGAAATCTTTGTTTTATACTAAGTGCATATTTTTCTGAAGTGTTTCCAGGATTATATTGTGCACATAGCTGCCAATATGTTTTTTTTCTTCCGGACTCAATTCGCTGGGATAAATAGGCTTTCCATATTCGACTACCACATGGGTCTTCTTGATTCGCGGGAACTGTTTCTCGAATATGCTACAGGTATTATTCAGGGATATAGGGATAATAGGGCAGTTTGTTTTAGTGGAGATTTTAAAAGCACCGTCCTTGAAAGGAAGCAAAATGGGCTCTGTATCTTTGCTTCTGGTACCTTCAGGAAAAATGCAGATGGAGATTCCTTTTTTGATGTAATCGATGGCCTGCAGAATTGTTTTCAGTCCTTCTTTGGGATTCCTGCGGTCTAGGAACAGGCAGTACAGATAGCGCATCCAGACGGAAAGCAGCGGAATATGCTCCATTTCCTTTTTTGCAACATACCCGGTCAGTCTCCTGCAGCGGGAATATGTGATTACGATATCAAAAAAACTGCGGTGGTTGCCGATAAAAAGAACCGGCTCGTCAAGTATATTTTCTTCACCGATGATGGTCATATCGATTCCCGCGATTTTTATGATTATGCAAAACGCCCACTGCACAAAACGGAGGGAGCTGTAGTCCCGCAGAGTGCGGTCAAATTTGCCGATAATCCATTCCACCAGGAATATAGGAATAGACAGAATTAAATATAAAATCAGAAAAATTGCGATACATATAAATCGGAACATAGGAAAAATCCTCTTTTCTATTTTTATAATGGTTTCTATGCCTTTTCAATTATACAGAAGCAGACATTAAAAAACAAGTAAAATGGAAAAGAGAATAATCAAGTCACCTTCATAATAAGATAATAGTGAGAATATACCGCGAGGATAGGATATGAAGAGGAAAATATTGTATCTGGCGGGATTTTTGCTTGTTCTGATGCTGACGGGATGTATTTCGCGTCCTCAGAAGACGGAAAAGCTGCATGATCTGGAATTTACGGTTATGGATAAGGAAAGAGTGCCAAATGAACTTAAAAGTACAATCCTGGAGAACAGAGAACTGCCGTTTAAACTGACATATGCAGACCAGGGGTATCTGTATATTGCGGAAGGGTATGGCCCACAGCCTAAAAGCGGGTACAGTGTGGAGGTGACAGGACTTTATGAAACAGAAAATGCTGTTTATATACATACGAATCTACTGGGACCCGAAAAAGGAGAAAAAACAAAAGATGTAACCACTTATCCATATGTGGTTGTGAGGTTGGAATATATAGAAAAAAGAGTTGTTTTTGATTAGGAGGACGTATATGGAATTAAGCAGAAAACCCATTCATTACACACAGGAAGGAAAACGGACCTTTGACCAGTTTTATTTGGACGAAGAGTACAATGTGCCGGATGCAAAGGAGGATGTACAGCAGGTCATCCAGGGATCGGGAACCGTAAAAATTGAAGACATTAAATTGGTAGAGAATTACATACGGATTTCAGGGAAACTATATTTTCAGATTCTTTATGTGACGGCAACGGGGGATCCACAGCCTGCAGTCCTTGAGGGAAAGATTCCTTTTGAGGAGATGGTGTATACAGATGGCGGGGAACTGGAAACCTATTTTATACAGAATATTCGTGTGGAATTTACAGCGGCACTGGTTCATTCAAGAAAACTTAGTCTCCGTGCCATGATAGAGATGGAAATAGGCAGGGAAAAATTGGAGGATGAGGAAACCACGGTAGATGTGGATAGTTCTGTTCCCATTTACAAAAAAATGAAAAATGTCAATCTTCTGGAGCTGAATACAACAAAAAGGGATACCTACCGGATTAAAGAGGAGGTCACCCTTCCGGGGACAAAAGAGAGCATCGGACAGCTCCTCCTCACAGATGTGAGCGGCAGGAAGTTGGAAATCAGGCTTGGACAGGATGAAATACAGTTGAAAGGAGAGCTTCTGATATTCTGTATGTACCAGTCGGAGGATGGAAAAACAGATTGGCTGGAGCAAAGTGTTCCCTATGAGGGAAGGGTTGAATGCAGCGGAGCTGAGGAAGGAATGTATTACTATATCCACAACAGTCTGGACGATACACTTGTGGATGTCCGCATGGATGAAGACGGAGAAATGCGTGTTCTGGGAATAGAGGGAACGCTGAATCTCCGCATGAATATTTATCAAGAAGAAGAAATGGAGCTTTTGGAGGATTTATATTCACTGGAGCAAAAATGCAACTATGAGACGAGGGATGCAGTCTATGAGGAGCTGCTTGTTCAAAATTATTCGAAGTGTAAGGTTTCGGAGCGGCTGTCCCTTCCGGAGCTCAAAGACGATGTACTGCAGATCTGCCACAGTGACGGCAGCGTTCAGGTAGAACACATGGAATTAACAGAGGATGGAATTCAAATAGAAGGAATTCTGCATATTTCTTTCTTGTATCTGAAGGCAGATGATGAAGTACCTTTCGGATGCTGGCAGGGAATTATGCCCTTCTCTTATTTGCTGGAGTGTCCGGGGATGAGACCGGATGTACGGTATAATATTTCCCATCATGTAGAGCAGCTATCTGTAAATCTGGCCGGGAGTGAGGCGATAGAAGTAAAGGCTGTACTTGCATTTGACACATTTATGCGAAGTCCTGTTCACATGCAGGTGATTACAGATGCAGAGCTTGTGCCTATATCAATAGAGGAGGTGGAAAAACGGCCGGGAATTGTGGGGTATATCGTAAAAGACGGAGATGAACTCTGGTCACTTGCAAAAAAATATATGACGACAGTGGAGGGAATAAAGGAAGTAAACAATTTGGAGTCAGATTCCATAAAACCTGGTGATAAACTGTTGATTTTTAAAGAAGGCATGAGTATAATATAAGTATAATGTATACAAGATACAGATGGATATATAGTTTACTGAAGCAAGATTAAGCTTATGGCTGAACGGTAAAATGTGGAGGACGCAGGATGAGGCAGATAGAATTGAAGGCACTTGCCAAAATCAATTTGGGACTGGATGTACTCGGGAGAAGAGAGAATGGCTACCATGATGTACGGATGGTTATGCAATCTATATATCTGTATGATGACGTGAAAATTGAGAGGACAAAGAAGCCGGGGATTGAAATAAAAACGAATTTATATTTTCTTCCAGTAGGTGAGAATAACATTGCGTATAAAGCAGCAGCTTTATTGCTAGAAGAATTTCGGATAAAAGAAGGAGTCATCATTACGTTGGATAAGCACATCCCGGTGGCGGCAGGTATGGCAGGCGGCAGTTCTAATGCCGCGGCCGTCCTGTTTGGGATGAACCGCATATTTGGACTGGGGCTTTCTCAGAAGGGATTAATGGCCAGGGGAATAAAACTCGGAGCGGATGTTCCGTACTGCATTATGCGGGGGACAGTGCTGGCAGAGGGAATTGGAGAAGAATTGACAGAACTGCCGCCCATGCCCAAATGCACTGTTCTGATAGCGAAGCCGCCTATCAGTGTCTCCACAAAAACCGTATATGAAGCATTGGATGCAAGAAAAGGTCTGAATCATCCAGATATCAATCGTTTGATAGAGGGCCTGGAAACCGGAAATCTTCCGTATATTGCGTCGGCGATGGGCAATGTTTTAGAAGAAGTGACGATACCCTTACATCCCGTTATTGAAGAGATTAAGAATGAGATGAAAACTGCGGGGGCGTTAAATGCCATGATGAGCGGGAGTGGCCCTACAGTTTTCGGGCTGTTCGAGAATAAGACCCAGGCAAGGAAAGCACAGGAGAAAATTAGAAATAAAGCACTGGCAAAACAGGCGTATGTGACGAACATACACGGTACGAGGAGGATATAAGATGGAGCCTAAATTTGATGTGACAATGAATGAATATCTGCCCTTACGGGACGTTGTTTTCAACACCTTGAGACAAGCTATCCTGCGGGGCGAACTAAAACCAGGGGAAAGACTCATGGAGATTCAGCTTGCCAATAAACTGGGAGTAAGCCGCACTCCTATCCGTGAGGCAATCCGGAAATTGGAATTGGAGGGCCTGGTTCTGATGATTCCAAGAAAAGGAGCAGAGGTTGCAGAAATTACAGAGAAAAATCTAAGAGATGTATTGGAAGTAAGAGCGGCTCTCGAAGAACTTGCCGTACAACTGGCCTGCGACAGAATAGATAAGGAAGGAATAGAGAACCTGAAAAGAGCGGCAGAAAACTTTAAATCAACACTGGACAGTGACGATATCACAAAAATTGCTGAGGCAGATGTAGCATTTCACGATATCATATATTTAGCTACAGACAACCAAAGATTGATACAGCTTCTGAATAATCTCAGGGAACAGATGTACCGGTACCGTGTAGAATATCTGAAACAAAAAGACTGCTATCCTCAGCTTCTGGCCGAACATCAGCAAATTATCCACGCGCTCGAAAATGGTGAAAAGGATGTGGCTACGAAATTGACGAATCAGCATATCAAAAACCAGGTGTCGGCAGTATCCGGAGTGATACGAAATAAATAGTGAGAATATTCTGAAAATGGCGGGCAAAGGGGACTGTCCCCTTTTGTGTATATTTCTGATAATTTTGTTAATACTTCCTATATCAATTAAGAAAGGTAGAGGAAGTTACATATGGACAGAACAGATAGTATATATTGCATAGATAAGCATACAAACAGAATTATTTTAATTCTTGCAATAATTATAGCAAGTTTTATTACCGGAGTTATTGCCTGGCACATGAATCTCACGGCGCAGGCGAAATTGCAGGAGCATCTTGCACAGGAGGTTTTACGCTTTCACATTCTGGCAAACAGTGACAGTGAAGAAGACCAGGCACTGAAGATGGATGTGAAGGAGCAGGTACTTGCCTTTTTGAAGAACTCCATGCCGGATGGGATGGATGTGGAGGAGACTGAGGAATGGATGCGCAGGAATACAGATAAATTGGAAGAGACAGGCAAAAAAACAATTCTTCTGGCAGGAAAGGATTATCCGGTAAGTGCGGCTGTGACTACATGCTATTTCCCAGAGAAGACTTACGGGGATGTGACTTTCCCGGCGGGAAACTATAAGGCTCTGAGAATTGAAATCGGCGCTGCTAAGGGACATAACTGGTGGTGTGTTCTGTATCCGAACTTATGTTTTACAGATGCAACAAATGCTGTTGTGCCGGAAGAGGGAAAAGAGGAACTGAAAAATGTGCTGACGGAAGAGGAATATTCGAAAGTAACAGCACAATTAAACTTCAAGATAAAGTGGTATTTTCTGGATAAGTTTGATCCGGATACCCGCCGGTAAGCTGGCGGGCATTTGCCCGGAGGGAGCGGACCAGAAAGCCAGATGGAGGAAGCATGACGGAATTTTTGGTAAAACATTTCGTGAAAGATTATGAGAATGTAGAAAAGGTGTCCGTACGCACGGCTTATGGTTTGTTGGCCAGTATTGTGGGCATCTTTTGTAATGTGTTTTTGTTTATTATCAAGGTGGCCGTAGGGGTAGGGGTGCGGAGTGTTTCTGTAATGGCGGATGGCTTTAATAACCTGTCTGATGCAGGTTCCTCCGTTATCAGCTTCATTGGAGTACGGATGGCCGGCAAACCTGCGGATGAAGAGCACCCTTTCGGCCACGGGAGGGTGGAATACATATCGGCCCTGATTGTATCCTTTTTGGTATTGGAGGTAGGGTTTACTTTTTTGAAAGATGCTCTGGCAAAAATCAGAAGGCCTCAGGAGCTAAGGTTTCAATTATTGTCGGTAGTGATCTTGCTGTTGTCTATCGGGGTAAAATTATGGCTGGGAAGTTTCAATCGAAAGCTTGGTAAGAAGATTAGTTCAAAAGTTATGATGGCAATGTTTACAGATTCCATGGGAGATGTGGTTACCACGGGGGCGACTATTTTATCACTTGTTTTCTTTGCACTGACAGGAATCAATATTGATGGGTTTGTGGGGGTCGGTGTGGCCCTGGCTGTCATGTGGGCCGGGCTGGAAATTGCCCGGGATACACTGGAACCTCTCATAGGAGAGGCAGTAGACCCGGAACTGTACACCAAGATAGAAAAATTTGTAGAAAAATATGACGGTATTGAGGGCACCCACGATTTAGTTGTCCACAACTATGGCCCAAACAGAAGCATGGCATCTATTCATGCAGAAGTTCCCAATAATGTAAATATTGAAGTATCCCACGAAATTATTGACAATATTGAGCGGGAGGCTCAAGAACAGCTGGGGCTGGTCCTTGTTATACATATGGATCCTATTGAGACGAGGGACAAAGAGGTGATCAGAGTCCGAAATCAGATTACGGAAATACTGGCAGAATTGGACGCAAGCTGCAGTATTCATGATTTTCGCATGGTCAGAGGAAAGGAGCACATCAAATTAATATTTGACTTGGTCGTTCCTATCTCTTATGATGAGAAAAAGAGAACCAGGCTGAAAGAAGAACTTTCGGTAAGGCTTCTTGCAAATGATGCCCGATACCAGTTTGTCATCACTGTAGAGCATAGCTTTATATCCAGCAAAAACGAACAACAATAACAAGATGACACAAAGGACGAAAGAAAGGGAGAAATAACAATATGTATTCATTTGACAGCAGAGTAAGATACAGTGAAATCGGCCACAGAGGCACCATGACACTGCCGGCGTTGATCAACTATTTTCAGGATTGCAGTACCTTTCAGTCGGAGGATATCGGCGTGGGTGTGGAGGTACTGAAAAAGCGAAAAAAAGCCTGGATTCTGTCCTACTGGCAGGTTGTAATAGAACGTTTCCCAAAAGTGTGTGAACAGATTACGGTAGGCACTTTCGCAACCGGGTTCAAAGGATTATACGGAAATCGTAATTTTCTTATGCTTGACAGTGAAGGAAAACGAGCAGCCTGTGCTAATTCCGTATGGGTGTTTATGGACACGGAGAAAGGAAGACCTGTAAGGCCAGGGGATGAGGATGTCCTGCCTTACGGCACGGAGCCTCCACTTAATATGGAATATGAGGATAGAAAAATAAGACTTCCTGTATCAAGTGAAGCACTTCCCTCTTTTTCGGTGCGAAAGTATCATATAGATACAAATAATCATGTAAATAACTGCCAGTATGTGCAGATGGCCTTGGAAATGCTGCCGGATGATATGGATGTCCACCAGCTGCGGGTAGACTATAAGCAATCCGCCAAATATGGAGACATTATCTTTCCAAAGGTGGCTTTTGAAACGGAACGTACAATAGTGGAATTGTGTGATGGAAATGAAAAACCTTACGCAGTGATTGAATTCAAATAGAGGAGACTATTAATGAAATTAGGAGAGAAACAGGTTTTAACTGTTGTAAAAAAAGTGGATTTTGGAGTGTATCTAGGCAGTGAGGAGGAGCATGTACTGCTCCCGAAAAAGCAGGTGCCAAAAGATGTGGAGCCCGGGGATCCGGTGGAGGTATTTTTGTATAAGGATTCGGAGGACAGGCTGATTGCAACTACTCATGAGCCTAAGCTTACACTGGGAAAGCTGGCGGTTCTGGAAGTCGCAGATGTGGGGCGTATGGGTGCATTTCTCAGCTGGGGATTGGAAAAAGACCTGTTTTTGCCCTTTAAAGAGCAGACTGTAAAAGTAAAAAAAGGGGACAAATGTCTTGTTTCCCTCTATATTGATAAAAGCAGCCGCCTGTGTGCGACCATGAAAGTATATCATTTGCTGCGGACAGATTCACCTTATAAAAAGGATGACAAAGTCAGCGGAATCATTTATGATGTTAGCGAAGAATTCGGTGTGTTCGTGGCAGTGGATAATCAATATTCCGCCCTGATCCCTAAAAAGGAAGTTTTTGGCAGCTTACCGGTTGGAAAAACGGTGGAGGCGAGAGTCACAGCGGTAAAAGAGGATGGTAAACTGGATTTGAGTTTGAGAGATAAGATTCCTGAGCAGATGGATAAAGATGTACAGACCATTCTGAAGGTAATTCAGTCCTATGACGGCGAGCTGCCTTTTACAGACAAAGCTGCTCCCGAAATAATACGGCAGGAGCTGGGAATGAGCAAGGCAGCCTTTAAACGAGGCGTGGGGAGACTACTTAAGGCAGGAAAAGTAGAGATCCTGGAAAAAAGTATCATAATCCGATAAAAATTCTTGCAATCCCTTTAAAATACGGTATAATAAGAAAGTAGATAAACCGATTGAGGGAAAGGAGATGTCAGAGAAATGAAAGTACAAAATATTACGGATATAGACGCATTTTTTAAAGTAGTAGACGAGTGCGAGGGAAAAGTTGAATTAGTAACAGGTGAGGGCGACAGACTGAATCTGAAGTCCAAATTGTCTCAATATGTATCAATGGCAAATATCTTCTCCAATGGTGAGATTCCGGAACTGGAAATCATCGCATATGAAAAGGAAGATACAGATAAGCTGATTAATTTCATGATTAACGGCGGACAATAAGATTTGAGCACATGAGGGCGTTTCTCTTAGGGAAGCGCTCTTTTTTAAGAGGTGAAAGATGAATTTTGCACATTTGCATGTCCATACGGAGTACAGCCTTCTGGACGGTTCAAACAAGATAAGAGAATATGTGGCAAGAGTAAAGGAACTGGGCATGAACAGTGCTGCCATTACAGACCACGGCGTGATGTACGGTGTTATAGACTTTTACCGAGAGGCAAAAAAGCAAGGTATTAAGCCGATCCTCGGGTGTGAAGTATATGTTGCTCCGGGCTCCCGGTTTGACAGGGAGATAACCGGCGGGGATGACAGATATTACCATCTGGTGCTGCTGGCGGAGAATAACACCGGATATGCAAATCTGATGAAGATTGTGTCCAAGGGGTTTGTGGAAGGGTATTATTATAAACCCCGTGTGGATAAGGCACTTCTGCAGGAATACCATGAAGGAATCATCGCCCTAAGCGCCTGTCTTGCCGGGGAAGTGCAGAGGTATGTGACGAAAGGACTGTATGAGGAAGCGAAGAAGACTGCTCTTGAGTATCAGGACATTTTCGGAAAAGGCAACTATTTCCTGGAGCTTCAGGACCATGGGATACCGGAACAGGCTCTTGTAAATCAGAGCTTACTGAAAATGTCGGAGGAGCTGGGCATTGAATTGGTTGTCACAAATGATGTGCACTACACCTATGCAAAGGACGAGAAAGCCCAGGATATTCTGCTCTGTATCCAGACGGGAAAGAAGCTGCAGGATGAAAACCGGATGCGCTACGAGGGCGGTCAGTACTATGTAAAATCTCCGGAAGAAATGGCACAGCTTTTTCCCTATGCACTGCAGGCACTGGAAAATACGCAGAAGATAGCCGACAGGTGCGATGTGGAAATTGAATTCGGCGTGACCAAGCTGCCTAAGTATGATGTGCCGGATGGATTTACTTCCTGGGAATACTTGAGCAAATTGTGTTTTGAAGGCTTGGAAAAGCGTTATGGAGACCCGTCTCAGGAATTAAAGGAGCGGCTGGACTATGAACTGAGTGTCATAAAGAATATGGGATATGTGGACTACTTTCTGATTGTGTGGGATTTTATTAAATATGCAAAAGACCATGGGATTGCAGTGGGCCCTGGAAGGGGCTCTGCCGCGGGAAGTATCGTCTCCTACTGTCTGGAGATTACGAACATTGACCCGATCCGCTACCAGCTGCTGTTTGAGCGGTTTCTGAATCCGGAACGTGTATCTATGCCTGATATTGACGTGGATTTCTGTTATGAAAGACGGCAGGAGGTTATCGATTATGTGGTGCGCAAGTACGGCAAGGACAGGGTGGTACAGATTGTAACATTTGGTACTATGGCCGCAAGAGGTGTTATCCGGGATGTCGGCCGTGTCATGGATCTGCCCTATGCCTTTGTGGATACGATTGCAAAGATGATTCCCACAGAACTTAACATCACGATTGACAAGGCGATGCAGATGAATTCAGAGTTGCGCAAAACCTATGAGACAGACGAGCAGGTAAAGTATTTGATCGACATGTCAAAGCGGCTCGAAGGATTGCCCCGCCACAGCTCCATGCATGCTGCCGGGGTGGTGATCAGCCAGAAGTCGGTAGATGAGTATGTGCCTTTGTCCAGGGCACAGGATGGCTCTATCACGACTCAGTTTACTATGACAACTCTGGAAGAACTAGGGCTTTTGAAAATGGACTTCCTGGGACTTCGGACACTGACGGTTATCCAGAATGCCGTGCAGATGGCAAAGAAGAGAATCCCGGCTTTTGACATAGAAGCCATAGATTATGATGATAAAAAGGTGTTGGATTATATAGGAACCGGGAAGACAGACGGCATTTTTCAGGTGGAGAGTGCAGGGATGAAGAGCTTTATGAAGGAGCTAAAGCCTCAGAGCCTGGAAGATATCATAGCTGGAATTTCCCTGTACCGTCCGGGGCCTATGGATTTTATACCTCAGTATATCCGAGGAAAAAGAGAAGCAGGCACGATTGCCTACGATTGTCCGCAGCTGGAGCCTATTCTTGCGCCGACCTACGGCTGTATCGTGTATCAGGAGCAGGTAATGCAGATTGTCCGGGACCTGGCCGGCTATACTCTGGGGCGAAGCGACCTGCTGCGCCGTGCCATGTCGAAGAAAAAGGGCGATGTGATGCAGAAGGAACGTCAGATATTTGTTTACGGCGATAAGGAGACAAATGTCCCCGGCTGTGTTGCCAATGGTATTGATGAAAAGACTGCCAATAAGATTTATGATGAAATGATTGATTTTGCAAAATATGCTTTCAATAAGTCTCATGCAGCGGCTTACGCCGTGGTTTCTTACCAGACCGCATATCTGAAATACTATTATCCGGTGGAATTTATGGCTGCTTTGATGACTTCCGTGATTGAAAATCCACCAAAGGTGGCAGAATATATTTACAGCTGCCGGCAGATGAGCATACAGCTTCTCCCCCCGGATATTAATGCAGGGGTGGCAAATTTCTCTGTGGACGACGGAAAAATCCGTTATGGACTGGCGGCGATAAAAGGTGTTGGAAAACCAGTCATAGAAGCAATTGTAGCCGACCGGAAAGATTTTGGCCCATTTAAAAATCTGGAAGATTTTATCAGCAGACTTTCTGTGAAGGAAGTGCTCAATAAGCGGGTAATAGAAAATTTCATTAAAGCAGGTGCACTGGACGGACTGGGGGGCACGAGAAAGCAGTTTATGAGCATCTATGTACAGATTGCAGACCATGTAAATCAAGAAAAGAAATATGCGATGACAGGGCAATTGACCCTCTTTGATCTGGCAGATGATGAACAGAAGCAGGATTTTGAAATCAAACTTCCCAATGTGGGGGAATATTCCAAGGAGAATCGCCTTGCCTACGAAAAAGAAGTTTTGGGCGTCTACATCAGCGGCCATCCACTGGAAGAGTATGAGGATAAATGGCGCAGAGCCATTTCTGCTACAACTGCAGATTTTCAGCCGGATGAAGAGACAGGGCAGACCAAGGTACACGATGGTGCCAAGGAAATCGTCGGAGGTATGATTGTTGACAAAACGGTGAAGAATACAAGGAATAACCAGATGATGGCTTTCTTGACGCTTGAGGATCTGCTTGGAACAGTAGAAATTGTAGTGTTTCCAAGAGATTATGAAAAAAACCGTCCGCTTCTGGAGGTGGACAATAAGATTTTTGTCCGGGGAAGAGTTTCTGAAGAAGATGAAAAAGCAAGCAAACTGATATGCGAGCGTATTATGCCGTTTGAACAGACAAAGAAAGAGCTGTGGATTCAGTTTCCCAGCAAGGCAGCCTTTTTGGAGGAAGAACAGACTGTATATGGATATCTGGCAGATTCCGAAGGTGAAGATGAAGTGGTGATTTACTGTCAGGCGGAGCGGGCTGTGAAACGTCTTCCGCGAAACCGCAGTATCAGTATTGAACCTGCGGTTTTAAGCAGACTGATGAATTATTTTGGAGAGAAGCGGGTAAAAGTCGTAGAAAAAGCTATTGAAAACCATTTATAAATAGTTTAAAATGAAACCTTAAGACAGTGGGTTTTTAGAAAGGCGGGGAAATATATGGCAGAAGCAGATAAACTAAAGAAGAATTTAGAAGAAATCGAAGACAATATCCGTACCATTGGCGTACTCACAAGCGGCGGCGATGCACCGGGAATGAATGCTGCAATTCGTGCTGTGACCAGAACAGCACTTTCAAAGGGATTAAAGGTGCGTGGAATCAGAAGAGGATATCATGGACTTTTAAGAGAGGAAATTATAGATTTATCCGCAAGGGATGTATCTGATACTATCCAGCGGGGAGGTACTATCCTTCAGACTGCGCGCTGTCAGTCTATGCGTACAGAGGAAGGACAGCAGAAGGCGGCAGCCATCTGCAAGAAATACGGAATTGACGGACTTGTGGTTATTGGAGGAGACGGTTCCTTCGCCGGTGCGCAGAAACTGTCACATCTTGGTGTAAACACAATCGGGCTTCCCGGTACAATCGATCTTGATATTGCATGTACAGATTATACAATCGGATTTGACACTGCTGTAAATACGGCTATGGAAGCAATCGACAAGGTACGTGATACGTCAACATCTCATGAGCGGTGCAGTATTATTGAAGTTATGGGACGTGATGCCGGTTATCTGGCCCTGTGGTGCGGTATTGCCAACGGTGCGGAAAGAATCCTTATGCCCGAAGAATCAGATTATGATGAGGGCGCGTTAATTGAAGACATTCTGGCAAATAAAAAGCGTGGCAAGAAGAATTACATCATTATCAATGCAGAAGGAGTGGGCGATTCCATTAATCTGGCGAAAAAGATTGAACAAGCAACCGGAATCGAGACAAGAGCGACAATCCTGGGTCACATGCAGCGAGGCGGAAGCCCCACATGCAAGGACAGGGTATATGCTTCAACAATGGGAGCTATGGCAGTAGAGCTTCTCTGTGCGGGTAAGACAAACCGTATAGTAGGTTACAAGCATGGCCGGTTCGTGGATTATGATATAGAAGAGGCGTTAGCCATGAAGAAAGAGATCCCTGCTCATCAGTATGAGATCTCGAAAATATTAGCTATTTAGGAGACGAAAGACATTGAATGTGGAAGGTAAAAAAACGGCACCTATCGGGGTGTTTGATTCAGGTGTCGGCGGACTGACTGTAGTAAGAGAGATGATCCGGCAGCTTCCAGATGAGAATATTGTGTATTTTGGGGATACGGCCCGGGTTCCTTATGGCAGTAAGTCCCAGAATACAATTATCCGGTTTTCTGAACAGATTATCCGGTTTCTGCAAAAAAAGCAGGTGAAGACGATTGTGATTGCCTGCAATACGGCCAGTGCTCTGGCGCTGGACGCGGTCAGGGATGAATTTGATGTCCCGATTCTCGGGGTGGTAACCCCAGGGGCGAGGGCAGCTGTAGAAGCTACCCGGAACCTTAAAGTGGGAGTGGTGGGTACAGACGCAACAGTTCAGAGCGGTGTGTATACAAAGATTATCCAAAGGATGAATCCCAAAATTGAAGTAATTGAAAAAGCATGTCCCTTATTTGTCCCTTTGGTAGAGGAAGGGTTCAAGGAGCATAATGTAACACGGGAAATCATAGAATATTATCTGGAATCCATGAAAAGTACGGATATTGACGCTATGATACTCGGGTGTACACATTATCCTCTTTTGAGATCCAAGATCCGTACATATATGGGGGACAAAATTCAGATAGTAAATCCGGCATATGAGACAGCAATGGATTTGAAAAAATTGTTAGAAGAACAGAATATGGCAAACGACGGAACAAAAGGACCACACAGCCATTACGAGTTTTTTGTCAGCGATGCTGCAGAGAAATTCCGCCATTTTGCGAATACTGTGATGCCTTTTGACATCCCAACAACAAATGTAGTGAATATTGAAGCATATTAGGGGGAATATATGACAAAAGACGTACTGGTCAGCATATCAGGGCTGCATATGGAAGGATTCCCTGGTGTGACGGAGGAAGAAAATGAAGCTATAGAAGTCGTAACCCCCGGGAGTTACTATTGCAAGAACGGGAAACATTACATCATTTACGATGAGGTAATGGAGGGAATACCGGGTACTATAAAAAATAAAATAAAGATAACCGGTTCAGACACTGTTGAAATTATGAAAACAGGCCTGTCTAATACTCATATGATATTTGAAAAAAATAAAAAGAATCTTACTTATTATCAGACACCTTACGGACAAATGTTAATTGGTGTCAAGACAAGGAATATGGAAATCAATGTCACAGAGGACGACATCGATGTCAGCGTGGATTATGAGCTGGACGTAAATTATGAGCCTCTGGCGGACTGTAAAATAAAAATGGAGATCCGCG
Organism: Muricomes intestini; assembly: GCF_004346165.1. Classification (GTDB taxonomy): domain Bacteria; phylum Bacillota; class Clostridia; order Lachnospirales; family Lachnospiraceae; genus Muricomes; species Muricomes intestini. Next base: position 184,178 of record NZ_SLZZ01000002.1, on the reverse strand, counting down.
CAAAGGGGTCTGACCCTTTTGCGCTCCATTAACAAAAAATAACCGCAGTTTCTGGGAGTTATCAGATTCCTGCGGCTATTGTTTATAAAGACATTCTATTTCTTCTCTTTTTTAAATCTTTCCCGAAATCCTTTTTTCTTTTTCGGAGTTTCCAGGGGACCACGAATACCTTTTACGGCTGTTATGTAGATGCCGCTTACAGTTGCCTTGACCTCTTTCTTGACCGGTATCAGTGGAAATACTTTTGCATCGCACATGAGTACCATTACTTTCGGCCCCACTTTTGCTTTTACTACAGGTACTTTACTGCGCCTTAAATACTTAGGTGTATTTTCGACTACGACAGCGGGAAAGCCAGCTTCCTTTAGTTTCATTTTGCCTTTGTCGATAATAAGCATGGTTACGTTCTGAGCTGCTGCATCTAACTGTTCCTTTTGTTCTGCTTGCTTTTTCTCCGCTTTCTTGCCGAGGAAATAAAGGACAACCAGAGCGATAATCAGAACCGCCAATACAATGAGCATGATTACTAATCCTAAATTCACGACGAATCCTCCTACAATACTCTTATTCCGCGATTAAGCAAGTAGTATTGTACCATTCTTTGGGGGCAAGTGCAAGTAATTTGCCATTTTAGGGTTACTTTTCCCAGGAGAAGATAGTATAATCAAATAAGCTACATACAGTCGAAAAAGGAGTTTAAATTTATGGCAGAAACAATATGGGATGGATTGGTAACAGCTTATAATTTTGTGATGGATAATCTGGTTATCATTAATATTATCCTTTCTGTAGTTATCATTTTTTTTCAGCGCAGGTCCCCTCAGACAGTGTGGACGTGGTTGCTTGCACTTTACTTTATCCCTATCCTTGGATTTTTACTCTATTTGCTTATCGGGCAGGACTATCATAAGAACAGAATGTTTAAGGCAAAAGAAATTGAAGGCGAGCTTAAATTTGCTGTGCGCCGGCAGGAAGAGACGATATACAGAAAGCAGCTCCGCCTTGCGAATCCGGAGATGGCACGGTTTAAGGATTTGATTCTCTATAACCTGGAAGCTGGTCAGGCTGTGCTGACAGATAATAATGACATACGCATTTATACGGACGGAAAAGAAAAGTTCCGGGCGCTCATTAAAGAAATGAAGCAGGCAAAACGCTACATTCACCTGCAGTATTATATTATACGAAATGACGAGTTGTGGCAGGCCATTGAACCGGTTTTGATAGGTAAGGCGAAAGAGGGTATTGAAGTAAGAGTACTCTTTGACAGCATGGGCTGCCGTACCATGCACAACAAGGACTGGGAGAGGCTGGAGCAGGCAGGAGTGCAGGTGGCTGAGTTTTTCCCTGCGGTTATGGGCAATCTGCAGCTGCGTATTAATTACCGGAATCATAGAAAAATTGTGGTTATTGACGGTCACATCGGTTTTGTGGGCGGCTTTAACATAGGCAGAGAGTATTTAGGATTAGATAAAAAGAAGTTCGGCTATTGGCGTGACACACATTTATGTATTGAAGGGGCGGCAGTGACATCCTTGTCAGTCCGTTTTGTCTTGGACTGGAATTATGCGGCAAAGGAAAATCTATTTCAGGAGGACTATCTGTTTGAGATCCCGGATTACATCAGGGGAGGGCATGACCCGGTGCAGATTATTTCCAGCGGCCCGGACTCTCAGATAAAGACAATTCATGACAATTACCTGCGGTTGATCCATAGTGCGAGGGATCATGTGTATCTGCAGACCCCATATTTTATTCCGGACGACTCTATTCTGGATGCGCTGAAAATTGCCAGCCGTTCAGGAGTCGATGTGCGTATTATGATTCCATGTAAACCGGATCATCCTTTCATCTACTGGGCAACCTACTCATATATTGGGGACATGGTAGCAGCAGGGGCAAAATGTTACGTCTATAACAATGGTTTCCTGCATGCCAAGACGCTGAGCGTGGATGGCATGGTTGCCTGTGTAGGTACAGCCAATATGGATATGCGCAGTTTCGGTTTGAATTTTGAGGTAAATGCGGTCATTTACAGTGAACGCACAGTTCAGCGTCTGGAGCGTGCGTTTGAAAATGATATGACAAAATGTACCCAGGTGACCCGCAAGATCTATGACAACAGGAGTCTGATTATACGGGTAAAGGAGCAGTTTTCAAGATTATTTTCACCGCTTTTATAGAGCTAAGCTTTGGAAGAACGACCGTGAAATAAGTATGAAAAACCTTTTCAATAGGAAGAAAATGTGATATAACATAAACCATACGGGTTTTGGCTGCCGGCTGAAACGAGTCAAAGACCCCGCAGCAAGCTGACGGGGCATCAAACTTGCAGCGTAGCAAGCTGCGGAGTATTTGATCCTCGCGGCAGTTGCCAAATGGAAATGCAAGCATTTCCGCTTGGCTCATTGCTCGCGGAAATAAAATATGAGGTGAAGAAATGAAAAAGAAAATTTTAGCAGTAACATTGAGCGTTCTGATGGCGGCTTCTCTTGCAGGGTGCAGTAAGGAGCTCTCTAATGATTATGTAACAATAAAGCAGTATGAAGGGCTGGAAGTTGCACAGGTTGAAAAGACTGCGGTAAGCGATGACCAGGTTGAATCTACAATAAATAATAATCTTTCAGCAGATGTAACTTATGAAGAAGTTACAGGCAGAGCTGCCAAAGAGGGAGATACAGTAGATATTGATTATAAAGGTTCTGTAGACGGAACAGAATTTGAAGGCGGTTCGGCGTCCGGTTATAAACTGGAACTTGGCTCAAATTCATTTATTGGGTCAAACGGAGAGTATAAAGGCTTTGAGGAACAGATTACAGGGCATAATATCGGGGATCAGTTTGACATAACCGTACAGTTCCCAGCCGGATATCCAAAGACCGACATGGCCAATAAAGTAGCGGTATTTAACGTTAAGCTGAATGCTATATCAACAGGTAAAGCTTCAGAGCTTACTGATGAATGGGTAAAAAAGAACAGTGACAAGTCAGATACTGTAGAGGAATATAAAGCAGAAATCAAAAAGCAGCTGGAAGACAGCAACAAGAGCACTGAGGACAGTACGCTTCAAAACGAGGTGATGGAGGCACTTCTTGCTCAGGTAGAGGTGAAGAAATATCCTGATGAGGAGGTAGATAATCAGCTCAAGAAGATTAAGGATTATTATTCTCAGATGGCAGCTGCATATGGTATGGAATTCGCGGATTTTACAGAGCAGTATATGGGAATGAAGGGGGACGACTTTGACACCCAGGCAAAGGAAGCGGCAAAGAAAGCAGTGGCAAGAGACCTCGCCTGTGAGCTGATAGCGAAGAAGAAGAACCTGGAGCCTTCAAAGAAAGAGTATGAAAAAGAAATAAAGAAATATGCGGAAGGTTCAGGCTATAAGGATGTAGATGAGTTTAAGAAACAAGCCGGAGAAGATGTGCTAAAGACTGCTATTCTTCAGCAAAAGGTTGCAGAGTATCTTGTAGACAAATGTGTACAGGTGGAACAGACTGACAAAGATAATGCAAAAAGTAGTACAAAAACGTCAGGCAGCAGTGCAGAAGAGTCAAATACCCCGTAGCAATGACGGGGCATCAAACTTGCAGCGCAGCAAGCTGCGGGGTATTTGACCCTCGCGGCAGCCGCCAAATGGAAATGCAAGCATTTCCGCTTGGCTCGTTGCTCGCGGGAATAAAATAATTTACACTGAGGAGGAAGATGAATTATGAGGAAACCACTTATTTTGCAGTCAGATTTCGGAACAGCAGACGGTGCGGTCAGTGCTATGTACGGGGTTGCTTACGGAGTGTCAGAGGACTTGAACATTTCAGATCTGACACATGATATTCCTCAATATGACATCTGGGAGGCCTCCTATCGTCTCATTCAGACTGTCAGTTACTGGCCGAAAGGTTCTGTTTTTGTCAGCGTGGTTGACCCGGGGGTCGGCTCTACAAGGCGAAGCATTGTTGTGCGCACGAAGAGCGGGCAGTACATTGTCACTCCTGACAACGGCACACTGACCCATGTAAAACGGGTTATTGGTATAGAAAGTGCCCGAGTTATTGACGAGAATGTGAACCGTCTTCCGAATTCGGGCGAGAGTTATACCTTCCACGGAAGAGATATCTATGCATATACAGGCGCAAGGCTGGCCGCAGAGGTGATTACTTTCGAGAAGGTGGGCCAGGAGGTTTCATCCGACAGCGTAATTGAACTGCCGGTTGTAGAGGCCACCTATGATGGAGAGAAGGTCAGTGGTACTATAGATGTGCTGGATGTACGCTTTGGGAGTCTGTGGACAAATATTTCCAGAGAGATGTTTAAAAAACTTGGAGTAGAACATGGCGGACGGGTAGAAATCAGTATCGAGAATGAGACACGTACACTATATAAGAATATCCTTGTTTATGCCAAGAGTTTTGCTGATGTTTATGTGGGAGAACCTCTGGTATATGTAAACAGCCTAGATTGTATGGCAGTGGCAATTAACCAGGGAAACTTTTCAAGAGCATACAATATCGGAACCGGAACAAGCTGGAGAATCACAATCCGAAAGGCACCGCGGATTGTCTACGACGACTGAGAAAAGTGAAGTTCCGTCTTGACAACTGAAAATTCATAGATTATACTTAAAATTAACTTGTTGAACAAGATGATTTTAGGCAAGAAAGGCAGGACGAATCTTCACAATGCAGTGGGAATTTGTACTGCCTTTTTGCTACAGCCTGACAAAGCAGAGTCGAATTAGCGGCTGTACTGTGAATGATTTTCAGATGATGAAATGAGGTGGAGCTATGATAAGGGAATGTAAAGAACAGGACCGCCCGGTGCTGCTTGCCTACCTGAAGCAAGAACCTGTTTACAATACGTTTATACTGGCGGATATTGAGGATTTTGGATTTGACGAAAAGTTCCAGACAGTGTATATGGATGAAGAACAAGGAGTGTGCAGAGGAGTTTATCTTTGCTTTTATAACACGTTTATCCTCTACAGCAAGGATGAAAACATAAATATATCTTTTTTGGAGCAATTGTTTTCGTGGTACATTCCAGATGTAGTGATGGGGAAAATAGAAGATGTAAAAATTGTGCGGCGGATTCTTTCTGATTACCGCATGGAAATAAAGCCGCTCTACCTATTCGATGATGCGGCCAGGCTGGAGGAGGAAGAGACAAACATACAGCAGGCCACAGAAGAAGATGTGGATGATATTTTTGGATTTTTGCAGGGTATCCCTGAAATGCGGGGCCTTTATGCATCCAGGCAGATGATTGGGGACCGAATACATAAGAACCTAGGGGTTCATTATCTGATTCGGGAAAATGGACGGATTATTGCACATGCAAACAGCACGGCAGAGTGTGAGGATACTGTTATGATTGGCGGGGTGACGGTGGATTTTGATGCAAGAGGCAGGAAACTAGCCAGCCGCATAGTGAGTGCTCTGTGCCGGGAAATTCTCGCCAAGGACAAGATTCCGTGCCTATTTTGCAGCAGAAAAGAGGAACATAATCTGTATTACAGAATCGGATTCAAATGTGTGGGAGAATGGGCTACCTTGGTGAAGGAAGAGGCACAAAAAGTGGAAATAAAGGAGACAAAGGAAGTTTCTGAGACAAAGGGACGTCTTCCCTCCTATATTCCTGTCTATAATGAACTGTATAGCGATATTATGTCCGGGTTTTATGAAAAGGGAAGTATCCTTCCACCGGAAACAGTGCTGTCTGAGAAATATCATGTCAGTCGAAATACACTGCGGCAAGCACTGACAATTTTGAGCCAAGATGGTTATATTTATAAGCATCAGGGAAAAGGAACCTATGTCTCTTATGACAAGGATAAAAAATATAAAGAAAAGATATATAATTTCCTCTCTGAGGATGCACTGGAAGAGATTGTTCACATCAGCATGGATTATAATTTCGGGCCGCCGACTCAGATTGCCCGTGAAAAGCTGGGGCTTTCTCAAGACGAGAAGGTGTTGGCGAGCAATAATGTATACGAAAGTGAGGAGGGCCCTATCGGTCAGAGCTTTTTACAGATACCGCAAAGTATATTAGCTGAATGTGAGGCAGACATTGATTCGGATGAAAGCTTGCTTAAACTCATGGATAAGGATATTTATAAAAAGGCGGCAGAAGCTGAAGTAAGTATTCAGCTTGTGGAAGCAGACGAACAGGTTACCCCCTACCTGGGTGTGGATTCGGGTGTTTTGCTTCTTCATATTGAGCAAGTGCTGTATGACCGGGAAAACCGTGCCATTAGCAGAATTAAGTATTATTTTTGCCCGGGGAAATATCAGATACAGTACAGATTGTAGAGGAGGGAGGACCCATGAACCAGACAGAGAGGAAACCGGTCATAGAATTTGAACACTTTCAATTTCAGTATTTCAGCCAAGCAGAGCCGACACTTCATGATATCAATCTGAAGATATATGAAGGGGAGAAGGTCTTGATAGTAGGTCCCAGCGGCAGTGGTAAGAGCACCATAGGAAATTGCCTGAACGGATTGATTCCTTTTTCCTATAAAGGAGAGATAGAGGGAAATTTAAAAATCAGCGGCAAAGAGACACAGGAGATGAATATCTTTGAGCTCTCCAAGAAAGTAGGAACAGTACTCCAGGATGCCGATGGACAATTCATAGGATTAACAGTGGGAGAGGATGTTGCTTTTGCACTGGAAAATGACTGTGTGCCTATTTCTCAGATGAAAGAAACGGTACAGGAGGTATCGGATATTGTGGATATGGGAAAACTGTTGAAATCTTCCCCTTTTGAGCTTTCGGGAGGGCAGAAGCAGAGGGTATCCTTTGCAGGGGTAATGGTGGATGATGTAGATATCCTGCTCTTTGATGAGCCTCTTGCGAACCTGGATCCGGCAACCGGGAAAACGGCAATTGATTTGATTGACCGGGTCTGGAAAGAGTCTAAGAAGACGGTTGTCATTATAGAACACCGCCTGGAGGATGTACTTTACCGGGATGTAGACCGGATTATTGTAATCAACGATGGCCGGATTGTGGCGGACATGACACCGGATGAACTGGTGGCCGCGGATGTTCTGCCAAAGCTTGGAATCCGGGAGCCGCTATATGTCACTGCAATGAAATATGCAGATATCAAAGTGACATCCCAAATGCGGGCCGGACGTATGGATACTCTGGACATCGCCCAGATAAAGGAACCCCTGCAAAGGTGGAACAGAGAGCAGAAAAAAGAATCTGCCGGGAAGGACAGGAGGTTGATACTGGAGGCAGAGCATCTAAGCTTCCAATACACGAAAAAACGTAAGATCCTGCAGGACATCAATTTCAAAATCCGGGAGGGTGAGATGGTCAGCGTTGTAGGGACCAACGGTGCCGGAAAAAGCACCCTCGCAAAGGTAATCTGCGGGTTTGTCACGGAGGATGAGGGAAAACTTTTATACTATGGGGAAGACTTAAAGGGACAGACAATTAAAGAACGCTCACAGAAAATAGGGTTTGTTATGCAGAATCCAAATCAGATGATTTGCAAGCCTATGATTTATGATGAGGTAGCCCTGGGGCTGCGCATCCGCCAGGTTCCCGAGGAAGAAATAGGAGCAAAAGTGGATAAGGCACTACAGATATGCGGCCTTGCTCCGTATAAGAAGTGGCCGGTTTCTGCTTTAAGCTTCGGGCAGAAAAAACGTGTGACGATTGCCTCCATGCTTGTGATGAGCCCTCAGATATTGATTCTGGACGAGCCTACGGCAGGACAGGACTATCACCATTATACGGAGATTATGGAGTTTTTGAAGAGCCTGAATGATCAGGGCGTCACAATCATACTGATTACTCACGATATGCATTTGATGCTGGAGTATACGCCTCATGCAATTGTAATTTCCGAAGGAAAGAAAATCGGAGATGCCAGTGCAGTTGAAATCCTTACAAACGAAGACATAGCCGGGCGGGCTAATTTAAAGATTACGTCACTCTATGAGCTGGCAATCAAGGCAGAAATCCCTGAGCCGACTACATTCGTGCAGAATTTCATTCAACATGAAAGGAGGACGCACCGATCATGAAAGCAAAATTATTTGACTACATAGATAGAGATAATTTTATTTATAATCTGTCGGGACTGACAAAACTGGTCTGTTTCATTTGTATGACGTTCTCTGTTATGTTTTCCTATGACATTAGATACATTCTTTTTGTCATGTTATTGTCCGTTATATTTTTCTGGATGTCGGAAATAAAGTTCAAACAGATTAAGCTTATGACAATTTATGTAGCTATTTTTCTACTGATGAATTTTGTTCTTACCTACCTGTTCAGTCCCCAGTACGGTATCGAAATTTATGGGACAAGCCATGAGTTGTTCCGAATTACCAGCCGGTATACGGTCACACTGGAACAGCTGCTATACCAGGTCACAAAGATTACAAAGTATGCGTCGGTAGTTCCACTGGGAATGATTTTTTTACTGACCACGAATCCTAGTGAGTTTGCAGCTTCTTTGAACCGAATAGGTGTCAACTATAAAGGTGCATATGCACTCTCCCTGACGCTCCGGTATTTCCCGGACATGATTCGGGATTATCAGGATATTGCTCTGGCACAGCAGAGCAGGGGGCTTGATATGTCCAAGAAGGAAAAACTGGGAACTCGTGTAAAAAATGTGATGAACATCTGTGTTCCTCTTATATTTTCCACACTAGATAGAATCGAGCTGATTAGTAATGCAATGGACTTAAGAGGATTCGGAAAATATAAAAAAAGAACTTGGTATGTGGCGAAGCCTCTTAGAAAAGGAGACTGGGGTGCTATGGCGTTCGGTGCACTTATATTGGCTGGCTCACTGTTTATGTCATTTGCCGTAAACGGCTCCAGGTTCTATAACCCATTCATATGATGTAGGGGTCAAAAGGTATTTTGCCCCCTGATACCTACGGATTACTCCGCACTTTGTGTTCCCGCAATCCTAAAAACATTCGAAATCTGCCCTGCTCGGGCTACTTTCTCATGTTTTGCGGGTCTCAAAGTCATGCTTTTCATGCAAGCATGAAACGCATGACCTTTTGACCCTGGTATCATTCATATAGATATAACAAAGAATTTTAAGAAAGAGAGGAATCATTATGAAACCAATTTTAGTATTTCAGACAGACTTTACTTACAAGGAAGGCGCAGTCAGCTCCATGTACGGCGTTGTCAAATGTGTGGACAGAGAGCTGGAAATCATGGATGGTACTCATGAACTCCCTCAGTATGATACATGGAGCGCCAGCTACCGCCTGTACCAGAGTCTGCAGTTCTGGCCGGAGGGGACTATATATGTATCCGTTGTGGACCCTGGTGTAGGGACGAGCAGACGTGCATGCGTGGCAAAAACTGTGGACGGTTACTATGTTGTAACTCCGGATAACGGATCTCTGACTCATGTAAAGAAGATGATAGGGATCGAATCAGTCCGCGAAATTGACGAGTCCGTCAACAGGCTGAGAGGAAAGGGAACAGAGGATGTTGCCATCTTCCATGGAAGGGATTTATTTGGGTATACAGCGGCACGGCTGGCGAGTGGAATCATCGATTTTGAGGGTGTTGGTCCGGAGTATCCGGTTGATGAAATCGTAGAGCATCCACTTTTAGAGCCTGTGACAGAGCCCGGAAAGGTGCAGGGTATTTTCGAAATCAATGATCCAAACTTTGGGAACCTGTGGACAAATATTCCACTGAAGAAATTCAAAGAAGCAGGGTTTGAATATGGAGATTATATAAATCTTGCAGTAAAGCATGAGGGCAAGACCGTATTTAATCAGAAGGTCCTTTTCCATCAGAGCTTTGGATTTGCGCAGAAAGGTGACCCTATGATTTATAACAATGAGTTAATGAAAGTTGCGGTTGCTGTCAGCCAGGGGGATTTCTGCAGTGAATATAATTTAAATTATGGGCCGGAATGGACTGTGGAGTTTACGAAATAAGTTACAGGCAGTTTTTGTTGAATCTTGACAGAATGGGCAAAACGAAGTAATCTTTCAATATAGGTAACTGTTCATCTAAAGGAGGAAGAGAGAGATGGGAAAAAAGATGTTCGAGTTTAAAACCAAGACCATTGTTGCTACGGGACTTGGCGCAGCACTGTTCACGTTATTGTTTATGTATGTAAAAATACCTACAGGGATTCCCGAGACAGATATCCAGACAGCTTATGGCGTTGGTACGTTTTTTGCTGCTCTGTTTGGGCCGATTGCAGGTGGATTGCTTTCACTAATTGGGCATTTCCTTTCTGATTCTATCCAGTACGGTTCTGCGTGGTGGAGCTGGGTAATAGCCAGTGGGTTAACCTGTTTTATTACCGGATTGGTTTACCCGCGGATGAGGGTGGAAGAAGGAGAATTTGGAGTGAAGGATGCCCTTCGTTTCAACATATATCAGGTTGTCGCAAATGCCATATCCTGGATTGTAGTGGCTCCGGTACTAGATATCGTCATTTATAAAGAACCGGTAAACCTGGTGTTTACCCAGGGTGTCGTTGCAGCAATTTCAAATGCTGTTTCAGCAGGAGTCATAGGCACAATTCTGCTGCTGCTTTACAGCAAGACACGATCTAAAAAGGGAAGCCTTTCAAAAGAAGCGTAGAAGACAGTATTTGATAAATGGGAAAACAGGTCAGGAAAAATCTGGCCTGTTTTTACGTATCGGGAAGAAGCGCAACAAATTTCATTAAAAGTTTTAAAACGGACTCCTTGTTCACACAAATTTCAGAATAATTGCATATTTTATATGTATTTTCCATAGGATGTAAAAAACGTATTTGAGGAGAACATTCTTGAAAGAATACATAGAAGAGCGGGCAATAGAAATAGCAAATTATATTATTGAAGAGAAGGCAACAGTGAGGCAGGCAGCTAAGAAATTTGGTGTATCAAAGTCTACAATTCACAAGGATGTAACAGAACGGCTTCTTCAGATCAACCCTTCTCTGGCGGGTGAAGCACGGAAGGTATTGGACATGAATAAGTCAGAGAGACACATACGAGGCGGACTGGCCACAAGAGAAAAATACCTTCATCAGCATTAGTACACTGTTTCATTGGCATTTCGCAAGATAGATTGCTTACTGAAAGTCAAAGAGACAGCACATTAGTATTTATTATGGTATAATGCTCTTACTTGGCGAGGTAGTTTCAAATCTGGAAAGACATATTAACCGCAGATTGCACAGGCGTGTGAATGTACGGGGGCATGCAGAGTGTGACGCACGCCCCACAGTACACTGTCGGAATATGCCTGAATTACATCAGAGAAGGAGGTCTGAAAATGAAGATCGTCATTGTGGAAGCGGATCCACTGATTCAAGAAGAGTTGACAGAAGCCCTCCATAAAATAGGTCCCGATTATGAAGTAGCCCCAATTGCAAAGAATGCCAGAGAAGGGTATGATATGATATGCCGATGGCTGCCGGATTTGGTGATTTTGGATACGCAAACGCAAAGGGGGGACGGGCTTACATTGCTCAGGAAACTTCGGAGAGAACGTAACACTTGTAAAGTACTGGTATTGTCTGAATGCCCAAGGTTTGAGTATATAAAACAGGCAATGGAGCTTGACGCGGGAAATTATTTATTAAAACCGGTTAAAATACCAGAGCTGAAGCGGGCGGTGCAAAAGGCAGAGAAGGCTATTGAAACAGAGCAAGGTCTGGAAAAGGTATTTTCGGTTCCCAATATATTACTGAGCTGTCTGAATGGGCAGCTTATTCCGGACAAGATCCTTGACCGCATGACTATGGAAAAATTTGGGTTTTCTCTGGAGAATCCTGCTGAAATATTTGTATTATGGCTAGGAAATAAATACGAGGAGAAAAATAAAGAGGCAAGGAAGCTGCTGATGGATGTGAAGTCCCATACAGTAAAATTTGAGTCTTGTGTTTTGGAAGCAGATGCATGGGATGCACTGCTTATGATTTTGTATCATGGTTCTGAGGGCATGTCCCAGTATTCGTACTTTAAGAATTCGGTTGTACCGATGCTGTGTGATAATCTGAAAGAGCCTGTGATTTGTGTTTGGAGCAGTTTGGAGAGAATATTAGATTTGCCTGTGGCCATCCGGGAGATGCAGGAGGAGAGGGAGTGGAATCTTCTTCTGGGAAAAGGAGCGCTTATTAGAAAGGAGGACATTGAAAAGCTAGAAATAGTTCCTTTTAAATATCCTACAGAATTGGAGTATGAAGCTTGTAAAGCTGTGAAACAAGGAAATAGAGAGCTGTTGATTAATTGTTACAAATCCCTATTTTCTCACTGTCGGGAAAACAGATATTTGCCGGGCGAGATAAAGGCCGCCATCATCCGTTTTAACTGGTCAGTTGCAAACTGTTATAGAAGCATCTGGGAAATAAATGCAGAGCTGCAGATTCAAAAGCAGCTCCAGGCAATATCAGAAGCTGTCAGCTGGAGTCAGATTACCGACACTATGGAAATTTTTTTTGAAATCATAGACCCTAATTTCAAAGAAGAAGAAAACATTCATGTCAGCAAGTTGGTACAAAGAGCACAGCATATGATTCAGCAGTATTATGACCAGGGGATCACACTGGAGGAGGTTGCAGACAAGCTGTTTGTCTCCGGGGAATACTTAAGTACACAGTTCAAGAAACAGACCGGAACTACATTTTCGGAGACAATTAGAGAGCTGCGGATAGAAAAAGTAAAAAGCCTTCTCCGGGATACACATTTAAAACTGGGACAGATTTCCGAACTCGCAGGATACTCAGACCCAAAGTATATGAGCAGAGTTTTTAAGGAGACGGTTGGAATGCTTCCCAGTGAATTTCGAAAATTAAAATATTAAATATTTCACCATTTGTTAAATATTTCTCCCTTGCGTGTATCGAAAACTGTGATATTATGTCGTGGATAAAAGATAGCTGTTAAACAAATTATCAAGTTGCGATAGATGTTTTAAGGAGATGTTACCATGCGTGATATGATTATTAAATTCAAAAATCCTGATGAAGTACGTGCATTCGTAAATAAGGTAGAAAAATACCCTTATGATATGGATATGAAGAGAGGAAGATTTGTTGTAGATGCAAAGTCCATATTGGGCATTATGAATCTGGGCTTCAATAACCCGATTGAACTGCGGGTATATGATGAAGACTGTGAACAGCTGAAACAAGATATTGCTGAATATATGACAGCGTAAGCATCCGGTAATATTCACATCAGTTCCTATATCGGGTGACTTCGGTTTGTAACATCATGTTTTGCCTAAATAAAATCAATACCAGTTAAAAACTTCCCGGCATATAAAATGCATCGGGAAGTTTTTAGAATATTCTGAAAACGGACGGCAAAAGGGTCAGTCCCCTTTTTTACTCTTGTAAATGTATCTTTGCTACTTTATAATAGGTAGGTAAATGAAAGTGGAGCAGGAGGATAAATGTGAAGAATGAATTAGTCATTGTCCTAGATTTCGGCGGACAGTATAATCAATTAGTCGCAAGACGCGTCAGGGAATGTAATGTGTATTGTGAAATCTATTCTTATAAAATAGATATAGAGAAAATTAAGGAAATGAATCCCAAAGGGATTGTTTTGACAGGAGGCCCGAACAGCTGTTATGAGGAGGACTCCCCATCATATTCAAAAGAGCTGTTTGAACTGGGAATTCCGGTTCTTGGCCTGTGCTATGGCGCGCAGCTTATGATGCATGTGCTTGGCGGAAAAGTAGAGCCAGCAGAGGTGCGGGAATATGGCAAAACAGACGTTTTGATTGACAAGACAGAATCTAAAATATTTGAAAATGTGTCAACACCGACTGTCTGCTGGATGAGCCATTTTGATTATATTTCCAGAGTCGCTTCAGGGTTTGAAGTCACGGCCCACACGGCAGACTGCTCCGTGGCAGCGGCAGAAAATGAAGCGGACAAGTTGTATGCTATTCAGTTTCACCCGGAAGTGCTTCATACAGTAGAAGGAAAAACGATGATAAATAACTTCGTGAAAAATGTATGCGGCTGTGCCGGTGCCTGGAAGATGGATGCATTTGCTGAAGAGACTATAAAGACGATTCGAGAGAAAATCGGCGGCGGGAAAGTGCTCTGTGCATTGTCCGGCGGTGTGGATTCCTCTGTGGCTGCGGTTTTACTGTCAAAGGCGATTGGTTCTCAACTGACCTGTGTATTTGTGGATCACGGTTTGCTGCGGAAAAATGAAGGCGATGAAGTAGAGAATGTATTTGGATTGGATGGCCCTTATGATTTGAACTTTATCAGAGTTAATGCCCAGGAAAGATTCTATGAAAAACTGGCCGGTGTTATGGAGCCGGAAAAGAAGCGTAAGATTATAGGCGAAGAATTTATCCGTGTTTTTGAGGAAGAAGCACAAAAAATAGGAGCTGTGGATTTTCTGGTACAGGGAACCATTTATCCCGATGTGGTGGAAAGCGGCCTGGGCGGTGAGTCCGCGGTCATTAAGTCGCATCACAATGTAGGCGGATTGCCGGACTATGTTGATTTTAAAGAAATTATAGAACCTTTGCGGGATTTGTTTAAGGATGAAGTCCGCAAGGTGGGCCTGGAACTCGGAATACCAGAGCAACTGGTATTCAGGCAGCCATTCCCCGGGCCGGGACTTGGCATTAGAATTATCGGTGAAGTGACTGCAGAGAAGGTAAAGATTGTGCAGGATGCTGATGCTATCTATCGTGAAGAGATGGATGCTGCCGGGATGAACAGGACAGTTGGTCAGTACTTTGCGGCGCTCACAAATATGCGGTCCGTGGGAGTTATGGGGGATGAAAGAACTTATGACTATGCGATTGCGCTGAGAGCAGTGAATACAATCGACTTCATGACGGCAGAATCAGCGGAAGTACCCTGGGAGGTGCTGCAGAAGGTTACGAGCAGGATAGTAAATGAAGTGGAGCATGTCAATCGGGTAATGTACGATTTGACAGGGAAACCACCAGGGACGATAGAGTTTGAGTAGTACGAAATTACACAGATTATTTTAGATGGCAGATATTTATTTTGAGTATCTGCCATTACTCGTATTATTTGTATTTAGTCGAATTGAGATTATTTTTTTGTTGCCAACTAAGTATTGAACTTTTCTAATCTATTTAAGCTGAATCGAAATTAGGTCGCATTACGGAATTAAACTTTTTATAGTAAGTTAAGGTGATATACGATATAATTGTTGTACGTAAACCACAGAATAATATATATATAATTATGTGTTATGAACATTGGAAAGGTGAATGGCCATATGGATAATCGGAGGTGAATGAGTAATGAATAATGCGAATAAAAGTATAGTGAATAAATTGAAAATGCTAATAGATAAAAACGGACCAGACTATCTTTCTAATGAACCTTATCTGACATACAGAGAATTGACCGTATCTACTGCTATAGATGAAAAACTGGCAGGTGCAATTTTACTGGCGCTAGTCAGAGGTATATGCCAAGATGTTAGGAGTTATGATAATCAAGAGATGTTATCAGAACTGATACAGAAAGAATGCTGTTTTAACAAGAAAATGTCAGATGGTCTGGCGGAAATTTTTTTTGATTTATATTCGAAAGACAATGAAGATGTGTGGGAAACAATGAAATTGAGCGGCTGGAAACAGTTTTTGAAGTCGGATTTTTGCTGCAAATGGAATGGATTTTCTGTATGGAATACAGAAGGTGGAAGCGTTGATTGTCATTTTGAGGCAGATATCATCCTGAAACCTGTAGAGACTACAGGGATGGATGAAGAACTGTCATGTGCCTTGAGTGAAAATCCGTTTATGACTCAAGATGCAATCACGGAATGCTATAAGAAGAGAATTAGCAGGTATCTTGATTATGAATTTGAAGAATACTGTAGCTGCGATGACTATTATCAGCCTGTTGTAGAAGATTTTGAAATAGATTCCTATGTTAAACAATGGTGTAAGGAAAATGAGTTTGAACTTGTGTCATGCGAAGGCGATGGGCATGATGATGGATATGAACCATCTTTCAGACATGCCATATTTTAAAGACATGAAAATAAAAGATATCATATTAAAACACAAAACAGAAATCGGAGACGAGAAACATGCCAAGAATTTACGGAGAGGAACAAAATAAAATAACATTCCAGGGTGAAATCATATCTATTCAGCCACGCTCCAATGTTTGGAGATATCTTGTGGACAATCGTACACATTCCCTGACTGGATATAACGTCTTCATTAGTGGAATGGCTGATGAAGAAGAAAAACAATTTGCAGTAGCAATTTCGGAAAAACAGCAGATGAAATGTATATTCCATATAGGGGATTCCATCAGTGGTACTGCATGGACAAAGAAATATCCAGAAATAGAGTATGCTGATTATTACCGCGCAGGAAGTCTAAAAAAGATTGCAGCTACAAAAGAGATTCATACAGATAAAGCGCCATGGATTGCCACGGTACCTGATCTCACTACATACGACTGGCGTGGAGCTAGAATGCTGGATGCAAAATGCTGGAAAAACAAGTGCTTTCAATGCAAGTGGGCAGCCATGGCAAATGTTGCCATTGAGTATGATTTTGGAGTTAGACAAAAGTATCGCTTTGAAAGTTTCTGTTACGGACCAAAGAATTGCAAGTTATACAAAATGGGAAGAGCAAGAGCTGTTCCTTACAAGGGAAGAGGCAGTGCATTAGATGAAGGCTGGCTCGATGAGATTTGCACAGAAAACCGTGATGATGAAGAATAAAAAATGTTTGCAAATATTTCGGTTTTGAGTCACCTATTTTCCATAAAAATATAATATTAAACCCGAATTATTCATGAGGATGTAATCCTCATAAAATAGTCCAATTTTTGTGTTTTGAACTTTTAAGTGTCTCATATGATTGCATTTTTTTTGAAAAAGGGCATAGAATGCCTGTCTTCATGGAATCATACGTTCTACTGTCAAGGTTCATAGTAATTGCTATTCCAGGGATGGTATCAGTCTGCTGTTTTCTCATTTTTGCGGACAATGCCGGCCGTTTAAACCAATTAAATATGTTGTATGTCAGTGCATGAATCTGGAGACGGTTTGCATTTACGATTTATCATTAGTATTGGGGGAAACCATCATCATGCTGACTGGAGGGATTGTATATCTGTATGGAGTTGTTAAGACAGGAACATTTTCAGCTAATGGAATCTGTAAAGGGAAGAACAGCATGGGAGTGAAGGAAGCCGCTAAAAAATCATGAATGGAAGGATTGGCGGAAATATTCTGCCAGATGCAATAGAGATTAACTATATTATATGCAAAATGCTGTAAAATTTTAAGTTGAATTTTACAGCATTTTTGCGTATAATAAAAGCGTAGACAGAAACGCTATTATCAAAGAAGGAGTTGATTATATGTCTAGTATTTTACCAGTATCTGATTTGAGAAATTATAATGAAGTTCTCAAGAATTGCCAAGTTGGAGAACCAGTTTTTTTGACAAAAAATGGCAGAGGAAGATTTGTTGTGCTTGATATTGAGGATTACGAGAAAGACAGAGCAGAGAAAAAGCTGTTGGCGAAGTTGCAGGAAGCGGAAGAAGCTGCTGCAGATGGGACAGGGTGGTTGAGCCTTGATGAATTAAAATCAGTGATGGAGGAATAACACTTAATGAAATTAAGGATTAACTCTCTCGTGGCAGCTGATTTGAAAGCAATTAAAGATTATATTGCAGAGGATAATGCAGAAGCCGCCAGAAAGACAGTAGACGAAATTTATAAGACTTTTCAGAAACTTACAGCAGTTTCCAACGATGGGAGCAGATTTATCAAAGAGAGTGAGTTTTAAGACAGATTACAAGTACCTGGTTCATGTGAACTACATTACCCTATATTTAGCCAAAAAAGATTGTGTGGAGATATATCGTGTGATTGATAGATACCAGGATATAACGAGTATTTTGTTTCGTTAAAATAATTGAATTGTTGCAGAGGCTTGCGTATAATATGAGTGTGTGTGGCAACAATATGGCAACAGAAAATCAGTAAGTCAGAATAACATATGCAATAAAGAAGCCTAATACATGAAGATTATTTAAATCTTTGACAAGACATTTTATATGTTTTTTGTTTTCATCAGATAAATTGTAAACCTGTATTTCATTGCTAGAAAGTTTTGTAGTGCGTAAAAGTGCTGCACCATTTGCGATGCAATTCGAATTAATGAAATACGGAGAGTGTGTATTTATGACGATTTGATGGTCTTTTGAATATTCTTCAAATAGTTTCATAAGTTTGCGTTGGTAAGCTGGATGTAATGATAATTCAGGTTCATCAATTATAATTGTTGAGCCTGGAGTTGAATCGTATAAAGCATCACAAATTGTGAATAAACTCCATATTCCATCACCGATACCTTCACCGTTATGAAACAATCCATTATATATGAATTTGATAGAGTATTGTCCAGAATCAGACTGGTCAATTGTCCATTCAAAGTCATGAGGAAGGACAGAGAATATCGGAGCACTGTTACTTGAAAATGCTTTTATACTTTCGAGTATGGTTGTTTTCCCACTGTTGTTTGCGCCAACGATAAAAGTAATTCCACTTCCGGGATTGCTATTTGGGATAGAAAAGTAAATTGTTTTTTGGGTGGAATATCCTCTATATCCCAATATAGAAATGCTTTTTATCATAAGATTATTTCTCCTAAATTAATGCCATTTGGCTTTTCTGCAATTCCATTTTTTCTTTCATCTCTGCGATTTCATCTATTGCCGCCTGAGTAGCTTCGTTTGGATTGTCACCAGTGGACGTCAAAGCACTCTGATAGATGAAATTCATCTTTTCCCATTTCAGCAGGTCATTGAATACTTTGTAACTTCTGATATTTAGCAGAATGTCCCGCAAGGATAAAATATGTGCGTTTCCTCTGGTGGTATATCCGATTTCCAGATAGGAGGAAAGGATGGGATTGAACTGGATAAATACAGTTCGTCCTTTAACAGCTTATCTTCCCCACGCTCGCCGGTAATTTGGAAGATTCCGGAATTACAAAGCACCATAAGGTTGCCTGTCAGGTCGCCAACTGTTTCAAGACGGAGCCCGGCAGTATCACTGCCATTCAAGGCATTATAACTTACACCAAGAGCAGCTGCAATCTTCCCTAACTGAGGAAGTTGTGGCTACATTTTATTTGTCTCATATTTTGGGATGGAGACTGGATGTATGTCGGTTAGTTCGGCTAGCCTATCTTGGGTGATACCGATTTGCTTTCTACAATATTTGATTTTTCGCCAATGGTCATTTTATGTTAATCACCTTCCATGTATCAAGGTAGCTACATTATACCACGTCGCAAAAAAATTTCTACAGGCAATTTGAAATTACAGAAAACGTAATTTAGGGCTTGAAACGTAACGACATAAGCGTTACACTAATAGTAGCAATAGGAGGTGTTGATTATGGAAAAAACTACAACATTAAATTTGAGAGTAAATCCAAGTGTAAAGCAACGTGCAGAGGATATATTATCTCAGTTAGGGATACCAATGTCAACGGCGATAGATATCTATCTTAAGCAAATTTCTATGGTTGGAGGCATTCCATTTCCAGTAACCTTGCCAAAAGCCCCTGAATCTATTAATGCAGACATAATGAGTTCAGATGAGCTTCATGAAAAGCTGAAAAAGGGGTATGCCGATATAGAAGCTGGAAATGTGCAAAATGCAGCAGAGGCATTTGCGGTGTTTAGGGAGAAACTTTGATTATGAAGCAGTACCTTGTTCAAATCACGGATGAAGCATTGCAAGATATGGAGAATCTTTATAATCACATAGCGCTGAAATTATTTGCACCGGAAAATGCGATTGGACAGTATAATAGAATAGCAGATGAAATCCTAAAATTAGATTCTTTCCCAGAGCGTTTCGAAATCATAGATGTTGATTTAGGATGTGCAAGAGAACTAAGAAGAATGCCCGTTGATAATTATTCAGTATTTTATGTCATTAAAGGTGATTCTGTCATTGTAACAGATGTCTTATATAGTGCATCAGATATTAGTAAGCGTTTAAAATAATGAGAGACTACTAAATGGACTAGTGGCAGTAATTTGGCAACAAAAACTCAGTAAGCCAAAATAATATATGCAATAGAAGTAAAAAGCGCCTGGAAATGTAACAAAACTAAACAAATGTGTTTAATAACACGAATGGACAGGTCGAGTTCGAGTAACGGACAAAACCCCGGAAATGCTGATAAATTGGGAGTTTCTGGGGTCGTTTTATGTCATTTGGCTCTAATTTATTTGATGAATACTGGATTAGGGACGGGGGTTATGGTACCTGCTATGTTTTACCTTTTACATAGGGGTAGCCATAACTTATTAAAACATTTTCTAATATCTGGGCAGTATCATCCCTGAGAGGAGGCAAGATGAGAAAAGTGATTGATTTGACACAAAAGCAGACAATCATTCTGAAACATCTGAACAGTTCGGGTTTATATATTACTAAATTAATTATGTTCGGAGAAGTACTTGCGATAAGTAGAAGGTGTAATGTTTTCATACCGTTTAAAAGATTTTATAAAATATCCAGAGCTATTAATCCCCAATTCTTCGCTGATTTGGGTAATAGTAAGGTCTGTTTTTTCTAAAAGCTGTTTAGACCATTCAATCTTTTGTCTTGTCAGAAAAGTTGAAAAGCTTTCTCCATTTTTTTTTATGAATAGACGAGAAAAATGACTCGCACTGACGTGGCATAGTTCATCCATTTTTGATTGGGAGATCATTTCTCCTTTATTGTTATAGATATAGTCAAGAGCCGGCTTAAGTATCGAATCTTTACAAGCGGGCACATCGTCATTTAGCGTTGTTATATGAGAATTGATTATGGCATTATTAATGGTACGCTTAGCAAAATCAATACTACTGGAAGGGTATTCAGAAAACATTTCTGTGGAATTTTTTTTGAAAGGCTCATTCGCCCCAAGGTTTTCGTACATTTCTATAATAATATTTTTATTAATTGCTTCTCCTATAACATAAAAGTGAATGATACACTGAAAACAATCATTAACATGTGTTTACCTATTAAATTTCAGTGCTATTGATGATAGGCAATGTTAGGATTAATATGTGTAGGATTCTTCTCGAGAGGGCCTAAATTATTGATGAACAACAAACAATACAGTTGAAAAGAGTGACTATTATTGGCAATCGGGACAAAGCAGCCAAATTGTGGTTATCTTACAGTTGCCTTTTTGCTTATGTGATTTCCGACATCTTCATCAACTTTCCTTAGAAACCGGAAAATCGGACCAATGCTTCCAGTGTAGCCTTTTTCTTTTAATTCCCGAAACATACGTGTCCCATTAAAGCTATAAGGATCACAGCGCCACTCAATGATAAGCTCCTTATAGTCCTCTAATTTCGATGAATAGAATGTCCGGTGGTAGACCGGCGGTTCTGCAACACAGAAAAACATTTTGAATGCATTTGAAATGGACAGCAATATAGTAGAACATCATGCTACAGAAATCAGAAGAATTTTGAGGGAGGTAAAGTAAATGGCAAGAGGAAGGAAACCAGGAACGACAATGTCTGGTACTATTGAACAGCAGATAGGAAAGGCACAGGAGAAAGTGATAAAAACAAAAGCGTTGTATAATGCTGCGGTTGGTGCCTTGCAGAAGTTACTTGATAAAAGAGACGCACAACGTAAGGATGAATTATGGAATAGCATTATAAAAAGCAATAAATCGTATG
The DNA here is from genome assembly GCF_004346165.1 of Muricomes intestini. Taxonomy (GTDB): domain Bacteria; phylum Bacillota; class Clostridia; order Lachnospirales; family Lachnospiraceae; genus Muricomes; species Muricomes intestini. The sequence goes on along the minus strand of NZ_SLZZ01000002.1, from coordinate 162,473 downwards.
GTGAAATCCTTCGTTTTATTTCGAGTGATGTTGAGGATGAGGAATAGGTTTTACTAAGAAGGCAAAACATTACATTTATGCATGTTGCACAAAATGTGTGTAAAAAAGCTGGAAGTTAACATTATAATTTACAGCGTAAGTATCTCTTGACAGCGCCGCTACTTTGCGCTACAATATAGCGGTAGTAAGTGGTACTAATTAGACAGAGGTGATTAGCATAGAAAATCTGACGGAAATGCTCAAAGGTGTACTGGAAGGCTGCGTGCTGGAAATCATCGGACGCAAGGAAACCTACGGCTATGAAATCACACGCGAGCTCAATGCGCTGGGCTTTACCGATGTTGTGGAAGGGACAGTCTATACCATTTTGATTCGTCTTGAAAAGAACAAGTTGGTGAACATCGAAAAGAAGCCGTCCGACATCGGGCCGCCGCGCAAGTTTTACACGCTCAATGAAGCCGGACGCGAGGAACTGCGCCTGTTCTGGGCCAAATGGGAGTTTGTCGCTTCCAAACTAAATGAGTTAAAGGAGATGAATCAGGATGTCGATGTCTGATTATTTTAATATCAAAAAAAATGCGCAAAGACAAAAAAGAATACCAGGAAATGATGACGAGAGTAAAGGCTCTGCCGAAGGCAAATCAGTTTTGGATATAACAGGTGAAGATGTAGCCGCATTCTGCGATGAGCTTTTGAGAAACGCGAAAACCTACGCATGCTTGGCAAGCTTCGGCACCTTGATGATGTGAATAGCAAAACTGATGACTTGCTGCGACAATTTGAATTGGCCGACGCCGCCGACCGCAGCGTTTCAACTTATTCCGGTGGTATGCACAGGCGGCTGGACTTGGCGATGAGCCTGATGGGCAACCCCCCTATTCTTTTTCTTGACGAGCCGACCACGGGACTTGACCCGCAGAGCCGCATTGCCGTGTGGGAGAAGATAAAAGACCTCGTAAAGGATGGAAGAACCGTTTTCCTCACTACGCAATACTTAGAGGAAGCAGAGCAGCTTGCCGATTATATTGTCATACTGCATAAGGGCAAAATCATTGCCGAAGGTACGCTGGAAGAACTAAAAAAGCGGTTCCCGCCCGCCAAAGTGGAATATGTGGAAAAGCAGCCAACGCTGGAGGAAATCTTTTTCGCGCTCGTTGATGGGAAGGAGGATGCGCAATGACTGCTTCAAAGAAAATAAGCCGCTGGTTTTCCGATACCGGTGTCATGGTGAACCGAAGCATGACACATATGTTTAGAAGCATTGATACCATTATCACGGTCATTGCCATGTCGGTTATGATGATGCTATTGTTTATCTATGTGTTCGGCGGAGCTATTGCCACAGGCGCGTACAGCGGAAGCTATATAGATTATATCCTGCCCGGCATCCTGCTCATGGCCGTGGGCAGCGGTGTTTCCTATGCCTCTGTGCGCATGAATAACGATGTGACAGAGGGCATTTTTGAGCGATTCCATTCCATGCCGATTGCGAAGTCATCCGTACTGTGGGGACACGTCATTTCTTCAACCATATCCTGTTTTATCTCGCTGATTGTTATTGTGCTGCTTGCCCTATTGATGGGATTCCGTTCATCGGCGAGCATTTTGGAATGGTTCGAAGCCACAGGCATTATCCTGTTATTCACACTGGCGACAACATGGATGGCGATACTCTCCGGTCTGCTTGCAAAGACTGCGGAGGGTGCAGGTGTGTTTTCCTATCCGCTGATATTCCTGCCGTTTATCAGCTCAGCGTTTGTTCCTACGGCCACCATGCCCACCCCGGTGCGTGTATTTGCGGAGAATCAGCCTGTCACCTCCATTGTGGAATCAGTGCGCGGACTGCTGCTGGGACAGCCTGTGAGCAATGATATATGGATGGCACTTGCGTGGCACGTCGGACTTTTAGTGCTCATGTATGTGCTGGCTATTCGCGCATACAAAAGGAAGATGAGGTGAGATAAATGCATGTTATTTTAGCAGGCAAACTTGATAACAGCGCACGGTCTACCATCAGCGAAATATTCGTAGATGGGTTTTACCAATGGCTTAAATATTTCTCAAAGGACAAGCAGAAATTGAGCCGCGCTTTTGCGCATATGTATAACCTTGATGTGTTTTATGTTGCTAAGCTGGACGGCAATATAGCAGGTATTGCCGCATTGAACGATGGCACATCGCCTACTGTAAAACTGGATAAAAAAGAAATGCAAAAACATCTCGGCTTTTTCAGGGGCTGGTTTGCCTACAAAATGCTGGGGCATGAATTTATGGATAAACAATATCCCTTTGACATGATTCCCGGTATGGGTTATGTGGAGTTTGTGGCAACCGCCCCGTCATACAGAGGAAAAGGCGCTGCGACGGCAATCATTGAGCATTTCTTTTCCTTGCCGCATTTTAACGAATATGTGCTGGAGGTCGCGGACACAAATGAAAATGCCGTGCACCTGTATGAAAAACTTGGCTTCCACGAATTTAAGCGTATGGAGATGAAAAATAAGAAGCAGAGCGGTGTAAATTTCCTTGTGTATATGAAGGCGCAATGCAAATGACAATCACAATATTTTTAGGTTATCTACGTAACATAATGTAAAATTTACGCCATATTGGAGTCGGCGCTTATGAGCAATATTTTAATCGCATATTATTCCTTTTCCGGCACAACAAGAATGATGGCAGAAGCTATTGCTGCTGTGATAGGCGGTGATTTCGGCGCTGAATCATGTGCTGTTTGCGCTGAATGAAGAATACTGCTTGAACGAGAAAAAGGCTGTTAAGATGATTGACAGATTCGCTCTACGCCCGTCCGATTATAAGCACAAGGTTGATGCTGTCTTTGCGGCGGCAGGAACAGATATGCCGTTGTCGGTCACCCTGCTACAAGAATTCATTGGAGAGGTTGCGAAGTTGACAGGCAATCAATTCGATTGAGATGGAAGGATAAAACAGATGAACAGCAATGATTTATATCAAAACAGTCGTCGTGCTGTCGGAATTTCGGGAGGCCGCGCTCTGTGTCCTACTGCCCGAAAGGTGGGATACAAAATGGAGATGAAGCGGCTAACCGAACATATTTATTATTATCCCCATCAGCCGGAGACCGACCGCCCTATGCTTGCCTATGTCAAAGGAGAGAAGATTGCGCTCGTTATTGACGCAGGAGCCTCCGCCCATCATGTGGACGAGTTCTATGCTGCCTTAGACGTCGCCGGACTGAGAAAACCGAACCTCACCGCCATTACCCATTGGCATTGGGATCACACCTTTGGAATGCACCGGATCCACGGGCTCTCCATTGCAGGAGCGAAAACAAGCGAGTTACTGTGCCGTGAGAAAGAGCGGCTTTCAGAGAGTGGATATGAAGCTTTTCTCAAACGGGATGATGAATGTCTTGCGAAAGAATACGCCGGAGGGCAAAGCATTGTTGCCACACCATCGGCCATTCAGTTCGAGGACAGGCTTGTTTTGAATCTTGGCGGTATGACGGCACAGCTTTTTGAGACGGCCGCTCCCCATTCGGAGGATACAACTTTGATTTACATCCCCGAAGAAAAGGCGCTGTTTTTAGGAGATGCCACCAGCGAGGATTTTTACAACAATGGCTATATGGACAAATCCAAGCTGAAATCTCTCATTCATATAATCGAGGAAATTGACTGCAATTACTGTGTGCTAAGCCACACCGAACCGCTTAGTAAAACAGAGTTACTTGGGTACTTGGATTCTGTCTTATAGCAGAATGCAAAGAAGCATTTCCAAAAGGAGCGGAGCTGATTGACCTTGGCGTTGTGGCTCAAAACATTGTTATAGCAGCGGCCTCGCTTGGCATTGCCGAGGAACTGATTGAGACTTCTTTTATTTTGCATGAAAAGGTAAAAATAAATTTGTTATAGAATGCCTGATAATACTTTACGGACTGAAGAAGAAAGACCGCATTTTTACGGTGACAAAGAGTTATCTGCACCACGAGATGGACAGAGGGGGTGTAAAACGCATAAGAATTCACGATTTGAGGCACAGCCACATCAGCTTACTGATTGATATGGGATTTTCGGCGGTGGCGATTGACGATAGAGTAGGACACGAAAGTATTGAAATAACTTACCGCTATGCTCACCTGTTTCCGTCAAAGCAGATAGAAATGGCAAATAAGACAATCGGTTTTCGTGTATCACCCGAAGAAGATATCCAAAAAGGTCAGTAAAATCAATGATCTTGAGACAATTTGCATGACAGAACTGTACAACATAAAAATTTTTCAAAAAGTCTTGCTTGTGACGCTGCGTAATGATTTATAATATAGCATAGGGGGTGCTATCAGTATGGCAAAATACAAGGTAATACCGCAGGGATATATGACTGTGGGGGAAGTGGCGAAAAAAATGGGTGTTACCGTCCGTACCCTGCAATATTACGATAAAGAGGGACTGCTTGCGCCTTCGGCAGAGAGCGAGGGCGGGCGCAGACTTTATACCGATAAAGATTTAATTATATTACATCAAATTATATCTTTAAAGTCGTTGGGATTTTCACTGAGTGATATAAAAGAACGGCTGATTTCTCTGGATATGCCTGCGGATGTTGCAAACGCACTGACGGAGCAGGCGAATGATATACGCAAAAAGATGGAACAGCTATCCGTTTCTTTGACAGCAATAGAACAGCTGCGGACAGAAGTGCTGCAAATGCAGACGGTGGATTTTAAGAAATACGCTGATATTATCGTCAATCTTCAGATGAATAACGAGTATTACTATCTGATTAAAAAGTTTGATGATGATACTCTTGACCATATCCGCTGTCGTTTTGATAGGGAAAGCGGCTTGGCTTTTATGGATAGATTTAATCGTTTGAGTGATGAAATCTTACAGCTTCAAAAGGAAAATGTGCCGCCCGAAAGCGAAAAGTGTCAGCAGCTTACAAAGACTTATTGGGATTTGATTGTTGAATTTACAAATGGTGATATGAGTATGCTCCCAAAGTTAATGGAAATCGGTAACTTTGAAAATGCCGCCAATGAATGGGAGGAAAAGCAGGCGATTATCGGTGCCTATTTAGAGCCTGCTTTGGGGATTTATTTTTCGAGTATCGGAGTTAATCCGTTTGAGGAGATACAGGATGAGTAATGCAATCGAGATTAGCAGGTTAAAGAAAAGTTATGGCAATGACATTGTTCTAAAGGAAATTAGCTTTCAAATAACAAAAGGGGAAATCTTTGCCCTGCTCGGTATCAACGGTGCAGGAAAAACGACTGCACTGGAATGTATCGAGGGGCTGAAAAATTACGACAGTGGCGCAATTACCATAAACGGGAAAATGGGAATTCAACTGCAGTCTTCCTCACTCCCTGCCCATATCAAGCCTATGGAGGCTATGCAGCTATTCGCCAAATGGAACAAGGTCAAAATAGATGATACCTTGATTCATTCCCTTGGACTTCGGGAAATCGAGAAAAAACAGTATGTGCAGCTGTCCACAGGACAAAAAAGACGGTTACATTTGGCTCTTGCCCTTGTCAGCAATCCCGATATTATTTTTCTCGATGAGCCGACTGCAGGCTTGGATGTAGAGGGCAGGCTATCGCTGCACGATCAAATCCGCAATCTGAAATCACAGAGGAAAACGGTTGTGTTGGCAAGCCACGATATGGCAGAAGTAGAAACATTGTGCGATAGAATTGCTATTTTGAATGACGGCAAAATTGTATTTTGCGGAACTGCTTCAGAACTTACCAACAAAATAGGGAAAAAGTATTTTATTCATATCAAAACAGGGCGGGGAAGTGAAACCTTTGAAGCAGACAATATCGAAAATGTGTTGCTGTCTCTGCTCGGAGAGCTAAAGCAAAAAGGAACAAAGGTCTTAGACATTAAGGTGGATAGAGGTACGCTGGAACAGCATTTTATGGAGATGGCAAGGAGGGCGGAAGAATGAGAGCTTTTTTATATGGCGTGGCATTGCAATGGAAACTAGATATACGGAGTAAATCCTTGCTTGTTACCTGTTATATTGTTCCGCTTACTTTCTTCCTGCTTATGGGTGGTATTTTTACCTCTGTAATGCCTGAAATGAAAGGCACCCTGATATCGTCAATGATTGTAATGGGTGTGTCAATGGGGGCATTTATCGGATTGCCTCCCTCCTTGATTGAAACCTATGGGAGTGATATTAAAAAGGTTTACAAGGCAAACGGAGTGCCACTCTATTTGGGATTGGTTACAATGGTTATCTCTGCATTTGTTCATTTGATGATTATGTGTATTATCATATTCCTGCTTGCCCCTATTCTGTTTGAAGCGGCTTTGCCAACCAATTTACCCCTGTTCTTTCTTGCACTTGCTATCTATGTTATTGTATCGCTGAGTATTGGAAGTATTTTGGGACTGGTCGTAAAAAATCAAGCCAAACTGACAATGATTGCACAGCTTGTATTTTTACCGTGCATAATGCTTTCGGGAATTATGTTCCCTATTGAACTGCTTCCCAAAACTTTTGAGATTATTGGGGAGATTTTTCCTGCCTCTTGGGGTTATAAACTAATGATAGACGGTGGATTTCGGTTGGAAAATCTGTGGTACTTGTTACTTGTGTTTGTTGCGGCAATTATCGTGTGTGGTATCCTTTTGAAAAAACAGAAATCTAAATAGCTTGGAGGGCAGAATTTTGAAAGAAGCAGAACGCATACGCTGCCCAATTTGCGATGGTAAAATACATACAATGGTGCGTGAAGATACGGAACTAAAAAACTTTCCCCTTAGCCAAAGGAAGATAAAATGGAACTGCGTCATTTATTAAAGCTCAAAAGGTATTTTGCCCCTTGATACGTACGGATTGTTACGCACTACGTGCTCTAACAATCCTAAAAACATGAGAATTCCACCCTAATCGGGTTGCATTCTCATGTTTTAGGGGTCCCAAAGTTATGCTTTTTCATGCAAGCATGAAACGCATAACCTTTTGACCCTCGTATCATTCATATAAGTATTATAAAGAAAAAAGGGATAAAAGAAAAGCCCCAACCCCTCAAGATTGAGGGGCAGGGAGTTGAAGTGTCGAAAACACTATTTTACCGGGGAATATTCTCAATATTTGGGATGCGACCTTCCAGTATATCCTTACACCGCGTTCCAATCAACGGGAAATACTTCGGATGCGTTAAAATATAAAACTGGTTTTCCTCAATTGCGATAAATACACTCATCCCCACGCTATCAATGGGTATTCCTGTCGTAATCACATACTCGGCACGTTTAAGTACATTCTGGTAGGCTGTGCTCTTATAGTAGGAATCGTCGCCTTTTGCAAAACGTTCAGGACGGTGCCGCTCGTAGTGGTGCAAATCCGTCTGCACAAAACCGGGACAGTATACAGACATGCCGATGCTTGCACCAATCGCCTGCAGGTCCATCAGTACACTCTCGGATAGCGCAACGCTTGCGTGTTTGGACATATGGTATGCTGCCAAGCCGTCAGATGTGATTACACCTGCTACGGAAGCTACATTGACAATGTGACAATCGCTTCCTTGTTTGAGCATGATAGGAATTACCTCATGCATGGCATATACCTGCGCCTGTACGTTAATGCTTAAAGTCCAGTCGTAATCCTGAACGGGTGTTTCCCAGATAACACCGCCTATCGCGATCCCCGCATTGTTGATTAACAAATCAATAGAGCCATATGCTTCCATTGCTGTGCTCACCATCTTCTTAACATTTTCATAGAGCGAAACATCCAGCTCCAGAGCAATGCCTTCTGCACCCATCTCTTTGCAGGCTGCCAGCGTTCGTTGTACGTCCTCGCCGTCAATGTCTACCAACACAAGTTTCATCTCGCGCAGGGCAGCTTCTTTGGCAAATTCTGCGCCAAAGCCATTGCCTGCACCAGTGATGAGGGCCGTTTTTCCTTTGAAATCTTTCATACTACCTCTCCCTCCTTAAAATGAGAATGCTCTTGAAAAGCCGTCGGAAATGGCCTCTGCTATGCGACCGCCCTTTACGTTATCACCGATGAGGATGACATCGTCAAAGGTATCAATGAATGGCTGTGCTACATTACAACGCGGTCTTACACCCATCGCCAGCACGACTGTATCCACCGGCAGTACTGTGGTGGCTGTCGCCTTCATATCTAGCAGTACCACGCCCTGATCAGTAATATCCATCAGGCGGTGACTTGTCAAAATGGCGGTATCTCCTTTGTTAAAACGACTCATTACATCATAGAGCACTGTTTCGTTTACGCCTGGCCCCACTTTCTTGAGCATTTCCACTAGCGTCACCTTATGTCCCTTGCCCGCCAGATCCTCGGCTGTTTCGCAGCCCGTCAGGCCGGAACCGATGACGGCTACAGACTTGCCCACATCCGCACCATTTTGGAGATACTCCTCAGCGGTGATCACGTTTGCACGGTCGACGCCAGGTATCTGCGGAATTATGGGCGCAGCACCTGCGGCTACAAAAACGACGGCGGGGCCGAGTGGCTTAACAATCTCTACGGTTGCTTCAGTATTGAGGCGTATGTCTACGTTGAGCCGTCTTAGTTCTTCGGCCATAGTTTCTACCAGCCAGCCGATCTTCTCCTTGTGAGGCGGCTTGGAAGCGGCGTTAAGTTGTCCGCCAAGGACGCTGGTTTTTTCAAAAAGAACGACATTGAATTTGCGTTGTGCCAGTACTCGTGCGGCTTCCATGCCGGCAGGCCCGCCCCCGACCACGACTGCTGTGCGTTCGTCCCCATTATAGTTCCAGTTCGCAAATTCGCGTTCACGGCTCAAAGTGGCATTGATTGCACATTTACATTTGCGGCCACTTTCTAGTTCCCCGAAACAGTACATACAGCCCAGGCATTTCCGGATTGCAATATCATCTCCGGCTTTAGCCTTTTTCACCCAGGCGGCATCTGCCAGATGCGCACGCCCAAGAGCCGTGAAATCGCATACGCCTTCCTCGAGTAATTGCTCTGCCATGCCGGGTTCCTTGATGCAGTTGACTGCAATCACGGGAATTTTAACGTTTTTACGGATCGTGGCGGCAAGATGTTTTTTCCAGCCCTGGGGATAGGAGTTGGGTTCAATAATTGTAATGCCGGATTCGTAGGTGCCGCTGCTGACGTTTATAGCGTCCACACCATAGCTTTCCAAGGTTCGGGCGATTTTCACGCTGTCCTCCAGCGCATTGCCGCCATCGATAAACTCGTCTGCGCTGATGCGTACGCTTATGGGGAACTCCCGGCCGCACATATGCTTGATGGCCGTGATGATTTCAGCCATAATGCGCATCCGATTAGAGAAGCAGCCGCCATATTTATCCGTACGTTTATTCGTATGCGGACTTAAGAATTGATTGAGCAGATAACCATGTGCCGCATGCAGCTCCACACCATCGCAGCCGGCCATCTGCGCGAGTACCGCACCTTTTACGAATGCATTACGGATATCCTCGCATTCCTTCGTCGTTAATTCGTGCGGCATTTCTTTACATTTACCGCACGGAATAGGGGATGGTGCAACCGGCGGACGCCCCTGCATCAGGCGTGCATGGGTTTGCCGGCCCGGATGATGAAGCTGCGGAAACAGCTTAGCCCCATGCTTGTGCACAGCCATCACAAGCCGCTCCATCTGCGGGATATGCTTTGCGTCCGTGAGCGAAAGCTGGCAATTGGTACCTACGCCGTTCACATCATCAATGCGGGTAATTTCTGTGATAATAAGGCCACAGCCATTCTTTGCGCGCTCTTCATAATAGGCAATCATGTCATCACTCGTCTCACCGGTTGATTTTGCGAACGAAACACCCATTGCTGACATGACGATGCGGTTCTTTAACTCCAGCGAGCCGATTTTCCCCGGAGTAAAGAGTTTTTGATATTTCATACAGAACTCCTTTCATTTTATATATTTAGTATAATCATTAATATTTTATCAATATTCGCTGTGTATTTGTACGTGCGTTGCGTACGATTTTCTGTTTACTATTTGTATAGTTTGCACTATAGTAGTACTATAAGGGAGGTATTTTACATGAAATTTCAGACTCTGATGGAATCAATTAGTTTGGATTTTCCGATACAATATGCGGCTAATGAAGAAAATAGCATGAATATTACAAACATCGAGTTTTTGGACGGCACGCAAGAAGCATTTCAGTATGGCACACTCTATTTTGGTCACTACGCACAAGTGAATGAACATGAATTGCCGCCGCAATGTATGCTGGCGGTCCGCTTTCCTGATGCGGATATGGAGATGCAGGGAAATGTCGCCTTTGTGCCGGAAGACGCACTATACATGGTATTCAACCGCTGCAAGAAAATGATTCTTGACCGGGCTGGCATAGAGGATCTGATTGCCGAGCTGTGCAGTCAAACAGCAGGGAAAGACTTGCAGTCTCTGCTCAATTTTGCATCAGTGCGGCTCTCCAATTCCTTCATTGTGTTAGATGCCAGCTACAAAGTACTGGCAACATCCACTGTTTTTCCCATAACAGATACGCTCTGGGCAGGTATTTTAGAACGAGGATACTGCACCTACGAATTTACAAGATCTGTGGCGCAGCTGCCGGGAATTGCTGACATGCCAGATAAAGACGATGCATATGTGGTTACCTGTCAGGCTTCGCCCATTCGCAAGTTATACAGTAAGATTATACACCGTAATAAACAAGCGGGATGCTTAGTGATGTTGGAGCAAGAAAGCCAAATTTCTTCGCTTCATATAGAAATTATGCCGCACCTGAGCCGTGCGGTAGCGGAGATGTTTTCACACAATCCGGCGTTTCATATGGCCGATGGCTCAGAATACGAAAATTTGCTGTACGATATGCTCATAGGAGCTGGCGAAAAGGATATTCATGGGCGTATCATCGCCGCCAATATGCAGTTCGACAAAACGATGTGTGCACTTTGCGTACAAAACTCAAGATATCTGGGACAAATGCATATGCGCAGCCATGTCAGTGAGCGTCTGAAAAAGGTCTTGCCCGGCACACATCTTGTGCTGTACGAAGAATGCATTGCGGCACTGGTGCCCTTGGGAGATCAGCTACAATTAGAGGCAGACAGAATAAACCAGCTGACCACTTTTGCGCACTCTGCCTTTGCGCGTGTGGGCATTAGTGATAGTTTTACAGACGTTTTGAAATTCACAAAATATTTTGCTCAGGCGCGCCAGGCGCTTTCTCTCAGTGAACGGATAGGAAATGCGTCATCTGTGTGCCTTTATGAAAGATACAGTTTTTTTGATCTATTGCATAGAAGTCCCCATCAGCAGCTCGGCGCTTATTGTCATCCCGCCCTGGGACGCCTTAATCGCTATGACCAGCAACATGAAACCGATTTATATCATACACTGCGGGTTTATCTGGACCAAGGTGGAAATCTCAAGCGCACGGCAGAGGCTTTGTATATTCATCGCAATTCACTGGCCTATCGCTTAGCACGCATTCGTGAGGTGGCGGCAGTTGATTTGGATGATCAGGAAATACGATTTCTATTAGCCGTTGCCTACCGGATTGACTGTTTTCAGGGGATGGGATAGGATTAAAATTATGACCACTGCCGTGACTGTAATGCTCATCACTGCCCAGACTTTGTAGAAGAAATCTGCACGGCTAGATTTCGCGTTCCATATGTCTGCAATAACTGTAAAACGCTTAGTAAATGTAGTCTTATGGGGAGTGGAGAAAAAGTCAAGAAGATAAAGCAAAGGTTGGAAAATAATATTTTATTTCAGCCAGTTATGGAGTGATTTTATGAATTTGCAGATGGACAGGGAAATAGCAGAACATTATAATAATGAATCGCAAAAAATCCGAGTAATCACGGAGAATTGGGTGAGTCAGAATTTGTTTTGTCCCTATTGTGGAAATCAGTACATTAGTCAGTTTGAAAATAACAGACCAGTCGCTGATTTTTATTGTCCACACTGCATAGAAGAGTATGAATTAAAAAGCAAAAATGGTTCCATAGCCAATAAGGTGAATGATGGTGCTTATGCTAAGATGATTGAGCGTGTAGAATCCGTTCATAACCCGAATTTTTTCTTTATGCATTATAAAAAAGCAGATTTAAAAGTGAAAAACTTTATTATGGTTCCAAAACATTTCTTTTCAAAGGAAATTATTGAGAAGAGAAAACCGCTTGCTGAATCTGCGAGAAGAGCTGGATGGGTGGGGTGTAATATTATTATGAACCAGATTCCAGAAGAAGGACGCATATTTATTGTGAAAAATGAAATACAGCAATCGCCGGAGTCTGTTATATTTAAAGTCAAAAAGACGAATTTTATTAGTCAATATAAGCTGGATGCCAGAGGCTGGATTCTTGATATTCTAAATTGCGTAAACAAAATTGATAGTAGAGAATTTACTTTGGAACAGGTATATCAGTTTGAGGAACAATTGACTGCTAAACATCCAGAAAACAATCACGTTAAGGATAAAATTCGACAGCAGTTACAGGTGTTGAGAGATAAAGGCATTATTGAATTTAGAGGGCGTGGACATTATCGTAAGGTTTGATTATAGGTAAGCACTTAGTAAAATAACGGATACCAAAAATCCTACAAATAATAGTAGTAAACAGAACGAGGGGTAATAAGAATGATTTTTAAAGATGAAAAAGATTATATTATGAGAATAGTTAAGGAGATGGTCAGGGTATTATTTTCTTTGATGTTCGGTAAAAAATATGTTTCTGTTGAGCTGGAGGACAAAAACAAATATGAAGTATCAGGAAAGAAGTTAAAAGAGCTGCTGGCTATGGCGGATAATGGTGAAATAAACGAGGCAGAGAATATTGTATTAAATGATATTGACTATAATAATAAAGACGAAGTGGCAGCCGCAGCTCTTTTTTACCAGTATTTGAGCGAAAAGGATAATGATTTTTTAGTGAAGAGCAACTATTCAAAAGAAGAAGTTCTTGATGGGCTTAAACATATAGTAGAAAAGTCAGGTTATGGTGATTTGGAATCTATAATGGATTTGTAGAACTGGAGAAGGACATGTGGAATTTATTCAGGGAGAAAATGCCGGATATGATGTTTTACTGAAAATACCGTTAAATACGAAAACAGAGTAGTAACAGTTCAGGTAACAGTTCAGTAATAAGCTCCTATTTATCTCTATATTTTTATATTGACTTGTGATATGATTTATTAATTAGGATATACAGGCTAAATTCAAGAATGTGGAGGACAATAGGATGAGTAGACAGAATATTGGAGTTATTGGATTGGCTGTTATGGGAAAGAATCTCGCCTTAAATATCGCAGACCACGGTTACACTGTGTCGGTTTTTAACCGGAGTGGTAAGAGAACCCAGGAGCTCCTCGCAGAGTGTACTACCAACAATATAGAGGGATACTTCTCCCTTGAGGAGTTCGTCCAATCGCTGGAACGGCCTAGAAAGATTATTTTGATGGTGAAGGCAGGCAGTCCGGTGAACGATATTATTAAACAGCTGAAACCTTGTCTGACCCCGGGGGATATTATTATTGACGGAGGAAATTCCTATTTTGCTGACACCATAAACAGAAGCCGAAAACTGGAAGCTGAGGGGTTTCATTATTTTGGCGTTGGAATTTCCGGCGGTGAGGAGGGTGCACGCAGGGGACCGGCGATTATGCCGGGCGGTGATGTAGGTGCCTATGAATCAATTGGGCAAATTCTGACCGATATTTCCGCAAAGGCGGAGGGAGAACCATGCTGCCGCTATATCGGCGGAGACGGAGCGGGACATTTTGTAAAGATGGTACATAACGGCATTGAGTATGCAGATATGCAGCTAATCTGCGAAGCATACTCAATTCTGAAAGGCGTAATGCATATGAGTCCCTCTGATTTGCATGAAGTATTTAAAGAATGGAATCAAGGGGAACTAAACAGTTATCTGATAGGCATCACCTCAGATATCTTTGCCAAAAAGGACACGGATTCGGATCATTATCTGGTGGATATGATTTTGGATGCAGCAGGGCAGAAGGGAACGGGCAAATGGACCGGACAGGTTGCATTGGAGCTGGGGATTCCCATTCCTACGATTACCGGGGCTGTTTTTGAACGCTACTTGTCTTCTGATAAGGCTACAAGGATGGAGGCAGGTAAGTTGTACGGAGACTGTGCGAAAACGAAACAAAGGGGAGCGGACTTTGTTGAGCCGGTGAGAAAAGCTCTTTATGCAAGCAAAATCTGCGCTTATGCTCAGGGCTTCAGTCTGATGCTGGAAGCATCCAGGCAGTATGGATGGAAACTCAATCTTTCCGGTATCGCAAAGATATTCCGCGGAGGCTGTATTATAAGAGCACAATTTTTAAACAAAATAGCTGACGCCTACAGTGATGATTCGGAGCTTAAAAACCTGCTTATGGACAATTATTTCAAAACTGTAATTGAGAATTATACTCAGGCTTGGAGAGATGTTGTGGCCACCGCTGTCACCTCAGGAATTTCGGTTCCCGGATTCTCAAGTGCACTTGCATACTTTGACAGCTATAGAACGGAAACCCTTCCTATGAACCTGCTGCAGGCGCAGCGTGACTATTTCGGTGCCCATACTTATCAGAGAATTGATAAAGAGGGTACGTACCATACCCAGTGGTAACGAAATATAGAAAGGGGTGATAGTCTTGGACATGTATACAGAAAACCAGGTGACGGGCGATATGTCGGCGCTTATGGTAATTTTTGGCGGAACAGGAGATCTGACAAACAGGAAGCTGATTCCCGCATTATATAATCTGATTTATGATCATCGGCTGCCAAAACATTTTGCGGTTGCCGCTGTCGGAAGAAGAGATATGGATCATGAACAGTATAGAAAAGTGATTTTCGAGCAATTGAAGAAATATTCAAGAAATGAAATTGACCAAAGGCTCTGGGAAAAGCTGAGCTGTCTTATTTATTATTTTCAACTAAACTTTACGGAAAAGACCGGATATGAGAGACTCAATACATTCTTAAGTAAATTGGACGACACCTATCAAACACACGGAAACAGGCTATTTTATCTTGCAGTGGCACCCGAGTTTTTTGAGACCATCGTAATGAATCTACACAACAATAAAATGGCGGTTGAAACAAACGATTCTTGGAAACGTCTTGTCATTGAAAAGCCGTTTGGAAAGGATCTGAAAACTGCAAGGCTTTTAAATGAAAAGCTTAGGGAAGTATTCCGGGAGGACGACATTTATAGGATTGACCATTATCTTGGAAAAGAGATGATTCAAAACATCATGGTGCTCAGATTCTGTAATCTGGTTTTTGAGTCGCTGTGGAGCAACAAGTATATCGACAATATTCAGATATCGCTTGCCGAGAAGCACGGGATTGGCTCCAGAGCAGGCTATTATGAACAGTCGGGGGCAATGCGTGACATGGTTCAGAACCATCTGCTCCAAATCGTTTCACTGATTGCGATGGAAGCGCCGATTAATTTAACATCTGATGCGATCAAAACGGAGAAACTGAAGGTACTTAATTCAATTGAGACCTTTTCATCCGAATCGCTGAAGAACAATGTTATCTTTGGTCAGTACGGCAGGGGAGTCATTGATGGATATCCCGTTCCCGGTTACCGTGAAGAGGCTTCTGTGAAGGACAATTCAAATACGGAGACCTTCATTGCGATGAAATTCCATATCAACAATTTCAGATGGGCCGGTACCCCCTTCTATGTCAGAACAGGAAAACGGATGGGTGTAAATGCTGCTGAGATTGTCATTCAGTTCAAATCTATGCCTGATGTATTGTATTTCAGCAATGATGCTGAACAGGAACCCAATCTGCTTGTTATCAAAATCCAGCCAAATGTTGGTGTGTTCTTTCAATTTAACACAAAGGATTTTCATATGGAAAATGAGGTTATATCTACAAAGATGGACACCAGTCATACTAGCGGTGAACAGGGAAATACACCGGAAGCTTATGAGAAACTTATTCTGGATGTGATCAAGGGTGACTCTACTTTATTCTCAAGTTGGGATGAGGTGGAGGCATCCTGGACGATAGCTGACAGAATTATTGAATATGGGAGACAAAAAAGGCTTAAGCTCCCAAATTATGATGCCGGATCGATGGGACCGGTTCTGTCCTTCGAACTCCTGGCACGAGATTGCAGAAAGTGGTGGAATATATGAGAATACTTGATATTTCTATGCCAATTACAGAAAATATGAATGTTTATAAGGACAATGCTGCAAAAAGGCCTGTTATTACGTTGGCCAGCGACTTTTCAACCGGTTCGACTCATGAAACAAAGATTGAGATGAACGTGCACACGGGCACGCATATTGACATGCCACTGCATATATTGGAAAACGGTAAGACAATAGAAAACATGGATCTGGAAAAAGTACTCACAAAGTGCAAAGTATTTGATTTTACACGCGTGGAGGAAAAAATTTCTGTGGAACACCTGTCCGGGAAAAGTATTTCAGAAGGGGACTTCATCTTGTTGAAAACGAAAAATTCATTGGTGCAAAATCCGGGCAAAAATTTCATTTATCTTGACAAATCCGGGGCAAAATATCTTGCCGATAAAAAGGTGTGCGGTGTGGGGATTGACAGCCTTGGCATAGAACGGAATCAGCCCGGCCATGAAACTCATAAAATACTGCTGTCTTCAGAGATTGTGATTCTGGAGGGGCTTTTTTTGAAAAACATTGGGGAGGACGAATATTTTCTGATTGCACTGCCAATCAACGTGGCGGGCGCAGATGGAGCACCGGCAAGAGCGGTCTTACTCGCTTGAGCATATAACAAGTGATCTTGCTAAGTTCTATGACGGATTAGAAAGAAGGAGGATACTTTATGTATTTATTTAAATCATTTACGGCAAAAAACATGGAATTGCGCAACCGGGTTGTTATGCCCCCTATGTGTATGTACAGTGCGGGTACCGATGGTATGGCCACAGATTTTCACTTTACACATTATACCTCCCGTGCGGTTGGGGGAGTGGGACTGATCATCATGGAGGCAACCGGGGTTGTGCCCTGCGGCCGTATTTCCGACCATTGCCTTGGTCTTTGGAATGATACACAGGCACAGAAACTTGCCCCAATTGTCACTGCCTGTCAGAAACAGGGTGCAAAAATAGCAATTCAGCTCAATCATGCGGGCCGCAAATGCGAGGCACAGGAAAAAACAATCTATGCTCCCAGCGCTGTTGCGTTTAATCAGGATTCACCCATGCCGCAGGAGATGACGGAAGAAGATATTCACGATGTGGTCAGTGCATTCAAAAGCGCCGCCGCACGGGCAGCAGAAATCGGTTTTGATGCGATTGAGATTCATGGGGCTCATGGTTATCTAATCAGTGAGTTCTTATCGCCGCTGACCAATCACCGAACAGACGGTTACGGTGGTTCGACGGAAAACCGCTGCCGCATGTTGATTGAGGTATTACAGGCCGTGCACCAGGTCTGGCCGGACGAAAAACCAATTTTACTGCGTGTATCAGCCGAGGATTATGAACCAGCCGGTATGCATCCGGAGGAAATGGGCAGGATCATTGAATTGGTGAAGCCTTACATCGATATTTTGGATGTGAGCACAGGCGGGGTTGCGGAAACACCGCCAACCGCAATTTACCCAGGATATCAGGTGAAAATCGCGGAAGAATTAAAACAGGCATCCGGTCTGCCGGCGGTTACGGTTGGACTGATTACAGAGCCGCACCAGGTGGAAGAAATACTGGGTGGAGAACGTGCAGATCTCGTCGCACTCGGACGGGAGCTTCTGCGTGACCCGTATTGGGTGCTGCATACAGCGCGGGAATTGGACGTCCAATATCCGTGGCCAGAGCAGTATCTGCGGGGGTTCAACGCAAGAAAGTAGAAAGTAAATGAGGCAGGATTTATGATTACGGATTTATATGAGGACACTAACGGGACGGGAAATCTGCATGAACATCATATCCCCTCCTTTTTGGCAACAAGGGCTGCAAAGCGGCCCTAAAAAGAGTCTTAAATTATGGAGCCAATATAATGCTGGCAGTTGCTCTTTTAACTCGTTCAGCTCTATATAGAAACATCCCCGTGATAATCAGCTTTTCAGTAGCTCTGAGAATCACCTGGGGGTGTTTTTATGTGTATTAATTTTTCGACTTATCCAATTTTGGGGTACAAAAAACTAAGCGTTTCTTCCGGGTATGGCCGTTTTTTTTTTACGCTGCTATCTTCGTTAATAAAGAGTGCTTGTAAGGTAATCAGCTCTTCTGCTTTCAGCCGGAGAAGAACAGCGAACACTTATCCCCTCAGGTGATGTAATAGGGCGTGAATCACCTGTTCTAAGAAAATTTCCCAAATCAGCTGAAAGGTATTACAGTATTTCACTAAAATAATTGTGCAATATGTAGGAAAAAAGATTATTTGATTATGTAATATTGACATATGTAATATCAGAGTGTAATATGTAACATGTAATGTAATTACTAAAGTAATAATAACATTACAAATGTAATATGCGGAAGGAGAATATATATGAATACAACAGCAAGAATGAACCATATCATCCAGCCGGATGGTAAAACTTTTATCTTGGCGATGGATCATGCAGCAAATTTTAACACGATGCCTGCTCTGATTAATCCTAAAAAACTGGTTAAGGAAATTGCGAGTGCGGGAGCCGATGCATTTCTTTCTACGGTTGGAATGGCTGAGCATTTAACAGATTCGTTCCAGGGAAAGGGAATTATCGTCAGAGTTGACGGCGGCGTTTCTTTTTTAGGTGACAATAGTAAGGCCATGCAGATGACGGTAACTGCAGAAGATGCTGTCAGGATGGGTGCTGATTCTGTGATCACCATGAGTTTTCCAGGTTCTAAATTTGAGAATGAGTATTTAAGCAATGTGACAAGACTATGTATGGACTGCCATAAATGGGGTATTCCGGTACTGGCTGAGGCACTGCCCAGGGGGTTTGAACCAGCAGAAGATTCCCGGACACCTGAAAACATTACCTTTGCCTGCCGTCAGAGTGTGGAACTGGGAGCTGACTACGTTAAGACAAATTATACCGGTGACCAGGAATCCTTTAAGACCCTGATAGATGCAACCTATAAGCCGGTAGTGATTCTTGGGGGTGCTAAAAAAGTGCCTGTTGATAAACTCCTTGGAGAAATTAAAGACGCCTTGGAAGTTGGTGCAGCCGGAGTTGCAATGGGAAGAAATATTTGGGGACATGAAAATCCGGTGGGATATACCGCTGCTATTGCCAGATTAATTCATGAGAATTGCAGTGTCGAAACTGCTATGAAAGAAATGAATAAATCATTTGCTGTATAGGGAGGAGAATAAGTAGGTGGAAACATATAAAGTAGCTGTTTTAGAAGATGCAAAGAAAGTAGCTTTTTACGAAGCTGAAAAGAAGGCGCCTGCCAGTAAGCAGGTTCTGGTAAAGATTGATTCCTGCGCCATCTGTACTTTGGAGCAAAGAGTTTATTCGGGAGTGATGAAAAAATACCCTTTTGCCGGCGGCCATGAAGTAGCCGGGATTGTCGAAGCAATTGGGGAACATGTAACGGGAGTTGAACCAGGTGATAAAGTGGCTGTGCGTTTATTAAATTCCTGCGGAGAATGTTACTATTGCCGTAATGGTCATGAAAACTTATGTGTAACCTCCTTTATTGCTGAAACACAGGAGTGTGCAATGGGCCCTGGTGGTTTCTCTGAGTATATGATGGTAAATGCCGCGGATGTGTATAAGATGGCTGATGATATTGACCTTTCTTATGCCGCACTCTCTGAACCGGTGGCTTGTTGTGTCCACAGTGTCAGAAACGGTAAGATTGAACTGGGTGATGATGTTGTAGTAATCGGCAATGGCATTATGGGGGCAATTCATATCCAACTGGCCAAATTAAGAGGTGCCAGAGTAATTGCATGTGAGTTAGATGAAAAACGTTTAGAAGTGGCAAAGAAAATAGGTGCAGATATTGTAATAAATTCAGGAATAACGGACCCAGTTGATGAGGTGAAAAAGCTCACCGATGGGCGTGGAGCAGACGTGGTATTTTGCACGGTTCCCGCTGCCGCACTGGCTAAACAGGCGGTGGATATGACCGGCAAAGTTGGAAGAACGGTATTTTATACATCTTTCCATCCGGACAATCCGATTGAAATCAGTCCCAATAAAATTCACTCTTCTGAACAGATTATTACCGGTACGGTAAATCCGCAAAAAAAAGATTTTCTAATTGCAACCAAATTACTTTCAGCCAGGTTAATTGATGTATCAGGACTGATTTCCGAAAAAATTCCATTGGAAGCACTTGACAGTGCTATGGAAAAAGCACTGCTTCCAGATACATACAGGATTATCGTTCAACCATAAACCAAAGAATACGCTCAAGATGGTTGATAAAAGGGCTGTTTAAGATGTACAATCAATCTATCAACGAAATGCAGTGTTATCCCAAATACTAGCTGCAAATTCAGGGGGTAGATGAATGAACAATACAAATATGTCAGTAGAACTTTTAAACGAATATCGCAGAGTCGCTTACTATTACTATAAGGAAGGCCTGACCCAGGAAGTTATTGCAAAACGCATGAAAATGTCACGTCAACGGGTTAATCGGATTGTCAGTGCCTGTATTGAATTAGGAATAGTAAAGATTAGTATTGAAGGCTTGGATAAATGTAATCTTGAACTGGAAACTAAACTTGAGCAAAAATATAATTTGAGAGAGGTCAGAGTCGTAGATAATATCAGCGATGAAAAAATGACGCAGGAGCTGGGAATTGCTGCGGGTAATTATTTGAAGAGCATCATCCGGCCCAATGATATTATAGGTGTGACCAGAGGCAGGACAACGGCGGCGATGGTGGATTACTGGATACCGGCAGCTTCTTATCCAAAAGACATTACAGTAACTCAACTGATTGGCAGCGGAAAAGAGGAAGACTCTAACATGGGTGCAGACCGGATCGTATATCGTTTAGCGGAAAAAATGGAGGCGAAGGAATCCATTTTATATGCACCGGTTATTTTACACAGCGAGTCACTTCGGGAATCCTTTATTAATGATCCATATTATACCAACGCATACGAGATTGTAAAAAGCAGCACAATAGCGGTGGTTGGTATTGGAACTGCCCACAGTCAGTGGAAACATATGGTTCCCTTGTATGATTTGAAGGACGAGGATCAAGCCAGATGGGCAGCAGAGGTGGCGGGGGAGGTATGTACTCATTTCTTCGATAAAGAGGGGAATGAAGTGGTGCCGCCGTTTGCCAATAGGATCATTGCTATTACGCTTGAGGATTATCGTAAAATTCCGGTACGAATCGGCGTTGCAGGCGGCATGGATAAAGTAGAAGCTATTCGGGCCACGCTTAAAGGTGGATACATTAATGTTTTAATTACTGACCTCCAGATTGCGGAACTATTAAAATAGTAGGGCAGAAACTAACTCTGCCCGGATGTGAAGGAGAAAGGAGAAATATCATATTAGTGATTTCCCTTTTACATTGGTGTGATAGAGTAGAGGAGTATGTCAAACAATAACAATCAAGGTGGATCGTTAGGCTTATGGACATGTGTGGCAATGATAGCAGGAGGGATGATAGGAAGCTCTATTTTCTCCCTGTCAGGCTTAACGATCTACTCGGCTGGCCCGGCTGCGATTATAACATGGGCAATTGCGGCTGCAATTATGCTGTGCTATGGTCTGATTTGTGCCGAGTTATCAACCCGCTTTCCTAAATCAGGAGGTGTATTTGTATTCCCTTCAAAGGCACTTGGAAAAACGAAAGAAGTCGGCAAATTCTGGGGCTGGGTTTCAACTTGGGGATACATCAACGCTAATATTGTAGCCATCTCATTTGCTGCTATTTATGTTGGTACTTATCTTAGTGTCGGCTTCCCCATTTTTGAAGGGAAGCAAATTCTACTGGCAATTATTTCTGTTTTAGTCATCATGATTCTTAATAGCATTAAGTTTACCCTGGCAGGAAAGGTAAACAATATACTGGTTCTGGCAATGGTAGCAGCTATGCTCATATACATTGGCGTGGCATTTTTTAGTGGAGCCTGGGACAGCAGTACCTTGGTACCTTTTTTTTCACAGGGGGCAAGAGGTACCAGCGGATTTTTGCAGATGGTACCGACGGCAATGACTGGTTATGGCTCTATTGTAGCGATGGCATTTATGGTATCGGAAGTTAAAAATCCCAACCGCAATGTTCCAAAATCTGTATTAATAGCAATGTGTATTGTACTGTGCCTCTACCTTGGTATTATCACTGCTACCGTAGGGATGGTGTCTGCCGGTTTCCTGATGGAGAATCCGGGGATGCAGTACATACCTTTATATGCTGCTGCGTTTACCAAACTTGCCGCTTATCCATGGATTTCTAAAGTTATATCTATTGCGGCAGTATTGGCGCTTTATACAACAATGCTGACAGTAATGTCCCTCACCTCAAGAGCAATTCAAGCATCGGCGGAACAAGGGATTATGCCTCAAAAGCTGGCCCAAAATAATAAGGCAGGTGTGCCAGTTTATGCAACACTTACAGTTACAATTCCCTGTCTGGTGATTTCATGTTTTCCACAGTTCACAGAGATGATTGTCAGCTTTGGCGCATTATTTGCAGCGGTTACTATCATTATCAATATCATATCCTTAATTGTAGCCAGAAAGAAATTTAGTTTGCCGGACGGAGCATTTAAGGCTCCGGGGGGCATTGCATTGCCGCTAATTGCTTTGGGACTAATAATTATATGTTATATTCCCGATGTCTTCAACGGCGGTTGGATGATATGGGCATATTCAATTGCATGGTATTTTGTAGGCATTATTTTCTACAAGGTGAGAACAAAAAATCAAAATACTGTGGGAGGAAAAGAATATGAAAAGGTTGGATAAGATAGTAAACATGAAAAACACTTGTGCAGCCTATGGAGATTTTAACGGTATGCATCGTGGTCATCTCAAAATTATCACTGAGCTGGTTGCACAGGCTAAAAAGAGAGGCATGAAATCAGTTGTTATAAGCAGACCGGCTAAAGAAGAGATATTAACTAACGAAGATGAAAAAGCCTATTTTCTTGAAAGAGCCGGAGTTGATGTTTTAATTAGCTGCGAAAATGAGCCTGATTTACTTGAACAGGCAATCCAAACAATAGGGGCTAAGGTGTTGGTAGTTGGTGAGAACCACAAAAATTTGGAAAATGTAAAAGTGACAGCCAATAATGCCGGAATTGAAGTCATTATCTGTGAGCCTGAAAAGGAGGACCAACAAATTATTACCACAGCAATAGTAAAAAAAGCTCTTATTGACTGCAATTTTGAAAAGGTGACAAGTCTTTTAGGACACCCTTATATTATTATTGGAAAAGTAGTACATGGAAAAGCACTGGGCCGAACTGTCGGGATGCCGACAGCTAATCTGGATACTTGCGAAACAAAACTAAAACCGCCAAGTGGCGTCTATGCAACCTCAATTTATGTGGATGAGGAACATTTAAAGGCGATGACTAATATTGGCAAGCGGCCTTCCGTTGACAATTTCGATTATGTAACAATAGAAGCCTTTATTTTGGATTTTGACAGAGATATTTATGGCAGAGAGTTGGTTCTTGAAGTGCAGCGATTTGTCAGAGGCGTTGAAAAGTTCAACAGTCTGGAAGAAGTACAGCAGCAGGTGCAAAAAGATATCCAGAAGGTTCGTGATTTTTTAGCGGCTTGAATAATATAGTTCAATTAGTATTTCATAGACGGGGTATGAGTGGTTTCTCGTACTCCGCCATTGTAAATATTACAAAAGGAGGATTTTTATGAATCCATATGATTATGTCAAAAAAGAGCCTTATCAATTATATATTGATGGAGTATTTGTTGTTCCAGAAGATAAAGTTACCTTTGATATTCAAAATCCGGTTAAGAATCAAATCTTTGCCAAGGCGTATAAGGCCGGAAAGCCAGAAGTAACCCGAGCTGTCAAAGCGGCGAGAAAAGCCTTTGATGAGGGGCCTTGGGGAAAAATGCCGCCGCGTGAGCGCAGTAAATTGCTTCTAAAAGCCGGACAGATATTGGAACAGCGAAAAGAAGAATTTTCCTGCATTGAAACACTGGAATGTGGAAAATCCTATGCCGGCGCACGTTATTTTGAAGCGGAGATGAGCGTTGATGCTTTTGAATATTATGCAGGAAAGGCCCGATGCCTGGAAGGCAAGGCTGTACCCATTGATAACAACACGGTTAATCTGGTACAGTGGTATCCCCACGGGGTGGTAGGTGAGATTTTGCCATGGAACGGCCCTCTTATGATGGGCTGCCAAAAAATATGTGCGATTTTGGCTGCTGGGAATACTGCCATTGTTAAACCCTCTTCCTGGGCATCATTAAGTATGCTGCTCCTGGCTGAAGTATTTGATGAGGCTGGCTTTCCGTCTGGCGTAGTTAATGTATTAACTGGTTCCGGCAGTGTCATTGGTGATATGTTGGTAAAAAGTCCGGATGTTGACATGGTTGCGATGACCGGCGGAACAAGTACCGGAAAACATATTATTGAAGCGTCAAAAGATACTGTGAAAGATGTTGCCTTGGAATTGGGAGGGAAGAGTCCCAATATCATTTTTGATGATGTTGATATAGATGATGCGGTAAAATGGGCCAGATGGGCATTTACCCAGAATTCTGGTCAGGTATGCGTATCTGGAACCCGTTTAATTGTTCAACGCAGCATTTACGAGCAGTTTATTGAGAAACTGCAATCCGAATGTGAGAAGTTAATTCCTGGTGACGGTTTTGATCCTAAGACCACGCTTACCAGCCTTATTCACCGAGATCATGCGCAGAGTGTCTGGGAATATATTGAAAAAGGTAAGGCTGAAGGAGCACGGTTGGTATGCGGGGGTGAACCGTATACAGATCAAAAGCTTACCGCAGGTAATTTTGTTCCGCCGACACTCTTTGCCGATGTGACTCCTGATATGACTATTTTTAAAGAAGAAATTTTCGGACCAGTGCTATGTATTACGCCCTTTGATTCTGAAGCAGAAGCCATTGCACTTGCAAATTCAACTGAGTATGGTTTGGCGGGCGGAGTTTTTACTAAGAATATGAAACGCGGTCTTCGAGTTGCCCAGAAGATTCACAGTGGTCAGATCTATGTCAATTCCTACTTCAGTAAGGCAATGATAGAATCGCCGGGAACCGGTTGGAAACAGAGCGGCTTAGGTGTTGCTGGTATACAAAAATATATGATTTCTAAAACGATTTTTATAGATACTCAGGAGGGCAGCTTGCCAATGTAAGGAGGAAAAAATGACGAAGTTAAAAGCAGTGTATTACGTCAACCAGTTCTATGCCGGCATCGGCGGCGAAGAGAAGGCTGATGTAGGGCTAAGTGTATATACGGAGAAAAAAGGGCCTGCCATAGGGGTTGAACCTCTGTGGAACAAAGAGATGGAAGTAGTGAAAGTATTGGTATGCGGCGATAACTTTATTAATAATGATGAAAAATTTGCCGCAGTATTACCAATGATTAAGGAAGAGATTCTGGCGGCCGCTCCGGATGTGTTTGTTGCAGGCCCGGCCTTCAATGCAGGCCGTTACGGTGTGGC
This sequence comes from Muricomes intestini, assembly GCF_004346165.1. Taxonomy (GTDB): domain Bacteria; phylum Bacillota; class Clostridia; order Lachnospirales; family Lachnospiraceae; genus Muricomes; species Muricomes intestini. The sequence continues at coordinate 136,899 of NZ_SLZZ01000002.1, read as the reverse complement.
ATGTGCAAAAATATGTGATTACGTAAAAAACAAACTTGGCATTCCAAGTGTTACCGGAATGTGGTGGGAAAATCCGGCCATCAGCATGTATGTGCAGAACAATTATATTGTCGCAACCACAGAAACAGCCAGCGGAATGCGAAAATCTTTGCCAAAGATGGCAGCTTTGGCTTTAAAGCTGGCCAAGAAGGAAGCTATTGGTCCGGCTTTAGAAGAGGGATATCTGCCGACTGGGCACAGGTATAATGAATACCATGAAAAGACTGGGGCAAGGCGGGTCACCGAGATACTTTTGGATAAGCTCTATAAGCGGCCATATCGGACCGAAGTTCCCCTGCGAGGCTTTGAACAAGTCCCGCCGGCAGCTAAAGTAGAAGATATGGCACACACCGTCATTGCTTTGATTACGACCGGTGGTCTGGTACCGGTTGGGAATCCTGACAAGCTGAAACAGGCATTTTCCATTAGTTATGGTAAGTATGATATGACTAATATAACAACTTTGAATAAGGGTGAATATGAATCCATCCACGGGGGATATGACACAACCGATGCCAGCAATGACCCACATCGACTAATCCCTCTTGATGCAATGCGGGCATTGGAAAAAGAGCATAAAATCGAAGGAATATTTCCTTATTTCTATACCACCTGCGGGGTTGGCACTAATGTAGAAACCAGTAAGGCAATGGGCAGGGAAATCGCAGAAGATTTAAGAAAATCCGGAGTCCAGGCAGCAATTCTGACCTCTACTTGAGGCACTTGTACGCGTTGCTGCGCAACGCTGGCAAAAGAGCTTGACCGGGCCCAAATTGCAAATGCTCATGTCACAGCTTTTACATCGATTGCTTTAAGCGTTGGGAGCAATCGGATTATATTTGGTGGAGACTTCACTGCTCCAAGCGGTAATCCCTCTCTTCCCATTGACCGCGAAAAAGCATATCGGCGCAGGATTATGGATAAGTGTCTGGAAGCATTGACAATGGATGTCAACGGACCAACGCTATTTACAGTTGATAATGAAAAGGAGGGCGAGTAGAGTGAAAATGGATAAAAAATTGACTCGTTGCTACTATCATGTAAAAGAGGCTTGTTTTGGTGACAGGACAACTTTGAGAGATGGTTTTTTGACAATTTCCAAAGAAGAGCTGCAAGCTGAAATTGCCCCGCTTTTAAAAGCGGTGAAGGCAGTTGATTTTGAGTTGGTTAAACCCGGTGAGAGCACCCGTATCATACATTTACTTGATACCCTGGCAGCCATGATTAAAATAGATGGCGAAGGGCAGCAGTATTCTGGATATTTTGGTGACCCGTTAATGACAGGAAGCGGAACGACCAATATATTATCAGGTTTTTCGGTGATGGAAAGTGCCGCTCTTCCCTGGGATGAGTCCAGTGCCAGCTCCGGCCTTTTATATCCCCGCGATGCAATTTTGGATATGCAGGGGCCAATTGCCGAAATGACGCCTTTTTCTAAAACTATCAATTTGATTGTTTTATATAAACTCTCTGATGGCAGCTCTTCCATTGAATATGATAATGAAATCCGCAGTATAGGCATTAAGGTGGCAACGTATCTGGCCGCTGTTACTTGCTGTCTTGCTGCTGATGAGGAAGAAAAACTTTCCATTGATGAGGTAGATCCTGAGCTTCCCAATGTAGTATTGATGTGGAACTCGCAGAATCAGGGACCGTATTCCAATACATATTTGTATGGACATCCGATTGATAACCTGGTTCCAACCTTGATTCATCCCAATGAAATGATGGACGGGTGCATCGTCAGCGGTAATTATGTCTGGCCTGCTTTTAAGGTGCCTACATATCTGTATGTTAACAGTCCGATTTTATTGGAATTATATAAAGAACATGGGAAAACCATTAACTTTCGGGGAATTATTTTTGGGCGCAGCCACAATCCAAGCAACTGGCATAAAATCAGATGCGCCCAGTTTGCGGTAAAAATTGCTCAGTATTTGGAAACCGACGGATTAATTATGGCCTGGGAAGGTGGCGGAAACGCTGCAGTTGATGGGATGCTGACAATTCAGTGTGCTGAACAGCACGGCATCAAGGCTTCAACCCTCACCTTTGAATTTGGTGGTGCGGACGGAACAGAAGGAATTTTGCTGGTAGATGATGTGCCGGAAGCAGATGCCATTATCAGCGGCGGATCAATCGAAAAACCCTACACAATTCCCGATGTTGAAAGGGTTGTAGGCGGGGATGTACTGCGTCTTAATAAGGAGTCCGGAGGATTTTTCCCACCGGCAGATAAGGCCTTGCTTTTTGAACAGACTACCCATTTTTACCTTTCCGGCAACCAGTCAGGTGCCAGCACATTGTTTGCTGAGCAATATTAGAGAATATTAACATCTGGGTAAGTAATCCAGAGTATTAGCAGATGCAGCAGTTTGGAGATTCAGATTTGGGTGTGCAACTTTGGCACACCCTGGAAGAACAGGACAGTGGGTAAAATAGCACTACTCCTATGGAGATGCCTGTTACTGTAACTGCCATGCTTGTGTTTAGTATATCAGACTTATTAAAGAATGTCCTGAAAAATACCCTAATTGATGGAATCAATATAATGATGGTAGTTACTCTTTTTCAGAACTACAGGTGTAACTGTTCCAACATAAAATGGTTGTGGCTCACCAACTATCTGACCTCCCATTTTGCATATTATCTTTGCAGTAATGTCCCTTGCATCCGTGTAGATTTCAGCAATTTTCTGCTCGACGTTAAATATTTTTGTTTGTAAATCTATGATTTGAGGCATATCGTTATCACTTGCCAGTCTAAATATTATATTTTTCAAAACAATTTACCTTCTTTCCTGTTTTCGCTATTTCATATCCAAATGTAATGCATAGTAAACTGAAATGTCAATATTTTTATGTACAGGTTCTTAACAAAACATGAGCACTGGTTAATTTTATTTAACAATAATTAACATGCGTTCAGTTGTGAAAGACATTTCCATTTGGTATGATTGAGACAGCAAAAATCTTTATTCAAAATTAAAGGGGGCGGCTTTGTGAAGATAGGTGAAGTAATACGGAAATATAGGAAAAGCAAGAATATGACGCAGGAGGAAATGGCGAATCGCCTTGGTGTGACCGCTCCGGCCGTCAATAAATGGGAGAATGGAAATTCTTTGCCGGACATTATGCTGCTGGCCCCTATTGCCAGGCTGCTTGATATTACACTTGACACTTTATTGTCTTACCAGGAAGAACTTACCTTGGAAGAAATAAATAATTTTACTTATGAATTAGATGACAAGCTTAAGAACGGTACTTATGAAAACGGATTTCAATGGGCAAAGGATAAGCTGCAGCAGTATCCTAATAGTGAAATGCTGACTTTCCGTATGATACAGAGACTTGATGCTCAGCGTGCGGTAAAAGACATTCCAGATTCGGCTGATTATGATAACTACATCTGTGACTGCTACGTGCGCATTCTGGACAGTAAAGATGAGGAGCTTAGAAATATTGCCGCCGATCTGTTGTTTAATCTTTATGTAAGAAAAGAGCAATATAACAAGGCAAAGAAGTATCTGACTTACTTTTCCAAAGAAAATCCAGAAAGGAAAAGAAAGCAGGCACTTATTTACAGCAAGACAAATAGGATAAATGAGGCATATAAGGCATACGAAGAATTGCTGTTTACAGGATATGGGATGATAAACCTGATATTCCACAGCATTTATATGTTGGCAATGCAGGATGAAAATATGAAGAAGGCACATAGTCTTGTAGATAAGCAAAAAGAGCTGGCAAAAATATTTGAAATGGGCGGATATTATGAGGCCTCATGTGTACTTGAGCTGGCAGTGGCGGAGAAAGACTGCAATACGGCGGCAGAGGCAATGAAGAGAATGCTTGAAAGCAGCGGAAGCATAGGAAGCTTTTGTGATTCTGCACTTTATGAGCATATGATCTTTTCCGGGATTGGAGAAGACTTTTCCGCAGAACTGAAGAATAATTTGTTAAAAAACTTTCGGGATGAAGAGACATATGCATTTTTAAAAGATGATAAGAGGTGGCAGGAGTTGGTGAAATAGCAGAATTTATATAGCAGATAGAATACCGGGAAAAGCCGTAAAAAGGCATTCTCGGTTTTTCTTTTGGCTTGATTGTACACATACGATAATTTAGATAGTTCACAAATTTTTCACAAAAAATGTTAGCACTCGCACTTGACGAGTGCTAAAACTGGTGCTATATTATATATAGAACAAAGGGGACGGAAGAAATGAGAACTTCCGGCTACCAGTTCCAGGTAACAATGTTGACATCAATATTCATTCGGAAATACCGGATGGTAGATTTGAAAGGAGAGATGACTTATGTTGATGCCTAGTATTTTTGGAGAAAACTTTATGGATGATTTCTTTGGATTTCCGGAAAGATATTTCGGAAGAACCTTTAACACAACCAGAATGATGCAGACCGATGTTGCGGAAACGGATGGCGGTTATGAAGTGACCATGGACCTTCCGGGATTTGAGAAGGAAGATGTGAAGGCAGAATTGAAGGATGGATACCTTACCATCACAGCAAATGCAAATAAGAATAATGATGAAAAAGATAAAAACGGAAAATATATCAGAAGAGAAAGATACGCGGGAACCTGCAGTAGAAGTTTCTATGTAGGTGAGAATATATCCCAGGAAGATATCAAGGCAAAATTTGAAAATGGTACCCTGAAACTGAATATTCCCAAGGATGAGAAACCTGAAGTGGAAGAATCAAAACGTATCGCCATTGAGGGTTAACCCAATAGAGGCTCCTGCAGTAAGATGGGATTCTGCCACAAGGGGCAGCAGAATCCCTGCAGGAAAACCAGAAGACAAATAGGACCCGTTTAAATACATTTCCTATGCAATGAGAGACGCAGCTGAAAATTTAGCAGTTGTCTCTCTTTTTTAGAATTCACTGATATTGGAGGTGAAAGTTATGACGGCAAAAAGAGATTATTATGATATACTGGGAATAGAAAGAAATGCGGATGCCGGCGCTATCAAGAAAGCGTACCGAAAGCTGGCTAAAAAGTATCATCCGGATACAAATGCAGGGAATGCAGATACAAAGAAGAAATTTGAAGAAGTCGGTGAGGCATATGCCATTTTAAGTGATCCTGAGAAGAAAAAAATGTATGACCAGTTCGGACATGCGGCTTTCGAGGCCGGAGCAGGTGCAGGCAGTGCTTATGGCGAAAATTCTTATGGCGGAGGCACTTATGGGAGAAGGGCATATACTGGCGGAGGCAATGGCTGGAGAGAATACCACTTCGAAGGCGAAGATATGGATGATTTGTTTGGAGATTTGTTCGGCAATATATTCCATGAAAATAAAAAACAGGATTCCAGAGCGCAGACTTCCCACAAAAGCAGTTTTTACAGCAGCGGATTTGACGGAGGGTTTTCGGGGAGCTACCCCGGAAAGGGTGAAGACTTGAGAGCAGACATTTCTGTCAGCTTTGATGAAGCTGCGCTGGGGTGCGATAAAATGATTACTCTGCAGGATCCGAAGGTTCCCGGAACCCGTCAGTCGCTCAGTGTACACATTCCGGCCGGCATTGATACAGGACAAAGTGTTAGGCTTCGGGGAAAGGGAATGCCGGGAATCGGAGGAGGAGATCCCGGGGACTTACTCTTGAAGGTCAAGGTGGAAACAAAACCAGGGTATGAAAGAAAAGGATTGGATGTTTACACAACGGTTAATATTCCGTATACTACAGCAGTATTTGGCGGCGAAGTGAGGGTTCACACATTGTATGGCGATGTGAACTGCAAAATCCATGAAGGGACACAATCAGGAAGTAAAGTGCGGCTGAGGGGAAAAGGAATCGTTTCAATGAAAAATCCGGCAGTACACGGAGATCAGTATGTGACCATACAGATTCAGGTTCCAAAGAAATTAACGCCCGAAGCAAGAAAAAAATTAATGGAGTACAAACAAGTATGCTGATAAATAGAGTGGAGGATTGAGAAGATGGAGTATAGAAACCTGGTATTTGATTTCACACACAGTTATCCGAAACAGTTCAAGGACCAGGACAGCTTCATAAGGCTTGACTGTTCAAAAATGAGAGGCTGCGTACTGTATTGCTCTCATTTAGCAGAAGCGGAGTTAAAAAGGATGATTGAATTACATGGTATTTCCGGAATCCACTTTATTGATTCCGGGGATTACCATTACATTACCAGATTAATGACAGATTATATAAAGGAGCCATTTTCAATGGTGCTCATTGACCACCATACAGATATGCAAAAACCATTGACAGGGGAAATTACAAGCTGCGGAAATTGGGCGAGAGAAGTCCTAGAAAACAATTCTTATTTGAAGCAGCTGGTTTTGATGGGGCCGAGGCAGCATCTTATAGACGAATTGGATGTTCCTGATAATAAAGAAAAGATTATTGCGATAAGTTACGAAAAGCTTGAGAGAAGACAGGCAAAAGAAGACTTTAAGAGAATACGGAAAGACCTGCCTGTCTATTTATCCATAGACAAGGATGTGCTCACAAAGAGAGATGCTGTGACGAACTGGGATCAGGGAGAAATGACGGTGGATATGCTGAAGCATCTGCTGCAGTTCCTTTTGGTTGAATGTGAAGTGATTGGCATAGATATATGCGGTGAATACCCGAATGCTGATATTATACCGGAATATACAGAGGCCAAAAGAATTAACAATAAGACAAATGAAGAATTATATGCATATATTATGAATCTGCTGAGGAGAAAATAAATACGATCAATGATTACAGAATATAGGATGAAAAACAACGAACAAGAGATTTTGATTCAGGTGAAGCGCTCTTCCAGAAAGAGTATCGGCCTGGAAGTGAAACAGACGGGGGAAGTACTGGCACGTATTCCACTGGGGCTATCTGACAGGGAGCTGAAGGGATTTATACAAAATCATCAAAAATGGATTATTAACAAACTGGCTATGATCAGACAACAAAGCATGAACAATACGACCGTGGCAGCTCCGCCATTGCAGGAACTCACGGCAAAGGAAATCAAGAATATTAAAGACAAAATTGTTGGCCGTGTGCAGTATTATGGAAAAATTATGGGTGTAACCTGGGGAAGAATCACCATACGAAACCAGAAAACCAGATGGGGAAGCTGCAGTGCAAAAGGAAATCTCAATTTTAATTATCAGCTCTGCTATCTGCAGCCGGAGCTGCTGGACTATGTGGTGGTGCATGAGCTGGCACACCGAAGACATATGAACCATTCACCGGAATTCTGGCGTGAAGTGGAATGTTATTATCCAAATTACAAAGAATGCAGGAAGAGGCTGAAAATGGTCAGGATGGCAGAATAGACAGGAAGGAGCTAAAAATAATTTCCCCAGACAATATTCAGGAGGACTGTTCTTCCTGCATCTGCTTCATGACAAGCCGATTGAGGACCGTAGTTATAACTACGGTACAGGCATCTGCCACTGCCTGTGCCATCTGGATTCCAAGAAGCCCGAATAGTCTTGGAAGAATGAGGAGTGCGGGGATAAAGAAAAGTCCCTGCCTGGCTGAAGCCAATGTGGAGGCATAAAGGGTTTTTCCCATCGTCTGCATCATCATGTTGTTCATAATAATCCATCCATTTAGTGTAAAGGTTAAACATTGAAGCCGGAGGGCAGTAAATCCGATTTGTATGACATCTGCATCATTTCTGAAGACACCTATGATATGACCGGACAGCAACGCACCAATAATGGAAATGACAAACAGGACAACCGTTGAAATTTTCACACAGAACCAGAAAGCTTCTTTTACCCGCTCATATTTTTTTGCACCGTAGTTAAATCCGCAGACCGGCTGAAATCCCTGTCCAAACCCAATCAGAGCGGAGCTTGCAAACATCGTAATTCTGCTGACAATGGACATTGCGGCGATTGCTGCGTCTCCATAAGGGTTTGCGGCAATGTTGAGTGTCATGACAGCAATACTTCCCAGCCCCTGGCGAAAAAGGGAAGGAAGTCCGCCTCCTGCAATTTCCAACAGGCGGCTTTTGGTGAGCCGGATGTTGCGAAAATGGATGGGGATACAATTGGAAAATTTAATTCCTGCCAGCAGCATACAGAAGCTGACAAATTGACTAAGTATTGTGGCAAAAGCCGCACCTGCAATTCCCATATGAAACACAAAAATAAAGAGCGGATCCAGAGCAATGTTTAAAACACCGCCTGCTGTGATTCCAATCATAGAGTAGAAGGCATTTCCCTGAAATCGTATTTGATTATTCAGTACCAGTTGTGCAGTCATGTATGGTGCGCCCAGCAGGACGATGCCCAGATACTTTTGTGTGTAAGGGAGAGTTGTGCCGGTGGACCCCAGCAGAAAACAGAGCGGCTTAAGGAAAATAAGGCCCAGAACCATTAGGACAAGACCAAAAAACAGTGCTGAGAAAAAGCCGGTAGCAGCCAGCTGTTTTGCTGTCTCGGAATCTTTGGAGCCAAGTCTCCTGGACATAGAGTTTCCTGAACCATGTCCGCAAAAAAAGCCCAATGCCTGAATGATGGCCATGATAGGAAAGGAGAGCCCCACTGCTGCAGTTGCACTGGTGCTAATCCTTCCGACAAAAAAGGTGTCTGCCATATTATAGAATGAAGTGATCAGCATGCTGATAATAGTAGGAACAGCCAGCCTGCCGATCAGGCCGGAATGGGGGCCTTTGTCATCATCTGATATTTTTCATTCTGGGACATTGTGTTGTGCACGTTCTATCACTTCCTTTAAATTTTTATATTTTCATTATATGATGTAGGGGGCAAAAGGTATTTTGAAATGATTGCTCTGTTACGATTTTGCACCAGTATTTGAGATAATTGTTGAAATGTGATGAAGAACACGGTAAAATGTTATAAAAAATGACCATGAAAATTTCAACAAAAGATTGGAGAGTAAATATGGAAAAGAAGGAACAACCGCAATGGCAATCAAGATTTGGATATATTATGGTAGCAGCAGGTGCTGCAATTGGTCTGGGAAATATTTGGAGGTTCCCATATCTTGCATACAGAGGCGGAGGCGGTATATTTATCTTGATTTATATTATACTGGCCATTATTATGGGACAGCCAATGGTTGCAATGGAATCGGCAATAGGCCGGTATGGGAGAGGGAATGTAGCGGCGGCTTTTGGCAAGGTAAACAAGAAGTATAGCTTTATAGGTATTATTGCTATCGTTTGTACGGTGCTGATTGACATCTATTATGTAGTAGTAAGCGGTTGGGTAGTGAAGTACACAGGTGCCTATTTATCGGGGGCAGATTTTGGAGCAGATACGACAAAATATTTTGATGATTTTATATCATCACCGGTTGAACCAGTTATATATACGGCAATTGTTATTGTTATTACAGCTTTCTTCCTGTTTTTTGGGATTACTAATCTGGTAGAAAAGGTGACAAAGGTAATGATGCCCGCTCTGTTTGTTTTGCTTGCCATCTGCGGTATCTGGGCAATATTTTCAACAGATGGTGCAGTTGAAGGATTAAAGTATTATCTGTTTCCTGATTTCAGCAAGCTAAGTGTTAAGGTGTTTGCCGATGCAGCCACACAGATTTTGTTTTCGATTGGGATTGGCTGGGGTATTTTCATTACCCTGGGGGCAAGTCTTCCGAGAGAAAATAACATAAGAAAGGATGCTATGTGGGTTGCCCTTTGTGATACTACGGTTGCATTGCTTGCAGGTTTTGTGATTATTCCCTCTGCTTTCGGTGCAGGCGTGGATGTGGCAAGCGGCCCTTCCCTGATATTTGTGGTGATGACACAAATTTTTGGCAATCTTCCGGGCGGCCGTATTATCGGAGTGATTTTCTTTTTCGCACTTATCTTTGCAGTATTTTCCACACTGTTTACTATTTTTGAAATCCCGATAAAGTGGGTGGAAGAGAGATTTAGGATAAAGCACAAAAGTGCAACTTCCATCGTTTCCGCTGTGATATTTGTGGGGAGCGTTTTCGTTTCTCTTGGTTTCGGGATTCTAAAGGACTTTAAACTCCCTTGGCTGGATGCCAACGGTTTGGTGACCTATAATCTGTATGACTGGCTGGACACGGCTACTGCATATGTATTACTGCCTCTTGGCTGCATCCTGACATGCTTTTATGTTGTAAAAGCTTGGGGCCTGGATGCCTATGAAAAAGAATTAACAGCGGACGGAAGGGATGGAAAGGTTTCCAGTTTTCAAAAGATATTGGCAAAGATTGTAATACCTGTTCTAATGATTATTGTTATTTTGAATTGCTTTGGATTCATACGTTAAATAATCAGTTATATATCCGCTAAATGTTAAGTCAAGCTTGTGCATAGCCCTTGTACAGGCAATATACAGCAGTCCTTTATCTATTTCTGATTTATAATTTTGCCGGGATACATCGGATATGATTGCCCAGTCGAATTCCAACCCCTTTGCCATATGTATGGTGGTAATAATGATTCCTTCTGTGTATTTATCTGATTTAAAATCTAGCAGGCTGACATTATCTTCTCTTAACTTTATTACATGATAAAGGACATCAGCATCTTTCTGGGTTTTGCATAAGATTCCCAGAGAGGTGTAGTTTGATTTTTTATATTCCAAAAGGATTTGATATATCTTTTCCACTTCACTGTCAAAACCGGTACAAGAATGAAATCGGGGTTTTTCTCCGTGGCGTTCCATAGGTATCAGCTTATCATTCCTTTGAATATTTTGTACCAACTCCATAATCTCATATGTAGAGCGATAACTTTTCTGTAATTCTATACATGTGCATTCTTTAAAATAGGGTGAAATTTTATCGGCAGAGGAAGAACTGTATGGATTTACACTTTGATACAAATCTCCCAGAATCGTCATTTTGCAGGAAAAAAGTTTCGCAAGGACCGCATATTGAACCGGGGCATAATCCTGCATTTCGTCGATGAGTAAATGCTTTATTGCCCTGTAATTTTGGGGAGTGCCCTCAAGAAACAATTTCACGTAAATAAGAGGAAATACGTCACTGTGTCCAAGAATATTTTTTCTTCTCATTGAAAAATATTCTTCATGTCCGATAAACGTATAAAAATTGATATATAGTGACAGTGCATCAGGATAGAAGAACATACTGTTTATTTCCTTTTTTACTAATTTAGCGGAATCTTTACTCAGCAATGGCACAGTCTGATTTTTGTCTTTTGTAATAATATTTGAAGTGATTTTTTTCAGCCTTTTTTTGATTGGCATATCTTTCAGGTTTGTGTAACTCTGTTTGATATCTTCTTTGGTTATATGGAAATTACCAATCTGTAAATTTCTGGGTGCGAAAAACTTGTCTTCGGCATATTGCAAATACTTTTCCAATTCAGTTACAAAAGAATTGGTTGATTTATACTGTATTTGTTCAGCTAACCGGCTATCACCGGAAGTTAATAATTCTTCTATCTGGCTGGAGAAGGTCTGAAAACGAATTCTTGAACCCAGAATGGTTCTAGCTAATTCTTCAAACATTATGGCTCAATTCCTGCTGAAGTATCTCATCGTCAATGTTAAGACCGCTCTCAATCATATATTCTAAATTGCTGTCCTTTATTTTATATTGGCGTTTCATAGAAATTATACCGCTGATGATACCAGCAGGAGCATGATACCAGGCTTTTCCATTTTCAAAATCATAAAACATGCTGGAAATAGGGGCACGCCAATCGTAGATCAAAACATTGCCATTCCTTTTATCTGTAAATGCGCTGATACCGATATAAACATTTTCCTCTTCCGTATCTTCGGATGCATCTTCCGGATGAAAATCTATTCTCCCAAAATAGGGAGAGACCATCATCCTTTTAAGTTTTTCTTTGGTTTTAAGAGCCTCTTCACCCTGAACTGTTTCATCATAGGCAATGACACGATTAGCAGCTCTTTCAGCCAAATCCAGTTGGGCTGAATTTTCCCACATGTATTTCTTCGTCTCTATAATTTTTCTGTTGTAATTTTGGATCGCATTTGCTATCTCCTCTATGGCTTTGAGAAGTTTTTTTATGACAGCGTGTAAATGTTCTTTTTCTTCTTTTTCGGTTAAATTATACATTTTAAAAAGTTCCTTTCTTAATCTGTGTATTCATTGTAAAGGTGGCTACAGTTCAGCCCTCAGCTCAAATTTACATGGCTGAACTGTAATAAGAAGTATAGCATGGATATAAAAAAATACTAGACTTTTCTTTATTTATGGATTATTATATTGTAATAGTGCGCCCCTAATGAGATGTGAAAAACATATAAATACATTAAAGAAAATACGCATATTTATATACATATTGCACAAACATGATATGCATATAGGGGATAAAGGGAAGAAGGGTGTGAGTAACATAAAAATTTTAATAGATGCCGATGCTTGTCCTGTGGTACATATAGCAGAAACTATAGCCAGGAAACATACTATAGAAGTCATTCTTTTGTGTGACACCAATCATGTACTACATTCTGATTATAGCGAAGTGATGATAATTGGAGCTGGAACTGATGCGGTGGATTTTGCACTGGTCAGTATTTGCCAAAAAGGTGATATTGTTATTACACAGGATTACGGGGTGGCCGCTATGATATTGGGTAAAGGTGCCTTTGGTATTCACCAAAGCGGCAAGTGGTATACAAATGGAAACATCGACCAAATGCTTATGGAGAGGCATCTGGCGAAAAAGGCAAGAAGAACAAAAGCAAAAAATCATTTGAAAGGGCCGGCAAAACGGACAGAAGAGGATGATTTACATTTTGCAGATTCATTGGAACGGTTGATAGATAAGATTTCTGATTCAAAGGAGGAATTATAAGATTGAAAACAGAATTGACAATTGATGGGGCTATGAAAGAAAAATGGCAGTATACGAGAGTTGGCTGTCTTCAGTATCGCGCCGAGGTGGGACAAAAAAGTGAAGAATTGTGGAAATATCTGAAAGGAAAGGTTTATCAGAAAGTCAGGGATGATATTTTCGATTATGAAATACAGGGAATTCCAAATATAAAGGAGTCCCGGGCGGCATATAAGACCTTTGGAAAGGATCCGAACAGGTATAGGGTGTCTTCGGAAGCTCTGATCCGCAGGATAGGTCATGGAAAAGGACTATACCAGGTAAATACAGTGGTGGACGTAAACAATCTGATTTCGATTCAGTCCGGTTTTTCCGTGGGTTCCTATGATACGGCGAATATAAAAGGCTCTCTGGTGTTTAGGATTGGCCGGGAAGGGGAGACTTACAAGGGAATCGGCAAGGATGAGATTAAGATAGAATGTCTTCCGGTTATTGCGGACGAGCAGGGTGCTCTTGGAAGTTCTACCAGTGATTCGGAGAGAGCTATGATCACAGAGAGCGCCAAAGAGATACTTACGCTGATTTATTCTTTTTCTGACAACACAGACCTGGAGCAGGCATTGAAATACGGAAAAGAATATTTGGAGAAATATACGGCCGCAAAAGAAGTGGAAAGCTGGATAGTAAAATAAATTTCGGATGTAAAACAGGAGATAATATGTATGACTAAGAAAAACCTGGCGCTGGAGGTAATCAAGCGTTTAAAGAAAGAATATCCTGATGCAGGCTGCACGCTGGATTATGATGAGGCTTGGAAGCTGCTTGTCAGTGTCCGTCTTGCTGCCCAGTGCACGGATGCCCGGGTGAATGTGGTAGTAGAGGATTTATATGCAAAATATCCGGATGTGGATGCCCTGGCAGCGGCGGATGTGGCAGATATTGAGCGCATTGTGAGGCCCTGTGGCCTTGGAAAAACGAAGGCGAGAGATATCAGTGCCTGTATGAAAATATTGAAAGAACAGTATGGTGGGAATGTGCCAAAGGATTTTGATTCGCTTCTCAAGCTTCCGGGTGTGGGCAGAAAAAGTGCAAATCTGGTTATGGGGGATGTGTTTGGGGCACCAGCCATTGTGACAGATACACATTGCATCCGGCTGACGAACAGAATCGGCCTTGTGAATGAGATAAAAGAACCGAAGAAAGTAGAGATGGCACTGTGGAAAATAATTCCTCCCGCGGAGGGCAATGATTTTTGCCATCGCCTGGTACTTCATGGAAGAGAGGTGTGTACCGCCCGGACGAAGCCGTTTTGCGACAGGTGCTGTCTGAACGATATATGCGCTAAAAATGGTGTGAAATAAATGATTGAGAAAACAATAAATTACTTTGATATTTCCCAGATAATCAACTCAGGGCAGTGTTTTCGTATGGGAAAGAAGGAAAATAATACATATTTTGTGATAGCAGGGGACAAGTATCTGGAAATCAGTCAGGTTGGGAAGCAGTGCTCGTTCTATTGCACGGAGCAGGAATTTAAAAACTTTTGGGAACACTATTTCGATCTGGACACAGAATATGAAGGATATAGAAAATGTATCAATCCCCGGGATGCCTATCTGATGAATGCGGCAGAATTTGGAAGTGGAATCCGTATTTTGAATCAGGACTTGTGGGAAATGATAGTATCATTTCTGATTTCACAGCAAAATAATATCGTGCGAATCCGAAAATGTATACAGAACATCAGTGAAACCTACGGTGAGAAAAAACAGACAGAAGACGGCAGGGTTTATTATGCATTTCCGGAAGCAGAGGCACTGGCGGGATTGGAAGAGGACGAACTCAAGAAGTGCAATTTAGGGTATAGAAGCAAGTATGTGGTAAGGACGGCAAGAAGCGTCGTTAACGGAGAAATTTCTCTTTCCCAGATCAGCGAGATGCCTTATAAAAAGGCAAAGGAGGAACTGCTGAAACTGTTTGGAGTCGGGGAGAAAGTCGCAGACTGCATCTGTCTGTTTGCACTGCACCAGACGGCGGCATTTCCTGTGGATACTCATATTAACCAGGCATTGAAGCGGCACTATCCTAAAGGATTTCCAAAAAGACGGTATAAAGGCTGCGAGGGAATCATGCAGCAGTACATTTTTTATTATGAATTGCTGGGGAAGGAATAATAGAATAAAATGACAGGGTTTATTATTGTGGCGCTGGGAGGCGCTTTTGGCTCCATGCTCCGGTATGCTATCAGCTTGATTCCTTATAGGGGGGCCTTTCCCGTACTTACGCTAATCACAAATGTGTGCGGAGCGGTACTGATCGGATATATCGCAGGAACAGCAGCAGAGAAACATCTTTCCGATAATCTGGTACTTTTTTTGAAAACGGGGATTTGCGGCGGGTTCACAACTTTTTCCACATTTTCCCTTGAGGCGTATAATCTGATTGGGCAGGGCAGGTATGGTCAGGCAGGGGTATATGTGGTTCTCAGTACAGGGTTGTGCCTCCTGGGAGTGTGGTGCGGCATGCTGCTTGCACGAGTTAGCTGACAGAAAAATATATTGCTGTACAACAAAAGATGATGTAAGATAAAGGTGTTCAAAGGTTAGTTGTGTAGAACTTTTGAACAGGAACTATACAGATATGTAATTTTGCACATCTCTTGAATGGGGGCATGAAAAATGAGAATATTATTTTATGATACCAAGAAGTATGACAGTGATTCGTTTGATAAAGTTCTGGAGAGTCATCCCGGAATTAAGATTAAATATCTGAAGACAGATTTGGCACCCGTGACGGCATCCCTGGCAGCAGGATATGATGCAGTGTGTGCCTTTGTCAATTCAGAGGTGGGGAAAGAGACTGTGGAAAAGCTCCATGAGGTTGGTGTGAAACTGATTTTGATGCGGTGTGCAGGCTTTAATAATGTGGATTTGGAAACTGCAGAGAGCTATGGCATCCGGGTTCTCCGTGTGCCTGGATATTCCCCGGAGGCAGTTGCCGAACATGCCATGGCCCTTGCATTGGGTGTCAACCGCAGACTCCATAAGGCATATGTAAAGGTTAGGGAGAATGATTTTAGTTTAAGTGGTCTGATGGGGGTAAACTTCCATGGCAAGACTGCAGGAATTGTAGGAACAGGAAAGATTGGTGCAGCTATGGCAAAAATTTGTCATGGATTTGGTATGAAAGTCATTGCCTACGATGTTTATGAAAATCCAGAAGTTAAGGAGTTTGGGGCTTATGTGAGTCTGGATGAGCTTCTGGCAAACAGTGATTTGATTTCTCTCCACTGTCCGCTGACAGATAATACCCGTCACATGATTAACATGAAGAGCATCCGAAAGATGAAGGATAGGGTAATTCTTGTCAATACATCCAGAGGGGCTTTGGTTAAGACTGATGATCTGGTGGAAGGAATCCGGGAAAGAAAATTCTTTGGTGTAGGTTTGGATGTGTATGAAGAGGAATCAACAAATGTTTTTGAAGACCGTTCCAATGATATCCTGGAACATTCCACGACGGCCAGGCTCCTGTCCTTTCCGAATGTGATGATTACTTCCCATCAGGGATTCTTCACAGAGGAGGCTCTGAGGGCAATAGCAGAAATTACGCTGGATAATGCGGAGATATTTGAAAAGAGGGCAGATACGCCAAATGAAGTGAAAATCCAGTGAAACTGGCAGAGGGGAACAGTGGTGAGTGATTTGCGCTGTGTCCCCTTTTAGTGTAGTGTCTCACTGATATTATGCCAATACTTTCCCTCCTGAGAATATTTTTGATTTTCATCACTTCCTGCTTAATCACTAAAACAGATTCTTCTCTTGTACACTTTTATCTGCACGGATGCTGCTTAATTATAGCTCCTGATCTTCATCGCTTGCCACATACTGACAGATATCCTGGATTTTACAATTTAAAATCCGGCATAAATCGTTGGCAGTTTTCATACTGATATTATCATTATGTTTTAATCTGTGCATGGTACTGTGCGATAAATGATGCTTGGATGTCAGTGTGTACCAGTTTTCGTTTGACTTCTTTAATGTTTCCCAAAAGGGCGAATAATCAATCATTGTATCACCTCTTTCCTGATAGAATCAGCATACGATATATTTATATACTTGAATATCTTCGCAATTGCGAATATAATCTAAAATGATGACTAAAATGGACAATGAGGTGATATAGTGGAGAAGGCCCTCCGGGAATTAGGTGATATACATATGACATTGGAGCAGCATAAAAAATTCGATGAATTCATAACAGGAGATGATATGGATTTTTATGAAGAATATATTATATATCTTTCACGTCAAGAACAAGAAAGATTTTTTGCAGAAAATCCAGATTTCTTATCAGAATTTCAGGTGAGCTATGACAATATAGATTTGTTGAAAGACAAGATGTACAGAAATATTTTAAGGAAAGTAAAAAAGTATGCGGCAGAGGGAGAGAACTAATTGGAACGATATAGACGCAAAAATATTTTGTGAGAGGTACATTGGTAAATAATACTTACCTGATGTGCCTTGTTTTTGAATAAATGGGTATATTGTCGGGTTTATTTGTGCTAACTGGTTGTGCTGCCCGAGTATATAATCTATAATAATATCATGTATAAATTCATTCACAGAAAGGGTGCATTTTAATGGAGTATGAAGGTCAAATTTGCCGTCCCCCTATGGAAAGATCATCATTTATGCTGGCGGTGTCAGTGGGCTGTAACTATAATCGATGCAAGTTTTGCACGCTGTTCAAGCATCTAAAGTATCGTCTGCTCCCACTGGAGCAAGTAGAGAATGAACTGCGGCGTGTATCTGAATTAGGCGCAAACCCTAAACAGATATTTTTAGGAGACGGGAACGCCTTTGGCATGGAAACACCCCGGCTGCTCTATATACTGGACAAAATTTCTTACTATTTTCCTAATTGTCAAATGATCAATATGGATGCTACTGTAACAGATATAAGCGATAAGACAGATGAAGAATTACGCCAGCTAAGAAGAGCCGGGGTAAGACGCCTCTATCTGGGAATCGAAAGCGGACTGGATGATGTGCTGACTTTTATGCAAAAGGATCATGGGATTGAGGACGCATACAGACAAATCAGCCGTATACAGGAGGCGGGACTTATTTACAATGCACACTTTATGACGGGAATTGCAGGAGCCGGCAGAGGATTGGAAAATGCAGAAAAACTGGCAGAATTTTTTAACTATACCCATCCCCAGAAAGTAGTTAACTTTTCTTTATTTCTGCATAAAAGCGCACCTCTATACGAGGATATTTTGGCCGGTAAATTTGTTCCGGCAGATGAGGTGGAAAACCTAAGGGAAGACCGCAGATTGTTGGAATTACTTGACACAAATCCTCTTTTATATGATGGGTTCCACGATGAATTAAAGCTGCGCGTGTGGGGGAGCCTTCCGAAAGATAGGGAAAAAATGCTGCAGAAACTTGACAGTGCTATTGAGAAATATAATGATGTAGGGATCAAAAGGTATTTTGCCCCCTGATACCTACGGATTGCTCCGCACTTTGTGCTCCCGCAATCCTAAAAACATTCGAAATCCGCCCTACTCGGGCTTCTTTCTCATGTTTTACGGGTCCCAAAGTCATGCTTTTTCATGCAAGCATGAAACGCATGACCTTTTGACCCTGGTATCATATAATCAGCTGGAACCGATATTTGCTTGTTGAGTGTGACTTACATTTGCGAATAATCTCCAATGTGGAAAAGTAGGGGCAGGAGGTGCCAATGAATAGACAATATATCGATAAAAACATGGCAACCAAATTTTTTGCAATGTTTTGGGGACGGGAAGATATATTTGCCAAAAGAGCTAAAAACGGAAATTATTATCCTCAATGCGATAATCGCTGGAATAACGTCTTATGTCCAAAACAAAAGGGGCAAAAAATGTATTGTGAGGATTGTGAACACACAAGTTGGACAAAGCTGAAGCCGGAGATCATTGTTTTGCATCTAGTTGGGGACAGAAAGGAGGGGACTGATGTTATAGGTGTCTATCCACTGTTTTCGGATGGAACCTGCAGATTCCTTGTTTTTGATTTCGATAATCATGAGAAGGGAGCAGAAAAGAAGGATTTTGCAAATAAGGATGACTCCTGGCACGATGAGGTGGACGCACTTCGTATGATATGCAGACAAAATGGAATAGAGGCCCTTGTGGAAAGATCCCGTTCAGGAAGAGGTGCGCACGTATGGATATTCTTTCAGAAACCGATTGCAGCAGCCACAGCGAGAAATTTCGGTTTGCTCCTTCTTGATAAAGGTCTAAAGTCAATCAATCTTAAATCATTTCGCTATTATGATAGAATGCATCCATTGCAGGATGCTACAAATAGGATCGGGAACCTCATTGCGCTGCCTTTACAAGGACAGGCACTAAAAAAAGGAAATAGTGCCTTTGTGGATGAGAACTGGAATGCATATTCTGATCAATGGGGACATTTACTGTACACGAGAAAATTATCCCAGGACGAAATAGAAAAGGCTGTTGATAAATGGCAGTTAGAACTGTCTATGCAGCATGGAGCTGCCGATTTTTTGAACAGCAAAAATCGTCTCAAACCGTGGAAACGTCATGATGCTTTTGCGGCGGCCGATGTAACAGGGAAACTGCATATTGTTCTTGCCGACGGAATTTATATTGATGCTCTTAACTTGAAACCTTATTTACAAAATCAGATTCGCTGCATGGCGGCCTTTGATAATCCTGTCTTTTATAAAAACAAGCGACTAGGATATTCAAATTATTATAACTTCAGTACGGTTTACTTGGGGGAGGATACAGAAGGATATATAAAACTTCCTAGAGGACTGTTTGAAAATATAATAGCTGAGTGCAAAAAAGCTAAAATTAATTACGATATTGAAGATCACAGAGAGAAAGGAAGACCTATTCGGGTATCTTTTAATGGAGAATTGAGGGTTCAGCAGGATTTGGCAGCAGAAAGTTTACTTGCTTATGATAATGGCATGCTCAATGCGGCAACTGCTTTTGGAAAAACTGTTGTCTGTGGCTATCTGATTGCGCAGCGCAAAGTTAATACACTTATTTTATTAGAAAGCACGGATCTCATTTCACAACGGGAAGAGGAACTGAATCGATTTCTAATCATTGATGAAGAGCCGCCGGAATATCAGACAAAAACAGGACGTATAAAAAAGCGTACAAGTGTTATTGGAACATTGAAAGGCGGCAGAGATACGATGACAGGAATTATTGACATTGCAATGATTGGTTCGCTGTATAAAAAGGGTGCTTTTCATGAAAGAATGAATACATATGGAATGGTCATCATGGATGAGTGCCATCATGCTGCTTCATCCACAGCGCAGGAAGTTTTGAAAAAAGTAAATGCGAGGTATGTCTATGGAGTTTCTGCCACACCGATAAGAAGTGACAGTCTGGAAAAAATTAATTATCTACTTCTAGGATCAGTGCGTCATAAATATACGGCATTGGAGCGTGCAGAGGATCAGGGGATAGACCATTTTGTTTATCCGCGATACACCAGAGTAATTAATGTTTCTGCCGCCAGAGGTGATATAAATGCGGCATATGCCCTTATCAGCAATAGCGAAGTGCGGAACGAGCTTATTTTAACCGACATAAAAGATTGTGTGAAAAATGGGCGAACGCCTCTAATACTTACGAAATATAAGGAACATGCAAAATTTATCTATGATAGTGTTCAGGAAGATGCAGATTGTGTCTTTATCTTGTATGGTGATAATTCTACAAAGGAAAATGATTCTGTCAGAAGACAATTAAAAGCAATACCACAGGAGAAATCGTTGATTCTCGTTGCAACAGGACAAAAGGTGGGGGAAGGCTTCGATTATCCTAGGCTGGACACGCTTATGCTCGGAGCACCGGTCTCTTTTCCTGGACGTCTTGAACAATATGTATTCGAAGCGATTAAGGACATACAAAAAGATTGGATTTCGCGTTATGTCTGACATAGTTGCAGACAAACAAAATGTAAATGCAATATATGATGCGGGAAATTATATGGATATTTTTGAGCAGGATTTAGCGGAGGCAGAAAAAGAAATTGTTATTTCCAGTCCTGATATTATTCAGAAAAAGATTGACCGGCTCATTTATCTTATGAAGCCAAGGCAGGAGGCCGGTGTAAAGATTATTGTTATTACTGAGAATCCGGAGAACAATACACATGGGAATGTCATGTTTTTGCAATCCCTGATTCAGCAGATGAAAGATGTGGGAATCATTGTAAGATTCACTGAAAATGAAACAGAACATTTTGCAGTAATTGATCAGTTATTAGTATGGCATGGGGGAATGAATCTTCTTGGAAAAGAAGATGTCTGGGATAATTTGATGAGGGTAAAAGACATTAAAGTGGCTGCGGAATTGTTGGAGATGGCATTGGCACAGGGAGTTAAACATTATGATTAAAATACTATTCGTCTGCCACGGCAATATCTTGAAAAGTCCCGGAAAAGCCTGTAAAATCAATGGTTTCGTGGCAGCTAGAGGCGTTTACTACACCACTATTACACCATTTTCGAAAGAGCCTTGATATGACAGGAAAAGCAAGTTAAAATATAATTATTATGGGAAATCGAGGTGACGTGATGGAAAATCATTTGACGCCATACCAATCAGTTATTATAGAAATTAAAAGTATTATTTCTTCTGGGCAAGAAGCAGCCTATAGTGCTTCCAGTAAGGCGATGCTGCTTACCTATTGGAATATTGGTAAAAGAATTGTAGAACAGGAACTGGGTGGCAGTGAACGTGCAGAGTATGGTAGTGGTTTAATTTCCGCATTAGCAGATGATTTAACAAAGGAGTTTGGCAAAAATTATTCTAAAAGAAATCTGCATTATTACATCAAATTTTATCAGTGCTTTCCCGATGAGCAGATTGTGAACGCGTGCGTTCACAATCTTAACTGGACACATATTCGGAGCCTGCTTCGTGTTGCAGATGAAAATGCACGTTATTGGTATATGAAAGAGGCTGTTGACGAGAGCTGGAGTTCAAGGACCTTAGACCGTAATATTAGTACGCAATATTATTATCGACTGATTCAGGCACCGAAAAAAGATGCCGTAATTGAAGAAATGAAGCAGAAAATCGCAGAGTATCAGAAAAATCAATTTGAATTAATCAAAAGTTCGGTGATTGCGGAATTCCTTGGTTTTAAAAATGAGGATACCTATTTAGAGGGAGATTTGGAATCTGCCATTCTTTCGCACATTAGAGATTTTTTGATGGAATTGGGCAGAGGATTCGCATTTGTGGCTCGTCAGCAGCATATTGTAACGGAAACTTCAGATTACTATTTAGATCTCGTTTTTTACAATATCGAACTGAAGTGTTATGTTCTAATTGATTTGAAGATGGGCAGAATTACGCATCAGGATGTAGGACAGATTGATATGTATGTGCGCATGTATGATGATTTAAAACGAGGACAGGGAGATAATCCTACCATTGGGATTCTATTGTGTTCGGAAACTGACGAAGATATTGCCAGATATTCGGTACTTCATGATAATGACCGACTGTTTATGTCTAAATATCTGACTTATTTGCCTACGAAAGAGCAATTGAAAGCAGAGATTGAACGACAGAAAGAAATTTTTTCTATGCAGCATCCAGCGATATATGTAGACGGACAGAAAATGGATATGTAGATGCAAATAGAGGGGGAGAAATGATTCGTGAGTATGTATACGAAAGAAGAATTTGATAAATTATCAGTCATGTATGATGGTGATAAGGATAGAGATGCAACGAGTAAGATTAGGGGATTTTTATTTCAGGATTATATTACGATTATGTGTCTCCTTAAGAATCAAGTAAAGTATGTCTGTTCAGAATATCTAGAGGATGTGGATGTATTTTTCGAGGATGGTACATTTGAGATTATTCAGGTGAAGTATTATCCGAAGACAAATCCGAATATAAAGGAAATTTCGACAGATCTTTATTATCAGTATCTACGCCTTCAGATGCTTCAGTCTACTTTGACAGCAGTTCCGAGACTTTATATTCATAGAAAGTCAAAGGTTAATAAACCAACGCTTGATGAGATGAAAACATATATTGGACTTGGAAATGCGCTCCGCAAGTCGATGAATTATTCAAATATTGTGGATCCGGTTACCTGGCTGAAGACGAATATTTACACAACGAATAAGAAAGACGAACAAAAGAAAAATCTGTTTGCGGCCATGGCTTCGGAGGACTCGCTGAAAGGGTTTGTGACCCAATATTATATCTCCCACCAATTGAATATCAATGAGTACAAAATAGAATTGATGAAAGCATTAGCCCGAAATTATCCGAATGCTGATAGTGGTGGAGATGAGGAGCACTGGCAGTTAATTCTGCTTGGCCTTGCGATTTCATATATACAACGGCGTTATGAATTAGTTGATTCGGATTTTGAACAGCTGCGAGTGGATAAAACAGAATTTGATCAGTATATGGTAGATTCCGTCAGGACGAAGACTGAGAAGACTATTGCAAATTATCTGGTGGGTGTTGTTTGCGAGGAATATGGTGAGATTATAAATAATAATGACCTTTCTGATTTACAGATTCACATGTTGAACCGGATATACCAGAATACTTTACAATGGATAAATAAAATTGCTCAAACTGTAGATGGTCAGTATCAGCTATTGAATACATTTAGTATGGACGATGTTAGTAAGGTTGCTGCTTACAGGGGCGCGATTGTAGATGACAGATTCATCTATATGACGGAATGTAAAACAGCCTTTCTTTCTTTTCTAGATTATCTGTGGAAGATTATGCTAGACATTTGTCAGGAGAAGGTGAATGATGAGACGGAAATTTCTGCTCATTTAGAAATGTTTGATCCATGTTATTACATGGATTCCTCAGCATCTGACTATGTTTGTCTGAATTTTACTGAAGATAAATATGTAAAACATAGTGTAATTCTTCCCCCGGCAGGCGGAAAGTTTAAAGGTGCAAAACGAAAGATTGTAGAACGTATGGTGAATATATCACCGAAACCAGGAAAATGGTTTTTTGAGAATAGTAAAATCACGAAAGGTAAAAATTATTATAATTATAGTACGGCGAACGTAAATGAAAACCCTACGGTTGCAGATCTTGGTGAAGATAGTTTCTATATTGAGTGTATGGAGTGTATTGGAATTGATGAGGACGAATGGAGCGTACAGGAAGCTTGCAGTGGTTGCATCTTTTCTGAGAAATGTATCAAAGAGGAAATGTAGTTATGATTTTGCAGGAAGAGTTTAAGAAAAGTGGATATAAGGATATTCTTGTTGGGGATATAGCTTCTGAATATGAAATTAATCTGGAGGATATCTTTGATTTGGAACAGAAACCGGAAGAATTATTATGTATTTTTATCAGTGAGCAGAGAGATGATTTGTTTTTCCTTCTGAATGGAGACTTGATGGAAATCGATTCTTTATGTGATCGCTGGGATGATCGAATTCGTGTGTTTATGATTATTAATGGTAAATCAGAAGAGATTCATAAGTTAAAGTATAATATTGTGCAGTTGATTGTTTATTCCAAGGAGATTCCAGATAAGAGCCGAGAGGGTAATTTGCTAATATCGAGAAAGATCCTCATTAAGGGCGATATGACAGATAAGAATCAGATTGTAATCGATGATGATGAGGTGATCGAATTACCATTCCATATGATTCCGACAGATGCATTTGCACCGGATGTGGAGCAGAAGAAGCGATTGAGTCAGTTACTTCCGGAGGATGAGAATCTTTTAGCGTTAATGAAAAAGCAGCAGAAAAGAGTGAACAGAAAAGAAAAAGAAGGTGTACTGGATAAGTCTTTTAAAGTACAGGATTACGAGAAGATTAAGGAGTGGCTGAAAAGATGATAATTCGCAAAATACAGATGGTAAATTTTAGGAGGTTTCGCGATAAAATAATCGATTTTGAAGATAAATCGGTTGTGCTTCTTTCGGCTGCAAATGGAATTGGTAAGACGACAACTATCGATGCGATTGAGTGGTGTCTGACTGGCAATATTGGAAGATTAAAAACTGCTTTCGATACCAGAAGTACCAACGGTGATGAACGCAAGATGAATACCGGTGGAATTCTAAAGAACCGAGATGCTGGAGCAAAAGCAAAGGTCAAGGTAGTTCTATGGTTATTTGATGGAGAGAAAGAGAGAATTCTTTGCAGAGAGCAGACAAAGGATGAATTAAATCCAGAGTTATCTATAATTATGATTGATGAAAATGAAGAAATGGCGAAAGCATTTATCCGGGAATATGTAGGAGATAGTTTCTATAATTTTCATTTTTGTGATGTTCAGAAGTCATTTAATGTTCAAAGTAAAAAGAGAAAGGACCTAAAGGACTTCTTTAATGAGTTTATAACGAACTATGATGAGCAGAACCAAATTGCGGAGAATCTGGAGCTTTTTGCTAAGGATGTGGATCGCTATATTGAGGATAAGACCAAACAGAAGGTACCGCAGGCGGTGATTGAGAATCATGAAAATCAGTTGGCGAAAGCTCGTGAGGATGCAAAGCAGGTTTCGTATCCTTTGACCATTTTTTATCCGGATGAGAAGACAGAGATTGTTGGTCTTGATAAAGACGAGTTAACTGCGCAGAAAGCAGAAGTGAAAAATTGTGGTTATCAGGTGGCGAAAGAAGAACTTTATAAACTTGTAGAAAATGAGAACTTAAAGAGCCAGCAGTCTGTTATCAAAAAGATTGCTTCTTACTGGGAGACGAAGGGAGAGTCTATTCAACGCGCGGTGAAAGCTGGATTTTCGAAGAATACGGATGCGATTATAAGGCTTGAGGCCAAACTTAGCAAATTGAAGGGGTTGTCTCTTTCAAAAGATACAATCTTCCAGGATGGGGAATCAATGAGTGCTTTAGAAATTGATGGTTTTATGAAGTCTAGTTTTGATGTGGATAAGAAGGCAATTAAAGAGAAAGAGAAAAATATGAAGGATCTTTCTGATGAGATTGAGCTGCTTTCCCAAAATAATAAGATGCTAAAGTTGTTATCCTCTCTTTCTGCGAATAAACAAGTGGTGATTGAACATAGAGATGCTGTTTTAAAAGAGAATGGTGTTGCCAGATGTCCCGTTTGTGGCTCGAAGTCATTTTCTACCATGGAGGAAGCTTTGATTCTTAAGGAAGCCGATGAGTATATCAAGCAAAATGGGGAAGTTGTAAAGGTAAAAGAAGTACATAAAACCTCGTTACAGACGGAGATTGAAATCCTTTATCAGAAAATTATTAATTACACAAAATCCGTTGTGGAGAAAGAAAAGGAAACGTTGGAGACAGAGATTAGTGGCCTGAAAGTTCTAAAGGATGAGATACAGCCATATTTTGATGCGGTTAAAATATTACAGAAATTGGGACAAGAGATTAATATAGAAGAATTGACCGCAGAAAAGGTAGGGAAATTACTGGCTGCTGTAGAGGGGGCGCTTTTAGAGGAAGTCAAAGAGCAGAAAGTGAGAGATGTTTATCAGCAGATTCT
Organism: Muricomes intestini; assembly: GCF_004346165.1. Classification (GTDB taxonomy): domain Bacteria; phylum Bacillota; class Clostridia; order Lachnospirales; family Lachnospiraceae; genus Muricomes; species Muricomes intestini. The sequence goes on along the minus strand of NZ_SLZZ01000002.1, from coordinate 110,540 downwards.
AACGGTTTTAGGGTATGAATTTGAAAATGAGACGGTGCAACAGACATATGCAAAGGTAAAAAATCTCATTACCAGATCCTATGAGATTTCGGATTTTTCTTATGATTTATTTGTATCAAAGATTAATGCTATTGATAGTATTCTTGCAAATCAGACGTTATATGACCTGAATCAGAAACTGGAGGAGGATAATAAGAAGAATCAGAACCTTGATGCGGAAATAGAAGAACTTCAAAAACTGAAAAATAGTGCATCTCAGAGAGCAAAAGATATCAAAGATGTTGTGGAGGAACTTTCGAAAGACGAGTACGAAAAAGTAGGTCCGGCTCTTAGCAAGTTCTATAATAAACTGGCAAGATTTAATTCTAGTGATGGGATCAACATTGTCCAGGAGAATGAGGGGATCTCGTTAGTTGATGATAAAGGTAAAAATATTGTTAATATTTTGAGTAATGGTCAGATCAGTGTCTTTATGCTGGCTCATTTTTTTGCGGGTATCAATGCAAGAAATGACCGTGAAAAGATGAAGGTATATTTTATCGATGACTTGACTGCCTGTATGGATGATGTAAATATGCTTGCATTCATGGATTTGCTTAAGTATCAAATGACATCAAAAGCAACCATGGAGCAATTATTTTTCATCACCTGCGATGACCGTATTAGTAAGCTGCTAAAGTATAAGTTAAGTGGACGTGGGATTGAATTATGTGAACTTTTAGAAGCGGCTTTTGTGTAGGAGGGAAGGTTTGTTTAAGAATGACCATACATATTTTAACACGACAATGAAAACAGAGGAGGCAAAAGTCTTGCTTTCTAATTACAAGGATGCTTTGGAAAAGGAAATTCATGCCGATGCAGTAAAGTATTATAATCAGATTTGCAAAAACATGAGATTGCGTATTGCGGGCAACTATATAAAACCGATCAATACATTTATCAGAACTACTAAAACATTTGAAAATCGTGAGAATTTTGGCTTTATCGTCATGGGTATTAATTGTATTCTTGTTGAATTATATTTTGAATTAATCAATGGGTATGATGAGTCAAGCGATGGCGGAAATCATATCGTAGATGCATATAAAACAGTTTTGCCACAATTAGATTCTGAGATTTCTACTGCTGATGCTCAAAAGTTCTACAAAGGGATTCGTTGTGGAATAATTCATCAAGGCCAAACAAAGGAGAATACTGCCATTACATTTGAACAGGATTGTATTGTGGAACACAATGGTGAGTATTATTTGTGCAATCCAGAATCGTTGTTTAGGGAATTGCAAAATCTATATGCATCATACTGGAAAAATATATCCGAAAAAAGTTATGATGAACCTCTTGCTCAGAAAATGATTTCCAAATTTACCAAGATACTCGAACATGACACCATAGTTGAAGTGTCAAGAACATCGGCTTAGCCGGTGACTTGCTTTGACCATATGAGGTTCTGCTATCGTTATCATAAATAGGGGAAAGTTATTTGTTGATTTTCTTGTTGGAAGTTTTGCCATCATTCGAAGATCTGGAAATTATTAATAGACTTTCCAGGAAATGCATCCAAAGGTTGTGCCGTATATTGAGAATGAAATGTACTGGACGATGAAGAAATACAAGAAGTTTCATACAAATCAGCCCTTGCCGGACACGCCCTCTCACGTTTTCTATGACATACATTCTGCGCGAATATTGTGAATGCAGGTATGAATGTGAAAACGTTGCAATATTTGATGAGACATTCTGATGCAGTATTACACTGAATGTTTATATTCATGCAAGTTATGACCGGACAGCGAAGTAGATAACAAAAATCATAGATATTCAGGAAGTCAAAACACTGGATATGGTTAAGAAAGAATGGAATTAATATATCATTTACTACACCATTTGTCAGGTAATTTACGCAGATTTATGTAGATATGCGTAGAACAGGGCAGAAACAAAAAAATGAGAAAGCGCCAAGAAGCCAGTATTTACAGGCATTTGAAGATTTATAAAGGGATATAAAACTATGATAAAAATACTATTTATCTGCCACGGCAATATATGTCGTTCCCCTATGGCGGAATTTCTCTTCCGTGACATGGTACAAAAACGTGGGCTGGGGAATTCATTTTTTATAGCCTCGGCGGCGACAAGCCGGGAGGATATCGGAAATCCGGTCCATCGCGGAACGGTACGGAAATTAAAAGAATACGGTATCAGCACTGCCGGGAAATATGCTGCTCTGCTTCGAAAAAAGGATTACGATGACTACAACTATATTATAGGGATGGAGAATGAGAATATCCGTAATATTAATCGGATTATCGGGGAGGATAGGGAATGCAAAGTACACAGGCTTCTGGATTTTTCTGATAACCCGAGGAATATTGAGGATCCATGGTATACCGGTAATTTTGATTGTACTTATGTTGCTATACTGGAAGGCTGTGAAGCTCTTTTACAGTATATTCTGGAGCGCAATACAGTATAATCTGAAGCATAATGTACTTAAATTATTCCCGCGAGCAACGAGCCAAGTGGAAATGCTTGCATTTCATTGGCGGCTGCCGCGAGGGTCAAAGACCCCGCAGCTTGCTGCGCTGCAAGTTTGATGCCCCGTCAGATTGCTGCGGGGTCTTTGACTAAAAAAGTAACAGTTCAGCCATCAGCTCGATTCCACCCCAAGGGTACCGTCCTTGTTAAACAACCACACTACGGTTGCTAACCAAGGACATGTGCTGCGCTTCATCTCGCTGTGGCAGAGCGCCATATGAATTTTCGGCAGCATATGCATACGAAAGCAAGCTTTCTCCTGCCTACGCTGTCGAAAATTCGCATGGCTGAACTGTTACCTAAAAAACACAAAAATTATCGAACACTGTTTACAAAATTTGCTAAATAAACTATCATAAACTTACAATATTAGCGGCATACTGGAAAAATACAAAGGGCCAATCATTTGGTGTAGGCCTGGTGCTGCTATTAAAAATGATTGAAAGAGGGCAATGGACAAAGATGAAAGTAGGATGTGTAAAAGAAATTAAAAAATATGAGTACAGGGTTGGCTTGACTCCGGAAAATGTAAAAGAGTATGTAAACCGCAAAAATCAGGTTTACATTCAAAAGGGCGCAGGAGAAGGCGCTTTTTTTACCGATGAAATGTACAGGGAAGCCGGGGCAGTTATTCTGGATACGGCAGAAGAAATATGGGCGGAATGTGATATGATCGTAAAAGTTAAAGAGCCCTTGGAAGAGGAATATGATTTGATTCGAGAAAATCAGATTATTTACACATATCTTCATCTTGCGGCAGACAGGCCTCTTACAGATGCACTTCTGAAAAGTAAAGCTAAGGCTGTAGCCTATGAAACTATCAGGGACAAAAATGGCGGACTTCCGCTTTTGAAGCCTATGAGTGAAGTGGCAGGAAGACTAAGCATTCAGGAGGGAGCTAGGTGTCTGGAGCGCACAATGGGGGGCATGGGCCTGTTATTAGGCGGAGTGTCAGGTGTCAGGCAGGCAAATGTATTAATTATAGGCGCAGGTGTTGTCGGAACAAATGCATGCAAAATGGCTGTGGGCTTAGGCGCAAGAGTGACGATTGCAGATAATAATATAGATCGTCTCACGTATTTAGATGATATGTTTGGCTCAAGAATTCAAACTATGTACAGCACTGATTCTGCATTGGAGAAAGCATGCTGTGAGGCGGATCTTGTGATTGGATCAGTTTTGATTCCCGGTGCAAAAGCTCCGAAATTGATAAAAGAGAGATATCTTGACGGAATGAAAAATGGAAGTGTTATTGTGGATGTTGCGGTGGACCAGGGGGGGTGCTGTGAAACGACAGTGCCTACGTATCATGACAATCCGACCTTTATAAAGAAGGGTGTAGTTCATTACTGCGTAGCTAATATGCCAGGAGCGGTTGCAATGACTTCCACAATGGCACTCACAAATGCAACACTGCGTTATGGACTTGCAATTGCTGATGTTGGTGTAGAGGAAGCAATTCGAAGGGACGGGCTGCTTGCACTCGGAATGAATTGCTATGAGGGCAAATTGACCTGTAAAGAGGTTGCAGAAGCACATGATATGGAATACACAGACATTTTTGAGTTAATTTAAAAACACTATTAATGCAGGGAAAGGAAAATTATTATGAAATTTTGTTGGAGTACACTTTATGTAAAAGATTTGGACGAATCCATACAGTTTTATGAAGGAGTTATAGGACTTCCCCTTGTCCGCCGTTTCAATGCGGGAGAGCAGACAGAAATTGCTTTTTTGGGCAGTGGGGAAACACAGGTGGAGCTGATTCAGGATGCTGCCCGTCCGGGGGGCAATGTAGGAGCTGATATTTCATGGGGGTTTGCAGTAGATTCATTGGAACAGGCGTTTGAGAGTATGAAAGAGAAAGATATAAAACTCCTAAGTGATATTATTCAGCCTAATCCACACTCCCGGTTCTTCTTTGTAGAAGATCCTAATGGGTTTAAAGTTCAGATTGCACAGATTTAGCTGTATGCTTGACTGGGTAAACAGTTTTTTCCTAAATATAATAAGAGGTTTGCTGTAAAGGCAGAATAATCTCCATATTCTTTTTAACCATGTAATAAAGGCACCGTAATTCAGAACGGCAGGTTCAGGATTGCAGGAGCACAAAGTGCGGAGCAATCCGTAGGTATCAAGGGTCAAAACACCTTTTGACTTCTACATCATGTTATGAGAAATATGTGGTGTACCTTGAGATGACATAGAAACAATAAGGTGGAAAAAATCATATGAACTTTTATAAAAGAACAGCATTAGTTTGCCGGCAGATTCCTAAGGGAAAGGTGGCAACTTACGGCCAGATTGCGATGCTCTGCGGAAAACCGAAGAATGCAAGACAGGTCGGATATGCCCTGGGCCATAATCTGGCGGGCGATGTGCCGGCGTACCGGGTAGTGAATGCAAGTGGGATTTTAAGCGGTGCGGCGGCCTTTGAGACGCCGGATCTGCAAAAGCAGATGCTGGAGCAGGAGGGCATACGGGTGAACCGGACAGAGCGGGGCCTGCAGATTGACTTGAAAAGGGACGGCTGGAAAAATACGATGGAAGATGCCCTTTGGCTGCGAAATGAGTTTGAAGTTCGGGGCATATGATTCCAGAATCAAGCTCGAAAACCTACGGTTTTCTCGCTGCTTGGTTCTGAATAGTTACAAAATACAAAAGAAAGAGGAGAGGAATGAATTCACACAAAGTTTTAAAAGAAGTTTTTGGATATACCTTCTTCCGTGAGGGGCAGGAGGAACTGATAGAGGGTACATTGCAAGGGCGGGATGTTTTGGGTATTATGCCGACAGGTGCGGGGAAATCTATTTGTTATCAAGTGCCGGCGTTATTGTTTGAGGGGATTTCAATCATTGTTTCCCCGTTGATTTCCCTGATGAAGGATCAGGTGACAGCCCTGAATCAACTGGGGATTCATGCTGCATTCATCAACAGTTCGCTTACTGAGGTACAGTACAAAAAGGCAATGGCAAATGCCAGAGAAGGAAGATATAAGATTATTTATGTGGCGCCGGAGCGGCTGATGACGGAGTCTTTCTTATCACTGGTGAACAGCGTGGATATTTCTATGGTGACCGTGGATGAGGCACACTGTATTTCTCAGTGGGGACAGGACTTTAGACCCAGCTACCTAAAAATTGTGGATTTTATCAATATGCTGTCCAAAAGACCGGTTATTACGGCATATACAGCAACGGCCACAAAGGCGGTAAAAGACGACATTGTCTGTATTCTGGGCCTTAATGATCCTCTGGAAGCAGTAACAGGTTATGACCGCAGGAATCTTTATTTTGCAGTAAAGAAACCAAAAAATAAGCTAGCAGAATTGCTCTCTTACTTACAGAAAAATGTTGATAAGAGCGGAATTATTTACTGCAACACAAGAAAAAATGTAGAAGAAGTCTATGAAGTTCTTTTAAAAGAAGGGTACCAGACGGCGAAATATCACGCTGGGTTATCCGATGCTGCCAGAAAGCAGAATCAGGATGATTTTATCTATGACATCAAACCCATTATGGTGGCAACGAATGCATTTGGTATGGGAATTGACAAATCTAATGTAAGATTTGTTATTCATTTTAATATGCCCAAAGATATCGAAAGCTATTATCAGGAGGCAGGGCGGGCCGGGCGTGATGGGGAGCCTGCAGAGTGTATTCTGCTGTATTCCGGCCAGGATGTAAAAATCAATGAATTTTTAATCACTAAGCAGACAGAAAATGAAGAACTGGATGTTGAAGGACGCCAGTTGATACAGGAACGTGACAGTGAACGTCTGCGGAAAATGACCTTTTATTGTTTTACTAATGAATGTCTGCGAGATTATATTTTGCGGTACTTTGGAGAATACGGCGGCAATTACTGTGGAAATTGTGAGAATTGCCTGACAGAATTTAAGGATATTGATGTGACTGCCGAGGCAGGTTGCATTATCAATTTAGTCAGAACCAGCGGCGAGCGGTACGGTATCAATGCAATTATAGAGGCGGCCCATGGGTCTGAAACTGCAAAGGTGCGCAAGTTTCGGTTGGAGCAGAATTCATTTTATGGGGGTTTAAAGAGTGTAACACTGATTCGTATCCGGCAGATTATGAATGATTTGCTGATAAAAGGATATTTATTTTTAACGCCAGGTGAGTATCCGGTTTTAAAGATGACCGAAGAGGGCAGGCAGTTTATTTCTGATGAAGGTCAGAAAACGATTGTGCTGAAACTTCCGAAAGAGGTGGAAAAAACTGTGGCAAAGCAGCAGGGAGAGAAAAAGCGGAAAGTGGCAGATGCCAAATATCCTCAGCTTTTCGAGCGGCTCCGGGTGCGCAGATACGAAATGGCACAGCAGAACCATGTGCCGCCCTACATTATTTTCTCAGATAGAACTTTAAAAGAGATGAGTACATATTTACCTTCCACGAAGGACTCTATGCTGAAAATTAACGGCGTGGGAAATAATAAATATGAGAAGTACGGGGAAGTATTTATGGGCCTGATCCGGGAATACATTAAGGAGCAGGGAATCGAAGCGTAACGCAATTGCGGAAGAGGACAGCGAGTAGTATAATAAGAAAAAATATCAGAATATTCTGAATATGGGCCTCAAAAGGGTCTGACCCCTTTTGGACCCCTTTTGCCCTTTAAACGAAAGGAGTAGCTAAATGAAGAGTCTAAAGTTGAGAGATGGGTTTTATTGGACTGGGATTGTGGATGATTCCCTGCGTGTGTTTGATATTATTATGTATACAAAATTTGGCACTACGTATAATTCTTATGTGCTGAAGGCAGGGGACAAGACTATTTTGTTTGAGACAGCAAAAGTGAAGTTTTGGGATGATTATCTGGAGAAGCTTGAGGAGGTTACAGATGTCACCGCGATTGATTATCTGGTGGTCAGCCACACGGAGCCGGATCATGCGGGAAGTGTGGAGCGGCTGCTGGATTTGTGCCCTCATCTGAAGATTATTTCTACCGGGGCAGCTAATTCATTTTTGGGGGAAATTGTAAACCGCGATTTTACAGGGATTGTAGTTAAAGATGATGAACGGATGCAGATTGGCGATAAGACGCTGTGTTTTATGAGCGTGCCAAACCTACACTGGCCGGATACTATGTATACGTATATTGAAGAGGAGCAGATTCTCATCACCTGTGACTCCTTCGGCGCTCATTATGCGTTTCCAGATGTCCTGCTGAGTAAGGTTCAAAACTGGGAAGATTATGAAGAGTCGGTAAAATATTATTTCGACTGTATTATTGCTCCCTTTAAATCTTTTATGAAGACGGCCCTGGATCGGGTGCGCAACATGGATATCACTATGATTGGTACAGGACACGGTCCGGTTCTGGACACTAAACTGGAGCAGATGTACCAGTGGTATGAGAAATGGTGTACGGTTGTAAATCCGAATCAGAAGAAAACGGTAGTGATTCCCTATGTCAGTGCATACGGGTATACACAGGAGCTGGCACAAAATATTGCAGAGGGCATTGAGGACAGCGGTGATATTGATGTGCATCTCTACGATATGGTAACTGCAGATACAGATAAGGTTGTAGAGGAGCTTGGGTTCGCGGATGGTATTTTATTCGGCACCCCAACGATTCTGGGGGAGGCTCTGAAACCAATCTGGGATTTGACTCTGGCGATGACTCCTGTCACTCATGGGGGAAAATTTGCCAGCGTGTTTGGAAGTTATGGTTGGAGCGGTGAGGGTGTTCCTCATATTGAGGAGCGTCTGCGGCAGCTTAGGATGAAGGTTGTGGCTGGATATAAGGTCCGTTTTAAGCCGGACCAAGCGGATAGGCAGGATGCCTTTGATTTTGGGTATAATTTTGGATGTACACTTTTGGAGAAGCCAAATACAAAGAAGAATTCTGCAAAAACAACTCTTGTAAAATGCCTGGTCTGCGGAGAAATATTTGACTCTTCACTGGAAATCTGTCCTGTCTGTGGTGTGGGCAAGGAAAATTTTGTTCCGGTAGAGGCAGAGGATGATTCGTATCAAAATGATACAAAGGACTTCTATCTGATTCTGGGAAATGGGGCGGCGGGCTTCTATGCGGCAAAATCAATCCGGGAGCGCAATAAGACTGCCTCCATCGTTATGGTTTCTGAGGAGCCGTATCGCTCGTATAACCGGCCCATGCTGACAAAGTCGATTATGGCAGGTTTAAGTGAGGACCAGATAGCTGTGCAGGGAAAACAGTGGTATGAGGAGCAGAGAATAGTACAGGTTCTGGGGAAAAGGATTATTTCAGTAGATACCGCAGAGAAGGAAGTTACCCTTGAGGATGGAGTTAAGCTGCAATATACAAAACTAATCTATGCTCTTGGTGCGGAATGTTTTGTGCCGCCGATTCCGGGCAGCGATAAGAAGTCTGTAGTGGCAATCCGCCGTCTTGCGGACACGAGGGAAATAGCTGACTTTCTGCCAAATGTGAAAAATGTAGTAGTGATTGGCGGCGGTGTGTTAGGTCTTGAAGCTGCGTGGGAAATGAAGAAGGCAAAATGTCATGTCACTGTTCTGGAGATTGCACCGGTTCTGATGGGACGACAGCTGGACCTTCCGGCAGGAGAGCTTCTAAAGACAATCAGCGAAGAGTGTGGAGTGCACATTAGAACGGACATGCAGGTGGAGTCAATCCTCGGCGAAGAGTATACAACCGCGGTAAAATTAAAAGACGGTGAAGAAGTTTCGGCAGATCTGGTCATTGTCTCCAGCGGTGTCAGGGCAAACGTAGGTCTGGCACAGCAGATGGGGCTGGAAACGGACCGTGGCATTGTGGTAAACAGTAAAATGGAAACCAGTGTGAAGGGTGTGTATGCATGCGGCGACTGTGCACAGTACAAGGGTGTGAACTATGCAATCTGGCCGGAGGCTGTGGAACAGGGAAAAGTGGCAGGCGCCAACGCCGCGGGGGAAGAGAAAGAATACGTCCAGGTGCCGGCAGCTCTTACATTCCATGGAATGAATACGGCCCTTTATGCAATTGGGGATGCGGGTAAAAACCCCAATCTGATTTATAAGACTGTAGAATTCAAAGATATGGGAAGAAAGCAGTACAAAAAATATTTCTTCCTGAATAACCGTCTGTGTGGGGTAATTCTTATAGGAGATGTGTCTGAGATGGGAAAACTCTCTGAGGCAGTAGAGCGAAAAGCTCCTTATAAGGAAATCATAGCCTGAGAAAATGAGGTTCACCCGCAATCGCGGTCACACATTCGTAAAGAATATCAAAAGCCTGATTGCAGTCGGCTTCAGTCAGGATAAGGGGCGGTACCATGCGGACGACATTGCTGCCGATTGCCGTAATCAAAAGTTTTCTTGCAAAGGCTTCATGCTTAACCTCAATGGCATTGACATGGTTGTCAAATTCTACCCCGACCAGGAGCCCCTGGCCCCTGACTTCTTTGACATGGGGCAGTGCTGTCAGTTTTTTCTTGAAGTAAGCACCCATTTTCTTAGCATTTTCGGCGAGATTGTTATCCAGCAACTCACTTACTGCTGCAAGAGCCGCCGCGCAGGATACCGGATGTCCTCCAAAGGTGGTTCCGTGTGAGCCTAGAGTAAAGGATTTTGCCACCTCTGCGGATGCACAGATGGCACCGATTGGCATTCCCCCGCCCAGTGCTTTTGCCATGGATACAATATCCGGTTTAATACCATAGTTCATGAAAGACATGACAGCTCCTGTCCTGCACCATCCGGTCTGTATTTCATCCAACAGTAGGAGTAGTCCCTTTTCATCGCAAAATTCTCTGAGCCCCTTCATAAATTCCATTGTTGCAGGGTGTACGCCGCCCTCTCCCTGGACAGGTTCAATCATAATTGCGATGGTATTGTCTGTAACGGCTGCTTTAAAGTCCTCCAGGTCATTGAATTTTGCATAGGTAAATCCGGGAACCATAGGCTTGAATCCAATCTGACAGCCATTGTCAGGCTGGCCGGTTGCAGACATGGAACCGTAGGTTCTTCCATGGAAACCATCAAAAGCAGTGACAATATTGTATTTGTGCGGGCCATATTTTTCAACCCCGTATTTTCTTGCCATTTTGATCATGGCCTCATTGGATTCTGTGCCGGTGTTCTGAAAGAAAACTTTATCCATCCCGATGGCTGTGCAGACTTTCTCGGCCAGCAAAGCCTGGGGAATGGTGTAGGGATAATTAAAAGTATGCATAATATCCTTTAATTGATCTTCCACAGCAGCAACGACCTTTTCATTGCAGTTACCGGTGCTGTTCACTGCTACGCCGGCGTAGAAATCAAGGTAACCCTCACCGTTTTCATCGTAAATATACATATCCTTTGCTGTCTCAGCTATCATATCGAAGCGTTCATAGGTGTCAATCATATACTTATCAACTAATGCTTTCAACTCGTTCTTTGTTAATCCCGCATCCTTTAATTTCATTTTGCATACCTCCATGTCTATTAAATATTTAAGTACAAAAACAAAAAAACGACGGTGACTCCTTAAATGGAATCAACGTCGTTTCCGTTTTTCTTACTAGAATGAAGTATACTCTTGCTTATGTTGTGTTGTCAATAGTTTTTAAAAAAATTTGTGCTCCGGGAAAAAATGAATAAATTCTTTATACATTTTCCCGGTTTACACTATTTTGCAGTGAAGTATAATAGTAGGTAGAGTAAATTTGCAGGAGGAAAGACAAATGCTAAAGCTGAAAACAAAACAACAGATGTCAGAATCCATGCTTCTGGCTGTATTTTTGACACTGGCGGGTGGGTTCCAGGATGCCTATTCCTATAATATTAGGGGGGAGGTATTCGCCAATGCCCAGACCGGAAATATTGTATTGCTGGGGCAGAATCTGGCCCAGAGGAACTTTCAGGCTGCCCTGCGATATCTGTTGCCTTTGACTGCATTTATCGGAGGGGTATATGTGACAGAATGGGTACATCATCTGTGGAAAGAATACCAGAAAATCCACTGGAGGCAGATCGTACTGCTTGCGGAGGCTGTCCTGCTGATTATTGTGGGGCTTCTGCCTCATTCTATGGATGTGCCGGCAAATGTTATCTTGTCTTTTGCCTGTGCGATGCAGGTCAATGGATTTCGCAAATTTAAGGGAATGCCCTCCGCCACTACCATGTGCATAGGAAATATGCGTAATGCTACGGCTTTGCTGTGCAAATACCATATCACAAAGGACAAGGTCCTGAGAAAAAAGAGCATGCATTATTATCTTGTTATTTTTATCTTTGCGGTGGGTGCAGCTGTAGGTGCTGTAATGAGTATGCACGTAGGCTTAAGGGCTATCTGGATAGCTGCAGCCTTACTGTTTATAGGATTTGTACTTATGTTTATTAAAGAAGATCTGGAAAAGTAAAAAGTTGGAAGCTGATATCTTTATAGGATTTGCACATGGTATTTTTTAAGCCAGTAATTTACCTGCAGCATATAAGCCAACATCTGTGGGCCTGCCATCAATTGACCGTACCAGGGTTTCCCGTAATCGGAGGAACTGTTCAGGAAAGTATCCACCTTCTTTTTGTCAAGTAATGTACGCACAGGGGCATTGGAATCAGCCAAAACCTCTTTTAACTGTTGCCCAAGCAGTTTTTCGTACGCGGGGTCGTAGGTTTTGGGATAAGGACTTTTTCTCCGCCACAGCACCTCCTTGGGGAGAAGTCCCTCTCCGGCGTGGCGCAGCAGCCCTTTTACAATACCGCCGGGGCATTTCATATGCCATGGAACATTAAAAACATACTCTACAATCCTGTAATCGGCCAGAGGAACCCTTGCTTCCAGCCCATTGTACATACTGGTGCGGTCCATCCTGTCCAGAAGGGTGACCATGAACCAGCGCAGGTTCAGATAAGAAATTTCCCGGCGCCTTTTTTCCTCCGGGGTATCTTCTGGAAGAACCGGGGTTTCGCCGATGGTTTTCTCATAAGCAGCATGGGCATATTCTTCCATATGCAGTTCCTGAATCAAACTGTCAGATAAGAGCACCTGCCTGGGGCCCATATCGTCGGACCAGGGGAAAGCATCGGTCTGAAAAGCCTTTTGGCTGTGGAACCACGGGTATCCGCCAAAAATTTCATCTGCACATTCACCGGTCAAGGTAACTTTGTTGTAATCGGTTACCTTTGAGCAGAAATACAGCAGGGAAGATTCCACATCTGCCATACAGGGAAGGTCTCTGGCATCTACTGTTTTGTACAGACAATCCAGCTGGTTCTGGTTCGTGCATTCCAGAAAATGGTGGTTCGTTCCCGCAAAATCTACCATCTGCTCTACATATGGCCTATCCTGGCTGGGCTGGAACGAGTTGGACTTAAAGTATTTATCATTGTTCTGGAAGTCAAAGGAAAATGTGTTCAGAATTTTCCCCTGTTTCTTTAATTCCCTGGCGCAGATAGCTGTCACCAAGCTGCTGTCCACACCGCCGGAGAGAAAGGTACTGATGGGAATATCGGAGAGCATCTGCTTTTTAACGGCATCCTCTACAAGCCATGCAGTTTTTTCAATGGTCTGTGCAAAAGAATCCTCATGAGGACGGCTTTTAAGAGTCCAATAGAATTCTTTATTGCAGGAAGTGCGGTCGAAGGTAATACATTCCCCGGGCAGAACCTCCAGTACATTTTTAAATACACCTTTGCCATAAGTTTTTGCGGGACCGAGAGCAAAGATTTCGCAAAGTCCTTCCTTATCAATGACAGGTGTAATATCGGGGTAGGCCAGAAGTCCCTTTATTTCTGAGGCAAAGACAAGGGTTTTGCCCGTCATGCTATAAAATAGTGGTTTGACACCCAGCCGGTCGCGGAACAGATAAAGTTCACTGGCGGCAGAGTCCCAGAGCGCGATTGCAAAAATACCGTTCAGCTTTTTGATATAGTCTTTTCCGTGGAGCATGTAGCCTTCCAAAATCACCTCTGTATCGCTGGCAGTCTGAAAGTCTGCTCCTTCCAGTAAGAGCTCTGCCTTTAATTCAGCCATATTGTAAATCTCACCGTTGAAGACAATGACACATTCCCGTCCCTGCCTTTTTCGTACCATGGGTTGTTGTCCCGTGACCAAATCAATGATTTCAAGGCGCACATGGGCCAGACCGCACAGGGAGCTTAAGTAAGTTCCTTCATCATCGGGACCTCTGCGTTTTTGGACACGGTTCATTTTCTCTAGAATACCTTTCCATTTAGGTTTCTCCGCCATGTAATCTACGTAAGGATTAAAAAATCCGGCAATTCCGCACATTCTTTCTTCTCCTTTTTTCTGTATATGAATGGTTTACTGGATGATAGGTTGATATTGTCTGCCCTCCAAAGCTGCTTCTAGAGAGGGAATCAGAAGGTCGGTGTGTGCAATCATAGAATTGGGTTTCTTTTTAGGATTATCCTGTCCGAAAGGGACAAAGTACACATTTTTGGCATTTAGCAGCAGGCCTATATTTTTCATATTCATACCTAGAGCATCGTTTGTAGAAATGGAGATAAGCAGAGGCTTACTATTTCTAAGATGAGCTTTTGCTGCCATCAAAGCCGGAGTGTCGGTAATGCCGTTGGCGAGTTTTGCGATAGTATTGCCGGTACAGGGGAGAAGCACAAGAATATCCAGCAGATTGCCAGGGCCGATTGGTTCTGCTTCGGATATGGTCATCATCGGTTTCACTCCTGTAATTTCTTCTGCTTTTTCAACAAAATTCTCTGCTCTTCCAAAACGGGTGTCTATGCTGCCGGCCGCATCTGAGAAAATGGTCTGTACCAGTGCCCCCTCATCTGCAAGCTTTTGAAGTTCCGTGAAGACTTTATCGTAAGTACAAAAGGAGCCGGTTAGTGCAACTCCAATGGTTTTTCCTTTTAAAGACATTCAAATCACTCCTAGTTTTATTGTTGTTGTTTTGTCTGCTATTTCTTCTGAGATAATATATTCTCAATAGATTTCTTTAGGGCCTTTGCTGATGAAGAGGGTGCATATTTTCCGGGAAGGCCGGGGCACAATGCCGCAGTTTTACCAAGAGCTTTGGCGGCTTGGTAATCTACTCCGCCGGGGGCGGAAGCAATATCAATAATGGTGACGGAGGGCTTCATAACCTCCAAAGTATCTGATGAGATAACAAGCGCAGGGATTGTGTTGAAGATGAAGTCAAAATCCTTTGCACCTTTTTTGAAGTCCTCTATATCTCCGGTATCATCGGAGACAATAGCGGCCCGGGCACATTTCCCGGGATTGTTGCAAAAGGTGTATACCCGGCAAAACATTCCCTTCAAATAGGAAACCAATGTAGCTCCACATTTCCCATATCCAAGAACGGCGCACCGGCTCTGGTTCAGATTCATGGAACTTCGCAAAATTGCTTCACATATGGCTCCTTCGGCAGTGGCAATTGTGTTATATACGGCAAGTGTATCGTTCTGCATAAAATCAAAAACAGAAACCCCTTTTTCAACTGCAAAGTTTCTGAAGTTTTCAGGGATACATCCGGCAAAAAAATATTGTCTGGGCTGTAATGCTGTTAGAATAGAAACTAGGGATACATCTTCTAGGGATGCACTTTGATTGAGATATGCACCACCTCTGCTCAGAGGAATCGGGCATATGACACAGCGTGAGGTGCTGCAGGCACCTTTAAGAGAGTCTGCGGCAAAGATTTGAGAATCCGGCCCACATCTGCGTTTATCGGGTTCTGTCATCAGTGCATAATGGCAGACCTGTGTCTGAGAACTGCTTAATTCCTCCGCCAGATAGACCTGCCGCATATCTCCGCCGATGACTGCATAATCGTATTGAGGGTATTCCATCGTAAAACTCCTGATAAGACACAATTTTATTTATTATATGCAGGAACTGCTTATGAGGATAGAAAATGATAAATTATTAATTAGCGAGAATATTATTAAAAGTTTTTGCATTAGTAAATTAAAAGGTCTGCCGGGATATCAGCCGGCAGATCTTTTAGTTGGCAAACTGGGCGTAATACAATTGCTCGTAATAGCCTTTCTTTTCCAGCAATTCTTTATGAGTTCCCTGTTCCACGATATTGCCGTCCTGCATTACAAGTATCAAATCTGCATTTTTAATAGTTGACAATCTGTGTGCAATTACAAAGGAGGTGCGTCCCTTCATAATCTTCTGCATTGCATCCTGCAGCATCTGCTCCAGTCTTGTGTCCACAGAACTTGTAGCTTCATCCAGAATCAGGATAGAAGGATTACAAAGTACAGCCCGGGCGATGGTGAGAAGCTGTTTTTCTCCCTGGGAAATGTTGTTTGCTTCTTCGTTCAACACCATATTATAACCGTCCGGCAGAGTCCTGATGAAATGGTGTACGTTTGCAACCTTCGCGGCGTTCGTGATTTCTTCTCCCGTCGCATCGTCCTTTCCATAAGCAATGTTTTCTAATATTGTGCCTTTAAAAAGCCAGGTGTCCTGCAGCACCATGCCAAATTGTGAGCGGAGTTCTTCTCTCTTCATATGGCGGATATCTATGCCGTCTATTTTAATACTGCCTCCGGTGACATCGTAGAAGCGCATCAGCAGATTAATGAGTGTTGTTTTTCCAACACCGGTAGGTCCTACAATGGCTACCATCTGACCACTTTTTACATTTGCATTTACGCCCTGGAGCAGCGGCTTTTCTGGAGTGTAGGAAAAATAAACATTTTCAAAATCTACATTGCCCTTCGTCGGACCTTCTAAAGCATGGCAGTCCGCGTCATCGGCTTCTTCCTCTTCATCCAAAAAATCAAATACTCTGTGGACGGCGGCTACAGAGGCCTGAATGGCACCTGAAAGCTGCGTAATTTGGGAAAGAGGCTGGTTCACCTGCCAGATATAGCGGATAAAGGATTGAAGCTGACCCACTGCGATGACTCCCGACATGGCATAAAGTGCACCCAAGATTGCCACAAAACCGATACCTATATAGGTGATAAAGGATACTAAAGGGGACATGAGGCCGCTGATGAAATGGGCCTTAAATCCATTTTGGCACAGGCTTTCGTTCGCCTCTTTAAATTCTTGAAAAGCATCTTCCTGCTTTCCAAAAAGTTTAATCTCGTTAAAACCGGTATATTTTTCCTGAACAATTCCGTTTAGCTGTCCCAGTGCATTCTGCTGTCTTTGAAAGAGAGGCTGGGATCTGCTGACAATAAGTTTGGAAATGACTGCGGAAAACACAATAATCAACACAGCAATCAGCGCCATTTTCCACTGGATGCGAAACATCATAAACATGGCAAGGCTTAAGCCTAATATGGCATTTAATATCTGAGAAAAACTTTGCTGCAGAGCATTTGAAATTGTATCTACATCATTTGTAATTCTACTTAAGGTATCTCCCAGGGGACGGGTGTCAAAAAAGGCGATGGGCAGCCGTCTGATTTTCCCTTCTACTTCATTTCGCAGATCCATCATTGTATTCTGGATGGCGTCTGTCAGGAGAAACTGATAACAGAGGTTACAGAAAGCTTCAGTAAAATAAATAACGATGAGGCCTGCTATGATTTTTGCAATCTTGGTAAAATTGACTCCATGGCCGGCTGTGACATCGGAAAAAAGCTGGGTTGTAATCATTCCTTCCAGGTATGGACTGGTTACCATTAAAATAGCAGCTGTGATAATCAGCAAAATAGCAATGATGACTTTCAGGCCATGTCTCTTTAGGTAAGGAATCAGCCGTATAAGGCCTGTTTTCTTTTTCATGCGCCTAAGTCCTCCTTTGACAACTGACTTTCGGCGATTTCGCGATAGATGGAGCAGTCCTTTAACAGCTCACGGTGAGTACCTGTACCTACTACCATACCCTCGTTTAATACAATGATTTTTGTGGCTTCCATAATGGAAGATACGCGCTGGGCTACCATCAGAGTAATCGCCTCTGTTGTTTCTGCCTTCAATTTCTTGCGGAGCTTTGCATCGGTTTTGAAGTCCAGAGCGGAGAAGGAATCATCAAAAATATAGATTTCAGGCCTTCTCACAACGGCTCTGGCGATGCTCAGGCGCTGCCGCTGTCCACCGGACATATTAGCCCCGCCTTCCTCAATCATTTCTTCAAACTGTCCAGGCTTCTCCGTGATAAAATCGTATGCTTCCGCTATTTTGGCAGCCTGTTCCACTTCTTCCCGGACGGCGTCCTGCTTTCCATAGCGGATATTTTCGTGAATGCTTCCGCTGAAAAGTAGTGCCTTCTGGGGAATAAAACCAATTTTCCTGCGGAGGGCAGCAAGGTCATATTTGCGCACATCAACTCCATCAATTCGTATGCTTCCCGAACTAATATCATAGAAACGAGGGATTAAGTTTATCAGTGTACTCTTGCCGCTTCCGGTACTGCCGATAAATGCAATGGTGTCCCCCTTACCAGCTTCAAAAGAGATATCATGCAGCACGGGAGCCTCCCCGTCTGGGTATTGGAAGCATACATGTTCAAATACAAGAGAAGTACTGCCGTCCCCTTCAGTTACAGGTTTCTTCGGGTTTCTAATAGTTGGCTCTTCGTCGAGCAGCTCCTGAATCCGGGTTGCACTGATATCTGCTTTCGGATACATAATAAAAACCATAGAAAACATCAGCATAGAAAACATAGCATGGAACATATACTCCTGAAATGCTACAAGTTTTCCCACCTGAAGCGTTCCGGCATCAATCATATGGCTTGAGATTATAAACACTATGGCTACCCCGATGTTTAGCAGCAGAAAAAAAGCAGGGTAAGTAATAGAAACAAGCCTGAACATTTTTTTCGCATTTTTTGCGTAATCTTCATTGGCGTCGGAAAAACGCTGCGTTTCATAGGAATCCTTGCAAAACGAACGGATTACACGTACCCCGCTCAGGTTTTCCCTGGAAATCCTGTTTAATTTATCCATTCCCTTTTGCTGCCGGGCGCTGATGGGCTTGCTGTTCTTTGCAATCAGATAAATTCCCAAGCAGAGGATGGGAATACAGCCGCCGATTATCATAGAAAGGGAGAAACTGGTCCGGACAACCATAATCATGCTTACGAAAATCATAATCGGTGTTAAAAGTGCGGTACGCAGCAAAACATTAATAAACTGCATCAAAACGAAGGCATCGTTGGTGGTTCGGGTAATCATACTGGAAACCCCGAATTTGTTATATTCTGTATGGGAATATTCCTGTGATTTTCTGAAAATATCGTTGCGGATGTCCCTTACAATATAAGTACTTACTCTGGCACTGCCATAGGCCAGGACAATATTGCCTATTCCTCCCAAAATGGCCACAGCCAAAAGTACAAGGCCCATCCTGTAAATATAACCCTTGTCATTTAAAATAATACCATTGTCAATCATCTCGGATACAATGGTGGGGATTCCAAGTTCAGCAGCAGCAAAACCGAAGACAGCCAGAATGTTAAAAAATATATAGCGTTTGTATCGCTTTAGATAGTGCAGCATCAATTTCATAATAAAATCTCCTTGTAAATAAATCCAAACTCTAACTATGATAACACGAAAACGGGAGAAAGACCATTACGAAATTGAAGGAATTTCCCTATTCCTGAAGAAATACATTTGCAGTAGAATTTCGTAAACAAAGTCTGGGCTGAATAAAAAAGTGTGTTGCACCGCCATCTTTCTGAGTGAGCAGCCGGGAAAGACTATTCATGCTGGATTCGGCAATTTCGGCTACCGGCTGTATAACAGTGGTTAATTTCGGCCGGCAATAAGTGCCTTCGTAAATTCCGTCAAAGCCTATTACTGAATATCGCTGAGGGACTGTGTACCCATGATCTGTCAAATAATTAATCACTGCAATACCTAGTCGGTCTGTCTGTGCAAAAAAAGCAGTACAATCCTGTAGTTTTTCCCAATTTTTTCTCATTGTCTCGTACCCTTCGGCATAGGTGAGTCCTGTTTTGACAATCCAGCCAGAATTGATGGTGAGACCACTGCTTTTCAGTGCGGTGCAATAGCCGGCAGTTCGTTCATCAAAATCACTGCCGACGGAGGTTAATGTGGCAATTTTCCTGTGCTCCAATGAGAGTAAGTGATTTGCAGCTAATAATCCACCGGCAAAGTGATCTACATCAACAATATTTAAACTTTTCTTCATAGGGCGTGAAAAATACTGAGTGTAAATATGTGGAATATTTAAGTTCTTTAAATATTCTTCCAACGCTGGATGATAATTGTCGTTAATAATAATAGTTCCCTTAATGCTGCCTGTTTCAATGACAGACTGAATATATTTGAAAGAATCAGTATTATTAACATCGTGTGACAGAATTATAGGATAGTAATTCTGACTTTCAACCTGTTTGATAAGTTCATTTGATAAGTATTCCAGATAGAGATCAAGAGGAGTGGTTATTCTGCCAATGTCTAAAATAATTGCAATGCCCCCATTATTTGTGAAATGTTTCTGTTTCCTCTTGATAATATAGCCATGCTGCTTTGCTAATTCCTGTACTTTAGTTTTTGTCTCTATTGAAATGCGTGAGGAATTCTGCAGGCTTCTTGATACAGTAGATTGGCTTACCCCGGCCAATTCTGCAAGCTCTTGGGTTGTAATCATGGAATATGCTCCCTTCTGGTAAAACTTATTATTGATCTTTTTGCTAAAACAAGAATAATACATTTATTTATATCGGTCAATTGAATTATGTGCATAATAATGAGAAATGCACAAGTATTAAAATGAAAATTAACCGTATATAATCTCCGCTATTAAAAATAATATATGGAATATGTATAAAAATAATTAAAGTTATGCTATTGACCAGGTAATAGTGCAATGATATAATCCAAAGTAACGCATATATATCTTAAAAATAAATATAATCCGGGATTTTTAGGGTATAAATATATGCATATTATGCACAAGGGTGAATGCATGGAGGAGGCAGGTATTACATTTGTACTGGAGGCTCTGAATGTGGTTAAAGATCATCTGGGAAACTTTCTCATTGATACAGCAACGTCGGTTGATCTTGTCCGTGAGGTGGGCTCAGATAATGTGAAGATTCTGTATGATGCTTATCACATGTACCTCAATGAGGGAAAAGTGTGTGAAATGATTGAAAAATATGGTGAATTTATCGGCTATTTACATGTAGCGGATGCACCGGGGCGAGGAGAACCGGGTACAGGTGCTATTAATTTCCGCACGGTAATGAGATGTCTGTCAGACATTCATTATCAAAACATGGTTGGGTTTGAGCTTTACCCGTCAATTGACAGTGCTGCAGCAATTAAAGCTATCCATGAATGCAGTGAAAGTGAAGGATTATAGAATAGCCCGAACAAAGTCAAATACCCCGCAGCAAGCTGACGGGGCATCAAACTTACAACGCAGCAAGCTGCGGGGTCTTTGACCCTCGCGGCAGTCGCCAAATGGAAATACAAGCATTTCTGCCTGGCTCGTTGCTCGCGGGAATAAAGGAGGTACACCATGAGATTATGTTTGAACACTGATGGGTTACAGGAACTGTCGTTTGAAGACATGCTGGATGTTGCGGCTGAAATAGGCGTAGAGTCACTGGAGTTTGGGTGCGGTAACTGGTCACCGGCTCCTCATCTTAATCTGGACGAGATGATAAAAAGTGAGGAGGCAAGAAAACGATTTATGGATGCTATTCATAGCCGGGGACTTGTTTTGGAAACTTTGAACTGTTCCGGCAACCAGCTTGATCCCAGGGAAGAAGGAAGGCTGCATCAGCAGGTTGTGGAAAAAACATTTGCCCTGGCACAAATGCTGGGTATTAAAAAGGTTGTAATGATGTCAGGATTGCCTGGAGGCGGACCGGATGCGAAGTATCCCAATTGGGTGACAATGTGCTGGCCGCCGATTATGCCGGATATGTTGAAATATCAATGGGAAGAAGTATTGATCCCCTATTGGAAAAAGACAGTAAAGCAGGCCGCAGAATTTGGAATAGAAAAAATTGCGCTGGAAAATCACGGTGCACAATGTGTATACAATGCGGATACTTTGCTGCGGCTGCGCAGGGCGGCCGGGCCCATGATAGGCATGAATCTTGATCCAAGTCATTTAATATTTATGGGGGGAGACGGTATCGAGATGGCTCTGGCTCTTGGGGGAGATGCAATCTACCATGTGCATGCTAAAGACTGCCGGAAAGAAAGACGCCGTTTTGCAGCGAATGGAGGTCTGGAAACAAGAACGGTTGAACAATGCGGCGAAAGAGCATGGAATTATGCGGTTCTTGGATATGGTCAGAATGACCAGTGGTGGAGAGAATTTTTGTCGGTATTGAGCATGCTGGGATATGATGGCCCTGTCAGTATGGAGATTGAAGATATGACCATGTCATTGGAGGTTGGCGTCAGAAAATCCTGTGATTTTCTTAAGAGCGTAATGCCCAGAGTTTTTTAAAGAATCTTTATGAAGCAGAAGTTGCGAGGTGGATATGGGTAAAAGAATTACAGGCAGTATTTTGATACTGGCATTGCTTCTGACGCTTTGCAGCTGCAAGAGTACGCAAACGGAAATGCCGCCCCGGGAGCTGATTATCGGAGTCGTGGCAAAGTGTGCCAATACAGAATATTGGATGTCGGTGCGCTCTGGGATGGAGGCGGCTGCTAAAAAAAGTGATTGCCGGGTATTGTTTTTTGCTCCGAATTCGGAGGAGGACGCAGAGGCCCAGGAGAAGCTGGCATCGTCTCTGATCAGACGCAGGGTTGATGTACTGGCTGTTTCTCCCATCGACGCTGTCAATGAACCTGCATATTTAAGAGAAGCCAGGAAGCTGGGAATTCCGGTAATCAGTTACGATTCTGCCTTCGAAAGCGGGGAGATTGCCTATATCGGCATCGACAATCAACTGGCGGGCTATCAGATGGCGGCTAATCTGGCGAAACGTTTGGATTATCAGGGGGAAATTGGTATTGTCTCGGGAGAACAGGATCAGATGTGTCACCGAGAGCGGGTTGAAGGGATTAAGAGATATATTGAAACTGTACCCGGGATGAAGATTTCTTATATTGAAAGCGGCTATTCCGGTGCTAAAATGTCTGGGGAAAAGGTGTCAGAGTTAAGGCGTGATTATCCAGGAGTCAAAGGCCTGGTGGTCACCAGTGCGGTGACAGCATTAGGAATTATCGAAAGTTCGGAGGCAGCGGGGCTTAGAATTGTAACCATTGATGTCCAGGAGGATGTTCTCTATGCTTTAAAAAACAAGCAAATTATCGGATTGGTGGCACAATCCGGCTATGATATCGGTTACAAAACGATAAACTATGCCAGGGCACTCAAAACCGGACAGGTAAAAGAAAAAAATGTGATTATTGAAGCAGAATTTCTGACGGCCGAGAATGTGGAGGATTATCTTGAGAAGCATACGCAGTAAGGTACTGGTTTCGATTTTACTGATTGCCGTGATAACGGCCTCGGGGATTACTGTGATCTTTTATGTAAAATCGGCGGCAACAATTGAAGAAAATTATATTGCGTCGAATCAACAACAGAACCGGCAGATTATTGAAAGCCTGGACCAGGCAATGCAGGAAGTGTATCATGTGTTGGTTGAGGCTTCCTGTGATGAGGCAATTAAGGCAAAGATCAAAGAATATACGACGGAAAAGGAAGATAAAACTCTGGCGGAGATGGTCGGTCTGCTGCAAAGCTATAATGAGCGGGATACCGCAATTTCTTCTTTTCATTTAATTATTTCGGATGAACAGGTACTGGTAACTTCTGAAGCTTATCCAAAGTATAAAAAGGTTATTGAGCGGCGCAGCATTCAGGCACTGATTAAAGAAACAGAGAATCAGGCGGGCCCTCTTTTGCTGAACAATCTGATCAGTGGCCGGCGTCCCCACCTGGCTTTTGTGGAGCCGATTAATGATAACGGGACCGTAGGTTATCTTTGTGCCAACATAGAGGAGCGCTACCTTTACTATAACTATATCTCAGAAATGAGAAATGATACCATTAAAGAGGTGATGCTCTTAGATCAGAAAAATGAAGTAATAACAACCGGCGACGACAGGCAGGGAGAGGCTTTAACGAAAACTGTAAAGGTGATGGAGGGAAAATTTAAGGATTCTGGTGCGGGTTCACAGGATGTAAGTATTGATGAGGAGACTATTTATTTTTATAGCCGTGCCCCTTTTTCACGCTGTGCCTTATATCTTTCTGTGGACCGGGAGACGGTATTGGGAGATTTGACAGAACTCAGACTTTATTATGCAGGAATTTTAGTGATTTCCTTAATTGTTGCCAGTATTTTAGCCAGCTATCTGGCAAGGCTCATCTATAGGCCGGTACAGAATCTGACAAGTACCGTTAAACATGTTTCGGAAGGAGAGCTTTCTACCAGGGCTCAGGTTATTTCGCGGGATGAGATGGGGGATCTGGCAACAGAGTTTAACCAGATGCTTAATCAGATTGAACTCTTAATTAAAGAACTGATTGAAAAAGAACGGCTAAAAAAAGATGCGGAGTTAGAGGCACTGCAGTATCAGGTGACGCCCCATTTTATGTATAATACCTTAAATTCCATTAAGTATGCAGCTCTCATTAAGGGGGAAAGGGAGCTGGCGGATCTCATTGAGAGCTTTGTTGAACTGCTTCAGGCCAGTATCAGCAAAAAGGGGGCATTTCTGACGGTTTCGGAGGAGGTACATATTTTGCAAAATTATGTACGTTTGCAGGAATTCAGGAGTAATACCACTATAAAAACCGTTTATAATATTGAGCCTGCCGCCAGCAATTGCCTGATTCCCCGGCTGATTTTACAGCCGATTGTGGAAAATGCCATATTGCACGGGATTGACATAAAAAAAGGAAATGGGCTGATCTTGATTTCAGCGGTTGTTTCCGGGGAAAGGCTTGAAATTGAGATTAAGGACAACGGCCGGGGGATGAGCAAGGAACAGATCAGGACACTTTTGAACAGTAAGGTAAAAAAAACGAAGGGTTTTACTGCCGTGGGAATTCCGAACGTGCGGGATCGCCTGGAATTATATTACGGTGAAAAATCGCAACTGCGTTATGTCAGCGATGACCGGGGCACGACGGTGATGATTTACTTACCGGCGGCCTATGACGAAAAGGAGTAATGTAAAGGGATGTTAAAGACGCTATTGGTTGATGATGATTATCTGGTGCGGAGTTATTTGAAAATCCTGCCGGCCTGGACAGCGGCCGGATTTGAAATTGCAGCTGATGTAAGAGACGGTGAAGAAGCCCTTAAGGTGTTGGAGGAGCAGCAAATAGACCTGATTGTAACGGATATTACCATGCCTTTGATGGATGGCATAGAATTGATCCGGAAGGTTCGCCGCAGGGATAAAAATACATATATTATCGCACTTAGCTGCCACGATGATTTTGAATATGTTAAAGAAGCGATGAAATTAGGGGCCGATGAATATGTTCTTAAAAATACATTGGAGGATGATACTTTAAGACCGATTCTTCTTCAGGCTAAAGAGAAAATTCACTGCCAGCAAACGGAGATAACAGAAGGTTCAGGAGGAAAGAGGTTAGAGTTATTAAGTGATGATTCAGAATTTCTTTTTTTTAATAAAGCATTGTCGGAGGGGACCGGTGATAAAGAGACCGAGGAGATGCGGCAAAATATGGGGATTCCTTTTTCTTTTTATAATTGTGCGGTAGTCAGTATAGTGATGGAAGGTGCAGGCGAGCATGAGGAGCAGTGGTTCGATCTGGACATGGAGCAGTATTTTCGGAAATTCCGCAACAGGCTTTATGAGGCCCTGAAAAAATTCCAGGGGACGGCAGAATTTACCGGAGAAATTGTTTATCTGGGGATGGGAACCTTTTGTTGTTTCCTGGACTTATCAGAAGAATGTAAAAGTAGTGTTATGAGGCAGCGGCTTATTCAGACTGCCACCTCATGCTTTCGTATTTGCCGCAATGAGCCTTATTCCTTCAGATTGGGAGCAAGCGATGTCTGCATGGGAGCCAAGTCTCTGAGACAGGCCTATCAACAATCTCGGGAGGCACTTAAAGCTGGTTTTTACGAAGAGAAGCAGATCCTTTATTATGACGGCGAAAGAGAGGTCTCCAGAGAATTGCCGGAGAAGGCCAGAAAACTTTTGAGACAGACTGAGAGTCTGATGTATAAGAGGGGAAAAGAAGCATTCCTCAGTGCTTGTCTAGATGCGTGTAAAGCCTTTGAGGAGGAACGAACTGCAGGAAAGCTGGTGGTGCAGTGGCTGCAGACTCTGGAGGAATTGCTGGGGAAGGATAAGCATGATCACCATCCGGTTCGGAATATTCAGCAGGTCTATGAAATTCTAAATCGGTTGATGGAGGAAGAGAAGGATGACAGCAAGGCAGCGATTCCAGAACATGTCAGCGAGGCTGTGCGGGTGGCGGCTGAGTTCGCCTGGAAGCATTATCATGAGCATATTGGGTTAAGTGAGGCGGCCGAGGCAGCAGGGGTCAATGCTTCATACTTAAGTTATCTCTTTTCACAGGAAATGGGCGTAGGCTTTTCTGCCTTCCTGCTAAATCAACGGATTAGCCAGGCGAGAAAGCTGCTGGTAAAGACCAGTCTCAGTGTTAAAGAGATTGCCTCCAAGTCTGGTTTTAATGATTACCAATATTTTTCCAAAATCTTTAAAAAGCAGGTGGGACTCAGCCCGGTGCGCTACCGGCAAACTTCTTCCAAAAACTAATGTCAGCAAACTAGATAAATTTAAAAGAGAACATGTACTTAGGTAGGTGTTCTTTTTTGCCCAAAAATATTACCTAAAAATAAGACAAAAACTTTGAATTCCAGTAAGCAGCCAAAAAATATACCCGCAAATCAAAAAAACTCCAAATATGAAATGGACAATTATCCTGCTATACTGAGGCCAGAGTAAGGGAAAGGAGGAAAGAGATGAAAAAGATCCGAATTGGTTCAATCGGTCTGGGGCGATTGGGCTATGAGCATGCAGTAAACATCGCTGCCAGGGTTCCCGGTGCAGAGCTTAAAGCATTGTGTGATGTAGATAAGGAAAAGCTGAGGAATGTAGCCGGACAGTTGGGCGTTGAACAAACCTATGAAGATTACGAACAAATGTGCAAAGACCCTGAGCTTGATGCTATCTGCATTGTTTCACCCTCAGATCTGCACACAAAACAGATCCGGACTGCCCTTGATAACGGGAAGCATGTTTTCTGTGAAAAGCCCCTTGACACAATGGTAGAAAAGTGCCGGGAAGCAGAACAGATTGTGGCAGCACACCCGGAACAAGTATTTATGCTGGGCTTTATGAGGCGCTATGATTATTCTTACCGTAAGGCCAAAGAAAAAATTGACCGGGGGGATATAGGCAGGATTATTTTGATACGGGCTTATACTCAGGATCCGCTGGCAACTATCGAAAGCACTCTTAAATTTGCGCCTCACAGTGGAGGCCAATTTCTGGACATGTGTGTTCACGACATCGATTTGTGCAGTTGGTTCACAGGCGGTCAAAAGCCCAAGGAATTGTGGGCGGTCGGAGGTTGTTTTGCCTATCCCCAGTACAGAGAGTTAAACGACGGAGATAACGTAAGCTGCCTGATCCAATACGAAGACGAAACCATGGCCTTCTTATTTGCCGGCAGGGCTGCCGCCCATGGCTGTAATGTGGAGACAGAAATTATCGGCACCAAAGGTACTCTCCGAATTGGCTCGGTGGGGACAGACAGCATGCTTGAGGTGTTAAGTGAAAATGGCGTATGCAGGGAGTGTTATCCTGATTTTATGTACCGCTGGCATGATGCTTACATAGCCGAGATGGAAGAGTTTGTTAATTGTATCAGAGAAGGCCGTAAACCAGGTGTTACTGTCTATGACGGTACACTGGCCTCCGAAACAGCTTATAGGTGTAAAGAGTCATTTGAAACAGGGAAAAAACTATCATTCAGGGAAAATTAAAGGGAGAAGAGAAGATGAAAAAGAGAATTTTAGCAATCTTAATGGTAATGGCGATGAGCACAGCGTTAGTAGCATGCGGCGGTAATCAGAAGAGTGCCGGCGGTGATGGAGAAAAAGCTGACAGTAATAATGAGCAGAGTGCAGAAGGCGGGGATTTAGCTGTTAATGTAATTTTAAAGACCACCGCTTCCGAATATTGGGGCTATGTGGTCGCAGGATGCGAAAATTATGGGAAAGACCACCCGGAGGTTAAAGTAAATGTTCAGGGGGCTTCTTCGGAGACGGCTTATGATGAACAATTAAATATTATTGAAACCAACCTGGCTTCAGGCGAATATGACGGCTTTGTTATTGCACCCCTGCAGGCAGATATGGTGGTAAAACAAATTGCAGGCGAGAAGAAGCCGATTATTGCCGTTGATACTGCTATTGATGCGCCGGAGGTTCTTTCCTTTGTCGGAACCGGCAATGAGACTGCGGCATATGAAGGTGGAAAAGCAGCGGTAGAAATGGCAAAAGAAGCCGGCTGGGAAGAACTTAAAGCAATTTCTATTTCCGGGGTTGAAGGTGACTCTACGGCAACGGCAAGGCTTACGGGCTATGAAAAAGGGGTAACGGAAGCCGGAGGTGAATTCCTTAAGGATGAAATCCAGTATGCAGATGCCGTTGCGGATAAAGCCTATGCCAGCATGGAAGCTGTTATGCAAAATCATCCGGAAGGTATTGCCATGATTGTATGCAACAATGATGATATGGCTATTGCCGCTGCCAGGGCTGCTGCAGGTAATAAAGCATATGAGAAGACTATTTTTGTCGGATTTGACGGTATTCAGTCTGCATGCGAGGCAATTCTGTCCGGTGAGGAGACGATGTCAATAGCCCAAAATGCTTATGAGATGGGGTACAAAGCAGTTGAAATTTGTGTGGAAGCCATTAATGGCGGAAAGGTTGATGAATTTATCGATTCCGGAAGTGCAATCGTTAATAAAGACAATGCACAGGAACAGCTGGATACTTTAAAGTCTTATCTGGGGCAATAGTTAAGACTCCGAGATGAGGAGGAATACAATGAGTGATTATGTAGTAGAGCTAAAAAATGTCACCAAGCGTTTTCCCGGCGTAGTGGCTCTCAAAAATATGGGAATTCAGATTAAGCCAGGAGAGATCCACGGCCTAATTGGTGAAAACGGGGCAGGAAAGTCTACTCTGATTAAGGTCTTAACCGGGGTCTACCAGGCGGAAGAAGGACAGATTTTTATAGGCGGAAAGGAAGAAAAGTTTCGCAATCCCAATGAATCAGCTGCGGCCGGAGTGGCATGTGTCTACCAGGAGCTCAATATTGAGAAGCTGCTAAGCATTACTGACAATATCTTTATGAATAAATGGATCAGGAAAAAATCCGGTTTGCTGGATTATGGAGCTATGAACAAAAGGGCCAAAGAAGTAATGGCGTCTTTGGGGGTCGATGTCGACCCCACAAAGGCAGCCGGCACCTTCGGTATGGGTGTTCAGCAGATGATTGAGATTGCCAAAGCAATTTTAATTGACGCTAAGATGATTATCATGGATGAGCCGACTTCTTCCCTGGGCGGAAAGGAAGTTGATCTGCTGATGACAATCTGCCGCAAGCTAAAAAGTCAGAACATTGCTATTCTATTTGTCTCTCACAAGCTGGAAGAATTATTTGAACTGTGTGACAGCGTAACGGTAATGCGGGACGGTGAGCATATCTGGACTAAGAAAATCAGTGAGACTGACAATGACGACCTGATTACCGGTATGGTGGGCCGTTCAATGGAGCAGATGTTTATTAAAGACCCGGCTGAGCAGGGGGAATGTGCCTTAAAGGTGGAACATCTGGAGGAAGGCGGCGTCTTTCATGATATAAGCTTTGAAGCCTATTATGGCCAGATTCTTGGGTTTGCCGGGCTGGTGGGTGCCGGGCGCTCCGAATTAATGAGGGCCATTTTCGGGGCAGATCCTCTTGATGGAGGAAAGATTTATATTAACGGAAAAGAAGTAAAAATCAAAAGTCCCCGCCATGCAATCAGGCACGGCATAGCCTTTTTAACTGAAGACCGAAAAGGGCAGGGGCTGATTCTGGGAAATACTGTTCAGACCAATCTGATTCTGGCAAATTTAAAGGGGTATTGTAAAGGCCTCTTTATTGATGATAAAAAAGTGGAAGAAGTCGGAGAACAAAATCTTAAGTCACTGCGGATCAAGACACCTTCCCAGCAGGAAATCGTAGGCCAGCTATCCGGTGGGAATCAGCAAAAGGTAGTTATCGGTAAATGGATAAATTGTAATGCTGATATCTATATTTTTGATGAACCAACCAGAGGCATTGATGTCGGGGCAAAGGTGGAGGTCTACAATGTAATGAATAATCTGGTGAAATCCGGTAAATGTGTGATTATGATTTCTTCAGAGATGCCGGAAATACTGGGCATGTCCGACCGCATTATCGTTATGCGGGAGGGCCGCATCATGGCGACAATTACGCAGGAAAGCGAAAGCTTCAATCAGGAGGATATTATGAAAGCTGCTTGGGGAGGAGAAATTGATGAGTAAAGGAAAATTAAAGTCAAAGAATAAATTTGCAGATCGATTGGGGACCTTGGGAGCTCTGCTGGTATTATGTATCATCCTGTCATTTGCCACAAAGAATTTTTTAACTCAATCGAATATCATGAACATTTTTAAGCAGACCTCGGTAAATGCCTTGATTTCTACCGGAATGCTGGTTTGCCTGATCACTGCCGGGATTGATTTGTCAGTGGGGGCTAATGCCATTTTCTGTACCTGTATGATGGGGATGCTGTTACAAAAGGGTGTTACCAATCCTTTTATCATGATTTTGGTGGGGATCCTTTCGGGAGTACTGGTGGGATTTATCAACGGAACACTTTTAACGAGGCTGCATTTGCCTCACCCCTTTGTTTCAACCCTAGGTATGAAGAATGTATTGTGGGGATTAGCTCTTTTAGTAGTAAATTCCCAGATTGTTTCGGGATTTCCCTCTCAGGTGACCTGGCTGGGGTCGGCAACCTTACCGGCCGGGATTCCGATATTGGGAGGATTTCCTATCAGTTTTATTTTAGTGCTTGTAATCTTTGGGCTGATGAGTGTATTCTTATCTAAAACAACCCTGGGGCGTTCTATTTACTGTGTCGGCGGGAATCCGGAGGCCGCCCGGCTTTCAGGAATTCAATCGGCCAATGTCCTGACTTTTTGCTATATGCTGTCTGGCTTCATGTCATCCCTGGCAGCTATAGTTCTAATCGGCCGGGGCGGTATTGCCAATGGGGCAAATGCGATTCAGCCTTATGACACGGATGCCATTGCTGCTTGTATTATTGGCGGGGCTTCCTTCATGGGCGGGAAAGGAACCATGAGCGGTACTCTGATAGGTGCGTTAATTATCACTGTAATCCGTAATGGTTTGCAGCTCCTGAGTGTATCCACAGCGGTACAGAATATTGTGATAGGTCTGGTGATCATTCTGGCAGTGCTGCTTGATGTTACACGGGAAAGAATGGAAGCAAAGGCCCGCAGATTAGCAACTCAATAAAAACATAATATGTAAAAGGAGAAGAAGAGATGCTTAAAATTGGTGTGATTGGCTGTGGAGCGATTGGAAAGAAACATATACACCGCCTCCAGTACCTGATTCCGCAGTCAGAAGTAGTAGCCTGCGCTGACTATTTTGTTGAGGCAGCGCAGAAGGTTTCAGAGCTTTACGGTGTAGCTGGGGTTTATGAAACCGGAGAAGAGCTGATTCATGCTCCGGAGGTAGAGGCGGTAGTGATTACCTCTTCTGATGATTCCCATGCAAAATATGTGTTGGAAGCTGTAAAACTGGGTAAACAGGTCTTTTGTGAAAAGCCGCTGGCGGTTACCGCGGCTGACTGTGAAGCTATTATGGAGGAAGAAGAAAAACATAATAAGAAGCTGGTACAGGTAGGATTTATGCGCCGCTATGATCCCGGGTATGCTGAAATGAAGCGGGTGATCGATTCAGGAGAATTAGGTGCTCCACTGATGATCCATGCCTGCCACCGAAACGTTGCACAGGGGCCTGGCTTTAAAACTGAAATGGGTATCACCAATGTAGCAATTCACGAACTGGATGTCTGCCGCTGGCTCCTGGGAGCTGAATATAAAAATGCCCAGGTATTGAAAGTAAAACAGTCCTCATGCTCAGAAGGCTATGATAATCCGCAGATTGTGCTCTTAGAGACAGAGGATGGGGGCAGAATAGACGTGGAAGTCCAGGTTGCCGATGGATATGGCTATGATATCCAGTGCCAGGTAGTGTGTGAAAAGGGTACACTTAATCTGCCCGATCCCATGTCGGTTGTTAAAAGGACAGCTGCGACCCGTTCAACCAGGCTTCTGACCGACTGGGCAGACCGCTTTATCGAAGCTTACGATATTGAGATGGCTGACTGGGTGAAAAAGATAATAAACGGCGGACCTGCCGGGCCCTCCTCCTGGGATGGTTATGCGGCTTGCGTGGCAGCAGATGTACTGAATAGATCCCGGGGTACAGACAGATTTTTACCGGTAAAAATGATTGATAAACCGGGTTTATATAAGTAATCAAAAGGAGGTTGAGGCAGATGTTAGAAAAAAATAAAGTCAAACTGGGGATTGCACCGATAGCCTGGACCAATGATGATCTACCTGAGTTGGGTGCTGAGAATACTTTTGAGCAGTGCGTAAGTGAGATGGCACTGGCCGGTTTTACCGGCTCAGAAATCGGAAATAAATATCCAAAGGATCCGGTGGTGTTGAAAAAAGCCCTGGATCTGCGGGGAGTGCAGATCTGTAACTGCTGGTTTTCCACTTTTTTTACCACCGGGCCGGAAGAAGAAACTATCGGAGCCTTTAAAAAGCAATTGGATTTTCTCAGCCAGATGGGAGCCGGAGTGATTGGCTGTTCCGAGCAGGGCGGCAGCATCCAGGGACAGGCAGTGCCGATTTTTGGTGGTCAGAAGCCGGTCTTTACTGATGAAGAATGGGATAAATTGCTGACAGGGATGAATAAGCTGGGGGCCATTGCCAAAGAAAAAGGGATGAAGTGCAGTTTCCATCATCATATGGGAACAGGAGTACAGACACCGGCGGAAATTGACCGGTTCATGGATGGAACGAGTGAGGATGTCTACCTGCTGTTTGACTCCGGCCATATCTATTTTTCTGAAGGTACACAGGAAGCGGTGGATACTCTGATAGATAAATATATCGGACGGATTGCCCATGTTCATCTCAAGGATGTGCGCGAGGAAAAACGCCGGGAGGCTCTGGCTGGAAAGCTGTCCTTCCTTGATGCGGTCAAAAATGGCACCTTTACAGTTCCAGGTGATGGCAGCCTCTCCTTCGAGCATATCTTCAAGGTCTTGGCTGAAAATGACTACACCGGGTGGATGCTGGTGGAGGCAGAGCAGGATCCGGCCAAGGCCAATCCCCTGGAATATGCTATGAAAGCAAGAACGTTTATTCAGGAGAAGACGGGATTGTAGATTTGACTGGGGCGCTTTCACTTTAGCGAAAAAGGGTAAAACGAAAAGAAAAATAAAATATTTTATAATCCCCAAAGTATTTTTGGGTTGAAAGTGATTTAGTCGCACTATGCATTCGTTTGCATAAGTGCGGCTACTTTTTTGCCTCCTGATACCTACGGATTGCTCCGCACTTTGTGCTCCCGCAATCCTAAAAACATTCGAAATCCGCCCTATTCGGGTTACTTTCTCATGTTTTATGGGTCCTAAGGTCATGCTTTTTCATGCAAGCATGAAACGCATGACCTTTTGACCCTGTATCATACCATGTAATAAAAATCACCTGTGTACTGTATTTGAAAAACAGGGTATAAAGAATATTATATACAAAAAATATCATGAATTCTGAAGTATTTCTTTTGAAAAGTCAACT
Organism: Muricomes intestini; assembly: GCF_004346165.1. GTDB lineage: Bacteria > Bacillota > Clostridia > Lachnospirales > Lachnospiraceae > Muricomes > Muricomes intestini. Next base: position 77,233 of record NZ_SLZZ01000002.1, on the reverse strand, counting down.
TTAAGATATGATCTTCCCCTATAACAAGGTAAAATAGCACAATAATACAAGATATAAGCAGTTAATATTATACAAAATATGTAAAAGGTATTGACAACCTCTGGCATAAATATTATCATTATACTATGATATACCGTATACGATATACGGTATATGGAATACAGAAAAGACAAAGGCGGCAAAATCTATCATTACAAAACGAGGTGGCATGTTATGAAAACAAGTGCATCAATATCGGTTCAGTTTAACAATATATTTGCTCCCTTTCCCGGAAAAGAATACCAGCAAGCCCTGAAGTGGATAAAGGAAAGCGGCTTTGATGCAGCAGAGCTAATCATCAGTGACCCAGGTCTGCTGGATATCAGTTCTATCCAAAATGGGTTGGCATGGTACAGTTTGAAAGTGTCAACGATTTCAACGGGGCAGGCAGCAGGCATGGAAGGGCTGGCGATGACATCAATGTCAGAGCATATTCGGGCTCTGACACGTAGAAGGCTGGAGGCTGATGTCGATTTTGCTGTGGAATTTGGGAGAGCCAATGTAACAGTTGGATTGATCCGGGGAAAGGGGGGAGATTCTTCTCCTGAAATTGAACGGGAACTTTTGATTCGAGAATTATCTGCTATCGGAGAATATGCAGATAAAAAGGGAATTGTTATCAATCTGGAGCCGATTAACCGCTATGAAGCATCCCTCATCAACTCAACGGAGTCGGGGTGGGAGTTGCTTCGTGATATTGGCAGCCCCTCCAATATTGGACTTTTATATGATACGTTTCACTCTAATATTGAGGACAGGGATATGCAAGGAACAATACATAAGGTCGGAGAATCTATTTCACATGTGCATCTGGCAGATAGCAATCGCAGGCTTCCGGGCGAGGGGCATATTGATTTCAGGAGCATCACCAGAACTTTGCAGGAAATTGGATATGCTGGCTATGTATCATTGGAAGTCCTAAATTTGCCAAATGCGGCACATGTGATCCACAATGCAGGAAAACAGGTCAGAGAATTATTTTGAGAAAGAGGGATAAAAAATATGAAGGTTGATTTTAAGGTGACAGGAAAGACAGCTGTCATTACAGGAGCAGGCGGTATTATCTGTGGTGAGATGGCAAAGGAAATGGCGGCAAAAGGTATGCAAGTGGCTCTTCTGGATTTGTTTGAGGATAAAGCCCAGGCGGTAGCAGATGAGATTAATGAAAAAGGCGGGACAGCTATCGCCTGTGCCACTGATGTTTTAAAACGGGAGAGTCTGGAAGCGGCAAAGAAATTTGTCCTGGATCACTTTGAGTCAATAGATGTGCTGATTAATGGGGCAGGCGGAAACAAAAAGGGTGCAACCACAAGTTGTGAGCAGGATTTCTTTCATATTGCTATTGAAGATCTAAGATGGGTTTTTGATTTGAATGTAATGGGAGCTGTTTTGACGACGCAGGTATTCGGAGAAGTTTTCGCAGAGAAAAAAGCTGGGAATGTTATTAATATTGCTTCCATGGCATCCATGATTCCATTGACAAATACAATCGCATATTCCGGTGCAAAAGCAGCTGTTGCTAATTTTACACAGTGGATGGCAGTACATTTTAATCAAAATTACGGCCAAGAGATAAGGGTGAATGCGATTGCACCGGGATTCCTTCTAACGCAGCAAAATCAATTTCTGATGCAGAAAGAAGATGGAGCTCCCACGGAACGGGGACAGAAAGTACTGGATAAAACACCAATGGGACGCTATGGTGATCCAATTGAGATGGCCGGTCCGGTTATCTGGCTGTGCTCGGAAGCAGCATCATTTGTAAATGGAGCAGTAATCCCTATCGACGGAGGGTTCTCCGCATATTGGGGTGTTTAGGAGGAGAAAGGGAAAATGCGAAAAATTAAAATTCAGGATTTAAAAGATTTCTGTAAAGCAGCGCTTGTCAAAGAGGGACTTCGTGAAGACTATGCAAAAATCTGCGGAGAGGTGCTTGCAGAGACCGATGCACTTGGTACTAATTCCCATGGAACCAAGAATCTGTATGGTTACATAAAAAAAATTCGTGTGGGTGGCATTGACATCCATGCAGAACCGCAGATTGTCAAAGAAGGTCCGGGATTTGCAGTTATGAATGCAGAAAAATGTATTGGTATGGTACCTTCCGTCAAAGCAATGGAGGTGGCATGTGAGAAGGCAAAAAAAACAGGACTCGGACTTGTTACTGTAAAGAACAGTTGTCATTTTGGGGCAGCCGGTTACTATGCAAATATTGCGGCTCATAAAGGCATGATTGGATTGTCCATGAGTAATGTTGATCCAAATATGACAGTGCCGGGAGCAAAAGGCATGTTGATAGGCAATAATCCTTTTGCCTACGCGGCTCCTGCCAATACGACACCTACTGTTTTTTTGGATGTGGCAATGAGTAACGTAGCTTCTTTGAAGGTTGTACAGGCAAAGAAAGATAGAAAATCCATTCCGGATACATGGATTGTTGATAAAGATGGACTCCCGACGGCAGATCCCAGCAATTATCCTGATGAAGGAGCAATGCAGCCATTTGCCCGGCATAAAGGATATGGCTTTGCGGTTATGGTGGAACTACTGACGGGAATACTTTCCGGCGGATGTACAAGTATCGGAGGAGATATTGTAAGCTGGTGCTTTGAGCCAGAAAAACCGAACAATGTATGTCATGCTTTTATGGCAGTCGATGCAGAACAGTTCCTGGGAGAAGGCGTTCTGGCAGGACGCATGGAAGAGATGTCACGAGAATTGCGGCAGGCACCTAAGGCAAAAGGCTCTGAGCGGATTTACACACCGGGTGAAATTGAGTGGGAGAAATATAAGGTGGCATATGAAGAAGGATTTACAATACCGGAGGATGTTCTTATATCTTTGCAGGAACTTTCAGCAGATGTAAAAATACCATTAAAAACCTATTGAGAGAGGAAGAAATGAATAATCTAGAAAAAATGAGGACGACAGGTATCGTTCCGGTGGTTGTACTTGAAGATGCATCAAATGCAATTCAGACTGCAAAAGCGCTGCTGGATGGGAGTTAAGATTATCAAATTTTTTCCGGCTAATGTGTACGGGGGACTTGCCGCAATGAAAAAACTGGCAGCACCTTTTACAGACATAAGATTTATTCCTACGGGCGGTATAAACCAGGGTAATCTTGAAGAATATGCAAAAGTCGGTTTTGTCTTCGCAGTGGGTGGAAGCTGGATGTGCAGTAGAAAGGAAATTGCAGAAAGAAAGTTCGGTGAAATCACGGAAAAGTGTAAGGTGGCGAGAGAAGCTTATCTTGGCTATGAGGTTGCCCATGTAGGCATCAATACATCTTGCGGTGCGGACAAACAATATCGATGCGGCAATTGCAGATTTGAATAAAAAAGGTTTTGAGACAGATATGAAAACCGTGAAATATAAAGGAGCAGATATAATTGCAGTGTATTTGAAGCAGGAGTTCGGCGGATTTGCAGTCCACCTGCTACAAAAATAAACCAAAAAAGGGAGGATAAAAGACATGAAATGTAAACAAGCGTTTTTGTATGGACCTCATGACCTGCGGGTTGAAGAGGTAGACCTCAGACCAATCACGGATGATGAAGTTCTGGTGAAGGTGTATGCCTGCGGCGTCTGTGGTTCCGATGTGGAGATGCTGGAAGGGAAGACGAAGGAAGGCCGTTATGATATCCAGCCTTTTGTGCCCGGGCATGAGTTTGCAGGAAAAGTTGTCGAAGTGGGCAGGAATGTGAAGACAATCAAAGTTGGACATAAGGTAACAAGCGAGTGTGTCGTAGCTTGTGGGATATGCCAGAACTGCAAAGATGGTCTAATGCCGTCAGCCTGCCTCAATTTCAAGGAAATCGGGTTCGGGCCGGATACTCCGGGAGGAATGGGTGAGTATCTGATCTGTGATGAGCACAACCTTCATAGGCTCCCGGATAACTGGGACTATGTGGATGGTGCGTGGGTTGAACCATTTTCCATAGGCTATTTCTCCATCTGGGGAAATGGAGGATACGTAGATGCATCCGATACGGCGCTGGTTTTCGGCTGCGGGCCAATAGGTATTTCCTCGTTGATTGTTGCTAAAACAGCAAATGCACGCACGATTATGGTAGACCCACTTCCGAACAGACGTGAAATCGCGAAGGAGTTCGGCGCTGATTATACATTGGATCCCACCTCACCTAATTTCTATCAGGAAGTGAAAGATATCTGTGGAGGCGGAGGCCCGTCCCTGATTCAGGAGTGTTCAGGCAATGATGCTGCCGTCAACGCTGTATTTCAGATTGCCGGACATAACTGCCGTGTGAGCTTCACGGGACATACGGCTGGCCATGAAATTCCTGTGGAAATCGGCCAGATTAATTGGAGAACGCTGCGCATCAAAGGCTCCGGGGGAACCGACCACTTTACACCGCGTACGATACGATTTATGAGCCAGATCCGCGATAAAGTAGATTTTAAGAAACTGACAACCGATTATTTTGACTTCAAAGATATCCACAAGGCATTTGATAAAGCTATGAATGATAAAAAGAATGTTATAAAAGTGATGCTGACTTTTGGCAATCAAAATGAATAAGGAGGCAATTCAAGTGAAAAAAAGACTTCTGGCATTAGCTCTTGCTTCTGCACTTATAACTGCAATGGCAGGCTGTGGGTCATCCTCTAAGAAAGAGATCCCAGATAATAGCTCGAACAGTAATTCTGAATCGTCATCGACGGCTTCTAAAGAAAAACAGACTATTGAATTCTGGATGCTGCCTCTGATAGATGAGGTAAAAATCAAAGAAATGGTGGACGAATTTAATGCTCAGAGTGAGACGACCCAGGTCAATTTGAATGTTCTGCCCTGGACAGACGGCCGTGATCAGATTAAGCAGGCTGTCGCAGCAGGATCCGGACCAGATGTATTTTATTTGTCTGCGGGTCTTGATTCAACCATGGTAGAGGCAGACCTGCTACTTCCTTTGGAACAGAATGGCTATACTGAAGAGGAAATAGACAGGTATGATTCTCTGATCGATGCAAGCATAGTTGAGGATCATCTTTATGCAGCTCCTATTAGTTATGAAGCTTACCTTATGTATTACCGCACAGATATAATGAAAGAATATGGATTTGATAAGTTGCCTGAAAGCTGGGATGAGGTCAAAACCATGGCTGCCGCCATCACCAAACAGTCAGGCGGAGACGTGATGGGTTTTCAGTTCAAAGGTGCAGATGATCAGCTAAATGCAATTAATTATAGTTGGGAAAATGTTTTTGCCGACTATGGCGGCGAATATCTTGATATGGAAACTATGACATCCACAGAAAACTCTGAGGCCGGGGTAAAGGCACTGGAATTTATGAAGAGCTTTTACAGTAAAGGCATCAGTGATTTCGGTACCAGCGCCAATACAGCTTTTCGCGAAGGGGCCCTGGCTATGTACTGCTTCACCAATGGGCCGCTTATCAGTGAAAAATTTGTGGGTGACAAAGATCTTGAAGGTAAATGGACGGTTGGCCCCATGCTCGGCTCCAGTGGATATGTTGGCGGTCATGCATTGTGTGCAAGTGCGGCAACAAAGTATCCGGAAAACTGTGTTGAGTTTATGAAGTGGTTCACATCTCCAGAGAAAGCGCCGGTATGGATGAGTGAAGTTTTTGGGATTCAGCCTTACAATGTCGACAAACTGACAGCTGAACAAAAGGCTGCAATTGATGAGATGTATCAGACCGAACCCGTCATTTGGGAAGCATTAAACGCATCGGCTAAGAAAGCCTCCGTGGAACTTTTCTCTCAGGCAAGGTACGGCTATACTGCACGTTGGGATGCACAAAAACGTTTAATCATTTCCGCCCTGAACGGCGAGATGGAAGTTGAAGATGTATTAAAGCAGATTGACCTTGAAGTTAACCAATCTATGTAATATTTCAATCATTAACTAAATAAAGCTGGCGTTTGTGAAAAGCGCTCATGTAGCGGTGGGCCCCATGAGTGCTTTTCGTGCAATTAATCTGATTTTGATTTTCGCCGGTACACGGGAAGCCCTTAAAGGGGTTCAGAAAAATCAGATAGAAAGGATTTAATGGGTTATGTCAATGGAACAAAAAAATCCCCGCACAGTGGCTTTAAAACCGAAAACCAGGAATACACTCCAGGCATATATGTTTTTTCTGCCCGCTGCTGCATTTTTAATTTTATTTATGATCTGGCCAATGATTAACTCGGCGTTTTACAGTGTATTCAAGTGGAATCTGGCAGGTAATAAAAGCTTTGTGGGGCTGGATAATTACAAATTTATGTTATTTCAGGACAGCAGTTTTCGCCGTGCGTTATTAAATACTATCATATACACCATATTCAATATGGGACTCACACTGGTGCTGTCCATGGTATGCGCTCTGCTTTTCCAAAAACAGAGCCGCATGAGTGTGGTTGGGCGCTGCCTCGTATTCATTCCCGTCGTTGTACCCATCACTGTGATGGGCATGGTATGGAAGATGATGTACGATCCACAATACGGTTTCATCAACCAGGTTCTGAGTATGCTGAATATTACAGGCCCTTCCTGGCTGTACGACTCTAATATAGCACTCCTGGCAGTGACCATATTCAATGTCTGGAAAGAGTATGGTCTGTACACACTCATACTGATCGGTGGACTTCAGAAAATTCCACAGGATTTATATGAAGTGGCAGATGTGGAGGGGGCCAACTCATGGCAGAAATTCTGGAAAATCACGCTGCCCATGCTAAAGCCAATCATGTATTTTGTAACGACAATCCTGCTTATTAATTCATTTAAGGCTTTCGATCATATCTGGGTAATGACGGGGGGCGGACCCGGAAATGCTACAACAACAGTGGTTACATATCTTTACGCCAAGGTACGCGACAATGTCGGCCTGGCTTCGGCCGCCTCGTTCTTCCTGTTTTTAATTGTGGCGTTATTTACCTTTATTAAGTCTGTGATAGGAAAAGGAGGTGAAGTGGATGAATAATAAAAAACTAAGGCTGCTGCCCGTGGTAAAGTTTATCATTGTACTGTGCACATGTCTATTTTCATTATTGCCCTTCTTTATTATGTTTAAGGGTTCTTTTGAGAGTTATAACAACATTGTCTCACTTCAGTTTCATCTGCTGCCCAAAAATGCAAGTATGTACAATTACTTTGATTTGTTGGCCAATTATGAGTTTTTAAGATGGTTTTTTAATTCTGTATTTGTAGCTATTGCCGCTATAGCGATTAATATTGTCATTGATGTCCTGGCCGCCTACACATTGGCACGGATGGAATATCCGGGCAAAAAAGTCACCAACGCCATGGTTCTTTTTGCACAAATTATTCCAGTGCAGGCAATTGTGGTTCCGTTGTACCTCATGATGGTGAAATGGGGATGGCTTGATACATACAAGGGGTTGATATTGCCTGTGGCAGTTTCCCCTTTTATCATATTCTTTTTGAAGCAGAGTTTTATGCAGATACCCCGTGCGCTGGACGAGGCGGCGATGATTGACGGATGTGGACGTTTTGGTGTATTGACGCAAATCATCCTGCCCAATGCAAAGAGTGCCGTTGGCACCGGTGCTATACTAAAATTCATGTGGGTATGGGGAGATTATATATGGCCGTCCCTGGTCTCTAAAGTCAGCAGTATGAGAACACTGCCGGTAGGCATCGCCGGTTTTCAAAACGCCAGCGGCACGTATCCCTGGAATCTTGTGATGCCGGCTGCAGTGCTGGCTGCCCTGCCTATTATTTTACTTTTTATTTTTCTGCAAAAATATTTTGTGGCGGGGCTTACTGAGGGCGCCGTAAAAGGTTAAGTAAGTTTAAGTTGAAGGAGGTAGCTTATGTTAAAGTACTATGAAGAACCCTCAAAACAAATTCCAATTATACAAAAGGTTGAGGTTCTGGTGGTCGGTGCAGGACCAGCAGGCTTTGGAGCCGCACTGACAGCAGCACGTATGGGCAGAAAAGTTCTTGTTATTGAGCAGTCAGGCGCTGTGGGCGGTATTGCCACCAACGGTATTATGAGCCACTGGACCGGGCATCAGGATGGCGGCTGTTTTGTTGAGCTTCGGGAGCGCGCCAAGGATTGCGAATCCCCTCAGGTCATCAATCCGGAAAAGCTGAAGCTAGTCATGCTTGAGATGCTTTATGAAGCGGGGGCTCAGGTGCAACTGTACACTTTTTTCAGCGATGTCATCATGGAAGGAAATCATGTTGCCGGTGTTATTACAGAAAGCAAATCCGGTCGTGAGGCAATTTTATGCGATATTGTTATCGATTCTACAGGAGATGGCGATGTGGCAGCATACGCCGGCGTTCCCTTTGAAAAGGGCAGGAAAGAGGACAGCGGAATGCAGCCTATGACCATTATGTTCAAGCTTGGGGGCGTGGATATGGATCGGGCGCTGTTTTTCTGGGGCTTTGAGGATACGGTGCAGCTCCCAGAAGGAGATATACAGGCACTCGCCCGGAAGAAATTGCCTGCCCCGGCGGGCCACGTTCTTTTGTATCCATCGTCTCTGCCCGGCACGGTTACAGCCAATATGACAAACGTCATCGGTGTGGACGGCACGGATGTTCGGGAATTAAACCGTGCGGATTACGAGTGCCGGAAGCAGATTAATGAAATAGTGAAATTCCTGCGCAAATATGTGCCAGGTTATGAGGTCTGCTATGTATGCGATTCAGCCAACTCTATCGGTGTTCGTGAGACCCGGCGCTTTGCCGCAGAGTACCAGTTGCATGAGAACGATATTGCCGAAGCACGGAAGTTTGAGGACTGGGTTGTTACCAAATCCCGGTTTTTCTTCGATCTGCACAATGTCTTAGGGCCGGGGCTTGACAGTGATGGCGCATATAAGGCATTTAAACAGGAAAATTGTTATACCATACCCCTGAGGTGCTTCCTGCCCCAGAAGGTGGAGGGGCTTTTGCTCAATGGGCGCAACATCAGTGGTACACATAAGGCTCATTCCAGCTATCGTGTCATGCCTATTTGTGTCAATATGGGGCAGGCAATGGGTGTTGTAGCCAGCCTTAGCATAGAGGAGAAAACAGCCCCCAGAGCGTTGGATATCAAAGAAATCCAGAGTGTTCTGCGCTCGCAGAACGTCGATCTGTAAGGAGGAAAGTAGTATGTTCGATGTAAAAATAGAGCAGTCCGTCTGCAGCCCAAAGCTTGTTCGGGGGTTAGGGATCATTGCAAAAGCGGCGGCAAGAGCTTACGGCAGTGGAAACATTATAAGTATGAGTACGGCAGGTAAAATAGTATGTTCGGATAAAATGAAGAATGTAATAATTGGCGGATGCTTTGGGGATCCAGACGCGGAATGTGTCCGTCAACTGATTTCCCAAAAGGAGTTGCCTGAAGATGGCCTTAAAACCGCTGTACTGCTAGCCAATGAATGTCTGCAAATCGGGCAGACGGATGGTATAGATAAACAAGATTTTCTTGACGGAATAGACAGTTTTTTGAAAACAGGTGCAAAAAAGCTGCAGGAGATTGCAAAAGCTAACAGTGAAAGTCTTCCTGGCGGCGGACTATATCTGTTAAACATATGTAGACCGGTAATACAGGATATGCAAAGCACTAGTGAGTGTACAACATATAGAAAGTTTGTATGTGCGCTGGAAATCCCCTTTCTGGTATTGGCGAAAAATGCAGGAAAGCAGGCTCATGAAGCTTTTGCCTGTGTTAAAGCGGCAGCACCCACGCAATTTTACAGTCTGAAGCAATTCGGACTCAAAGATGGCCATATTCCGCTCACAGAACATCGGGATCTATGGCATATGGGTATTGAATTGCAGACAGGTAAAATTGTAGACGTGATGGAGATAGGAATAACAGTGCCTCTAAACACTGCCCTCTCTGTGCTGGAAACAGTGCGGGTTATTCTTGCAGTCCTTTGTGCCGTCCGATCCATATTGTAACGGAGAGAACGAAGATAGAACTGCGATTCGTACCAGTACAACAAAGAGAAGCATGAAGGTAATTATTGATACGTGGATGAAAGAGAACTTATAGAAGAGATTGGCAAAAAGAATAAGATGATATAATCTTAAAAAAGTTAGGGGGCAAAATGATATGTTAAAAATAGGAATAATTGGCTGCGGAGCCATAGGGAGAGAACATATAAATCGGCTGACCCGTCTGATTCCAGATGCGGAGGTAGTTGGCTGTACGGACTATTATTTGGAAACTGCAAAGAAAACAGCGGTGCAGTATGGGATACGAACAGTGTATAAAACAGGTGAAGATTTAATTGCTGATTCAGAGGTGGAGGCAGTAATGATAACATCCTCCGATCCATCACATGCAACGTATGTTTTGGAAGCGGTTCGCTTGGGAAAACAAGTGTTTTGTGAAAAGCCGCTTGCACAAACCACAGCTGACTGTGAGAAAATTATAGCCGAAGAGGTACGGCATAATAAGCCCCTGGTACAGGTGGGATTTATGCGCAGATACGATCCGGGCTATATGGAAATGAAGCGCATCATTGATTCTGGCAGCCTAGGTGCGCCATTAATGATTCATGCATGTCATCGCAATGTTTTTCAACCAGAAGGGTTTCAGACAGAGATGGGTATTACTAATGTAGCTATCCATGAATTAGATATCTGCCGCTGGCTATTAAGGGATGAGTATAAGAATGCCCAGGTACTTAAGGTACGCCAGTCATCACGGTCTACAAAAGGATATGATAACCCGCAGATTGTCCTGTTAGAAACTGAAAATGGTTCAAGGATTGATATAGAGTTACAGGTGGCTGATGGGTATGGTTACGATATTCAATGCCAGGTTGTATGTGAAAAAGGTACGATAAATTTGCCGGATCCTAATTCGGTAATTAAACGTGCAGATGCTACATGTTCGGTACAGTTATTAACCGATTGGGCCGACCGTTTTACCACTGCCTACGATATTGAACTGCAGGATTGGGTAAACTGTGCAGGCGAAGGTCGGCCAACGGGCCCCACTTCATGGGATGGATATGTGGCTTGTGCGGCGGCTGATGCTTTAAATCGTTCTCGTGGGACAGGAAAATTTTTAGCGGTGGAAATGATCGAAAAACCAGCTTTATATAGTTAAAGTGTTGTTAGTTCATAAACGGGTTTGCTCAAATAAGAGTGTGGATTCTCGCACACCAAGTCTTGGCCGTAGGTATACTTTATTCTTGGGATGGATATATTGCGGCGGCAGTACCACATCTTCGCAGAGCGTACCTGCTGTCTTCTAGTTGAATGTATTAAGTCTAAAAGGAGGAGATAAAATGGGTGAGACAAGATCAGGTACTGATGTGCCACTCCTGGAAATGCGGGGTATTACCAAGGTTTTCCCCGGTGTGGTGGCATTAGACAATGTAAATCTCACAGTAAAGCAGGGAGAAGTACACTTACTGCTCGGTGAAAACGGAGCTGGAAAATCTACACTGATTAAGACTATTATCGGCATCAATAAACCGGAGGGAGGAGAGATATTTTGGCTTGGTCAGCTGATGAAAATACATAGTCTGAAGGACGCCTATGAACTGGGAATTTCGGTTATTTATCAGGAACTCAGTAACATTCCGTGTCTGAGTATAGTAGAAAACATGTACTTGGGATTTGAAAAACGTAAGAATGGCCTAATCGACTGGAAAAAACAGCGGGTTTGTGCTCGAAAAGCGTTAGATCGGGTCGGTCTGTCGGATATCGATGTAGATACACCGATGGAAAAGCTGGGTATGGGTCAGCGGCAATTGGTTGAAATAGCCATGGCAATTGACCGAAAGGCGAAATTGATCATCATGGATGAGCCGACCTCTTCACTCGGCCGCAGTGAAATTGATTTCCTTATGGAGCTGATGCTTGAACTGAACCGCGAGGGGGTCTCAATTTTGTTTATTACTCATAAACTTGATGAAGCTAAACGGGTAGGAACTCGTGTTACAGTGTTGCGAAATGGGAAGAACTCCGGTGCCACAATGTCAGTGAAGGATGTCACAGAAGAAGATATTATTCAGATGATGGTAGGCCGAACTCTGGAAGAAAAATACCCAAAGCGGAAAAATGTGAGAATTGGCAAAGAAATATTACGCTGCCAAGGATTATGCGCTGATAAATTTGATAAAATTTCTTTTGCAGTAAAAGAAGGGGAGATGCTGGGAATATTTGGTCTTATTGGAGCTGGTCGGACGGAATTAGTGCGTGCAATCTTCGGGGCGGATCCGCTGGCTACCGGGAACTTGATATTTAATGGTGAAGAAATTGAGGTAAAGCGTCCACGTGATGCAATCAGGCAAGGAGTAGTGCTAATAACAGAAAATCGAAAAGAAGAAGGACTGATTTTAATTCACAATGTAATTGAAAACGGTACCATTGTGCCATTGGAAAAGTTTCAAAATAAACTGGGGTTTATTGATAATAAAAAGCGCCTTGCAGCAATTGAAGAGTACGGGCAGGAGTTAAACCTCAGACCTATGCAACCAGAAAAATTAGCCATGAATTTCTCTGGTGGAAATCAGCAAAAAATTGTCATTATGAAGTGGTTGATTTCTGGAGCTAAGGTTTTTATCTTTGACGAGCCAACTAAGGGGGTTGATGTTGGCGCAAAAGTGGAGATTTACAATATTATGAATCGGCTTTTAGAGAATGGTGCATCGATTATTATGGTTTCATCAGAAATAGATGAGATACTCGGTATGAGTGATAGGGTTATGGTTATGTATGAAGGAAAGCAGACAGGCATTGTGAAAAATGATGGCTCGATAGGAGAGGAAGAAATCCTGACTTTAGCAACAGGAGGGACACTTTAGATGGATAAAGAAAATAGTATCGGGAAAAAATTAAAGGAAATTATGGGAAAAGCGGGTCCTGTCATTGCGGTGATTATATTGTGCATTTTTCTAACGATTAGAACAGACAGATTTCTAACAATAAATAATATTATGAATATTGCACGTCAGACTTCGATGAGCGGTTTCCTGGCACTGGGGATGATGGTCTGTATATTAACGGCCGGAATCGATCTTTCGGTTGGGTTCACCATGACCCTGTCCACTATTGTAATGGCGAAATGTGCTGTAGAAATAGGTCTTACACCACTACTTTGCATGGTAATATGTGTTGTCACGGGAGCACTGCTTGGCTTGATTAATGGGTTGCTTCTGACCAAATGTAAACTTCCTCATCCATTTATTTCTACTATGGGTACACAGAACATTTACAAGGGAATCGGTTTGGTACTTACCGGTGCAACACCAATTGCTGGGATGCCAATGATCATTTCATGGGCTGGCTCAGCAGCAGTTGGGAAGAGCACGGGAACAATTCTGGATAAGATTCCGGTGAGTTTTATTTTGATGCTCATCATGTATTTTATTTTTAGCATTTTTCTAAATTATACCAGGTTGGGCCGCCATATTTATGCTGTTGGTGGAAGTATAACAACTGCTGAACTTTCCGGCATAAATGTAGACTTTGTACGAACAAGTGTGTATGTTATTTCTGGAATTATGGCAGCGTTAGGCGGAATTATCGCAGTTGGTCGTAGTGATTCGGCGTATCCTCTTTCCGGTTTACTGTTGGAGAACGATGCAATTGCTGCGGTTATTATCGGTGGAACCAGTTTTTTTGGAGGCAAAGGAAATGTTTTGGGTACTTTTTTCGGAGTGCTTCTGATTTCCGTGCTGCGTAATGGACTAAATCTGCTTAAAGTCAGTTCAGATATGCAGACAATTTTCCTTGGTGTGATTATCATTATCGCCGTGTTTATCGATGTAGTACGTAATGGTGGTTTTAAACGGGTAAAGCGGATGAAAAAAGATGAGGAGAAGTAGGCAGCAATCGTATGGCCTCGAAAATATTTCGCTTAGAGAGTGTTTTAATAGTGGTATTAAAGATAAAAAAATGACAAGGAGGAGAAGTATGAAAAAGAATTTGAGGAAGTGGAGTGCACTGGCATTATGTCTGATGCTCATTATGTTGGTAATGGCTGGCTGCGGAGGTGGCAAAGAGACAGAGACATCGAAAGAATCCGAAGGTAAGATCGGAAGTGATTATGAAATCACTGTTATATGCATGGCACTGAACAGCGACTATTGGCATATGGTTGAAGCTGGGGCGAAACTTGCCGGGGAGGAGCTGGGAATATCCGTCGATGTGATTGGGCCAAACGCAGAATCCGATTCGGCAGCTCAGATCAATATGGTAGAAGATGCCTGCAACAGTGGTTCAGATGCCATTGTGCTGGCGCCGAATGAGCCAACATCATTGGTTTCTGCGGCTAAGACCGTAAAAAGCAACGATATTCCACTGGTGGTAATTGATGCTATGTTGGATACTGACGATGAATCACTGTATAGCTGTTTTATTGGCACGGGGAATGAAGAAGCCGGCGCAGAAGGCGGTAAGTTTATCGCATCGCAGCTGCAGGAAGGAGACAAAGTGGCTATTATCAGAGGCTTAAATGGTCAGGTTCACCATGACCAGCGGACCGATGGAGCGCAAGCGGCAATGGAAGAAGCAGGACTTAAGGTGGTATCTGTGCAGCCCGCTGATTCTGACCGCGGAAAAGCTGTTAACGTAGCCGAAAATATGTTGCAGTCAGATGGCGATATAAAAGCGTTTTATGCAACCAACGATGATATGGCACTGGGGGCACTGCAGGCAGTCAAATCATTAGGCCTTACCGATGTTGTAATTGTAGGCTTTGACGGAACTTTTAATGCGATGGACTCGATTGAAGATGGCGAGTTGACGGCTTCTATTGCTCAACAGCCAATCGAAGAAGGATACCAGGGTGTCGTGAATGCAGTTAATATTCTAAATGGCGAGACGGTTGAAAAGCATCAGACATTAGAGGCGGTGGTGTTAACTAAAGAGAACGTAACTGATTTCCGGGTCAATGTTGAAGATCTGATTGAGAAATCGGGAGTTAAGCTTAATTAGAACTGCGCTTACACTGGATAAGCAGGGCTGCCGCAACCGCGGCGGTCCTGTCTTAGTTTTCCAAAGAACTGGGCTATTGAAGGATAAATTTTAAAATTATTGGAAAGACCCATCAGTTGTTTCCGAAAATGTTTTTTCAGTTGTATCGGAGGACAATTGCTGAATTGCATCCTCTCTACTGTACTCAATGTGGGATTTTATCGCACTGATTGTCAGTCCCAGATTCATATCCTTGATTCCTTCATAAATTTTTTTGTGGTACTCGTTTGCCTGTTGCATTTTTTGCTCGTTTTGTGAAGTTAATTTCCTGAAAAATTTAGTCTGACTGCATAAGTCAGCATAATATCCAATGAGTCTCGAATTGCCTGTCATAGCTATGATACTTGCGTGAAAATCCTCATCTGATTGCACAAAAGTTGAAGATTTATTGGTTGGAAACAGAGAACTTTCATAACTTTTTGTAATATGTTCCAGTGCTTCTGGGTGAGTTGGAAGTATCTCTGTAATAAGCTTTGTCACACCCGCAATATCGAGTATCTGGCGTATCTCAAAGATTTCTTCAATATCTTTTACCGTTGGCTCAAAAACAAAAAATCCCTTTGTAGGTGAAGGAGTTACTAGTCCATCATCTGCCAGCTTACGTATTGCATCACGCAAAGGCGTACGGCTGATACCATATTCTTTTGCCAGCGTTGAACTGACCAGCCGGGTTCCCGGTGAAATTTCCTTGTTTAATATTTTGGTGCGGAGCAGCTCGTAGGCCTGCTCTGTTAAATTGTTTACAACTAATTTTTCTTTCATTATTGCTTCCTCTCTATAAAAATGAATATCGTACACAGTATTCCATAATCATAATACAAAGAATACCGTATACAAAAATTATTATATATTTTGACATATTTCTTCTGGAAAGTCAACATTAAGTCATAAGCAGTTTATTAATATAGAAAATTAGCACAATAATTAAAACATAAAATAGTCAATATTGTACAAAATATGCAAAGCATATTGACAATACCCATTATAAATATTATTATTAAATTACGATATACCGTATACGATATACCGTATATGAAATACAGAAGTGAGAACAACCTTTAAATTTGCAGGATCCGGCATTGAAATATATATGATTACAGTGTATTTGAAGCAGGAATTTGGTAGGTTCACAAGCTGCCGCCAACTGCTGCAAAAATAAAACAAAATGAAAAGGAGAAAGCAAAATGGCACAAAAAGTAAAATGGTTAGCAACAGATGATCCGGCGATTATGTTCGAGGATTCTCCAGTTGGAAGAATGAAGAAGGAGCTGTGGGATGCCTCCGATGAGGAAATTGATAAAATCATTTTGGACTATGGTATCCCAAGTCTATCTGAACTTGGAAAGGCAGGGAGCTACATACAGACGACACCTCGAAGTAAACAAATTGAAAAAAGAAGAAAGAATGATATCGTTTTTGTTCCCATTGGGTGTACAGAGAATCATGGTAAACATGCTAATTCAGGTCTGGACACCTTTATGGTCACACAAATTCTGGAGGGCGTGAGAAGATATACAGCGAAAATAGGAGATGAGTGTAGTTTGGCGTTTCCGCCGCTGTTGTATGGAGGCCACCCATATCATCACATTGGCATGCCGGGAACAGTTATTCTGCCCGAAGAAGTAGTTAAAGAAACACTGATTTACACTATGCTGGGCTTATGGGATGATGGTTACCGCAAAATTATTTTTATAAACAATCATGGTCACTGCTGGATGCTTGAGGCTGCAATCCATGAGTTCTGCAAGCGTTATCAGCTGCCTGGAATTTTCCGTACCGTTGAGTGGCACAGAAGTGTAAGAGAATTTTTCACGCCGACAGATACAAATGGAAATGACTTCGACACACCATTTATCCATGCGGACGAGGCAGAAACAGCTGTTGGAATGCTGCTGTTTAACGATATGCTGGACATGAGCGCGGCAGAAGAAGCATGGCCTACATCCTATCTATTTGAAGGACAGTTTGACACCTCCATTGACTGCTACAGACGTCCCTCATCATGGAGTCTTGGCGAAGGCCATTCAGCTATTGAGCGAAACGGAACACCGGAGGGTGTGGTCGGCAATCCAAAGTTGGCAACGGCACAGAAAGCAAAAAGGCCCATTGCGGCAATTCTGAAATATCTTACCTTGATTCATGATGAAATTCATGAAAAATATCCGTCAGGCAAAGTACCGCCAATTGAAATGACAACGCTTCGCACAGAAGCAGAATTGGCACCATTCCTCAAAGAACCACTCAGCGAAGGATGGAAGTCTGTGCATGAATTGCCGCGTCAGGGAATTTTTGAATGTTTATAGAAGGGAAATAAAAGACATGAAATGTAAACAAGCGTTTTTGTATGGACCTCATGATCTGCGGGTATCCTCTTCCGAACAGACGTGAAATTGCCAAGAAGTTCGGAGCTGACTACACACTGGATCCTACCTCTCCTGATTTCTATTAAGAAGTGAAAGATATATGTGGAGGCGGAGGTCCGTCCTTAATTCAGGAGTGTTCAGGCAATGATGCTGCAGTCAATGCAGTATTCCAGATTGCGGGACATAATTGTCGCGTAAGCTTTACAGGGCATACAGCAGGGCATGAAATACCAGTGGAAATCGGGCAGATTAACTGGAGAACCCTGCGTATCAAAGGTTCAGGAGGAACCGATCATTTTACACCGCGTGCCATACGATTTATGAGTCAGGTCCGTGACAGGATAGATTTTAAAAAGCTGACAACCGATTATTTTGACTTCAAAGATATTGACAAGGCATTTGACAAAGCTATGAATGATAAAAAGAATGTTATAAAAGTAATGCTGACTTTTGGAGAGCAAAATGAATAAAGATATAATTTGAGCAAAACATTGCTGGCTGAGATAGCTAGCCCAGTGCGATGTGCCGGTTTATCTAGCGGCTGACGACATCAAGCTGGTGGTATTGCCAAGGCACTGTATATACATATGCTCTCGTAATACGACCGTAAAGGAGAAAAACATGACGAAGGAATATGATTTACTCACATTGGGAGAAGTAATGCTCCGCTTGTCACCTCCTGGAAATGAGAGACTTGTCCGGTCTCAAATACTCGAAAACAGAGTGGGAGGTGCTGAATTGAATGTGGCGGGCGGTGCTTCGCTTCTCGGCCTGAAAACGGGCATAATTACAAAACTGCCGGAAAATGATTTAGGCAAATATGCCCGTAATACAATACGGTTTTCCAGGGTCAGTGACCGTTACCTTGTCTATGATAACTCACCGGAGGCACGTATCGGAATCTATTATTTTGAATATGGTGCGCATCCAAGGAAACCGGGTGTTGTTTATGACAGAAAATACTCTTCTGTGAATCGGATTGACATAGATGATTTTCCAAATGAGATGTTCTCGTCGACTCGGTGCTTTTTAACAACAGGTATTACGCTTGCTCTGGGAGGCCGGGTACGTGAAACGACGATAGAAATGATGAAACGCTTCAAAGAACAGGGGGTACTAGTTGCATTTGACGTAAATTTCAGGGGTAATCTCTGGACAGGATTCCAGGCAAAAGAGTGTATTGAGAGCATTCTTCCCATGGTGGATATTTTCTTTTGCTCGGAGGATACGGCACGACTTACATTTTTGAAAGAGGGCACTGTGGAGAACATCATGAAAAGTTTTACAGAGGAGTACCCGATTTCTGTAGTCTCGACTACGCAGCGTATTGTCCACAGCCCCAAAGTCCATTCCTTCGGATCATGCACCTACAACAAAAAGGAAGATCAATTCTATACAGAACTACCCTATGAAAACATTGATGTTATTGATCGTGTGGGAAGCGGGGATGCTTATATTGCGGGCTTTTTATATGGATATCTTACATGTGCCGGGGATTGTCAGAAAGCAGTAGAATACGGTAATGCGGCTGCAGCAGTTAAACATTCCATCCCAGGAGATATGGCTGTATCCGATTTGGAAGAAGTGAATAAAATTATAAAAGACCATCAGACGACAGGAAGAAGGCCGGAGATGGAAAGATAAGTAAATTTTTGAGGGTACATAGAAAGCTGAAACGGGGCTGGGCACAGTTGATTTTAATGAAACTAGTGCCCAGCCTCGTTTTATTACATGATGTTGGCATTTTCTAGGGTATATGTATTTTTATTGAATTGAATCAAATTTCCCTCCTGCATTCGCTTTAGTTCACGTGTCAGTGAGCTGCGGTCTGCACCTAGAAAATCTGCAAGATCCACCCGCCCTAAGGGAGAGGTGACAATGGCAGAGTTCTGCTCCTGTGCCAGCTGAGCCAGGTAAGCTAAGATTTTTTCACGCAGGGAATGCTTTGTTGTGATTTCCAGTTGCTCCAGGAGCTTAATATTGTGCTGGGAGACCATTACCACCATATTTCGGACAAGAGTATTGTGAAATTCACATGCACTTGGGCAGATGTGCATGATATGTTCTAAAGGGCATAAAAGAATTGAACTGTTCTCTACCGCTTGCACAGACACTGTAAGTGAAAAATTTCCGCCGCATACAAAGGATTCACCAAAAACATCTCCTGGGCCAAGGTCATTTAAAATCACACGGTTGCCCAGGACATCTTCTTTCATAATCTGAACCCGGCCGCTTAAATTTTCAGACTGGCTGATATTCTGGAATCCTTTGTGACGGGAATACGTTCTGCCTGCAGGACTGAATGCAGAGGAGACCTACCGGGCCATATATGATATACTTCTGGATGGAATGCCTTGTGATTTTCCATTTGATGTTACAGAGCAAAGTGCAGACGTTATAAAATGGAGAGTAAGAAACTGCCCTCATGAAAAGTACTGGACAGACCCGGATTTGGGAGCAGATGTTTATTATAGTTTGAGAGATTCATGGATAGAAGGAGTACTCGAAAACTATGGTATTCTATACAGCCATACTGCAACCTCAGAGTACTGCCTGAGAAAGGAAAGAAAATGAATAATATAGAACTGCTTAAGAAAGAGCATGAGAACATTCAGAGGATGTTGGATGTAGTTCATAAAGCATCATTAGATGTATTACAGAATGACAAAATAGATGTGGATGATTTAAAAAAGATGGTAGCATTTATCCGGAGATATGCCGATAAAACCCATCACGGAAAAGAAGAAAAATACCTGTTCAAAGCTATGGTAAAAGATCTGGGCGGTCCGGCAGAAAAGGTAATACAGGGAGGGATGCTGATAGAGCATGACCTCGGACGCCTGTATGTTTCCGATTTGGATGAGGCACTTGACTCTTTCAAAGAAGACCCTTCTGTTGAAAATAAATTAGCCATCTTAGTGGCAGCGGGCAGTTATGAGCATCTCCTGCGCAGACATATTCAAAAAGAAAATGAAACAGTATTTACATTTGGTGAAAAGCACTTACCAGAAAAATCAATGGAGCGGATTGAAGAGCAAAGCCAGGCATTTGAGGCAGATGTGGAAAACGCTGCTGAAAGGGAATATCAGCTGCAGGTGCTTAAAGAGCTAGAAGAAAAGTATTTATAGGTAGGGGTGTACCAACAGAGTGATGAAAGAACTGCAACATAAGTGTAACACGTACAATATCGGAAAATAAAGGAGAAGCCGGAAATCCACATCGTAAATAGGTGCTGGGTTTCCCGGCTCCTTTTTTAGCTTTTAAGTTTCCCTGTTGCATTGTAATAATAATTACGTTACATTTATATTAATAGAAGCGGATTAGCGCCTGGTAGATTCAAATCAAAACTGCTAAAGGAGGGAAGTAATGAAACTTAAAAATATTTTATTTGTTGTAGATGACATAGAGAAATCAAAAGCCTTTTACAAGGAACTGTTTGACCTAGAGATGATTGCAGATTTTGGTGAAAACGTGGTACTTACAGAGGGATTGGCACTGCAGGAAAGAAAGCTGTGGGACACCTTTATAGCAAAGAAAACTACATTTGGCGGAAACGATGCGGAACTGTATTTTGAAGAAAATAATATTGACAAATTCCTTCAAAAGCTGGAGGAAAGCAGTTTTTCAATTAAATATTTGAACAAGTGCAAGGAGCACGATTGGGGACAGCGTGTGATCCGTATTTATGACCCGGACAAACATGTAATTGAAATCGGAGAGTCTATGGAATATGTTGCACGGAGATTTCTGGAGCGTGGAATGACGGTGGAACAGACCGCACAAAGAACCCAGCTGCCGCTCTCCCAGGTGAAGGTAATAGCCGGCGTAAATGCTTGTTGAGTTTTAGAATCCAGCTGCAGGTGTCCAATAGAATGTTGGTGAGCCTTTACGGTAACAATATTTATAGCAAAGCACTTGACGAAGGTCTTTTCATAAGCATATAATAATGGAAACAAAACCCAACTCACTGCATATTCAAGCGGACTTCGTTGGGGCTTTTAAATATATTTACTTGGTTCTGAACAGTTACAAATTAATCATGCGGGAGGATACAAGAGATGAAGAGAATGTCATTGGGAACAAGTGGCCTTGAAGTTCCGGTAATTGCAGCAGGGTGTATGAGGATAAATGCCCTGGATGAGGAAAGCCTGGAGGGTTACATTAATAAATGCATGGAGCTGGGAATAAACTTTTTTGAACATGCTAACATATATGGAGACGGTAAATGTGAATCTCTTTTTGCCGAGGCATTTGCAAAGACAGAGTTCAGGCGCGAAGATGTTATTTTGCAGTCTAAATGTGGAATTGTTCCGGGAGTGATGTATGATTTTTCTAAGGAGCATATCATAAAGTCCGTAGAAGACAGCTTGAAAAGGCTGAATACCGATTATCTGGATGTTCTGGTTCTTCACCGCCCGGATGCTCTCATGGAGCCGGAGGAAGTGGCGGAAGCTTTTGACCTGCTGAATGCATCGGGCAAGGTGAGAAATTTCGGTGTATCTAATCACAAGCCAATGCAGATAGAACTGCTGAAGAAATATGTGAAACAGGACTTTGTAACCGACCAGCTGCAGCTTAGTATACCATTTTCTAATATGATAGCAAACGGTATGGAGGTCAACATGCTGACGGATGGTTCTGTGGATCATGATGGGAGTATTCTGGATTACTGCCGTCTGAAGGATATGACAATTCAGGCATGGTCACCTTTCCAGTACGGTTTTTTTGAAGGGGTGTTTATTGGAAGTGATAAGTATCCGGAATTAAATCAGCAGCTGGAAGAACTGGCAAAACGATATAATGCAACACCTGTTACAATTGTTACTGCCTGGATGCTGAGACATCCTGCACATGTACAGATGATAGCCGGAACAACAAACTTGAATCGTCTGGAA
This sequence comes from Muricomes intestini, assembly GCF_004346165.1. Lineage (GTDB taxonomy): Bacteria > Bacillota > Clostridia > Lachnospirales > Lachnospiraceae > Muricomes > Muricomes intestini. Next base: position 55,006 of record NZ_SLZZ01000002.1, on the reverse strand, counting down.
GAAATAGCAAAGGGGTGCAGCATCAACCTGAGCAGAGAAGAGTGGTATCAGGTTTATTTAAGTGCAGGGCACATATTGCCTTAATCCGCTAACACACCGGAAACTCGTGAACAGCTGTGTTGAAGGCAACTGCTTAGGAGACATTAAAGTGAAGAAATTTTTTATTGAAGAGAAGTTTAAAAGGGCCATTCATGCAATTGAAATTATTATTGCTGTTATATTGATGATTGGAATTGTTATCGGACTGATAGATCTGGTTAAATATTTTTTTGAAATTCTACAGGCCCCTCCGGACAAGTCATATGATCTTTTCCAGGCTTTTCTCGGACATGTACTGCTGCTGATTGTAGGGGCAGAGCTCATATCAATGATATTATACCATTCTAATAAGGCACTTTTGGAATTAATACTTTTTGTAATAGCCAGGAAAATGCTGATATATGCCACTTCTATGACAGATCTGGTGTTTGGGGCAGTGGCAATAGCAATTGTATTTGTCACATTGAAGTTCTTAGTGAAAAACGATGAAGAACATTCAGAAGACACTGGTGGTGAGGCAGGTGACAAAGCAGTGCCGGCCGGGAATGAGACAGAACAAGGGCAGTGAAGCACTGCCCTTGATGAATATCTGTTAAGGCCGAGATCTTTCTTTTATAGAATCTCTCCTTCTGTGGATATGGTTACAACCTGCCACGGAATCATTTTCCCACTGTTCATGAGGGCAGTCTTGACGGCTTGCTCCAGTCCGCCGCAGCAAGGAACTTCCATTCGTATTATGGTGACATTTTTAATAGAATTCTGTCTGATAATCTCGGTCAGCTTCTCAGAATAGTCAACGTCATCCAGTTTTGGGCATCCTATCAGTGTAATTTTTCCCTGCATAAAATCCTGATGAAAATTGGCATAGGCATAGGCCGTGCAGTCTGCGGCGACAAGGAGCTGTGCATCCTCGAAATAGGGTGCGTTAACAGGGACAAGCTTTATCTGTACCGGCCACTGGCGAAGCCGGGATTTGGCCGCTTCAGGCGTGGTTGGAACATTTTTTTGGAGCGGGGTGCGGTCTATTGCCTTTGCACGTGATCCGGGGCAGACAAAGGGCTGTGACTGTTCATTCTTGGCTTTTTGATGCTGCAGAACAGCTTCTGCGTCATATTCGGCAGCTTCTCTCTCAACAAAAGTAATAGCCCCTGTCGGACAGTTTGGGAGACAATCGCCCAATCCGTCACAGTAATCATCTCTTAGAAGCCTTGCTTTTCCGTTTACCATTCCAATAGCCCCTTCATGGCATGCCTGTGCACACAGTCCGCAGCCGTTGCATTTTTCTTCATCTATTTCTATAATTTTTCTTATCAAAATAAATACCTCCTGATTGATTTTATATAGGCATTGTACTATACTCAAAAGAAAGAGAATGTTGTTATTACAACAAAACGGAGAAAAAATATGGATTATAAATTTATTTCAGAAACTGAATTATTTGCAGGCACTACACAGGAAGAAACTAAAATCATGCTGAAATGTCTTGGTGCGGAGGAAAGAAGATACCCCAAAGACCATACAATATATCATATGGGACAAACGGTGCACAGACTGGGACTCCTGCTGGAGGGGGGAGTCAACATTGTCAGGACGGATGTGTGGGGAAATGAGAACATTATCGGACATGTTCTGCCCGGAGATGTTTTTGCAGAAACATATGCCTGTAATCCTGAAGAACCAATGATGGCAGATGTGATGACGACTCTGGAATCTAGGGTTGTGTTTCTGGATGTGGGAAAAGTAATACAGACCTGCAGCTCCTCCTGCGATCATCATGAGAGGCTTATCCGCAATCTGCTAGTCACAATGTCTGTAAAAAATTTGAACCTGTCACGGAAAATAAATCATATCACACCAAAAACTATTCGTGAGAGATTGTTGTCTTATCTGTCCTGGGAAGCTGTGAGGCAGGGGAAGATGTATATAGATATTCCCTTCAGCCGACAGCAGCTCGCAGATTATCTCTCTGTGGACAGAAGTGCGCTTTCCAGCGAGCTTTCCAAAATGCAAAAAGAGGGACTTTTAAGCTATAAGAAGAATCATTTCATTTTAAAAGAGGCAAAGACAGATGGGATGTATCTGAAGATGGAGGACTAGTGCACTGTCTGCAGGCGGGACCAGCTATTTACTGGTCAAGCTGCTGCAGCATCTGTATCATTTCAATGTCGTCTTCTTTTAATTTAATATTTGAACTGTAGCATTTTCCTTCCGGGGTTGTGACATTGATTTCAATAATAGTACCTTCCACCAGAGCATTGTCTGAGACTGCCTTTATAAACAGAGGAAACTTAGGGTGATTATTGGTGAAGCGTTCCCTGGTATCATATCATTATCTGAATTTTAAAAGTGTGTTGAGAACTTGTCTTTTTTAAAGTATAATAGTAACTATTCAGAACCAAGCTTGAAAACTGTAAGTTTTTAAGCTGTTTGGCTCTCGCCAAATAGATATATTTCAAAACACCCCTTTAGAAAGCGAGCTTTTACGGAGTATTTATAAATATAATATATTCCCCTGGTTCTGAACAGTTACAAATAATATAAGAAAAGAGAGAGTACTATGAACTGGACGGATAACGTAGTAATGCGGGCCTTAAGCAGGGTTTGCGACTTTATACTACTGAATATTCTATGGATGATATGTTCCATCCCGCTTTTTACAATTGGGGCTTCAACCACTGCATTGTACACGGTGATGCTGAAGATAGTAAAAAATGAAGAGGGATATATTGTAAAGGGATTTTTCAGAGCATTTAAGGATAATTTTAAAAAAGGCACTATAATATGGCTGATTATGAGTGGGATAGGAATCGTGCTTGGATTTGATGTCCGACTGGTTTCCGGTATGGAACCTCCGATACGCACAGTATTTCAGGGAATTTTCACCATATTGGGGTTTATCTGGGTGTGCGCAGTGATATATGTTTTTCCGCTGACAGCACGCTATGAGAATACCATTAAGAACACATTAAAAAATGCGCTGCTGTTGTCTGTGGCAAAGCTGCCTTATACGATACTTATGGTTGTGGTGACTGCAGGTCCGGTTATACTTACGCTGCTGAATACAAGGACACTGCTGATTGGTATAACGTTGTGGCTCGTGGCAGGGGTGTCATTGGTGGCCTGGGTGAATTCATTTATGTTGCATAAAGTTTTTGGAATATTTCATACAAACGAGAATTAAGAGAAAAAGAAACGCAAAAGGGTCAGACCCCTTTTTTAAAATAGGAGGAACTGGGGATGAATGTTTTAGAAGAACGGATCTTAAAGGATGGAATTGTTAAGGAAGGTAATGTACTGAAGGTTGACAGTTTCCTGAATCATCAAATGGATATTCATTTATTTGGTGAAATGGGAAAGGAGTTTAAGAGCCGTTTTGCGGATAAGCCGATTAATAAGATTTTGACAATTGAGGCCTCCGGCATAGGCATTGCATGTATTGTGGCACAGCAATTTGATGTTCCGGTGGTGTTTGCCAAGAAGTCGCAGAGTATTAATCTGGAGGGGGAGATGTATGTGGCTGAGGTGGAATCTTTTACTCATAAATGTAAAAACAATGTGATTGTAGCTCAGAAGTTTTTGTCACCGGAGGATCATGTTCTGATTATTGATGATTTTCTGGCAAATGGCTGCGCGCTTCAAGGACTGATTCGTATTGTTCAGGCGGCGGGGGCTACGGTGGAAGGAATCGGTATTGCTATTGAAAAGGGCTTTCAATCCGGCGGACGTATCATCCGGAATCTGGGATTTCAGTTGGAATCGCTGGCAGTTATAGAGAAAATGAATGCCCAGACTGGGGAAATTGTATTTCGTGAACAGTAGTGTGTTGCAAAAGATGGAGAGTAACAGGAGATAAGATATGCTAAAATCGTATGTTGCCTTTGATGTGGAGACAACCGGTCTGAATCCGGAGCAAAATGAAATTATAGAAATAGGTGCGCTGAAGGTGCGTGACGGAAAAGTGCAGGAGCGGTTTATGGAGTTTATACGCCCCACGGAGTCCATACAGCCTGCTATTACGGAGCTGACAGGGATTACTAATCAGATGGTGGAGCAGGCAAGACGCAGACAGGAGGTTATACCTGAGTTCCTCGATTTTTGTGAAGACGATATTTTGGTCGGGCATAATGTTGTTTTTGATTACAGCTTTATGAAAATGAGTGCCTTATCAGAAGGGATGGCTTTTGATAAGAACGGAATTGACACGTTGAAAATTGCACAGAAGGTACATAAAGACATGAAATCAAAGAGTCTCGGTGCCTTGTGCGAGTATTATCATATTGAGAACAATGCAGCTCACCGGGCATATCACGATGCCCTTGCCACTGCAAAATTGTATCAGACACTGGCCCATTTTTTTGAAGAGACTGATCCGAAGCTGTTTCAACCGGCGGCGCTTAATTATAAGCAGAAGCCGGTAATGCATGCTACAGAGAAACAGATAGGGCTCCTAAGAAAGCTTATGCAGAACAATGGGATTAAAATAACCTGGAATCCCGAGACGATTACAAGAAGCGAGGCATCAAAGCTGATCGATCAAATACTAAATGGTGCGAAATCTTAAGAAAATTTTTAGTTTCTTATAACGGCTTCCTTTAGAATTTTGTTTTATTCTAATACAGAATTCTAAAGGAGGCTGTTTCTATGAATATCCAGACATTGACTCAATATTTTTTCCAATATGGCTGCTTTTTTATATATCTGATTGTTCTTTTGGAATATATGAATCTGCCCGGATTTCCGGCAGGGGTTATCATGCCTTTGGCGGGTATATGGGCGGCAAAAGGTGAGGTAAGCTTTCCAATGGTGATGCTACTATCCGTAGCAGCGGGACTTACCGGAAGCTGGCTGCTATATTTTCTCGGCAGGCTTGGAGGTCCAAGATTTCTGCGCTTTTATTTTCGGAAATTTCCAAAACACCAGAGCGTCATAGAAGAAAAGGTAGAAATGCTCCGCCAAAAGGGCTGTATTGGAGTGTTTGTAAGTAAACTGCTCCCGATGGTACGGACTCTTATATCGATTCCGGCAGGAATGGTGCAGATGGATTTTGTTAAGTATACGGTGAGTTCAGTTTTTGGGATTTTTTTATGGAATCTGGTGTTTGTAGGGGCGGGCTATTACTTTGGAGAAGCAGCAATTAAAATACTAGCATGAGGAGGCTGAAGGGAATGAGAATTGCAATGTTGACGAATAACTATATCCCTTTTATAGGAGGAGTACCAATATCAGTAGAAAGACAGGCTAAAGAACTGGCCAAGCGTGGACATCGTGTGACTGTATTTGCCCCGAAATATGGACAGAAAGAGGATGCAAAACAAACAGTCTCACAGATAGGGGAAAAGGACGGGAATAATATAGATGTCATCCGCTATCAGACAGGGACGTATAAGCTTGAAAATGGAATGGTCTGTCCTAAAGTAATAATCAGGGAAATATTACAGGACTTTGAAAGAAAAGGATTTGATTGTATTCACGTGCATCACCCAATGTTTGTAGGGCCGGTAGCCCTTTATCTGGGTAAAAAATACGATTTGCCGGTTATCTATACTTATCATACAAAATATGAAGATTATCTCCATTACCTGCGTCCATTTCGCTCTATGGAAAAGAGTAAAACTATGGGAAGAGAAATCTTCAGACTGGGCAAAGAAAAACTGGTACCGAAATATATAACCTGGTTCACCAATCAATGTGACCTTGTACTGGCTCCAACTACAAGTATGCAGGAGATAATAACAGAAAGAGGAACAAGGACATCCACAGTTATATTTCCGACAGGGTTGGAAGATTCATTCTATATACAGGATCAAAAAAAAGCTGAGATGCTTCGGAAGGAATATCTTGGAGGAAGAACCCACCTGTTCTGCACTGTGTCCCGATTGGAGAAAGAAAAAAATTCTGAATTTATTTTACGCGGGGTTGCAAGGCTGAAGGAAAAAATGGGTAATAGTTTCAGGGTGCTATTCATCGGGGAAGGAAGTATGAGAAACAGTCTGGAACAGATGACGGAGGGGCTTGGTATCTCGGAAGAAGTGCTTTTCTTAGGAAATATAGAAAACGAAAAGATAAAGAATTATATAAGGGCCTGTGATTTGTTTCTGTTTGCGTCAAAATCCGAAACACAGGGAATCGTTCTGGCCGAAGCGTTTGCTGCAGGCAGTCCTGTAGTCGCCGTGCAAGCCACGGGGGTGGAGGATATTGTTGTCAACGGGCAAAACGGGTATATGACAGAGGAAGATATAGAGGAGTGGACGGAGAAAATTATAGAGGCATTGAGGGAAGAAAACTATGGGAAACTGAAAGAACAGGCACAATTGGATGCCGTTCGTTTTAAGGCCTCCAGGCTGGCAGTGTATGAGGAACAACTTTATGAGCAGTGTGTGAGAGCAAAAAGAGAAAGGAAGAGTGTATATGAAGATGAAGCAGGCTGGACGGAACATTCTGGTGCTTTTATTTACAGGATATTTAAAGCTTCTTGAGAAGACCGTCACAATACAGTGGGCTGAAATTTCCATTTGCCGGGGCAGGCAGATATTTGGGTTCTGGCACGAAGACAGTTTTTTTATGAATCTGGTGCTGAAAGAACTTTCAAAACAGACAAATCCCGTGGATGTGATTGTGACTGCTGACGAAAGAGGAAATTATATACAAAAGCTAATAGAGCACTGCGGAGGGCATGCAATCAGGGTGTCCGATGGATTTGCAGGGTTTGGAGCACTGAAAACTGTTTTGCAAAATGCATATGAGAGTACCCGGTGTATGGCAGTTGCTCTGGACGGTCCTCTGGGTCCAAGGCATGAGCCGAAAAAACTGGCATTTTACCTCGCAAAACAGGTACAGGAGGATTTTGTGGGGATTACAGTTTCTTACTCCTCAAAGCTGCGCCTCACGAGGAGATGGGATAAATATGTGATACCTTTGCCGTTTTCTACGATAACTGTTGCAGCGCACAATTATGGAGAGGTAGACAAAACACCTTTTGTCCCTTACATCATGTGATATACTGATAGAAGAAATTTAGACAGGATGAATCAGGAGGGAATTATGGAAACGAATCATATCTTAATTGTGGAAGATGACAAGGAAATTAGAGAAGGTGTCCAGATTTATCTGCAAAGCCAGGGATATAAGGTGTTTCAGGCAGCGGACGGCATAGAGGGACTGGAAATTATAGATAAAGAAGAGATTCATCTTGCTGTTGTGGACATTATGATGCCCCGCATGGATGGGATCCAGATGACGATGAAACTGAGGGAAAAATACGATTTTCCGGTTATTATGTTATCTGCAAAATCCGAGGAGGTGGATAAAATTACAGGTCTCAATCTGGGTGCAGATGATTATGTGACAAAACCCTTTACCCCCATGGAATTAATGGCGAGGGTAAATTCACAGATACGGCGTTATAAAAGATTTATGGAAAAACTGGAGCCGAAAGAAAACGTGCATGTAATTGGAGGGCTGGAAATTAATGAGGATACGGTGGAAGTATCGGTGGATGGGAATCCGGTGAAAGTGACGCCTATCGAGTATAAGATTCTTCTGCTGCTTGCGAAAAATCCGGGGCATGTCTTTAGTGCAGAAGAAATTTACGAACGGGTCTGGCAGGAAAGGGCTATTAACACAGACACAATTATGGTGCATGTGCGCAACATTCGGGAAAAAATTGAAGTGAACCCGAAAAATCCAAAATATTTGAAGGTGGTGTGGGGAGTTGGATATAAAATTGAAAAACAGTCGTAGACGGATAATTGCATTCGTTTTTATACTGATACTTATATGCTCGGTGGGAATGGTGGCAGCATATCCCGCGTTTTCACGAGAGATGCAGAGCGGGGAAAACGATATCATATATGAGCAGTCTCTGACAGATATTTGCCGGGATCTGGAAAACGGGAATTATATTTTGTACAATGAGGTGACAGGAAAGGCAGACAGAGCACTGCTGCAGGAGCAATATGGAAACAGCCGGTTTGATTTGCTGCGCAAATATATGGATTATGAGGTGTTTGATTCAAGGGGCACTGCCCAGCTGGGTACAAATAGTAATTCTGTTTTGAGAAATTTAAAAGCGAAAAATACTTCCTATGCGTTTCGGGTGGAATTTACCTTTCAAAATGACGGACAAATCTCGAAAGTCCAGGTGACCGGGAGCAAGATAGATGTTCAATTACAGTATGAAATGGAGCAGAATCTGCTGAGTATGGAACCTTTTCCTTACCAGGGCGTTGAAACGCCGTCAGATGTACAGATAGTGTACGGGATAACAGGGGAGAAGTTGAATGCGTATATAAAAGACAGCGGCGATTTTGAATACCTTGCAGTAAGAGGGTTGGCAGAAAGTGAATTCTACAGCACGATTAGCATTGTATTAGCATTGATTGTTGCTTGTGCTGCTGTTTGTCTGACTATAAAGCAACGCAGTATCTTCGAAGAAAAAAAGATATTTGCAGTTCCCTTTGAAATTGTTGTCACTGCACTGGGCATTTTGGCGGGAATGGCAAATTTTGTAGCAGAGATGGTATTGATTACAATCAATGCCAAACCAAATACGCTGGGCACTGTAGTTAACATTGCTGCCAATGTGGTGATGTGGTTTGTTGTATTTGGCATTGTATTCTGGGGATTCGCCTGCCTTGGAGCGATGTTTACCATGAAAAAAGCATATTGGACAGAAAGAATATTATGTGCCAGAATATTTCGCTGGCTGAAAAAACGAAAAGCTAAGTATGGGAGAGGAATAAAGAAGAAGGCCGGGGAAATCTGGAACCGGACTAAACATTTTTGCAGGAAACAGTATGATATGCTGCTTCATCTTGACTTTCAAGATAAAACAAACCGTACTATTTTAAAAATTGTATTATTAAATTTTGTTGTTCTACTGATTATCTGCAGTATGTGGTTTTACGGAATCGCAGCTCTTGTTATTTATTCTATAGTCCTGTTTTTCTTTTTTAAAAAGTATTTTAAAGATATTCAGTCTAAATACAAGCTGCTGCTTCGGGCAACAAATCGACTGGCAGAAGGTGATTTGGATTCCAATTTCGAAGCAGACATGGGAATCTTTAATCCAGTTCAGGAAGAATTAAAGAAAATCCAGTCCGGTTTTAAAAAAGCAGTGGAAGAGGAAGTAAAAAGTGAGAGAATGAAGACAGAGTTGATTACCAATGTCTCACATGACCTGAAGACACCTCTGACCGCCATTATCACATATACTGATTTACTGAAAACTGAAAATGACGAGGAAAAGAGAAAAGAATACATTCAGATTCTGGAGCAGAAATCTCTGCGTTTAAAAGTGCTGATAGAAGATTTGTTTGAAATCAGCAAGGCAGCAAGTAATAATGTGACGATGAATTTTATGTCAGTTGATATAGTAGATTTGCTAAAACAGGTAGGTTTGGAGTATGATAGTAAAATAAAAGAAACAAATCTGGATTTCCGTTGGTCGCTCCCGGACCATAAGATTGTGTTATGGCTAGACAGCCAGAAGACTTACCGCATCTTCGAGAATCTGATTGTGAATATCACAAAATATGCAATGCCTCATACAAGAGTATACGTAGAAATGAACGAACTGGATGACCAGGTACACATTTCCATGAAAAACGTATCCGCGGAGGAGCTGAACTTCAATACGGAAGAAATAACCGACAGATTCGTCAGGGGAGATATATCAAGAAATACAGAAGGCTCCGGGCTAGGCCTTGCCATTGCCAAAAGCTTTGCAGAGCTGCAGCACGGAACGCTGAAAATATCAACAGATGCAGATTTGTACAAAGTGGAAATCACATTTCCAGTGCCGTAAAGGGGTCAGACCCTTTTGCGGGCCATTTTCAGAATTGTTTTACAATTCACCTGGAAAATGGATGTATTTCCGGATGGGAGAATCTGATGTATAAGGATTACAAACAAATCAAGTTTTGGCAGGGTTTACTGGTCGTAGTTCTGGCGGCGGTTATTATATTTATAATTGCGCCGGTGTTCCTGGCACCTATAGGGATGTACGGCACTTTGCTTGCAGAATGGATGATGCTTGCAGTTACTCTGGGGCTGGTCATGGCTTTTGGGCATCGCCCGGGGGACCTGCTCCCGTTGAAAAAACCGTCAGGTGCCGGGGTTTTCGGTACTCTGTTGATGTGGGTAGGTGCTTATCTAGTTGAGATGACGCTTATTCTAGTTTTGAGCATTTTCTTCCCGGAGGACATTCTGGATGTGAATGCAGGACTCAGTCAGGCCATGGTGGATATACCGTTTTTGGCAGCCTTTCTGATTATTGCAGTTACCCCTGCTATCTGTGAAGAGGTGGTGTTTCGGGGAGTGTTCCTGAAAAGTCTGAATTCACGGGAACATAAATGGATGGCGATATTGATATGTGGAATTATATTTGGTTTATTTCATGGGAACGTATTCCGATTTATACCTACTGCCATCGGCGGAGCTGTGATGGCTTATATTTTGCTGGAAAGTGAAAATATGTTTTATAATTGTTTCTTTCATTTTATCAATAATTTGCTGCCGGTTCTTTTGCTTTTTAGTATGAAGAATATTTATAAAAACATGGAAATGTGGAACGGGCAGGGATATCAGCCGATGCCGGCAGCAAGTGCAGGAGTCTATATGATGATGTGTGCCGCTGCCCCTTCCTGCCTCTATATTGGAAATTATCTGCTGCACAGCAAGACCCCGGGATATAGAGACAAACTTTTTCCACGCGGAAAACAAGCACCGGCTATTATATTGGTCGTTATTTCCTCAACATTATTTTTAGCCGGAGTCGGGTTGACTTTGTATGGTATTGTAACAATGCCTATGCCATAGAACTGGAAAGGGGACTGACCCTTTTGCGGACCGTTTTCAGAATTGTTTTACAATTCACCTATTTACCTATTTTGAAAAGATCTGGATGCTTCTTTCCAGTATTCCCTGCATATGTGCTATAGCGGTTCCGTAGTTGGTCATGGGAATCCCCTGGTCCTCTGCACATTTTAAGCGATATTTCATTTCTCGTTCGTTTAAAGTGCAGCCTCCGCAGTGGATAATGAGGTTATATTTTGATAGGTCTATTGGAAATTCTACTCCGCTGGTAAACTCAAAATTTAAATTCTTTCCCGTATGTTTGCTAATCCAGCGAGGGAGTTTTACTGTTCCGATATCATCGCATTGTCTGTGATGTGTGCAGCCCTCGGAGATTAAGACAGTGTCTCCGTCAGCAAGTTTATCCAGGGTTCTTGCCCCGGTTACTGCTGTTTCCAGGTTGCCTTTGTACCTGGCAAATAAAATAGAGAAGGAGGTCAGAGGGACTTCAAGTGGCACTTCTGCAGATACTTTGGCAAATGCCTGACTATCAGTTATCACAAGATCCGGAGCCTTCCCCAGCCGCGTAAAAGTCTCTTTCAGTTCAGTTTCCTTGACAACAATTGCGGCTGCATTGACTTCCAGTATGTCCCTGATAGTCTGCTGCTGCGGAAGAATCAACCGCCCCTTGGGAGCAGCTGAGTCTATGGGAACCACAAGGATGACAAAGTCCGAGGGGTGTATCAGATCCCCTACAATCCGCCGGTTTTTGTCTTCCACAGGAGCCTGGCGTGCAATCAATTCTTTCAACTCATAAATGTTTTTTCCTGTTACAGTGCTTACTGCAATAATATTACCTGCGGGAACATCAGGAATATCATTAAAAACGCCGGAAATTGTGGGAGGAATTTCAAAGTCTTCATCAGCCAGGTCAGCCTTATTATATGCAATCACATAAGGGATTTGTTTCTTCTGAATCTGCTCTAAAATGCCCCGGTCTGCCCCGGTCATTCCCACAGAGCTGTCTATAACGAGGACAGCAATATCTGTTTTATTGAGAATCTGGTATGCCTTCTGAACTCTTAATAGGCCTAGTTCCCCCTTGTCATCCAGCCCTGGGGTGTCAATGATAACAACAGGGCCAAGAGGAAGAAGCTCCATTGCTTTTAATACAGGATCTGTAGTGGTGCCTTTGACATTGGACACAATAGCCAGATTTTGCCCGGTTACAGCGTTGATGATGCTGGATTTGCCGGAATTGCGCCTGCCAAATATTCCAATATGTACTCTGTCAGAAGAGGGTGTGGCATTTAAACTCATATAGAACCTCCTATAAAATCTCTTGCATGATTTTTGGAAACTAGTGCACTAGAAACGAAAATCTCTGCGGTTATCCTGTTCGATTAGCCGCAGATTTTCTATTACAACGGCACGTGCTTTCTCATTCGGCACATTCAGCACTTCCTTTTCAATCAGCTGATCTCCCAGGGCTTTTGTTTCTGGGGAGGCATAATCCATCAGATATTCTTTCAGTGTCATCAGTGCATTTGGATGACAGCAGTTCTGAATCTGTCCGCTTTTACATAAGGACATGAAACGGTCCCCCGTACGCCCTTCCCGGTAGCAGGCGGTACAAAAGCTTGGAATATACCCCATTTTCATTAGCCAGTGTACAATCTCATCCAGTGTCCTCGTATCACTGACATCAAACTGTTCTGATTTGGCATCATCCGGTTCCGGCTCGTAATAGCCCCCCACACTTGTGCGGGAGCCGCCACTGATCTGGGAAACACCAAGATGCAGAACCTTTTCCCTGCATTTCTGGCTTTCCCTTGTGGAGATAATCATGCCGGTATAAGGTACGGAAATCCTGATGCAGGCTACGATTTTGGCAAAAGTATCATCCTCAATACTATTGTCAAAAGTATCTGCATCAATATCGTCGGCATGGCGCAGGCGCGGAACGCTGATTGTATGAGGGCCGACCCCGAAAGCTGCTTCCAGGTGCTCTGCATGCATGAGCAGGCCTGCAAATTCATAACGATATTTATCCAGTCCGAAAAGCACGCCTATCCCCACATCATCTATGCCGCCTTCCATGGCACGGTCCATCGCCTCTGTGTGATAGTCGTAGTCGTGCTTTGGTCCGGTCGGATGAAGCTGAAGATAGCTTTCTTTGTGGTAAGTCTCCTGAAACAAAATATAGGTGCCGATTCCTGCTTCTTTCAGCAGACGGTAGTTGCCCACAGTGGTTGCGGCAATGTTAATATTCACACGGCGAATGGCACCGTTTTTATGTTTGATACTGTAAATAGTTTTGATACAATCCAGATAATAATCCATAGTGTTATGCACAGGGTCCTCCCCGGCCTCCAGAGCAAGCCGCTTGTGGCCCATATCCTGGAGTGCGATTACCTCCCTGCGAATTTCATCCTGGGTAAGTTTTTTCCTGGCAATGTGTTTATTCTTACTGTGGTATGGACAGTATGTACATCCGTTAATACAGTAGTTGGACAGATAGAGAGGAGCAAACATTACAATACGGTTGCCATAAAAGTCTTTTTTAATCTGCTCCGCCAAAGCATAGATTTCATGGTTCTTTTCTTCAATAGGACAGGCAAGCAAAACAGAAGCTTCTCTGTGAGAAAGCCCCTTTCTCTTCCTTGCTTTTTCAATGAGAGAATCGATAAGAGACACATTATTTTTGTTTTCATCTGCATAGGCAAGAGTCTCTAAAATTTCCTCATGGCTAATAAAATCATCTGCGCGTTTTGAATTTACATCATACATTTTCATTTCCTCCATTCTATTTTTATTCCCGCTGGCAACGAGCCAAGCGGAAATGCTTGCATTTCCATTTGACAACTGCCGCGAGGGTCAAATACCCCGCAGCTTGCTGGAGGGTATTTGACTGAAGCTTGCTAATTGATATCAACCAGTGAGTCGCCCCGGGACACTACTACTTGATAACCGATGCGTTTCATCCGGTTCTCCATGCATCTCCGGCATTCGGCGGCTTCATCCCCGGTGCAGATTTTGTTGTCGTAGAGTAGATAATCTTTCCTTACTTCTGCCGGGGAAAGATTGGGCATCACTACATTTGCTCCGGTTAAAATCCCTTTTTCTCGGCCGTCGGGGGCGATAGTGCCAAGAGCCGTGGTCGCGGGGAGCAGAACACGAGGCAGCATCAGGCGGATAAGTCCCAGCATAAAAAGTGTAAGTTCCAGAGTCCCCGGCGGACTTTTTGCAAAGGGAGTATCATGGTGAGGTATAAACGGTCCAATTCCCACCATCTGAGGGTTCAGTGCTTTTAAAAAAATCATATCATCCGCAAGATTATCAGGTGTTTGGAAGGGAGAACCTACCATGAATCCCGTTCCTACCTGATAACCGATATCTTTCAAATTCCAAAGACATTGCTGCCGATGCGCGGCTGAAAGAGAGTTGGGATGAAGCCTGCCATAATGTTCTGCATCATATGTTTCGTGCCGGAGGAGATAGCGCTCAGCCCCTGCATCAAAAAGAAGCTGATAACTTTCACGGGAGCGCTCCCCCAGTGAAAGAGTAATAGCACAGTCAGGAAAACGTTTCCGGACATTTTGTACAATATCCGTCATAACTTCATCGGTATAGTACCCGTCTTCCCCACCCTGCAGTACAAAGGTACGAAAGCCCAGTTCATACCCTTTTTCACAGCAATCTAATATCTGCTCACGGGACAGTCTGTACCGGTGCACGTTTTGGTTGCTTCTCCGGATACCACAGTAGAGGCAGTCATTTTTACAGTAATTTGTAAACTCGATCAAGCCCCGGATATAGATATCTTTTCTGTAAAATCTGTGTCGGATTTCCCGAGCCCTTTCAAATAAGTAATCTGCGGTGTCAGGCGTGCGGCTCCGGATGAGAACTGACCACTCTTCTTTGGATAAGGAGCTGGTCTGCTCCAGTTTATCAATAAGATCTTTCATAACATTTACCTCATAAAAAACAGCGTCTATTTTGTTTTAGCATATACGGTTTTTGTACTGACTCCAGGCAGCATCCCTAATTTTCCGGAAAGTGCACTGATAACATCGCCTGGTGCATCTATTGCAATACTGATGATGGAAATGCTCTTCTCCCGGTAGGGAATTCCCATTCTGCCGACAATATATTGGCCATACTTACTGAGTAAGTGGTTCAATTCTTCTACATGGTCTGTATTGCTGAGAATGATTCCTATCAGGGCAATTCTTGAATCCTTTACTATATCCATAAAGCCTCCTTATGTTTGGTGTGATATCTTATTGACACTGTTTAGGCGGGAAAGCTTGACTCCGTATTGCTTCATCTCATCCGGGATAAACCCCGGATAGAAATGTCTGCAGACAGTCCTTAGCAAGAAAACCTGCACAGTCAGTGTGTGGACATTTCTGCCCACCTGAATAGTTGCTAATATTGTAAAACAATTCTGAAAACGGGCCTCAAAAGGGTCTGACCCCATTTAAAAAACCTGTACCGACAGGCACAGGCTATGAAAGGGCAGATATCTTCCTCAGAACGAATGTAGAAATTCGTTATATCGCTGTCGCCTTTTTACTCAGGTAAGGTCCTTTGTAATCAGAACGGATTTGAGATATTATAGCATAGTAGATAATTATTGACAATAAGAGACGGAGAATGTTCCTAGATTTGTGCATTTTCATGAAAAGATATGTTATAATATGATACCAGGGTCAAAAGGCCATGCGTTTCATGCTTGCATGAAAAAGCATGACTTTGGGACCCGCAAAACATGAGAAAGTAGCCCGAGCAGGGCGGATTTCGAATGTTTTTAGGATTGCGGGAGCACAAAATGCGGAGCAATCCGTAGGTATCAGGGGGCAAATGATCTTTTGCCCAATATTGTATTATTTTTGATTAAATGAAAAGCAGAGGTAGCCTGTAAAGGAGTGATATCGTATGAAAGAGGTGCTGAAGACGGAACTTATGGAAGCGGTGCAGGGGCGCAGGGAAGAGGACTTGCTGAATATGCAGGACATTATACTGAAGAATATGGACCTGGCGGGCTGCGGGCTGCAGAAAATAGACTTTTCCGGCACAACCTTTGAAAATGTCTGTCTAATGGGAACGAATCTTTCCGGCAGTAAGCTAAAGAATGCATGGTTTCAGGAGAGCTCTCTGCGGGGAGCAATATTGCGGAATGCGGATATGGAAGGCTGCATGCTCCGGAGAGCAGATATGCGGGAATGTGACATTCGGGGAGCCAATTTATTTTGTGCCGTGCTGGAAAAGGCGAATTTGGGAGGGGTTATCTCAGATGAAGGAACACAGCATTTTCGGATGCATTGTCCAGAGCAAGGTGCCTTTGTGGGATATAAAAAATGCTGCTATGACCGAATTGTAGAATTACTGATACCTGCAGATGCAAAGCGATCTTCTGCCACCTTAAACACCTGCAGGTGCAGTAAGGCGAAAGTACTTATTATTAAAAGCGTTGACTGTACAAAATATTATGAAGAAGCATGGTCTCTGGTGAATGAAAACTTTGTTTACCGCAGAGGTAAATGGGTGGAGGTCCCCGATTTTGATGAAGACAGATGGAATGACTCAACCACCGGAATTCATTTTTGGATGACCAGGGAGGAGGCTATAGGATACTGAGAAGGGGAATAGCCATGCAGTTCGATTCCACCCCAAGGGTACCGTCCTTGTTAAACAACCACACTACGGCTGCTAACCAAGGACATGCGCTGCGCTGCATCTCATTGGCGCAGAGCGCCAAATAGATTTTTTCTGCTGCATGCATGCGAAAGTAAACTTTCTCCTGCACACAGCAGAAAAAATCTGCATGACTAAACTGTATGACAAAATCTTGACAAAGTGGAGGGGGTGTGGTACATTTAGACTATAGTCAAAACGGTAGTCTAAGATATTAAAAACACAGGAGGCGAGGTGGGAAAATATGAGTTTGATAACTGATATCCAGAAGTATTCCATTCACGACGGAGACGGAATAAGGACAACAGTTTTCTTTAAAGGCTGCAACTTAAGATGCACATGGTGTCACAACCCTGAGACGCAGAGTTATAAGAAGGAATTGCTCTTTGACGAAGATAGATGTGTGGGCTGCGGCAGCTGCGTTCCTGTCTGTCCCAGCAGGGCTATTACTCTGGAAAGAGGGAAGGCCGTTACAGATAGAAAGAAATGTACAGCCTGCGGGAAATGTACAGATTACTGCAATTTGAATTTGCGTGAGGTGGCAGGTAAGGAATACCCAGTGGATCAATTGGTCAAAGAACTCAGAAAAGATGAGATGTTTTATGAAGAGTCGGGTGGAGGAGTGACATTGTCCGGCGGCGAAGTGATGCTGGCAGATATAGATTATCTGGAAGAGCTTGTGAAAAAGCTTCATCATTTTGGCATTTCAGTCACAGTAGATACATGCGGTCAGGCGCCATATGAAAATTATGAAAGAATTCTGCCTTACGTAGACACCTTTTTGTACGACATTAAGCTAATGGATTCTGAGATACATAAGAAATACATGGGAACCGGCAATGAGCTGATTTTATCAAATCTGGAAAAACTAAGCCGGGACGGAGCCAGGTTATATATCAGAATTCCTACCGTAAAAGAAGTAAATGGTTCGGATGAAGCTATGAAGGCAATTATTAACTATCTTCTGGAAAAGAACATTCATGTGACAAGGGTCAATCTATTGCCTTACCACAATACAGGCTCAGGGAAATACATGAAAATCGGCAAGAACTACGAGGGGGCTGATTTACATGCACCGGATAAAGAAGAGATGAATCATTTTGTGGAACTGTTTCGAGAAGCTGGATTCCATAATATTAAAATAGGAGGTTAAAAGGATGGAGGAAAAAGGAATGAATGCTCGTATCAAGGCGCTTAGACAACTGAGTCTGGACACACCCGCACACATTGACCTGACCAGGGCAATCAGCGAGACGGAGACTTACAAAAAGTACGAGGGAGAACTGTCCATACCGGAGTTACGGGGACAGGTGCTCAAGGATTACTTTGCCACAAAACAATTGTATATTGGTGACGGTGAGCTGATTGTCGGAGAGAAAGGGGATTCACCCCAGGCATCTCCTACTTTTCCAGAACTTTGCTGCCATACAATGGAAGATATGCATGTCATGAATGACAGAGAGCTGATTAGCTTTAAGGTAAAGGAAGAAGACTACAAGATACAGGAAGATACTATAATTCCATACTGGAAGAACCGCTCTATAAGGCATAAAATTATAAGCAATATGACCCCGGAATGGCAGGCTTCCTATGAAGCGGGAATCTTTACTGAATTTATGGAGCAGAGAGGACCGGGGCATACTGTTGGTTCTGTGAAGATTTATGAGAAAGGTTTCCTGGATTACAAAGACGATATCCAGAAATCACTTGACAGTTTGGATTTTATGAATGATACAGAAGCCCTTGATAAGAAAAATGAACTGGAAGGCATGAAGCTTGCGTGCGATGCTATTATGATTCTTGGTGAGAGGTATGCTGCTTATGCACGAGAGCTTGCGGAGAAAGAGACAGATCCCAAGAGAAAAGAAGAACTTCTTCAGATTGCTGCAAACTGTGATGTGGTTCCGGCACACAAACCCCAGACTTACTGGCAGGCCCTGCAGATGTACTGGTTTGTTCATATGGGTGTAACTACTGAGCTGAATCCCTGGGATGCCTACAGCCCGGGACGGCTGGACCAGCACCTCAATCCATTTTATGAAAGAGATGTAGAAGCAGGAATTCTGGATGATGATAAAGCCCTGGAATTGCTGGAGTGCCTCTGGGTGAAATTCAACAACCAGCCGGCTCCTCCCAAAGTTGGAATTACACTCAAGGAGAGCAGTACCTATACAGATTTTGCAAACCTGAATACAGGCGGTATTACTCCGACAGGGGAAAATGGTGTAAATAATGTAAGTTACCTGATTTTGGACTGCATGGATGATATGAAGCTTCTTCAGCCAAGTTCTAATGTACAGATCAGCAAAAAGACACCTCAAAAGTTCCTGAAGCGTGCCTGTGAGATTTCCAGAAAAGGCTGGGGACAGCCGGCGTTCTACAATACAGATGCAATTGTACAGGAGCTGTTGAATGCCGGAAAATCTCTTGAGGACGCAAGACGCGGGGGAACAAGCGGCTGTGTAGAGACAGGTGCGTTCGGAAACGAGGCTTATATTCTGACAGGATACTTTAATATTCCAAAAATCTTTGAATTAACTCTTAACAACGGCTATGATAAGGTGGCCGGAAAACAGCTGGGACTGAAACTGGGCTATGCTGTAGATTTTAAGACCTATGGCGAGCTGTATGATGCGTTTAAGAAGCAGATGAAGTATTTCATTGATGTGAAGATTCAGGGAAGCAATGTGATTGAGAAGATTTATGCAGAAAATATGCCCGCACCTTTCCTTTCTATCATTACCAATGACTGTATTTCCAAAGGTAAGGATTACAACGGCGGCGGAGCAAGATACAATACAAAATATCTGCAGGGAGTAGGTATCGGTACAATCACAGACTGTCTGACAGCTGTTAAATACAATGTATATGACAAGAAGACATTTAAAATGGAAGAACTGATGCAGGCGCTGGATGATAATTTTGAAGGACATGACAGAATTCTGAATTTGGTACGCAATAAGATACCAAAGTACGGTAATGATGATGACTATGCAGATGATATTATGAAATCTGTATTTGAATTCTATAGAAATGAGGTAACCGGCAGACCGAACATGCTGGGCGGAAAGTACAGAATCAACATGCTTCCCACTACATGCCACGTTTATTTCGGAGATGTAATGCTGGCCAGTGCAAACGGACGTCTTGCACACAAACCGGTATCAGAAGGTATTTCTCCGGAAAAGGGCGCAGATACCAATGGACCGACAGCAGTTGTGAAATCCTGTGCAAAAATGGACCATCTGCAGACAGGCGGCACTCTGCTGAATCAGAAGTTTACACCAAGTGTTGTAGCAGGCGAGGAGGGACTGGAACAGATGGCAAATCTGGTGCGTACCTACTTCAATATGGATGGACACCACATTCAGTTTAACGTTATTGACAAAGAGACATTAATCAATGCGCAAAAGCATCCTGAGGATTATAAAGACCTGATTGTCCGTGTAGCAGGGTACAGCGATCACTTCAGAAATCTGAGCAAGGCGCTGCAGGATGAGATTATAGAGAGAACAGAACAAAGCTTTAACTAGTGTGCTGTCTCCAATTGACATTTCGCTAAATAGCTTGCAGGGATTCCAAGCTCATGCTTTTTGACCCTGGTATCATAGAAATAAAAGAGACTGCACCGGAATTATCCCAGTGCAGTCTCTTTTCCGATTGTGAAGTGATCTTCTTTCAGAACTGCGTAAGCAGCCTGATAGTTATTCTCGCGCATAAGAAGAACCATTTTTTTTAGATTCTCATTTGTTTTTGAAATAACCATCCCATGTCTTACAGAGTACTGGCCCATGCGGATAAGTTCAGACATATTATTTTCGTAAATGCGGTTAATACGCTCATTATCAAAAATACTGATGATTTCCATATGCATGCTTGTATCTGCGAGTTCCCATTGATAGAGGTCACCTGCAACTGCACACATGCGCACAACCTTTTCCTCAATCCGGTAAGAATATTCTTCATAGCGGCCGGAGGTAAAAATATACCGGAATGCATTGCCCTCAATGAGTTCACGGAGCTGGTAGATTTCCAGAATATCCTTCCTTGTTATCACCTTCACCGTCATAGATTTATAATAATCAGAGACAAGCAGGCCGTCCGCCTGCAGCATTTTAATTGCAGTGCGGACAGGACTGCGGCTCATATTCAAATCGGACGCCAGCTTTGACTCAGTTAGCTGAGCTCCCGGTGGATAAGTCAGATTCAAAATATTTGTGCGGATAGTTTTGTAAGCCTGGTCCGCGAGGGAAACATGTTTTTCTGCCATAGCATTACCTCAATCGTATACCGGAATCTTTATTGTATACAAATTATAAAGGAAAAGACATAAGATTGCAACCTGTGATAAAATGTATGAAAAAAAGAGGTGAAAAAATGGCGGAGGTAAGAAAGCATATTACATTTCATGGAAGAGTTCAGGGCGTTGGTTTTCGCTATACGGCAAAGTATCTTGCCGGATCTTTAAACCTGACAGGCTGGGTGAAAAATGAATGGGACGGCACTGTAAGTATGGAAATTCAAGGCAGAGAGTTCATGATTCATAAACTTTTAGAGGGGCTGAACCGGGGAGATTTCATATCAATAGAATGGATAGATACAGAGGAAATGCCATTGGAAAAAGAAAGTAGTTTTCTAGTAAAATAGCGGCCAAAACGATTGACAATAATTATACATAGTGTTATATTGTATTCAAAAGAGAAAATTGTATACAAATAAAAGAAGTGTATACAAAAATCAAAAAAGGGGACTGTCCCCTTTAAGGCTGATTGATAAAAATATAACAAGGAGGAACATCATGCAGTTAGGATTTATCGGAACAGGCAATATGGCAGGTGCTATTATGGGTGGGATTATAAAGAAAGGTGTCTTCAAAGCAGAGGAAATAATAGGCTCTGATGTTTTTGCACCGGGAAGAGAAAAAACGAAAGCTGCGTACGGAATTAATGTAACAGATGACAACAGGGAAGTGGCGGAGAAGTCGAAGGTTATTATTCTTTCTGTCAAGCCCCAATTCTATGCATCTGCTATTGAGGGAATAAAGGATCTGATAACAGAGGATAAGCTGATTATCACGATAGCACCAGGAAAGAGTCTTGCCTGGCTGGAGGAACAGTTCGGTAAACCGGTAAAGATTATCCGTACAATGCCAAATACACCTGCTATGGTAGGAGAGGGCATGACGGCAGCCTGCGCAAATGGGCACGTGACGCAGGAAGAACTGAAATATGCCGTTGATATCCTGAGTGCTTTTGGAAAGGTAGAGGTTGTGCCGGAGCACTTGATGGATGTGGTCGTATCTGTAAGTGGAAGCTCTCCGGCTTATGTATTTATGTTTATTGAGGCAATGGCTGATGCGGCAGTAGCTGACGGCATGCCCAGGGCACAGGCCTATAAGTTTGCGGCACAGAGCGTATATGGAAGTGCCAAGATGGTTCTGGAGACTGGAAAACACCCGGGTGAATTAAAAGATATGGTATGCTCGCCGGCCGGAACAACAATTGAGGCAGTGCGCACACTGGAAGCTAGAGGCTTTAGGAGTGCTGTGATAGAGTCTATGAAAGTGTGCACCGATATGTCTAAACATATGTAATAAGTTTTCAGAGGTACAATTTAAATATTTAAATTTCGAAGGGCCGAACTTTTATAATGGAGTTCGGCCCTTTGCATGTTTTCTATTTTATGATAAAATAGAGCGGACAAAGTTTAACAGAAGAAGGAATATATGGGTGAATGAATGGAAGAGAAAAGTGTAAAGGCCAGAATTGTGTCTGCGGCATGGAAAATGTTTTATGATAAAGGGTATGACCGGACTACGGTGGATGATATTATTGAATTGTCAGGGACATCGAAGGGATCATTTTATTATTATTTCAGCACAAAGGATGAATTGTTAAGTACCCTGTCTACTGTTTTTGACGACTATTATGAAGAGTTAAATGCGCAGATGGATCAGGAAATGAATAGCTATGATAAGCTTTTGTATCTGAATTATAAATTACATGCTATGATAGAGGAAAAGATTAATATTGATTTGCTGGCATCTTTGTATTCTACACAGTTGGTTGCAAAAGGGCAGAGGAATCTTCTCGACCAGAACAGATTATATTACCGCCTGATTGCAAGAATTGTGGAAGAGGGACAAAAGAAGCGGGAGATACGGAATGATAAATCCATCGGGGAGATTGTGAAATATTATGCTCTGTGTGAGAGGGCTTTGGTTTCAGAATGGTGTCTGAACAAAGGAAATTATTCTTTGAAAGAATACAGTAAAGAATATATGCCGATTATGATGGAACATTTTGCAGTAGATCAGAACTAAGCAGGTTTTTGAGCTTGGTTCTGATCTGGATGTCTGCAATAGTTCATTTGCAGGAGGAGGCGGTAAGATGAATATTCAGGGCTTACAAAAACTTACACTTCTGGATTATCCGGAAAAGGTGGCGTGTACGATTTTTGCGGCAGGCTGTAATTTCCGTTGCCCTTTTTGCCACAATGCATCACTTGTGACAGAGATAGACCCTCTCAATAGTATACCAGAGGAAGATGTTTTCAAATTCTTGCGCAGGCGCCAAGGAATTCTCGATGGGGTATGCATTACGGGAGGAGAACCTTTGCTCCAGCCGGATATTGAGGAGTTTATTAAAAAGATAAAAGAACTTGGCTATGTGGTGAAATTGGATACAAATGGAAGTAACATTGCACTTTTACGGCGCCTCGTGGAACAGGATTTAATTGACTATGTGGCAATGGATATTAAGAATGCCCCAAACAAATACGGCAAGACTATCGGGATAGAGGGATATCACCTGGAGAATATCCTGCAGAGTGTGGACTTCTTGATGTCAGGTGTTGTGCCTTATGAATTCAGAACTACAGTTGTAAGGGAACTGCACAAGAGGGATGATTTTGCGGCGATCGGTCGATGGCTCAAGGGTGCCGAAAGATATTATCTTCAGGGGTTTGTGGATTCCGGTGATTTGATTCAGCCGGGCCTGCGCGGGTATACTAAGGACATCATGAAACAGGCGTTGGAAATTGTGAGGAAGAATATCCCTAATGCAAAATTGAGAGGAATAGAATCATGAAGCTGACAGATAAAGAGACAGTACAAAAGGACCGGGAGGCATTATACATTGGGAATCTGAATACCGTAGAAAGCGATCTGATACTTCCGGTGAAAGGAAAGTACGGTTCCCGCATCCGTTGGGAATCTGAGGACGAACGTTACATAACGCGGACAGGAAAGGTAACGAGGCCAACCTGCGGGATGGGCAGCCGTACTGTAAAGCTTACGGCTTTTCTTACCTGCAAAGGTGCAGAAGAAAAGAAGGAGTTCAAGGTCACTCTTATAGAGAACAAGAGTGAAATACATATTTTGGATGTATATCCAATCCACCTGAAAGGGCAGGTAAACGTGGGGTGTTACCTGCCCTTTTATGTACCTGTACGTACAGAAACCGGGTATTTTATGCATGAAGCCGTGTGGGAATGTGGGATGAGCTTTACAAGTAAGGAGGCCGGCACACATAAGGTGGAGGGATATCTTAAGGGCAGAAAACAAAGAGATAAAAAGACTGGAGAGGAAGAGAATTTTTCCGTGGAAGCCTATATATATTTTGAAGAGAGTTCATCTGCTGAAAAGAATACATTAGCTGCGGCGGCTCACCCTGCTCCGGTTTTGCAGAAAGTGACCAGCCTTGCTGATAATCAGGGGCCCAGCAGAGTTGCTCTGACAGGTGAGAATGAATTTTTCGGGGCACAGACCCGTATGCTCACATTTCTGCTTGGAACAGACGATGACCAGATGCTTTATAATTTCCGCCGGGAAGCAGGACTTGATACAAAAGGCGCTTCTCCCATGACAGGGTGGGACTCTCCTGAGGGTTTGCTGCGGGGACATACCACAGGGCATTACCTGTCTGCGCTGGCTCTGTGCTTTCACGCCACAGGTGAGATCCGGATTCTCGAGAAGGCCTGCTACATGGTAAAGAGTCTGAAGCAGTGCCAGAAGACGCTGTCGGAAGAAAGGGGATATTCTCCCGGCTTTTTGAGTGCATATTCGGAAGAACAGTTCGATCTTTTGGAAACATATACCCCATATCCCCAAATATGGGCCCCCTATTATACCCTGCACAAAATTCTTGCGGGTCTGCTAGATTGTGAAAAATGGGCGGGAATATCAGAGGCACTGGAGATAGCAGACAAAATAGGAGAATGGATTTTCCAACGCCTGAATAGATTAAATCAAGGACAAAGGTTAAAGATGTGGAGTATATATATTGCCGGGGAATTTGGCGGAATCAATGAAAGCCTGGCGGAATTGTATTTGAGATCCAGGAAGGAAACCTATCTGCAGGCGGCAAAAATGTTTGACAATGACAGACTGTTCCTGCCTATGGAAATGAAGATGGATGCACTTGACGGAATGCATGCAAACCAGCATATACCTCAGATTGTAGGTGCAATGAAGATTTATGAGGCATCGGGAGAAAGACGGTATTACGATATTGCAAAGTTTTTCTGGGAATCGGTCACAACGGGACACTGTTATGCGGTTGGGGGAACCGGCGAGACAGAAATGTTTCATGGCAGAGGCAGGATAGGAGCATACCTGACAGAGAACACCGCAGAGAGCTGTGCATCCTATAATATGCTGAAGCTGACGAGAGTGCTGTACCAGTATGAGCCTTATGCCTCCTACATGGACTATTATGAGCGGACCATGCAAAATCATATCCTGGCATCACTGGACAAAAAACCAAGCGGAGAAACCGTCTATTTTCTACCCATGGGTTCCGGATTTTCAAAAAGATTTGAAAGAGAAAATACGTGCTGCCATGGTACAGGCATGGAGAACCATTTTAAATATATTGATTCTATTTACTATCAGGACCAGGACACGTTATATGTAAACCTTTTCCTTGAATCCAAAGCATATTGGAAGGAAAAGGAAATTTGCGTAACGCAGATGGTGCAGGAAGAACGACCGGGCCAAATCACTCTGCGCCTGCGGCGTGATGACCAGGCATCTGGAAGTGAAAGCTGGCATTTGAAGATTAGGCAGCCTTACTGGTGTGCAGATCCACCGGAGGTGTCTGTCAATGGAAAAAGAAAAATATGCCACAGGCAGGAAGACGGATACCTGCAGCTTGCAGTGTCAGAGGATGAATGGGAAAGGGACGGAAAAATTTCTGTTATGATTCATTTCCCATGCAGGCTGCGTCTGGAGCACACACCTGATAATGCTGGACTTGCGGCTTTGGCTTATGGCCCCTACATATTGGCAGCGCTTTCCGGTCAAAGGGAGTATCTGCATATACCTCTTAATGAAGATACTTTGGAAGAGACGATTGTCCGGGGGGAAAAGCCCCTTGTTTTCCAGTACAAGGCACTGCAGTTTGTTCCTTTATATCAAATTTCAGAGGGGCCATACCATGTGTATTTTTGGACGGAGTCCCTTAGTTAATAGCTGGAAATTGTGCCTGCAGTCCAAAAATAAGATTGATAAATAATAAACAAGATGGTATTATATAAAAAGAATTGTTATAAGAAAGAGTAATAGACTTATAAGTCTATACAATAACTACATGATTTATATAAAAAATTAACTAGGCAGCCCGGATTTATGGTACAATAGGAGCAAATTATTTTCCGGCAATGGTGGTCGGGGGCTGCACAGCAAAAGCTTGATAGTTTTATAAGTCTAATAAAAGGCTTGTTAAATTATAAAGAAACATTTCCCTACAATTGTAAAGAAAAGGAGAGATTTTATGAAGAAGAAGATTCTTGCAATGCTAATGACAGCGACATTTGTTGTAGGTCTTCTGGCAGGATGTTCCACACCGACATCATCTGTAGAAGACAAGGACAAAAAGTCAGACAGTGCTAAAAGCAGCGACGGCAACACCCTCCGGTATTCGGTTACGGCTGAACCTCCGACGCTAGATCCGCAGCTTGCCAATTCTATTCCCAGCGCCACGGTGTGCTATCACCTTTTTGACACCCTCATGAGAAATGACAGTGGGGATGTAAAACCGGCAGCAGCGGAGTCCTATGAGATATCGGATGATGGGCTTACATATACCTTTAAGCTGAGAGAGAGCTATTGGAGCGACGGCGAAAAGGTAAAAGCGCAAGACTTTGTATACGGAATACAGCGTCTGGAAGATCCTGCCACAGCGAGTGAGTATGCATTTATTGGCATGATCATCAAGAATGCTGATAAGGTTAATTCGGGAGAATTGCCGGTGGAAGAACTGGGTGTTTCTGCACCAGACGAATCTACAGTTGTTATCACGCTGGAGCATCCGGCATCTTACTTCCTGGCAATGCTTTCAAATGCATCCTTTGCTCCAACCCGCCAGGATCTGGTTGAAAAATATGGAAAGGATTTTGCGGCAGAGCCGGAAAACAACGTATATAACGGACCTTTCAAAGTGTCAAAATGGGCTCACGGAGATAGAATAACACTGGCTAAGAATGATAAATATTGGGATACTGACAGCATAAAGCTGGATGAGGTAGAGGTTCTTACGGTTCAGGAACAGGCTACGGCGGTTGCCATGTTCGATTCCGGTGACCTTGATTTTGCTGATGTACCTACCTCCTTAAGTGCAAATTATAAAGACAAGACAATATCTTATTATGATGGTGCCAATGACTACATTATGATGAACCAGACCGAGGGAAGTCCTCTTGCAAGCAAAAACTTAAGACTTGCGATTAATTATGCTCTGGACCGCGAAAGCTATGTGAAGTTGTCTCATGACGGTATTTATGCACCTAATACCAGATTCGTCCTTCCACAGGTAAATGGCGTAGATGGAGAATACGGTGACGAATATCCATATGAAGCATTTCCGCTGAATGGAGATAAAGATAAAGCAAATGAGTATCTGCAGGCAGCACTGACAGATTTGGGAGTGGCTTCCCCGGCAGATGTTAAACTTGAACTGCTGACAGGTGACACAGAGGATAATAAGAAAGAAGTAGAGGTTATTCAGTCTCAGCTTCAGGACAACTTAGGTATTAAAGTGAATATCAAACAGGTACCATACAAACAAAGACTTCAGATGGAAGCAGACCTAGATTATCAGATGGTTATAACAGGCTGGGTACCGGATTACCCAGATCCCTATTCCTACCTGGAGCTGTGGACAACAGACTCTACTTATAATCATGCAGGCTATTCCAGTGCAGACTATGACAAATATATGGAATTGTCCAACACAACAACAGATCCGAAGGCACGAATGGATGCCCTTTTTGATGCAGAGAAGACTTTCTGTGAAGATGCAGTTGTAGCGCCTCTCCAGCTGCGCCAGAAGGAAATGCTTGTAAATGAAAATCTGAAGGATCTTAAGACTTATTTCGTAGGCCTTAACTATAACTTTGTACATGCGTATTTTGAAGACTAATATATAGCAGAGAATTTGTAAGTCTGTTCAAGACGGCAGTAGCAGTACTCACTGCCGTCTTGATGCAATTAAGGAAAGTTTATATACAGCCATCAAAGTTCACCGAATATAAGTATGTCCACTTAAACTGACAAGGAGAGCCCTCCTGAATGATAGAAGTGAATCTACTTATATTCAGTGGAAGAGAAGAAGAAAGGGAATACAGCTATGGCAAAATATATTTTAAAAAGAATCGGAATGTCAGTCATTACGATTCTCCTGCTGATTACGGTTGTTTTTTTTCTGGTCAGGCTAATGCCCGGAGATCCGTTCAGCAATGGGAAAATGACACCTGAGATACAAGCCAATCTGGAGGCTTACTATGGATTTGATAAGCCGCTTCCGGTACAATATCTGACTTATTTGAACAACCTGATTCATGGAGATCTGGGATACTCCATGAAATATACAAACCGCACGGTTATTGACACAATCAAAGGTTCTTTCCCATATTCTTTTGATCTGGGGATAAGGGCGCTGGTGATGTCCATTTCCTTTGGACTGGTGCTGGGAATTATTGCGGCTCTTAACAGAGGAAAGAAACTGGACTTTGTATGCATTTTTATCGCCATTATCGGTACCTCAGTACCTGATTTCATTATGGGCGCTATACTGCAGTATTTGTTTGGAATTAAATGGGGGCTGTTTCCCGTGGCCCAGTATCTGGGCTTTCAGTATACGATTCTGCCGTCAATAGCGATTGGGTTCTATACGCTGGCCAGTGTGTCGAGACTTATGAGAGCCAGTATGCTGGAGGTTGTGGAGCAGGATTATATCAAAACTGCCAAAGCAAAGGGGCTGTCAAATGTAAGAATTACTTTAAAACATCGGATTAGAAATGCAATTATGCCTGTCATTACTATTTTGGGCCCCCTTGTGGCAGCAGTATTGACGGGAACATTTGTAATTGAGTCCCTGTTTGCGATTCCGGGCATGGGCAAATATTATGTAGAAAGTGTGCAGATGTTGGATTACACAATGATACTCGGTATGACGATTTTCTACGGGACGTTTCTTGTTATTGCCAATATGATTGTAGATATTTTGTATGGTCTTATTGACCCGAGAGTACGTCTGGCAGGAAAGTAGGTGGAGGTAAGATGGAGACGATTTCAAAGGATAAATTTAGAATTATAGGAAAAAACAGTGAGCGCTTGGAGTCCATATCCAGACCGAATCTGTCATACTGGCAGGATGCGTGGAGACGGATCCGCCGCAATAAAGTGGCATTTTTTTCATTGGCTCTGGTCGGACTGTATGTACTATTGGCAATTTTTGCTCCTATTTTGAGCAGCCATACCATGGCAGCTCAAAATGCAGATGCCATGAACCAGTTTATCTCAAAAGAATACTGGTTTGGAACTGATTCCCTCGGGAGAGATTTGTGGGTCCGTGTATGGATGGGAGCCAGAGTTTCCCTTTCAATTGGGTTTATTGCAACACTGATAAATACGGTTGTCGGTTCTCTGATCGGCGGTATTGCAGGATATTATGGCGGCAAGGTTGATATGATCATCATGAGAATCGTGGATGTTATCTACGGAATCCCAAGTCTGATTGTAACGATTCTTGTTATGGTGGTATTGGGACCTGGAATACAGAGTCTTATTATAGCCATGATTATTGTGGGTTGGATCGGCACGTGCCGTGTTGTCCGGGGAGAGGTTCTCAAGCAGAAGGAGCAGGATTTTGTGGCAGCTGCAAAGGTTTTGGGGGTATCGAACTTTAAGATTATTGTAAAACACATTCTTCCTAACATTATGGGTATTTTGATTACAAATCTGACACTTGCAATACCTAACGCCATTTTTCAGGAAGCATTTTTAAGCTATATTGGGCTCGGAATTAATCCTCCTAACAGCAGCTGGGGAATCCTGGCAAAGGAAGGTACGAAGATGCTTCGGGTAGCACCTCATGAGCTGTTTATTCCGGCATTTTTTATCTGCACTACAATGTTGGCTTTAAACCTTTTGGGTGACGGACTCAGAGACGCATTTGACCCGAAGCTTCGGGGAACGGAATAGGAGGAGCGAATAGATGAACAAATTATTAGAACTGAACCATGTAACGTTCTCCTTTAAGACCTATGGCGGCGTTGTACAATCTGTGCGAGATGTAAGTTTTGATATAAATCAGGGAGAAATTGTGGGAGTGGTGGGAGAGTCCGGCTGCGGCAAGAGTGTTACCTGCCAGTGTATTCTGCGGCTGAACCCGGAGCCGCCGGGATTCTTCAGCGAAGACTCTTCCATTAAATATAAAGGAACAGAACTTCTTAAAAAGAGCGAAAAGGAGATGAGGGCAATCAGGGGAAAGGAAATCAGTTTTATTTTCCAGGATCCTATGACCTCTCTGAACCCCACCATGAAAATCGGGAAACAGATAGAGGAAATCTTCGTTTACGATAAAAGCTTGAGCAGGCATGAAAAGAAGCAGGAGGCACTGGACATCCTGTCTACGGTTGGAATTTCAGATGCTGAGCGCAGATACGGGCAGTACCCTCATGAGCTGAGCGGCGGTATGAAACAGCGTGTCATGATTGCGATGGCACTGGTGGGGAGCCCCAGTGTTGTAATAGCGGACGAGCCGACCACTTCACTGGACGTGACCATCGAAGCACAGATATTGGATCTGTTAAAGGAAATGAAAGAGAAGTTCAACGTATCTATTATTCTGGTCACCCATGATTTAGGGGTTATTGCAAAATTATGTGACCGTGTTATGGTAATGTACGGCGGCAAGATTGTGGAGAGAGGTACCGTGGAGGATATTTTTTATCATACAAAACATCCTTATACAGCCGGACTTTTAAAATCTATTGCAAGGCTGGACATGAAAAAGGGAGAGAAGCTGACTCCTATAGAAGGAACTCCGCCGGACTTGTTTAATCCTCCTGCCGGCTGCCCCTTTGCTGCCCGGTGTGAATACTGTATGGAAATCTGCAACGAGACATTTCCAGAGGAGTATAAGATTACACAGGGGCATGACTCCTGCTGCTGGCTTCAGCACGAAGACGCACCGGAAGTGGATCTTTTATCCGGTGAGATAAAGGAGGAAGGAAATGGAGAATAACAGAAAACCGCTGGTGCGTGTGGACCGGCTGAGTAAAGATTTTAGAATATCAATGAATGAGACGCTCAAAGCAGTGGCTGACGTTTCTTTCGACATTTATAAAGGTGAGACGGTTGGGCTTGTGGGAGAATCCGGATGCGGAAAGTCTACGACCGGCAGATGCCTGGTCAAATTATATGAACCCACAGCGGGTCACGTGTACTACAACGGTAAGGATATTATGCAGTACACCAAAGAGGAGCAAAAGGAATTTTGCAAAAAAGTCCAGATGATTTTTCAAAATCCTTACTCCTCGCTGAATCCTAGAATGACGGTAAAAGATATTGTTGGAGAGGGAATTCAACTGCATACTAAGCTGAGTAACCGGGATGCGGAAGTAAAAGTGCAGGAACTTTTGGAAAAGGTTGGGCTGGGGAAAGAGCATATGTCCAGATTTTCCCACGAATTCAGCGGCGGTCAGAGACAACGTATCGGAATCGCAAGGGCCCTGGCAGTAGACCCGCAGTTTATTGTGTGCGATGAACCTATTTCTGCCTTAGACGTGTCCATTCAGGCGCAGGTAATCAATATGCTGAAGAACCTGCAGGAGGAGATGGGGCTGACTTACTTGTTTATCGCCCATGATTTGAGCGTTGTAAAATACATATCGGACAGAGTTATTGTCATGTACCTGGGGACGATTGTGGAGTCTGCTGATTCAGATACATTATATAAGAATCCTCTGCACCCTTATACGAAAGCACTGCTTTCTGCCATACCGGTAGCGGATCCGGCAAAGGCAAAGACAAGTCAGAGGATTGCTATAACCGGCGAGATACCCAGCCCCATTAATCCAAAAGACTGCTGCAGATTTGCAGGCCGGTGCCCTTATGTGATGGATAAGTGCAGGGAGCATATGCCAGAACTCAAAGAGGTAGAACCCGGGCATAAAGCAGCATGTTTTTTATGTGAATAGAATGATACCAGGGTCAAAAGGTATTTTGCCCCCTGATACCTACGGATTGCTCCGCACTTTGTGCTCCCGCAATCCTAAAAACATTCGAAATCCGCCCTACTCGGGCTACTTTCTCATGTTTTGCGGGTCCCAAGGCCATGCTTTTCCATGCAAGCATGAAACGCATGGCCTTTTGACCCTGGTATCATAGAATATAAAAAAGACAAGGGACAACAATATGTAGGATGTGAATGAAAAAACAAACTACATATTGTTGTCCGTTATTGACAAGCCTACTATATGATGATAAAATATCTTTAAAAATAGTATAACTATTATCGGAGAAAGGGGCGATTTACAGTATGTATCAGGTAACAAAAAGAGATGGGAAAATAGCAGATTTTAATCTCTCCAAAATCGGCGAAGCAATCAGAAAAGCTTTCGAAGCTCAGGAGAAGCAATATAATCAGGATATTATTGACTTACTTGCATTGAAGGTCACAGCAGATTTTGAGCCTAAGATAAAAGAGAATCTTGTTTCTGTGGAGGATATCCAGGATAGTGTGGAGGCAGTATTGATTAAAGCCGGGTACGCAGATATCGCAAAGAGCTATATCTTGTATAGAAAGCAGAGGGAGAAGATTCGTAATCTGAATTCCACCCTTCTGGATTACAAAGAAATCGTAGACAGCTATGTGAAGGTAACAGACTGGAGAGTAAAAGAGAATTCGACAGTTACCTATTCTGTGGGAGGATTGATTTTAAGCAATTCAGGTGCAATCACAGCTAATTACTGGCTCTCTGAGATTTATGACGAAGAGATTGGAAATGCTCACAAGAATGCGGATATTCATATTCATGATTTATCCATGCTTACAGGATACTGTGCAGGCTGGTCTTTAAAGCAGCTGATCCAGGAAGGCCTGGGCGGCATTCCCGGAAGAATTACATCTGCACCGGCAAAGCATTTAAGCGTTCTCTGCAATCAGATGGTAAATTTTTTGGGAATTATGCAGAATGAATGGGCAGGCGCACAGGCTTTTTCGTCTTTTGATACTTACCTTGCTCCTTTCGTTAAGACAGACAATCTGACATATCCCGAAGTAAAAAAGTGTATTGAATCCTTTATATACGGAGTGAATATTCCTTCACGTTGGGGAACCCAGTCTCCATTTTCTAATATTACCCTGGACTGGACGGTTCCGAATGATCTGGCACATCTCCCCGCAATTGTAGGCGGGAAAGAACAGAACTTCACATACGGAGACTGCAAGGCTGAGATGGATATGATCAATAAGGCATTTATTGAGACAATGATAGAAGGAGATGCAGAGGGCAGAGGCTTCCAGTACCCAATACCGACTTACTCTATTACCCGTGACTTTGACTGGGGCGATACAGAGAATAACAGCCTGTTGTTTGAAATGACCGCCAAGTATGGCACACCCTATTTTTCAAACTTTATCAACAGTGATATGGAGCCAAGCGATGTCAGAAGTATGTGCTGCCGTCTGCGCCTGGACTTAAGAGAGCTCCGCAAGAAGTCAGGCGGTTTCTTCGGAAGCGGCGAGAGTACAGGCTCCGTTGGTGTTGTCACCATCAATATGCCCAGGATTGCTTACCTGGCATCTGATGAGACAAGCTTCTATAAACGTCTTGATAAAATGATGGATATTGCAGCCAGGTCTCTTCATACAAAAAGGACAGTTATCACAAAGCTCCTGGACGAAGGACTGTACCCATATACAAAGAGGTATCTTGGTTCCTTTGAGAACCATTTCTCCACAATCGGCCTGATTGGTATGAATGAGGCCGGATTGAATGCAAAATGGATAGGAAAAGATATGACAGACGAAACCACACAGCAGTTTACAAAGGAAGTGCTGAACCACATGCGGGAGCGTTTGTCTGACTATCAGGAAATGTACGGTGATCTGTACAATCTGGAGGCTACCCCTGCAGAGTCTACAACTTACCGTCTTGCAAAGCATGATGTTGCACAGTACCCGGATATTATCACGGCGGCAGAGGGTGATGGGACACCTTATTATACAAACAGTTCCCACTTACCGGTAGGTTACACGGAGGATGTATTTGAGGCTCTTGATATTCAGGATGACCTCCAGACACTCTACACCTCCGGAACTGTATTCCATACATTTCTGGGAGAAAAGCTTCCCGACTGGAAAGCTGCAGCATCACTGGTAAGGAAAATTGCGGAAAATTATAAATTACCTTATTATACAATATCCCCCACTTATTCTATTTGCAGGAATCATGGGTATATTTCAGGAGAGCAGTTTAAATGCCCATACTGTGGTGAAGAGACAGAGGTTTACAGCCGTATTACAGGTTATTATCGGCCGGTGAAAAACTGGAATGATGGAAAGGTCCAGGAATTTAAGGATCGTAAGGTTTATGATATTTCACATTCTCATCTTCAGGGAATAAACCATGAGACGGAGAAATCTGATGGGCAGGAAGCAGAACCCCGAATATCAAGGGGGGATGCCAAGTTCTATCTGTTTACAACAAAGACCTGTCCGAACTGCAAGATTGCGGCAAGTTCTTTGGAGAAGGCTAATATAGATTATGAAGTGGTAGATGCAGACAATAATGCCGAACTTGTGAAACAATATGGCGTGATGCAGGCTCCAACGCTGATAATCGTTGACGAGGATAAAGTTCAAAAATTGGCAAATGCTTCGAATATTAAAGCTTATGCAGAGGAACAATAGAGAAAGGAGGAGTGGCTATGTATGATATTGGAATTATCGGAGGTGGTACGGCCGGAATGACGGCCGCTGTCTATGGACAGAGAGCCGGAAAAACTACGCTGATTCTCGAGAGCGCTAGTTTTGGGGGACAGATTGTTTCCACACACAGAATAGAAAATTACCCCGGAATCGCGAGTGTAAGCGGAAGTGAATTTTCCACAAATCTTTTAGAGCAGGCTAAGAATCTCGGAGCAGAAGCTGTTATGGAACAGGTTACAGGAATCCGAGATGAAGACGGAATCAAGATTATTGAAACTGCAGGAAAAGAGTATCCTTGTAAAACGGTAATCATTGCATCCGGGGTAGCTCAGAGGCACATGGGGCTGGAAAAAGAAGTGAAACTTACCGGTTCGGGTGTTTCCTATTGTGCAACCTGCGATGGGGCGTTTTTCCGGGGACGGGATGTGGCGGTAATCGGAGGCGGCAATACTGCATTAGAGGATGCAGAGTTTCTTTCTAATTATTGCAGCAAAGTTTACTTGGTACACAGGAGAGATGAGTTTCGTGGGGACAGTACTGTTGTAGATATATTAAAGAAAAAAGATAATGTGGAATTTGTACTCAGCGCTACGGTAAAGGATATTGTCGGGGAGACGATGGTCGAAGGTCTTATACTTAACAATAAGAAAACCGGGGAGGATTTTGAGATAAAGATAGCAGGAGTCTTTGTGGCAATCGGACAGATTCCGCAAAACCAGATATTTAGTGATTATGTGAAGCTGGACGGGGCAGGATTCATTCTGGCAGCAGAAGACTGCGCCACTTCACACCCTGGAGTCTTTGCTGCGGGAGACTGCCGGACAAAGGAAGTTCGTCAGCTAACAACAGCATCAGCTGACGGGGCGGTAGCTGCGCTGGCAGCCTGCAGATATCTCAGCAGGGGTCAGTAGCATATATCAGGGGTAAAAAGGGCAGGAGAACATTTCTCCTGCCTAAAATCTTATTTGGTTATTCTAAAATCAATCCATCCAAAGCTTCATCCCCATCCAGGATTTCATATGCCCCAGCATAGTTTCATCAGGTTCT
Organism: Muricomes intestini; assembly: GCF_004346165.1. Lineage (GTDB taxonomy): Bacteria > Bacillota > Clostridia > Lachnospirales > Lachnospiraceae > Muricomes > Muricomes intestini. The sequence goes on along the minus strand of NZ_SLZZ01000002.1, from coordinate 19,208 downwards.
ATGATGATACAAGTGCTCTTCTGATCTATGAAAGTCATAATGGCAAAGGCTTTTGCCGAACTATCCCCGGAAGAGAAGTCCATAGTTTTGTCAGGGTGATAGGAATTCATACGTGGTGATCCCTTGGGGGCAATAATTTCAGCCTGCTGGATGTCCAACGTGAGAAGCTTTTTCCTTTTAGATTTACTGTAAATGGCATCCACTTCCAGGTCATGGTTCAGCAGTGTATATTCATATTCCACATTCAGTTTTTGAAAAAGAAAGTAGTAAGCCAAAAGTGCCAGCACTATTGTAATCACTATGCTTAAAAAACCCAGCAGCGGCAGAGTAAGCAGCAAGAACAGGGTGATAACTACGGTGACCACAATCCGGATCAGGTTCTCTTTCAGTCCGGATTTATGTGTTACAAGTTGTTCGTAAAAACTATCATTCATGTTAAGAGTTCCTTTCTGTCTGTAAATAATTCATGACCATTATTGCGATTTTAAGAGTCATGGCATCTTCAAATTTTCGTATATCCAGTCCGGTCTTTTTTTCAATCTGCTCCAGGCGGTAAATCAGGGTATTTCTGTGCATGTGCAGCTGCCGGGAGGTCTCTGCAATGTTCAGATTGTTCTGGAAGAACTTATTGATGGCGGCAGTCGTCTCCGCATCAAAGGGCTCCGGGGCTCCATTGCCAAATATTTCTTTCAGGAAACTCTCACAGATGCCAGATGGGAGACGGTAAATCAACCTTCCGACACCCAGTTGGTTGTAAGGGAAAACAGTCTGTCCGGAATAAAAAAGCTTTCCCACCTGAAGTGCCAGGCTGGTCTCTCTGAATGCTCCGGGAAGTTCCGACAAAGTGTCCATATTTCCACTGTATGCGATTTGAACGTGGGTCAGAGCTTCCATATTCAGTGTATCTACAATCGTGTGGGACAGATGATCCATATCTTCATCCGTCTCACACACCTTTAAAGGCCTGAGAATGGCAATGCTCTTTTCACTCATGGATACCAGGTAAGTCTTCGACTGGGACGGAAAAAGATTCTTCAAAACTTGTATGATCGTATCATCCAGTATGTTTTTTGTCTCCGCCAGAAACAAAACTCTGGGGACTTCCGCATCAATGTGCAGGTTTGAGGCACGCTTTAAAATGTCGTAGGCCGGGATGCCTTCTGTCATCAGGCTCTGAAGAAAGTGACTTTTATTGTACTTTTCTTTATAGGCCAGAGAAAGACTATGAATCTGTGCAAGCGCAAATTCCTGCTCCTCGGGGGAATCAACATAAACGTCCAGGACGATTCCTGTAACTTTTTTCAGTTCCGATAATGCTTTGTCTAACTCCGGCGTGTGTCCCATCAAAATCTCCCGTATACATAGAATCAAAGAGGCTGCACCATATAGCACAGCCCCTCTTTTAGTTTATATTATTATTCTAAAACATTAATTTACAATCGTCAACTCTGTTTCTTTGTCAAACAGATGAATTTTTTCCATATCCAGAGCGAAAGTGGCGTCATCACCGTTTCTCAGTGTCGTCCGTGGATTGACACGGGCTGTCATCTGAGTGCCTTCCACATCAAAATAAAGGAACACTTCAGCTCCGAGAAGCTCATATACTTTGATTTTAGACTTGATGACACTGTCAGGTGAACTATTGATAAATGCTTCTGAATCATGTACGTCTTCAGGGCGTATACCGAGAACAACTGTACTGCCATCATATTTACTGTCGAGTAAAGCCTTTTTCTTAGAGGCAGGGACTTTCAAAACGTGTTCCCCTACAGTAAGTGTTACGTCTTCGCCCTCTACTTTGACTGTTGCATCCATGAAGTTCATCTGAGGAGAACCGATGAATCCGGCAACAAACAGATTGCAAGGTGTGTTGTATAAGTTCTGAGGAGTGTCTACCTGCTGAACAACACCGTCTTTCATAACGACGATTCTTGTTCCAAGAGTCATAGCCTCTGTCTGGTCATGGGTTACATAGATGATGGTTGCGCCCAGATTCTCATGAAGTTTGGAGATCTCAATACGCATCTGTACTCTTAGCTTTGCATCCAGGTTGGAAAGAGGTTCATCCATAAGGAAAACCTTCGGATGACGCACAATGGCACGGCCCATGGCAACACGTTGTCTTTGTCCGCCTGACAGAGCTTTTGGCTTGCGGTCGAGGAGCTTTTCCAAATCTAGGATTCTTGCGGCCTCACGCACCTTTTTATCAATTTCATCTTTTGGCACCTTGCGAAGCTTCAGACCGAATGCCATATTGTCATATACTGTCATATGAGGATACAGAGCATAGTTCTGAAATACCATCGCGATATCACGATCCTTCGGCTCTACATCATTCATAACCTTGCCATCAATCTCCAGCGTGCCGCCTGAAATATCTTCCAGACCTGCAATCATACGGAGTGTTGTGGATTTTCCACAGCCGGATGGTCCTACAAAAATAATAAATTCCTTATCTTCGATGTCCAGATCGAAGTCTTTTACTGCCTGAAATCCATTGGGGTATATTTTTTGAATTCCCTTTAATGATAAACTTGCCATTTAAACAGCCTCCTTGAAAGTAGTGTTTCTTTGCTTGTTAAGACAAGTATAATAAATATATGAAGAAGTAACAATATCACAGGTAACTAAAAAAAAGAGAAAATTGTGTAAATTTCAACCATATAAATATGCTATACTAAATCATGTTCCATGATATAGGGGTCAAAAGGTATTTTGCCCCCTGATGCCTACGGATTGCTCCGCACTTTGTGCTCCCGCAATCCTAAAAACAAGAATGAAAAGGAGATTCATATGGAAAAGATATTAAATTACTTTACTATAGAAGGAGCACTGGGGGGAAGTCAGGACTGGTTTACAAATGTGGTGATGAATATTGGCGGCTGCGCGGCGGCGACTGCCTGTGACTCCTGCATCTATTTTGCGCTGCATCAGGGGCAGAAGCATCTTTACCCATATGACGTAGAACATCTGACAAAGAAAGAGTATGTGCAGTTTGCGATGAAAATGAAGCCCTATATTAAGCCAAGAATGGGAGGAGTAAAGAAACTGTCCATGTTTATAGACGGATTTTCAAAATACCTCCGGGACGTGGGGGATACAAGGATTAGCATGAATGGCTTTGCCGGTGACCATACAGCTGATGAGGCAAAGGCTCTGATTAAAAAACAGATTGACGCGGGTTTCCCCATCCCTTATCTTATGCTGAAGCATAGAAATCCTAAATACAAAGACTTTGTATGGCACTGGTTTTTATGCTTTGGGTATGAGGAAAAGAGAGACGGCTTCTTTATAAAAGTAGCTACCTACGGTACGGCATCCACCTTTGTGCTAAAGGATTTGTGGAATACAGGGTATGAGGAGAAAGGCGGGCTGATTCAATATACGGCTGCGCAGTAAGTAATTTTTGCGGCAGTTTAATTGACGAACAGTCTCTTATCGGCTACAATAGGTGTACTGAATAGTTACCTGAATTTTTATAGAAAAGAGGAGTTAAGATTATGGCAAATCCAATCGTTACTTTTGAAATGGAAAACGGAGATATTATGAAAGCGGAATTATATCCGGAAATTGCGCCGAACACAGTAAAGAACTTCATTTCTCTTGTGAGCAAGAAGTTTTATGACGGCTTGGTTTTCCACCGTGTGATTAATGGATTTATGATTCAGGGCGGGTGCCCCGACGGAACAGGCATGGGAGGACCGGGATATACAATTAAAGGTGAATTTTCTCAGAACGGTGTTGCCAATGACTTGAATCATGATGAAGGTGTTCTTTCTATGGCAAGGGCAATGCACCCAGACTCAGCGGGCTCACAGTTCTTTATTATGCACAAAAAATCCCCTCATCTGGACGGAGCATATGCTGCCTTTGGAAAGATTATAGAAGGTATGAATATTGTAAACAAGATTGCGGACACGGCTACAGATCACAACGATAAGCCTCTGGAGGCCCAAGTGATGAAACACGTAACTGCAGATACCTTTGGAGAGGATTACGGGGAACCAAAAAGAGCTTAAGCTAAGGTGCCAGAGAAAACACAGAAGGAATAGAACATGCAGAATCCGAAGCATTGGGGGTAAGACCAGGTGGATATGGTTCAATCCGAAAAATTGATTTATGAATATGAAAAACGGGACGAAGAGGGAAATGTAATCGGTATGAACCGGGCAATTGACGGGGTGGATATCGACATTCCCGAAGGCAGTTTTGTCGCCATATTGGGGCATAATGGTTCCGGGAAATCCACTCTTGCCAAGCACATGAATGCAATTCTGGTTCCCACGGGGGGAACCATGTGGGTGGATGGCAGGGACACAAAAGATCCCATGGAGCTTTGGAATGTCCGCCAGTCTGCCGGCATGGTGTTCCAGAATCCCGACAATCAGATTATAGGAACCGTGGTAGAGGAGGATGTAGGGTTTGGGCCGGAGAATTTAGGTATCCCCACAGATCAAATATGGAAGCGCGTGGAAGATAGCCTAAAGGCGGTGGGAATGCTGGAATACCGCTCCAATTCTCCGAATAAGCTTTCCGGAGGTCAAAAGCAGCGTGTTGCCATAGCCGGCGTCATTGCCATGGAGCCAAAATGCATTGTGCTGGATGAGCCTACGGCCATGCTGGACCCGAATGGAAGGAAAGAAGTAATCCGAACGGTGCAGGAGCTGCGCAGGCGCAAGAAGGTTACAGTAATCCTGATTACCCATTATATGGAAGAGGTGATTGATGCAGATCAGGTGTACGTAATGGACAGCGGTCATATTGTGATGCATGGAAGCCCAAGAGAAATCTTCAGCTGTGTGGATGAATTGAAACGTTACAGGATGGATGTACCCCAGGTGACAATGCTGGCGGAAGAACTTAGGAAAAAGGGATTGCAGCTTCCCGCCGGGATTTTAAAAACGGAGGAGCTGGTGGAGGCGTTATGTCAATTAAACTCGAACACTTAAATTACGTGTACAGTCCTGGGACAGCCTATGAAAAGCAGGCTTTAAAAGACATTAACCTGGAGATACCCCAGGGAGAATTTGTGGGAATTATCGGGCACACCGGTTCCGGAAAGTCTACATTGATACAGCATTTCAACGGACTCTTAAAAGCATCCGGGGGAGCGCTGTATTATAATGGGGAAAATATTTACGGGGATGGATATAATATGAAACAGCTGCGCAGCCAGGTAGGACTGGTGTTCCAGTATCCGGAGCATCAGCTTTTTGAGGTAGATGTGTTAAGCGATGTATGCTTTGGGCCGAAGAATCAGGGACTTTCTTCGGAAGAGTGTGAAAAGCGGGCAAGAGAAGCACTGGAGCTGGTGGGCTTTCCTGAAAAATATTACCGGCAGTCCCCCTTTGAATTGTCAGGAGGGCAGAAGCGCCGTGCCGCCATTGCAGGAGTACTTGCTATGAGGCCGAGTGTTCTCGTGTTGGATGAGCCTACGGCGGGCCTGGACCCGAAGGGGCGGGACGATATTTTGAATCAGGTGGAGCATCTTCACAAAAATACGAATATGACGGTGATTCTGGTGTCACACAGTATGGAGGATATTGCCCGGTATGTGGACCGTATCATTGTGATGAACCAGGGTGAAAAGATGTTTGACGGTAAACCTAAGAAAGTGTTTTCTCATTACAGAGATTTGGAGAAGGTGGGCCTGGCGGCACCCCGGGTGACTTACATTATGCATGCTTTAAAGGCACGGGGAATGAACGTGCGCACAGATGCGACGACAGTGGAAGAGGCTGCTAAAGAGATTATAAGGAGTTTCCATGATTAGAGATATTACCATCGGACAGTACTATCCAGCAAGAAGTGTGATTCACAGACTGGATCCCAGAGTAAAGATTATCTGTACTCTTTTATTTCTGATATCCCTGTTTATTCAGAGAAGCATACTGGGATATTTGATTGCGACAATATTCCTGGGGATGGTCATATACACAAGCCGAGTGCCGCTGAAATATATATTGAAAGGATTGAAGCCTATTATTATGCTTCTCCTTGTTACAGTTCTTTTCACGCTGTTTTTGACAAGGGAGGGAGAAGAGCTGTTCCATTTCTGGATTTTTAATATTACAGACAAAGGACTCAATATATCTGCGTATACTGCAATCCGTCTGATATATCTGATTATGGGTTCCTCCATTATGACCTTTACAACGACACCGAATGCACTGACGGATGGCATAGAGAGGGTTCTGCATCCTCTGAATAGGGTGAAAGTACCGGTTCACGAGGTGGCAATGATGATGTCCATTGCATTGAGATTTATTCCGATTCTGCTGGAGGAAACAGATAAGATTATGAAGGCCCAGATAGCCAGAGGAGCCGATCTGGAGAGTGGAAATATGATACAGAGGGTAAAAGCGATGATACCTGTTCTTGTGCCTTTGTTTGTGTCGGCTTTCCGCAGGGCAAATGATCTTGCCCTGGCAATGGAGGCACGTTGTTATCGGGGCGGGGAGGGCAGAACAAAGATGAAGCCGCTGGTGTACAGAGCAAAAGACTATCTGGCGTATGCGGTGATTGTGCTTTATATGATGCTGATATTTTTTGTGGGCCGGTTTGTGCCTTTTCATATCTGGATATTTTAGTGAGGGAATATGAAACGTTTTAAACTTACAGTGGCCTATGATGGGGCGAATTACTGTGGCTGGCAGATTCAGCCCAACGGTATTACAATAGAAGAGGTTTTGAATAAAAAATTATCCGGGCTGCTAGGAGATGATATTCGTGTAATCGGAGCCAGCCGCACTGATTCCGGTGTCCACGCGCTGGGCAACGTGGCCGTATTTGACTCAGACACCACAATCCCTCCTGAGCGGCTGGCCTATGCCTTAAACCGGCAGCTTCCAAAGGACATTGTTGTTGTAAAATCGGAGGAAGTTCCTATGAACTGGCATCCTCGGTATTGTAACTCAGTAAAAACTTATGAATATCATATTTTAAACAGCAAAATTCCTGACCCCACAAGGAGACTGACCCGGTATTTTGTCTCTTACAAGTTGGAGCTGGATAAGATGAAAGAGGCTGCCGCCTGTCTTGTCGGGGAACATGATTTTGCCAGCTTTTGCAATGTGAGGACAAATGTAGAGGATACCGTGCGTACGATTTACAGGCTGGACATAGAAGAAAGCGGGGATGAGGTTACAATACGGATCATCGGAAATGGCTTTCTTTATAATATGGTGCGGATTATTGTAGGTACCCTGCTGAGAGTGGGAAGGGGCTTTTATACTCCGGACCGGGTAAAGAATATTCTGGAAGCCAGGGACAGACAGGCGGCCGGAGTGACAGCGCCGCCTCATGGCCTGGTGCTGGTTAGGATTGACTATAAAAGTTAACGTAACTTATTGTTTAGGAGGAAATTATGAGAATTATAGAAGCAAAAGATTATGAAGATGTAAGCAGAAAGGCAGCCGACATTATCGGCGCTCAGATTATTTTAAAGCCCGATTGTGTCCTGGGGCTGGCAACCGGCTCCACACCGATAGGAGCTTATGACTGCCTGGCGGAAAGATGTAAAAACGGGGAACTGGATTTTTCGAGGGTGTCTACGGTAAACTTAGATGAATATAAAGGCCTGGACAAGGAGAACGACCAGAGCTATTATTACTTTATGCATAAGCATTTGTTTGACCGTGTGAATATAGATAAGGCACGCACCCATCTTCCCGACGGCATGGAACCAGATTCGGACAAAGAATGCAAAAGGTATGAGGATTTGATTGCATTTATGGGTGGTATAGATTTGCAGCTCCTTGGGCTTGGGCACAACGGCCACATCGGTTTCAATGAGCCGGCGCCTGCCTTCTGTAAAGAAACTCAATGTGTGAATTTGACGGAGAGTACAATTGAAGCAAATAAACGTTTCTTCGCTTCCGCAGATGAGGTGCCGAGACAGGCCTATACCATGGGGATTAAGACCATTATGCAGGCAAGAAGGATCCTGGTAGTTGTGAGTGGGGAAGATAAAGCCGGAATTGTTGCAAGAGCGTTGTCAGGTGATGTGACACCGGAGATTCCGGCATCTATTCTGCAAATGCACCCGGATGTAATTGTGGTGGCGGATAAAGCTGCCTTGTCTAAATAGTTATCTCAATGATACCAGGGTCAAAATACCTTTTGACCCCAACATCATCTCAATATAAAGCTTAGAATAAGTCACGGAAGCCGATTTTCAGCTTCCGTGACTACAGATTTCAAGTCTCTCTTCCGTTTCTTTGTGTTCTTTTAACTCATCTCGAAAAATATTAATATAAAAAGCCCCAAATTCGTGCATCATTTCCATAATCGGCACAAGCTGCTTTCCGATTTCTGTAATTTCATATTCCACTTTCGGGGGGACCGAAGGGTATACATGGCGGGTAATTAAATGATCTTCTTCTAAGCTGCGCAGCTGCTTGGTAAGCATTTTCCGCGTAACGCCCGGCATACGCCTTAAGAGTTCATTGTAACGCAGGGTCTTATTGCTTAATAACCATAAAATCAGTATTTTCCTTTTGCCTGAGAGCAATTTATGTACTAAAACCATTGGACATAAATCTTCCTTTAGACAGGTTTCTCTCATAAGACAACCTTCATGTTTATCTGTATTTGCTTCCATAAATTTATCAACACCTTTCTGAATGCATATCTGTTGGCAGGGTGTATATAATAAGGTATCCTAAAGGATACTTAGGCACTATAAAGTGCCTGCTTGTAAATAAAGAGAACATACTTTAATATGAGAGGAAATGTAATTTTTATAATACTTGCTTATTATACAGGAAATAGGGGTGGTTTGCAACTTTCTATTGTTAAGGAATTAACGCCGTTTCCTGTCGCATGCCATCTGTTTAGAGAGAACTAAGGAGAGAAAAAATGAAGAGAGTAGTAATTATTGGGGCGGGCTATGCCGGTATTCTTACGGCAAAAAAGCTTGCAAAAAAAATTAAGAAGCAGGGCGATGTGGAGATTACCATCATTGATAAAAACCCTTTCCACACGATGCTCACAGAATTGCATGAGGTTGCGGCGGGCAGAGTAGATGAGGACAGCATTAAAATCAGCTTAAGTAAAGTGTTCGCAGGAAGAAAGGTAAATGTTGCACTGGACACTGTAACGGATGTGGATTTTGAGTCAAAGCTTATAAAAGGAGAAGAGGCTTCTTACGAGTATGATTATCTGGTGATGGCTGCAGGTTCCAAACCTACTACATACGGAGTTCCCGGTGTAGACGAGTATACTCTTAAGCTTTGGTCTTATGAAGATGCCATTTTGCTCAAAGATCACATTCTGAATACGTTCCGCAGAGCGGCTGCTGAAACAAATGAGAAAGAACGCAGGAGGATGCTCACATTTTATGTGGTAGGTGCAGGCTTTACCGGAGTAGAAATGGTGGGCGAGCTGGCAGAATACGTACCGATTCTCTGTGAAAAATTTGAAATCGACAGAAAAGAAGTGACTATGGTCAATGTGGATGGCTTGAGCAGACCGGTTCCTAATATGCCGGAAAAGCAATCTGCAAAAATTGCAAAAAGGCTGGATAAGATGGGCGTTGAGCTCTGTATGAATGCCTTTGTAACCCGGATTACCGAAAACTCCATTGTGTTTAAGCGCAATGATAAGGAGGAAGAAAGAAGCGTCGGAACAGTCATCTGGGTGGCGGGAATCCAGAGCTGCACCATAGCAGAAACGGCAGCGGATGCTCTGGAAAAACAAAGAGGCGGTCGAATTCCAGTGGACAAATATCTTCGTTCCACGAAAGACGAATCTGTTTATGTTGTCGGCGACAACATGTACTATGTTCCTGAAGGAGATACAACGTCTGTTCCCCAGATGGTGGAAAACGGTGAGCAAAGTGCGGGTACTGCAGCTCACAATCTTGCTGCTGCTGTAACGGGACAGGGAGAGATGGAAGGGTACAAGCCGTCTTTCCACGGTGTAATGGTCTGCGTCGGAGGACGCTACGGGACAGCCCATGTGGGGTTTGGAAAACATTTCTTCGGTCTTCCTTCTTTCCTGGCTATGTTTGCCAAACATTTTATCAATATCATTTATTTTATTCAGGTGCTGGGGTGGAATAAAGTATTCAGTTATATGAAGCATGAGTTCTTCACTGTCCGCAATTGCAGAAGCTTTGTGGGAGGACATTTCTCCAACAGAACGCCAAGTTTCCTTCTTGTTCCGTTAAGGTTCTGGCTCGGTGCCGTGTGGCTGTTTGAAGGTATCATGAAGGTGGTAGAAGGCTGGTTTAGTAAACCAATGCTGGAGGGATTTTTTGGCGGAGCCAATGGCTGGTATGACAGTATATTAAATGCAGCCGGCAAGGCAGCGGATGCGGTAAGTTCAGCTACTACTGCAGCTGCAAATACGGCGGCAGCAGATGCAGTAAGTGCAGCAACGGGGGCAGCAGCTGCAGGTGCAGCAGATGCAGCGGCCTCGGTTGGACATGTGATTTTCAACTGGAACATTTTAGGGCTCTTTAAAATGATATTTGTCAGCGGGGCGGATCTTGCATCCTCAACCTTAAATGATCTTGCTTTCAAGCTGGATGTTCCGATTATAAACTGGTTTGTAAATAAATGTATTTTGTCCAATGACGGAGTGCAGATGGCAATGCAGATTATTATTGTAGTTCTGGAAATTTTAATTGGACTTGCACTGATGGGCGGGCTCTTTACATCTCCGGCGGCAGCAGGTTCTCTGGTTTTGCAGTTCATGTTTGTGTGCACCACAGGTCTGTATCTGAATACTTTCTGGATGATTTTTGCGGGGATTGCCGTATTGATTGGGGCAGGAAGATCAATCGGCCTTGACTACTATGCAATGCCGGCATTGAAGAAGTGGTGGAGAAAGCTGCCTCTGATTCGAAAGCTGTATTTGTATAATGATTAGAAAAGCTATAGGTGAAGAAATGGAGAAATTAGCATATGAGGAGTCTTATGAACTTGTAAAAGAAGAGATTCAAAAGGCCCTTACCAATTCTCCCCGCATAATCAATGAATACCTGACGCATTTATCTGCGGCCCAGGGGAAAATGATACGTGCAGTTTCGGTATTGACCTGTGCACAGGATGAGGAAGGAAAGATTAATCCCAGTGCGGTGCATGCCGCGGCTGCGATTGAAATCATTCATCTGGCATCTCTTGTCCATGATGATGTCATCGACGATGCGGATTTGAGAAGGGGAAAAGAAACACTTCAGAAAAAATACGGGAAGCGTACAGCAGTTATCTGTGGGGACTACCTGTTGAGTCTTGCGCTGAAAATGACTGCTGCGATTCCCAACCGGAAGGACTACGAAGATTATGAAGATATGAACCTGCCGAATTATATCAGCAGGCTCTGTCTTGGGGAGTTGCTGCAGCATATAAACAACGATAACTTGAATCTGACGGTTTTTGAATATATTAAGATTATATCGGGAAAGACAGCGGCGCTTTTTGAGGCTTCATTTCTGGCAGGTGCTATTATGGGCGGTTATCCGGCAGAGGAGATTAAGAAGTACCGAAAGATTGGAAATTATGCTGGTTTAATTTTTCAGATGCAGGATGACTGCCTTGATTTTGATGAAACGGTAGAACAGGCAAAAAAACCGGTGCAGTCGGATTACGAGCAGGGTGTGATTACTCTTCCTGTGATTTATGCACTAGGACAACTGCCTGATTTTAAAAAGAAGGCGGCCGAGGGATGCATTGGCAGAGCGGATATCAACCGGGCGGTGGAAAAATCCGGGGGGTTAAATTTCACGAAGCAGATGATCGGGCGGTACTACAAAAAAGCGGAGCGCTGTATCAGCAGACTGGATACCACAGAAGAAAAACGCAGAAAAATTACTGCGATTGTGAAAAAAGCAACAGGGATGAAGGTGGAGCTGTAGAGGGAGAGCGAAAGAAATGTTTGCAAAGTTTTTTAATTATATAGAGATTAAGACAAAGATTACAAGTACATTGACATTTCTCCTGACTATAGGATTCCTTTTATATCAAAGGCAGGAAATGCAATGGGGAAAGACACTCATTTTTTTTGCGGGGATGTTTCTTTTTGACCTGACAACTACTGCAATCAATAATTATATTGACACGAAAGATAATGATCAGATTCTTGCTTTTGGAAGAAGACAGGCACTTCTAATTATTTACGCTCTGTTTGGAATCAGCGGCGGATTGGGACTATACCTTGCTTACCTTACAGATCTGGTAGTTCTGGCTGCCGGCGGAATATGTTTTCTCTTTGGGGTGTTTTACACATACGGTCCTCTGCCGATTTCCAGGATGCCCCTGGGAGAAGTAATATCCGGTTTCTTTTACGGGGTCATGATTCCGTTTATATTAATGTATATCAATACCCCAAAAGGAACTTTTTTGACCTACAGACTGAACTGGGAAACAGTATCTTTGTCGGTGCAGGTTGTCCCAGTTCTCACATTACTGCTTTTTGCTGTGATACCGTTTGCAGTGACAGCGAATATTATGCTTGCAAATAACATCTGTGACGTAAAAAAGGATGTGGCGGTGAGGCGGCATACACTTCCGTATTATATTGGAAAGAAAGCCCTTCCTTTGTTTGCAGGACTTTACTATATGGCTTACCTTGCCACGATTTTGATGGTAATATTCAAAATTCTGTCCCCGTTATCGCTTCTTTCAATTTTTACGATCATACCGGTGCAGAAGAATATCCGCATTTTCTGGAAGAAGCAGGAAAAAAGTACAACATTTAATATCAGTATTATCAATTTTATTTTAATTATGGGTGGGAACATCCTGGCAATTTTTTTGTCAGTGATTCTTGACAGGATCCTATAACAACATTGTTTTCATCCGGGGAACCGGATTGAAATAGAAGTTACACAAATAGCCGCAATGGCGGCGCAAAATGGAGGTACAATATGAAAAAAACAGCAGCATTATTACTTTGCGTGACTCTGGCTGCAGGAGCACTTACTGCTTGTGGAGGAAATAAGACAGAAACCGCAAAGACAGAGGACAAAAAGACGCAGGACACCAAGGAGGAAACTACAGATGAGGGAGGTGCAAAGACCGGGCTTTCTGTAATCACATCACTTGCAAAATCAACACCGGCAAGTGAAGAAGACGGGCTGGCACAGACAGACTCTACAGTAGTGGCTGTACTTGTCGATGCCGATGGCAAGATTCTGGACTGCAAAATTGATGCAGCTCAGACACAGATCAGCTTTTCAAAAGAGGGCAAGCTTGTATCTGATACAGCAGCTGAATTTAAATCCAAACAGGAACTGGGAGCTGACTATGGTTTAGGTAAAGCTTCTTCCATTAAAAAAGAGTGGAATGAGCAGGCAGACGCATTTGCTGAATATGCGGTAGGAAAAACAGTAGATGAGGTGAAAGGCATTGCAGTAAGCGAAGAGGGAGTGCCTACAGATGAGGATCTCACATCCTCTGTAACTATCCATGTAGGAGACTTTGTCTCCGGCATTGAGAAAGCGGCGGCAAATGCAAAAGCTTTGGGTGCAGGCAGCTCCGACAAACTGGGCCTGGGCGTTACTACTCAAATAGCAAATTCTAAAGATGCAACAGCTGATGAAGAGGGACTTGCAGAGGCATATTCTATGTATTCTGCTATAACAACTGATGCAGATGGCAAAATCACAAGCTGTTATATTGATGCATCACAGGGAGATGTGAACTTTGATACAAAGGGGGCTATTACTTCTGATTTGAAGGCAGAGGTTAAAGCAAAGCAAGAGCTGGGCAATGACTATGGCATGAAAAAAGCTTCTTCTATCGGCAAAGAATGGTTTGAGCAGGCAGACGCATTTGCTGAGTATGCAAAAGGAAAAACAGCATCAGAAGTCGGCGGAATCGCAGTGAATGACGAAGGCCTTGCTTCAGACGAAGATTTGATTTCTTCTGTAACTGTGCATGTGTCACCATTTATATCTGTAGTTGAAAAAGCGGCAGAGAACGCAAAATAATAATTAAGAAAAAATGATTTCCGGGGGATGCATTATTCTCACGAAGGCAGCATACCAGGCGGACATGCAGGCGTGTCCTTTTGGCCGCCGCCTGTGAGACTGAATGCATCCTGTTTTGTGTAATATGTATTTGGACTGATTTTAGAGGTAGATAAAGCATGAAGATGGGAAGAAGAACAGCGGCATTTCTGGCGGGGGTTTTGACAGTATCAATGCTGTTGTCCTGCTCGGGACCGGGTGAAAAGAGATATGAGGCAAGCTTTCTGGAGCTTTTCGACACAGCCAGTGTAGTGGTCGGTTACGCAAAAAGCGAGGATGACTTTACAAAATATAGTCAGAAGGTTTATGATGAGTTGAAAGTATATAATGAGCTTTTTGACATTTACAATGATTATGATGGTATTAATAACATTAAAACAATTAATGACAATGCCGGAATCAAGCCTGTAAAGGTTGACAAGAAAATTATAGATCTCCTTTCTTTTTCAGAAGAAATGTATGAAAAGACGGACGGAAAAGTAAACGTTGCTTTTGGAGCGGTCCTTTCTTTGTGGCATGATCACCGTGAGGCGGGGTTAAATAATCCCGGCCGGGCAACTCTCCCGGATTATGAGGAGCTAAAAAAACAAAATGAACATACCAACATTGAGGATATGATTATAGACAAAAATGCATCTACTGTTTATTTACAGGATGGGTCAATGAGTCTGGATGTGGGGGCGATAGCAAAAGGCTATGCAGTGGAGCAGGTTTCCCGGTTCATACAGAAAGAGGGAATGAAAAACGGTATGATATCTGTAGGCGGCAATGTAAGGACCTTCGGGGAGAAATATGATGAAAAGGGGAAGCGGGTTCCCTGGACTGTGGGGATCCAAAATCCAGATACATCCAGCGATAGGAAGTCAATTTATGATCTGCACCTGTCAGGGTATTCCCTTGTAACCAGTGGTGTCTATGAGAGATACTATGTGGTGGACGGTAAACACTATCATCATATTATTGATCCGGAAACATTGATGCCGGCAAAATATTTCCTCTCTATTTCCATTGTGTGTAAAGATTCAGGGATGGCAGATGCCCTTTCCACAGCGGTATTTAATATGCCCTATGAAGAAGGAAGCAAGATGGTAGAAGGACTAAAAGGTGTCGAAGCACTGTGGGTATTTCCAGATAGTACAATGAAATACAGCAGCGGCTTTGAAAAGTGGTGTGGCTTATGATAAAAAAGAATGACTTGATTTTGGCAGGAACTGTGCTTATTGTTGCTCTTGCGGCAGTGCTCCTTATAACATTTACCAAAAAAGAGGGTGCAGAGGTCGTGGTGACTGTGGATGGAGAAGTGTATAAAACTATGCCCCTTGACAAGGATGCGACTCTGACTCTTGGAGACAAGCAGGGTAATTACAATGTGGTGGAAGTCAAGGGCGGTGAGGTGACGATGACAGAGGCAAACTGCCGGGATCAGATTTGTGTGAACCACAAAGCCATTCATTACAACCATGAATCAATTGTGTGTCTGCCCCATAAAGTGACAGTGGAGATTCGCGGCGGGGAAGAAGGAGATATAGATATAATGGCAAATTAGACAGTACACCAGTAAGGAGCACTTATGAAAACCAGAAATGTGGCAATGTACGGAATGCTGATTGCACTGGCATTCATTTTAAGTTATATAGAAAGCATTATACCAATTCCTGTACCAATTCCGGGAATTAAGATTGGGCTTGCAAATCTGGTCGTAGTCACTGCATTGTTTTTGATGGGACCAAAGCAGGCCTTTGTGATGTCCATGATCAGAATTGTTTTGGTGGGTTTTACGTTCGGAAACCTGTCCACCATGATATTCAGCTTTGGGGGCGGACTGCTCAGCTGGCTGATTATGACAATCGCAAAGAGGTGGAACAAGTTTTCCGTGACGGGGGTAAGTATTCTGGGTGCCATCAGCCACAATGCAGGACAGATTCTGATCGCTATGTGGGTAGTGAACAGTGGTGTCCTCATATATTATCTTCCCTTCTTAATTATTTCCGGTCTGGTTACAGGTGCAGTGATTGGAATAGCAGGCGGACTGATTATAAACAACCTCAAGAAAATTGAGCTTTTTAGACCTTGACAAATATTTCGAGATAGGATAAGATTGCAACAGATATGAAAAGGCAATGAAGAGAACAAGTAGTGACCAAATTGGGGAAAACAGAAAGCTGCCGGCGGATGAGAGGCGCATGATACAATCGGTTATGAATACATCTCGGAGCTTCACACCCAACGTGGATTCATTTTTGATATGTATGTACACTAGATGAATTTGCAAGTAGGCTGTGGCGGAATGGTACACGTTATTGTACTGAGTGATTAAGCGGAAGGATTTAGTATATGTTTCTGTAAGCTGGATATACTCATTGAGACAGATAATGCGAGTTATCTGTGAATAAAGGTGGTACCACGAGTTTTATGAGCCCTCGTCCTTTTGGATGAAGGGCTCTTTTGTATAACATTTAAGTGAAAGAAAGGGAGAGAAGATGACAGTATACGAGGAATTAAAGGCAAGAGGACTGGTTGCCCAGGTAACGGATGAAGACTTGATCAAGAATTTGATTAACAATGGAAAGGCTACATTTTACATTGGCTTTGACCCTACAGCGGACAGCCTTCATGTGGGGCACTTTATGGCACTTTGTCTGATGAAGCGTCTGCAGATGGCGGGAAATAAGCCGATAGCGCTGCTGGGCGGCGGCACGGGTATGATCGGTGATCCTTCCGGCCGCTCAGACATGAGGCAGATGATGACCCCTGAGACTATTCAGCATAACTGCGACAGATTTAAAGAGCAAATGAGTAAATTTATAGATTTTTCCGAGGGAAAGGCACTCATGGTGAATAATGCCGACTGGCTTATGGATTTGAATTATATCGAGGTGCTCCGGGAGATCGGCCCGCATTTTAGTGTAAACCGTATGCTTGCGGCGGAATGCTACAAGCAGAGAATGGAGAAAGGACTGACTTTCCTGGAATTCAACTACATGATTATGCAGGCGTATGATTTCTTTGCATTGTACCAGAGATATGGCTGTAATCTGCAGTTCGGCGGTGATGATCAGTGGGGGAACATGCTGGCAGGAACTGAGCTGATCCGCAGAAAGCTTGGGGAAGATGCAAGCGCCATGACGATTACCCTGCTGCTAAACTCTGAAGGAAAAAAGATGGGAAAGACTCAATCGGGTGCAGTATGGCTTGATCCGGACAAAACATCACCTTTTGAGTTCTATCAGTATTGGAGAAATATTGCAGATGCAGATGTGTTAAAATGCATCCGTATGCTCACATTCCTGCCGCTGGAAGAAATTGATGCTATGGATTCCTGGGAAGGAAGCCAGTTAAATAGGGCAAAAGAAATCCTGGCATACGAGCTGACCAAAATGGTTCACAGCGAAGAAGAAGCCAACAAGGCACAGGAAAGCTCCAGAGCACTGTTCAGCCAAGGCAATGCAGCCGATATGCCCACAGCCGAACTGAGCAAGGAAGATCTGACAGATGACGCAATTGATATTTTGACACTTCTTTTAAAGAGCGGTCTTGTATCCTCCAAGTCAGAGGCCAGGCGTGCAGTAGAGCAAGGCGGGGTTTCCGCGGACGGAGAAAAAATCCCAGACATTCACGAAGTCTTTACCAGCGAGGCATTTACCGAAAGCGGACTTGTAGTGAAAAAGGGTAAAAAAAGTTTCCGCAAGGTTGTACTCAAAGGGGTCTGACCCTTTTGAGCACCGTTCTCTGAATTGTTTACAAATTTAATAGAAACTGTACACTGTAAGGAGGCATGTCGAGCGAACCGCTCAGTGTGCCTTCTTTATTTATGAGTAATTCGGTATAGTTTCCCCGGAGTTCTTTGCTGCAGGCAGTATATTGGGATTCGGAAGCATTGACAGCAACAAAAATCTTCTCATTTTCTGTCCTTCTCTCAAATATGAGCTGTTGGTTTGTGATGACGACATTGCGGTATCCTCCGCTGCAGAGTGCATCACTTTTGCGCCGAATTGCGATTAAAGTCCGGATGAAGTCTGTCAGTTCATTGGGGTGTGGTTCATCAAAGGCGGGACGGAGGGCGTAGTCATTATCTGGTGCTTTCACGCCTTCTGCCCCCCATTCACTGCCATAGTAGATGCATGGGATCCCAGGCATTCCAAAGAGGATGCCATAGGCGAGGGGCAGGTGTGCTTTGTTGAAGAGTATGCTGGCAATTCTGGTGACGTCATGGTTGTCCACAAAACTCATAAGGTGTTTGCCGCGGTAAAGACACCAATCCTCAGGGCCGTATTGACGGTTTAGAGAGTATGCAATTTCGAACATGTTCATACTGTTGAAACTGGAAAATATACCTTTGTAACATTCATAATTTGTACAGCTGTGAAGCATTTCTTCATTGACAATGAGATTGTAGTCCCCAAAAAGGACTTCTCCAATCAATGCAAAGCCTGGTTTGACGTTCTCACAAAAGCTGCGCAGTTTCCTCATAAAATTATGCTCCAAGCTGTAGGCAACATCCAGCCGCAGCCCGTCAATATCAAATTCCTTGATCCAGAACCGGGCACATTCCAGCAGATAATCAACAACGGCCGGATTCTGTAGATTCAGCCTGACAAGCTCAAAATGTCCCTCCCAGCCTTCGTACCAGAAACAATCCTGATATCCACTGTCTCCGTCAAAATTGATATGGAACCAATCTTTGTAAGAGGAGGCCTGCTTTTTCTCCTGCACATCCCGGAATGCCCAGAAACCGCGGCCTACATGATTAAATACACCGTCCAGCATGATTTTTACATGATGGGAGTGGAGGGATTCACAAACAAATTTGAAATCCTCGTTTGTGCCGAGACGGCAGTCGACCTTTTTGAAATCCCGGGTGTCATACCCATGGCTGTCTGATTCAAAAATGGGATTCAGTAGTATGGAGCCTATGCCAAGATCCTGTAAATATGCGCTCCAACTGTCAAGCCTGCGGATTCTGGAAACTGTCTTCCCATCATTGTGCAGCGGTGCGCCACAGAATCCTATAGGATATATTTGGTAAAAAACTTCATGATAAGCCCACATAAGGACACCTGCTTTCTAAAAGTTATTGTAACTATTTGGCGCCAGGCTCGAAAACCTGTAGGTTCCTTTCTTTTCAATTCCCGGCAAATAGATATTTTTATTATACAGCCCTCACACTTACAAATCAATTTATTTCCGCGGGCAACGAGTCAAGCGGAAATACTTGCAAACCTGAAAGAATGTG
>NZ_SLZZ01000001.1 GCF_004346165.1 Muricomes intestini | reverse complement strand
TTGTGAGTAGTGTCTGATTAATCAGAGTGAAAGCATATAGGTTGAAGCAGTAAAATTCTCGATATGGGTATATTTGTCCATATTTCGAGTGGCAGAACACAAATGAGCTATAAAAGATTAACCCCCTGCATTTTCATCGATAAAGGAAAAGCAGTCCGGTGGTTCGACGATAAAGAAGTGATTGCAGACAATGTTATATCACTTGCAAAACACTACGGAGATATGGGCGCAGACGAGCTGATTGTCTTTGATTTGTCCGATTCCGATGAGGAGCATGAGCAGGCCTTTGACTTGATAAAAAGAATCAATCGTGTCATCAGTATCCCCATGATTGCCGGCGGGAATATCAGCAGGCAGGAAGATGTAAAGAAATTTCTGTATGCAGGCGCAAGAAGGGCTATGCTAAACTTTTCAAAGCCTGAGTCTATTGACCTGATTGAAGAGGTTTCCAAGCGGTTTGGCAAAGAACGGATTGCTGTGTCGCTAAATGATTTTGATGCCCTGTTCAAACAACAGCATCTCATAGAAGAGTGTGGCTCCGAAATTATATTCATGCACAGGCTGGATCTGAATTCTGTTATGAATGTGACTCAGGTTCCCTGTGTTGTAGTGACCGACACCATGGAGCAGGACGAAATATTGAAAATATTAAAAAATGAGGGCATAAAAGGTGTTTCAGGACTCTTTATCAGCCAGAAGGACATAGATTATCACGCATTTAAAGATATTTGTCTGGCAGAGGGCATCCATATGACTTCTTTTGAAAGTATGGTAGATTTTTCAGAGTTCAAATTAAATTCAGATGGTCTTTTGCCTGTAATTGTGCAGGACTATAAGACGAATGAAGTTTTGATGCTGGCGTATATGGATGAGGAAGCTTTTGACCACACCGTGAAATCGGGGAAAATGACTTACTATAGCAGAAGCAGAAAAGAGCAGTGGGTAAAGGGCGCCACTTCCGGCCATTTCCAGTATGTAAAGACCCTGACCATGGACTGCGATAATGACACACTCCTTGCAAAAGTAGAGCAGATAGGCGCCGCCTGTCATACAGGAAGCCATAGTTGTTTCTTCCAGCCTGTTGTAGGCAGCGAATATGATGTAAAGAATCCCCTTCAGGTGTTTGAATCTGTCTATGCCACAATTGCAGACAGAAAGCAAAATCCGAAGGAAGGCTCCTATACCAATTACCTGTTTGACAAAGGAATTGATAAAATTCTGAAAAAGGTAGGAGAGGAAGCAGCGGAAATCATCATAGCTGCCAAAAATTCTAATCCAGAAGAAGTTAAATACGAGATGTCAGATTTTCTGTATCATGCCATGGTATTGATGGTTGAAAAAGGAATTACCTGGGAAGACATCACAAATGAACTGGCAGACCGATAGTGATTAGCGAGGTCTTTTACGAGCTTAGCACGTAGGTCGTTCTTTGAGATTAGCGAGGTGTTTTCGAGCTTAGCGAAAAGAACTTCCTTACAGCGATAACGATTAGCGAGGTCTTTCACGAGCTTAGCACGTAGGTCGTTCTTTGAGATTAGCGAGGTGTTTTCGAGCTTAGCGAAAAGAACTTCCTTACAGCAATAACGATTAGCGAGGTCTTTCACGAGCTTAGCACGTAGGTCGTTCTTTGAGATTAGCAAGGTATTTTCGAGCTTAGCGAAGAACTTCCTTACAGTTACAACAAATTGCAGACAAGAAGTTCTAACAACTTCTCTGTGGACATAAGATAGGGTAGATTGATATAGCAGAGGTACATATCTTATGAATGAATCAGAAGAACGGCGCAGGGAACTTCTCCGACAGACAAGAAAACTTTATAATGAAGACGTTGGCATACCTGCAGTACATCCCCGGTATGGACATATTTATCACGACTTATACGGGGATGATGAAGAAAGAAGGCCCAAAAACAGTTTCTACTTTCGGCTGATTCTGGCTGTTCTGTGCTTTGTGTGCTATATATGGATAGATTATGGAAAAATTGATGTGGCAAATGTAAACAGTGAAAAGATAGTGAATCAGATAGAACACCAGCTGGAGTTAAAAGATATCCAGGCGGTGTGGAAAAATCTTTAAAAGGTTCTTCATCTCCGGGTGAAGAACCTTTTAAAAAATTAATTACATGATAAGATGTAGGGGTCAAAAGGTATTTTGCCCCCTCTAGGATAGGTTTAACTAGTGTGATACCAAACAAGCTATAAACTCTTTCGGTTTTTCTATGTGGATGCCATGCCCGCAGTCAAAGTGTACAACGCGGCAATCGGCAATCAGCTCCGTAACCTTTTTCAAATCTTCCTCGCTAAGTGCCGCCATTAAAATTCCGTCCTCATTGATATTGGTCTGCGCTTTCATAAACAGTGTTTGGCATTTTATATTCCGTAAGATGTCCTCATGTGCTATGCCGCAATGGAAACTGTCATTGTAGAAAGTCTCTCCAAATAGCGGATCGTAATGGTCCATGCCCTGAAAGCCGCTGAGTGCGGCTTTCGGCCAGAATGGAACTTTCAAATCTCTGTCCGGGTGCTTCGCTCTATATTTAGCGGCCATTTTTATCATGCTATGCTTTATCTTCTCCCGTGATTTTTCGGGAAAAAAATTCCACGCATATTGATTGCTGAAATAATACAACACAAAATCCTTATTTTCCGTCTGTTTGATAAAGCGGTGGCAAACTGTAGACAAGTCTATGTAATTAAAGCTACTCTTGCGGCGTTCTCCCTGTGAGGAAAAGAACGGTGAATCTTCCAAAACCAAATATCTGCACAGATCAGTCTTTGCAGCAATATAGGCGGTGATCAGACCACCGGAAGAATGTCCGAGAAGATAAACCTTTTCTTTTATGACATCTTCAATGAAGCGGATCACAGCGTTGCCTATATCCTCCACATTATATTTGCCTGCGTCGTGTAGACTGCCACCATGACCATAGCAGTCCACGGAATACACATGATATCTTTCGGAAAGCTGCTCCCATACATTTGCAAAGCTCTTTCCGTCAACGCCTTGGGCGTGAATGAGAAGTAGAGGCGGCGAGCTATTTTCAATTTCATAGTATTTCAGGCTGGCACCTTGATTTTGATAAAAACGTTCTATAATCATTTTGCAGTACCTCCGCAATAGCAGTAGCATTTTCCTCCATTTGGAAAACTTTCGTTACGCAACATATGTTATTTATTATACTCATACAACCCAGTAGTGTCAATAAACTTCAAATCTGCAGCTCTTTTTTTATCTGACGGCTCTGGCCCCAAAGATTGAGCTAATTCAAGATGCGATTGAAGAGAGAAAGCTTTTGCGCTTTCATTACTTTGCACCGAGTGGTTACAGTACCAGCAATGTCCATTGCTTTTTCTCCCCCTACCTTACATACTCCGGATAGTAACAGGATGAACTTATTAATTTTTCATACAGGATGAACTTATTAATTTTTCATATATGGCACAAGAACCGATTTTATGTTATACTTTTACTGTTATTTAGTTCTTTGCCTATATGAACAATAGGAGAATAATGGCAGAATTATACCAAAAAATAAAATAGTAATAATAGCATTAGACTTGAGTATGATTTACTAAGAATATTAAAGAAAGAAAAAGGCTACAACATGCGTAAATTAGCGTTAAATGATGATATATTATTAAAAGTTGAGAAACCGGCGCGTTATATCGGCAATGAGGTGAATTCGGTAAATAAGGATTCATCTAAGGTTGATATACGGTTTGCCATGTGTTTTCCAGACGTATATGAAATCGGAATGTCCCATCTGGGGATTCAGATTTTATACAATATGCTCAATCAACGTGAGGATGTGTGGTGTGAGAGAGTATATTCACCCTGGATTGATCTGGATAAAATCTTGCGTGAAGAGAATATCCCGCTGTTTGCGCTGGAGTCCCAGGATCCTGTAAAACAGTTTGATTTTCTGGGAATTACAATTCAGTATGAAATGTGCTACACCAATATTTTACAAATATTAGACTTAAGCCAGATTCCGATTCACAGTGAGGACCGTACCTGGGAGTACCCGATTGTGATCGGAGGCGGCCCCTGTACCTACAATCCGGAACCGCTGGCAGAATTTTTTGATTTGTTTTATATTGGCGAAGGCGAAACTGTATATGACGAGCTGCTGGATTTATATAAGACCTGCCGCGCTGAAGGGACAAGCCGTGAAGAGTTTTTGCAGAGGGCAGCCTGTATAGAGGGAATTTACGCTCCCGGGCTTTATGAAGCTTCCTACCATAAAGACGGGACGCTAAAGTCTTTTGTGCCCAGAATACCGGGGATACCCACAAAAATTAAAAAGCAGGTTTTCATGGATGTCACGAATGCCTCCTACCCCATGGCTCCTATTGTGCCTTTCATCAAGGCAACACAGGACAGGGTAGTGCTTGAAATACAGAGGGGCTGTATCCGGGGATGCAGATTCTGTCAGGCTGGTATGCTGTACCGCCCTACCAGAGAGCGGGATGTGGAAACCTTAAAGGAATATGCCCGCACCATGCTGAAGAATACCGGGCACGAGGAGATTTCTCTGAGTTCCTTAAGTTCCAGCGATTACTCTGAGCTGAAGGAGTTGGTAAATTTTCTGATAGAAGAATTCCAGGGCGAAGGGATAAATATCTCTTTGCCTTCACTGCGCATTGACGCCTTCTCACTGGATGTAATGAGTAAGGTGCAGGATATTAAAAAAAGCAGTCTTACATTTGCCCCGGAGGCAGGTTCTCAGAGGCTTCGGGACGTCATCAACAAAGGACTGACAGAGGAAAGTATTCTAGAGGGGGCCGGACAGGCTTTTGAAGGCGGCTGGTCTAAAGTAAAATTATATTTCATGCTGGGACTTCCTACGGAGGCGGATGAGGACATGAAGGGAATTGCGGTGCTTTCCGACAAAATCGCCAGAAAGTATTATGAAATACCAAAAGAGGAGCGACATGGGAAATGCCAGATTACCGCAAGCTCTTCCTTTTTCGTGCCCAAGCCTTTTACACCATTCCAGTGGGCGTCAATGTGCAGCAATGAGGAGTACATTCGACGGGCCTATGTGGTAAAGCATGCATTCCAGGAGCAGTTAAATAAAAAAAGCCTGAAATATAACTGGCATGACGCAGATGTCACTGTGCTGGAGGGTGTGTTTGCCCGTGGGGACAGACGTGTGGGAAAAGTCATTGAGGAGGCCTACAGACTGGGATGCCTTTATGATTCATGGACAGAGACATTCTCCAATGAAAAATGGATAGAAGCATTTTGCAATACGAAAACCGACATTGGATTTTATACAACCCGTAAGAGAGACCTGGATGAGTTATTTCCCTGGGATTTTATTGACATTGGTGTAAGTAGGAATTTCCTTAAGAAAGAGTGGGAGAGAGCAAAGCACGGCAGAATTACGCCCAATTGCAGGAGGGGATGTTCCGGCTGTGGTGCGGCACAATTTGGAGGAGGTGTCTGTTATGAAGGCGCGAATTAAATTCAGGAAATACGGAGCCTTAAGATTTATTGGACATCTGGATGTGATGCGTTTCTTTCAGAAGGCCATGAGACGGGCCGGGATCCCCATTGCCTTTACGGGCGGGTACAGCCCCCATATGATTATGTCCTTTGCAAGCCCTTTGGGGATAGGCCTTTCCAGCGATGGTGAATATTTCGATATTGAATTGAAAGAAGCTGTCTCCGGCAAGGAGGCCGTAAAACGTCTCAACAAAGTTATGGTGGAGGGCATGGAGATTATAAGTTTCCGACAGATTCCAGAGGAAAAGAAGCTGACAGGTATGGCAATTGTGGCGGCCGCTGATTACCTTACAACTTTGAAAAGAGGCTCTCTGCCGGAGAATTGGAGGGAAAAAACGTCTGTATTTTTAAAGCAGCCGGAAATCCGCATAGAAAAGCAGACAAAGCGTAGTGTAAATGAGGTGGATATCAGACCTATGATTTATAAATTTGAACCTTCCAAATCCGGCATCTATATGCAGCTTGCCGCAGGAAGTGTCCAGAATCTCAAGCCTGAGCTTGTTATGGAAGCTTTCTGCCGGTTTTTAAGCGTTGAATGGAAATCCGTAGATTTTCATCATCACCGGTTGGAAATGTATGCAGATGTGGGACAAGGCATTGAGAGAGAACTGAAGTCACTGGAAGATATGGGGTGGGAAATGGAGAAAGACACAGTATGATTTCAAGAAAAATTCTTATGATGAAGGAAGAAAATAAAATATGGATGTTCCTGCTGGAAGATGATGAAATTGTTGAGATACACTGCACTCCTGAAAGCAACAGAGGAGAACCCGTACAAACCCTGGGGAATATTTATGTAGGTAAAGTGAAAAATATTGTGTCCAATATAGGAGCTGCTTTTATTGAGATTGGAAACAAAGTGGAATGTTATTATGATATGAGCCAGGCCGACAGAGCCATATTTACTCACAAAAGTGGAAAAAAGGCACTTTGTGTCGGTGATGAGCTAGTTGTTCAGATCAGCAAAGAAGCTGTGAAGACAAAAGCCCCAACAGTCAGCAGTAATCTGAATTTTCACGGGCGTTATGCTATTTTGACTTCCGGAAATACAAGAATCGGAACCTCCGGCAAATTGCCGAAACATTTAAGAACACTGCTGAAAGAACAGCTTCAGCCCCTAAAAAATGAAGAGTATGGGATTATTATCCGTACCAATGCCAAGGATGCGCCCTTTTCTGATATCCTTGAGGAAATCAGAGAGCTGGAAAGTAAGTACTATGAAATAAAAAAAATTGCCCGGACAAGGACATGTTTTTCCTGTTTATCTCAGGAGCCTCCTGCCTATATATCATATTTAAAGAACGTCTACACGGAGGGACTGACAGAGATTATAGTTGAAGGAGATAAACTCTACGGCCAGGTCAGGGAATACTATGAAAAAGAACAGCCGGAATATTTAGTTAATCTCAGAAGGTATGACAGTAGTCAGCTTTCCCTGTCGAAACTATATAGTACCCATACTGTGCTGGACCGTGCCCTGGGACAGCGTGTATGGCTTAAAAACGGTGCCTATCTGGTGATTCAATATACAGAGGCACTGACAGTCATAGATGTGAATTCGGGAAAATTTGTTGCTAAAAGAGCCCCCTTGGAGACTTATTTAAAAATTAACCTGGAAGCGGCACAGGAAGTGGCAAAGCAAATACGACTCAGAAATCTCTCAGGTATCATTATTGTAGATTTTATTAATCTGGACGATGCAGCTGCAACCCATGAGCTGCTGAAAGATTTCCGCCATCATTTATCACAGGATCCCATTCAAACAACCTTGGTAGATATGACAGAGTTACAGCTTGTAGAGGTAACACGAAAAAAGGTCCGCAGGCCTCTCCATGAAAGTATTAAAGAGTAGTTATGTTTTACAAAATTGAACAGCCAGCCAAACTGCAGCAAATTTTTAGGCCTTTTATACAGGCTTGTTTATTTTCATTTTTTGGATTGTATACAATTATACATAAAATTTGGACTAGAGGATTTTTGTTGCGCTCACGCGAATTGGCCTGTAAATAGATTGAATTCTTGTATACAATCTGGCGTGGCGGCCACGTTAAGAGGAAAGATATGGCGCTTTTTTGAAAGTTATCCACAGAAGAATGCTAAAAACAAAATGTTATTCACAAAATGATTTGCTTTATGGAGGAATTGATATTATGAGTAAGAAAGAACTGAAAACAAATGCCATGCGTATTCTGGAAAAGCATAAAATTCCCTATGAATATCAAACGTATGAATGTGATGAGTTTATTGACGGCATTACAATCGCTGATAAAATGAATCTTCCCCACGACAGGGTGTACAAGACACTGGTGACTACCGGAAAGAGCGGAGAGCATTATGTATTTGTCATTCCCATTGAAGCAGAACTTCATCTGAAAAAGGCGGCCAAAGTGGTGGGAGAAAAATCTCTGGATATGCTTCCAGTAAAAGAAATTACCGCGGTGACCGGTTATATACGGGGAGGATGTACAGCTATAGGAATGAAGAAGGCTTTTTCCACCGTCATAGACGAAACTGTGGAAAACCTTGATTATATTTATGTCAGTGGTGGAAAACTTGGAATGCAGTTGAAACTTTCTCCCCAAGATTTGAAAAAGGCAGCAAATGCACAATATGCAGATATAATTGTATAAGTCTTCATAAAAGACAACTTTTTTGATAATAAATAAGAAAATATGCAGGATATCCTATTGAAATATAGTAACAGTTCAGCCATCAGCTCGATTCCGCTGCGCTTCATCTCACTGTGGCAGAGCGCCATATGAATTTTCGACAGCATATGCATACGAGAGCAAGCTTTCTTCTGCTTATGCTGTCAAAAATTCATATGGCTGAACTGTTGCAAAATATGCAGAAAAATGTAAAATAAGAGATTTACAAGAGAGAGTGACTGCGTTATAATAATGAACCAAGAACGCAGAAATCTTGCAAAGATGTTCTTTTGTCTGTATATTTGGAGGAAAATGCAATGAAAAAAGTAGTGAAATTTGGTGGAAGTTCTCTGGCAAGTGCCGATCAGTTCCAGAAGGCCGGCGAAATTATCCGCTCTGAGGAATCCAGAAGATATGTTGTGCCATCTGCTCCCGGAAAAAGATTTTCAAGGGATACAAAAGTGACAGATATGTTGTATAATTGTTATGATGCCGCAATGGGAAAGAAAGATTTTCAGGACATTCTTTCTGCAATTCAGGACAGATACAATGAAATTATAGAGGGACTTGGTCTTACTATTTCTCTGAACGAAGAATTTAAAATTATACGCGAGAACTTCATTAAAGAGGCGGGAAGGGATTATGCAGCCTCCAGAGGGGAATATTTAAATGGAATCATCATGTCTGCATATCTCGGATTTGAATTTGTGGATGCAGCAGAAGTGATCCGTTTTGACGAAGATGGAACTTTGAATGACACTGTTACGGGTAAACTGTTGTCCCGCCGCCTGGACAAGACTGAATTTGCAGTTATCCCAGGGTTCTATGGTGCAAAAAGGGACGGTACAATTGTCACATTTTCCAGAGGGGGGTCTGACATCACGGGTTCTCTCGTAGCATTGGCTATCTCTGCCGATGTGTATGAGAACTGGACCGACGTATCAGGTTTTCTGATTGCAGACCCCAGGATTGTTAGAGATGCAAAATCAATCGAAACTATCACATACAAGGAACTGCGGGAGCTTTCGTATATGGGAGCCAGTGTGCTTCATGAAGACGCAATTTTCCCTGTCAGAAAAGCAGGAATTCCGATTAATATCCGCAACACTAACGCGCCGGACGATGAAGGTACCTTGATCGTGGAAAGTACATGCAGAAAGCCCAAATATACAATTACCGGAATTGCTGGTACGGACGGCTTTGTGGCAGTCACAATTGAAAAGGCTATGATGAACTCTGAAATTGGATTTTGCCGCAAGGTACTGCAAGTGTTTGAGGATAATGATATTTCCATTGAACATATGCC
This sequence comes from Muricomes intestini, assembly GCF_004346165.1. Classification (GTDB taxonomy): domain Bacteria; phylum Bacillota; class Clostridia; order Lachnospirales; family Lachnospiraceae; genus Muricomes; species Muricomes intestini. The sequence goes on along the minus strand of NZ_SLZZ01000001.1, from coordinate 319,759 downwards.
TTCCGGAATTGATACAATGACAATCTTCGTTCACAAAGATGAATTTGAAGAAAAAGAACAGAAAGTCCTTGCAGGGATCCATAGTGCAGCCAACCCGGATCACGTTGAGCTAGAGTCTGACCTTTCCCTGATTGCTATTGTAGGCCGCGGTATGAGGGCAAACCGGGGCACGGCAGGAAGAATTTTTTCTGCACTGGCGCATGCTCATATTAATGTAAAAATGATTGACCAGGGCTCCAGTGAGCTGAATATTATTGTAGGAGTCCGGCATGATGATTTCAGAAGTGCCATAAAGGCATTGTATGAAATATTTGTAGTAACACAAATATAAAAAGAAAGGGAGCAAGTTCGAGATGAACATTTTGTTCTTTCTAAAACCTAAAAGTGAGGTCGCCTATATTTATGATGACTTTACACTTCGTCAGGTTCTTGAAACAATGGAGTATCACAAATATGCTGCAATTCCTATGCTGAACAAAGATGGCGAGTTTGTAGGAACTGTTACGGAGGGAGATTTGCTTTGGGGAATTAAGAGTCATAGAAATCTAAATTTGAAAAGTGCTGAAAAGATTTTTATTCGTGATTTTCCGCTCAAGGCAGGTTTTGATGTGGTAGCAGCAGATGCAGATATGGAGGATCTTGTAAAAAAGGCAATGAATCAGAATTTTGTGCCTGTCGTAGATGACCAGAATAAATTTATTGGCATCATAACACGCAAAAGCATTATAGAATATTGTTACAACAAGCTATTGACATTATAAGACTACATATGCTATACTACACCAGTATGCCGCACAGTGAGGTTTTAAAGTTTTGCCATCCGGCAGACACCGTAATTGGCGAGTAATGATAATAGGAGGTGCCATATGTACGCAATTATAGCAACAGGTGGTAAACAGTACAAAGTAGCCGAAGGCGATATCATTAAAGTAGAAAAACTTGGTGTAGAAGCTGGAGAGACTTATACATTTGACCAGGTACTTGCAGTGAACAATGACAAGCTTGTCGTTGGTAATCCTACAGTCGATGGTGCAACAGTTACAGCTTCTGTAGTTGGTAATGGAAAAGCAAAAAAAGTAATTGTTTATAAGTATAAGAGAAAAACTGGATACCATAAGAAAAATGGTCACAGACAACAGTATACTGCAGTGAAGATTGACAAGATCAATGCTTAGTCGGTGCCGGGATGATTAAGGTAACCATTTACAAGACAGACAGGCATGAATATATAGGTTTTGACGTAAAGGGACACGCAGGATTCTCTGATGAAGGGATGGACATCGTATGTGCCGCGGCATCAGCTCTCATCATTAATACTCTCAACGCACTTGAAAAGTATACATCGGATGAGATGTCTGTTGTTTCGGATGATTCCGATGCACAGGGACGGATTGAATTCCGTTTTACCGGGAGCGCAGGACCTACACATGATGCCGAATTACTGTTAGATACTATGATCCTTGGTTTACAGGAAATAGAAGAAGACAGCGATTATGAACCATACATTGATATTATCTTTAAGGAGGTGTAATAACCATGATGAAATTGAACCTTCAATATTTTGCTCATAAAAAAGGAGTTGGTTCTTCTAAGAACGGCCGTGACTCCGAATCAAAAAGATTAGGTGCCAAGAGAGCTGACGGACAGTTTGTAAAAGCCGGAAATATCCTTTACAGACAGCGCGGGACAAGAATTCACCCGGGTGTGAATGTAAAACGCGGCGGTGATGATACTTTGTTTGCTTTAGTTGACGGTGTTGTCAGATACGAAAGAAAAGGAAGAGATAAGAAGCAAGTTTCTATCTATCCTGTAGCTGAATAGTGCATAAGCGGCCTCAGACCTGATGAATGGTCTGGGGCTTTTATATAATAGAGAACGAATAAAGCGGCCGTGCTTCAGCGCGAGAGTCTGGCAAGCTAAACTCTTTATTCATTTATTAATAGTAAAAACAAAACTCGTATGATATAATAAAAAAGTTGAAAAGTGACAAAGATAGTAATAAGAAAAGGATATAGATTATGTTTGCAGACAGAGCTAAAATTTTTATAAAGTCCGGAAAAGGCGGAGATGGGCACTGCAGTTTCAGACGGGAGCTGTACGTACCTAACGGAGGGCCTGACGGAGGAGACGGCGGAAAAGGCGGCGATCTGATTTTTGAGGTAGACGGAGGGCTAAATACACTGGCAGATTTTCGGCACAAAAGAAAATATGCTGCCGGTGACGGGGAAGAAGGCGGGAAGCGCCGATGCCACGGAAAAGACGGAAAAGATCTTGTATTGAAAGTTCCGGAGGGAACTGTGGTAAAAGAGGAAAAGACAGGCAAGGTTGTTGCCGATATGTCTGGCAGTAACCGCAGACAGGTGATTTTAAAAGGAGGCCGGGGTGGTTTAGGAAACCAGCACTTCGCTACTGCAACCATGCAGGTTCCCAAGTACGCGCAGCCGGGACAGCCTTCCATGGAGCTTGAAGTCAATCTAGAATTAAAGGTCATCGCTGATGTGGGATTGATTGGATTTCCGAATGTAGGGAAGTCCACATTGCTTTCCAGGGTAACCAATGCTGACCCCAAAATAGCTAACTATCATTTTACCACCTTGAATCCAAATCTGGGGGTGGTTGATTTGGAAGGCACCCATGGATTTGTGATGGCCGATGTCCCAGGGCTGATTGAGGGAGCATCAGAAGGTGTGGGACTGGGGCATGAGTTTCTGCGCCATATTGAGCGTACTAAAATGATGATTCATGTTGTGGATGCAGCAGGAACTGAAGGGAGAGATCCCGTAGATGATATCTACAAGATCAATGCCGAACTGACGGCATATAACCCTGAGATAGCTATGCGCCCTCAGGTAATCGCAGCCAACAAGATCGATTTAATTTTTGACGGTGATGAGGACCCGGTGGACAGGCTAAAGGCTGAATTTGAGCCCAAGGGGATACGGGTATTTCCAATTTCGGGTGTGTCCGGACAGGGAATTCAAAAGCTTCTGTATTATGTAAGTGAACAACTGCAGCATATAGGTGAGAAACCTGTTATATTTGAACAGGAATACTTTCCGGAGGATGAGCTGATTTATGAGGATCTTCCGTATACAGTAGAAAAGGAAAACGACTTGTATATTGTTGAAGGTCCTAAGATAGAAAAAATGTTGGGATACACTAATCTGGATTCGGAAAAGGGATTTGCATTTTTCCAGAAGTTTCTCAAAGATGCGGGGATTTTGGAAAAATTAGAAAATGCCGGGATTCAGGAGGGTGATACAGTTAAAATGTACGGATTACAGTTTGATTATTATAAATAACAGTAACAGGAGAAAAAATAATGACCACAAAACAGAGAGCATATTTAAAAAGTCTTGCAATGACAATGGAGCCTATCTTCCAAATTGGTAAATCCAGTATAACACCTGGACTTACCGAGGCCATCTCAGAGGCACTGGATGCCCGTGAATTGATTAAAATCAATGTACTGCAGAACTGTGGAGATAACCCAAAGGAGCTGGCTAGTATGATAGGGGAAAGAACACATTCACAGGTCGTACAGGTGATCGGCAAAAAAATTGTATTATACAGAGAGGGGAAGGACGACAAGAAGAAAATCGTACTTCCGTAGGTAAGTATTATGAAAATTGGTATTATGGGAGGCACATTTGACCCAATTCATATAGGACATCTGCTTTTGGGTGAGTTTGCTTTTGAAGAATTTAATCTCGATGAAATATGGTTTCTTCCTAACGGTAATCCCCCACACAAAGATGCAGAAGAAATGGACACATCTTTGAAGCACCGGATTGAGATGGTTAAGCTCGCCATAAGCGGTTCCCCTCATTTTAAGCTTTCTCTGCATGAAGCGAAGGAGGGGATTCATTCGTATACCTACCAGACAATGCTGGATTTTCACAAGATGTACCCTGGAAATCAATTTTATTTCATCTTAGGGGCAGATTCTCTTTTTGCTATAGAAAAATGGAAGTATTTTAAAGGCATGTTTACCACTTGTACCATACTTGCTGCAATGAGAGATGATAAAGATGTAGGAGATATGAAGAAGCAGATTTCATATCTGAAAAAGAAGTATAACGCAGATATTGAGCTTTTGAGAGCACCGCTGCTTGAAATTTCCTCTACTACAATAAGAAAGCGGGCAGCTATGGGGCTTACAGTTCATTATATGGTCCCGGACACAGTTGCCGATTATATCAAAGAACATCATTTATATATGTAGATAAGCAGGAGGCATTCATGACAGAGGATATTATTACAGGGATTCAGAGAAAATTAGAAAAGCATTTAAGGCCGGAGCGGTACAGGCACACAATCGGTGTCATGTACACAGCTGCATCACTTTCCATGTGTCACAAAGGAAATATGGAGAAAGCTATGCTTGCGGGACTTCTTCATGACTGCGGTAAGGAGTATTCTATAAAAGAACAGAAAAGATTATGCAGAGAATACAAAATCCCTCTCACAGAATCGGAATTAAAGATGCCTGCATTGATACATGCAAAACTCGGGACATATCTTACGGAGCATGAATATAGTATAGAAGATTCAGAAGTTTTAAATGCTATCACTTATCATACTACCGGTAAACCAGATATGACGTTACTGGAAAAAATCATATATATCGCCGATTATATAGAGCCGGGAAGGATAGCAATCCCTGTTCTCGACAAAGTGAGATACGTTGCATTTTCCAACATTGAGGAGGCTGTCGCGTTAAGTGCAGGTTCCACAATTTCTTATCTGAAGAAAATGGGAAGAGATATTGATCCTATGACAATAAAAACTTATGAATACTATACAAAAAAATAAATTACAAGGAGGGTGTTATGGAAAAAGCAAAGGAAATGGCACATATTGCTTACAATGCATTGAATGAGAAAAAGGGTGAAGATATCAAAATCATTGATATTTCCCAAGTTTCCGTCCTTGCAGATTACTTTATCATTGCAAATGGAAGCAACGACAATCAGGTCAGAGCCCTTGTAGACAATGTGGAAGATTGTCTGCATAAGGCAGGGTATCAGTTAAGGCAACGAGAAGGATATGGTACGGGAAATTGGGTTCTGCTTGACTTTGGTGATGTCATTGTGCATATCTTTGATAAGGAAAACAGGCTGTTCTATGATCTGGAAAGAATTTGGCGGGATGGAAAAGACGTAAACATTGAAACTCTATAGACGAGCAGGAGAAGAGAGGCATTACTCTAAAAGCATGTTTCTTTTTCTCCTGCTTTTTTGAATTGCAGCATTTATTGCAGACAACTTGAGGCTTTCTCTACTCTAGAAAAAGCGGAAAACACCGATTACCTTGCCGAGAATTGATACCTCGTTTACAATAATCGGATCCATATCATCATTCTCCGGCTGAAGCCGATAATACCCCTTCTCCTTGTAAAATGTCTTGACAGTAGCCCCATCCTCTATAAGTGCAACTACCATGTCTCCATTGGAAGCCGTCTGAGCCTGCTCCACCAGCACCATATCCCCCTCAAGAATACCCGCATTAATCATACTTTCTCCCTTTACTTTCAGCATAAAGGTCTGATTATTGGGCATAAATTCCATTGGGATAGGAAAGTAATTTTCAATATGCTCCTGGGCAAGCAAAGGCTCTCCTGCAGCAACACTCCCAACGAGTGGAACATTTACCACTTCACGCCTTGTCAGATTGAATGTATCATCCAAAATCTCTATCGCCCTCGGTTTCGTGGGGTCTCTTCTTATATATCCATTCTTTTCCAGGGTTTCAAGGTGAGAGTGCACAGAAGAAGTAGACTTTAGCTCCACTGCTTCACAAATCTCACGTACTGAAGGAGGAAAACCTCTCCCCAGTATCTGCGCCTTTATGTATTCCAATATCTCCAACTGCTTTTTGCTGATCTTGCCCTGCGACATAACTCCCTCCCCGATTTCTATCTATCCGTACAAATTAATCTTGTAAACATATTATAATGTAGGGGTCAAAAGGTATTTTGCCCCCTGATACCTACGGATTGCTCCGCACTTTGTGCTCCCGCAATCCTAAAAACATTCGAAATCCGCCCTGCTCGGGCTACTTTCTCATGTTTTATGGGCCCCAAGGTCATGCTTTTTCATGCAAGCATGAAACGCATGACCTTGGAACCCTGGTATCATATTATCATACTTGAATTAAAAAAGCAAACACTTGTTACGAAAATATGTTCGAAAACCGTATTTAAAGTATTGACAAACATGTGTTCGTGTAATATAATTTATCTCATAGAGAACAAATGTTCGTATTTACTTAGACAAATAAACTTGTAAAATAGGAGAATACCACAGGGGGTGACATAATGGAAAGCAGAAGCAACAATATAAAGGCAGCCGCCCATAAGCGACAACAGAAATTACGCCGGCTCGTTATTATATCAGTTATTACTGTATTTATTGTTTTTGGTGCATGTGCACTGTTCGGAAGCATGCTGAGTTCAGCACACAACAGCAACAATGAGGAACCTGTTAATTTTAAATACTATAAAAGCATTGTGATTCAGCCCGGTGACACATTATGGGATATTGCAGGGACATACATTACCAAAGATTATGACTCTATACCTGACTATATACGGGCGATAAAGGAAATGAATTCTTTGGATTCAGATCACATTCAAGCCGGACAGAATCTAATGATTATGTATAACAGTACAGAATTTGTCAGTAAACAGTAATATTAGCCGGATTATTCTCAGTGATAGATTATTATGGTATCAATATGTAATCCCTACATATATTGATATATAAAACTCACCCAGAGACGCCATAAAGAAGATCAAAGTTTTCTTTATGGCATCTTTTCTATCTATACGACAAATACTGATTTTTCCAATAGATATAGACGAAAAACTTCAGATATGCTATAATAATGCTCAGTAAATGCTAAATTAACGCATGGAGGTGCCAAAATGTCTAATAAAGAAAGAAAAACTTATCATGAGCAGGCCTACATAAAGAATACACTGCGGCTCAGGGAAATTCTAAAAACTATGCCTTCTTTTGCAAAGGATTATTTTCGTGCCATAGAGCCTAAAACTTCCCCAAGAACACGAATATCTTATGCCTATGACATTCGTGTGTTCTTTCATTTTTTATTGGAGAATAACCCTGTATACAAGGACTATACCATGGATATGTTTACTGTAAAGGATCTGGAGCGTATTGAACCGGCCGATATCGAAGAATATGAGGAGTACTTGAAGGTTTATAAAGGTGCTGAGAATAAGCAAATTACAAATACGGAAAAAGGCCTTGCCCGCAAGATGTCTGCACTGAGAAGTTTCTATGCCTACTTTTTCAAGCGGCAGGCCATTTCAAAGAACCCAGCTTTGCTGGTAGATATGCCAAAGCTGCATGACAAAGCAATCATCCGGCTGGATGCTGATGAAGTGGCATCTCTTTTGGAATATGTAGAACACGGCGGTGACGACCTGACCGGTCAGCGAAAGGTTTATTTTGAGAAAACAAAGAACAGAGATCTTGCAATTTTGACTCTGTTGCTGGGAACCGGGATCCGTGTCTCCGAATGTGTCGGACTGGACATCCAGGATGTGGACTTTAAAAATAATGGAGTTAAAGTGACACGCAAAGGCGGAAATGAAATGGTTGTCTATTTTGGAGAGGAAGTTGAAAATGCATTAAAGATGTATATCTATACGACAAGACAGTCTACTGTTCCCCTGCCCGGTCACGAAAATGCACTTTTCTTCTCCTCACAGAGACGCAGGCTGGGGGTACAGGCTGTAGAAAATATGGTAAAAAAATATGCCAGACAAGTTACACCAAATAAGAAAATTACTCCTCACAAGCTGCGCAGCACTTATGGCACTTCGCTGTATAAAGAAACCGGTGATATTTACCTTGTGGCCGATGTTCTGGGCCACAAAGATGTAAATACCACCAAGAAACACTATGCGGCTATCGATGAGAACCGCCGCAGGCAGGCTGCCGGAGCTGTAAAGCTTAGAGAGCCATAAAATGATGTTGGGGTCAAAAGGTCGTGCGTTTCATTCTTGCATGAAAAAGCATGACTTTGGGACCCTGGTATCATAAAATTAGAGTTTTTTATCTTCAGCTTTAATACTTTCCTTGAGCGCTACATATTGTTCAATTGCCTTTGCAGTCCCTTCCACGCCGAGTTCACCGCTGTTCAGGCATAATTCATAACTTTCTGCATCTGACCATTTCTTATTGGTATAATAATTATAATAACTGGAGCGCTTCTTGTCAGTCTTCGCGATCATGTCCTTTGCCTTGGCATCTGTAAGGTCATATTTCCGTGCAATTCTGCGGATTCGAATATCCATATCTGCATTTATAAACACGGTGACCACATTCTCATAGGATTCCAGGGCATAATCTGCACACCGGCCTATTAAGATACATGGCCCCTCATCGGCAATTTTTTTAATCGCGTCAAATTGTGCCAGGAAAACTTTGTGATTAATCGGCATATCTGCATAAGTACTGCCGCTGTACCCCATAGAATAGGTGTCCATTACCAGAGAATACAAAAAGCTGTTAGTAGGCTTTTCATCATGAGTCTCAAATATCTCTTCACTGATTCCGCTTTCCTTTGCTGCACGCGCCAGCATCTCTTTATCATATAACTTAATTCCAAAATCATCAGCAACTTTATAGCCTATTTCACGGCCTCCACTACCGAACTGTCTGCCAATCGTAATAATCGTGTTTGTTTTCATATCAGTCACTCTCCTTCACGTCAAACAGCTTTTCTATTCCACCTATGTGGTCGTTACACTAATTATTATACAAGATGTCGGAAAATTTTACAATGTCTATCTCAGCTTATTCAGCAACTCTAAAAAGTATTCCGGGAGTGGAGCGTCAAATTCCATATATTTTCCGGTAGTTGGATGTATGATGCCAAGAGTTTTTGCATGAAGGGTCTGTCCCTCCAATTTAAACGGACATTTTGCCGGTCCATAGACAGTATCTCCTACTATCGGATGATGGATACCTGCCATGTGGACTCGTATTTGATGTGTGCGCCCGGTTTCCAGTTCACATTCAGTGTAGGTAAAGTTTCCGAAACGCTCCAGGACCCTGTAATGTGTAACAGCACTGCGTCCATGAGGGGCATTTATGCTCATTTTTTTCCGTTCTGTCGGATGGCGACCTATAGGAGCATCGATAGTACCAGTATCTTCTTTCAAATTTCCATGTACAATGGCATGATACTTCCTGGTGATGTTATGTTCCTTAAGCTGAGCTGCCAGTTTTCGGTGTGAGGCATCGTTTTTACAGATGAGTAAAGAGCCTGTTGTATCTTTATCTATCCGATGCACAATTCCTGGTCTTAATATACCATTGATCCCAGACAGATTATCCCTGCAGTGAAACAAAACCGCATTGACAAGTGTATGACTGTAATGTCCGGGTGACGGGTGAACTACCATGCCCTTGGGCTTATTTACAACCAAGATATCATTGTCCTCGTATAAAATATCCAGAGAAATATCTTCCGGCTGAATGTCCAGAATTTCCGGTTCTGGGAGGTACATGGCAATTAGGTCCCCGGAGCTTGTTTTGTAATTGGATTTAATGTTTTTTCCATTCACAGTGACTGCCCCATTGTCAATTAATTTTTGGATATAAGACCTGGAAATGTCGGGAACAGCATTTGAGAGGAACTTATCAATTCTCACCCCTGCTTCTTCTGCTGTAAAAAGTAAATTTTCCAACTGTTTCCCTCCTTTCTATTCTGCGTCTATTCTTTCTTGTGAGTGAAACAGCTTAATTCCTCTTCTTTATAATAGAAAAGAATCGCAAATCCAAACAAAATGCAGGAAACCACAACATAGCAGTCAGCTACATTGAAAATAGGAAAATCTATCAGTTCAAAATAGAAAAAATCCACCACATAATTCTGCCGCACCCTGTCTATCAGATTTCCCACAGCACCTGCGCAAACCATGACTGAACAGATACGAAGCAGATAAAACCGGGGCGTATGCGGCATACGGCCATAAAAATATCCAATCAGGCAGACAATCAGGATGGCTCCCAGACTGAACAAAACCTGTCTGTTCTGCATAATACCAAAGGCGGCTCCTCGATTTTCCAAATACTCCAATTTGAATACGCCTTTCCAGATAATAAAAGGCTCCTGATTTTTCAAGTGCAGGACGGCTAGATGCTTCGTAAACTGGTCTGCTAATATCAGTGCGGCACACCCTAGTACAGCCAGTAAATAACTTTGAATGTTTTTTATTTTCTTATTGTTCATTTTTTCCCTCATGCTTATACTCCTCTTAGTGAGGTTCTTTCGAACCTAGCAGTAAAGTACAACCTGCTGGCTTAGCGAGGTTTTTTCGAGCTTAGCGGCATAGTTGTGTTCTTATATATATTTATGGAGCAAAACAAAAATCCTATTCTTCTTTGTATGTGATACAATTCCTTTATACCTGAATTTTCCCATTCCCCTGACGGAAATAACATCCTCTTCTCTTACCTGGCAGGAGTTAGTTGTCATGAGTTTTCCATTGATGAATACCTTACCGCCTTCAATAAGGCCACTAAGCTTTGTACGTGAAGAAGAAAAAGCCAGTGAGAGAAGGCTGTCCAGGCGGACCGATGCGACAGTTCCCTTGATTTCCTCAAAGCGGGGAGAATACCCATAATCTCTAAGATTTATTCTGCTGAGTTTTACACTGGTGTGGCTTACTCTTCTTAATTCCTCCTGCAAAAAAGAACTAAGCCCGTCATCGATAAAAACAACCGCTTTTTCTCCTTCAATTAGAATATCACCCAATTTAGAGCGTTCAATTCCAAGGTTAAGAATTGCCCCCAGGTAGTCACGGTGTGTGAGAGCCTGCGCAAACTTTTCATGGAGCGGCACTATGCCAACAGCCACAAAGGGAAATCCAAGGTCTGCCGAATCTATCTTCCCGGTTCTACTAAAAGAAAGAGCATCAGGTAGAAATGCTGCCATCTGACGCTCTGCTGAGTCATATCCGCCAAAAGTTACATAAGCTGTATAAAGCTTATCCTTCGGCAGAGAATGCAAAATATTCAGTTCATTCAAATTTAAAAAATCCGAATATGTAATAACATTACGGTAGCAGGCCGTCCTTGACAACTCAATCAACCGCTTTTCCAATAATTGTTCATCCTTCAACATAGCAGACTTAATATCTTCCCCTTACATTAGCCGACTCCATGGATCCCCCCAATAAATCCTGCAAATCACCGGAGATATCCACATTCGTCGGTGTCACAAGAAAAATATAATTAGATATCTTCTGAAGGTTACCGTTAATCGCGAAAGTGGCACCGGAAATAAAATCAATGATGCGCTGTGCTATTTCCAGATCCATACCTTCCAGATTCAGAATCACTGTACGTCCTGCCAGCAATGTCTCTGTAATCTCCCTTGAATCATCCACGGATGAAGGCTTTACTACGCAAACCTCCATAGTGGCACTTCTCCTGGAAACAGGCTGACGCATAGGTGTCACCTTACCGCCCGCCGGTACAGATTTTTTCTCCTCCTGGATATCAAAATCGTCATATTCGTCCCTGCTGGACTTCTTGCCAAACAGCGAATGACGAGGTTTTTCATCAAAGTCGTCATTATCAAATTCGTCATCATAGAAATCGTCATCGTCATATTCATCGTCATTCAATTTCATGATGTCCAGAAATTTATCAAACACACCCATCTTTACACTCCTATCTTATGCACTCCCAATGCATAAATATATTTTTAAAGACACTTTCTGTTCCAGTTTATTATGCACTATATGCCGTAATTCCTGGCACCAAAGATTCCGGTCCCCACGCGAACAAGAGTTGCCCCTTCTTCAATTGCAACCTCGTAATCATTGGTCATCCCCATTGAAAGTATACTTACATTAACATTATCAATGTTTTTCTTCTTAATGTCAACAGATAATTTCTGTAAATTAGCGAAAATTAAGCGATTATCTTCAGGATTTTCAACAAATGGAGCAATTGTCATAAGCCCGCAAACCTTAATGTGATCAAATAAAGCTATTTTTTCAACAAATGGAATTACTTCATTTATTTTAAGTCCAAATTTACTCTCCTCTTCAGCCACATTCACCTCGATCAGGATCTGAGTCACACAATTTTTCTTTGCAGATTCTTTCTCAATAGTCTTGGCAAGCTTCAGGGAATCTACGGAATGAATCATTGCAACCTTACCAATAATATATTTTACTTTATTTGTCTGGAGATGCCCAATCATGTGCCATTGAATGTCTCCGGGAAGGGCGTCATATTTCTCTGTAAGTTCCTGTACTTTATTCTCGCCGAAAAAGCGTACGCCATGATTATATGCTTCCCAAAGGTCAGATACAGGTTTTGTTTTGCTTACAGCAATCAGCGTCACTTCATCCCGCTTTCTTCCGGCTCTCTCACAGGCAGCCTGTATTTTCCTTTCAACCTCTTCCAACTGCTCTTTTATCATTTTTCTCACCTCTCTGTTTAAAATACAACTTCATCTGCCCTGACAGAATTACCCTCCTGTGCAATATGGTCGTAATTGTACAGTCCGTATGGATCACCTTCCTGCACAATGTAATATTCATCACTTTCAGCTAAAATAGTGACCTGCCTGAATACAGCATATCCCTTATTAATGTTATAGACTCCCTTTAAGGCTTTTGTTTCAGACAATTCCATTGTCTCAGAAGATTCAGGTTTTATGAGCACTGTACCGGCCTTTATTTCCAGAGGACTTAAATACACTTTTTTATCCTTTGTGGATTTGTAGATATCAGCTGTCTGAAAAACAGCTGTCCCACCTTTTCCCCGGACCATAACCCCTGAAGACGAACTATTGCCGCCTGAGGTAATATATTCCTGAGGCACTACATAAAACTCCTGCTCTACTACACTGCTCCTGGGAATTTTTAATCCTCGTTCATCCTCCAGTATAAGCTCTACATTCAGGAACCTGTCATCGGCATAACGAATCATTGAGTTATCATAATCCAGCTTTCCGTAATATTCTGCACCCTTCTTCACAATGGAAAAATCAGCCCATATTGACTCACTGTCTTTGTCAATACGCGTTTTTACATAGCTCAAATCGGATAATTTCTTTGCTGTATCTTCATCTAGCTCTATAAGAACGGACCAGTCTTCACTTGCTATAAGCTTGTAGGCCGGCTTGTCCTTTTCAACCTTCATGTTATCTTCAAGGCTTACTTTCTTGTAGCTGCTCTTGTCAAAATCCTTTTTCTGAAAGGAATCTGCAGTCAGAGACTCATACCCGTCGGAATCTAATACAAGAATTCCGTCCTGAGGGGCCCTGTAAATGTTTACATCGCTGCCGCTGTCTGCAATCATTTCTTCTATACGGGAAGTTTGGGTCTGATTGGACGCAAACAGGAAGGCATTTGCAATCTCATTTTTTAAGGAATAAACAGACGAAAATTTTTGTGTATTAAAATTCTCATTAAAATTCTGCGTTTTAATTCTGAGTGTATCCTGCTGTTCCTGACTTAAGGGGACAGCTCCTTCTTTTGCTTTATCATCATAGGACATTTTTTTAGAGGAAACAACATATACATTGGCACCGGATTTTACTTTGCTGCTTTCACCCTGGCAATAATTGATGTATCCCGATTCTTCTGCATTTACTACTGTCTCATCCCTGATAACAAGTCCGTTATAAGAATGATCGTTGAGAATGCTGCCTTCGCGTACTTCATAGATAGATACCCTATCCTGCGTGGCATACATGATAACTGTTATTATAAGATAAATGAACACAATGGCAAAAATAAAAACTCCTATATTCATCTCACGTTTTCTTTTATATTGTTTTATGTTAATGGAAGTAATCTTTTTGGCCCGCAAAATATACCCTCCTGTAAATGGTACAAAATAAAATCAGACTTTAGTATAACATTTTTAAATGTATATTTCCAGTTTTTGTGGCAATAATAAAAGCATCGATATGGAAAAGGAGGAAATAATATGAAGTGGTTTGATTACACTGCTCTAACTCTGGTGATTATTGGAGCGGTCAACTGGCTTCTGGTTGGCATTTTTCGATTCGATTTAGTAGCCTTTCTCTTTGGAAATTTAAGCTGGCTTTCCAGAATAATTTATACGATCATCGGTTTGTGCGGTCTTTATCTAATCAGCCTGTTCGGAAGAATCAAAGGCATGTCAGAGTAATTTCAGAGCAATTGTTATATAAAAATGTATGGGCAAAAAGTAATTTAACACTTTTTGTCCATACATTTTTTAGTCTGCTGATGTACCGTGGATTCCGGCTGTCAGAAGGGACGTCATATCACTGTACAAAATATCTTTGTCAGGCGCACCCATTACAATAGATATGTAAGGGTTATTTTCCATATCCTGGCTGTATAAGATAACACAGGAGCCGGCTTCATCCGTTGTTCCCGTTTTTCCGCCGAATATGTTTATGCCTGAAGGTGCTTTTACCAATCCCTGAGAATAATAGTTTGTCGGCATCCATTCCACTGTGCGGACCGTTCCGTCAGTGCTTTTTAGTGTGCCGGCATAGGAATCCATGGAAATAATATCCAGAAAGCGCTGGTCCTTTGTACAGGCATTAAACATGAGATACAAATCATATGCAGTTGTGTAGTGATTGTCATCCTGCAGACCATGAGGATTGACAAAATGAGTGTTAGTAGCGCCAAGGGCATTTGCCTCCTTGTTCATCATTTCAGCAAAACCCTCTATACTTCCTCCCAGATACTCAGCGATGGCCACGGCACTATCATTGCCTGAATATAAAACAAGACCACAAAGCAGGTCATAAAGAGTTACTGTATCTCCGGCCTGAAGTCCACATACTTGTTCATCATATGAAAACTGAACCGCATCAGATCCCACTGTTACAATGTCATCCGGGTTGCCATATTTTAGAGTGAGATATGCAGTCATGATTTTTGTTGTACTGGCCGGAAAAAGTTTCTCGTGTATCTTATCTGAATAAAGAACTTTTTCATTTTTCAAATCAAAGAGTCCAGCTGCATGAAGACTTTCATCCGTCATGTAACCCTCCAAGGGAACATCTGTATCTGCCACACACAAATCTGAGGCAAATAGCTTGTCCTGATACAATGATTTATTATAATACTGCTGTTCATATTTCTCTGCTGCAGAAGGTGTCCCCCCAAAGGTACTGCACCCGCCTGAAAACAGTGTAAGCACTACACATACTGCAGCAGCGGCTATTCTATTTATACATTTCACGCCAGTCAAGGTCTCCTCTGTCCAGTGCTAAAATCAATGCTTCCGCTGTCGCAATGTTGGTTGCTATGGGAATATTATAAATATCACACAACTTTACAATATCATTGACATCCGGCTCATGTGAACGCGGTGTCAGCGGATCCCGGAAAAATATCAGCAAATCCATATCATTATGCTCAATTTGTGCACCAATCTGCTGATGTCCACCTAAATGTCCCGCAAGATATTTATGGATATTTAAGTTTGTTACGCTTTCTACCAGATTCCCGGTAGTTTCAGTGGCAAACAGGCTATGTTTGCTTAAAATCCCTCTGTATGCAATACAAAAGTTCTGCATCAATTTCTTTTTCGCATCATGTGCGACCAATCCTATATTCATATCTGTTCTCCTCTATTGATATTTATTAGGCTGCAAGCCCACATTCAGAACAAAACCAATTCCCATATAAAAGCACACTATGGAAGTCAGTCCATAACTTACAAAGGGCAATGAGATTCCTGTATTTGGGAACATCTGCGTTGCCACACTAATATTAATAAATGTCTGTATTGCTATTAGTGTGGCAACTCCACCGCAAATAAGCTTTCCTCCCGTGTCTTTTGCTTTAGTACCAATCAAAATGCAGTCAATTACTATTAATAATAACAAAATTATTACAATACAACAACCCACAAATCCTAATTCTTCTCCAACAATTGCAAAAATAAAGTCTGTCTGGGGTTCTGAAATAAAATTTCCGTTTTTTACAGACGTTGTTGTGTTATTATTATATCCTTTGCCTGTCAGCATTCCGGAGCCAATAGCCATGACAGAATTAATCTGCTGGTATGCTTCATCCGTAGCATACTTTTCAGGTTCCAGCCAGGCGAGAATACGTTTCTGCTGATAGCCTTTTAAAAACGGCTGGTTTGGCTGCACCGCCGCCGCCAGAAGTAAAATGGAAGCGGGAATCACTATCGCAAGCACCGTTCCAATGAACTTGTAACTTAAGCCCCCCATATATAACATAATACAAAACAATGCGGCCAGACAGATTGTATTGGAAAGGTTTGGCTGCTTATAAATCAAAAACAATGAAGGAAAAATAAGAGCAACCGCCTGTATAATCGTCATTTTATTGTTTATTTTCTGCTTTCGCTCCATAAGGAATTTTGCAAAAAACAAAATAGTAATTATTTTGGTCAGATCCGAAGGCTGAAATTGAACAAAGCCCAGATCCAGCCATCTGGTTGCTCCATTCACCTTTTCACCAAAAAACCGGACTGCCAGAAGCAGGATAAGATTGAGCCCGTACAGCGGCCAATATAAATTCAGTACCCACTCATAATCAATTAAGGAAATAACAATCATGACTATGGTTCCGAGTATGACCCCTGCAATCTGCTTTCCCTGAACGGCGGCCTGTGCACTTCCCACCACAAAAATACCGATAATGGAAATTGCAGTCACAAGTGCTGCCAGACCGAATTTATAGTCTTTTAAATGATATCTTTGCCTGATATTCTGAAAAATAAATTTCAATGTTTCTCTCCTGTAATCTTAATATGTATATCTGTATGTGTTATCTGAATGTTAAAATCCTTGGGGTTAATTTCCAAGTACTTCGATATTGTATGATAAATATCCGCGGAAAATTTTTCCGCCGTTTCGGGTGTGCACTGCATTCTGTCTGCCAACAGCAGAGTTTTCAGTCTCTCTTTCGCAACATCAACAGATGGTACACTCATAGCATTTCCCTCCTAATTTCTTTTAAACAGGCTGGAAAATCTTGCAAGAAATCCTTCCGTCTTACCAAAATCCATGGCCGGAACTTCTTCTCCCAGAATGCGTCTGCAGACATTTGAATACGCCTGACCTGCCATACAATCCGTACCGACGATAGGCTCTCCCTGATTCGTTGCTATAACTACATGCTCGTCATCAGGAATCACCCCCAGCAGATGAATTGCCAGAATCTCAGTGACATCCTCCACGGACATCATATCCCCGTGTTTTACCATGTCTATCCGAAGCCGATTAATAATCAAATCATTTTTCTTGATTCCGTGGATCTCCAGAAGACCGATGATACGGTCTGCATCCCGGATAGCCGATACTTCCGGCGTAGTAACGATAATTGCTCTGTCAGCCCCGGCCACAGCGTTTTCAAAGCCTTGCTCAATTCCGGCAGGACAGTCCAGAAGGATATAATCAAATTCATCCTTCAAGTCTGCAATAAGCTTTCGCATCTGTTCCGGTGAAACTGCAGTCTTATCTCTAGTCTGGGCAGACGGAAGCAGATACAGTTCAGGAAAACGCTTGTCCTTGATCAAAGCCTGTTTCAGGCGGCAGCTTCCTTCTATCACATCAACCAGATTATAGACAATCCTATTTTCAAGCCCCATGACTACATCCAGATTCCTCAGACCTAAATCTGTGTCTATGACAATAATTTTCTTGCCAAGCTGTGCCAGGCCGATTCCTATATTCGCTGTCGTGGTCGTCTTCCCGACCCCGCCTTTTCCGGATGTAATGACAATAACTTCTCCCATGGTTTTCTTCCTCCTACTTGTGTTATGCCTAATCTATTAGCGGATCCACATATATACGGCTCCCATCGACTACTGCTATCTTTGGACCTTTGATCCCGGTGTTTTCCTGATAAATAATTTGGCGCTTTCCGTCTATATCGCCAATTCGAAGACGCTTCGGCTGCATGGTCAAAGAAACAATATACGCCTCTTTGTTTCCTGCCGCCCCCGCATGGACTGAGCCATACAGAGAACCAACGATAACAACATTTCCTTTTGCAATTACCCTAGCGCCCTGCTCCACATCACCAAGTATGATGATGCTCGCATCGGATTCCAGCACCTGTCTTTTTCTTAAAGTACCTCTGTAGAACTGCCCATCCTTTTTCTGAATATTAGTGAGTGTATTCTCTACAATGCTTTTGTATGTCATTTCATTGTCTTCATCACAGTCAATGACGCAGACAATATCAATTTCGGTAATTTCAGTAATCAATTCCAGGATTTCCTTTTCCTGTTCACTTGACAGTTTTCTGTCCAGGAATGTAACTGCCATCTTAGAGCCTTCAAAAAACCTTGCAGAGTCACTGAATTTGGAAGCTATACCTTCCAACAGGACATCAAATGGAACCTCCGGGTTCAGATGAACCTCAATCCCATATCTGCAGCTCTTAATTCTTACCAGCTTGTCCATGTGTCTCACATCCTTTTCTGTGGATATAAGGAAGTTCTTTTCGCTAAGCTCGTGAAGGACCTCGCTAAGCTCAAAGAACGACCTTACTAAGCACTATCGGTCAGTCCCCGGCTATAGCGCTGCCTAGTTCTGCGGCGGCTCCGGTGATTAATTCATTCTTGTCGGCAAGCTTGAAGTTTGCTCTCACAATGTCTCTTCCTATCTCAGCCGCATAGGATGAACTGTAGCCATTTGCTATACGAACCGCGATTGCAATTTCCGGTGCTTCGGCAGGCGCATATCCGACAAACAAGCCGTGATCCGGATGTACGGCACTCTGTTGTGCGGTACCTGTCTTTCCGGCCATGGAAATCTCCAGTCCGGAAAAAGTTGTTGAGTTGTAGCCAATCACGGCCTCCATGCCCTGATGCACCAGATCCCATGTGTTGCTGCTCACATCTTTCATTTCATGGTCAACAACAGGCTCATATTGTTTAATAAGTTTCCCATTTACATCAGTGGTCTTGCCCAACAGTGTAAGGTTGTAGACCGACCCACGGTTGGCCACTGCCGCAACGTATCTGTTCAGCTGACTGACTGTATAGTTGTTGGTTCCCTGGCCAATAGCCGACTGGACGGAATATTCGTCCGAAATCTGAGGTTCTGACTCAGGAATTTCCAGACCTGATTTTTCTCCAAGACCAAAGTCTTTCGCATATTTTGCCAAAGCCTCCACACCCTTATCACTGTCGTAACTTCCTCCTGAGTCTGTGCCTAAATCATAGCCCACCTCATAAAAAAAGTCATTACAGGAAACTTCCAGGGCATTTACTACGGTTAAAGAACCGTGATACCCCGGATAAATCCAGCATCTGGGACTTGGTGTAACCTTATCAAACTCCCCGGCACAGTTGATGTATGTGTCTCCTGCGATAATACCTTCTGTCAGCCCGGCTACAGCGGACACCATTTTGTAGGTAGAACCAGGTGCTGTGCGTTCCTGCGTTGCATTATTGTAGAAAGGACGGGAAAGTCCGGTTACAAGCTGATTGTAATACTTGGAATCCATAGTGTTGGACAGCCGGTTATTATCATAGCCGGGATAGGATACACATGCCAGCACCGCCCCGGTGTTAGGGTCACTAACTACAGCCGAGCCTGTACATGGCTCCAAGGCAAGCTGACCGGGCGTAATTTCCAGACTCTGGATTTTCTGATACAACCAGGTATAAGAATCCACAGCACCGCTGACCAGGCCGTTATATGCTGCCTCATCCATGGGCAGTACACCTTGCTCATACACCATGGCGCAAATCTGTCCACCACTAATACCTCCTGATTTTATAAGATATTTGTAGAGAAGTTTGTCGAAATTGATATCCGAACCTAAATAATCTTGTAAAAATGTTAAAATCCCCTGATAAATTTCCTCGGAATCAGAATATTTTTCTGCAGACACATAATCAGAGAGTTTTGAGGTATCTATCCAGTTCTGTGAAATTGCATAATTCAGATACTGATGCAGGCTGATTGTCTCATCTTTTGTCCATTGCTGATAAGTCTCATCACCTGTATTTATTGCATCCTTCATCAGGATGCCCGTGTCGTTCTGAAGTACGTTGATGGAAATGTAGTCCATATATGCCTTCATTTCATCCGGCAGGTCCTTATAAGCGGCGGCACCGCTGTTATTCATCTCATTGATAATCGCTTTAACTGCCGCTGCCTTTTTATCTGTGAAGATGGAATAAACCTGTTTTTCCACCGGCTTGGCTTCATCTGTCCCAAAGTGTGACTCATCTATAATTTCATTGCCGATAAACGCATTATAGGCATCATCCACAGGAATAATAATCTCTTTAGCATCAGACGTGGTGCTGGGGTCATAATTCATTACATTTCTGAGCTTGTTCAATACGATACCTGCCAGTTTTTCTTCAAGCAGCTGATAAGTCTGTTCCTGCAAATCCTTGTCAATGGTCAGGTGAACATCATTTCCTGCTTCCGGCTCCTTGTTGCTTACAGTCTCCGTAACCTTGCCTACACTATCCACATACAGCTCTGTCTCCCCCTTTTTCCCCTGCAGGACCTCATCCATTGTCTTTTCCAGACCTGCCTTTCCGATGATATCCGTCTTGGTGTACTGCTTTTTTTTATCCTTATCCAAATCATCATATTCTTCCTGAGAAATCTTGCCTGTATAGCCTATAATGGAAGCGAAAAATTTACTGTCTGTATAGCGGCGCATAGAATCTTCTGCCACATCTACTCCCTCAAGCTTGTCCAGGTTCTCCATGATTGCTGCCACCGTCTCATCACTGACATCCGTCGCAAGTATTGTGGGAATGAATTTTTGGAAACTGTTCAGGTTAATGGCATAGCGAAGATTCACCATCTTCAAAATGTATGGCTTATCGGATTTTTTCACATTTAGTCCATAACCGTATGTTTTATCCGTACACAAATAATTAATGATGTCTTCTGCTGATGCGTTCTTCTGCTGTTCATCAAGTTCCTCAATCGTCTTCAGTCCATATACATCTGCCACAAAGCGAAGTCTCAATGTTTCATTTGTCTGAGAAAATTCATAATTTCCGGCAGAATCCAGAACAATGCCAAAATCATTGATGACAGAATCCCCGTTGGATTCTACAATAGTAATTACTTTGTCTAAAATGTCATTTAGAATTTTATTCTTCTGCGGGCCATCGGGGATATTATCTTCCATAGTTACAGAATAAGCAAGCTCATTATAAGCAAGCAGGTTTCCATTTCTGTCATAGATGTTCCCTCTGGTTCCGGGTATTTCCCGTGTTTTTCTGATCTGAAGCTTATAGTTGTCCAGATAATATTGCCCCTTCACAATCTGTAAATAAAATACACGGTTGATTAATATTGCAAACAGCACACAAAACACAAGAACCAGGACAAACAGCCGGGATTTTACTATTCGATTAATGGCATCTTTTATACGCTCAAACAAATTTACTTGCACTCCTTTTTTCTTCTGCTTCCAATTTATGGTTCAAATATAAAATCAACGGGTATATTCCCAGCGCAGCAACAATAGTATATATGAGCTCAGGTATAATATTGTGACTCAGGTAGTAGGTGAAATGAAATTCACTGCGCAGCATGAACATCAAAAAGTAAATAATCAGACCATAAAGGAATTCACTTGCCGCAATCAAGGCCAGCGGAAGTTTAATGTCTTCATCATAATATACATGCTGGAATAAGCCGTTGATAAACCCTATGAGCAGGTATATCAGGGCATAAAATCCTAAAATATTTCCAAACTGTATATCCATCAGGAGCCCGGAAAAAAAGCCCACAAACATTCCCTCTCTGGAATCTCTCATAAATCCAAAGGAGGCGGTAACAATAAGCATCAGATTCGGTTTAATAGAAGCCAAAGTCAGGTGTCCAAATATAGTACATTGCAAGAGATAGCATACAATCAATATGACTACAGTCACAACAATTCTTTTGGCCCTTTTCATCTTCATTTACACAGTTCTCCTTTTCTCTACTTTACTTCTTTACCGGTCAGATCAGCTTTTGTAGTCGTAATGACCAACACCTCCTGCAGGTTTTTAAAATCAACCACAGGAGTGATATATCCAGAGCGGGTAAGATTATTAGAGTCCACAGTAATTTCACTGATATAACCGATTAAAATTCCCTGCAGGTATTTATCGCTGATATGGGAAGTTACAATCTGATCTCCCACCTGTACCTTATTCTCATTATTCTCCATCTGTTCAAACCGGATTCTTCCGTCATTAATCAGCATCAGGTCCCCCCGCACCATACATTTATCGGAAGTGGAAAGAGCCATGCCACTGACATTGCTGGAATCATCAATAATGGAGCGGACCGTGGACCATGTCGGTCCGGTCTTAGTAACAATTCCGACCAGTCCGCTTCCCGCCATAACGTTCATATCTACCTTAATTCCGTCATTACTGCCCTTGTCGATGGTAAAGTTACTGAACCAGTTTCCAGAATCCTTTCCGATAACATGGGCCCCAGTCTTTTTGTAATCTGCATAGTTCTGATCCAGTTTATATAACTCCTGTAATCTTTCCAGTTCATATTTTTCTTCCTGCAGATTATTGTTTTCCGTTATCAGCTCGTCTACCTTTTTTTGAAGCCGGTCATTTTCCTTCTTCATATCCTGCAGCGTATCAAAGTTATCACTGATATCCCCCAGCCAGATTCCTACCTGATTAATGCCTTTTTGCATGGGGATCACAGTTATGCCTGCAATACCTTTTAACGGGCCCTCTGGCTTATCTGAAACCAGAGACAAGACCATCAGCAGAATACAGAACAAAGAAAGTCCCGCAAGCCAATATTTATTTGATGATGAGGTTTGATTTTTCTTTTTCATATTATCTCAGCCACCTGTAATCTTCATCTAACATAGAATATGTCAACTTCCTGTAATCCTTATTTGATATAATCTTCTTTAATCCCGTTACCGCACAGAGCTCAGGAATCTGTGCCATCGTCACCTTAAGGCCAGTACTCTCCTCAAGATATGTAGAGAGGCCTTCCAAATTCGCCAGTCCCCCAGTCAGATAAATTCCATTTTGTTCAATCCTCCTGTGTACATCCGGAGGGGTTCTGTCTATCATAATTTTAATAGCATGAACGCATTCTGCCAGAGGTTCTTTCATGGCCGCCCGCACGAGACTGATGGGAATACTCTCCTGCTTCGGAACACCTGTAATAAGATCTCTCCCCGCAACGGTTAAAGACGTGTCGGTATCCTGCTCAAATACACCGAATTTCTTTCTTAATTTTTCTGCCGTAACCCGGCCTATCAGAAAGTCACGGTTGTGTCGGACCAGATTGACAATTGCTGTATCAAAATGAATCCCGCCGACTTTTACCAGACGGTTCAGAACCATTCCTCCGGATGCCAATACAGATAATTCAGTTGTCTCCCCTCCAAAATTGGCCACGAAAATCCCCTTCTCATTCCAGATATCCAGGCCCATCCCTACAGCATCAGCAATTCCCCGTTCCACAATGCGGACAGACTTTGCCTTTGCTGTGGAGTGGGAAACCAAATCATAAAATGCGCGTTTTTCAACTTCTGTCACATCTGTGGGAACGGCAATCACATACTGAGCGCCCCGTGAAAACTGCTTTTTAGGCCCCAGCAGATTCTGCAGCAGATACTGCATATCATTAAAATGTGCGATCACACCATTGTGCATAGGGAATACAACCTGTATGTTGTCAGGGGCCTTCTCATACATCTCATAAGCCTCGCTGCCTACGGAAAAAATATGCTTTTTATCATGTGTCGCAATTACATTTTTTATCTTCCATATCTGTTCTTTTTTCTTGTCATATATTTTTATCTCATACGTTCCCAAATCAAGTCCGTATACATTTCTTGCCATATCTGCAATCTTCTCCCCCCGGCACGCTTTGATTAAAGGAGGCCGCAGGTGCCCCCCGGACTCAAAAAAGCAGGCCCTTCTCTTTCATACTGGTATAACAGTTGTTCCCGATGATAATGTGATCCAGCAGTTCCACACCTATCAGCTGTCCCGCATCCCGGATTCTTCTGGTAATGAGAACATCCTCTTTACTGGGAGACGGGTCACCACTTGGGTGATTGTGAAGCAGGATAATAGACACTGCGTTTTTCTGCAGAGCCTCCACGAATAATTCCCTGGGAGAAACCACTGCAGAATTAATCGTTCCTTTAGAAATATCAGTTTCCCCAATCAGGCGTGTCTTTGTGTTCAAAAGTAGAAGTTTCATCGATTCATGGCTGCCATGTCTCATATCTTCCATATAATATTTTGCAATGGTGGACGGCGTTGTAAAGCTTAAACCGGGCTGTGCAGTTGCCTTGGAGAGCCTTTTTGAAAGCTCAGAGAGGCATAAAATCTGAACTGCTTTGACTTTGCCTATTCCCTTAACCTGAAGGAGCTGCTCCAGCGTCCATTTATGAATGTTGAGAATTCCTTCCTGGGAAAAAACCGGATGCAAAAGCTTTTCGGCCAATTGCAGGGAATTCTCTCCTCTGGTTCCTGTACGCAGCAAAACAGCCAGTAATTCAATATCCGTTAAATTACTCGCTCCAAATCTCATACACTTCTCATAGGGGCGTTCTTCTTCCTGTATTTCTTTTATTCTAATGTTGCCTTTCATATAGATAGTATCCAACTGTACATGTCACAATACAATGATTTATTTTAGCATAAATTAAAATCCATGTACAGGGGCTGTAATATTAAGTTTCTGTGAATATTTCCTAATAATGGCTTCGGCAGTCTTTATTCCGTCCATAGCAGCGGAAGTAATGCCCCCTGCATATCCGGCCCCCTCCCCACAGGGGTATATACCAGATACTGTACTTTCAAAATCTGCGCTCCTCAAGATTCTTACAGGAGAAGATGTGCGGCTTTCAACACCGGACAAAACAGCGTCTGCCCTTGCAAAGCCATGAATTTTATGCTCCATCAAAAGAATCCCCTCCTCCAGAGAGTCACCCAACTCTTTTGGAAAAATGCTCCTTACATTTGCCGGAGTAAAATCGCCTTTTATCTGAGGTGTCACACCCCCAAGTTCCTTTGTGGGTTGGTTTTCCCTGAAATCTTTAAAACACTGTATCGGAACCTTTCCCTGCCCCACTGTATATGCACGTTCCTCCAGCATACGCTGAAATTCCATACCTGACAGGGGGCCTGTGCCTTTATAATCTTCCGGAGTCACCGTAACAATCACTGCACTGTTGGCATTGATGCCATCCCGTTTATGATAGCTCATCCCATTGACTGCAAGACGTTTGTTCTCGGAGGATGCATTTACCACATACCCTCCCGGACACATACAAAAGGTATATGCACCACGTCCATTCTTAAGCTTTGCCGTCAACTTGTAGGAAGCGGCAGGAAGCCCGCTGTATATGGTTTTCCCATACTGGCTTTGGGTAATCATGGACTGGGGATGTTCAATTCTGACACCCACCGCAAAGGACTTTGTCTCCATGGGAATCTGCCGGGCACAGAGCATTTGAAAGGTATCTCTTGCACTGTGCCCCAATGCAAGTACACAGACATTGGCAGCTATTTCTTCCCCGCCGTCCAGGACAACACCGCTAATCTTTCTGACGTTCCCTTTATTCCCGTCATCAATCTGGGCGATGTTTTCTAATCTTATATCTGTCATCTGACTGTGAAAGCGAAACTCTCCGCCCATATTCTGGATGCTCTGTCTCATGTTTTTTACTACGTTCATCAGGATATCTGTTCCGATATGAGGTTTCTGCTCATATAGAATATCGGCGGGAGCGCCGTGTTCTACAAAAGTCTGCAGTACAAAGTGATTTCTCCCTTTTGCATCCTTTACAAGTGTGTTAAGCTTGCCATCTGAAAAGGCTCCTGCTCCTCCCTCTCCAAACTGTACATTAGAAGACAGGTTCAGGTGCCCGCTTCTCCAAAACTCTTCCACATCTGCGAGGCGCTCCTCCACTGGGTTTCCTCTCTCCAGAATAATAGGAGAATAACCGGATTTTGCAAGCAGATAGCCGCAAAACAGGCCTGCAGGACCGCTCCCCACAATAATCGGGCGACGCATAAGGGGAACGGCGCCGGGAGTGGGAGCCTGATAAGGTAATCTACTGACCTTCTTCGCCTTCCCCCTGGTCTTCTGCAGCACCTGTCTCTCATCCTTCACTTTCACATCTACTGTGTAAGAAAAAAAAATATGCGGCTTTTTCCGGGCATCAATGGACTTCTTTTGAATCTCATAATCCAGTAGGTCTGTTCTCCTTACACGCAGGAATTTGCAGATTTTATCTGTCAACTCTTCCATACTGTGCCCGGGAGGTAAGTTTAACTGACTGATTCTAAGCACCTGCGGCCTCCTTTCCCGCTGTGTGCCCGCTGGACCAGGCCCATTGCAGATTGTAGCCCCCACAGATACCATCCACATCCAAAATCTCTCCCGCAAAATAAAGTCCGGGAATCAAAAGGGATTCCAGTGTATCCGGGTTTACCTCTTTCGTGTCAATTCCTCCCCTGCAGACTTGTGCCTGTTCAAAAGAATTTGTCTGCACAACCTTTGTAGAGAAATTTTGTATGAGATGGGCCAGCCGCTCAATCTCTTTTTCTGTACAATCTTGCATTATCTTCGTTCTGTTTATATGTGATAATTTTATCCATAAATCAGATAGTTTTTTATGAAACAGCCCTGTCAAAAATTCTTCTGCTGATTTCTGAGGGCGCGTTTCTATCCTGTTTCTGAGAAAAATTAAAAACTGTTCTTCTGTGAAATCCGGCATAAAATTCAGCAGTGCGATGACCTGCTTTCCCTCATGCAGTCCGATTGCAGCATATCTGCTCACCTGAAAAACAGGAATCCCTGATATTCCATAATTTGTAAACTGTATTTCTCCCTGCTCTCTGGCATAACATTCCCCGCCCACGCAGAGAGAAACAAGTCCTTCTGCACGGACTCCTGCAATTCCTTTGTAAAACCCTTCCTCACACCGAAGCTGTACAAGGGAAGGGAGGACTGGTACCAGCCGGTGCCCAAGGCTTTCGGCAATCCGGTAACCGGAGCCGTCTGAGCCGGAAGAAGGTGCCGCCATGGAGCCTGCCGCCAGAATTACCTTCTGTGCAGAAAAATCCCCTGCTTCTGTGCGGATCAGAAACCCCTCCTTTACAGGAGAAATCTCCTTGCATTTAGCCTCTGTCTTAACCTGAATCCCGAGCCTTTTTACTTCCATGCGGAGTACATCTAAAATTGCGGATGCCTGGTCGGACTGAGGATACAGATAACCGTTCCTGTTTTTGGAATATATCCCCAGTTTCAGAAAAAATGCAACCGTATGCTGAATATCAAATTTCTTCACAATCCTCCAGGGGAACAAAATATTCTCAGAATGATAATGGATCGGCTCCTGATTTAAATTTGTAAAATTGCATCTTCCGTTTCCCGTGGAAAGAATTTTTTTGCCGATTCTGTCCTTATGTTCATAGATACAGACATCAGCACCCTCTTGAGCAGCTGAGATAGCAGCCAGCAGTCCTGAAGCGCCGCCCCCGATTACAGCAATTTTATTCATAACTTTCCTCCCTTGTTATTTCAAAAGCACATCTCCAGAAATGACTCCTGCATTTATCAGACTCTGCAGAGATTTCAAAATCCCCAGTTTCGCATGGGGCCAGGTAAGCCCTCCCTGGAAATAAACGGCATATGGCGGTTTTATGGGACCGTCTGCACTTAGTTCGATGGACGAACCCTGCACAAAAGCCCCCGCCGCCATAATAACATCACTGTCATAGCCCGGCATAGCCCAGGGCTCCGGACTTACGTAGCTGTCCACGGGGGCGGCCGACTGAATTCCCTTACAGAAAGCGATAACTCCCTCTGGCGTCCCAAGTTCTACAGCCTGAATAATATCATGACGGCTTTCTGTCCCATTTGGAATTACCGAAAAGCCTAGTTTTTCATAAATATTCGCGGCAAACACTGCTCCCTTTAACGCGCTGCACACAACAGTGGGCGCCAGGAAAAATCCCTGGTAAAATGACTGCATCACTCCCAATGAGGCCCCCACTTCTTTCCCCAGTCCAGGGGCAGTCAATCTGTAGGCACAGTTTTCTATCAAATTTTCCCTGCCTGCAATGTATCCTCCGATAGGTGCCAGTCCGCCCCCCGGATTTTTGATCAGGGATCCCACAATCATATCGGCCCCCACATCGCTTGGCTCCGCTGTTTCTACAAATTCGCCATAGCAGTTATCTACCATACAGATGACATCCGGCTTTATACCTTTGATGAAGGAGATCAGCTCTCCGATTTTTCCTACAGAGTAGCTTGGGCGCGTCTGATAGCCTTTGGAACGTTGAATCGTTACGAGTTTTGTCCTCTCATGTATGGCGTTTCTGATAGCGGAATAATCAAAACTACCATCCTCCAGGAGCTCCACCTGGCTGTATGTGATGCCGTACTCCGCAAGAGAGCCTTTTGACTCTCTGATACCGATAACTTCTTCCAGCGTATCATAGGGTTTTCCTACCGGGGAAAGCAACTCGTCCCCGGGTCTTAGGTTTGCCGCCAGTGCCAGTGCCAGTGCATGAGTCCCGCAGGTAATTTGAGGCCGCACTAGCGCGGACTCTGTGTGGAAAGCAGAGGCATATACCGCTTCCAATGTGTCCCGTCCCAAATCATTATAGCCATAACCACTTGCATACTGGAAACATGCCTCACTGACACGGTTTTTCTGCATAGCCTGAAGCACCTTTAACTGATTGAATTCCGCTGTTTCCTCAAATTTACGGAATCGCGGGATAAGACTTTCCTCTACCTTTCTTCCAAACTGACAGACATCCTTTTCGATTCCCAGTTTTTCGTATATCTGATTAATTTCAAAACTCATACAATTCTCCTTGTAAATTAAAGTATATTCCTATTTGTCAGTTCCTCCTGCATTCTTGCAAGGAGGCGGTGCCCGTTATTTTCAAAATCTTTTTTATCCAGCCATATAGCGTCTTTTTCCCGTTTGAACCAGGTAAGCTGACGCTTAGCAAAATGGCGGGTATCACGCTTAATCCTGCAGACTGCCTCCGAAAGGGCAATATTCCCGTCCAAATAAGCAAGAATTTCCTTGTATCCAAGGCCCTGCATAGAAACCATATCTCTGGTACAGCCCCGTTTTTTTAAAGCCTGTACTTCCTCTACCAATCCTTCTTTTAGCATTTGATCCACACGGCAATTAATTCTTTCGTACAATCTTTCTCTGTCATCATAAAGTACAAAATAAGCAAAACGGTAGGGAGACTCTTTTTGCCGTTCCTTCTCGTTGTGCTCTGATATCCTTTTTCCTGTCTGATTATAGAACTCCAGCGCCCGGATAACACGTTTACTATTGTGGGCGTGAATTGATTCTGCGGATTTTGCATCCACTTTTCTTAACATTTCATGAAGATAACCGGAGCCTTTCTGCTGCACAAGTTCTTCCAGATATTCTCGGTATTTTGAATCTCTTTCATTGTGAGTAAAATCGATATCATACAGAAGGGCCTGAATATAAAATCCGGTGCCGCCCACAAGAATAGGAATCTTTCCTCTTTCGTAAATCTTCTCCATGGCTGCTTTAGCCATCTGCTGAAAACGTACTACATGAAATTCCTCCTCCGGCTCCAGCACATCTACCAGATGATGTACAACTCCCTCCATCTCCTCGGGATGGATTTTTGCTGAGCCAATATCCATATGTCTGTAAATCTGCATAGAATCTGCTGAAATAACTTCGCCCCCCACTGTTTTTGCAAGACCGATCGACAGCCTGGTCTTTCCGACAGCAGTGGGACCCGCCAAAATAATCAATGGCTTTTTCATTTATACAATCCTCTTAAATTTCTTTTCCAATTCCCGCTTGGTCATGGCTATAATTGTAGGCCTGCCGTGGGGACAATGATATGGATTCTCCAACAAAAGCAATTCCCCGATCAATGTATCCACCTCTCCAACGGACAGCCGGCTGTTTCCTTTGACGGCAGCCTTGCAAGACATAGAAGCCACTTTTTCGTCAATTAACTCCGGAGTCATGGGGGTGTTTAATCCATCGGCCAGGCCGTCCAGCATCTCAATCAGCAATTCCTTTTTTGCAATGCTAAACAGGTTGTCAGGAACCGCCCTGACTGCATATCCATCACCGCCAAAGGGTTCAATTTCAAAACCGATTCTCTCAAACCGCTCCATGTTTTCTTTTAGTATTTCTTCCTCCTGCATGGACAATGTAAGTATGATAGGAGGACTCAAATATTGAGAAGTAAACTCTCTGTCCTTCATTCCTCTTAAAGTTCTTTCATACAAAACCCGTTCATGGGCGGCATGCTGATCGATAATATAAAGATTATTTTGAAATTCCACCAGCCAGTAAGTGCCAAACACCTGCCCAATCAGTCTGTACTCTGCTTTCACATCCCTTTTCAGAAGCTTTTCTTCAAAAAGATCCATTTGTCTGGCTTCCTCAGTCTCGGGGGCAACAGCCTCTTCTGCATGATAGCTTCCTGTTTCACGTACAGTAGTGTACTGGGAAGCTGTCCGGTGTATATTTCCGGTATCAGATACCTCGGCAGAGGAAGCACGATTGTGATAAGATAAGACCCGTTCCCTCATTTTTCTAAGAAAATACTCCTCATCCTTTACCTCTTCTGCTTTTACTGTGTGCTCCGGCATTTCTGTTCTGGGTTTCAGAAGGAATGGGCTCTCCTCCCTGTCCTCCTTCACTTTTGGGGGTTCAGGTGCCTTCACCACCGGAATCAGTTCCGGCTCCAGAAGGGTTCTGTGTACACCTTCATATACCAAGTTATAGACCTGCTGCTGTTTTTGAAAACGCAGTTCCATCTTAGTGGGGTGAACATTCACATCTATATCTTCTCCATTTATGTAAAAGTGTAATACAAGAAACGGAAATTTGTGCTGCATCATAAAATCCTTGTAGGCATCTTCAACCGCCTTAGAAATCATAGCACTTTTTACATATCTTCCATTCACAAAAAAATTCTCGAAATTACGGTTTCCCCTGCTGACTGACGGGCGCCCAAGATATCCTGCAATTCTGACACCCTCCTTCTCGTAATCCATATCAATCAGATTAGAGGCTGCTTCTCTTCCATAAATACTGTAGATTACATCCTTTAATTTACCGTTTCCTGATGTCCTCAATTTTTCCTGTCCGTTGTTGACAAACTGAAACGAAACTTCGGGGTGGGAAAGTGCAAGCCGCATTAAAAGATCCTGTATATGTCCGGCTTCTGTCATGGGTGTTTTTAAAAATTTTCTTCTGGCGGGAACATTATAGAACAACTGACGGATTAGAAAAGTGGTTCCGTCAGGAGCCCCTGTGTCCTCCAGTGACTGTTCTTTCCCGCCTTCTATAACGTACCGGGTTCCAAATGGTTCATCTTTTGTTTTTGTAACCAGTTCGACTTTTGTAACTGCGGCAATACTGGAAAGGGCCTCTCCCCGAAATCCCAGAGAAGAAATATGGGAAAGATCCTCTACACTGCGGATTTTGCTGGTAGAATGCCTTAAGAATGCATTGGGCACATCCTCCCGCGAAATACCGCTTCCATTATCTGTAACACGGATAAAAGAGATTCCGCCCTCCTGAATTTCAACTGCTACAGCAGAAGCACCGGCATCCATGGCATTTTCTGCCAGCTCCTTGACAATAGAAGCAGGGCGCTCAATCACTTCCCCGGCGGCAATCTTATCAATTGTAATTTGATCTAACACCTGAATATGTGACATAGCATTCCTCCTACCATCTGTTTTTCAGCTTGTTCTGCAGCCTGTATATAGTATTCAATGCATCAACAGGCGTCAGATTTCCGACATCGATTGTTTTTAGTTCTTCCAACACATCATCGTCCTTGACGGTATCGAAAAGAGATATCTGTGCAATGTCGACCTCATCATATTTTTTTGCCTTTGTCTGTTTTTTTGTTTCGTGCTCTTTCGCCGCAATCTCACTGACTCTTGCAGTTATATCTTCGTTACTTAATTCTTCTACAATTTCTTTTGCGCGGGTGGTTACAATGTCCGGTACTCCCGCCAGCTTTGCCACCTGGATTCCGTAGCTCTTGTCTGCCCCGCCCTTGACTATTTTGCGCAAGAAAACAATATCCTCACCCTTTTCTTTGACCGCAATACAGTAATTGTTTACATTCTGTATTTTGCCTTCCAGTTCAGTCAATTCATGATAGTGGGTCGCAAATAAAGTTTTAGCTCCCAGCAGGTGGGTGTCTGAAATGTATTCCACCACAGCCCAGGCGATAGACAGGCCGTCAAAAGTGCTGGTGCCCCTCCCTATTTCGTCCAGTATCAGCAAGCTTTTATTAGTAGCATTGCGCAAAATATTTGCTACTTCCGTCATCTCTACCATAAAAGTGCTCTGACCAGAGGCCAGGTCATCCGATGCCCCAACCCTGGTGAAAATCCGATCTACAAGCCCAATATCGGCTGCCGCAGCGGGCACAAAGGAGCCAAGCTGAGCCATCAGTACAATCAAGGCAACTTGCCTCATGTAAGTGGACTTCCCGGCCATATTCGGCCCTGTGATGATGGAAATCCGCTGTTTTTTATCATCCAGGTATGTATCGTTTGAAATAAACATATCATTGGGAATCATCTTTTCCACTACCGGGTGGCGTCCGTCTTTAATATTAATCACACCCTTTTGATTAATTTCCGGACGCACATAATTGCCTCTTTCCGCAACCAGTGCCAGAGATGTAAACACATCCAGTGCAGCTACTGCCTTGGCTGTTTTCTGAATCCTCGCTACCTCCCCTGCCACAGTATCCCGCACTGCACTGTACAGTTCATATTCCAGGGCATACAGTTTGTCCTCTGCCCCTAAAATAGTATCTTCCAGTTCTTTGAGCTCCGGGGTAATATAGCGCTCTGCATTTGCCAGCGTCTGCTTTCGGGTGTAATAATCGGGAACCATGTCTTTATAGGAATTGGTCACTTCCAGGTAATACCCAAAAACCTTGTTATACTTTACCTTCAGGTTCTTAATTCCTGTTTTTTCCCGTTCTTCTTCCTCAAGCCTGGCAATCCACTCTTTTCCATCCGATTTTGCGCGGCGCAGTTTATCTGCTTCCTCGCTGTACCCGTCTCGGATAATGCCGCCCTCTTTCATGGCAAGAGGTGGGTCGTCTGTAATCGCCTCTTTAATCAGGGTACACAAATCCTCCAGTGTATCCATATCCTCCCGGATTTCAGACAATAACTGGGAATGCATATCCTCCAGAATATAACGGATGGGGGGAAGCATTTCAAGAGAACTGCGAAAGGCCGTCAAATCTCTTGGATTTGCCGAGCCATATGTAATCCTTGTGACCAGCCGCTCCAAATCATAAATTGGGGCCAAATACTCCCTGATTTCTTCCCGGCTGATTGCCTCGTTTTTTAGCTCTTCCACAGCATCCAAACGTTTTTGAATTTCCTGTACTTCTATAAGAGGCTGTTCCACATATTTACGCAGAGTCCTGGCTCCCATTGCAGTTTTGCTCTTATCCAGCACCCAGAGAAGAGAGCCTCTTTTCTGCTTTTCTCTCAGAGTTTCAGTGAGCTCCAGATTTCTGCGCGTGGAACTGTCCAGCATCATATACTTTCCTGTGACATAAGGTGTAATATGTGTCAGCTGAGAAAGGTTATTTTTCTGAGTTTCCAGTAGATACTGCATCAAAGCTCCGGCGCTGATAACCCCGCTGTCAAAATCCTGCAGTCCCAATCCCGCAAGTGTAGAAACATGAAAATGCTCCAGCAGTTTTTCTCTGCAGATGGCATCATCAAAATACCAGGAATCCAGGGAATAAATGGCAATCCCCAGCCTGTCCCTCAAATCATCCAGATTCATACCGCTCATATAGCAAGACTCATTGCAGATAATTTCAGAGGGCATGAATTTGTAAATCTCATCTAACAGTTTTGTGCTGTCAGGCAATTCTGTCACAAAATAATCACCGGTAGTGACATCTGCAATAGAAAGTCCGTATCTGTCAGCTATGTAAACAATACACATCAGGTAGTTGTTTTTTGCCTCATCCAGTGCCTGGGCTGCAAGATTGGTCCCCGGAGTGACGATTCGGACCACATCCCGCTTCACCAGCCCCTTAGCCAGCTTCGGGTCCTCCATCTGCTCACATATGGCGACCTTATAACCTTTGGTCACCAGTTTATTCAAGTAACTGTCCACCGCATGATAAGGAACCCCACACATAGGAGCCCGCTCCTCAAGACCACAGTTTTTACCAGTCAGTGTAATCTCCAGTTCTTTTGAAGCTGTCAGTGCATCCTCAAAAAACATTTCATAAAAGTCACCAAGTCTATAAAATAGAATGCAGTCGGGATATTGGGACTTTGTCTCCGTATATTGCTGCATCATAGGGGTTAATTCTGCCACTTTTTTCTTCCTTTCGTTCCCAAAATTCCCCCTAAGTATAGCATTTTTTTATGAATTATGAAAGAGGAGGTTTTATTTGTCAAACTTACAACACGTGAAATTGAGGCTTCTCCTCCCCATAGAGCCAGTGGAGTAAATAACCTGTCAAAAAGATTCCCAGGACACACAGACCGGAAAACAGAATAATAAATGGCACACAAATCTGCCCGAAAAGTTGGAATATCTGGTCTGAATAATCCCACACGTCCCATCCCAGCCACTTATTCACAATAATTCCGGTAATAAATTCTGCCGCAGTCACAAACACCGCGCAGCGGATTACTTGAAGCCACAGCGGATCTTTCCATTTCATCCAGAGTCCCTGCTGTGCAAAAAACACCATGCACGCTCCTCCCAATACAAACATGGACCAGTGGGAAAACCCTCTGAATACCATTTCAAACGCATAATAAATTGTGCCTCCCAGCGTCCATAGAAATAAATATTCACTTAGTTTCTTCACAAAAAATGCCCTCCTATATAGTATTCATATGATACCAGGGTCACAAGGTCATGCGTTTCATGCTTGCATGAAAAAGCATGACTTTGGGACCTGCAAAACATGAGAAAGAAGCCCGAGTAGGGCGGATTTCGAATGTTTTTAGGATTGCGGGAGCAAAAAGTGCGGAGCAATCCGTAGGTATCAGGGGGCAAAATACCTTTTGTCCCCTACATCATTCATATATAGTCTGGACGTTTTTATATGAAATATAATTGGAATTTATTTCTTAAGCAATTCTCCAATATAGTAAAAGCCTTTACATTCTTTCAGTTTTACATCAATAATTTTCCCAATCAAACTCTCACCTCCCGGAAAATGAACTAACTGATTGTTGCTCATTCTTCCTGTCATAAGCAGTGAGTCGTGGTCATTCACGCCCTCCACCAATATCTCTTGAACAGTATCCGTATGTACACTGCACACTTCCCCGGAAATTTTTTGCACTTCCTGAAGCAAACGGTTAAATCTATCCTTCACCACTGCATCCGCGACCTGCTTTTCCATCGATGCAGCCGGAGTTCCTGTCCTTTTTGAATAAATGAAAGTAAAGGCACTGTCATAGCGTACTTTTCTGACCACATCCAGAGTCTCTTGGAAATCTTCCTCTGTTTCAGTTGGAAACCCCACAATAATATCCGTAGTCAGAGAAATATCAGGAACAGCTGTGCGGATTTTATCTACAAGCTCCAGATAGTGCTCTTTGGTATAACCACGGTTCATACTTTTTAGAATCCGGCTGCTTCCCGATTGTACAGGTAAATGCAGATGTTTACATATCTTTTGGGACTTTCCCATCACCTCGATCAGTTCATCAGATAAATCCTTCGGGTGAGAGGTCATGAAGCGAATTCTTTTGAGTCCTTCTATTTTTTCAATTTCCTGTAAAAGCTCAGCAAAACTCATGGGGGTTTTCAGATTTTTACCATAGGAATTCACATTTTGGCCCAACAGCATAATTTCCACTACTCCATCGGCCACCAGTGCTTCTATCTCACGGATAATATCCTGGGGATTGCGGCTTCTTTCCCGTCCTCTCACATAGGGTACGATGCAGTAGCTGCAAAAATTGTTGCAGCCGAACATGATATTTACTCCAGATTTAAAAAAATACTTTCTTTCACTCGGAAGATCTTCCACAATTTTATCTGTATCTTTCCAGATATCAATCACCATTCCCTGAGATTCTAAACGTGTCACAATCAACTCAGCAAATTTGTAAATGTTGTGAGTACCAAAAATCAAATCTATATATCGATAGCTCTTTTTCAGTTTCTCCACAACTTCCGTTTCCTGCATCATACAGCCACATAGGCCTATCAGCATATAAGGATTGTCCTTCTTCCCCTTTTTTAACTGTCCGATTCTTCCATAGACCCTCTGATTGGCATTCTCGCGGACAGTACAAGTGTTGTAAATAACAAAATCTGCCTTTTCTTCCTCTGTCTCCTCCCGATAACCAATTTGCTCCAGAATGCCGGTCAACTTCTCTGAGTCCCTTGCGTTCATCTGACACCCAAAGGTTGTGACATGTGAGAAAAGCGGGCGCCCTGCCTTTTCACTCATTTGTTTTACATATCCACGCGCCTTCTTGATAAAATAATACTGTCTTTTCGGTTCGTCTACCGGTGCCGGTTTGCTGAGATCTATAGTGTCCAGAATTGTTTCAAACTCTTCATTTTTTGTATTATCAATCATTACATATATTCCTTTCCTTATCATACATTTATACATTATACTTTAAGGGCTTTGTTTTTTCAACGAAAAACCGCACCTTTTAAAGTGCGGAAGTCCGTTTAACATGTATAAGTCTCCTCTTCTGTAATAATCATTTCCGGACGGATATCGTGTGCCTCGGCTGGAAAAGTGTCGAGGCACTGCATGGAGTAGGCAAGTGCTATTCTTCGAAATTGGGGGTGCTGCTTTAGATAAGAATCATAAAAACCCTTTCCATAGCCGATACGGTTACATTGTCTGTCAAACGCAACCCCGGGCATGACAACCAAAACATTATCTCCACAGGCCGGTGTCTTTTCCGGCGGTTCCATAATTCCAAAATACCCTTCACTTAATTCATCAGTACCTTCTATGTAATAAAATTCCATCTTTCTTTTTTGCTTAAAGGTTACAGATTTCTCCTGCAAATCAGAAATGTTCTCCTTCGCGGCAAAGTTATCCACAATAATCTTCGGAACCGCAACTTTTTTCCCCATTTTTAAAGAATAAGAAATCAGCTTCTCCGTGGACACCTCCTCCACGAAGGAAACATAACAGTAGATTTCTCCGGCATGTCTATACAACGGATGGCTGATTATCTGTTCAAAAATCTTGTCACTGAAAGCCTGTCTCATTTTCGGATTAAGTGCGGCCCGCTCATTTCTTATCCTTGTTCTAATTTGCTTTTTTGTCTCCATATTTTTCACCAAGATTCACTATTGTTCCGTCTTTTTCCTCAATATCAATATTGTCAAGCTGACTGCGCAGGTTGCGCTTGAAGGAATCAATATATTCCTGACGGAGCACTTTCTGCTCCTTCTTTTCACATTCAGTCAGGCCTTCAGCCTTGGATTTCCTATATAATGCGTTAATTCGTTTAATCTTTTGTTCGTCCATCTTTTTCTCCCACTATTTGATAGATTTCGTCCACTTATCAGCTGGAATAGTTCTCCAAAAAGCCGTACACCTCTGACTCTTTCTCAACATACTTTCCGCTTTTCACTTCTTTTTGTACATCCTCGGGCAAATCTGAGACCAGAATACTGGTAACCTCGTAGACTGTTGTTTTGTCATATAGGTATACAACCACATATCCGTGGAGTTCACATATATAATATCCCTCATTCTTTGTTGCGTCGCCCTTTGTCGTCACACTTTCAGTTGTTTTCTCCTGCTCTGACTTCGCCTCCTGCCGGTTCATTGTGTGCCGGTAACTGAGCTGATATCCAATGCCCAATATAATAGCCAATAAAAATATCCCTGTAAAAAAGCCAACATAATACTTCTTTTTCATAAGGATTCAACTCCTTTTTT
This sequence comes from Muricomes intestini, assembly GCF_004346165.1. Classification (GTDB taxonomy): domain Bacteria; phylum Bacillota; class Clostridia; order Lachnospirales; family Lachnospiraceae; genus Muricomes; species Muricomes intestini. The sequence continues at coordinate 281,798 of NZ_SLZZ01000001.1, read as the reverse complement.
TCATACAGTATTGGCTTTTTTACCGCTTTTATACAGTTTTTACTAATATTCCTCTTCAGAGAGCAGATGTAACCTTCTGCAGAGCCGCAGAATCTTATTTCCCTGAGGCAAAGCAAGGATATCATCTACAGAAAGAACTCCAAGCTTTAACACACTTACGGCATAGACAAGTACTGCGATCAGGATGGAAATTATGGTAGCAAAACGTCCTCCAATCAAGATGTCCAGAATCAGATGTACCGCATATGTCACAACTCCCATAATAACCGCCGCCAGCAGAGGGCGTACATAGTTCTTCTCCATATCCTGTTTATAGCCGCTTGCTTTGTGGATGGCACTCATATTTAGAATGCACATGCAAAGTGCAAACACAATATTGCTTCCCACCAGTGCATAAATATTCCATTTGAAAACAATCAGCATAATCAGCAGTGCAATGATATGTATCACCAGTGAGATTCCCGCGTTTTTCGCCGGTGTTGATATCTTGTCCAATCCTTGAAGAATAGAATTTGACACTGTGGAAAGGCAGTACAAAACTATTGTAATGGCGCCCAATGCCAGGAGTGCGGCCGGGGTGGTGCTGGCATCGTTGAACAAAAGAACCATAATCGGAGATGCAAGTACCACAAATCCTACGAAGCAGGGAATTGCAATCAACATAGTGAATCGAATTGACTGGTTAATCTTATTATAAACCTGGGGCCTATTACTTGTTGTCACTGCTGCAGTCAGACTGGGTATGACAGAAGCTGCCAGCCCGTTCGCCATAGCCAGGGGCACACTGATCAATGTATTATATTTGCCGGAATAAATTCCCAGAAGGGCCATATACTTTTCTTCTGTGAACCCCTGCGCGGCCATGATCATATTGAAAAGTGTCATGTCCAGAATCTGGTTAATATTGTAAACTGCCGTGCTGAAAATCACCGGGATAATAGTCGCTATCAGAATCTTAAGTATCCGGCTGTAACTTTCTGTCCTTCGGCTTTTATCCCTGCGGATCTGTCTCTTTATAACATCCTTGTACACAAAAAAGGCAAAAATCAGAAACAATAATGCGAAGAGCGCTCCGACAATTGTACCTACAGTAGCTCCTGCTGCACCGTAGGCCGGCCCCAGCAATTCATTGTTCTGCTTCTCAGCTGCCCGTGTCCCGACTTTAAAAAGAAACACTGCACCGAGAATGCTTACAACTGCATTGACGATCTGCTCAATTATTTGGGACACTGCTGTCGGCACCATAGTCCCCAAACCCTGAAAATATCCCCTGAGCACTCCCAAAATAGAAACAATGAAAAGTCCCGGTGCCAATACCTTAAGTGCAAAAGCACTTAAGGGAGATTTCATCAGATGGGTGGAGAACGCATCTGCTCCGAAAAAAATAATCAGTGCAAAGAGGGTCCCCACTACTATCGCAAAAATTAAGGAACATGTAAATACCCTAAATGCATTTTTGCGCTGCTTCATTGCCATTCTCGCAGAAACCAGCTTGGATACGGCAGTTGGAAGGCTCAAAGAAGAAAGAACCAGTGCCATAGCATATACCTCAAAGGCATACCCGTAAAACCCGATCCCCTCATCTCCCAGAATATTCGTCAGGGGGATCCGGTATACAACACCAATGATTTTTGTAATAACACCGGCGGCTGCCAGTATTGCTCCCTGCATCAGGAAATCATCTTTTTTTGCTTTTCGCTTATGTGACTCAGCCATATGTATCCTCCGTTATTTACATTACCTCAATATTTGAACATTTTGTAAAATATCACTCTGCTTTTTCTCCATAATGAAACGCTCCTCGTCTTTCATATGGTCATATCCGAATAAATGAAGCATACTGTGGGCAATAAGAAAAGCAAATTCCCGCCTCGGGGTGTGCCCATAATACTCTGCCTGGGAAAGTACCTTGTCCTTGGAAATGACAATATCTCCCAGCATCAGTTCGCCGGATTCAGGATTAAAAGCATCTTGAGTGTTCTCCTCCAGGGCAGAAAAATCTCCGGGAGTCTCATATTCCAGCATGGGAAATGAAAGAACGTCTGTAGGCTTGTCTATCTGACGGAACATTTGGTTCATTTCCCGGATATCCTCATCTGTGGTAAGCAGCAGGTTTATTTCCGCTTCATATGGACATCCCTCATATTCCAGCGCAGCTTCGATCACAAGCTCTGCTGTCTGTTTTGTGTCAAAAGGCAGAACTGCGGTACCTTCCTCTTCCGTGTATAAACTCATGTTTATCTCCTCTTATGATTCTTTTTTGATTTGTAACTTGATTTATTTTCAAATCGAGTTCCCTTTTTCTCATAGTCCTCATAGGCTTTTACAATTTTCTGTACAAGCGGGTGACGCACGACATCTTTGCTCGTCAGTGTACAGATACTTATATCCTCAATATTTTTTACCACATTCACTGCCGCATCCAGGCCTGAAACGGCACCGGCAGGTAAATCCTTCTGAGTGGAGTCTCCGGTAATCACTACTTTAGAGCCAAATCCGATGCGGGTCAGAAACATCTTCATCTGTGCAGGTGTAGTGTTCTGTGCTTCATCCAGTATAATGAAAGCATTGTCCAGAGTACGCCCTCTCATGTAAGCAAGAGGAGCTACCTCAATCAATCCCTTCTCCGAATTCTTCAGAAAACTTTCCGCCCCCATAATCTGATACAGAGCATCGTAAAGCGGCCTGAGGTAAGGATCAATTTTGCTCTGCAGGTCTCCCGGAAGAAAGCCAAGCTTCTCCCCTGCCTCGATGGCAGGCCGGGTCAGAATAATCCGGCTGACTTCCTCCCGCTTAAAAGCTGTAATTGCCATTGCCATGGCGAGATAGGTCTTTCCTGTTCCGGCAGGTCCAAGTCCAAAAGTTATCATTCTATTTCGAATGGCATCCACATAGCGTTTCTGTCCCAGCGTCTTAGGTTTGATCGGTTTTCCCTGGAGAGTATGACAGATTACCTCCCTGTCAATCTCTACGAGACTCTCCTCCTGATTTTCAAAAACAAGGGATATGGCATAATCTACATTTTGCTCTGTGATGACATTTCCGCGTTGGGAGAGCTCCGTAAGCTGAGCCAGAATGTTCTTTACTTTTTCCACAGCCGGGCTTTCTCCCAAAATTTTTGTCTCCCCGTCCCGTGGTATCAGCGTGACACGGAAGGCACGCTCCAGTTTTTTCGCGTATGCATCAAACTGGCCGAATACATTTTTCTCATGTTCGGCCGGTATATCAATTATCAGTTCTGACAGACTCATCCTGTTCGCTCCTTTCAATTTCAATGATTTCCGTATCTGCCTCCTGGGTAATTCTTTCATTCAAAAAGAGTTCTCCTGTGGCAGAAGCCTCGTTTTGGCCTATGTGTATTTTAACACTATTTTCCTTGATTTGAATACCTTTTTCTTGTAACCTTTTGGAAAATTGTTCAAAGTTTTCAGTTAATTGCTTCTGAATCTCTTCTTTTGTATATGTTTTTTCTTTCGGGGTGTAAGATTTTATAACTTTACTCCCGTAAGATATTGGAAGATAAAAATTTTCACCCAGTTTAAGTTGGTGTTCATTTGTTCGCAAATCCCATTCCTTGTAATTGTTTTTGAGTGTCCCCAAATCTACAAACCAAGAACCTATTTTAACATAATACTGGTATCTTTTGGACTTTTCATAATACTTTTTTTTATATTTTGTGCTGATTGTATCCTTATAATGCATCTGCGTGTCCGCAAAAATATCTGCATCCGCTTTTTGATATTGGTATCCGACAACTTCCAGGCTGTCGTTAACCACCTCTACTCTGCCGGATACCAGAATATCTCCTTTAGACACCGTGTCCCCCTCATGCACCTGAGGTACGCCCGTTCTGGTAATAATACTGGTAATAACACCGTCTTTGGAGGCAATCAGGTCCTTAGGCTGTTCTGTATCTTCCTGACTTTGGGCATCCACACCTTTTGCCGGGCTGACCGTCTTATCCTCCCCGTCTTCCCGGAAAGTATCCTCATTTTCTTTTATCTGTATGTTAAGCCTGCTTCCGTCAATGGAGGCAGACACCCATACGATATCATCATACTCCTTTCGGATATCTTTTACAATCTGTGCACAGTCTACTTTACTTTTTGGCATATGGGGGGCAACATTCTTCGTTTCCAAAAACTCCAGCAATGTCTCATTGGTCCACTTCTCATTTCCTTCAAAATGAATGTCCCAGATAAAACTAGAGTAAAGATACAGCAATCCCATACAGAGAAAGAAACTTAAGAAAAAAAGTTTTCTTTTCCTGTATTTATATATAAAAAAAGGAAGACCAACTCTCGAGATAAGCACTACTCTTGTATGCGTCTTCCTTACAATAGGCCTAAGCTTCCGGAATCCTTTCAGGCTCATATACAGCTCATATGCATTGCCGCAGGGAGTAAGTCCCCATATGTAAATTTGATGATGTCTGCAAAGGTTTAAAAAACGTTCCGGGGAGTAGCCTTCCACCCGGATCTTCACGTATCCCCGCATATACCGAATTATTGACTGAATCACAGTTTCCTTACCTCACTTACAATATTCTAGTGAAACTATCCTGCCTGTTATCTTCATTTCATCATTGGTATAATATTCTATCTGCAAATGCTTGCCCTGCAGCTTGATTTGATATCCTTTTGTCTGTACACGGATCAATACATCTGTGTATTCTATGATTCCCCTGTAATTCTCAATGCAAACCTCCCCCGCCCCGATGATTGTCACGACAGCCGCCCCGAGAACTACGTCCTTGGGCATACTTGCAGCAGATGCAAGCTTCTCCTTTAATCTATCATTCTCTCTTTCTTTGCCCATATCAAAATGCCACACATACGCCCTTTATTTGTAGTATATGTGCAGAAATTTTGTCTTATTCTTATGTTGCTTCAACTCACTTCGTAAAAAGCACAGGATACCAAGTGGTCTTTCATCATGCCTACTGCCTGCATAAAGGAATAGATAAAAGACACAGCTCCCCTGGATAAGAAAAACTGTGCCTTTATAATTATGCTTCTAAAAACGGTCAATATAATTTTTAGACTCTGGCCACACCGCTCTTTCTTGCAGCTTCTGCAACGGCCCTAGCAACTTCATCTGCAACGCGTTTGTCAAATGGATTCGGAATAATATAGTCAGGTGACAGTTTATCTTCCTCTACCAAGCCCGCAATAGCATATGCCGCAGCTACCTTCATCTCATCGTTGATGTCCTTCGCACGTACATCCAGTGCGCCGCGGAAAATACCGGGAAATGCCAGTACATTGTTAATCTGGTTCGGGAAATCACTTCTTCCGGTACCGATGACTGCGGCACCTGCTTTTTTAGCCAGATCCGGCATAATCTCCGGAACAGGATTCGCCATCGGGAAAAGAATTGGCTTGTCGGCCATATTCTTTACCATTTCCTCTGTAACAGTTCCCGGGGCAGATACGCCGATAAATACATCTGCACCCGCTAATACATCTGCCAGAGTCCCTTTTTCCATGCCAAGGTTACAGATTTCAGCCATCTCTGCTTTTTCGGTATTTAAACCTTCACGGCCCTTGTAGATAGCACCTTTCCGGTCACACATAATAACGTTTTTAAGTCCCAGGCTTACTAAGAGCTTTATGATAGCAATTCCTGCTGCACCTGCACCGGAAGTAACTACTTTTATCTCGTCAAGATTTTTTCCCGTCAGCTTCAGGGCATTAATAAGCGCTGCCGCTGTTACGACCGCCGTACCATGTTGGTCATCGTGAAAAATCGGAATATCACAGCATTCTTTAAGCTTCTTTTCAATTTCAAAACATCTCGGCGCAGAAATGTCTTCCAGATTCACTCCGCCAAAACTTCCTGCCAAAAGACTTACCGTCTTTACGATTTCATCCACATTCTTTGTGCGTACGCACAGAGGAAACGCATCTACGCCGCCGAATTCTTTAAATAGCACACATTTCCCCTCCATAACAGGCATTCCGGCTTCAGGACCAATGTCTCCAAGTCCTAAGACTGCAGTTCCGTCCGTAATAATTGCCACCATGTTGGCACGGCGTGTATATTTGTAAGATAAGTCTACATCCTCTGAAATCTTTAAACAAGGCTCTGCAACTCCCGGAGTATAGGCAACAGACAAATCTTCTGGTGTCTCAAGTTTTGCTCTGCTGGTCACTTCAATCTTGCCTGCCCATTCCTCGTGTTGTTTTAATGCAAATTCCTTCTTGTCCATGTTTTTACTCTCCTTTTCTATTGCTTTTCACCTGTTTTTATTGTTCTTTTACCTGTCTCCAAAAACCTTTTAATATTTCAACAGAATGGTTCATTGCCTGCGTTTCTTCTTCATTCATAGGAATTCTAAAGCTCTTTTCAATTCCTTCTCCTCCGATGCGGCATGGAAGGGAAACAGCGACACCTGCCCACTCTCCAAAGCTCTCATCCAGCACGTGAGCCACAGGGAGTATGGCGCCTTCATCCTTCGTGATTGCTTCTACGATTGTTGACACTGACATTGCAACCCCGTAGAAAGTTGCACCTTTCAGTCCGATTACTTCGGCTCCGCCTACCTTCGTATGTTCTGCAATTGCTGCTTTGTCAAGTGAGATTCCTGTCTGTTCTTCATACTCCGTCATAGGAAGGCCGCCTACTATGGCCGAGCTCCATACCGGCACCTGACTGTCTCCATGCTCTCCGACAATATATGCCTGAACATCTTTTACATTCACACCAAGTTCTGTACTGATATTATAACGGAACCTGGCAGTATCCAAAGAAGTCCCGCTTCCGATTACCCGGTGGGCCGGGAGTCCTGAAAATTCTTTTACCTCCGTAGTCATAACATCCGCAGGATTGGAAACAACAATAATTAGCGGGTTTTCAGCATATTTCATGATACTCTCTGTAATACTTCTGATAATGGAAACATTGGTCTTCGCCAGCTCCAGGCGGGTCTGCCCCGGCTTTCTTGCGATTCCGGCAGTAATAATAATGATATCTGCACCTGCACATTCCTCGTATCCGGCCTGCCTGACCTGTACCTGATGATGAAAGCTGGTTCCATGTGCAATATCAAGAGCTGCACCTTTCGCTCTGTCCTGGTTTACATCCACCAGAACAATATCCTCAGCCTGGGCTTTTGCCATGAGGGTATAGGCAATTGCCTCCCCTACATTCCCGGCTCCGACTACAACAATCTTTTTTCCGTTTGTACTTTGCATATTTGCACTCCTTTTGCTGTAATATTTTTTGGCATTTCAGGTTTTTAAGAACTTGATGTAAAGCCTATAATTAAATGTCAAATGTGACCTTGTTAAAAAAATCACTTTTTACGCAAGTCTATCACATTACAGCATAAGTGTCAAATGTTTGTATAAAAAACTTTTGTTGGGCAATATTCTTCTGCGAATTCTGCATCCGGATAATGTATGACCAGTTAACCAGAAAAATCCCAGAAGAATTGTTTCTCCCGGGACCTATTTATGATAGGGTGCTCCTTGTATAATCCGGTAACTTCTGTAAATTTGTTCCAGCAAAATAACCCTCATCAGCTGATGTGGGAATGTCATACATGAAAAACTGAGTGCATAGTCTGAATGTTTCGTGACTTTTCTACTAAGACCTATAGAACCGCCAATGACAAAGATGATATGGCTGATGCCGGATATGCCTAGTCCTTCTATCTTTCCTGCCAGGTCTTCGGAGGTAAGCTGACATCCCTGTATCTCCAGAGTGATGACAAAAGCATCATCCCGGAGATATTTCAGAAGGCGCTCTCCCTCTTTTTCCCTGATACTGTTCTCAACAGTCTCACTGATCTGGTCAGGCGTTTTTTCATCTGCGACTTCTATAACTTCAAGTTTGCAATATTTACTCAGGCGTTTAGTGTATTCCGCAATAGCGTCTTTCAGATATTTTTCTTTTATCTTTCCTACTGTCAAAAGTGTAATCTTCATTTACATCCATTATTTGTCTCTATTGCGCAGATATTCATCAATTCCCTTTGCACCGGCTTTTCCTGCACCCATAGCAAGAATAACGGTAGCTGCTCCGGTTACGGCATCACCGCCTGCATATACGCCTTCTTTTGAAGTCTGTCCGGTTTCTTCTTCCGCAATGATACATTTCCTTCTGTTTACATCCAGTCCGATTGTAGTAGAAGAAATCAACGGATTAGGTGATGTTCCAAGAGACATAATCACAGTGTCTACTTCAATCTCATACTCAGAGCCGGGAATCTCTATGGGGCGCCTCCTGCCTGATGCGTCAGGTTCCCCCAGTTCCATCTTAACCACTTTCATCCCCCGGACATTGCCGTTCTCATCTACAAGTATTTCTTTTGGATTGGTAAGGAGGTCAAAGATAATCCCCTCTTCCTTCGCATGATGCACTTCTTCAACTCTGGCTGGAAGTTCTTCTTCACTTCTTCTGTATACAACATGCACTTCTGCGCCAAGCCTCAAAGCAGTTCTTGCTGCATCCATAGCTACATTTCCGCCCCCGACAACTGCAACCTTCTTTCCTGCGGCAATAGGAGTGTCGTAGGAATCATCAAAAGCCTTCATCAGATTGCTTCTTGTCAGATATTCATTTGCGGAAAATACACCATTTGCGTTCTCTCCCGGAATTCCCATAAACATGGGGAGACCTGCTCCCGAGCCTATAAATACTGCCTCAAAACCTTCTTCATCCAATAACTGGTCAATCGTAACAGACTTGCCGATTACAACGTTTTTCTCAAATTTAACTCCTAAACCCTTTACCTTTTCTATTTCCTTTGCCACAACCCTCTGCTTCGGAAGACGGAATTCAGGAATACCATATACAAGCACACCGCCCAACTCGTGAAGCGCTTCAAAAACTGTCACGTCATAGCCCATCTTTGCCAAGTCTCCGGCACAGGTAAGTCCTGAGGGACCGGAACCGATGACTGCTACCTTCTGTCCGTTCTTTTCCTTGGGGCCTTCCGGATTAATATCATTCTCCAGGGCATAATCTGCCACAAATCTTTCTAGCTTTCCGATAGACACCGGCTCACCTTTAATTCCGCGGATACATCTCTGTTCACATTGTGATTCCTGGGGACATACACGTCCGCAGACAGCCGGCAGTGCGGAGGATTCACTGATTACCTTGTAAGCTTCTTCAATATTACCTGCTTTTACTTCCTTGATAAATCCAGGAATATTGATTGCCACCGGACACCCCTGGATACATCTTGCATTCTTACACTCCAGGCAGCGGGTAGACTCATCCATCGCTTCTTCTTTATTATATCCAAGACAAACCTCTTCAAAATTCTTTGCTCTTACTTCCGGCGCCTGTTCTCTTACAGGTACCTTCTTTAACATATCTGCCATTAGTTATCACCTCCACAGACACCACAGCCGCCGTGATGGGTGTCCCCTTCCTGCAATCTCAAAATTTCACGGCCTTCCTCTGTCTTGTACATGCGGGATCTTGCCATAGCCTGATCAAAATCCACAAGATGCCCATCAAACTCGGGACCGTCCACACATGCAAACTTCACTTCATCACCTACCTGGAGACGGCAGGCTCCGCACATACCGGTTCCGTCAACCATGATTGGATTCATGCTGACAATCGTATGAAGATTCAGCTTCTTGGTGAGCAGACAGACAAATTTCATCATAATCATGGGGCCGATGGCTACACATACATCATAGTGTTTGCCCTCATTCTGCACAAGATCCTCTATGACAGAGGTAACCATACCGGAACGGCCATAAGAGCCATCATCTGTAGTTATATACAAGTTACCTGCCACAACCTCCAACTCTTTTTCCAAAATTAATAAATCTTTTGTTTTAGACCCGACAATAACATCCGCATCAATCCCGCGCTCATGCAGCCATTTCACCTGTGGATAAACAGGGGCAGCGCCGACACCACCGGCCACATATAATATCTTTTTGTTCTTTAACTCTTCAATATCCTCACTGATAAACTCAGACGGCTGGCCCAAAGGTCCCACGAAGTCGCGGAAGCTGTCCCCTGCTTTAAGCTCCGCCATTCTGGTCGTGGAAGCTCCTATTGCCTGAAATACGATTGTGATCGTTCCGTTTTCCCTGTCATAGTCACAAATCGTAAGCGGAACCCTCTCTCCTTTATCGTCCATCTTTACAATTATAAACTGACCCGGCTGACAATGACTGGCAACACGCGGTGCATGTACATCCATCAGATACGTCTTGTCAGCAAGTGTTTCTGCTTTTAATATCTTATACATCTTATTCCTCCTTGTCCCCTATAAATAACAACCCTTTCTATAATACGACATAAACAGGGGCTTGGCAAGTCTTCTTTTTTATAGAGCCCACCTGTTTTGACAGTATATGTAACAGTTCAGCCATGCGAATTTCCGACAGCGTAGGCAGGAGAAAGCTTGCTTTCGTATGCATATGCTGCCGAAAATTCATATGGCGCTCTGCCACAGCGAGATGAAGCGCAGCACCAGTATATAAAAAGCAGGGACAGGCATTTTGGTTTGCCTGCCCCCCAACTCTATGTATATAAGATTCTCTTAGATTCTGTCAAATTTTGAAAGACTTGGCATTTTCATTAGAAATCCACTTCAGTCCCATAATAAATACAATAAAACAACTTTTCCATCTCCACAGGCGTAATGCTTCTTGGATTAGAGCCTGTACAGGCATCCCCTACAGCCAGTTCAGAAATATGAGCAATCTTCTCTTTGAATTCATCTTCCACAATTCCAAATTCCTTCAAGGTTTTAGGTATTTTGAGCTGTACATTGAAATCATCTATCTTTTCACACAGGCTGTTGATCAGGGCCTTCTCAGAAGTTCCGGGAAGTCCTGTGCGGCGTGCAATTTCAGCATAACGTTTCGCAGCCACAGGGTCTTTTGCATTGTACTTAATAACAAATGGCAGATACATTGCATTTGCACATCCGTGTGTAATGTGTCCGGTAGAAAAAGCAGCCCCTGTCTTATGTGCCATAGAATGTACAATACCAAGCAGGGCATTGGAAAATGCCATTCCTGCCAGACATTGGGCAGTGTGCATTTGCTCTCTTGCATTCTGATTGCCCTTATAAGATTCTGGCAGATAATCAAATACCATCTCGATTGCCTGGATTGCCAGTGGATCTGTGAAAGGGGAATTCAAAGTGGATACATAAGCTTCAATCGCATGAGTCAGTGCATCCATCCCAGTATAGGCTACCTGTTTTACAGGAAGTGCCTCTACTAGCTCTGCGTCCACGATTGCTACATCGGGGGTAATATTGAAATCAGCCAGCGGATATTTTACACCTGTATGATAATCTGTAATGACTGAAAATGCCGTGACTTCTGTTGCAGTACCTGAAGTAGAGGGGATTGCAGCGAATTTTGCTTTCTGTCTCAATTCAGGAAAGTTAAACGGAATACATAAATCTTCAAATGTTACATCAGGATATTCATAGAAAGCCCACATCGCCTTGGCTGCATCGATCGGAGACCCTCCGCCCATGGAAACAATCCAGTCCGGCTCAAAAGCCCGCATTACCTCTGCGCCCTTCATAACTGTCTCAACTGATGGGTCCGGCTCCACGCCTTCAAAAAGTTTAACTTCCATCCCGGCTTCTTTTAGATATCCTACCGCTTTGTCAAGAAATCCCTGGCGCTTCATGGAACCGCCTCCGACTACAAGAACAGCTTTTTTCCCCTTTAAGTTCTTGAGTTCTGCCAGACTTCCTTTTCCGTGATAAATGTCTCTTGGTAACGTAAACCTGCTCATTTAATTGCATCTCCTTTACAGTCTTGTTATTCTCTTAACAACCATACTATACCACCGTTAAACTTTTAACGCAACCATTATGCCGTGAATTTCTTATAAAAGCTTGCACAAAATCCAGTACAATTATAGGCCATCGCGAAAAATATAATTTCACGATGGCCTATTGTCTTTCTATTATATCATGTTTTTGGGGTGTGGTATATCAGCCTGCCGGCTCCAATACATAGTTTCGTTTTGTTACCTGAGTATATTTACCCTGTTTGCTGACAAGAACCGCGCTAAACATGGTCTGTCCTTCCGGCATATCTATAGGCCCTTCGTATTTTGCCGATGTGTCCGATGGCTCGCTGCCGTCCAGTGTGTAATACGCTGTATATCCTTCGGGAACATTGATGGTAATCTGTGTTGCCGCATCATACTGCCCCGTCGAAGGAGTGACCGCAGGCGCGTCTGCAACAGGAATATTAATTGTATATACTTTAGAGACTGTCAGGCTTGGAATTTCCCTTTTATTCACTGAAATAGCCATAACGGTAGTCTCGCCCTCCTGCAAAAGAATGGGCTCCGTATACTTTTCAGAAGATGTATCAGGCTCTGAGCCATCTGTAGTATAATAAATTGTTTCACCCGAGGAGTTTAAGGAAACCTCCTGCACCTCAGAATATGTACCTTCTTCCAGGCTAAACTCAGGTGCATTGGATACATAAGCCTGCACCCCTTTTAAAACTTCATCATCCTCACAATCATCTAAAAGTTCAGACACTTTGAGAAGCTGGTCGGTGTCTACATAAAAACTAATCACCGCCCTGTACAACTCCACATTGGACGGCTGCGAACTGATTGCCGTCAGAAATACTGCTTCTGCCCCATCTAAATCGTCCTGCTGGATATATACCTTTGACAATCCGGTATAGCCTTCGGGCTTTTTTTCATTTTTAGAAATTGCACTATTAAAATAGTTTTCCGCCGCTGTATAATCTCCGGACCGCAGGGCCTGATTTCCTTTGCTCATCTGTCCCGCATAGGAATTTTGATAAAGAAAAAAACCGGACATGCCAGCAAGAACAGCAAAAACCAGCAGAATAATCAGTGCTCTCTTACGGCGCTTCTTTGCCAGCCGTTTTTTGCGGGCTATTTGCTGGCGTCTCTTTTCCTCCGCTTCTGCCCTGCCCTGCCTCATAGCCCCTGTCGTCTGTCTGTTTCTTGGCCCCTGGCTTGCAGCATTTCTTCTTGCCCGTATCTCATCTAGTTCGTTCTGACTGAGGACTCTCGTGGAATTATTATACTCTAAAGCTTCTCCCCGGCGGTATCTTCTGATATCATCCGTCTTAATCTGTCTTGTGGCATCTTCAACAGAGCCCTTCACTTCCCGTGCAAGGACATCTTCCAGAGGATTATAATCTGGTACAATCTGAACTTCCATATTACATTCCGGGCAATATAACATATCATCCGGAATTATGGCACCACAATGTGTACACCTCATATTGTTTCCTCCTATTTGCGTACAGTTTCCACACAGTTATTCATCAGCATGGCTATTGTCATTGGTCCGACTCCTCCAGGAACAGGAGTAATTGCGGATGTCTTGCGGGCTACATCTTCATAATCCACATCTCCACAGAGCTTATTGTCTTTGTCATGGTGCATGCCCACATCAATGACAACAGCCCCGGCTTTTACATACTCAGAATTGATAAACTGCTTTTTCCCTACAGCAACAATTAAAATATCAGCTCTTTTTGCAACCTTCTTCAGCTCTTTTGTACGTGAATGCGCCACTGTCACCGTTCCATTTTCACGAAGCAAAAGTGCAGCCATCGGCTTACCCACAATATTGCTTCTTCCAATTATGACACATTCTTTTCCCGCAATTTCAATATTCGAGCGTTTCAAAAGCTGAATGATTCCGGCAGGAGTACAGGACACAAATCCCTTTTCCCCTATCCAGAGACGGCCCACACTGACCGGATGAAAACCGTCCACATCTTTGTCCGGTGAAATAGTACGTATAATCTTATCCTCATCAATGTGGGGCGGCAACGGAAGCTGTACAAGAATCCCGTTGACACTTGTGTCAGCATTGAGCTTTTCCACCAGATTCACAAGCTCTTTCTCCGTAGTTGTCTCCGGCAGCTCAAAAGCACTGGACTCAATCCCCACATATGCACAGGCCTTTTTTTTATTTCTTACATATACAGTGGATGCAGGATCCTCTCCTACCTGCACAACAGCCAGACAAATATGCCCTCCTGCCTCCTTTATTTTATTAACTTCTGCTTTAAGCTCATCCTTTATCTGGCTGGAAATTAATTTTCCGTCAATTATCCGTGCCATCTGCATCCTCCTTAAAATAAACCGGTAATTTTGCCGTCTTCTGTCACATCAATCTGGTTAGCCGCCGGCACTTTCGGAAGTCCCGGCATTGTCATAACGGCTCCTGTCAATGCAACCACAAACCCGGCTCCCGCACTCACATAGACCTCCCGGATATGAATGTCAAAATTTTCAGGACGGCCTAATTTGCCGGCGTCGTCCGACAAAGAATATTGATTCTTGGCCATACAGACAGGGAAAGAGCCAAATCCCATATTCTCAATTTTTGCAAGCTGCTTTTTGGCAGCAGCTTCATATACGACACCACGGGCACCGTAAATCTCTCTTGCTATCGTTTCTATTTTATCTTTCAGAGATAATTCATCTTCATAGAGCAGACGAAAATGGCTTTCTTTGTTTTCCAGTGTCTCAAGTACCTTTTCTGCAAGCCGGATACCGCCTTCACCGCCCTTTTCCCAAACCTCTGAAAGTGCAAATTCACATCCCCGTTCTTCACAGAATGTGCGGATAAATTCATGTTCGGCAGCGGTGTCTGTTACAAATGAATTCAATGCAACTACTATTGGTACATCATATTTCTGAATATTTTCTATATGCTTTTCCAAATTCACAATGCCTTTTGCAAGGGCCTTAAGGCTCTCTTCGCCCAGATTGCCTTTTTCAGCTCCACCATTATACTTCAAAGCACGTACAGTTGCAACTAAAACTACAGCATCTGGTTTAAGGCCTGCTTTGCGGCATTTAATATCCATGAATTTTTCAGCCCCAAGATCTGCACCAAAACCAGCTTCCGTAATGGTAATATCGCTGAGTTTCAACGCCATTTTTGTTGCACGCACGCTATTGCAGCCATGAGCGATATTTGCAAAGGGCCCTCCATGCACAAGCGCCGGGGTATGTTCAAGTGTCTGTATAATATTTGGTTTGAGAGCGTCTTTCAAAAGTGCAGTCATTGCCCCGGTAGCCTGTAAGTCCTCTGCGGTCACGGGATTCCCTTCAAAATTATAGGCAACAATGATTCTGCCAAGACGTCGTTTCAAATCGGCCAGATCGTCGGCCAGACACAGAATTGCCATAATTTCAGAGGCCACTGTAATTACAAAATGATCTTCACGTACCATGCCATCCGTTTTGTTCCCAAGTCCCACTACAATGTTGCGCAAAACTCTGTCATTCATATCCAGACAGCGTTTCCAGACAATCTGGCGGGGATCAATTTGAAGCGTGTTTCCCTGCTGTATATGATTATCAAGCATTGCGGCAAGAAGATTGTTTGCTGAAGTAATCGCATGGAAATCCCCTGTAAAATGCAGATTCAGGTCTTCCATGGGGACAACCTGTGCATACCCGCCTCCTGCAGCGCCTCCCTTGATGCCGAAGCATGGGCCAAGCGAAGGTTCTCGCAGGGCAATCAGGGCCTTTTTGTTCAGCTTTGCCATAGCCTGTCCAAGCCCCACCGTAGTTGTAGTTTTTCCCTCACCGGCCGGAGTGGGGTTGATAGCTGTCACAAGAACAAGCTTTCCATCCTTGCATCTTTTTATTTTGTTCCACAAAGATTCTGACAGTTTTGCCTTATATCTCCCATAAGGCTCAAGATCCTCCTCTGAAATTCCAATACTGGCTGCCACATCCTTAATAGGGAGCAGCTCCGCCCCCTGGGCAATTTGAATATCTGTTTTCATACATTTTCCTCCCTGCATATATTTTTATATGTTCTCATCTATGTATTGTTCAAATTCCTCTTTTGACATCAGTATTTTTCTCGGCTTTGTGCCTTCCTCCGGTCCAACCACCCCACACTGGGCAAGTTGGTCCATAATCCGGGCAGCCCTGTTAAATCCAATTTTAAACATTCGCTGGAGCATTCCAATAGAAGCTTTTTCTTTATCTATGATTAGTTTCCCTGCCTCTACAAAATAAGCATCTCTGTCGTCGTCATCAGATGCTCCTGGACTTTGGTTTCCTGCAGCACTGGAATTCATGTGTTCCTCCACCTCTTCATTGTAAGAAACATTTCCGTAGTTTTGAATTAAGTAATCCACCACCTTCTGCACCTCCTTATCTGAAACAAAGGAGCCCTGCACTCTGACCGGTTTAGGGTATCCTGTGGGATAAAACAGCATATCTCCTTTTCCAAGAAGCTTCTCTGCACCGTTCATGTCAATAATGGTTCTTGAATCCACACCGGAAGATACAGAAAATGCGATTCTCGAAGGCATGTTTGCCTTAATCAGCCCCGTAATAACGTTGACGGAAGGTCTCTGGGTTGCCAGTATTAAATGAAGTCCCGCTGCTCTCGCCAGCTGTGCCAGACGGCAGATTGCCCCTTCCACTTCTCCGGGGGCCACCATCATCAAATCCGCCAGCTCATCCACAATAATTACAATCTGAGGCATCTTTTTCAGGGCATCTTCATCCGTATTCATCCGACTCGCTTTCTCATTAAATCCCTTTAAATCTCTTACGTTGTATTCCGCAAACAGTTTATACCGCTTTTCCATTTCTGCCACCGCCCAGTTCAGCGCTCCTGCTGCTTTCTTAGGGTCGGTAACAACTTCAATTAAAAGGTGAGGAATTCCATTATAGACACTGAGTTCCACCACTTTGGGGTCTATCATAATCAATTTCACATCCTCAGGGTCTTTTTTATATATAATACTCATAATCAAAGTGTTGATACAGACAGATTTTCCCGAACCTGTGGCTCCTGCCACAAGGAGATGAGGCATCTTGGAAATGTCTGCCACTACCACTTTCCCGGAAATATTTTTCCCCACCGCAAAGGGAATACTTGACTTACTATTTTTAAATTCATTAGATTCCAGAAGGTCTCTCAACATGACCGCAGTATTTTCGCTGTTTGGAACCTCTATTCCTACAGCAGCTTTTCCTGGAATCGGAGCCTCAATCCTCAAATCTGTAACAGCCAGATTCAGTTTAATATCATCCGCAAGTCCCACAATCTTACTTACCTTGACCCCCTGCTCCGGCTGAATCTCATACCGCGTTACCGAAGGACCCTGGCTTGCATTCGTTACATGCACCTGTACTCCAAAATTCTGGAGTGTCTGTTCCAACTTTAAAGCCGTTGCTCGAAGATGAGCCTCTGAATCTCCGCCTGCTTTCTTTCCCCGGCTCAATAAAGTCAAAGGTGGTTTTTGGTAACCGACCTTTTGCTGCTCCTCCTGTTGTTTAACAGATTCTGCAACACGGGCAGTTTCCGCGGCAACCTGGCGGGCGCTTTCTTTTGTTTTTTGCCTTTTACCGGCTTCCTGTATTGTTTGGTCCGCCTCCCCGGGAACAACTTCTTCGACGGACTCTGGCCGTTCAATCACCAGGTCCTCAAAAGGAGAGGCGACAGGCGGTGCTTTAGTATCGTTATCATCAGATACCGTCAGTTCCCTTAAATCTGGAGACTTTCTTTTTGTCAGTGTAGTGGCAAAAGAAACGCCGGACACCTTATGTTCCTGCCTTCTAGTGTTGCCATTTGCCTTCCTGTCCGCTTTTTCCTGCTGTCTGGCTTCTTTTTTGGACTGCCTGTCGGTACGCCTTTGTACAGATATTTCTTTTCGCTTTTTCGCCTCCTCATAAGCTTCCTTGCTTTTGTAAGTTAACGGGGAAAGGAGAGATTTTTCCGTAATTAGTATCACGCAGATAATCATCAGAATAATCACTACCACATATGACCCAACACGTCCAATCAGCGGACAAAGCAGCTTTACGGCGCACCCTCCCATAAGGCCGCCTGCATTTCTGTGCCGGCTGGAAGCTTTGTAGTAAGACATTAAGCCTGCCCCGGAGTCATACGGGTTCATGATCAATTCTAAAAATGCCGCGAGGAGCAGTGTCAAAACAATAGCTGCCCCGGCTTTTATGTATGCGTGTGTGTTGCCTTTATTAGAAATGAGAAAGGCAACCACACCGAACAGGACAAATGGCAAAATATATGCTATAAATCCAAATAATCCAAATATAACCGACGAAACCGTCTCCCCTGCAATTCCGCCCAGGCCGAAGTTACTGATTGCCAGCAGGATACACACCGCCAATACCGAAAGTATCGCGATTTCCTCCTTCAGGGCATTATTTTCAGTGGATTTCTTCGGCTTATTTCTAGTGTTTTTTTTCTTTTTTGTTGACTTTGTAGCCATAGTACTTCCCCCTTGATAATTACACATACTTATTTTAGTATATCATATCTTACTAGACATTAGTAGTTTATTTTGCTTTTCCTCTATCATCTCATGGAGCTTTCCCAGAGCCTGGCTGATGCCTCCGACCTCATTTATAATGCCTTCTTTAACAGCCTCATCCCCCTCCAGAAGAGTCCCCACATCTTTTACAAGCTGCGTGGAATCCAGCATCAGCTCTTCCAGACGTTCTTTTGTAATGCGGGAATGATCGGCTATGAATTTCGCAATCCGATCCTGGGTTCTTTCCATATTTCGGTAGCTTTGAATCACCCCGATAAACATCCCTGTAGAGCGCACCGGGTGCACAATCATAGTTCCGGTGGGGACAATAAAAGAGTAATCCGCTGAAACTGCGAGAGGGCCTCCAATGGAATGGCTCCCCCCAAGGACAAGTGAAACTGTAGGTTTGCTTAAAGATGCTATCATTTCCGAAATGGCAAGCCCTGCCTCCACATCGCCTCCCAGGGTATTCAGTAAAATCAAAATCCCTTCTATGTCATCATTGTCCTCCGCCTCCGCAAGGCGGGGAATTAAATGTTCATACTTAGTGGCCTTTACATTTCCCGAAACAGCTTCATGCCCCTCAATCTCACCGATAATGGTAATAAGCTGAATGTTGTGCCTGCCCTTTTCCTTTCCAAGCCGCAAGGTGCCTGTGTTTTCTATTTCCTCATTTTCTGCCGCCTGCTTTTCCTGAATTTGCTCTTCCTGGTTGTTGTTCAAATCATATTCCATATTATCCTGCCTTTCCGATACAGTTACCTGTTTTTATAAGGATAGTGTCTGGAGAAAAGGCCGGAATTATACCGACTTCAGGTTACAAAAATGGTATGAATGTAAATTGTATACATCCATACCATTTGGTTTACATCAAGAATATAAGTATTTCTTTTCTAGTTTCCGAACCATATCACTGTATAACTCTCTGCATTCTTCTTTCTTTTCTTCTTCAATCAAATGAATACAGGGATTTAAGTAGTCCTGCCAGATTCTGGCATATACTTCAGCCGAATTGTCTCCTGTGTCTATTCTCTTTACAATTGTTGGTGCAATGTTGTAGTATTCCTTTACAAGTTCCTCGCCATTTTCAGAATTCATAAGATAATGATCCCTGTAGTCACGAAGAAGTGTCAGTTCATAACAATCATCAGTCTTGTTAAGGCTTCTGCAGACTGCAGTTGTAATATAACAGAACAGTCCCTTTTTAAATCCTCCCTGGATGTGTTCCCGGGTGGAATGGCCAATCTTATACTCCGGCATATTTTTGTTCCAAATCTCCACCATCTTCTCTGTAAAAGGTTTGGTTTTTACACTGATAATCTCTCCCATTAGAGGAACATAGTAAGATACCATATTCATATTATTGTCCAGACATGCGATATCTTTCTTTCTTTTTGAGGATATATTTGAAAGCTGTTCTGCCACATAGTCAGGAACATAGGCTGCAATTTCCTCCATATCATCGTCAGACTCCTCAATGATGCCCTTTATTTCATCAAGAAGATTGCTGTATCTTTCTTTGAGAGTTTCCATATCCGATTCATAAGTTTTTTTATGGAATTTTTGAGCATATTTCCCTGTTTCCTGAAACAGGGAAATCATATTGGCCTGTAGATTCTTCTGATCCATTTTCTTCTCCTTTACTCGTCCCAGTTATGATAGACATCCTGTACATCATCATCTTCATCAAGTAAATCTAATGTCTTTTGAATATTTTTGATATCTTCCTCATTCGGCAGTTCCACATAGGTCTGAGGAATCATGGTTATCTCGGCATCTGCCATGACAATTCCCGCTTCCTCCAGTTTGAGACGGACCGCACTGAAATCAGCCGATGATGTAATAATTTCGTAGCTGTCATCATTCTCCAAAAAGTCCTCCGCTCCGGAATCCAGAGCTAGCATCATCAGTTCATCTACATCCATATCACACTCTTCTCTGTCAACCAGTATCTGTCCTTTTTCATCGAACATAAAGGATACACACCCCGGAGTCCCTACATTTCCGCTTCCTTTGGTAAATGCATTCTTTACGTTAGAAGCAGTGCGGTTCTTATTGTCTGTCAATGTTTTTACAATGATCGCCGTGCCCCCCGGTCCATAACCTTCATATGTAATATGCTCATAATTGTCCCCTGCACCTTCCCCGGCAGCCTTCTTAATGTTCCTGTCAATGGTATCATTGGGCATGTTATTGGACTTCGCTTTTGCAATCACATCACGCAGCCTGCTGTTATTGTCCGGATCCGGACCGCCCCCCTCCTTTACCGCAACGGCAAGTTCACGTCCAAGCTTGGTAAAAATCTTGCCCTTTGCGGCATCATTTTTTTCTTTTTTATGTTTAATGTTTGCAAATTTAGAATGTCCTGACATCTCAAATCTCCTCTTTTTCTTTTCTTAACGTACTCTGTCTGTTAAGCTCGCCTTACAATTTTATCATTCTTTTTGTGATATTTCAATTCTTTCTTCACATATTCCTTTCTGTATATGTAGGAAGTTCCAGGCTGATTCTGATTGCATCGTCTACTCTCCTCATCATCTGGCTGTCTACATGGCAGACAAATTCCTTCAGTCTCTGTTTATCGATGGTACGTATCTGCTCCAGCAGTATCACAGAATTTTTTACTATATTATATTTCTGTGCACTGATTTCAATATGGGTCGGCAATTTTGCTTTATTCATCCTGGATGTAATTGCTGCACAGATAACTGTGGGACTGTGTTTGTTCCCCACATCATTCTGAATAACCAGCACCGGACGGATGCCTCCCTGTTCCGACCCCACAACAGGACTTAGATCCGCGTAATATATATCTCCTCTTTTAATTACCAAAACCATTTCACACTCCGATTCTTCACTTTGATACTTGAGTATTCCCGCTTTTTTTCGGATGTATGCAAACCGGCAGAAAAATTGACCGGGGTGATTTTTTATAAACCAATGTATTAAACCTTAGGACAGATACTCTGCCTGTTCTACAACTTCTCCATTTTCTGTATAAACTCTGGGAACCCGCCTTCCAAGACAGCATAAAAACTCATAGGGAAAACGCCCGCATATACTGCTTAATTCTTCTACAGAAATGTGCTCCTCACCGTCAAAGCCAATAAGCACAACTGGATCCATGTACTTTGCCTCAGGTATATCAGTGACATCGGCCATAAACTGATCCATGCAGACACGTCCCAGTATTCTGGCGCGCTTTCCATGTATCAGCACGTCTGCTTTATTAGAAAGCCCTCTGGAATAACCGTCCCCATAACCCACAGGAATGGTTGCCACCCTCATTTTTTTCTCCGCCACAAAAGTACCGCCATAGCTTACCGAGGTTCCCGCCTCAACTTCTTTCACAAAGGTAATGTGGCTGACCAGTTCAAGCACAGGCTTTAAATGTACTGACTCCGTAGAAACCTCGTCAGAAGGATATATCCCATAGATAGAGATTCCTGCCCGCACAAGATTATGTTTCATTTCCGGGAAATCAATGATTCCCGCACTGTTGTCACAGTGATAATATGTAATGTTTACCCCTTCACTTTTCAGTAACTTCTCCATCCACATAAACTTTTCATGCTGCTCTATTGTGTAGCTTTTGTCTGTCTCATCAGCTTTCGCAAAATGCGTGAATATTCCTTCCAGTTTTACATTCGGGAAACTGCTTATTTCACAGATATCCTCTACACTCCTGGCATTTGGCATGAATCCAAGCCTTCCCATCCCCGTATCAATCTTGATATGAAAATACGCCGTTTTGCCTAATTTGGCAGCAGCCTCAGACATAGCCCGGGCCATGTCCTTCATATAAACTGTAGCACGGATATCGTTGCAGAGCATATCCTCATACTGGTCAGGGAAAATACAGCCCAAAACCAGAATCGGTTTTTTCACACCAGTATTTCTAAGAGACACAGCCTCCTCCAGACTCGCCGTGGCATATCCCCATATATATTCTTTTTCTTCAAAGATCCTGGCAAGAGGGCCGGCTCCATGCCCGTATCCATCCATCTTAAGAACAGCAACCATCTGAGCTCCGTCTCCAATGTTCTTCTTCATCTGCTCCATATTGTAAACTGCTGCATCCAGATTTATCCCGGCATACACTCTGTTGTATTGCTTCATTTTGCCATCTTCTCCTCTGTTTTTTTTATACAGGTCCCAATTCCTGTAATTAAATCTTCCGCCAATGTACTGTAGGAGCACTTCGCTTCCCTTGCCTCGTCTCCTCCGCAGGCGTGCAGATATACCCCGCAGACAGCAGCCTCATAACAATCAAGGCCCTGAGCCATGAGACCGGCAATCACACCTGCAAGTACATCTCCGGATCCGGCTTTAGCCAAAGAACTATTGCCGGCTATGTTTACAAATATCTGTCTGTGCATCTTTGATACTAAAGTCCGTGCATCTTTCAGGGCGCAAACCACACCGTATTGCTCTGTGAACGTCCGAATTTTTTCAAAGCGCTTTTCCTGGAGCTCCTGTACGGCGCATCCCAGCAGACCAGTCATCTCTTTCATATGAGGCGTCAGGACAAACGGCCACTCCTGCCCTTTTAAAAGTTCCATATGCCGGCCCAGCACATACAAAGCATCCGCATCGACAACACAGGGAGTTTTGGTCGACTTCACAGTCTCAATAACAAGCTTTTCCGAAATATCTGTCCTCCCCAGACCGCACCCTATACACACAACATCGGCCCAGCCGAGAAGCCTGTGCAGGTTTTCTACATCATATTCTGTATAAGTGGAAATAATAGCTTCCGGCAAAAGCTGCTGCAAAATACCCCTGTTTTCTTTTGCTGTGTAAATCTGTACCAGTCCTGCACCGGTAATATATGCCGCCTTTGCACTTAAGTAGGCCGCCCCCGCCATCCCTGAACTCCCGGTAATCATCAGTACTTTGCCATAGGTACCCTTGTGAGAATCTGGTTTCCTTACTGGAAGCAGTTTTGGCAGATCTGTCTCGTCAAAGGTATAGCAGACAGAGGAGTCTTTTTCAAAAATCTTCCTGCTGATACCTATGTCTGCAACAACGCTCTCCCCTGCATACACATGTCCGGGGTACAGGATGCACCCCAGCTTTTCACATGCAAAAGTCACTGTCAGATCTGCCGAAAAGGCAGTCCCTAATACCTTTCCTGTAGCAGAGCAAATACCCGAGGGGATGTCTACAGCAACCTTCTGTCCCGGCAGATGATTCATCTTTTCAATGTTCTCCCGGTAAGTCCCCGCAATATCCCGGTTCAATCCCACTCCAAAAACTGCATCCACTACACTAGTATATTCCTCCCGCTTTATGGATGTTACTATAGAAACACCGCATTTTTCAGCGATTTTCAACTGTTGTCTGCAATCCTCACTCATAGAAGCCTCTCTGCCAATGAAAGAGACAGTCACTTCATATCCTTTTTCTTTCAACAGTCGTGCAATGGCAAAACCGTCGCCTCCGTTATTTCCCGAACCACAGACAACCAGCGTTTTGTCCAGATTCACCTGTTTCCTTTCCATAATATTAACGGTTTTAAGCGCCGCCCGTTCCATCAGCACCATGGAAGGAATACCAATCTCCTGAATTGTGTACCTGTCTGCTTTCTGCATCCATTCTCCTGTTGGCAGATATCTCATCTTTCTATCATCCTCCTAAATCAATTCTTAAATGTAACTGCTCAGAACCAAGCTCGAAAATCTACGGTTTTCTCACTGTTTGGCTCTCGCCAAATAGATATATTTAGAAATACACCTTAGAAAGCAAGCTTTCACGGAGTATTTCTAAATATATCTGCTTGGTTCTGAACAGTTGCAAAATGTGAAACGACGTGTAAAAAGACTGCCGTCTTTATTACACGTCCTGCATTGTCAGTTATTTTCTGTGTCTTTTTCCGAGCTGCTGATGTTATAAGAGAGTTCTAATAAACTATCAGATAAATGCACGCTCTCTACTATTACATTATCAGGCAGAACCAAATCTGTATGTGCAAAGTTCCAGATTCCCTGAATGCCGCCTTCGACCAATACCCCAGCCACCTCTTCCGCCTTCGACTTTGGGATTGTCAGAACGGCTATTTCAATATCATTGTGTCTGATAAAAGCTTTGAGTTCATCCATCCTTCTGATTGGTATACCGCGTATTGTAACGCCCTCCAGCCTTGGGTTTACATCAAAAAGACCTTTCAATATAAAACCGCTTTTTTCAAACCCTACATAGTTGGCAAGAGCCTGTCCAAGATTTCCGGCTCCTATAATAATAATATTGTGTGTCCGGTCCAGTCCCAATATTTTACCTATCTCTGTGTATAGGTATTTGACATTATATCCGTATCCCTGCTGGCCAAAACCACCGAAATTATTCAAATCCTGGCGAATCTGAGATGCTGTAACACGCATCTTCTTGCTTAGATCACTAGAAGAGATACGCTCTACACCTTCATCCAACAATTCACCCAGATATCGATAATATCTTGGTAGTCTCCCAATCACTGCGCGTGATATTTCTCTATCTTCCACTACTGTTTTCCTCCAAATTTAGTCTAGGTTTATTATATAGAATAGTATCCATAAAGTCAATTTTTAGTTGTATTTTATAGTATTTTCGCTATAATTAAAGAAGTGTGTAAATATGCTGCGGTTCAGAGGAATTGATCTGCAGTTAAACTGTAACCACAAATCAAGGAGGATTCTTATGATACTTGCATGTCATAATATTAATAAATTCTTCGGCGAACAGCTGATTGTAAAAGATGGCGCATTCCACATAGAGGACAGAGAAAAGGCCGCACTGGTAGGGGTAAACGGGGCAGGAAAGTCAACCATATTAAAAATGATTATAAAGGAAGAACCCCTGGATAGCGGTGAAGTTATACTGACAAAGGGCAAAACTTTAGGATACCTGGCCCAGCAGCAGGATTTGGAGCCTGGCCGCACCATTTATGAAGAAGTAAAAACTGCAAAGGCAGACATCATTGAGCTTGAACAACAGATCCGGGATATTGAAAAAGAATTAAAACTTCTAAAAGGTAAAGAATTACAAAACAGACTTTCCACATATAATCGGCTGATGTCCCGGTTCGAGTCGGAAAACGGTTATGCCTACAAAAGTGAATTGGTTGGAGTTCTGAAAGGCCTGGGATTTCAGGAGGAGGAATTTGACAAACAGACTGCTACATTGTCCGGGGGACAAAAAACAAGAGTGTCCCTTGGCAAATTGCTTCTCACAAAACCGGATATACTGCTGTTGGATGAGCCCACAAACCATCTGGACTTAAATTCTATTACATGGCTGGAAACCTATCTGACAAATTACCCCGGTGCCGTGCTCATCGTATCCCACGACAGGTTCTTTCTAAACCGTGTGGTATCAAAGGTAATTGAGATAGAAAACGGCGCTATCCGTATGTATTCGGGTAACTATAAAGCTTATGCCGACAAGAAACAGCAGATACGCGACGCGATGATGAAAGAATATCTAAATCAGCAGCATGAAATCAAACACCAGGAGGCTGTTATAGAAAAGCTCCGCCAGTTCAACCGTGAAAAGTCCATACGGCGTGCCCAGAGCCGTGAAAAAATGCTGAACAAGATAACTCCTATAGAAAAACCCCGTGAAGCGGCGGGAGAAATGCATTTTTCCCTGGAGCCCTCCTGCATCAGCGGCAATGATGTACTGCGGGTGGAAGGACTGTCAATGAGCTTCGGAAGTCAGACTCTGTTTAGGAATGTCAACTTTGAAATCAGACGGGGCGAGCACGTGGCTGTAATCGGCGACAATGGGACAGGGAAAACTACCCTTCTAAAAATTTTAAATCAGGTTCACCCGCCGGATACAGGTTCCTTTACACTGGGATCAAAGGTTACTATTGGTTACTACGATCAGGAGCACCATGTTCTCCATGAGCAAAAAAATATATTTGATGAGATTTCTGATGAGTATCCGTCTCTGACCAACACTCAGATACGCAGTACACTGGCCGCATTCCAGTTCACCGGTGACGATGTCTATAAGCTGATCGGAGACTTGAGCGGCGGCGAGAAAGGTAGAGTATCTCTTGCAAAACTTATGCTCTCTGAAGCAAATTTTCTGATATTGGATGAGCCCACAAATCACCTGGACATTACTTCAAAAGAGATTCTTGAAAAAGCATTGAACGACTACACAGGAACTCTCCTTTATGTGTCCCATGACCGCTATTTCATCAATCAGACCGCCACTCGTATCCTGGAACTTGTGAGCCAGACCTTTGTAAATTATATCGGCAACTATGACTACTATCTGGAAAAGAAAGATGAGCTGACGAAAGCCTACGCTTCATCAGGCTCCTCCTCCACCGTGCCTTCAAATGGAAAGCCGTTAAGTGCAGGTGCGGCAGAATCTGTATCAGAAGGAAAATTAAGCTGGCAGGAGCAGAAAGAGCTGCAGGCAAAAGAGCGAAAACGGCAGAATGAATTGAAGAAGACTGAGGAGCGCATTGCCGCTCTTGAGGACAGAAATACAGAAATTGATGAGCTTATGACGAGGAAGGATATCTATTCTAATTCTGTCAAATGTCAGGAATTATCTCTAGAAAAAGCCGAAAAGGCAAAAGAATTGGAAGAACTCTATGAAAGATGGGAGGAACTGGCAAGCATTTAGCCAGCCCCCTTCTTCTGTACTTTTCTTGATTTTATTGTCTCTTTTTATTATGTTTACCGTTTTTTTATGAATAGCTCCATAGAACCTATATATCGCTTGCTCATATCATAATGAATAACCTTTAAATTAAGATTGTCAAGCTCTACAGCCGATCGGCAATTGCCTTTATGAAGTCCTCGCTATTTAGCACAGTGGGATTTGCTATGGTTGTAATCAAAGCAAGGTCTTTTGTCATGCTTCCATTTTCAATTGTATCAATTGTCGCTTTTTCCAGCCTGTCTGCAAATTCCATCAATTCTTTATTTTTGTCCAGTTCGCCGCGTTTTCTGAGTGCTCCTGTCCATGCAAAAATGGTTGCCACAGAGTTAGTGGACGTTTCTTCTCCTTTCAGATGCTTATAATAATGTCTCTGCACAGTTCCGTGAGCTGCCTCATATTCATAATAACCTTCCGGAGATACAAGCACAGATGTCATCATGGCAAGTGAGCCAAATGCGGATGATACCATATCACTCATTACATCCCCGTCATAATTTTTGCACGCCCAGATGTATCCGCCCTCTGACTTCATAACTCTGGCTACCGCATCATCAATCAGAGTGTAGAAATATTCAATCCCAGCAGCCTTAAACTTTTCATCGTATTCTGTATCATAAATATCCTGGAAGATGTCTTTAAATGTGTGGTCATACTTTTTGGAAATTGTATCCTTTGTGGCAAACCAGATATCCTGCTTTGTATCCAGAGCATAATTAAAGCAGCTTCTCGCAAAACTTTGAATTGACCAGTTGAGGTTATGCATTCCCTGTACAATCCCCTCTCCGGTAAAATTATGCACCAGCTCTTTTGTCTGCAATCCGTCTTCTGCTGTATAAACAAGCTCCACTTTCCCCGGTCCCGGTATTTTCATCTCAGAGCCTTTGTAAACATCCCCATATGCATGTCTTGCAATAGTGATTGGCTGCTTCCAGTTTTTTACGCAGGGCTCAATGCCCTTCACAACAATAGGGGCCCGGAAAACAGTCCCATCCAGAATTGCACGGATCGTCCCATTTGGACTTTTCCACATTTCTTTCAGGTCATATTCCTTCATGCGCGCTGCATTTGGTGTAATGGTCGCACATTTGACGGCTACCCCATATTTCTTAGTAGCATTGGCCGAGTCAACTGTAATCTGATCATTTGTCTCATTTCTCTTTTCCAGACCCAGGTCATAATACTTTGTATTCAGCTCAATGTACGGCTCCAGAAGATTATCTTTAATCATCTTCCAGAGTATTCTCGTCATCTCATCTCCGTCCATCTCAACAATAGGGGTACTCATCTTAATCTTTTCCATCTCGTCAGTCTCCTCGTTAAATGTTCAATGTTTCGCCAAGTGTTTTACTCATATCCCTGTTTTTTCAGGTTCTGCATTACATGCAGCATATGTTCATTTGCCAGCTGTTCTGCTAAATCGGCATCTTTCTCTTTGATTGCACGCAATATCTGCCTGTGTTCCCGTATGGACTTTCTTGCCCTCTCCTCCGACACTACAGAAAACTTGCGGGCCCTCTTAACGTATCCGTGAAAATCTGTCAGCACATGAGAAAGTATCCTGCTGTCAGATGCCTCATACAAAACGTTATGAAATTTGCTGTCCAGCTCTGTTACCTGTTCCGGATTGATGTTTCCTTCTTTTTTAATGTGAAATTCGGAGAGCAGCATAATTTCATCCAGCTCATCCAGTTGTGCCGCCGTTATATTCTCAGTTGCCCATCTGGCACAAAGCCCTTCCAGCATGGAGCGGATAACATAAATATCTCTCACATCTTTCCCTGAGATTCCTGTTACATATGCACCTTTATTTGGAATAATAGAAACTAAACCCTCCAGCTCAAGCTGTCTAAGTGCTTCACGCACGGGCGTCCGGCTTACTCCAAGCTCCTTTCCAATTGTGTTTTCTCTTAATTCGTCGTGCTCCTCATACTTGCCTTTAAGAATGTCTTCCCGGATCTTTTGAAAAACACGTCCACTCAGAGAATGATCCTGATATTCTTCCATGTTATTATATTTCCTCCAAAATTAGAGTTCAATGTGCAGGTTGCCGCATACATTGTTTATTTTAGCAACTAATTCATCATCTGTCAAAACTGTAATACGCCCATCTTCATATTCTTTATCTACCCATTTTTTAATTTCCTGTACAAGCACAGAGCTTTTGTCAACCTGCCTTTTAGGTGGAAGTTTATAATATGTATTAATCCAATAAGCAATACCTGCAGTTCCCGATGTATTGGATACGGAAACCAGAGCCGGACGGTTTAAAAACTTATCGGTGTCAAATATATTATAAATTTCTTCATTTTTCAGCATACCGTCTGCGTGAATTCCCGCTCTTGTTACGTTAAAATTTTTTCCCACAAAGGGAGTTCTTGAGGGAGCCCGGTAGCCTAATTCTTTTTCATAATATTCTACAAGCTCTGTGATAACGGTGGTGTCCATCCCGTCCAGAGTACCGCGGAGCTGTGCGTACTCAAATACCATAGCCTCCAGGGGCGTATTGCCGGTGCGTTCTCCGATCCCGAACAAAGAACAGTTTACCCCTGAGGAACCGTAAAGCCAGGCTGTAGTAGAATTATTTACCGCTTTATAGAAATCATTGTGGCCATGGAACTCTATCAGCTCACTTGGAACACCTGCGTGTGTCATAAGGCCGTAAATAATACCCGGGATTGACCTGGGGATTACTGCTCCCGGGTAATTCACTCCATACCCAAGAGTATCACAGACACGGACTTTCACCGGAATCTGGTACTCTTCCCTAAGCTTCATCAGCTCAACGCAGAAAGGAATCACAAATCCGTATATATCAGATCTTGTAATATCCTCCAGATGGCACCTTGGCCTGATCCCCGTCTCCATACACTCACGTACCACAGACAGATAATGCTCCAGTGCCTCTTTTCTAGTCATCTTAAGTTTATAGAAAATATGGTAGTCCGAACAACTTACAAGAATACCTGTTTCTTTCAGTCCGATATTCTTCACCAGTTCGAAGTCCTTTTTGCTGGCCCGTATCCAGCTTGTAACTTCCGGAAACTTATACCCCTTCTCCAGACATTTATATACTGCGTCTCTGTCCTTCTTGCTGTACAGGAAGAACTCACTTTGCTTGATTTTTCCATTCGGGCCGCCTAATTTATGCAGGTAATCATAAATTGTTACAATCTGTTCTGTTGTATATGGGGCCCGTGACTGCTGTCCATCACGGAAGGTTGTATCTGTGAGCCATATTTCGTCCGGCATATGATGAGGAACGATTCTATCGTTAAAAGCAATTTTAGGTATTTGATCATACCGGAACAAATTTTGAAATGTATTGGGAGAATCCACATCTACGAGCGGGTACATATGTTCTTCCAATTCCAATAAATTTGTATGCGTGTTCAAAAATACTTTTCTTTCTTCCATGTTCTCTTTACCTCCTGTGCTTAGACTGCAAGTCAATCGTAATATTCTGCGTTTTGCATCCGTGTATAATTGTATACAGTTATACACTCTTTGTCAATACATTAACGCACTGAACTGGAATAAAGTTTCATTTTACATAAAAATACTGTACCATGACCTGCAGGTCATTGCACAGCATTTTTATTGACATTTTTATAAAAGAACCCTTACTTTAAGCACACCATCTATCTGTGAAATCGCCTTTTCGACTTCTTCGGTGACTTCTCCCTCCGTATCTATCATAGTATATGCATATTCTTTTCTGCTTTTATTGGTTAAAAGAGAAATGTTCATATTAGCTTTTGCAAGCAATGCAGTAAACTGTCCCAGCATATTTGGAATATTACGGTGAAGAATCGTAATCCTGGGGTTTTCTCCCTTCTCTCCCATATCGCAGTCCGGATAATTTACAGAATGTACAATATTTCCATTTTTCAGGTAATCCATGATTTCCTTTACTGCCATTTTTGCGCAATTATCCTCGGACTCTTCCGTGGATGCACCGAGATGAGGAATCACAATTGCCCCTTTGACCCCAGCTATCTCAGGAGTTGGAAAATCCGTCACATAGTGCTTTACTGCTCCGGATACCAGTGCATCCACCATATCTTCTCCGTTTACAAGAATATCCCTTGCAAAATTTAAAATCACCACACCCTTTTTCATAAGACTGATACTATCCTTATCAATCATCCCCTTTGTGTCATTTGTAGCGGGAACATGGATGGTAATGTAATCGCATTCTTTATAAAGCTCATCTACTGTTTTTGCATGCTGGATACTTCTGGAAAGCTTCCACGCTGAATCTACAGAAACGTAAGGATCATACCCATATACTTCCATCCCCAGATGGGTTGCCGTATTTGCCACCAGAACACCGATAGCTCCCAGACCGATGACACCCAGCTTTTTCCCGTCCAGTTCAGTTCCGGAAAAAAGCTTTTTCTTCTTCTCTGTAATCCTTGCAATATCTCCGTCTTCTTCATGCTCCTGCACCCAGTTGATTCCGCCTATAATATCACGAGCTGCAAGAAGCATCCCCGCGATGACAAGTTCTTTAACACCGTTGGCATTGGCGCCGGGAGTGTTAAATACAACAATCCCCTCTTCGGCGCACCTCTCCAGGGGAATATTATTGACCCCTGCCCCCGCACGGGCAATTACTTTTAGCTTACTGTCAAATTCCATGTCACACATTAAAGCGCTCCGAACCAGAATTGCATCGGCATCCTGGACTTTTTCTGTGCCTGTAAAGTCCTCGTCAAATTTTTCCAAACCCACAGGGGCAATTGGGTTCAGGCAATGATACTTATACATTTTACAAATTCTCCTTCTCAAATTTCTTCATAAATGCAACAAGCGCCTCTGCTCCTTCATAGGGCATAGCATTATAAATACTTGCACGCATACCACCTACACTTCTGTGCCCTTTTAGATTCTCAAGCCCTGCTTCCTTTGATTCTTTTACAAATTTTGCATCCAGGTCAGCATTTCCAGTGACAAAAGGAACATTCATAAGGGAGCGGTCTTTCACCTCCACGGTTCCTTTAAATAACTTACTCTGATCCAGAAAATCGTATAGAAGCTTTGCTTTTTTTTCATTGCGGGCTTTCATGACTTCCAACCCCCCCATTTCCTTCAGCCATTTAAACACCTTGCCGCAAATATAAATTCCATAGGCAGGGGGCGTGTTATAAAGAGATTTTGCATCTGCATGTATCTTATATGTAAGCATGGATGGAGTGCCCGGCAGAACATCTTCTGTGATCAGGTCTTCCCGGATAATAACAATAACCACCCCTGCAGGTCCGATATTCTTCTGTACACCGCCATAGATCAGCCCGTATTTGCTCACATCCACTGGTTCAGACAGAAAGCAGGAGGACACATCCGCCACAAGAGTCTTGCTTTTTGTATTTGGAAGCTCTTTAAATTTAGTGCCGTAAATAGTGTTATTTTCGCAGATATACACATAATCTGCATCCTCTGATATAGGAATATCCGAACAGTCCGGGATATAGGAAAATGTTTTATTCTCGGAAGAGGCTATTTTATTAACTTTCCCGTATTTTGCCGCTTCACCGGCAGCCTTTTTTGCCCACTGACCTGTTATAATATAATCTGCCACTTTATTTTTCATCAGGTTCATAGGTATCATTGCAAATTGCTGGGAAGCTCCCCCCTGTAAGAAAAGGACTTTATAATTGTCAGGAATATTCATGAGTTCCCGCAAATCTGCTTCTGCTGTTTCGATAATTTCCTCAAACGCCTTGCTGCGATGGCTCATTTCCATAACCGACATTCCTGTACCATTATAATCCAGCATTTCTTCCGCTGCTGACTTCAATACTTCCTCGGGTAATACTGCCGGACCTGCTGAAAAATTGTAAACTCTGCTCATTTTTAATCCTCCTGGGTTCTCTACTGTCGCCCGTTGCTGCCTGCTTTATTCTTGTTTCATATCACTTTCGTCAAATACATCACTGATTGCTGCTCCCGGTGCCACCATGGGCCATACCTTTTCATCACTGTCGATTTGACAATCAATGACAATTGGCCTATTGAGCTCAAGCGCCCTTGTAAATGCTTTTTCAAATTCCTCCCGGGTAGTGACGCGGATACCTTCTGCTCCCATAGCCTCTGCCAATTTCACGAAGTCAACCGCATCTTCTATTACTGTTGAAGAATAGCGCTTTTCGTAGAACAAATCCTGCCACTGGCGGACCATCCCCAGTACATGATTATTGACTACCACCTGAATCACCGGAATCTGATATCTGACAGCTGTGGCAATTTCGTTCATATTCATACGGAAGCATCCGTCACCGGCAATATTTACCACCAGCTTTTCCGGACATCCTGTCTTTGCCCCAAGGGCTGCCCCCAGACCATACCCCATGGTTCCAAGGCCACCTGAAGTAATCAGTGTGCGCGGCTTTGTATACTGATAATACTGGGCTGCCCACATCTGATGCTGTCCAACCTCTGTGACAATAAGTGCATCTCCCTTTGTCTGTCTGTAAATCTCTTCCACTATAAAGGGGCCGGATAATACGCTTTCATGATATTGAAGAGGATATTTTCTTTTATATTCCTGAATCTTATTCATCCATTCCGGATGTGACTGCTGTTTCAACTTCTCATTGACCTTTTTTAGGACCTCTTTAATATCACCTGTAACACCTTCTGTTATAATTACATTTTTGTTCATCTCGGCTTCGTCCACATCAAACTGCAGTATTTTAGCATTTTTTGCAAACTTTTTTGTATTTCCTGTAACCCGGTCACTGAACCGCGCCCCGACAACAATCAGGAGGTCACACCCACTTACTCCGTAATTGGAGGTTTTTGTACCATGCATTCCCAGCATACCGGTATATCTTTTATCTGTCCCCGGAAATGCCCCTTTTCCCATCAAGGTATCTGTAACAGGTGCATCCGACTTATTTACAAACTCCATCAATTCCTTGTCGGCCCCTGAGAGGACTGCTCCGCCTCCCACAAAAATATATGGCCTTCTGGACTTATTTATCATAGAAACCGCCTTTTCAATCTCTTTTTCAGAAATATCTTCAGGAATCGGCACTATCGACTCAATTTTTGCTGGTTTATAATCTGTTTTTTCTGCTGTTATATCCTTTGGGATATCGACTAGAACCGGACCTGGGCGTCCTGTCTGTGCAATACAAAACGCTTTTCTGATGGTTTCGGCCAGTTTCGTGACATCCTTTACAATATAATTATGTTTCGTAATAGGCATGGTGATTCCCGCAATATCAATCTCCTGAAAACTGTCCTTCCCCAAAAGGGAAACCCCTACGTTGCAGGTAATTGCCACAACCGGAATAGAATCCATATATGCCGTGGCAATTCCCGTTACCAGATTGGTTGCTCCCGGACCGCTGGTGGCAAAGCAGACACCTGGCCTGCCTGTTGCCCTTGCATATCCGTCTGCCGCATGGGCTGCCCCTTGTTCGTGTGAGGTCAGAATATGTCGGATTTCATCACTATGTTTATATAAAGCGTCATATAGGTTCAGGATAGCACCGCCCGGATACCCGAAAACCGTATCCACACCCTGCTCCTTTAAACATGCAATGACGATTTCTGCTCCAGATATGTACATGATACTCCTCCTAACTCTAATTCTTCCACGGTACTTCCAAAATAGCTCCTCTGTTTCCCGATGAAACCATAGCCGCATACCTCGCCAGATATCCTGTTGTAATCTCAGGCTTTCTGGGCTGCCATTTCTCTCTTCTTGCCTTAAGTTCTTCCTCCGGAACATCCAACTCCAACTTCAATTCCGGTATATTAATTTTAATAATATCTCCCTCTTCTATCAGGGCAATAGGTCCTCCCACTGCTGCTTCGGGGGAAACATGACCGATGGCTGCCCCCCTGGACGCACCGCTGAAGCGTCCGTCTGTAATTAGGGCAACGGATGATCCAAGACCATATCCTGTAATTGCGGAAGTCGGATTCAACATCTCTCTCATGCCAGGACCGCCTTTGGGCCCTTCATAACGGATCACAATGACATCGCCGGGATGGATCTTTCCTGTTTTAATTGCTTCTGTTGCCGCTTCATCACTCTCAAAAATCCTCGCAGGGCCCTCATGCACCAGCATCTCCGGAACTACTGCGGAGCGCTTCACAACACTGCCGTCCGGTGCCAGATTGCCCTTGAGTACGGCAATGCCTCCTGTCTCACTGTAAGGATGATCGATTGGGCGGATAACTTCAGGGTCTGTATTAATACAGCCTTCAATATTCTCACCCACGGTCTTTCCCGTTACCGTCATGCAGTCTGTATTCAGCAGTCCCTTTTTATTCAACTCATTCATAACCGCGTACACACCACCGGCCCCATTCAAATCTTCAATATATGTATGTCCGGCAGGAGCCAGATGGCAGAGATTCGGAGTCTTTGCACTGATTTCATTGGCAAAATGAATCTCAAAGTCCATACCAATCTCATGGGCAATTGCCGGGAGATGCAGCATGCTGTTGGTGGAACATCCAAGAGCCATATCTACAGTCAGTGCATTCAAAATAGCTTTTTCTGTAATAATGTCTCTCGGGCGGATATCCTGTTTTAACAGCTCCATCACCTGCATACCTGCATGCTTTGCAAGCTGCAGCCTGGCAGAATAAACTGCCGGGATGGTGCCGTTTCCCTTCAGCCCCATGCCCAGGGCCTCTGTCAGGCAGTTCATACTGTTTGCTGTGTACATGCCGGAGCAGGAGCCACAGGTAGGACATGCCTTATTTTCAAATTCGCACAAATCCTCTTCTGTTATCGTTCCCGCAGCATAAGCGCCCACAGCCTCAAACATACTGGAGAGACTTGTTCTGTCGCCTTTCACACGGCCGGCAAGCATGGGGCCGCCGCTTACAAAGATTGTAGGGACATTAATTCTGGCTGCCGCCATCAAAAGCCCCGGCACATTTTTATCACAGTTTGGAATCATCACCAGTGCATCAAACTGATGTGCCATCGCAAGTGCCTCCGTGGAGTCTGCAATCAAATCTCTCGTAACCAGAGAATACTTCATTCCAACATGCCCCATCGCAATCCCATCGCAGACGGCAATTGCCGGAACCATAACCGGGGTTCCCCCGGCCATCGCAACACCCATTTTTACGGCTTCTGTAATTTTGTCCAGATTCATATGTCCGGGTACTATTTCGTTATAAGAACTGACCACACCTACAAGCGGCCGGTCAAGTTCCTCCTGTGTCATTCCCAGTGCATTAAACAGGGAACGGTGTGGTGCCTGCTGTACACCTTTTGTCACTCTATCGCTTCTCATGATGAAAAACCTCCTTTTTCTATCTCGCATGACTGTACTTTCTCGCTTATCGTTGTATATAAGAACAGATTTTTTCTCCCATCTCCCGGGTCCCAATCTGTATTTTTCCTGCCGCCATAATATCTGCGGTCCGGTATCCTTCTCTTAAAACCTGTGACACTGCATTCTCTACCGTATTGGCTTCCATGTCCAGATCAAAAGAAAACCGAAGCATCATTGCAGCGGACAAAGTGGCTGCAATAGGATTTGCAATCCCCTTCCCGACAATATCAGGGGCGGAACCGCCACTTGGCTCGTAAAGGCCAAATTTTGTCTCATTCAAGCTTGCGGATGGCAGCATCCCGATAGAACCAGCCACCATACTTGCCTCATCCGATAAAATGTCCCCGAACATATTTTCTGTCAGAATGACATCAAACTGTCCCGGGGCCTTCACAAGCTGCATTGCACAGTTGTCCACCAGCATATGTTCCAGTGCCACGTCCGGATAATCCTTTGCCGTCTCTTCCACAACATTTCGCCAGAGTCTCGAGGAATCCAATACGTTAGCTTTGTCAACACTTGTCACTTTTTTGCGGCGTTTTGCGGCAATCTCAAATCCGCGCCTTGCAATGCGGCGTATTTCCTTTTCATTGTATGTGAGTTCATCATAAGCGGTCCTTACACCATCTATATCTACGGTCTTTCTCTCTCCAAAATAAAGCCCCCCGGTAAGTTCCCGCATAATCATCATATCAAATCCGTCTTTTATAATTTCCTCTTTCAGAGGGCATGCATCTTTTAGTTCATCATACAGCACCGCGGGCCTTAAGTTTGCAAAAAGATTCAGTTCCTTTCGGATCTTTAGCAGACCTGCCTCTGGTCTTTTGGACGGTTCAAGCTGATACCAGGGAGAAGTCCCTGCATCTCCTCCTATAGAGCCCATCAACACAGCATCGCTGGCTCTTGCAAGGCCGATAGTCTCATCTGTCAAAGGCACCCCGTTTACATCAATGGAAGCTCCTCCCATTAAAAGCTGGGTATAACAGCACTCATGTCCGAATACCTCACCTATTCTATCAAGAACCTTCATCGCCTCAGATACAATCTCCGGGCCTATGCCGTCCCCTTTAATCACACCAATATTTAGTTTCATATGAATTACTTCCTTCCGAAATAATAAAGTTAAAAAATACTAAACTTTATCATACCGTATTTTTAATCACGTTTCAACCCTTTAATTCGTAAAAGTGCCGGTAGAAAATGCATAGGTATTTTCAGTTATAAAAAGAGAGCATCTGTCAAACCTTTAAATGGTCCGACAGACACCCTCGATTTACTGCTCAAGCATCCTTAAACTTCTACTCTGCATTTGGTTTTTCTATCTGTGCAATTGCAGATTTTTGCATGGGAATTCTGCAGTTCTTGTTGTTCCCGAATTCTACGATTACATCATCATCTGTAATATCGATAATTACCCCGTAAAAACCACTGGTTGTCAGTGCAGTATCCCCCACCTCCATTGTAGAAAGCATTGCCTGAACTCTCTTCTGCTCTTTCTTCTGGGGACGCATCAGTAAAAACCACATACCGCCAATAATTACAACATAAATCAGGATAATTCCAAATGTACCTGCTCCTCCGCTTGCAGCTGCCAATAAACCATTCATCTTACTTCCTCCTAAATTCTGACTTTACATTAAAGTACACTTTCTTAGTGCATAAAAAATGTATTTTTTTACAGACAACTTAACTATACACAAAGTTCTTTCATTCTTCAAGTATCTTTTGGTAATTCAGAAATTTTTATGGTCCTTCTGTCCCTGCCATACCATCCAGCTTCCGCTTTTTATAACCCTTAAATTCTCCCGCATCTATGGCATTCCTTATCTCTTCCATCATTGTATTATAAAAATAAAGATTGTGGAGAACACAGAGCCTCATTCCCAGCATTTCTTTTGCCTTCAACAGATGTCGGATATAGGCTCTGCTGTAGCTTTGACAGGCGGGACACTTACATCCCTCTTCTATAGGTCTGTCATCCAGCTCATATCTTGCATTAAAGAGATTTAATTTTCCCCGGTTCGTGTACACATGGCCATGTCTTCCATTTCTGGAAGGATATACACAGTCAAAAAAATCCACTCCCCGCTCTACTCCCTCCAATATATTGGCCGGTGTCCCCACACCCATCAGATAGACTGGTTTTTCTGCCGGCAGATAGGGCACTACCACATCCAGAATATTGTACATTTCTTCATGGCTTTCTCCGACGGCAAGTCCACCGACAGCATATCCTTCCATATCAAACTCTGCAATCTGCTTTGCATGTTCCACGCGAATGTCCTCGTATATTCCGCCCTGGTTAATTGCAAAAAGCATCTGCTCCTTATTAATGGTGTCCGGCAATGCATTCAGACGCGCCATTTCTGCCTTACAGCGTTTTAGCCACCTGGTAGTCCTCGCCACAGAATTGGTCATATATTCTCTGTCCGCCACACTGGAAGGACACTCGTCAAAGGCCATGGCAATAGTAGATGCAAGATTTGACTGGATCTGCATGCTCTCCTCCGGCCCCATAAAAATCTTCCTGCCGTCAATATGGGAATGAAAATGAACTCCTTCTTCCTTTATTTTTCTTAAATCAGCAAGAGAAAACACCTGAAAGCCGCCTGAATCCGTCAGTATGGGCTTGTCCCAGCTCATAAATCTATGAAGGCCGCCCAGCTTTTTCACCACTTTGTCCCCCGGACGTACATGAAGATGATAAGTGTTGGACAACTCTACCTGTGTTTTGATTGTTTTCAAATCATCAGCAGATACAGCTCCCTTAATAGCGGCAGCCGTTCCCACATTCATAAAAACCGGGGTCTCGATGATTCCGTGAACCGTATGAAGACGGCCCCGCTTCGCAAGACCGTCTCTTTTTAATAATTCGTACATAGTTACCTCATTTGTCTTATAATTAGTAATGCATAATAACCGGTGTGCCGACTGTTATGGAGTTAAACAAAGCTTCTGCCGTATCATAGGGCATATTTACACAGCCATGTGAGCCTATATCAGGATTTTGATATAAAGTACCTCCAAATGCAGGCTGCCAGTCCGCATTGTGGAACCCGACACCGGTCCACGTAATGCGCATCCAGAAGGTAACCGGTGTCTTATATTCAGGTTCACCCGTCGCAGGGTCCGTCTCTCCAATCAGCGTTTTATCTCTCTGTATTTCCAGAATGTCATACACACCTTGAGGGGTCTCCTTCTCCGGAATTGGAACACCTGTTATTACATCTGATTCCATAGAAACTGCACCGTCCACTATATACCACATGTGCTGGGCAGTCAAGTCCACTTCTGCATATGTATTTCCCCAGTCTGTCGCAGAGTGCTCTGCTGCAGTCTGATAATAGGCCGGTTCCTTTGACACAGTCTCCCCGCTCTTAATGCTGTCTGTCAGTGCCGTGAATTCTGTGTCTTCATCAATAGACCAGCCGTAGGTGCCTCCTGATACCTCTGCTGTCTTTCCGGTTGGAGTTGTAATCGTTCTTGTTATTCCCACTGTATCGTACTTATCGCCGAAATCAGTGAGCCATGCTCTGACAGCATTTTCATTGAACGTCACATTCATGTTGTCGTCCGCAGAAATCCATGTGGATATCAATACTTTATCCACAACCGCCGGCTCTGTCATTGTGTATGTAATGCTTGCTTTTATATAGTTATTCATCATATCACAGGCCTTTTGTACTTCTTCAGATTCAGAAGTATACTTAGGAAGAACATAACACTTTTCCTTCTCCATATCCAGTTTCGGCTTAAATTCTGCAATATACTGTGACACTTTCTTATTTAATACATCCATGTCCACCGCTGTGCCTATAACTTCCGGTTTGATCACATACTTCTCCCCGTTAAATTCAGGACGGGCAGATTCCGACGCCGTCTGTTCCGACGCAACGGCCTGAAGATCTTGAATCTTACTCTCCAGGGCAGACTGGTTATAGGATACTTCGATGTTTACTTCTGAAGCATTCTCCGAGAAAAGTGCTGCCGGCCATAAGAATCCATTTTGTTTCTTTAGCTCTTTTTCCACCGCATCACTTTCTTTATAAACCAATGAAATGTCACTCCCCTTGATGGAGTCGGACTTATTATCTTTCTCCAGCACAGTCAGCTCATAGTCCTTAACTTTTCCTTTCAAAAAAGCCTCCACATCAGCAGTTGTCCTGCCTGAGAAATCCCGGCCGTTTATTTTTGTATTTGGCGAAAAATGACTCGTGAAAAATAAGGAAACACCAACATATGCTAAAAGAAGTGCTGCAGCTGCGGAGCCGGAAAATATCCAGATTCTTTTCAAACCTCCGGTTTTAATTTCCCCACTATCTTTTCCTTTTTTTCTTTTATTTCTGCTTTTTATTTTACGTTTGACTTTCCGGTTTCTTGTCTGCGGATCTTCCTCTTCAAAAATATTACGGGCGGTACCTTCCTCTGTGAGTTCAGAGAAATCCGGCCTCTTATCTTCATCATCATCAAGGAAATAATCTGGATCCTCTTCCTTTACCTCATCATCCAGATAAGCTTCCTTGCCGGCTTCATCTATATCGTCAAGATAGTAATCTTCATTTATGTCTTTATCCTTCGGGCTAAAACCATCTGGTTGTTTTATTTGCCTTCCGCTCATTTAGTATTACTCCCTCTTTTTTAATCAATATCTAGTCCACATTATATTACGAAACACTGGAAATGTACAGTAAAAATCCAGCATCTTAACAAAATATTAAACTTATGTCATGTAAATTTAATCATTGCACGTTTATACAACTTCTTATATAATGATTCTATGCGTTAGGAGAAAGGAGTATTTCTATGAGTGGATCAACATTTGGCAAATTATTTCGAGTGACAACATGGGGGGAATCCCACGGTCCTGCTATCGGTGCAGTCGTGGACGGCTGCCCTTCAGGGCTTCCTCTCCGTGAAAAAGATATACAGTGCTTTTTAGACCGGCGAAAGCCCGGCCAGAGTAAATATACAACCATGAGGAATGAATCAGATAAGGTGGAAATTCTGTCCGGTGTGTTTGAGGGGAAAACAACCGGAACACCGATTTCTCTTGTCATCCACAATTACGATCAGCGCCCCAAAGATTACGGGAATATGGTACAGACATACCGGCCCGGCCATGCTGATTATCCGTTTACAGAAAAATATGGTTTCCGCGATTACCGAGGGGGAGGCAGGTCTTCAGGGCGGGAGACTGCCGGGCGGGTAGCGGCCGGCGCGGTTGCTTCCTTATTTTTAAAAGAAATGGGAATCACAGTAACAACCTACACAAAGTCTATAGGACCTATAGCAATTTCTGAAGAGGACTATCATTTTGCAGAGATTACAGAAAACAGTCTGTATATGCCCAACAACGATGCCGCCAAAAAGGCAGAGGTTTATCTTTCTTCCCTGCTTAAAAATCTTGATTCAAGCGGCGGTACTATTGAGTGTTTTGCGACCGGTCTGCCGGTAGGCTTGGGGGAGCCTGTATTTGACAAGCTGGATGCAAATCTTGCCAAGGCACTGATGTCCGTAGGGGCTGTAAAGGCTGTGGAAATCGGAGACGGAGTCGGGGCTGCCTCATCTGCAGGTAGTTTGAATAATGATGAATTCTGTATCCGGAACGGACAAATAGCCAAAAAGACGAATCACTCCGGCGGCACTCTCGGCGGGCTGAGCGATGGCTCCACTCTTCTCGTCCGTGCCACTGTGAAGCCTACCTCTTCCATTGCCCGTACACAGAGCACGGTGACTTCAGAGGGCCGGGAAACCGAACTTTCCATTAAGGGACGGCATGACCCTGTTATTGTACCCAGAGCAGTCGTCGTAGTAGAATCTATGACCGCCCTTACACTGGCAGACCTGCTCCTGGAAAATATGGGCAGCCGCCTCAATAAAATAAAAACCTTTTATTCGGAAGGAATGAAATAGAATGTCCAATAAGTTAATTGATATTGTAAATATAACAAAGTCATATGATGAAAATATAGTCCTGGATCAGCTGAACCTCTACATCCGTGAAAATGAGTTTCTTACTCTGCTGGGGCCAAGCGGCTGCGGGAAAACCACCCTTCTCAGGATTCTGGGAGGCTTTGAGGCCCCCGATTCAGGGGATATCATTTTTGACGGTAAAAATATCAACAGTCTGCCGCCCAACCGCAGACAATTAAATACTGTATTTCAAAAGTATGCTCTTTTTTCACATATGACTATCGCAGAGAATATTGCTTTTGGTCTGAAGATTAAAGGAAAGACCAAAGGCTATATTCAGGATAAAATCCGTTATGCGTTAAAGCTTGTTAATTTGGATGGATTTGAGAATCGGACCCCAGATTCCTTGAGCGGCGGACAGCAGCAGCGCATTGCTATCGCCCGGGCCATTGTCAATGAGCCTAAAGTTCTCCTTTTGGACGAGCCTCTCGGTGCACTGGATTTGAAGCTTCGGCAGGATATGCAATATGAACTGATACGGCTGAAAAATGAGCTGGGTATCACCTTTCTCTATGTAACACATGACCAGGAGGAAGCGCTTACCATGTCGGACACAATCGTAGTTATGAATCAAGGGTATGTCCAGCAGGTCGGAACTCCCGAAGATATTTATAATGAGCCTCAGAATGCTTTTGTTGCAGACTTTATCGGTGACAGTAATATCCTTTCCGCTACGATGGTAGAGGATAAAGTAGTAAAAATGTTGGGGGCTGTCTGGGAGTGCGTAGATGTCGGTTTCGGAAAAAACAAACCCGTGGATGCAGTTATCCGGCCTGAAGATATTGATTTGGTAAAGCCGAAGAAAGGGATCATACAAGGTGTAGTCACTCACATCATTTTTAAAGGGGTACACTATGAAATGGAAGTTCTGGCAAATAATTACGAACTTCTGGTACACAGCACCGATATGTTCCCTGTAGGAACCGAAGTTGGAATCAAAGTTGATCCCTTTGACATTCAGATTATGCAAAAACCAGAATCTGAAGATGAGGAGGCCGCCGGAATTGAAGAGTAGAAAGTTGTTGACCGGCCCTTATTTGTTCTGGGCAGTATCTTTTATTATTATTCCCCTTCTTATGATAGTTTATTATGGACTAACTGACAAAGAAGGTAACTTCACACTGCAGAATCTTGCACAGATTACTACCCCCGAAAACATGAAGGCTCTGGGGCTTGCTCTTTTGCTGTCTTTTATCAGTACCATAATCTGTCTTGTACTCGCTTATCCTCTAGCTATGATTCTATCGGAAAAAAACGTGAATCAGAGCAGCTTTATTGTGCTGATTTTTATTCTGCCCATGTGGATGAATTCTCTTCTGCGCACCATTGCCTGGCAAAATCTTCTAGAGAAAAACGGAATTATCAATTCAGTGCTGGGATTTTTCCATTTGCCTGCACAGGGCCTGATAAATACACCCTATGCAATTGTTCTCGGGATGGTGTATAACTTTTTACCTTTTATGGTACTGCCTATTTACAATGTACTCGCCAAGATTGACAAGGATGTCATCTTTGCAGCCAGGGATCTGGGAGCCAATAACCTGCAGACCTTTACCCGAATCATTCTGCCTCTAAGTGTTCCAGGAATTATCAGCGGAATTACCATGGTATTTGTCCCCTCCCTGACTACCTTTGTTATCTCCGATCTGCTGGGAGGAAGCAAGATACTTTTAATCGGAAATGTTATTGAGCAGGAATTCAAACAAGGAAGCAACTGGAATACCGGCTCCGGCCTTTCTCTTGTTCTTATGATATTTATTATTGTAAGCATGGCTCTGATTGCCAAATACGATAAAGATGGGGAGGGAACTGCATTTTGATCAAGAGCGCTGCAAAACGTTTTTACCTTATTTTAATTTTTATTCTACTTTATGCTCCCATTGTTACACTCATTGTTCTGTCTTTTAATAGCTCCAAGACCCGGGCAAAGTGGGGGGGCTTTGCAGGTAAATGGTATATCACTCTTTTCCAGAACCAGGAAATCATGAATGCCCTTTACACGACGCTTATCATTGCCCTTGTTTCTGCTCTGATTGCAACAATTATCGGAACGGCTGCCGCCATCGGTGTTCAAGCAATGAAGCCTAAGTTTAGAACCCTCACGCTGGGAATTACCAATATTCCCATGCTCAATGCGGATATTGTAACAGGTATATCACTGATGCTTTTATTCATTGCATTTCGGTTTTCCTTAGGGTTTAAAACCATTTTACTGGCTCATATTACATTTAATATACCCTATGTCATTTTAAGTGTCCTTCCAAAGCTTAAGCAGACAAACAAAAATGTGTACGAAGCAGCATTGGACCTGGGTGCTTCTCCTGTCTACGCATTTTTTAAGGTTGTGTTCCCGGATATTATGCCGGGTGTGTTCTCCGGTTTTTTGCTGGCTTTTACCATGTCTCTGGATGATTTTGTGATCACTCATTTTACCAAGGGACCGGGTGTGGATACTCTTTCAACCAAAATATACAGTGAAGTCCGAAAAGGAATCAAGCCGGAGATGTATGCTCTTTCGACCATTATGTTCCTTACCGTACTGGTATTACTGATGCTGGTAAATACTGCACCAGATAAAACAGATGTCCTTTCTTCCGGACAGATAGAAATCAAAAAGAAGCATAAGCTTTCCCGGTTTATTTTTCGGAAAGTGGTTCCCACAGCAATTGTAATTGTCATCGTTGCCGGCGGCTTCTT
Source organism: Muricomes intestini (assembly GCF_004346165.1). Classification (GTDB taxonomy): domain Bacteria; phylum Bacillota; class Clostridia; order Lachnospirales; family Lachnospiraceae; genus Muricomes; species Muricomes intestini. Next base: position 236,887 of record NZ_SLZZ01000001.1, on the reverse strand, counting down.
CTATGGATCTCATAACAGCGCAGCAGGAAAAAGTCAGGTGATCGTTTACAACTGGGGTGAATATATTAACCCGGATATCCTGACAAAGTTTGAAAAAGAAACAGGAATTCACGTTGTCTATGAGGAATATGAAACCAATGAAATTATGTACCCAAAAATTCAGTCCGGCGCTATTGCATATGATGTAGTCTGCCCATCAGATTACATGGTGCAGCGTATGATTGAAAACAATCTGCTCGCAGAGATTGATTTTGACAAGGTGCCAAATATCAAATATATTGATAAGCCCTACATGGATCAGGCACGTCAGTATGACCCTGAAAACAAATATTCCGTTCCCTATCTCTTCGGCACCGTAGGAATTTTATATAATAAAACTATGGTCGACGAACCGGTGGACAGCTGGGGGATACTGTGGGATAAAAAATATAAAGACAGCATTCTGATGCAGGACAGTGTCCGTGATACTTTCGGTGTCACCCTGAAATACCTGGGGTACTCACTAAATTCGACAGATCTAGATGAACTGGAAGAAGCTAAGAAGTTGCTTATAGAGCAAAAACCTCTTGTACAGGCTTATGTCATCGACCAGGTCCGGGATAAAATGATAGGGAATGAGGCGGCTCTTGGTGTAATTTATTCCGGTGAAGCACTTTATACACAGCTGGAGAATCCAAATCTTGAATACGTGATTCCAAAGGAAGGCTCCAACCTCTGGATTGATTCATGGGTAATTCCAAAGAATGCAGAGCACAAAGAAAATGCAGAGAAATTTATCAACTTCCTGTGCCGCCCTGACATTGCAAAAATGAATTACGACTATACTACCTATTCCATCCCCAATTCTGAAGGGCGAAAACTGATAGAGGATAAGGCACTCCGGGACAACAGGATTACATTCCCGGAGCCCGAAGATTTAAAGAATTGTGAAACCTTCAAATTCCTGGGAGACGAAAACGATGCACTGTATAACAGACTCTGGAGAGAAGTAAAATCAAGGTAGTCAAAGCTGGAAGCATCCGCCGCCTATAAATTCTCTTAAAAGTGAATTTGTAGGTACGGGTTCGCTCCCGATTCCGACAAAGTAATCAAAGAATTTCAGCAACCTTTTGGCCTCTGCATACTCCGGACAGTTTTTTCCCATTCCGAAGAGAAGAGGCTCTACATATTGTTTTAATACGGCCAGCTCATATAGCAGTGAAGAATTGAACATTACGTCTGCCTCCTCCTGATAAGGGAAGATATTCTTCTCCTCTCCTCTCCTCACAGAGGACCACATGGCAATCGTGTTTCTTGCCGAGGTTCCCCGGGTTCTTGCATCTCTCACAATGCGGCGTATCAATCTTCCGTCAGTGGAAGGGATACGGTTATGCTCGTCGATATTCAGCTGAGTCAGAGCACTGATGTATATTTTAAACTGATTGTCGGCATTCAGGGATTTCGTCAATTCAGGATTCAGGCAGTGAATCCCCTCAATCACAAGTATATCCTGCTTTCCAAGCTTCTTTGGAATGGTATCATACTCTCTGATTCCTGTTTTAAAATTGAATAGGGGCAGATAAACTTCTTTGCTGGAAAGAAGAGACTGCATATCTTCATTAAATTTTTGAACGTCGATAGCCTCCAGACATTCAAAATTGTAGTTTCCTTTTTCGTCCTTGGGCGTCTTCTCCCTTTCCACGAAATAATTGTCCACTGCTATCGGATGGGGATGCATGCCGTTTACCATGAGTTGAACAGATAAGCGGTGTGAAAACGTGGTTTTTCCTGAGGAGGACGGACCCGCAATCAGCACAAATTTCACGTCCGGCTTCTCCGCAATCTGCTTGGCAATCTCGCCGATCTGCCTCTCCTGGTAGGCCTCCTGTACCAAAACCACTTCACTCATGTCATGCCGGGTTACCATGTCGTTAAGAGCGCCGACCGTATCAATTCCCTGAAGATCTCCCCACAAAATTGACTTTTTCAACACTTGAAAGGACTTTGGTGTGGGCTCAAAGGGAGGCACTTTCTCCGGTTCATTTACTGTTGGCATTTGAAGAATAAACCCTTCGTCATATAAATAGAGAGAATAGTATTTCAAATATCCTGTATCCGGTACCATGTACCCGTAATAATAATCCTCAAATTCATTCATACGGTATATATTGACCTTGGATACACGCCTGTATTCAAAAAGCCGTTCCTTATCATACATTCCGTGCTTTCTGAAAAGTTCTACCGCCTCATTTGTATGGATAGAGCGCTTTTCAATAGGAATTCTGTTCTCGGCAAGGTTCTTCATACGTGCAGCCACCAGCTCCAGAAAGTCCTGATCCAGCTTCACATTGCCTTCTACCGTACAGTAATACCCCTTGCTCATTGAGAAATGAATCCGGACCCTCTCTACCTTGTCATGTCCTCCTACGTCGTGCACGGCCTTGACAAGCATAAAGCACAGACTCCGCTTATATGTCTCATATCCGATAGCATCGCCGGTTGTGACAAACTCTAATTCGCAATCTTTTTCCAGCTTTTTTTCCAATTCCTGAAGACGGAACCGGTCTACAAAAACAAGTACAATCTGATGAGAATAGTTCTCTTGAAAGTCTTCCGCAATTTTCTGATAAGTGATCCCAAAAGCATATTCTTTTGTCTCATTTCCAATCTTTACCTTACAGGTCTTTTCTTCCATAAACTATAAACTTCCTTTCATACCTCAAAATAGTAACAGCTCAGCTATCAGCTCAAATCCGCATGGCTGAACTTTTGCTCAAAATATCTGGAATGGATGGATAACCGGTGCGGTTATCACCTGCAGACCCGGAAGTTTTTTCTGCAGAAATTCTTTCATGTCCTCTATGAAAATATATTCCGTTCCGTAATGCCCTGCATCTATCACGGCAAGTCCCTGCTCTACGGCATCGAGACCATCATGATGTCCGATATCTCCTGTGACCAGTACATCTGCCCTCTTATTTAGAGCCGGCTTTATGGCACTTTTCCCCGAACCGGGAGAAACAGCAAGTCTGTTCACTTTTTTATTCATCTCTCCAAATACTTTTACTGAGCCTAATTTTAGTCTATTCTTCACATAGATACAACATTCCTCCAGAGTCATAGTCTTCTTAAGCATTCCCACCTGTCCGATTCCCTGCGGGGCTCCGTCCTCTTCTGAGGTGACGTCCAGAACCTGAACTTCCCCCAGTTCCAGTATCCTGCCAGACAGTTCCGCCATACCGAGGACATCATAGTTCGTATGCATTGCATAATAGGAAATGTCACTTTGAATGAGATCCACAACCCTTCTACCCACAAAATCTTCATCTGTTACATTTTTCATAGGAGAAAAAATTAGAGGATGATGCGTAATCAGCATATCTGCTCCAACCGCTTTTGCTTGTTCAATTACCTGGCTTGTGGCATCCAGGGCTACATATATACAGTGGATCTCCTGCGTACTTCGTCCTGCCTGCAGTCCCACGTTATCAAAATCCAGCGCCGCAGACTTTGGGTATGCAGCCTCTATCACCTTCATAATTTCTTTACAAAGCATAATATCCCAACCCCTTTTCTGTGCTGTATAGTTCCTGCTTCAATTCATCCATGCGCTTTACGGCGCGGGCACTATCCTGTTTCTTCAGATTTTCCAACAACTCTGACTTCAACTCCTTTTCCCTTTCCAGGTACTGCTTCAATACAGGATGTTGTCTCTCAAGCAGATATTTTCCATACTGTTTCTCTGTTTTTGTCCAGATGTCCTTATTTTGTATCTTCCCTGAAGGCGGCTGTACCTTCATCATAGGATAAAATTTCCCCTCATCAAGAACCATATCTTCCCCGATAAACAAAAAACCTTCCTGTAGAAGAAAGGTCCTTACTTTTGCGATTTCCGACTGGGGCTGCAAAATACATTCCTTCAGGTTCACTGTAACATTCCAGTTCTTCGTCAAAATCCTTATGATAAGTGCACCGCCCATACCAGCTATCACCGCCGAATCAACTTCTCCGGGAGCAAGCTGTTCAAATCCATCTGAGAGCCGGGTCTCAATGTTATCCGACAGACCGCACTCTAAAATGTGTTCTCCAGCACGTTTCAAAGGCCCTTCGTGAACGTCCATAGCAACTGCCAGAGGAATTTTTTTATGCTCTATGAGATAAATGGGAATATAGGCATGATCTGTGCCTATATCCGCCATTTTATATCCGCTGCTCACCAGATTTGCAACTGCATGCATTCTTCTTGTCAGTTCCATCTTTCCCTGCCTAGTCCAGATAATCCCGAAGCTTCCGGCTGCGGCTTGGATGGCGGAGCTTCCTGAGAGCTTTTGCCTCAATCTGACGGATACGTTCACGGGTGACATCGAATTCCCTTCCAACTTCCTCCAGAGTTCTTGCTCTGCCATCATTCATGCCGAACCGCAGACGCAATACTTTCTGTTCCCTTTCCGTCAAAGTGTCCAGCACCTCGTCAAGCTGTTCTTTGAGCAATGTCTGGGCAGCTGCTTCCGCCGGAACAGGCACGTTATCGTCCTGTATGAAATCGCCGAGATGACTGTCCTCTTCCTCACCGATTGGGGTTTCCAGAGACACAGGTTCCTGGGAAATCTTAAGAATTTCACGCACGCGGTCTACCGGCATGTCCAGTTCCTTCGCAATTTCTTCCGGCGTGGGTTCACGGCCAAGCTCCTGTAAAAGCTGCCTGGACACACGAATCAGCTTATTGATAGTCTCTACCATGTGTACCGGTATGCGGATTGTTCTCGCCTGATCCGCAATCGCTCTTGTTATGGCCTGACGAATCCACCATGTGGCATAGGTACTGAATTTATAGCCTTTGTGGTAGTCAAACTTTTCCACTGCCTTAATCAGGCCTAAGTTTCCCTCCTGAATCAGATCAAGGAACAGCATCCCACGGCCCACATACCGTTTTGCAATGCTTACAACAAGACGCAGATTTGCTTCCGCCAGCTCTTTCTTTGCTTCTTCATCACCGTTTTCCATCCGCTGTGCCAGTTCAATCTCCCTCTCTGCACTCAAAAGCGGAACTTTTCCAATCTCCTTTAGATACATGCGCACAGGATCCTCGATACTGACTCCATCAGGCACAGTCAGATCAATATTCTCCATATCCACTTCATCTTCATCGGAAATAATGACTTCCACATCCACATCGTCCTCATCACTGCTGATGCGAAGTACATCTATATTATTTGACTCCAGGTATTCAAATACTTTTTCCATATGGTCTGCGTCCAGTTCCATGTCGTTGAAAAAGTCGTTAATTTCCTGGAGCTCCAGGATACTTTTCTTTTTCTTCCCCAGCGCAACAAGCTCTTTTAACCTTTCGTCAAACTTCTGTGTATTTTCTTCCATGTGTCCATCCTTCCTTTGCCTATACGCAGTATAGGGCTATCTTGTTTTATTTTATCCTTATTCAATGGAAATATGCAGGTTGTTTATATCATCCAGCATATGTTTCTCTTCCATCAGCTTTTGCAGGCCGGCAAAATCGGCAGGATCCAGATTCTTGATCCGGCCATCAATACTGTTTGCCTTGACACGGAACATCGTTTCCTTTAAAGCCTGTTCCCGTTCTTCCCTGGTAGAAAGCTCTTTGATTTTTGTATGAAATAAAGACGCTGCCTCCCGATGTTCTTCCTCGGCCGTAAAGTGATTCAGTATCTTTGCCGGATTTACTTCTCCCGAAGCATACTGGCTGTAAAGCAGCTCTGCAACTGTTTTATATAGCTCTTTTGTGAAATCCCTGGGACTTATGTACTTCTGTATGATGCTGAAAAGTTCCTCATCTTCAATAATCCATGTAAGGAGAACTTTCTGAGATACAAGAATCCCATCCTCCTTTGTCTTTTCTTTTGCCCCTGCAGTTTTCGGGCGGAGGGCAGGTTTTGCCATCCCGTCACCGATTGCAGTTTTTACCACCAATTTTTTCAGACTTTCCTCACTGACCTTATATTGCCTAGCCACTGCTTCAATATAATTATTTCTCTCCAGCTCATCTTCAAAGGCTGTAAGCCGCCGGGAAGCTTCCCGAAAAAAAGCTGTCTTCCCCTCGGGGGAGTCCATATCGTAATCTTTTGAGAGAATCTCAAGGCTAAAAAGAAAACCATTTCTGGCATTTTCAATTCTCTTCTCAAATTCTTTTGCGCCCAGATTCTTAATAAATTCATCCGGGTCTTTGTATGGCTCCATACGGATTACCTTCGCCGCAATGCCTGCCTCCTTCAAGATCAAAACGGCCCGAAGTGCTGCTTTTGTTCCTGCCTCATCACTGTCATAAGTCAGATACACTTCCTGTACATAGCGCTTAATTAATAGGGCGTGTCCCGCTGTCAGGGCTGTCCCGAGAGAGGCAACCGCATTGGTAAACCCGGCCTGGTGCAGAGCTATAACATCCATATATCCTTCACAGAGCAAAAAACAAGACTTTCGGGAGGTTCGTGCCCGGTTCAGCCCGTACAAATTGCGGCTCTTGTCAAAAACAGCAGTTTCCGGTGAGTTCAGATATTTTGGCTTTCCGTCACCCATGACACGGCCTCCGAACCCGATTACCCGGCTGTTTACATCCATAATGGGAAACATAACCCGGTTCCAGAACTTATCATACACACCGTTTTTTTCATCGGTGTTTATAAGTCCTGCCTGACGTATCAATTCTTCACTGTAGCCTTTGTTTCGCAGGTAGCGGAACAAATCATTGCTGTATTTATTGGAATATCCGATTCCGAAAGCTTTCACCATATCGTCTGAAAGTTTTCGTTTCTTTAAATATGTACAGGCAGCTTTCCCCTGCTCCGATTTTAGCTGAACATAAAAGTACTGTGCAGCTATTTTATTGATTTCCAAAAGCGTGGACCTCAAATCTGCCTTTTCCTTCGCCTCCTTCGAGTATTCTGCCTCCGGAAGCTCCACCCCCGCTCTGTCAGCCAAAAACTTCACGGCTTCCACAAAGGAAAAGTTTTCATATTCCATCAAGAATGTAAATACATTGCCCCCCGCCCCACAGCCAAAACAATAGTACATCTGTTTCCCTCTGCTTACAGAAAAAGACGGAGACTTTTCGTTGTGAAACGGGCAGAGTCCAAAATAGGAGCTTCCTTTTTTCTGCAGCCGCACATAACCGGAAATCACATCCACAATGTCATTTTTCATTCTTACTTCTTCTATCAGTTCCTCTGAATAATACATATAGGCCTCCACGTACATATGCTACACTATATATATTCGACAAAACTTCCCTATTTCCTTTTTTAATTTTTCCGTAACTAATAAGGAGGGCAGAAATATATACAAACAGCTTGTGCAAGCTTGCTTGCTAAGAGCTGCTTGTATATATTTCTATCCGGCGTTTAGCCGAAGCGAGATGAAGCAAAGCGGAATCGAGCTTGCTATCCGGCGTTTAGCCGAAGCGAGATGAAGCAAAGCGGAGTCGAGCTTGCCCTCCGGCATATCTGTGCAAAGCGAAATTGAGCTAGGTTCTGAACAGTTAATTTTTCCATGCTTCCGGTACAAAAAACTCTTCATATTTTTTAACCGCATAATTATCTGTCATCCCGGCTATGTAATCACAGACGGTTTGCTCCCTGCATGTGCCTGTTCTTTCCATGCTTCTCAAATACTGCCCGGGAAGCAGCTCGGGATGCCGTATATAATAATCATACAATTGTTCAATCAAATGTACAGCTTTATCTTCTTCACCTTTTGCCTTGGGGTTCATGTACACATTTTCAAACATAAATTTCCTAAGTCCGGCCATGGCAGCCTGAACTTCCCCGGACATAACAATAACCGGACGGTCCATGCTCTGTGTGATTACGTCATGAACCATCGTATCCAGACGTTCTTTGCCGGAGTTTCCCAGCACCTTTCTATACTTGGCAGGAATGTCACTCTCTGCAAGTATACCCGCCCTGATTGCATCATCCATGTCATGATTGATATATGCAATTTTGTCTGAGAGGCGCAACACCTGTCCCTCCAGGGTGTGGGGATGGCCGGATGTCTGATGATTCATAATACCGTCCCGGACCTCCCATGTGAGATTGAGCCCTTCACCCTGCTTTTCCACACATTCAACTACCCTGACGCTTTGCTCATTATGTGAAAAATGATATACACCATTTAACGCCCGTTCGCCTGCATGTCCAAAAGGCGTGTGTCCAAGATCGTGCCCCAGCGCAATTGCTTCTACCAGATCCTCGTTCAGCCTGAGGGCCTTTGCTATGGTTCTTGCATTCTGTGAAACCTCAAGAGTGTGGGTTAGCCTTGTCCTGTAGTGATCCCCCTTGGGCAGTAAAAACACCTGTGTTTTTTGTTTCAGGCGGCGGAATGACTTACAGTGCAAAATCCGATCCCTGTCCCTTTGAAATACAGGACGTATATCACACTGTTCTTCTGTTTTCTCCCGGCCTTTCGAATTTCTGCTGAACGCGGCATAAGGACTTAAATATTCCAATTCCCGCTCTTCAAGCTGCTCTCTGATTGTCATATTTTCTCTTCCTCACGATGAATCCTGATTACCCTACATCATATATATTCTGTAACTTTGTTTTTTTTCCTTTTTAGTTGCCTATATCTTAAGGTTTTCTGTCTTCATATGCTTTTCTATAGCCTGTACAACGGATTTAAGAATTTTAATACGTGCATAATATTTGTCATTGCCCTCCACAACAATCCAAGGGGCATATTCTGTTGAAGTCCGAATCAGCATCTCATTTACAGCTTCTTCGTACTGATCCCATTTTTCTCTGTTTCTCCAGTCCTCCTCAGTAATCTTCCATTGCTTTTTAGGATCCTCCTGGCGGGCTGTGAATCTTCTTTCCTGCTCTTCCTTATCTATCTGCATCCAGAACTTCAATACAATAGCACCTTTATCTGAAAGATCCTTCTCCATATCATTGATTTCTTTATAGGCTCTCTGCCATTCTTGTTTCGTACAAAATCCTTCAATGCGCTCTACCATGACACGCCCGTACCATGTCCTGTCAAATATGGCAATATGTCCATCCTTAGGCATGGCCCGCCAAAATCTCCACAGGTAGTGATGTGCTTTTTCAATATCATTTGGAGAAGCTGTGGGATTTACAACAAAACCACGGGGGTCCATCTTCTTTGTCAGCCTCTTGATTGCACCGCCTTTTCCGCCTGCATCCCAGCCTTCAAAGCAGAGTACCACCGGAATCCGTTTTCTGTAAATATCACCGTGGAGCATTTTTATTCTCTTCTGAAGCTTTTTTAACTCTTCTTCATATTGTTTCTTTTCAAGTCTCAGAGACAGGTCGGTTTTTGCAAGCACAGACTCCTGCAGCTCTTTTTCTCTCGTACCAGGTTTGTTGGGCTCCCGAGGGGAAGCCTCCCCGGACGAAATTTCTGCAATAGCTTCTGCAGCTTTCTCTTTTGCTTTCTCCTTTTGCAATTGCTCCAGCCGTTCTTCCAGTGCATTGATAATGACTGCGTAAATCTTTATAGTGGCAAACCGGCGGTCCATTGCTTCAATTATGGTCCAGGGGGCATACTCAGTATCCGTTATCTGCAGCATCTCTTCCATCATCCGGGCATATTCTCCATATTTTTCATTGCGCTCAAAATCTCCTTTAGAGACACGCCATGCTGTTTCCTTTGATTTCTTCAACTTTTCAAATCTCTTTTTTTGCTCCTTCTGGTCTATATCAAGCAAAAGCTTTATTATGACACACCCATCATCTGTAAGCTGCTTTTCAAAAGAACAGATAGACTGGTAGGCGTTCGTCACCTCTTTTTTCCCGGCCTTTTTATCAAAACGCTCAATCAGCACACGTCTGTACCAGCTTCCATCGAAAATTGCAATCCTGCCCCGCTCCGGTGTCTTGGTCCAGAACCGCCACAAAAATGGATGCATCTCTTCCTCTTTTGTTTCCCCTTTTATTGCATGAACCTGAAAGCCGCGGGGATCCAGACTTTGAATAACCTTCCCTATCTGGAGCCCCTTCCCTGATGCACCAAATCCTTCAAATACAATAATCACTGGGATATTCTGGACCCGGCACAGACGCTGTAATTCCCCAAGTCTGACTTTAAGCATCGGCATTTTTGCCTTATACTCTGCCTTATCCATTTTTTTTGTAAGATTGACCTTCTCCAACATATTGCATTCTCCTTTCGAAAGAGCCAAACTGCCTCAAAAAACCGCTCAATGCATTCTCCTCTCTACTGTTTCCAATGCCGTGAATATTTATGTACTCTTTAACCTTCCTGACATCTTCCCGTGAAAAATCCCACACCTTATCCGCTGTCCTCTCCTCTTCCCACAAATCTAAAAGCAGTGCTTTATATTCCGGATTTTGATACCACATGGAATCCACATGAAGTCCGCCATTTCGATTCAGGTTTTCCTTCTCCTCCTCACTTAAATTTTTTGTCTCTCTATCTGCATTTTTTTCATAATTTTCTCTGTTAATAAAGCGTACATATTTCGCTCCTTCCGGTTTTACCATTTCACCGTCTTTCAAAATGTAAACAGTAAATTGGATTAGCGTTTCTTTTCCGGCTCCCCCCGGACCCATGTTGTCCTGAACAGAGCAGGTAAGCACCACATATCCTGGTTTATTAAATTCTAAGAACTCTTCCGGCTTAAAATTCACAAGCTTCACTTTCTTCAAAATACTCCCCGGATACAATATATCATCTTCCTGATCTGACACTTTTATGCGGCCGCTTTCCAAAGCCCGTTCTACAATTTCTGCTTCTGTAATATTCCCCGCCCGGGCCTCTTCCAATGTAAAATACCGATCTGCTGCTTCTATTACAGGAAACTCATTATACCTAACTTTTACAGGCCACTCTAAAACATTTTCAGTACCTGCACTGTCTGTTACAGCATATGTAATGAGATGTGTAACTGGTGAATCATTTTTATCCATCTGAAGAAACCATGTATCTAATTTTTCATCGGCAGGCATATCTTCCTTCCAGAAAGCTATTTCTCCCTCCTGTTTTGCTCCATCTGTATGCTTTCTGCCGGCATATTTTATACAAATAATACGGATATTTCCTGTGATGTCCCCGTCTTCTTCGTCAAAGGCTTTCATATTAGATAAGAGCATTTCTCTTGTAACTTCCGTACCCTCATAAAACTCCTGGACACTGTTTGCTTTAATTTCCGGAATTCCATTCCATACGCTGTACATTTTCACTTCCGGTATGCCCGGCCGGTTTACGGTATCTTTCTGCTGTTCATCAGCTATCTGGCACAGTTCATCAAATATAACTATATTTTTCTTGTTTTCGGGAAATTTTACCGTTCCTGTACCCGCGTCTCTTTCATTGTCTGCCCAGCCTGCAAAGCTATATCCTTTTCGGGAAAATTCAGTATAATTTTTATTTTTTCTTATTTCATACCCATTATTTTCATCACATTCTTTCAGAGTTACATATTCTGATTTAGCTGTTCCCGAATCTGCATTATTATCGACATAAATAACCTTAATCTCCGTTTTCCAGAGTGCATAAAAGGTCATTTCCTCATTATAGGCAGCACTGACTGTGTCTCCCGGCTGGTATACTGCTTCCTTATCTTCAGCCTTTCTGCCCCAGCCTTTAAAACCTATAGAGCCAAAATGAGGAATTTCTCCCGATATTTTTGTGGCTTCATACCAATATTTTTTCTCGTCCTTTGGAACCCGAATCCTGTCGTCATCATAATTCCCCTCATAATGTATCATATATGCTCTGCTGATTACAATGTCTGTGTCTGCTGTATTGGCCCCACCCGATTGATAATCCCCGGGCCGCAGTAAATAAAATGCTTTTGGATTTAGATTAAATTTCTGGTAAACCGCACTTCCTTTTTCTTCGTTATGGCCAACTCTTACACATGTGCGTCCTAACGTATAGACAGATGGCGTTATAAGGGCCACTTTTTTTTCTGATGTAAGGGGACCTGTAACTGTGATGACATTCCCGGCTTCGGGCAGATAGACATCATTATTTTCTTCAATCCATGCTGCCCCGCTCACATTCATAGTTCCATTCTGATACACGGCGCTCCCGGCCCGGGCAGAATTATTTGTGATTGCCGTTCCATTTAAAGTCAATATACCCGCATTATAAATGCCGCCTCCAGCAGTTCCGCTATTGGAGAAAATCTCCCCACCCGATAAAATAAGAGTTCCCGAATTGTAAATTCCTCCTCCATTCTTTTCGGTTATATTGGAATGTACAATCCCGCCGGACATTGTTGCAGCCGACATATTAAATATACCCGTTGCATTGTGAAAAATATTTGCATTACCGGAAATCTCTAATGTTCCGAAGGATGCAGATGACCGGACTCCCGCCGCGTTGTTAGAATAGATTTTACCTCCTGAAATACTGGCAGTACATACCCCGTTTGCGGCATATGCGGCAACTCCATCCGAAGCGTTACTGTAAATGCTCCCTCCTGTAACGGTAATTGCCGTGTTGTCGTCAACCGTCTGTGTCTGTACACCTGCGCTCCCATTATGATGCACCAGACCTCCGGCCACATTGACGGTCTTTCCCCGTACTCCATTGTTGCCATTGCCATAAATCTCTCCGCCATACATATTTATCGTGCCCTGGGAGGCTATACCGGCATGAAGATTGTTATAAATCGATACATCCTCATATACATTTGTAGTTCCCAGGCTGTTCCATATACCGTTCGCCACGCCATTTCTTAAACGCACTCCGCTTTTTAAATTGATGGTTGTTCTGCACAGAGATGTCAGAATCCCCGAAGAACATTTTCTGTTGCCGTCAATGGTCAGCGTATATCCTTCATTTCCTGATAATGTCCATGTACCTGTTATATTTCTGTCACTATCGTTCGGAACCGCGATGATGCCTCCAGGCTCCCACTCCAGACTTGGACTTGCAGTCACAGTAACATTCTGTCCTTCTGGGTAGATGGTGAATGACTTCGTCGTAACATTGTGCCCTGCGATACAATCCTTCAGTACATACATAGTGCCGCCCGACGGCAGAGCAAAAAATGCTTCATCAAAGGTCTTATAATAAGTATTCCCCACACGTGCCACAGCGTCTATCCGCAACGCATCCATTTGTCTTTCAGTACGTTCAGGAACTTTCACCTCTTCTCCCACATCCTGCAGTGCTGTGGCAGGTTCGGACTCCTGATACTGACTCCCAGAAGCATCCTCAAAAATGCTTGTCTCTTCTGGAATCACCTCCTCCAGGGTCATCTTAACTTGTTCTTCCTGTGCCTCGCATGACATGGGTATATAGACTGCCAGAGACAGTGACACCACCAATATCATGAAGGCTCCTCTACATCTTTTCATAGCCTCCTCCTGTTCTGTTATTTTTATAATAATTACGGTTGAATACTTCGGCGGAATTGCCGAGCAGAAATGGAAAACGAACGCTTCCCAGATTCTATGTAGAGGATTATAGCACAGCTCTCTAAAAAGTACAAGCAGCTTTTAATATATCTGCTTGGTTCCAAACTGTAACAAAAAGAGAGCCCGGCAGGCCAGGCCCTTTATGTTACTTTACTCAGAGTACAGGATGAATTTACCTACTTCTTCCCGGAGTATATCTGCCTGAGCAGACATTTCTTCACTTGTAGCAGAGTTTTCTTCTGCCGTAGCGGCGTTAGTCTGCACAACAGAAGACACCTGTACCAATCCCATCTGAATTTGCTCAATTGCTTCTGTCTGTTCTGAAGATGCCCGCTCTATGCTTACAAAGTTTTCTGACACATTCTGCATATTGGAACCGACTTGCTGTAGAATCTGAGCGGTCTGTGCTGTAATGGCAGTTCCTTTGGACACACTTGTTACAGAATTTTGAATCAGCTCTGAAGTCTGTTTTGCGGCTTCTGCCGATTTTCCGGCAAGATTGCGGACTTCATCGGCTACGACAGCAAATCCCTTTCCAGCTTCTCCGGCACGGGCCGCCTCAATACTTGCATTTAGTGAGAGAATATTAGTCTGAAATGCAATATCCTCAATAACCTTTGTAATATTCACAATCTCATTTGATGCGGCATCCATCTCACCCATTGCTTCCGTAAGGTTTTTCATATAACCGTTTCCGGTGTTAATATCCGTCTCAACCTGCTCCACATATTTGGTTGCAGCCCGGACATTAGAAGCATTCTGTTCTGCCTGTCCGGCAACCTTTTCTACGGAAAGAGTCAGCTCATCAATGGATGAAGCCTGTTCTGTTGAACCCGCTGAGAGTGCCTGGGCCCCGCCGGATACCTGTGCCGCACCAGTGCTCACCTGGCCGGCAGCAATATTTATCTGTTTTAAAGTGGCATTGAATGAATCAAGTATAACACCAAGTGCTGTCTGAATAGGAGAAAATTCTCCAATATATTCCATATCATTCTTCAAATCCAAATTACCCTCTGCCATCTGTGTAAGCTTATCGGAAATATCTCCGATATATTTCTGGAGTGTACTGCGGGTGCTGTAAATAGAGCCTGCCAGCATACCAATTTCAGATGTATCCACTTCCATAGAAAAATCGGAAGAAAGGTTGCCCTGTGCAATCTCTTTCATCTCCTTCTCAACCCTTGTAATCGGATGCAGTAACTTTTTTCTCGTAATCAACATCGTAATCACCTGCAGCACCGCCGCACCTATAAGCAGCACAAACACGGCACCTTGCACTATTGCAATGCCATCGGTCTGGCCGGTACTCCCTTTGTGGTACAGGATATAAAAGCCAACCCCTACAAGGACCAGCAGCAGCAGAGCGCATGCATTCAAAGTATAAATAAGCGTGGACTGTTTCATTGTTTTTTTCATAGTGTCTCTTCCTCCGGACTTTTTATTTTTATTTTAATATTTACCTAAATCAGGTTTCTCTTCATTTTCCTGTTCGAGATCGTAACTTTCCTCAGGCTTGGGAATCTCCTCAGGCTTGGGAATCTCCTCAGGCTCGAAGGCCTTCTCAGGCTTCGGGATCTCTTCAGGCTTGAGAATCTCCTCAGACTTGAGAATTTCCTCAGGCTCAGGAATCTCTTCAGACTTGAAATCCTCTGAAACATATTTTCTTTGAATGCCATTATTTAGCTTAAATTTTTTCACTTCTGCACGCAGCGTATCTGCCTGTGCGGACATTTCCTCACTTGTGGCAGAATTTTCTTCCGCGGTGGCCGCATTTGTCTGTACAACAGAAGATACTTGCGCAAGTCCCAGCTTAATCTGTTCAACCGCATGGGACTGCTCGGCAGACGTCTGTTCTATCTGTACAAAATTGTCTGTAACTTTTCTTGCATTGGCTCCCACTTCCTGTAAAACCTGTGCTGTCTGAGCCGTCAGTTCAGTCCCTCTGGCGACGGCTGCAACTGTATTTTGAATCAATTGTTCAGTCTGTTTCGCCGCATCTGCAGATTTTCTTGCAAGATTCCGCACTTCGTCTGCAACAACGGTAAATCCCTTTCCGGCACTTCCTGCACGGGCCGCCTCAATAGCTGCATTTAGAGAAAGCATATTGGTCTGGAATGCAATATCATCAATTGCCTTGGTAATATTTACAATCTCATTTGAAGCTGCATTAATCTCAGTCATCGCATCGGTAAGCTTCTGCATATAGTCGTTTCCACTTTCTACTCCTTGTCCCGCCTGCTCCACATATTCTGTTGCAGCCTTTACAACAGAAAAGTTTTCTTCCGTCCGGGCGGCAATATGCTCAACAGAAGCTGTCAGCTCTTCCACAGAAGATGCCTGTTCTGTGGAGCCAGATGCAAGAGCTGACGCCCCGTCGGATACCTGTGAAGCACCTGCGCTGACCTGTGATGCAGCGGTATCGATTGTCTGCATAATAGTGTTCAGGTTGTCGGCCGTAGTTTCAATTGATTTCTTTAAAATCTCATAACCTCCGGGATAATCCATATCTATCTCAAACTGCAGATCCCCTTCTGATATTCTTGTAAACTTTTCAATTACGTCGCCGATTAATTTTTTTTGCAGTGCATTGGACTCTTTAATGTATTCTATCATCTGTCCAAACTCGTCTTTGCTCTCATACTCAATCTCGGCATCTAAGTTTCCCCGGGCGGCTTCTCTATTCATTGCTATGATTTTTTGAATCGGAGCCAAAATAGATTTCCTGATAACTATGACAACAAAAACCGTAATCAAAATGGATAGTGCAGAGAAAACTAAAAGAAGAACCTGTGTACGCACCATAATCTCTTCCGCTTCCACCTTCTGTGCTTTTGATTTTTCATGGGACGAAGCCGCAAAATTTTCCATGATACTAATGGCCTTTTCAAGTTGGGGGCTATATTGTTCCTGATACAGCTCAAGAGCTCTTTTATGAGATTGGTCTGTATTCTCCAGAATAAGCTCAGATATTTCTTTTCTTACGGAATCTCCTGAGTTAATAATTGTCTTGGCCTGTTCAATATCGGCATTTCTGCTGTAATCGCTCTGATTCTTTCTAAATTCTTCCAGCTTGGTAAGCGCTGACTTTGAATGCTGGTCTGCCGAAGACAGCAGCTTGCCGGCAGTTTCCGGTGGGGCAAGCATCGCACCCAGCAGCTCATGCATAGTACTGCGCATATTTACCTGCATGGCTCTGATATATTCTGCATTTGGTACCGAATACTTACTGTATCGCTCCACCTCTGCATTAATTCCATTCAGGTTAATGATGGAAAAGATGCCTGACAGCAGCATCAAAATCAGTACGATGCCAAATCCGGTAATAAGCTTCTTGCTTACAGATAAGTTCTTCATATTGTTTTCTCCTTTGCATATTAGGTTTCCTTATTCTTTTCTGTAGATTGCCGGTCTGATGTATCTGTATCTTGTGGTCTCCCTGTTTAGCCCCTCCGAATGACCAATAAATAGAAAGCCTCCCGGCTCTGTGATATCATACAGCCGCTGAATTAACCTTTCTTTAGTGGGACCATCAAAATAAATCATGACATTTCGGCAGAATATAACATGCATTTTTCTTTTAAAAGGCAAGACAGTATCCATCAAATTGATATTTCCAAAAATAACTTCCTTTTTAATCTTTTCAATTACTTCACTTTGATGAGAATCATATGCCTTAAAATACTTTTTCTGCCAGCTTAAAGGAAGCTCTGTTATTTTCTCATTTTCATAAATGCCTGATTTGGCCGCAGAAATCACTGCTTTGGAGATATCTGTAGCTAATATTTTTGTATCCCATCTGTTCTTATCGGGCCCAAGGTACTCATCAATTAACATTGCAAGAGTATAAGGCTCTTCTCCGGTGGAGCAGGCGGCGCTCCAGATACGTAAATCCCTGTCTCCCACATTATTTGCCAGGAAAGGCAGCACCGTGGTTCTAAAATAATTAAAATGTTCCGACTCTCTCATAAAAAAAGTATAATTTGTTGTAATCTTATCTAGCATCACTGATGCGGCCTTCCCGGATTTATCTGTTTTTACATAATCCATATATTCTTCCAGACTGCCCATATGCATACTTGTTATTAAGTTGCCGAGCCGTCCCTCAATCAGAGTCTTTTTTTCCGCTTTAAAATGAATGCCATAATTGGCTCTGATATAATTTGCAAAGTCCTTGAATTCCTGCTCTTCTATAGTAATCATGGGTGTTCCCCTTTCAGGCGTATAGTATAAAAGTCAAATCTTTCCGCCCGTCTCTTTGTTTTTTGCGCAAAAAAAACCCCCCTTCATCATTTCATTTGAATAAAACTATACTTTGAATCATAAAGGAGGATTTTTACTTTATGTAATTGTCGGATCTTTTAATGTTTCCTACTTATACTGCCATAAACCATGCAGATTGCAGTGTTCATATGCAGAAACAAATTCATCTCCGTCTGCCAGAAGGAATTCTGCCTTTGGCTCATCTCCCGGATTAAGTGCCTTGCCCTGTGCACCTTCTTTTGTGGTGATGGCAATCCACTCAATGAAATGTTCTTCCGCCATAGGATGTGGTACGGAACCTACTTCAACCGTAATCTTATTGCCTTCAACAGTAACAACAGGAACATGCTTCTCTGCCGCAGCATCTACGCTTCCGGGTACAAGTTCCTTCATTGTCTGCCCACAACAGACTGTAGGTGTTCCACTATCCTTTACCATGGCAATGATTTTACCGCATAACTCACAGGCATAAAATTTTAATTCCATATTCATACACTCCTTCTTCTGTATTTTAGATTTGAATTATTATACCATAATCTGGATTTGTAATCAATGGATATCTCTTTGTATAATTCTCTTTACGTCATCAATATGCGCTTTGTCCATAACTGATTCCTGATTGACAATTATGGCCTCCTCCAGTTCTCCACGCAGTATTTTGACCTCCTTTGGCGCCTCAACGGCAAGTTTTACAGAATCCGACGAAACCTCCACAACAGATATTCGAATATTGTCTCCTATTAAAAGTGTCTCCCCCTTTTTGCGCTGCAGTACAAGCATATCCTACTCCCCTTTCTTCTGGAACTCATTCAGCGTGTGCCGCATACGATATTCCTCAGATGCAAGTATCACCTGCACCGCCTGCCTGTTCTCGGTATTTACTACTATGGGGCATTTCAGATTTACAGTACTTTTTTCCGATGAAGTCCCAATAACGCAAATCACATAAAATGAGAGCAGGGTTGCATCCTCTGTCCCAAGTTTTTTATAATCTGCAGGGGATAAATCAGGCTGATAGTCTTCTTTCAGATAAAAGGGATTCATAATAATAAATGACAGCCCGGGATCCTGAGTGCTTTGAAGGCAGAGAACAACGTCACTGGTCTCATCAACAGGAAGAGGAATAAAGGTTTTATATTCCTCAAAGCCAAACAAACCCTCCCGGAAATAAATTAGCTCCTCCTCCACAAACAGACTGGATTTCATTACTTCCTCCATACTTCCTCCCTTTTTATTTTTCTATGCCTTTGTGTCAATATTCTGGCCGGTAAACCTGCCGGCCGCACTTGGCGGTACATAGATGGGATTTCCAATATACTCTATATGTACATCCGGATACTGCTGCACCGACAGTTCAATACTTCCAGGTACAAACTCTACCCTTCCCCAATCTATCCTGGTATCAAAATTTAATTTGTCCATCTGATAACTAATAGATATGGATGGGGGATCCCACTCAATATCCGGCCCTGTCTCCGGGATAAACCCCAATTTAAACTGGCCTGTGGGCAAAGCATTCCTCTGGTCCAATATAGATTGCAAGGTTTCTGCACCCTCTCCTATCTTCGCATTCAACAAAATCTGGCCCTCCTCGGCAAACTGTGCCGTAGCCTCATATGTAGCCTGCTTTCCTTTCTGTGCGGCCTGGTAAATGGCTGTCTTCGTTGTGGGAACAACAGAATTTCTGGCTTCATATGTATCTACCCTGAGACGAATTGGCCTGCTCGTAATCTTCATCCCGCCTTTATCGCGGCTGATTTCCACCTCCGCAGTACCGTTTTTCCGTTCCAGATGAGCATTATGTACGGTCAGCTCATACTCAATAGGTATTGTTGTTATTTTGAGTAGTTGTTCCATTACTTACTTCTCACCCTTTCTTTGAATATTATGATATTGGGGCCAAAAGATATTTTACCCCCATGAACTTACTTTAAAAAGTCCAGAAGAGACGCGGAAAAAATACTTGTTCCTATTTTCAGTGAGGCATTGTACACATACTGTGCCCACGAAAAATTCATGATAGCCTCAGCCTCATCAATCCCCACATCACCCTTATATTGCTCCTTAATGTTTAAATTCTCATTCTGCAGTCTTTCCAACGAAGACTCCAGGAGTTGGCTTTTCGTTCCGATTCCGGTTAGTTGATTGCTCATTTCGCTGCTGCCCTCTTTAAACTGGGTCCACAGTTTTCCGTATTCCTCAGTATTAAATACATCCTCATCAAGCAAATCTGCCATCTTTCCTGCCAAAACAATAAGATTCTTGCTGGTTCCGTCTTCCGTCTGCCCATACCCCACTGCGTTGATTCCCGGAAAAGCTGAATCAAATGCGCTGGAGGACACTACCTCTCCTCCGGAAAATGTGAGTCCATATCCCAAATCCACATAGGCTGTCTCCCTTGACAATTCCGCCAGAACAGCCTGATCATCGGGATCACTACTGTCTACATCTATCCCTCTGTAGAGCACTTTTCCATCTGCCGACAGTTCAAAAGGTGCATTCAAAGCGTCACTCCCAGCCATGACATAAGCATTTCCGTATTTCGCATTCAGTGTAATGATCATAGACTTCTGCAGAGCTCTTAAATTCTGGGCATATGCGCTCCTTCCAGTCTCTCCGGTGGGATCATTCATAGCCGCTGTAGAATAATCTTCACCAATACTCTTTGCCATAGAGCTCAACTGGGTAATCGTATCCTCCTGTGTGTCCTGCCATTTCTGTATACTCTTCACTGTACTGGTATAATCTGCATTCCTTGCAAGCCGTGTCTCCAACACTGTTCCCCGGGCTGCGGCCGAAGGATCTTCATATGAGCTGCCAAAACGCCGCCCCGTCTCCACCTGCCTGCGCGCCTGCTCCAAACCACTCATAGCAGAGCCCAGATTATTTTGATAATTTCTTCGAATCATATTTGTTGTAATACGCATATTAATACCCCCTATCTGCCGACAACTCCGGTCTCATTAATCAATTTATCCAGCAGCTGATCTAATGTAGTCATAAGCCTTGAAGCAGCATTATAGGACTGCTGATACCGCATCATGTCCATTACTTCTTCATCCAGGTTTACGCCGGATACTGCATCCTTTGAGTCCGCAATCTGATACAGCACAGAAAGATGGTTTGACAAAATGGAGGAGGATGCCTTCCGCTCGATGGCCTGTGTGTTCTGGATATTGTCGTATCCGGATATCATAGTTCCCTTGAATACAACAAAATCATGTTCCTTATTGCTCAGTTCATCTATCATCTTCAGTATATTGCTGTAAGCACTAGAGTTCTCCGTACCCCCGGCCCCTGTCTCCTGGGTCCTTGTCAGAGTTACGGTACCGTTCATCCACTCATCCGAAATCTTTATATTTGCAGCAGTAAATGTGGCAGAGCCATCACTTGTGGAAAATAGATCATGGGCAGTTGCACCATTATCTGTGGCATTTAGTCCGTTCATCACAGTGGCGAAGGTATTCACAAAGGTGTCAAACATGGAGCTGTAATACCCTATTCCCTTTGTCTCTGTCCCATCGAAGACCTCGGATTTATTAAGCATATCCATCTTACCCTTCAGAACACCATTTATCATGAGATTTGTAACATCTATGTCACTGACGGGATCCGCCGAATCGATATCCTTAATTTTGAGGGAAACCGGAATCCCGTCTCCCGTTGTGCCAAGCTGAAATTCAGCACCTTTGTTGTCTGAAATCAGGGTATGGACATTTTTGTCTTCGTCCGTGAATGTAACCTTCAAGGTATCCACTGCCTCACTGCCTGTGCCCTCGGTTTCATAAGTGACCTGAATTGGAAGATATGTGGCCAGATCATCTAAAAGCTGGTTTCTCTGATCCTGAAGCTCAAGAGCCGGATTGCCCATTAGCTGGGTATTTTTGATTGTAGTATTCAGCTCCAGAATCTGCTGAATGCATGAATTTACATTTTTAATGTCTGAGCTCTGAAGCTCATCCAGCACATCCCTTATTACATTATCAATAGAAGTAGCATTCTGGTGTATTGCATTTAGGAATACTGTGCATGCGGAGCGGACCAGTGCATCAGAGCTTTCCTCACCGGCTTCAGAAAGCTGCGCTATATTTCTAAGTTGTGAAATGATATCATTGAAGGCGCTTCGGACTCCTTTGCTGTCTGTCTCATCAAAAATATTGCCTATTTTCTCCAAAATCTGATCAGTGGCATCAGCTGTACCCACCTTCGCAAGCTGGTTCCTATATTGAATATCAAGGTATGGGTCTCTTATCTGAATGATGCCGTTCATCATCACTCCCTGTCCCACCTTATTGTCAAACTTTGAACTTGAAAAACTTGCACCTACCGGGTTGATACTGATGAGATCCAACCGCTGCCTTGTATAGCCTGTCGTATTTACGTTGGAGAGGTTCTGGCCTGCCACGTCAATCGCCCTCTGGCTTGCACTTAAGGCGAGCTGCGCCATCGTAAACCCTGAAAATGTAGAACGAATCATTGTATTCTCCTCCCTGAATTCAAACTCTTCGGCTGGTCACCGATTTTGGAGCGGAAGTCCCTGTCAGTGTATTGTCCGAATAAATATGCCCTTCTGTATCATCAAGCTTTTTGTTGATCTGACGTAGGTTTACTTCCATAATCACAGTCAAGTCTTCATGAACCTCCTGAAACATCTGTACTTCCCGGCTCAGTTCTTCAAAGAGAGGGAGAAAACGTGCTCTCTCTTCTTCGCCTTGCGCCTCCAGTATTTCCCGGAAACTCATTCTTTTGTACCCGGCTTCTGCCTGGGCCTTGTCCTTCTCTTTTTCCAGACCCTTAAGCTGCATAATAAATGCCTGTTCCTTCGTCATGTAATTCTCAAGGAGTCCGATATGCTCTCCTCTTGCTGCTTCCAGCATTTTGCTTTCAATAGCTGTCAGGTCACGAAACAGGAGAATCAACTTTTGAATCACTTCCTGAAATTCATTCATCCGCCTGTTCTCCTCTTAGCAGCAGTATCTTATCCACCAGTCTATCTATATCAACTTGATAGCTTCCTTCTGCTACTCTTTGCTTCAAATCCTCTATCTTTGTTTCTGGTGTAGGGATATTTACTTCTGATAAAACCCGCCTGGTCAGTTCTTCCGCTATCTTCTTCTCCTCTATCTGGCGGCTGTTGGACGTAATAATGACCTCATCAAACTGCCGTTCCTTTGAACAGCCCAGAAGATTCTTTCTTTCTGCGGCATCGGATACAGTCTGGTTTTTATAAGAATTTCTTATGCTATCGACCGAACTGTCAATAGATATATCCATCTTTCATGCCTCCTTTTAAAATAACAGCAATATATGGCTTACTTTCTCTTATATTTTAATATCGTCACTCCCGGGCAATTATTAAGTTTTGTTCTCCTATTTTTTCTTTCTCAGCTTTTTGAGGCTTTCCTTTATGTCTTTTATTCCTATGCCTTTGCGCTTAAAATCGATTTCCCTTTTCTTTAGTTTTCGGCCTTTCTGCAAAATTCTCAGCTTTATCTGCTGTCCCCCCATTCTCAGAAGACGGAATACCCAGCATGCCGGAAGGAGCCAGTGATACTTCAAAAGAAATGGGAACATAGTACTCATATACTCCATTTGGGGGAAAAACCATTCCAGCATCTGTTTCCTTCGTCTGTGTTTTAAATCCTTTTTATAAAAATCTGCCACTTCCTTCACAAGAGGCAGCAATTTCTCGTTTTCTTTTCTGCACTGGACACCTTTTGACAAAATATACCGCTCCATATAATCAAAAAAGTCATCCTCTTCTGAAAACAGCATCCCGCCAAACCAGTAGGCTGCCAATTTGATGATGTAGTCCGGAAAGCTTCCCAGATCCAAATATGAGAGTTCCTTATAAATAGCTGTCCAGTCCAGACTTTTATATACACTAATATAATAAAACCAGATGTCCAGTATAAACTGAATGTCCAGGCTGCCCTTTGCATAGCTTTCCGCCGCACAGGCTATCACACAGATATAAAACTCCTCCGGTTCAAAAGAATGAATATAACGATATCCATTTTCCCTTTTATAGTCCTTTACAGGAAGGGAAAAATATTTCTTTACTTTTTTATTTGTAAAAGCCATGCTGCTCTGAAAAATAATAAGTATTCCAGGTATTTTATAATACCAGGTCTCCCCCTGTGTCCTGGATTCCTGCTGTTCAAAGTCCAGATACTCCATTGCCGTTCTGACAGTATCTTCCTTTCCCTTTTCCACAAGTATACGCACATATCTGGTTGCCCTCATGTCTGTCTGGGGGTAAAAATGCCGCATGCGGTATTCATGAAGTACGATGCTGTGTACTTTATGCTGTTCCAGGCTGTTCAGGACCAAAGGCACTGTGGAGGAAAAACGTTCTTCACTGAGTACTGCCTGGTGAAAACGTTCTTCAAATTTCTTTTTCCAGGCTTTAAGTTCTTTGCTCTCTGATCCCAGGACTCCATAATAAACTATATTTGCGACGCCGTGATAATCCGCCAGTTTATAAAGCCTGCCCCAGTCAGGCTCACGGGCCCATTTGGGAATTTCCTCCTGATTCACCAATGCGCCCAACAGTTCTGTCAGACATTTTGCTTCATAACTTCTGATTCCTTTTTCGCTCACTTTCCACTCTCTTCTCTTCGAATATGTCCATAGCCTTTGAATTATAGATCCCGTGTTTTTCATCCAACACCTTTACACCGGACACTAAAGTAATCACCCGCTTTTTCATAATGGTTACAAGCTCCCGGGAATGGCTGGCAACGATCATTGTCACAC
Source organism: Muricomes intestini (assembly GCF_004346165.1). Taxonomy (GTDB): domain Bacteria; phylum Bacillota; class Clostridia; order Lachnospirales; family Lachnospiraceae; genus Muricomes; species Muricomes intestini. The sequence continues at coordinate 212,507 of NZ_SLZZ01000001.1, read as the reverse complement.
CGAGCCTGTTTAAATCATCCAGCAGACACATCAGATCCCAGGAAGCATCCGGGTCCAGGTTGGCGGTGGGTTCATCCACAATCATAATTTTAGGATTAATCACAAGGGCCCTCGCCAGCAGTACCCTCGCTGTCTCCCCCACAGACAATTCGTGGGGAAAAGCTAAAGCCCGGTGGGAAATCCCTGTAGTGCTTAAAACCTGCCCGACCCTTTTTTTAATTAGACGGGCCGGCTGCTCGGTTGCATACATGGCGAGACTAACATTGTCGAATGCTGTCCGGTCATCCAGCAATCCCAGCTCCCTCTCCATGATGCCAAACTGCCTTCGAAAATAAGGTCTCTTATAATCGGGAAGTTTTCCCGTGTCAATCCCGCCCACCAGTATATTACCGGAGGTAGGTTCAATCTGACTGCTGAGGAGCTTCAGCAGTGTGCTCTTCCCCGAACCACTGCGTCCTACTATAAATACAAATTCGCCCTTTTCTATTTCAAAGGATACGTTTTCAATACCTATGACATCATTGCTGAATACTTTTGTAACATTTTTAAATTCTATTTCCTTCATGATATGACTCTTTTCTTCCGTTTTTACGAGCTTATCTTTTTACCCTGTAAAACCGATAATACTATGTGTAAGGTTACTTAAGCCTATAGAAAGGAGGATCCTGATGAAATTTTTAAAACGAATCCCTATACTGATTTTTATATCATTCATCAGCCTGTGTGCCCTGTTTTTTGTTATTCCCCTGTATGTCCAGCCCGGAGAGTCTGAAGTAACGGCAGCTCCTGCAGATACTAAAAAACCTGAAATTACGGCAAAAGACCATAAAATTCCCATCACTGCATATAGCCAGAATGATCCTGCCTGGAGCGGATACCTGTACGGGGGACTGGACCCGATGAATGCCTACGGATGCGGGCCCACTGCTCTTGCTATCGCAGTCAGCTCACTTACAGATACCCCCTTCACTCCTGTGGACGCTGCTAAATGGTCTGAAGAAAACGGCTGCTATTCACCCGGCAGCGGCTCCGCACATGCCTTGATTCCAACCGGCGCCGCAAGCCACGGACTTCATGTGGAAAAGCTTGCCCAGCTTACTCCCGATGCATTTTGCGATGCACTGTCCTTTGACAAGCTTCTGATTCTCCTCATGGGGCCCGGAGATTTTTCCGATTCAGGTCATTTTATAGTAGCTTACGGGTATGATGAAAATGGGAACATATTAGTTGCAGATCCTGCCAGTAAAGAAAGATCGGACATCCATTGGCCTGCAGAGACACTGATCAGCCAGCTCAGTACATGGGCACACGATGGCGGCCCCGTATGGGCACTGTCCAGACTCTGATATACAATACTGGTTTTATCCGCCCACACAAAAAGCCCTCGGGATTACGGCCACGCCTGTAATTCCGAAGGTTTTTCCTTTAAGAGTAGTAAGAATCGCTGCCGGCAAGACGGCGGCTTAATATTCTGTCTGATTCAACCGTCTGCTTCCAGACACGCTTTGTTGCCTGTACCGTGTCTGCTATCTGTTTCCACATTGCATACTCTTCCTCATCTGCAGCATCGGACGGCACAACGCCCTCCAGAACGCCATGAAGTCTTTTCTGTATATCCTCCAGAGCACTGGAGACAAGACGCCGGATGCAGATGTCACATCCGTTCACTTTCTCCAGCTCCTTCCCTCTCATTTCAAGCACCATTTGCACAACCAATTTATCATCACTGGAAAGTCCTTCACCAAGTTCCTTCGTAAGCCGGTGTACTTCATTCATGTAGCAGTACTTTTTCTGAACCTCTGCCGCAACTGCCGACAGCAGCTCACTGATATATTCGTCTCTCATATTGCCTTCTCCGCCACTGCAAATGCGTCCCGAAGTTCCTTTACAAGCGGCTGTAATTCTTGTATGGTCTTCTTTTTTCTGCCTGCCTGCAGCCTGCTCAGCTCATAGATAAAAAAATCATACATACTGCCCAGCTCTGTGCTGATTTCATAACTGTGATTCAGTGTGTCTTTCAAATACTTCACAATCTCCACAGAACGATCCACAGACTGTTCAAACAACTCATAATTTTTTGTATCCAGTGCGATTTCCGCCCGCTTCAGTCTTTTCATCAGTTCATCGTAGAGCAGGAGGAGAAGCTCGCCCGGCGTCATAGTCATAACAGACTGCTCTTTATACTGTTGGTAGCCATCCATATTCATTTATTCCCACTTTCCATCTATGAGCTAAACATAGAGCTTAGATATCCACTCTGTGAATTCATCTGTGATATCAGAGTCTCCAGGGCTGTAAACTGTGAAACGTATCTGTCCTGTTCCGTTGCCAGTTTTTTATTCAACTGGGTAATATAATTTTTGATGCTGTCAATCTGAGTTTGCATGCCGTTTTTCAGCACCGATGTGGGGGCATAGACGGAACCGGCATGCTCCACCAAGATGCCCTTTGTGGCACCTGTCATTGAAGCATAGCGATCCATAATAGTCTTCATGGACGTCATCAGGCCGCCTGCATTTGTTGTTCCATCTTCATTCTTTGAGACAGTGGCCGTAAATGCCTGCATCACTGCATCCGGGTCGGTTCCAAGGGCAGCTTTAAATTCCGTCTCATTAAATACAAGTTTTCCGTTATCCTTATAGCTGGTGGATACGGTAATTCCCATCTTTTCAAGATCTGCCCTGAAACCACTGGGAATAATGAAACGGAGACTGTCTGCGAGTCCTCTCAAATCTGTATCATTAAAGAGGAGTCCCTTCTTGGCCTCTGTCTCCCATTTTTCAATCTGGCTGTCTGACATTTCCTCTTTCTGTTCGTCGGTCAGAGGTGTGTAATCCCTGTCCGGCTTCTGGTTTACTTCACTGTTAATCAGATCGAGCGCCTCATTATAAGCGTCTATCATTTCCTTTACGATTGAGGTGGTGTTGTCTGTATCCACACTTGCATTAAAGGTTACTGCACTTGTGCCTTCCACATACTTACCGTCCTTATATCCAAATGTACCTTTTAATGTAACATTCAGACCGTCCATTGATATAGTATTGCTTCCCCGGGTGATTTCAGAAGTAGTATTAGAGCCTGCATACTGCACAAGAATCACTGCATCCTGCCCCTGCTCCACTGTATAATTCGTATTCTCTGCTCCAAACAATACCGAGGCCAGATTGCCCTTCAGTTCGATTTGTCCGCCTGCTCCCTGCTCTGTGGACTGTACCACAAATTTATCTGTATTGGACTGGTAAGAAACTTTAATTCCCAGTTCCTTTGAATTATTGATAGCATTCATAATATCACTGACCGAGCTCTCCCAGGATAGGCCTAAATCCTTTAAATTTACGGATTTACCATCATTTTCTATGACCATTTCACCGTCAAGTGTCCCCCCGACGTCCTTCAGACCGGAATTCGCTATACTGGCAGAAAGATTCAGGCGATTAGATTCTCCGCTGCGGATCCCAAATACAGTGTTCGCGGCATCTCCTAAAATCCCCTTGTCCGCTGCGGTAATAGCAAGCGAAGAACTTGTATCTGAACCTGAGTCACCGCCCGGCATTGTAGTTGAAAATGCAAAATATGACTTCGTCGAACCATCAGCCTTAAGCTCCACTGAAATCCGCCCTTTTCCGAATGCATCATCCAGCTTTGACTGCAAATCTGCTTTTACGGCTCCTAAATCAGAACTCCCAGCATACTCGTCCAAAGTAATCCACTTTATGGTTCCGTTATAAGAAAAACTGATTTTCTTTCCACTTAATATATCACTTATGGATGTATCCTTCTGGAATTCAGCTTTTTTTATTTCCCCCTTCAGTCCCTCTTTTGTAATCATAATACGTTCTGCGGACAAATCACCAAACTTTTCATCAGCCGCCATAAATCCAAGGTCTGTCAGCAGATCTCCTGTACACCCTGAAAGCACCAGGTTATTTCCTGTTCCATCTTCTTCCTTATGGACAAATTTAAGATATCCATCTGTCTCCGTCACTTCCATAACATCTGCCAGGGTCTTGTCTGTTCCAATCGTTACATCGGACAATGCCTTATTGAACGATGCTACCGCTGCTTCAGGACTGCTGTAATCATACGCACTGCTGAGGGTGACACTGTAGGTTTTTGTTCCATAAGTAATATACATGGTATCGCCGGACACCATATCCAGGGGTATCGTGTCTTTCAGATTATTACTGATACTTCCCGTCTTCAGTGTCTGGTCGGAAACCACTCCATTAGAGGACATCTGTGCATTTTTTGCAAGGCTCTTCACTCCCAGGACAGAAATTGTATCTGCCGATACCCCGCTTCCACTCACAGAGAGATATTTACTATTGTCTCCAAGAGCAGTCACCAGATTCCTGGAAAAGAGCTTGCTTGAAGTAAGATTTGACGAGGAAGTATAGGACATATATTTTGAAGAAAATTCGTAAAGCTTACTTGTAATGTTCTGCATTGCTGTTTGCTGCCACTGAAACGTCTGCATTTTTTGCTTCTGAGCCGCAATCTTACTCCGGGTTGCATAAGTCATATTTTCAATTAAAGAATCCCTGTCAAGTCCACTGGCCAGCCCGCCATATCCCCTGATTGAACTGGCGCTGTTCATACCGGATGATGCGGTAGCGCTTAATCCACCGATTGATGCCATTAATATTCACTCCTTATTCTATTTTGATCTATATTCTCTGATAAGTTCCATATACTGATTATCGGCTCACCCTTCAGAATAATTAAGCACTAATCTCTGTTATGGTGGGGCACCTCATTCACACGAATACAGGCTTTCGTAATTTCGACAGTAATCTGCCCTGCATATTTGCTGGAATAAAAATTAATAAGAGGAGAAACCGCTGTTCTGTTCACTACCACATACTTAGCAGGGAGCTTTGTCAGTGCAAGTGCGGTAACATCTGCCTTACAGCGTGAACATGTACATACTCCGAACTGTTCCATGTAATTGGCGGCTTTTTCTTCCACCAGCGTTTGCATAACATTGAGAAATACAAACTCATCCTCTTCATTTTCCTGCTGCGCCTTTTCAGGTATGTCTGTTCCTTCCGATTCCGCCTTCTCAGGTATGTCCGTACTTTCCGGTTCCGCCTTCTCAGGTATATCCGTATTTTCCTCTTCTGGTCTTTGTTCAGAAACTTCCGGATTAATCTTAGGAGCCTCCATTTCTTCTAGTGCATCTTCTGTTTCTTTCTCAAGCCCCGACTCCAGAGATTTCCTTATTTCATCTGCCAATTTTGCCTCTTCATCCATTGGATCAATCACGGATACTGCATTTTCAGGGTCTACCGGGGGATGTACTTTTACATTCTGTTTTTCTGGAGCATCCTTCTTCTCTTCATTGCCTGACAATAGATTCAGTACATGATCTGTCTTATTTGTTCTCTTTGCCATTTCTTCCTACCCTCCTATGCACCTTTATGCATCTTCTGAACCGCTTCCTCCACAAAATCCCGGTAATCTACAGTGGGATTTGCCTTTGGCGCATAGTCAAAAATACTTAATCCGTGGGCCGGGGCCTCGGCAGCAGCAACTCCACACCGGATTTTTGTATCAAAAACTTCCGTCCCAATCTGTGCAGCGACAGTCTGAGCCATCTCCAGTACTTCTCTTGATAATCTGGTTCTTCTATTATATTTCGTCATAAGAATACCCAGTACGTTTAATTTGGGATTCACCGAGCCCTGCACACTTTCTATAGTTTCTTTTAACTGGATGAGTCCCACAAGGCTCAGAATCTCAGCCGACATAGGTATCACAAGGTAATCTGCCGCTGCATACCCGTTCACAGTTAATATATTTAAAGCCGGAGGGGTATCGATAATGATATAATCATAATCACTGCTTACATCGTCAAGCACATTCTTTAACTTAAGCCGCCGGGCAGTACCGGTGAGAAACATCTCTGCTTCACTTAAAAGGATATCGGAAGTCAGGATGTCTGCACAGTCTTCGGTATGTCTAATGGCATCTTTGACAGGTATTTCCCCTTTGAGCACCTCGCACATCGTGTGTCCCTCTTCCATATCCAGCCCAAGGCTGAACCCTAAGTTCCCCTGTGAATCAAGATCCACTGCCAGAACCCTGTACCCTGCTCCTTTAAGACCCGAAGCCAGGGCTGCCGAAGAGGTGGTCTTTCCCACGCCTCCTTTTTGATTTGTCAATACAATTGTTACCGCCACTTTTATACCTCCGCGTTACCTTAATATATCTTCCAGATGCTCTGTATTATCCAATTTTTCAGAAAATAAGGGTTTCTCTCCCTTTCTTACATATTCTGTAGTCAGAGTGTTCCAGATTGAATTTACATTTTCTACACAGTCAATATATATTTGTGCAAGAAGATACGTGGGGACACCCAGCTCCTCCGATAAAGCTTTACATTCTTTCCAGTCTGCCCTTTCATAAGCCAGAATCAATTTATAAATACTGCCCACCACTCCTTTTCCTAATACGAGTGCCTCTTCTACAACCGGATTCAGCGGAATCTTTTCCAGAATTTCTTCGATAGGGACATCTACCATATAATCCATTGTTGAAAACATTCCCATCATATAAGCCTCATTATTTGTGATTGGGCATCCCTTTACATAATTCACAAGCTCGGAAGCAAACTTTGCCCTTAAAAATGAAAGCTTTAGAAGCTCCTCTAAAGCCGGACTTCTCACATCCTGCCTGAAGCTTAACATATAAACCCATTGTCTGAGCTGTCCGATTCCCAGTGTAACCAGTGCCTGCCGTATGGAGGAAGTTCTCCTTCTAAGCGCAAAATACGCCGAATTGACCAGTTTCAAAAGAGTGAAGGTAAGGCCTGCATCCCTGCTGATAATCTGCTCAACCTGAGAAATATCCGGTTCCGGTTTTGAAACCTCAACAAGCAATTGGAAGAAGTTTCCTTCCATAAATGTCACTCTATCCGCCTTGGTAATCAGTGTCCGTGCTATATAGTTTCCCTCCAGATAATCCACCTCCAGCTCAACTGCACACTGATAAATTTCTTTGGAATCCACATTGAAGGCAATGCACTTTTTATGAATTCCCCGGGCCATAGCTATAATATTTTTTATGCTGTTTTTTTCTCTTTCATTCTCATAAATCTCTTTCCTCTGCATGTCTAAACGTATATAGCTTACATCATCCAGCATGTCCAGGTAACGCAGAGAAAACTGAAAATCGCTGACCGCAATCTGGTAGCCCGCCCTGCGGTACTTCTTAAGGAAGGGCTTTGCCAGCGGATTTACAACCATATTGTCATCAATCTGTATAACCACCTTGTCCGGTTCAAACATTTTGGGAGTATTCCTAAATAAAAGAGAGGGAGTAAAAGTAATAAACATTGTTTTATCGCTTACGAACTTATTGCTGTTGCTCATCAGAAAACTGGATATCATATCTGCCGCGGATGTCTCCGGTTGCGCGAAAAGATTATCTCGGTTTCCCTGAAACAATAATTCATAGCCGATCACTTCCCCTGTGCGTGTATCCTTGATAGCCCTTCTAACTACACATCTGTCCATTTATGCATTCCCTCTCTGTAAAAGACCGTCTATTACTTCCACGAGATGTCCAATATCCGGCTTTGACAATTGCTCGTCAGCCCCCAGCCCTTTCCCCTTGCGCTCCATCTCGGGGGAAATCAGGGAAGAAAAGATAATCAGAGGAATCGCTTTCAGCACAGCATCTGATTTTACCAGCTTTGTCAGCCTGTGCCCATCCATCTGGGGCATTTCGATATCCGTGATAATTAAGTCAACCTTGTTTTCAGCCCCCTCCTCTTTCACAGATTCCAGGTAATCCCATGCCTCTTTTCCGTTGTTAAACTTAGAGATTTTTGTGTATCCTGCCTTTTGAAGAGAAGACTCAATCATTCGGGTAAGCAAAATAGAATCCTCCGCCAGAACAATTGAATATTTTTTACGCTCTGTTCCGTCATATTGCTTCACCTTATCCATCTGTATCCCTGTCTCAGGTGCTATATCTGAAGCAATCTTTTCAAAATCCAGTATTGTGACCAGATCTTTTCCACATTGTGCAATTCCTGTTGCAATTCCATCCTCACTGCCTCTGCTCAGTGTTTTATCCGGCTTCTTGATATCGGCCCAGGATATTCGTTGAATTCCTTCCACTGTATGTACCCGGAAAGCAATATTCATCTTATTAAAATTTGTTACCATGAACAAGTCCTTTACCCCGGGCACCGTTTCCTTCCCTGTAAGATAATATGGGAGATCCACCACCGTAAGCATGATATCCCGGGGTTTAAATATCCCTTCCACTGCTTCATGAGAATGAGGTATGGGCTTTACCTTGTCAGACATCATAATCTCTCTCACTTTTGCTACATTAATGCCATAAAGCTCATTGTACACTGTAAATTCCATAATCTCGATTTCATTTGTACCTGATTCCAGCAAAATCTCTGTCTTTGCCATTTCCTGCTCCTCCTATCAGCGGATATTTACAATACAACATCCGGTCTTCCATAAGTATGTATAGTCACTGTCCCTGTTTGTGCAGAGACGCGCATAGTTCTTGCATAATTACTGCCCACGTCCTGCTGTGTCAGCTGAATCTGTTCCTTCAGCAGAATATTCTTTACACTTTAAATATTCCTCTCTCCGATATTTGCCAGAGAACTGTTTCCCAATACCTCAAACATTCTGGCGCCGCCTGCTATTTTACATATGTATCTGCTTTTTATTCCGCCAAAAACGGACATTCTGCGAAGTGTCTCCTGAATTCCTGTGTCTGCGAATTTAAATACCTGGGAAATTTCTTTTTCCGGGGACATGGGCAGCATAATGTGCAGAAGGGCCGTCAGTTTAATCATGGGATCGTAGAAACTAATTCCGATGCAAGAGCCCAATGCATAGGTAATCAGAGTCCCCTCCTGCCGTAGGAGCTTCATATCTGCGATTCCAACAGTTATTTCTTTATTCATGGCCGGCCACCAGCGACCTAATTAATTTATTCAGAGACGGAATATCCGGAAGCATCAGCAGACTGCTGTCAACCTGGTGCTTATTTAGGATGAACTTTCCAGATATTATCATAATTTTGTCTGTTTCATACCCAAGCTCTATCATTGGAACACTTAAGATTCCTCCCAGCATATTAATCGAAATTGCCGGAACAGACAAATCAATTTCCATTCCTGCCAGTCCTGACAAGGCATTCACATAAGAGGATATCACAATATTTCCCACCTCAGTAAGGGCGGAAACCTCCAGCTCATCAAGCTCTGAATAATCCGAAACTGTTTTTCCCAGCATAGTGTGAAGTACCGCATTAATAAAGTCTATTTTCAGAAGAAACAGCATAATCCCGTTCATGTCACCTGACATCTGCACAAGAATAGCAGCCACCGGCTCTTCCGGATTGCCCAGCAGTGCTATTGCCTCGTTAAACCCCTCAATCCTTACATCCGGAAGATTAATCCTCACATTTGCCGACAAAAGCTCTGAAACGGCCGTTGCCGCATTTCCCGTTCCAATACTGCCCACTTCCCGAATTACATCAAGTGCGGTTGCTCCTACATCGTCATAGGTCTTAATTTCCATTTCTTGTCCCAGTCCCTTCTCCGATTATTTACGATCTCAAACTATTCACAGTCTGCTCCACTTCATCCGAAGTTTCCATCATCTTCAGCATTAGAGAATAGGCTCTGGAGGACTCCATGGTCTTTGCCATCTCATCAGTCAGTTCCACATTGGACATTTCCAGCACTCCCTCCTGGAGCCGTGCATCGGTACTTAAAATCGGTGCGCCATTCTTTGCTGCCTGCTGGAATTCATTCATACCGGTGCTCAGCATACCATCTGTGTTTTGAAACGTATAGATTCCCGGAGTTCCCTGTATTTTTCCATTTGCAAACCGGATAGGATTTCCACTGCTGTCTGTCACCAATTTGCCTGAATCAGAAACCAGATAAAAACCGTCCTGCCTCCTGGAAAGTGAAAAATGTCCGTTTCTTGTATAAGAAACACCGCCTGCCGGATCCCGCAGCATAAAAAATCCATCCCCGGAAATTGCAAAGTTATAATTTCCGTCCCCTTCCTGAAAACCGGCCCCGGAAAAGTTTGTATTTGTATGATTTACCGCTGCTCCCGCTCCGGCTGTCAGGTGTGTATTTCTGCCTTGGGGGGCCCGCATGTTGTAATGCATCAGCTCCAGGAAAACAGCCTCTTTTGTCTTGTATCCCGGTGTATTGACATTTGCGATATTATTAGATATCACATTCATCCTTTCCTGCTGTGTCATTGCTCCCCGTGCTGCTGTGTAAAATGAAGTGTCCATTCTCCTCCTCCTATACCGCTCCTAATTGTGACACAATTTTTCCTGTCAGCTGATCATACATTTTCAGAATCTGTGCATTACTCTGAAGTACTCTTTGGCTGCTCATCATTGCTGTCATTTCTTTCACGGTGTCTACATTTGAATATTCAAGCGCTCCTTGTACAATACTTCCAATCACAGGGGTTCCCTGTGCCTCTGTTGTAAAGGTACCGTCACTTGCTCTCGTCAGCTGCTCATCCTTATTCTGAAAATCAACGACAGAAAGGCTGCCTAGGTAGGTGTTCCCATTCTCTGTATAAATATTTCCTGCCGTATCGACATTCACCTTGTCGGTTCCCAGGTAAATGGGACCATTAGTGCCGAGTACTCTTCCCACTCCCTGAAGGCAGAGATAGCCTCCGTTGTCCAGGGAAAAAGAACCATTTCTGGTATATACAGTACCGCCCTCCCCCTGAATACAGAAGAAGCCGTCAGTGCTCAGTGCAAAATCCAGGCTTCTGGATGTACCTTGGTATCCGGCATTTGTATAGTCTGTATAGTTTCGGTCTGCAGTTACAATACGATTCATTCGCCCAATGGGAGTTGCACCTCCTTTGTCCTTATTTCCGCTTCTGTAAATAAGTTCTTCCTGAAATGTCTTAGCCATAAATTGCTCGCTCTTATATCCGGCGGTCGTAACGTTAGACATATTGTTGCTGATGACATTCAGATTTCTTGTCTGTGTCAGCATGCCAGATGTAAGATTATATAATCCTTGAAACATATGACACCTCCTTTTCTTCAACTCTGCTGCAATTTTCCATATATTCCCTCAGCTTTAAAACCGCGGCTGCATGTATCTGTGACACTCTTGGTTCACTCACATTTATTATCGACGCAATCTGCTTCATATTTAATTCCTCTATGTAATATAAAGATATCACTATCTGTTCTTTTTCCTTCAGTGAGCGTATTCCTTCCGCCAGGGTGCTTTTAAATTCCTGCTCCAAAAAGTTTTCTTCCGGCTGGTCCTCCCTTTTATCAGAGGGTATCTGGATTGCTTTATACTGCTCGCCTGTCTCTTCAAGCACCATATCCAGAGACAATACAGAGGACAGGTTTGCTTTCCCCATTACGCTGCGGATTTTCTGTGGTTCCATTTCCAGACGCTCTGCCAATTCCTCCACTGTAGGATATCTCCCATGCCCGGAATAAAATTTTAAGGATTCTTCGTTAATATCCCGCAGGCTTTTCCTGAGGGTCCTGGGTACCCAGTCCTGCTTCCTGGCAATGTCAATAATCATCCCCCGGATTCTTCTGGACGCATAGGTTTCAAACTTCGCATTTTTACCTTCATCAAATTTATCAATGGCAGCCATCAGCATCAAGACGCCCTCGTTTACGATATCCTCCATCTGGGTAAATCCGGCATAGACATCTCTCATCTGTATGGCAATGCTCTTCACAATATAAAGATATCTGAGTGCCAGTTCTTTTTTGAGCTCCGGCTCTCCTGTCTTCTGATAAAGTGCAAGAAGCTCTTCATTCGTATAATCCTCCGGCACCTTACTTTCTTCCTTTCTATCTTTCATGCCTGTCCCCTTTTTGACTTCCTTATTCCTGCTTGATATTTCCTATAGCCTGAATCTGTACGTTATCAGCTATCTCATTAAATGCCAGTACATGCACCGACGGATAGAACTGTTCCAACATCTGATACAGATACACACGAATAACCTGGCTTGTGAGAATAATTACCTCCTGGGATATCTCCTGGAATTTCTTAATTTCCTCCCCCACCTGGGTAAGTATGCTCTGCATAATATCCGGGCTTACCGCAAGATAAGTCCCCTGTTCGCCTCTGGAGAGGCACTGTACAAGATTCTTCTCCAGTTCTGCATCCAATGTCACAACCCTCATCTGCCCTCCTGTGCAGAACCTCCTTGTAATGGTTCTCTTAAGCGCAACCCGGATTTTTTCTGTTACCTTTGCAGTATCTTCTCCAGGTACACTGGTATTTGCAATTGTTTCCAGAATAGTCTCCATTCCTTTTATTGGAATTCCTTCTTTTAACAGGTTTACAAGTATTTTCTGAAAGCTGCCGAAGGTCATCAGACCGGGGATTACCTCCTCCACAAGCTCCGGCACAGCCTTTTTAACATTTTCAAGAAGCAGGTTCACCTCCTGCCTGTTAAGCAGCTCATAAGCGTGCTGTTTGATTGTCTCCGAAAGATGAGTAATCATGACAGACAGAGGGTCTATGACGGTATAGCCGTAAATCTCTGCCATCTCTTTGTTCTCAGGCAAAATCCACTTGCTCGGGATACCATAGGCAGGCTCGATTGTCTCAATCCCGTCAATCACCCCGGATGGGTTGGAAGGCTCCAAGGCCAGATAATGGTCTACAAGAATTTCCCCTCTCGCAACCTCCTCCCCCCTGATTTTAATAATATACTGATTCGTATTTAAACCGGAGCTGTCCCTCAGTCTGACCGAGGGGATAACAAATCCCATATCCTGCGCATACTGCCTCCTGAAAATCACGATACGATTTATCATTTTCCCTCCGCTTGATTCATCTACCAAGGGAATCAGACTATAGCCAAATTCCATTTCAATTGGCTCCACTTCAATCAATGAATATATATTGTTTATATCCTTATAATACTCTTCCTCCGTGACAGGTGCTCCGGAAAGTTCCGTTTGCTCTTTGGTCTGCTGCTCCAAACTTGCGTTTTCTTCAATCTTCTGACTAAGCTTATAGCCGCCAATGATAAGAACTGCCGCAAGAATTGCCATCTGAATCTTAGGCATTCCCGGTACGAGCATCAAAACAAGAAGAACAATACCTGTCATCATGATTGCTCTTGGCTGAGCCAGGAACTGCTTCGATACATCTTCATTCAGGCTGCCTTCTGAGACAGCCCTCGTCACAATCATACCGGTGGAGGTAGATATTAAAAGTGCCGGAATCTGGGATACCAGTCCATCCCCAACTGTGGCAATGGAATATACAGAAAGTGCCTGGGAAAGCTCCATCCCCGACATTAAAATGCCGATGGCAAAACCGCCGATCAGATTGACTGCAGTGATAATCAGGGCCATAATAGCATCGCCCTTTACAATCTTTGTGGCACCATCCATAGCACCGTAAAAATCAGCCTCCCGCTGTATCTTATTTCTCCGTATGCGGGCTTCCTGCTCGTTGATCAGTCCCGAGCTTAGGTCTGCATCGATCGCCATCTGCTTCCCGGGCATGGCATCCAGCGTGAATCTGGCCGCAACCTCCGCAACACGTTCCGCGCCCTTGGTGATAACAATAAACTGAACCAATACAATAATAAAGAAAATAATAAATCCGACAACAACATTTCCCTGAAGCACAAAACTGCCAAATGAATGAATTACCTGGCCCGCCTGTCCCTGTTTGGTCAGAATGTTTCTGGTGGAAGAAACATTGATTCCCAGCCTGAACAGAGTAGTTATCAGCAAAAGTGATGGGAATATAGAAAATTCAAGAGGCTCCCTTATATTCATACTGATTAAAAGAATAATCATTGATAAAGATATATTTATAATAATCATGACATCCAAAACAAACGGAGGCATGGGAATAATCAAGAGTAGGATAATGACTATTACGAAAAGAGCCACTGAATTATTTAATAACCGTTTCATGCTTTACCTCATTTTTCTTGTTCAACTTATATACAAATACCAGAACCTCTGCCACTGCACCGTAATATTCCATGGGTATTTCACGGTTTATTTCTGCTGTGGCATACAACCCCCTGGCAAGAGGCCTGTCCTCTATTACCGCAACATTGTGCTCCTCCCCGATTCTGACGATTCGAAGGGCAAGCTCATCCTGACCCTTTGCAACAACAATAGGGGCATTATTCATGTCCATATCATACGAAAGGGCAACTGCAAAGTGAGTAGGATTCCTGATAATCACATCTGCTCCGGGAACTGCCTGCATCATCCGCGTTCTGGCACGCTGCTTCTGTAAATCGCGGATTCGCCCTTTAATTTCAGGATTTCCTTCCGTCTGTTTAAACTCTTCTTTTAATTCTTGTTTTGACATACGGATTTTACGCTCATAATCCCATCTCTGGAACATATAATCAAAAAGAGCAATGACTGCGAATACCATAGAAACCCTTGTAATCATAGTCATCATCATATCGAACATGTACGCTGCCGAAGCGCTTACAGACATATCCATAGTCCGCATTACAGTCTCTGCATCGGCTTTCAGAAGGTTGTAAAGTATTGCCACAAGTACAATCACCTTCAAAATGTTTTTTACAAGTTCAACCACATTTTTTAGTGAAAATAAGTTTTTTAATCCCCGTATAGGGCTTACCCTGTTAAATTTCGGATAAAAATTCTTCGGAGTAAACAAAAAACGAGTCTGTACCCCATGTATGATCACTCCAACCGCCACGCAGATAAATGCAAAAGGCAACATCGTTTTCGCGGCTGCCGCTGCGAACTCACGTCCATATCCCCCGACGTTGTTCAGATTTAAATCGCTGATACTTCCGGCTAATTCCAGATAACGCTCCATAAATTCTGATACAGTTTTCAGAATAGAAGGGAACAGCTTCTTTAAAGAGTAAAAAGCTGCGAAGACAAACACAATGTTGGCAACGTCTGTGCTTTTGAAAACATTTCCTTCTTTTCTTTCATCACGCCTTTTCTTCGGGGTGGCTTTTTCGGTTTTTGAATCTGCCGCCAAGGTATACCCCCCTTTTCTTTAGGATCCTGCAATCCTTAATATATCCTGTACTGCCCCAATCATATCAGTAATGAGATTGTTCAGAAAATCGCCTGCTGGTGATATCATAAAAACCATCATAATAACTCCTAAGATTACTCTGAGCTGAATGCTTATTACAAAAAGATTTATCTGAGGGATAATCCGCATCAGAAGTCCTGTTGCAATTTCCATCAAGAATTCAAAGGCAATAATAGGGAATGCAAGTTTTACTGCGAGGACAATACATTCCACAAATATGTTGAGCATGGACCGGGCTGCATCCGGTCCCAGTATAACACCTGCATAAGGAACCACTTTGCCGGACTCCGACAATATTTTAATCAGTGCCAGGTGACCGTCCACCGCAAAGAAAAGTAAAAGATAATATATCTGCAGTATATTTCCGGTCATAGCTGTCTGTGTGCCGTTCTGCGCATCGTATACTGTGGACATGGATAGTCCCATCTGGAAGTCAATCACAGCTCCCGCATAGGTAACCACCATATCAAAAAGCTGCATCACAAATCCCACCAGATACCCCAGGGCAAACTCTTTCAGAAGGAGTACACCCAGTACAACCGCCGATGTGACCTCTGTGTCCGGCATCTTAGCGGAGGGAAACACTCCGATGGCAAGTACAAATACCATCCCGGTCTTAAACAAAGCCGGTATATTCTTTCTTCCGAGAACAGGGTTTAAGAAGACAAAGCCGGACATCCTCATCAAAATCAGTATAAACAGTACAAATTCCGGCGTCACTGTCAAAGACATTTTGCCCCTCCTAACCTGCTATCATGAGAAAAATCTGCTGTGTAAACTCCTGCAGTAGCTTCAACATGCTGTCTCCGGTCACAACCAGAAGCACACCTATAACTATCAGTTTCGGGACAAAGGTCAGTGTCTGCTCATGGATCTGAGTTGCAGCCTGAATAATAGAAATCGCAATCCCCACCACCATACTGATGATTAATATGGGACCGGCCAGTTTTACTGCCATCACAAACAACTGATACATTAAATCCGTAATTTCTCCCGTTGTCGGCATTTTTATTCCTCCTGTCAGTAATTAAAACTTTTCACTATAGTTGAGAATAAAAGCTCCCACCCATTCAGTGTGACGAACAAAAGCAACTTGAACGGCAGTGAAATGGTTGCCGGGGGCAGCATAATCATTCCCATAGACATCAGTGTGCTGGATACGATAATATCAATCAGGAGAAACGGAATAAGCAGCAACAGACCGGCCGTAAATCCTCTTTTAAGTTCACTGGTCATAAAAGACGGGATGACAACAGTCATCGGCAGATCCTTTGGCTCTATTTTTTTATCCGTCCCTGACATCTCTATATACATATTCAGGCTGCTTTTTTCTGTCTGCTTAAGCATAAATTCTTTCATAGGCACTTCTGCCCGCTTAAGTGCTTCCTGCTGAGTAATCTGACCGTTTTTATAGGGCTGGTATGCCTCTGTATTGACATCCTTGATTACCGGATTCATAATAAACAAAGTCAGAAACAGTGCGATTCCGGTCAACACCATATTGGGCGGTGTCTGCTGCACCCCCAGGCCGTTTCTCGCAAAAGAAAGAATAATAATAATCCTGACAAATGAGGTCATCATAATGACAATAGATGGCAGAAGCATTAAAACTGTCATCATGACAATAATTTCCAGAGAGGGAACCTGATCCCCGTTTACATTAATTAAAGAATTTGTATCCATATCTTTACTTCTTCCTTTTTATCAGTTTCTCCAACTGAATTTTAAAATCCTGCGGTTCCCCTTTGCCGTCATTACTGTCATCCAGTTCCTCTAAGCTGTCAAACTCGTCCAGCACAGTGATCTGAGAGGATGTCATTCCCAATAAAAGGTAATTTTTCCCAGTCTGTACAATAGCAAGCGTCCCGTATTGTCCTACTGGAAGTTGGGCTATTATTTTCATATAGGGGGTTTTCCCGCCGATTTTCCCTGTTTTTCCTATGTGTTTTGAGGAAATATAGGCCAGCCAGAGAATGATGCCTATAATTAGTAAGGTCCCCAGTGCTGTAGCCACTCCATCTAACATATGTATTCTCCCCTATTCAAGCAGTGTGATCTCATCCTTCAAAATTTCTGTAATACGGATGCCAAAATTGTCATCAACCACTACCACATCTCCTTTTGCAATGCACTGCCCATTGACGAATAAATCCACCTGTTCTCCGGCAAGCTTATCCAGAACTACCAGGGAGCCCTTATTTAATTCCAGGATATCTTTCACCAGTTTTCTTGTCCGCCCAATCTCTACAGAGACATCCAGGGGCACGCCCATAATTAACTCCATATTTGCTTCCTCTTCTTCCCTGTCAGGCTGAGCACCCATCCCTTCGGTCAGATTGGGACGAGGCGCTGGCTTTACGCCTATTTTTTTTGGAGAGCCAGCCTGCTGCATCTGAAGCATTTGCTGTATCTGCTGCATTTGAAGCTGCTGAGCCTCCATCTGACGCTGCATCAAATTCATCATATCGTTAGCAGACTCCGTATTCTTTAGCTCCTCCGCAGGCATCTCGCCGGATATATCCGGGGATGATATTTCTGATTCCTGTGTCTGTTCTTGTTCCTGCACCGGCACATTTGCAGATTCTTCCTTGTCCGGCTCCTGAACTGGAATGTCTGCCGGGGACTCTATATCCGGCTCGTCCACTACATCAGGAACCCCATCGGCAAAAAATCCGGCAACAAGCTCACGGGCAAGCCCTATCGGCATAAGATTCATAAACTCACTTTTCAGCCTGTCTGCTATCTGAATGGTGAATCCAATCACGGTCATAACACCGTCATCCTGAAAGTACTTATCCTTAAACTGTTTTGGACTTGTGATTTCAAAGGACTCCGGAGTCGAAATATTCACCGTTCTTCCCAGCAGTTCTGAAAGCGCGGTCGCCGAAGCTCCCATCATCTGATTCATAACCTCACAGATGGCACTTATATTCATTTCATCTAATTCAAAGTCTTCCTCTGCTATCTCAGTGCCCATCAGCATTTCAACAATAACCCGCACATCGCTGCGCTTCAGCAGCATAATATTACTGCCTGTAAGTCCTTCTACATAAACAATCTCCACTCCTACGGCTGGCTCCAGATGATTGAACTTAAATTCATCCTTTGTCTGGATCTGGACAACCGGAGTTGTAATATCTACCCGCGCATCCAGCATTGAAGAAATAGCGGTTGCCGAAGCGCCGAGGCTGATATTAAGTATTTCTCCTATGGCATCTATTTCCATTGAACTTAGTTTCTTATTGTCCATTTGTTAACTCTCTTTCCGGCAATGCAAAGCCACTCTTTATTTTCCTATTTCCAGCGCCTTTTGCGCCATCTGCTTCACTGCATTAAATGCAGTAATGTTGGCTTCATATGAGCGCGTGGCCGCCATTGCATCTGTTGTTTCCTGTACCACATCCACATTGGGCATCATAACATACCCCTTAGCATCCGCATCCGGATGGCTGGGATTATACACTGCCTTTAATTGTGTACCATCCTCTACAATTGCAGTTGCCTCGACGCCGCCCCCCGCAGTCTGCTTATGCCTTGCCCTGGCAAGAGCTGTGCGGAAATCATTTTTTGATTCCAGAACTACCAGCTTTCTGCGGTATGGACTCCCGTCCCCGGTCCTGGTTGTCTCAACATTTGCAATATTTTCCGCTGCAACATCCAGACGAAGCCGCTGAGCGGTCATGCCGGTTGCACTGATATTCAGAGAACTTAAAAAAGACATATTGTCCCCTCCCGCCTATTGCTCAATTATTTTTGATACTGTATCTAAAATACGGTTTGGTTTAAAAGGCTTTACAATAAAGTCTTTTGCCCCTGACTTGATAGCTTCAATAACCATGGTCTCCTGCCCCATTGCAGAACACATTACAACCGTGGCGTCTGCATCATATGCCTTAATTGCCTTCAGGGCCTCGAGTCCATCCATATTTGGCATGGTGATATCCAGCAGCACAAGCTCCGGTTTAACGTCTTTATACATCTGTACTGCTTCTACACCGTCGCCGGCCTCACATATGTCGGTATATCCTCCCTTTGAGAGTGTGTCCTTCACCATCATGCGCATAAATGCTGCATCGTCTACTACCATAATCTTCGCCATTTGTTTTTACCTCTTTCTTTGATTAGTTCATCTATTAACTCAGCCGTTCCTCTATCCTAACTGCAGCATTTTTCTTATGTGCCCCAAGAGTACCCTTAAACCAGGGCTGTTCCTGCACATACAATGTGATATCCGTGTCTTTTCCTTGATTCAGATCTATCACATCCCCCACCCGGAGGCTGCATACATCGTATAAACTCAGTTTCGCCTGGCTGAGTTCCGCTTTCATTTCAAGAGAGCCATTTTTCAGGTTGTCCAGAATAATCTCCGGAGCATCTACAATACCCTCGTCATAAAGCCCCGCTACATGCTTCCGCTTGTCAATAATCGAGAAAATATTTGTCAGTAAATTCCCGGGAATGCAAATTGTTATATTTCCCTCTATCTCATTCATTTTCACATTAATCAGAATAATTGCTACCGGCTCCTCCATGCTGATTTCCTGATACAGTCCCGGGTTCGTCTCCATGGTGAGCTTTCCCATCCCAACCTGAATGTAATTGTTCCATGCGTCCTTTGTTACTCCGAGAAGATATTCCATCATTTTTTCATACAGAGCACTTTCAATTTCTGTGTAACTGTAAGAAGAATCCACGGTATCATCATCTCCGCTTCCTCCCAGCATCCGGTCAATCATATTAATCATCAGCTTTTGGCTTATATGCACTAAAACAGGAGGGGCCTTTGAGTCATCCGGAAGCTTCAGAGGCATCAGGGTCATTACATCACTGTCACTTAAAGCATTGTTAAACTCATGATAACGCTGCTCCTCCACCGTTATGACCTCCATCTCACAATTTGCCCTGAGAATCCCATTCACTCTGGATGAGGCAAGCCGGGTATAATTATCATAAATTCCCTTAATTAGTTTTAACTTATCTTTCGTAAATTTCTTAGGGCTGGAAAAATCATACTTTTTCCAAGATTTTTCCAGCTCCTTCTGAGATTCAGGGACGCTTTCTGTGTTATCCTTCAACATAGAATTCAGCAGTGCGTCTATCTGATTCTGAGATAATACTTCTGCCATAATTTTACTCCTGTATAGTTACCTTTATTTTTGTGCACCATCCTGATATACCTGTTCATAATATTCATCAAGGCTTTGCTCTATAGCTCCTGACTGGGTAATCAAAATTTCCACTCTGCGGTTCTGACTTCTGCCTTCCTCTGTTTCAAAGGTATCTATGGGACGAAACTGCCCATACCCGGCACTCACCAGCTTTTTAGGCTCAACTACATTTTTAGCCTGGATATAGGCAACCACCACAGCAGAACGGTTGGCGGAGAGAATTCTGTCACTGACCAGCTCGTTTTGGATATTCGGATCCGCCTGGCTAGTGTGTCCCAGCACTTGTATTTCCTTCACGGAATCTGCAGCTGGAGCTATTGCTGCCGAAAATGACTCCAGCACTTTCTTGCCTTCCTCCTTGAGTACATAACTGTCTCCATCAAAGAAAACCCTGTCTCTAAAGGTGATGAACTGATAACCGTCTCCCCGGGCAATCTGAATATCCATAGATTCGCCGGCAGAATTCTTTATTTTCACCAGGTTATCATACAGCTCTTCAAATTTCATATCTGAATCTGACTTGCTGCCCTCAGGGCTGCTTTCTGCCTTATCTGCCTTATCCTGGACTGCCTCTACCGCATCCGGATTCATACTTTTCACAAGATTTCTCCATTTTATCTGATCCACAGAAGATATGGAATAGAGCAATACAAAAAAACAAAGCAGCAGTGTAACCATGTCGCCATATGTATCCATCCAGCTTCCGCTTTCTTCCTTTTTTTCTCTTCGCTTCACTGTGCTCTCCTTCCCCGCAATTTCTTACACTCATTTTTTAATCCGGCTATTTTCTATTTTTCTTTCTTTTGCTTTTTGTCTTTTCTCCTGCCAGGCTGCTATTACTATTTCCTTCTGAGAGCAGCCTCTGCTGTTGCTTCTGTCTAAGCAGAGATGTCAGTTTTTCTCTTATTATCTTGGGATTTTCTCCTGCCTGAATGCTCATGACCCCTTCGATGATAATCTGTCTGTAAATTACTTCTTCTTCATTTCGTATTCTGAGCTTCTTTGCAATAGGCATGAAAACAAGATTTGCCAAAATACATCCGTAAAACGTTGTAATCAAAGCTGTTGCCATACTGGCCCCCAGGCTGTCGGATGCCCCGTCGGACAAATCCATGCTTTTCAGCATATTAATCAGACCTACAAGAGTACCTATCATACCAAATGCCGGAGCATACTGGGAAGCCTTATCATAAATTGCAACCTCTTCCTCATGCCTGGCCGACATATTGTCTACCTCCATCTCCAGCAATTCTCTGACCTTATCCGCCTCCATAGCATCTACCACAAGCAGTATCCCTTGCTTAAAAAAAGAATCCTCCAGCGTGTTTGCTTTATCTTCCAGTGCCAGAAGCCCATTTCTTCTGGCAATCTGGGCAAATTCAACAAGTGTATTTATTACCGGTTCCGGGGCATATTGTTTGGCGGACATCAGTTTCTTCATATGTATTCCTACATTCTTAAGCATACTGAATGGGAAACTTGCAATAACAGAACACACCACGCCCCCCATTACTATAGCCACACTGGGCATATCCATGAAGTTGCCAATATCCCCGCCGTCCATAATCGCACTTATAATAAAGAAAAATCCTCCCACGATACCGATAATTGTAGTAAAATCCATGAATTTAGTCCTCCCTGTTCTGTATGTTGTGGATAGCCTTGTTGAACCTGATGATGCGTGCAATAATCTCATCTTTATGTTCACTTACAATGTGATATTTTCCATTCATCATAATAATCTTGGATTCCGGTATCAGTTCTATGTATTCAATTTGCTTCGGATTAATTAAAATAGGCTCGCCGTTTAACTTGGTTAACTCTATCACGGCATCTTCCGCCTCCCTTCCCTCAATGCAGAAACAGTTTCCGGCATTTATTCCGGTTTTAACGTTTCATATTAACTAACTGTTCCAGCATTTCATCTGTTACTGTAATAACCTTTGTATTCGCCTGGTAACCCCTCTGGGTCGTAATCATATTAGACATTTCCGTTGCCAAATCAACATTGGACATCTCCAGATAACCGCTTAAAATGGTACCTGTTGTTGTCCCCATCGTCTGTACCGCCAAAACATTTCCTGCATTCTCGCCGATAGTGTATAGATACCCTGCTGTCTGCTCCAGTCCGCCGGGATTCTCCACTGTAGCCACAGCGATCTGGCCTATAGTGATTTTCTTACTGTCCACTGTAATACCTGTGATAACACCGTCCGTACCAATCTTATAGGTCGATACATTGTAACGTTCTCCTGCTGAGTCTGGGTCCACAGGTATCCTTATGGGCTGGAGCGTATCTGTATCCCATGTACCGTCTGCATCCTGTTCTGTAAAACCATAAATATAATTTCCGCTGTTGTCTACCAGATAACCGTTATTGTCCACACTGAATATCCCAACTCTGGAGAGGTTCATATTGTTTTCTGCAAGCGCATCGGCAGGGACGCTGTCCTGCATCGGACCTACGATGAAGAAACCTGTCCCGTCAAGCATACAATTCATTGAATCACCGGTATATCCCCAGCTTCCTGTAGTAAAGTTTGTCGAGATAGAGCCCATATTCACTCCGTAGCCGAGCTGGGAGCTGTTTACACCGCCGTTTCCACCCTCAGCTGTATTTCCCCCGGTGCTGTTCGTCAGATTTTGATACATAGCATCCTGAAAGTTTGCAGTCCTGCTCTTAAATCCCCAAGTATTTACATTCGCAATATTGTTACTGATTACATCCATCTTACTTTGGTGTGAACGCAGCCCGGCAATAGCTGCATACATTGATTTAACCATATTATGTACCTTCTTTCTTTTGTTTTATCCCTCTGTTACTGTGCCCTCATCATCGGGGCCTGCTTCCTCATTTTCCTTATCGTCAGATATGACAGACTCCGGCACCTCACCTACTGTCATAATCTGTGCCATATGATAGGCTTTATCACCTATATAAAGAATTGGATTGTCTCCCATCAGTATCCCCGACACAGTCCCTGTGGTGTGTTCTCCTGTAAATTTCCCCTGGGAGTCAATCTCTGCCATTGTAACTTCTTTTCCAACCATGGAAGAAGCGTAGGTAATTGTGTTAATCGTAGACATATTGGTGATGGCCTCAATCATATGTGTCTGTACCATCTGCGCCATCATCTCACTTGTGTCCATAGGATTATCTGCATCCTGATACTGCATCTGGGCCGCAAGCAGCTTGTAAAAATCATTGATGCTCAAGCCCGATGTGCCTGATGCAGAACTGCTTCCTGCCGCAGCTGTATTGCTGCTGTTATTGCTTAATGCCTGAATTCCATCCATAGTTTTTCTCCCTTTACATCCTTATGCTAAACCCAGTCTCAGCTGCTGCAGGAAATCTTCTGTGTCTTCCCCGACTGCTTTTCCTTTTTTCTTCTGCTGCTGATTCTGTCCCTGCTCCCGGCTGTCTGGCTGTCCACTCTGCTGTTCCAGGTAATCGGCGTGAGGCGTTTCCACTACCACCTCGGTCGGCCCCCCCAATCTTGACTGGATCAGGCTTCCCAGCTCTTCTGCACTCTGCACCATTGCATGCATTGTCTTAGACTCCATACATACAATAGAAATTACTGCTTTTCCATTTTCATAGGATGCCTTCACAAGCACCATTCCCAGGTTTTCCGGTTTCAGCTGAACCTGAAATTCTTTTTTCCCTGTGCTCATCTGATCTATAATCTTGCTTCTAAGATCCTGCATATCCGGCTCCATACTTTTCGGCGTGCCTGGGGCAGCTTTTTCCTTTGTCCAGGCTTCACGCACATACCCCGTGTGGCCATCAAAGCCTTGAACAACCTGCATTTTTCTGCCATTGTCTTCTGCAGATACCGGCCTCTCCTCCATAGCTTTCGCTATACTGCTCTTCTTTTCTGTGCCGGCAGTCAGCATTTCCTTTCCTGCTGTTCCCACAGACGAATTTGTCTCCAAAGAATCTGTCGCCTGGTTTTTAATATACTGCGATTGTATTGTTTCTGTATTATTTTCCTGAACTGTCTGCACTATCTGACGGGCTGCATTCGATAAGCCTTTCGTTTGGCCCAATGCATTTTCCGGAGCAGTATTTTGCACCGCCTCCCGTCCTTCTTTTGGTTGTCCGTTTATTCCCAGGTCATTCGGATTTTGCTGCAAGGCAGGCATCTCTTCCTGTATTTGAGAAACAGAAGATAATTCTCCCAAACCATTCTGAATCTCCACTTTTTTCCCGGGCGCTTCCTGGAAAAACAAGGCCTGCATCTGGGGACACACAATTTCCCCGCCGACTCCTATAAATGCTGCCGGCACATCTGTTTCCTTCCGGCCCTTTAAAATATCTTCAAAACTCTTTTTAGGATTTTCTTTGTTCTTTTTCATTTCTATGCCCGAAGCATTCCATTTCTCCTGCCGGGGCAAAGCCTCCGTAATTTGATTCATCCCTCTCCTCCTTCCTCCTTGATATAATCTATAGCAATCTGCATGTGCAGCGTCACTATCCTGCAATAGCACTGCCCGACATAGTATTGGAGACAAACTCCTCTATCAGTCGTTCATCGTCTTTTAGTACCTCTCTATCATATTCCTGTCTTCTTTTTGTCTTCAGCATATCAATAGAAGCCGTGTCCTGTTTCGCAGTGATTACTTCCAATCTCTTCTTTTCTTCTAAAACTTTAAGCTGTGCCAGATTTTGTTTCTCTGCATTTATTTCGTCTGACAGGGATTGGAGATAATCCTCAAAAGCCCGCAGCCTGTTCACCATGGCACCCTGCTGCTTCACCTGGTCATATTCAACAGCGCACGTTTGGTGCTTCTGCTCCAGGGCCCCAATCTGCCCTTCCTTTCTTATAACCTTCTGCATAATCTGTGCATGTTCATTTCTCAAACTTCTTTCAATCTGAGTTTTATAGTTCAGAACCCTGTCTAATGTAAATGAAAACCGTCTCAATTGTCTTCCTCCACTCTTACTTCAAAATGTCCTTCATCATATGCAAAGTTTCTTCTTCACTGTAGCTGTTCTCTACCTCCTGCATTAAAAAGGCATTAATCTGATCAATTTTTGAAATTGCATAATCCAGTTTAGGGTTTGTCCCCGTTTTATATGCTCCGATAGATATCAAATCTTCATTCTGTTCATACAGACTGAGGATATCCCGGATCCTTGATGCCAAATCCTTATGTTCAGGTGTAACAATATCGCTCATCAGCCTCGAAATACTGGCATTTACGTCAATAGCAGGAAAATGCCCTCTGTTTGCCAGTTTTCTGGTAAGTACAATATGTCCGTCAAGAATTCCCCGGACTGTATCGGCTACCGGTTCATTTGTATCGTCGCCTTCCACAAGCACAGTATAGACACCGGTGATAGAACCCTTTTCGAATCTCCCGCTTCTCTCCAGAAGCTTGGGAAACTCTGCATAAATAGAAGGGGTGTATCCCCTGGCCACAGGAGGTTCTCCCGTAGCAAGCCCAATTTCTCTCTGGGCCATGGCAAAACGTGTCAGTGAATCCATCATCAGAAGTACATCTTTTCCCTGATCTTTGAAATACTCTGCAATAGTAGTTGCCACCATAGGACATTTCATTCTCAGCATTGCCGGTTGGTCAGAGGTGGCAACCACCAGCACAGAACGCTTCATGCCCTCAGGCCCTAAGTCCTTCTCCACAAATTCCCGAACCTCACGCCCCCGCTCTCCGACCAGCGCAATCACATTGATATCTGCTTTTACATTTCTGGCAATCATGCCAAGTAAAGTACTTTTTCCCACACCGCTTCCGGCAAAAATCCCGATACGCTGACCTTTGCCTATCGTATTCAAACCGTCGATAGCCCTGATCCCAAATTCAAGTTCCTCGGTAATAGGCGGTCTTTCAAGGGGGTTGATTTTGGGGTTTTCTACATAATAATACCTGTCGGAGGTAAACTCTCCCTTATCATCTAAAGGATTCCCCAGTGCATCTATGACTCTGCCTCTTAAAAATTCGCCCACGAGAATTTTCAATCGTTTCTTTGTATTCCTGACAAAACTCTCTGTACCAATACCATGCATATTTTCATATGCCATCAGCTGTATCTTATCATCCCGAAAACCTACTACCTCAGCGGGTATCTGTTTTTTCTGCTCATCATTATAAATCAGAACGATATCTCCGATATTTGCGCCTCCGCCAGATGCTTCCATGGCCATCCCGGTAATATTTTCAATTTTTCCGATGTGGCTGATCGTCTCAGATTTCATAATCAGACCGGGTAAACTTTCAAGCATCTGTGTCCCTCCGTTTTCGTTTGTTTATTCCCGCGAGCAACGAGACAAGCGGAAATGCTTGCATTTCCATTTGGCGGCTGCCGCGAGGGTCAAAGACCCCGCAGCTTGCTGCGCTGCAAGTTTGATGCCCCGTCAGCTTGCTGCGGGGTCTTTGACTTGCCAGCACTTACAGGCGCGCGTTATTGAGAATCTCTTTTATATTCTCAAGCTGAGTTTTCACACTCATATCAATAACCTCATCAGGCAACTCTACAATACAGGTTCCTGCGTCCTCTTCCTCAAGCATAATAATTTTCACATTATCCGACAGCTTGGAAAGCTCCTGCAAAAACTTTACGTCTCCCCGGACATCAATAGTCTCCTGGCCTTTCCCAATATAAATCTTGGCCCATGCCGATTTTTTAAGTCTGCCGGTAGCGGACAGGATCATGCGCTCCACGACCTCACTGCTGGATTTTAAGCTGGTTTGTACAATCTTTTCACCAATTGCCAGCGCTATATTCTTCAAATCATCAATATACTGCTCCAACAGCTTCTCTTTTGCATTCTCCACCTCTTTTATATCTTCCGCGAGCTGCTTCTGAAGAGCCTTAAACTCTGCCTCAAATCGGAGATTATACACCTTCCGGGCCTGTCCGGCCCCCTGCCTGTACCCCTCCTCATTTCCGGCGCTAAAGCCGGTCTGATAAGCCTCCGTCTTGATATCCTCCGCTTCCTTTTTGGCAGCATCCAGAATTGACTTTGCCTGAGCATATACTGCCTCCATAATGTCCTGAGTTTCATTTTCTTCTGACTCTTCTTCCTCATGGAGTGTTTCTTTTCTTTCTCCCGCGGTAAATTCCGGATATAGTACATCTTTCCCCAGGCTCTGCACAACCTCTGGCTTACTTTTCATCACCCTATACAATGATTTCATCCTTTCCGCCTTTGCCAATCACGAGCTCGCCTTCCTCATCAAGCTTTCTGATAATTTCGACAATCCGCTGCTGTGCTTCTTCTACGTCACGCAGACGTACATTGACCGTAACCTCCAAATCAGACCGCACTGTGTCTGCCATACGGCTTGACATATTAGAATAAAACAGGCTGAGCATCTCTTCACTGGCATTCTTCAGGGCATATACAATATCCTTCATATCGCATTCACGCATAAACCGCTGGATTGCGCGGTCATCCATAGTGAGAATATCCTCGAATACAAACATCTTTTTGCGGATTGTCTCGGCCAGTTCCGGATCGTCTTTTCCCATCTCGTCAAAAATATATTTTTCATTGCTTCTGTCCATACGGTTCATGACATCTGCAATATAGTCCACACCACCGATGCTGGTAAAGTCTGTTGTGAGAATATTGTCAAATTTCTTGGCCAGCTGTGTCTCTACAATCTTAATTGCCTCAGGCGAGGCGCTTTCCATTCTGGCAATGCTCTCTACTACCTTCAGTCTCATATCCTCAGAAAGCTCTGCAATTAGTTCAGCTGCCTGTGAAGAATCCAAGTAGGACAGTACCAGTGCAATGGTCTGAGGCCTTTCATGCTGAAGCAGAGAAAATAAATTCTTCGTATCTGTCTTTGAAATGAAGTCAAAAGGACGGTTCTTCATATATTTAGTGACTTTCCGAAGAAGTTCGTTGGCCACAGACTCTCCATAGGTTTTTTCAAGTACAGCTCTTGCATATTCCAGTCCGCCGTCCGTCACAACCTTCTGAGTCAGACAGGTCTTATAAAAATCATCTAAAATACTCTCGGTCTGTTCCGCTTCCAGATGGCCCAGCTTTGCCACCTCTAAAGTAAGCTGCTCCACTTCTTCTTCCGTCAGATACTTATATACCTTGGATGCTTTGTCTGCCCCCAGGGCTGCTATAACTGCCGCCGCCTTCTGCCCGGGTGTCAATTTCGGAGTTTTACTCAGCCGACTTACTTCCATCTTGATTTCCTCCATTCAACCAGGTTCTAATCATTTGTGCAGAAATCTCCGGATTATTATCTGCAAATTCCCTCACGTTTTCTCTCAGTTCTCTGTTCTTTTCACCTTGTGCGTGCAGAACCTCCGGCTTTACAGTTTCTTCAGGAATAAGAAACTCTTCGAGTTCTTCTTCCTCTTGCTCAGAATCTTTCTTCTTTCTCCTTCTTCTCAGTAAAATTGTAGTAATCAAGATAATAACAACTGCAATAAGTGCTGCCACTGCGATAATCGGAAGGTACTCTGTCATTGCATCTGTAATATCTGTCATGGCTGTCTCATGGGCATCTGCTTTTTTGGGCTCATAGAACGGAGAATTCACAATTGTAATCTTTTCTTTTCGGTCTGCCGCCGCAATTCCCGTTGCATTCCCTACAAGATCTATCAGCTGATTCATGCTGATATTGCTGCGGGAATCGCCGTTAACAGCAACAGATACCGTCAGATCTTCCAAGACCCCCGGATCTAATGCACCCTGTTCTTTGATCTGATTCACAAGGTAATCCCTGGTTCTGCTCTCGTCAACCACATTGCCGCCTTCTGTACCCTCATTTGCATTGTACTCAGTGACGTCAGAATTAGTCTCTGTCCCCGCTGTACCTCCGGTGGTTCCTCCTGTATCCGTTGTACTTGTATCGGAACTTTCACTCGATACAATACCTGTCTTGTCCTTTTCATCTATCTTCTCCGGAGTATTATAAGTGGTTGTCTCACGGACTACTTTCTCCATATTAACCTTGCCGCGGGCTGAGACCCGTATATTATTATTTCCAAAAAAAGGACCCAGAACATTGATAACCTTTTTCGAAATCTGCGTCTCAATTAACTGGGCGATTTCCTCCCCCGCATCACCGGAGGTTCCTGTCTTATCGGAGTCCACCGAGATCTCGATTCCATTTCCGTCAAAGACAGATACATTTTCCATCTGCATACCCGGCACGCTTCCGGCAACCAGCCTCTGTATTGCCAAAGCCTGTTTTTCTGAAGGAGACCCGTCATCTTTCATAGTGACAACAACAGAAGCAGTCGCCGCAGATGTTTCATCATCTTTGTCCGACAGAACGTACTTCTCTTCATCTTCCAGGGCTATTGTTACCTTTGCATCTTTTACTCCATCAAAAAGACGGATTGTAGCGCCGATACGGTTCTGCAAATCATAGAGCTTATATGTCTGCTTTTCTGTATCGGTGGTCATTCCGCCTGCATGTTCAGTAAAGACATCATATGTAAATCCACTTTTCGGGTATCCTTCATAGGCGAGGTCTGCTCTGGTTTGATCTGCTACATTCTCCGGGACAAGAATATCACCGTTATCTTTATACTGATACTCTATCCCCGCCTCCTGAAGTTTGCCGACAATCTGAGTTTCTTCCTCCGGAGTAATACCTGAAAACAGCACTATATACTCCTTATGGTTTAAAACCAGAGCTATAATTATGGCCCCTATCAGAAGAACAACCGCACTCCCTGCAGCCAAAACCTTTGTCCTGGTGCTATATCTGTCTAAAAATTGTTTTACATCTTCCACTTTTAGTTTTATTTTTTCCATGCCTTCAGCCAACATCCTTTATCTTTTTATTACCTACAAGCTAATTCTCATCAGTTCATTGTAAGATTCAATCGCTTTATTTCTCAGCTGAACCAGCATGTCTACGGACAGTTGTGCTTCCGATGCCGCAATTGACACACTGTGTACATCATCAATCTGTCCGGTCGATAACAGATACTGCTGCTGCTCCAAAGTTTTCTGTGTATCAGTTACATCGTTCACGGCATTTTCAAAAATACTTTTAAACATGCCATTGCTTTCTTCTGTCTGACTGGCTTTTACTGTCTCCGGAAGATTGCCCCATAACTGTATGGGTGTTATAAATCCTGTGTCCATCTTCTGCCTCCTACTGTCCCTTGATTGCAGTACTAAGTCTTGCTATATCACTGTTTATTGAGCTCAGCCCATACTGATACTGCAGCGCAGTCCTGCTCATCTCTATCAGCTGCACATCTGCATTCACATTGTTGCCATCAAGTCTGGCTGTTTCCTCTGCCGATTCCCGGACAGTTGTTCTGGCCCCCGAAATAGCCTTTTGAACCTGTGACGGGTTCTTTGCCTTCATCGCATCCTGAAGCCTGCTCCTGTAATTTTCTTCAAAAGTCACATACTTTGACTTATATCCCGGAGTTTCTGCGTTTGCAATGTTATTGGATATAGCCTGCTGCTTTTCCCACAAATAATCCAGGGATTTCTCCACCATGGAAATAGAATTTCCCCAAAATCCGTTGATGCCTGACATATTATTCCCCCTTCTTTCCACTTTTTTCTTCAATTTAAAACATAACCTGACGCTTTTCGACACCCCTGGCCAAAAAAAATTAAAACATTATATATTTTCTTTCAAAGTCTTCTACAGGCATTGGCCTGTCAAACAAATACCCCTGTCCGAACTCGCACCCGTACTGTTTAAATATTTCTCTCTGGGGAACTGTTTCAATTCCTTCTGCTACCGTATGTGTCAGCTCCAGATCCATACACATATGCAGTATATATTCTGCAATAGTTCTGGACTTTCCTTTACTTTCTATTTTATCAACAAGACTTTTATCCAACTTAATCTCGTCAAAATCTGCAATTGATAGAATTGCCAGATCCGAATACCTGGAGCCAAAGTCATCTAAGGATATTGAAAATCCTGCTCTCTGGAGGGATACCAGCAGCCGCTCCAGTTCACGGCGGCCCAACACTCCTACGTTTTCCGTGATTTCTATGGTTACCATGCAGGGCGGCACTTTGTGCTTATCACAGATTGCCCTCATTTTCTTCACAATATCCTCTTCAGCCAGCGTAACGCGGGAAAAGTTCACGGAAACACTTATCTCCTGTGTACCGGATACCTGCCATTTTGTAAGGAGACGGCATACACTCTCCAACATATACATATCAATATGTCGAATCAATCCTTCTGACTCATACTTATCGATAAAAGCATTCGGATAAACAATATTGCCTTTTTCATCTATATACCTCACCAGGGCTTCTGCTCCCCCCATCTTCCCTGTCTTCAGGTTGATCTGTGGCTGTAGGTAAAGTTGAAACCGTTCATCCTGAATCTCGGCTTTCAGCCTCTCCGACAGAACGACCTGATATTTTCCTCTGTTTTCAGCCGGTGTTCTTTCCGCGGCCAGCTCCTCTCTCTCACTGTAATGGTACAGCTTTGCAAGATTCATTTTCTCATTTGCGGCAGAAATATGATATTCAATATCCCTTTCTCCGTCATAATAGCTTGCACCCATAGATACCTGGAACTGCTCATCCCATTTGGCCCGTTCTGTAAGCTCATTTACAACACTCTCAAATGCAGCTTCATCCATATCCTTTCCGAGAGCTATAAATTCATCTTCACCTATGCGGTAAACCTCATCCTCAAATATGGACTTGAGGACCTCGGCCGTATGGATTAATATAAAGTCTCCCCACTGGCGTCCATATGCATCGTTGACAATACGCAGCCTGTCTATATCTGCCACAAGAATTCCAAACCCGCCGAACTTCTGCTCATCCATCTGAGCCAGCCTGTTTAAATAACTTTTGCGGTTTCCCGCCTCTGTAAGTTCATCTACCTTGCTCAGATAATTGATCCTATTCTCCAACTCCATCTGTTCTGTAACATCAGCCGCAATCCCTAGGTGAAATATTTGCCCCTCGCTCTCGGCTGCTATACTTTTGCCCCTGAGATATTTTTCCATCTTCTTATTAAAACATTGCCATTCATGGGTCTGATCTGTAAACATACGGCAGGGGCAAAAATCACATGGACCTTCATTGCCATACAGCACCTGATAACAGAGCTTCTCAAACCACTGGATCCTGGGCGGATTCCCCAGGGCACTTTTAGCTTTTTTGTTCAGATAATATAGTTTATAATTTTCGGGATCAGAAAGATATATAATGTCATTTCCTTCATCCAGAGCTGAGAGCAAGGCCTCGCTAAAGTCATTTTCCATATTTCTCCGTACTCCTTTATATATCCGCTGTGTGATTTCCTTCCAGAATTTCATTCTTGTGTGATTCCATTATTAAATAACATTGTATTTATCAATTTCTTTTTGCTGAAAAAATCCGATAACATTTTTCATCCTTAACAAATTCTACTACATATTGTTTTGATAATCAAGCATAAATTATAGCATTGGGTTATATTTTGCAAAGAAAAGCAATCGAACGGCGAGTAACCTGCTGAGATTTTACATTAACAAAAAAAGACTGTACCCAAACAACTCTGGTAAAACAGTCCTTTTTTCGTTTATTTTATCCTTTCGGTTGGTCTTTTTTCTCAGGGACATAGTCCAGAAAATACATATAAATATCCACAATTGCCTGATATAGTTCTTCCGGCACTTCTGTGCCCAACTCCAGCTGGGTGAGCATAGTAGCCAGTGAATTGTCTTCATAGACAGGAACTCCATTTTCCTCTGCTGCTTCGATTATTTTCTCTGCCATATACCCCATTCCCGATGCAACGATAACCGGAGCTGCCTGCCGGTGTTCATTATAAGTCAGCGCAACTGCTTTCTGATTGAGTAGTTCTTTAAATTCTGACATTGACCGAATTCTTCCTTTCAAATATTTTGGGAAATGCATCGGATACAGTGATAGATTCCTGTCCCGTTTCCACAAACAGTTCTTCCGTCCTTATCCCGTTTTCTGACATGATTTTTGCAATATCTTCCTTAATAGTGCGGCTTCTGTCTTCCAGCTTCTCCGGACAGTTCAGCTGCATTCTGATATTGCCGCCCTGATAGACAAAATACATATCAAAGAAACCCAGCTCGCGGATGTCAAATTTTATAAGTCCCTGCACCGTTCTTTTTCCTGTTCCCGGTTTCTTCTCCTCACTCTGTCCCTCCGCATCCGGATCTATCCACATCTCCGCAAACATCAGACGCTCTCCCACCTGCATCGGGAGCATCATGTGGAGCACCGGCATGTATACACTTTCGTTAAGCAAAATAGACTGCATCATATTTTCAAAAGCTGCCTTTTGACTGCTCCCCGCCTCCCCCGCCATGCCGGATTTGATAAGCTCCGCAAACCGGTTCATCCACTGATTCTCTTTTGATGCCTTTTCAAACTCAGTATTCGCCAGAATCTGCAGCAGAGCAGAAGCCTCAAAGCCCTGAAAATACCTCTGCATATCCGGATACCTCATCAACTGTTCAAAAGAATCCAGAACCCGGCCGGGTATTCCGTTTTCACAGCGCGCAGTAAAGGATGCCAGAAGGGCTGCCATATCTCTCATACTTCCCCTTTCATGACTCCTTGCTATGTAGAGATTCAGAAAAGGCAGAATTTTCCCACGGATTATTTCTATATTTTCCTTTACTTCTCCGCTGCCCATGCCGTATTGGAGCTGTCCCTCCAGCTGCTCCAGCTGTTCTCTCGAGTCTCTGTACATCTGTCCTTTTATGTTGTTCAGTGTTTGACGGATATTCTCCATGAGGTGTGGTGTCTCTGCCATATCTGTGTACCGTTTCATAAAGTCGAGAATAGAAGCTTTAAGCTCCAGGGGGGAATCGGAATTCATCACCTGCCTGAGAAGCGAAAAAAAAGTTCCGCTGAAGCGGACGGCTGCATTGCTCTGATTCTTAATCAGTCCCGGCACATCCTGGGGAGAAACTTCAATCATCCTTAAAAATTCTGTCAGCTTTTGTGCAAAGCCCTCCTCCAGTCCTGATTCTGCCAGGGTTCCTGTACCCTTCATAAATATCCGGGAAAATTCTTCAGTCAGATTAGGGCCCTCTTTCATCTGCTGAATGAAAGTCCCATAGTTGGATTCATACTGGAACTTTAGTCCCATATCCTGCCCCGCCCCGGAATCACTCCTGGCATCCGGTTTTACCACTTTTTCAGGATTCACCTGTCCTTGTATAGCCGGGTCCGGCGTTTTTAAAGGATTTGTTTTTAACTGATTTGAATTTTCATACCCAGTCATGGGAGTTGTAACTTTTAAAACATTTGACA
The DNA here is from genome assembly GCF_004346165.1 of Muricomes intestini. GTDB lineage: Bacteria > Bacillota > Clostridia > Lachnospirales > Lachnospiraceae > Muricomes > Muricomes intestini. The sequence continues at coordinate 178,038 of NZ_SLZZ01000001.1, read as the reverse complement.
TTTTTTCACCTGCCCTGATTATTTTTTTGTTTACCTTGCCGATATATAACTTATAGTGGGTTTATGTGTATAATGAGACATTTTCTTTGACTGTCAAAACATGTTAAGAGTACATTACCACATATACCCTTGCTTTTGCAATATTTTTACCAAATATAAAATAAGGCGGTGCAATTATGGACAATACAACAGACAGCCTGCTCGAAACTTTCCTATTTGAGACAAATTCCCTTTTGGAACAGTTGGATGAAAGGCTTATTAATGCCGAAAAAGCAGGCAGCTTTACTGAAGATGATGTGAACGAGATTTTCAGAAGTATGCATACAATTAAGGGTTCCTCTGCAATGCTGGAATACCAGTCTTTAACGGAAGTGGCCCATCATATTGAAGACCTCTTCTTTTACATACGTGAAAACGGTATGGACACTTTGGATGAGGAGCAAAAAAGTGAGCTTTTCGATCTGATGTTTAAATCCATGGACAGACTGGGGGAGGATATCACACGGGTAGAAAATAATCAGCCCTTGGACGCAGACATTACAGATTTTACAAATGAAATTAACAGCTTTCTAAAACGAATCCAGAAAAAAGATGCTGACAGCTCTCCTGCTGCCCTTTCCAAAGCCGCCTCCCCTGACGTAAGCTCCTTTAAAATGGATGCCCCTTACCTGCTTCGGGTTTTCTTTGAGCCGGACTGCGGCATGGAGAATCTCCGCTCTTTTATGCTCGTGACAGCACTGGAGGATAAGGATTTGACGTTTCAATTTTTTCCGGAGGACGTGGAGACAAATTCCAGTACGGTAGGGACCATTGCGGAAAACGGATTTCTTCTTGGATTCTCCTCAGAAAAAGATGCGCAAAGTGCAATAAGGGTTTTGAAAAGCACCAGCAATATTCACACATATGAATTGATTTCCAACCAGAGTAATATGCAAGAGGAGGCGGGTATCCCGGAAACTGCCGTGCCCGGCAAGACAAACCATACTCCCCCGGCAGGTTCTACTCTTTTGGCCGGCGGTTCTGCCCCGGCCTCTCACACAAAGCAGAGTCTGATCAGTGTAAACTTAAGCAAGCTGGATAAGCTGATGGCAGTTGTGGGTGAAATTGTTATTACAGAATCCATGGTGATTGCTTCCCCGGACCTTCAAAATGTAAAGCTGGATAACTTCTTAAAATCGGCCCGCCAGCTCCGCAAGTTGACGGATGACCTTCAGGACATTGCAATGTCTCTGCGGATTGTCCCGGTTTCCAGTGTATTTCAGAAAATGAACCGTATTGTCCGGGACATGAAAAAGACCCTTAACAAGGATGTACGGCTGACTATAATCGGGGAAGACACAGAAGTTGACAAAACCATCGTAGACAGCATCTCAGATCCTATCATGCACATTGTCCGCAACTCTATGGATCACGGCATTGAGGATACTGTGGAGGAACGTCTGGAGGCAGGAAAAGAAGCTCAGGCGGAGATTATCCTTTCCGCAAAGCATACAGGAAGCGAAGTTATTATTTCTGTGGAGGATGATGGGAAAGGTATGGATACCGATGCAATTCTTGCAAAAGCAAGCCGAAATGGCCTGCTGACTAAACCTGTGGAGGAGTATTCCAAAAAGGAAATTTTGTCTCTTCTTATGCTGCCCGGTTTTTCCACCAATTCTGAGGTCACCGAATTTTCAGGCAGAGGGGTTGGCCTGGATGTTGTCCGCAAAAACGTAGAAGCAATCGGCGGTGTTGTCAGCATTACCAGCGAAGAAGGAAAAGGGAGCAAGACAACCTTAAAACTCCCTCTGACACTTGCTATTGTAGATGGTATGGAAATTTCAATTGGAGGAAATATATTCACAATTCCTATCGCCAACATAAGACAATCCTTCAAGGCAACAAATGAGGATATTATTTTGGATGCTTCAGGACATGAAATTATAAAATGTATGGATGAATTTTTCCCCATTGTCCGCATCCGCGATTTGTTTCATATGGAGGAAGGCTTCACAGATATCGATGACGGAATTATGATGTGGGTAGAGGCAAGTGATAAATCATACTGCATTTTTGTAGATCAGCTGATCGGAGAACAGCAGGTAGTTGTCAAACCGTTTCCACCATACCTTAACAACTTTAATATTAAACACTCCGGCATCAGCGGCTGTACCGTTCTCGGTGACGGCAATATCAGCATTATCCTGGACATTGGAAGTATATATACTGCTGCGCAGGAAATATTTTAGTCAAATAGATTGGAGGTTTTATTATGTCAGACACAACATCAACAGGCAATTTAGAAGAAGAACAGCAGACTACTTCCCGTTTTCTTACTTTCACATCAGATAATCTGGTGTTTGGAGTCAGCACAGATAATGTAATTGAAATTATTACAAACTATATGATTCGTCCTCTCCCCATGGTGCCGGATTATATAAGGGGCATTATTAATCTCAGAGGGCAGATTATCCCGGTTATGGACATGCGCCTTAAGTTGGGCAAGCCTTTTATGGAATACACCGCATCTACCTGCATCATCATTCTGGAAATTGACTCCCTCCACATCGGCATTGCAGTAGATTCAGTTTTACAAGTTCAGAATATTAATACGGCACTTGCATCTCCTATTCCTATCGAGAACCGCCAGGAGCTGACAAACCTGATGCTTTCTCTTGAAGACGGCACCGTAGTCCTGCTGTTGGACTGCGAAGCAGTCATCAGAGGTTCACTATGAAAGTTCTGTCCTCCATGCTGATTGCTGTCGGTGCCTCCACAGGCGGTACAGAGGCAACTGTACAAATCCTCAGCGAGCTCCCCGGTGATATTCCCGGTATTCTAGTGACCCAGCATATGCCGGAAGGCTTTACAAAAATGTACGCCGACCGGCTGGACAAGCTTAGCAAAATAGATGTCCGGGAAGCAAAAGACGGGGATATTATACATCCCGGGCTTGCCCTGATAGCTCCCGGCGGAGACCTGCAGATGAAGGTACTGCGTGACGGCAGTCATTACCGGGTCCGCTGTTACCCGGGTGAAAAGGTAAACGGACACCGCCCCTCTGTGGATGTACTATTCCACTCTGTGGCTGAGACAGCCGGACAAAACGGGGTGGGCATCATATTGACCGGGATGGGACGGGATGGGGCACAGGGGCTCCTCCATATGCGCCAGAGCGGAGCCTATACCATCGGACAGGATAAGGAATCAAGTGTTGTATACGGAATGCCGATGGCAGCTCACCAGATAGGTGCCGTATGTATACAAGCTCCCTGCCAGAATATAGCCAGTGTATTAATGACGTATCTGCAAAAGCAGCTGCCCCCCGAAACATAAGCCCGGAAAGTACCTGGAAGCAGAAAGTACACTGCACCAAAAAGGCACCTATTTTTAAACAGATGCCTTTTTTCATTGCTGCTATTACTTTTTTATTTATTGTATCTGCTGACATAAGATGCCAGTTTTCTGTCTTCTATCCGGATATGGGCCACCAATATGCCGATCAGCTTATTTAACTCTGCCAGAGACGCAATGTCTGCATTACTGGCCAGTATTTTATCTGCTCCTCCTTCTATCTGCCTAATGTAATCCTCATGAAACTTCTTGTGTGCCGGATATCCTGGGTAGTTCACACTTGTCTGAAGATTCTGTTCATCCCTGAAATGCTTTTTTACATAATCCACAAGAAATTTGGCCGCTGTCTCCACCTGGCTTCGTCCCTGTCCCTTTGCACATGCATCTTGCAGATTATTAACCATTCTGAACAACTCTCTGTGCTCAGAGTCAATCAGTGCATTCCCTGTTTCCAAGTCCTTTGTCAGTTCATATTTCATAGTGTTTCCTCCTGGTTCTTATCTTATCTTTTTATACAATGCCCCGAGAATACCAGCTGCAGCTAAAATAATTCCTGCGATAGAATATGTCAGAGGAGCTTTATCTCCGGTGAGAATTTCTTTTAAATCGCCGGCAGCACTTTTAAGTGCCTGGGCAGATGTATCCGTCCCCGAACCTGTGGCGCCTGAGCCTGGGGTGCCTGAACTTTGGGTTCCCGAGCCTGGGGTGCCTGTCCCCGATGTGCCGCCGGATGTGTTTTCATTATTGCCGTCCCCGGATATGTTTTCAGACCACTGTGCCGTTAATACTGTATCCTCCTTTAGTGTATCCTTACTGAAATTCCATGGGTTTCCGTCTGGGCCTGCCCAGCCTTCGAAGGTGTATCCGTCCCTTGTCGGTGCGGCCGGCTCCGTAATCAGCGAGCCATAAGCCAGCGTCTGGGACTCGGCAGCCTCAGAGCCCCCGGCAGTATCGAAGCTGACCGTATACATATTTGCCTCCCAGCCGGAATAAATCGTTGTGTTTCCATTTACAAAGTCCTCACTAAAATCCCAGGGCTCCTCCCACTTGGCATCTTTATACCAGCCTGTAAATGTATAGCCTGTTCTTGCAGGATCCTCGGGCTGCTCGGGCTGTTCTCCCCAGATCATTTCCAGATCTTTCATCTCTGTGCCGTCATAGGTTTCAAAATGTACCGTATACTGTGTATCCGACCAGTATGCATAAAGATCTGTATCCCCTCGGACCTGATCCCGCTTAAATACCCATTTATCCTGATATGTATCATCCTGGTACCATGGACTCAGGGTTTTATGAGGTACTGTCTTGTTAGGTTTGGCAAGATAATCCCCAACTTTATAAGCCTCCTTATAGGTTTCCACCTCTTCCTCAGCACTGTCCAGGGAATCTCTGTAGTGATAGCGCACTGTATATTTTTTCAGCTCCCACTTCGCATAAATGGTCATTGCCCGGTCAACATATTCAGAAGCGGGTGCAAAAGGCTGTGTCAGCTCAGGATCCCGGTACCATCCGGCAAGCACATATCCTTCTTTAGTAGTCTTTAAACTTTCACTAGAAACATATGTGCCATAAGTCACCTTTACCGGTTCAAGGACCGAACCACCGTTTGTCTCAAAGGACAATGTATAGATATCTGGTGTCCATGCCGCGTACAGACTCATATCTCCTGTCACTTTGGACTTGGTAAAATTCCAGACAGTTGTATCGTCTTCCGGATTCTGCACCGTATGCCATGCTCCAAAAGTATAATGTTCCCTCACAGGATCCGGTGAAGGCTTAGCCAGTAAATTGCCGTACCGCAGACCAGTTTGAGGTGGAACGCTGCTGTCCCCGTCATAAGTGATAAACTGAGCCGTATATTCATCCCAGGTCCAGTACGCATAGAGATTGAGAGGTTCGTTTTTTGGAGGCTCTACCCGGTTCAGTGCAAAATCCCACAGCCCCTCGTCCTGATACAACTCATCTGTATACCAGCCATTCAAAGTATATCCGGGTCTCTTCTTTGTGGCTTCAGTTTCCTGATCCTCTACCTGCTCCCTCGTTAAAAAGTCTCCAAATCTCACTTCCTCCAAATCTACCTGGACTATCTTTCCGGAATCTTCATTTTCCGGTTCATACTTTACATTGAGAACAACATCCACAGGTTCCCCCTGCCATCCGGCATAGAGTGTCATATCTCCGGTCACCTGATCTGCAGCAAAATCCCAGAGTTCTGTCCGTTCTTCATCCTTATACCAACCAAGAAACTGATATCTTTCCCTAACCGGATCGTCAGGTTTTGCAAGCAGGTCACCGTAATGAACTCCTGTATATGGTCCGATGGGATTCTCATCCTCTGCATAAGTTTGGAAATTGATTGTATATTCGTCCTGTGTCCAGTATGCATAGAGGGTCATATTTCCCTTTACTGTATCTGCAGCTCCGGCACCGGCAAAACTCCATTTTTCCCCTTTACCGTCCTCTTCAGTATACCAGCCCTGGAACGTATGCCCCAGCCAGTTCTGCCCGTCTGCAGGGTAATTAGGCTGGCTTAATGTTTTCCCATATGCAACCTCCTTTGAACTTTCACTGGAAGATAAGGCGGGACAGCCCTCCTGGGAAGTATCAAAGTTAATTTTATAGACCTCCGGTTGCCATAGCGCCTTCAATATAATATCTTCCGTCAAAGAATCTTCAGACATATCCCATACTTTTCCTCTATCGGTAACCCAACTTTCTACCTCATAGCCGGTTCTTGTAAACATCCCCGCAAGCATATTGTCTAAATCATCCCCATAAGTGTCCCGTAACGTTCCACCATTGTCCACCCAAAGAGACTGTTCCTCCTGAGGCACTGCATCAGCGCTGTTAGGCCGAAAGGTTGCCCAGCACGTGACCTGACGCCACTTCACATATAAATCAAAGCTTCCGTTGGAGTCTTTCAGCCCTTCTGAAAAATCCCATTTATTCGTTAATTTTGCATCTGTATACCAGCCTTCCACTGCATATTCTGTAGGCAAAGTAGTACGGGCATCCCTTTTTGCTGCCGGCTCCGGGATTTTCTCTCCAAATGCAACAGTATTAATCAGAGGGCTTACGCTTTCTGTCCCATCGGCTGACACATGATAGCTCACCGTCGTATTATTAGCTCCCCAGCCTGCATACAACGTGATGTTGCCTGTAACCTTGTCGGAGTTCATATCCCAAGGTTTTGTACACTTTGCATCCCTGTACCATCCTATAAATGTATACTCCAAGCGCTGGGGCTTCGCCGTTATTGCTATAGGTCTAGTCGCCGGCACCGTCATTGGATTGTCAGAAGGCATGCCCGTCACGGTATCTGTTCCTGCATTTGCATTAAACGTTACTTGGCAGTCTGCAAGCCAGTTTGCCTTCAGCACAGTAGTTTCTTTCGTAATCTTTGTTCCATCGTCACCGAATATCCAATCCGAGCCATCCTCTGCAAGCCAGCCTACAAGTGTAAAGCCTTTCCGTACAAGAGAAGGGGGCTTTTCATCTTCCTTTACATCGCTTACTGTATCGCCAAATTTTTTCTTAATTTCATTTCCCAAAGACTGCCCATCGTTATAATACTTGACTGTACAGATGATGGGTCTCCACGACGCATACAGCAGCATACCATCCCTTACTACGGTATTGCTATCACTTTCCCCCTCGAATTCCCATTGATCATTCTCCTCAAAGGAATCCTTTGTTCTGTGCCAGCCCAAAAGATCATGGTTATTTCTCTTAGGTTGCTCCGCCAAAGGACTAATTGTGGTTCCATACCCTACATTCTTTAATAACCTTTTTGACTGTCCATCTGGAAACCTCCCCCCGTTTGCGTCAAAGGTTACGGTATATGTGATTTTCTGGCTTTTCAGGGCTGTCAGCGAGGCCAGCGTATTGCCTGCCCCGGTAAGGTTATAGCTATGCAGGTCTCTATTTAAAGCATTTGCCAGCAATATAGAGTCTTCAACATCTGCGGCTTCAGTAGCTGCTATATATGATACATAATCACCGCCTGCAGTTGTCGTAGACGCTGCAAAGGACAGATATCCTGCCGGAAGCTTTATAACATACTGTTCTGCTCTGTCGTCCCTGTTTTCAGCCTTGATTATAGTAGAATCAGCCGGTGCCGCAGCAAGAGTTCCCTGTAGAATCTTCTTTGTATCTGCAGTTGAAGATACTTTTACATTAATCGCACCCTCTGTCCTATTACTGTATGCCTGAAAATCTGCTTCCTCACCAACCCAGAGGGAGCCGCCCCCTACATTTCCATTTCCAACTGCATATGCACCTCCGCCGCCGTATACCAGGATACTGCCTTTTCCCCGGATACGAAGCGTGGCTCCATCCTCTAATGTAATTCCCGACACAAATGGACTTCCCAACAGGAGAACTCCCGTTTTATCTGCCTCGCCTGACAAAACAAGTTCAACGGTGGCACCCTTTTTAATGTAAATAGGACTTTTTGAGGCTTTATCATCAAGATGCGACAAATCAATTCCCAAATCTGAAAGAATTATTTTACACTCAACCCCAGATTCTATTGTTATATTGTGAGCTTTTGTCTGACCAATCACATTGTAGTCACCACTTTGCTCCAGAACAATATCACCGTTCTCAACATTGAGTGTATTGTCTGTGGTCTCTGCTCTCAGCGCATTTATTTTATTCTCCAGCAGAACATTGTTTGCATTTACTGTCCCATCGGCCATCCCCTGAAGCCGTTCCTTCATATATTCGGCAGGAGCCGCATATTTCTGCTCCACGACAGCCTCTTTTCCCATCGCTTCTGCTCCCTGAGATGTACTGCCTGATTTTAAAAGTTCTTGGATTTCCTCCGCCTCTTTGACTGCTTCACGGTCAAACTTTTCATCCTCTGCGTCCTCCTGTATATAAATTCCTTCTGCCCGCACTGTAATTGCTTTGCCGGAAAGCGCGAAGACAAGTATTGTCAGAAGAACACTGCATATTCTTAATATTTTGTTTTTTTCAGTTTTAATTTTCATGGCTGCCCCCTGTTTTTCGTCCAGATGGTAAAATATACTTCTATTGTATATTATCGGCAAAACTGCATGATTTTTAAGTGATTCTCAAGAAATATAATAAAGAAATATATGCAACAAAAAAAGCCCTTACCCCACTGAGCTCCAGTGAAATAAAGACTCTGTGTCATTAGTACAAAATAGATGCACTAACAATTTGCTCTGTTATTACAAGAAATGTTTTATTAACTTCACATTATGCTCATAATAGACCGTGCGACTTACTTTTTTGTTTTTATATGTAATACGATAGATAATATCAAGCATATTACAGTTGGAGGCAAAAACAATACGCTGTGAATAACAGCATCAAACTCAGCACCCATAGAAGCATATGGGTTGTACTCTTGAATATTGTAAATATAAAATAGGCCTCCCAAATAACACATTAATAATACGCTTGCAATTCCGAGTAAAATTCTTGACCCAATATGTTTCTTCATTATAAATCTCATTTGGTAATCTCCTAAACAAAATATAAATAATACTAAGTTGGATTATACCTTTTAAGTATAACATAAACAATCAAGATAAAACAGATACAATTCTGCATCCATTTTATCCTGATAACTTTGTGTAATTAGTACAAAATAGATGCAGAATCTTCTTTGAAAGATTCAGGGGTTAAAAAAGACCTTTTCCACAAATCTCTGCTTGCATTTGTGTTTCACCCTTAATAGTCAAAGAATATAGTTTTCCGTAACTCATTGCTGATGTATCGACCTCAATTACGGAATTTTCCAGTTGTTGTATTGGCATGGAACAATTATCTTCTTTACTTATAAGGCAAAATTCAAGGGGCTTGTCTACGGAAACCTGTTCACCGTTTATATATTTTTCAACTCCAATGCGAACTTTGTTTTTTATTCTGACAGAATAATCAAAGTATGATTTACTGTTAAATGCTAAATCCTCTCTATATAGTCTATAGCCTACGTTTTCTTGTTTTTCATCGCATACATTTACAGAGAATCGCAAAAATATCTCATCGTCATCTTCCCACCAAATCAAAATATCTGTCTTTCCAATGCTTTTTCCTATTATAGACATCTTATCTGAAGCTATTATATTTTGATTGGATACAGACAAGAGAAGCTTTGCATCCTTAATATGTTTGTAATCTTTAATTAGTAGCGGTAGTAATTCTATTTTTTGATCTACTCCTATATTTTCGATTGGTGACAGTAATTCTATCCGGTAGTTTGAAATTGAGTCCTTGTTTGCAATTCCTGTTTTAAAATCATCGGATGGACCTTTTAATTCTCTATTACAGGTGAGTTTTGTGACACCGGAAATAGTTGAGTCTATTCCTATGACTTTCCATACAGCATTTGACAATATAAATGTATGATTGTAGTTAATAAGATGTGTGTATTGATTGTTTTTCAATACGCAAGTTAAGCTTCCTGAACCCACCGATATCATAGGAGAATGTTCAATCCAAAATTTCATACCCTCTGTTGGAACTCTGCAATAGAACTCTCTTACTCTGCCATCCAAAACAATTTTAATTTTATTGTCAAAACCACCACCGTAAGCTTCTGCAACTCCATTTAAATCTATATGCAGATCTGAATTGCCTTTGTAGAAATGTTGATATTTGTTCCAACTATTGTTTTCCCAAGAATACGCAGAGATATTAATATTATTACTCTCTACACAAAACTCCCCCAACGAAAAACCTGCTCTTACTCCATTTTCTTGTTTTATACATCCTACAGTGACTTGCGGGACACCCAAGGTGTCATCTACCCATAACGTATGACTATGTCCACATAAATATAAGCAGACTCCATAGTCATTAAAAATATTTACAAGCTTTCTTTTTTCAGTAGGTTCCAGCAAGTCAAGCCCTCGATGACCAACAGCAATTGTTATTTTTTCAGTAGGCTTGACGGTTAAAAGCTCATTCAGAACATAACTACTGCCTGCCATTAGCGTTCCGGCATCATTTATGCATTTGTTTCCACTGGCATCTTCAACACTTTGTCCCGCTAAAAGTTCTGTGTTAATCAGTAAAATATTACAATCCTTTGTCACCACAGCTTTATGAGGACTGATCTTATAACAATTATCAAACATTGTATTGACAAAATCAGTACCGTAGATAAAGTTCAGTACTTTCTTGTAAAATGAAAAAGCATCAACTAATTCAGGCAAATTAACGAATCTACCTTTTTCGGTTTGATATTTGCTTTTTTCAGTAATAAGTAGTTCTTGTCTATTATTATAGTCTCGATTCAAATCATGATTTCCCGGTACGCACAAAATATTACATGTATTAGTTATTCCAACTAATTTTGTGATTCCCAAAATAAACTGTGCAACTTTTTGGGCGTTTTCGTCAGTATCATCTTGGCAACTTGCATCCCTAAAGTCACCTGAAAGGATCAAATAGTCTACAACAACTTGGTTTTGATATAAAAAATCCTTTAGTTTATCTCTTAAATAATTACTATCTGTACCATCATCATCAGGATTAAAATGCAAATCAGATAGATGTAACCATTTCATTATTTCACCTCGGCTCTACTTTTAAATAATTATATCATGAAAACAAAAAACAGTTAGATAATGTTGACATTGTATATCCCATTTCCAAGTGTGTTTTATTTTTTATACCAATCTTCCGGTACTAAGTTATTTTCATTCCACCAATCTTCAATAACAGAATTACGAAAATTCTCATCTTTTAAATTAGCATGATCTACTATAATAACTTGAAGCTTTCCCTTTAGTTCTGATGTCCTATTGGTGATAAAGTTATACAAGGTGCTAACCATATTCCAATCTGTATTTTTTTCATCCAATTCTGATGGAAAATAGACCTGTGAAGGTTGATCCAAAAATATAAAATTAGGCACCGGCCTGTTCAGAGTAATAAAATATTTATGTAACGCAAAGTAGGTTATTAAATGTATCCCGACCCAATTTGACCCACTGCCGAGCTGTTTTAAAGGAACAGGGCGATCAGCTTTATCCACAATAACTGTAACTTTGTTCATATCTAGACGATATGGGTTTTCAGAATGTTCCAAGTTCAGTTCTTTAGCCCATTCACTCATATCTACAGATATTCGTGATAATACAGATTGCTTACGATCTTCTAGTGAGTCTTTATCTAATATTTCATCAATATCACATATTCTGTCCTCAATCTTTTTAATGGCTTTTTCTTTACCTGTAGAGTCGTCATGTTGCTCTACGCTTTCCAACCATAGACTAATTCTACCAACTACTTTTGCACGTCTAGAATTTAAATCTTTTAATGCGATAGCATCCTGATTTTGAGTATAAATGCCATCAATTTCAGACTTTACTTGGATAATGTCTTGTCGTATTTTTTCCCTCTCTGATTCAAGTGAGTCAATATATTTTCTTAATTTGGGTTTTTCTCGAGTAACGTTTTGTATATTGTCATCTAGGTTTTTAATAGCGGTTCTTATCATGTCAATATTGGGCAAAGGCATTTCTAGTTTGTTGGCACATAAGGGGCAATGATCCGGTCTAAAATCAAGCTTTTCAAATAAGCCAATTGAACTCAGCCTAATTTTCTGATGCTCAACTTCATTCGCGTAGCCGCTCGTTTCTCCTGCAAATGTTTTTGCATTACTAATATCCTGATTAAGTTGTTCCAATTCATCCTCAGATTTTTTAAGCTCTGATTGTAAAAAGCTTAAACGATCCATACCAACAGTTTCAGCATTTACAGGAGTCCATTCATTCACGCTTTTTAAAACTTTATACACAGATTCGTAACTGTCATAATCTGCTTCAATATTATCGTATAAAAGGCCTACATACTTTGCTTCGGATATTAATGAAATGGCCCTTTGTAAACCTCCTCCTTGAAGCATTCTAATTTCTTCCAGTCTGCGTTTTTCAATTGCTAATTTTCTTTTTAGAATACTTCTTTCATTTTCTAAAGCTAGCGATTCCTCATTCACTATACCCAAAAAATATGGCAAAGTGTCTTTTATGGCCTGAGTTATGAAATCTTCCGATTGCTTATGAAATAAAAAAGTTTTTGCTGCTATCTCATCCTGATTTTGAAAGCAGTAGTATAATGCATGTCTAATATTAGCAGCAAGGGGATCGCGGCTTTGTCCGTCTGGCGGTATATTTAGGTTCTCAGAAATGTCTAATCTCTTAGTTAAAGCCTCCTCCAATCCAGCAACATTAGTATTGGAAACAAAATCACATTTTTCGGGAACTTCTATTTTTTCTCCAATCTCAATATAACAGAAGCCGGTAGACTGTTGACCGGGGGGCGGATTTTGGCGAGCTACAAATACTCTTTCGCTATCAAACTGCAATAGCAATCCATACCACGACACATTTTCTCTAATTACGCCATCGGCAATATCACAAGAACTTCCGCCAAGGCAATAATCAATTATGTCGCCCACAGCGGATTTTCCGGATTTTGATTTTCCTGATATTATATTGACCTTTCCTAATTGAAATGGCAAATGCCTTACTTGTCCATTTAATCCATATAGGACTAATTCTCGTATTTGCATCATGGTCTTACCCCCAAACTAACATATACTGTTTCAACTTTTCCTGCTGCAGCAAACCATTTAGCTACATGTTCGCTTTTATTAAGACAATCTTTGATTTCGTCATTAACATATTTTGTCTTACTGAGCGGTCGAATCGTTTGAGATATTTCAAGCTCTGCAGCGTTTGTTAACAGTACAACACCACTTTGAAGCAAAAGCTCCATAGCCTCATTGGTTATCTGTACCATATCTTTTGTTCTCTCAGCAAAACCTATTAATAATTCAGGATATCGTTGTTGCCATATGATCAATTGTGTACGACTTGATATGCACTCTCTAGTTTTTTTATGAAGTATCAATGGAAGAACCAGATAAACAAGAGGAAATGGAAAAGCTCTTTTTGTCACCTCATTATATGTTTTAATGCAACTGTGCAATAGCCTACCACAAAACGCCGGATTAAGTAAATAAGCTACTTCCTTTGCTCTAAGATTCCAATTCCTCAAATAAATCACCTCAGTTCTTTAATAATTGCTCTAAACGCTCATAAAAATCAATATGCCATCCTACCCTAAGCTGATTCGCTAAGATATGATAACTGCCTCTCATTACAAATGCATCACTGCAACGATCTCTAACACGTATATCTTTTTCCTCAATTTCTCTATACAGTTTTTTGGCATTTGATACTTTAATGTCTTCCGTAACTTGATTCCCATAATCTAACAAGTCATCTTGCATTGCATAAAATGAATGTTCCCATTCATCAATGAGCCTTTTTTCATATTTGTCCAGCTCATTTGTGTATAATAATTCCTCCCTGACCCAGTTTGCTCGCTGTTGGAAAGCACGATAATAATCTCTGATTGCCATTCTCAATCTATTACTTCCTAAACAAATTAGCTTTAATTGTTCATAAAATATTTGATCATTTGGAGACAACTCTTCTAATTTGAGGTTTTCATATTCGTCCACATCAATAGGTAAATTATCGGGTGCATATTCCAATCCAACCGATACAATGTGTGAACGCACTTGACTCTGAGATATGAATATCGGTGTTTCTGAGCATAAAGCTTCTATTGTTTTCTTATACCACCAGCCTTCCAAACGTTCACATATTTTATCAATATATTGAGGAAGGCTACAATATCTAATAGCTTTTTTTATATCAGATTCAACATCGACTATATTGCTACTCTTATCAAGTATATAAATACAATCTAATAATTGCTGAATTTGCGTTTCTGGAATGCTGGTAAATGCTTTATAATAACTTTGGTGGCTTTTGTTCTGAGATTCTTCCGCAACTTTCTTTAATATATTATAAGCCAAAATAGAATTTCTTTTTTCAGATTCAGTTTTTAAATAATATGCTGCTGTGTCCCCTGGTGCTGAAGCAGTAGTTATTATCATGAATTTTGTTTTAGACAGTAAATCTGGTTGCTTTTTAATAGCATCTATCCAGACTTTTAGTGTTCTCCATATATCTGTACTTGCGTTATTTAAATCACCATAAGCCTTTACATGATGCTTGAGTTGAATCATGATTTCAGGAGTATCATCGTTTCCAAAGCTTACATCGTCAAATTTTTCAATGCTAATTTCTGATTGCTCATCATCATTATTCAATAAAAGGTACAATGCATACCTAGCCTGATAAAGATAACCTATCATTTGTTCTGATGCTTGATGGCTACCCATGATGTCACTCCCTCCACAAAAATATTCTAACCGCTCAATTTATTAGTAACATCAAGCTGTTCTATTCTGTCTTGTTTTTATTATATCGACCATCTTTGGGCTTCACCGCATCGTTGGGTATCGCCCAAGTAACCCCAAACCGAATAGCGCCCGGTATTTTTCTCTGTGCGCAAAGCACCTGTACCCGGCGTGGAGTGATTGCCCATTTTTCCGCTGCTTCTTTCGCTGTCATATAGTCCATTAAAACTATCCTTTGCCAATTAAATATTGTATATATTATATATCGTCACAGCGAACAAAGCAATTAAATCCGTATAAATTATGGAAATATTCACAGTATTATGGTGAAACGGATTGAAATATAGCAGAAATTCTGTCCAAAAGAGAAATGCCGCCAGCTTTGTGGCGGCTTATCCTGCTATTTCTATTCACTCGGCATTTCCTGTTCCATTTCCATATTGTTATCAAAAATAATCCGGATGCGGTCTGAGGATAAAACCTCCACCTTGGTGATAATTCCTTTGACTACATCATCACGATATTCTTTCAGGCTGAGATCGGTGGTTTCCATCATGTAAAGCAGCTCGTGGATTCGTGCCTGTGTATTTTGAGCGAGCATGGTTTGTTCTTGGTGTTCTCCAAGCTGCCCCTGCAACCCTTTTATCTCCGCAGCGATTTCTTC
Organism: Muricomes intestini; assembly: GCF_004346165.1. GTDB lineage: Bacteria > Bacillota > Clostridia > Lachnospirales > Lachnospiraceae > Muricomes > Muricomes intestini. Next base: position 162,784 of record NZ_SLZZ01000001.1, on the reverse strand, counting down.
AAACTTGGCATCGAAATAATCCGCACCGGCACTGGATTTGGAGCTGAGTCCCACTAAATCCATCATCACGCTTTGCAGCTCGGCGATGCGGTTTTGGACAGCCGCTTCATTGAAGCTGTCATCATCCTGTGAACCAATGGCCAGCTGCAGGCCTGCCTTGAGGGTTTCGATAACATCGGCTTTATCCTCATCCAGCCGGTTCAGGGCGGTGATAATGGCTTGGTGTAGGCGACTTTCCTCTATGGTAGGCGATTCCTTGCAGTATTTCGTGCCGTATTCCAAGCGGTTGATGCAACGCCAGACCACCTTTTTCTTACCATTTCTCGCCCAAGTAACCCTGCGGTACTGAGTGCCGCATTCAACGCAGCAGAGAAGCTCGGTCAGGGCGTATTTGCTGCTGTATTTTCCTTTCTCGGTTTTCACAGCTTTTCTGGCCACCTTTCGCTTACCGGCTCTCCGTGCGATTTCCTCCTGCACAAGGTTGAATAAATCCCTTGAAATAATCGGCTCATGATTTCCGGTTACATAATACTGCGGGATTTCACCATTGTTTTTACGGGTTTCCTTGGTTAGGCAGTCCACCACATAGGTTTTCTGCAGTAGGGCATCCCCGATGTAGCGCTCGTTTCGAAGCATATACTGGATCACTCCCGGCGACCATTCCTCCTTGCTGGTGGGCGTGAGGATTTTATCAGCCTCCAGAGATTTCTTTATCTTTCCGATGCTTGCACCTGAGTAATAGCTTCGGAAAATCCGTTTGACGATTTCCGCTTCCTCCGGCACAATCTTTGGCTGACCGTCCTCGCCTTTTTCGTAACCTAAAATGCGGGAATATTGAAATGGCACCTTTCCGCTTTTAAAGCTCTGGCGTTTGCCCCATGTCACGTTGCGGCTGATGGATTCACTCTCTGCCTGTGCAAAGCCGCTGAGGAAGCACAGCGCCATTTCGCTGGCCATTTCCATCGTGTTGATGCCCTCTTTTTCAAAGATGATGGGAATGCCCTTTGCCTTGAGCTTTCGGATATATCCGATGGCATCCAGCGTGTTTCTGGAAAATCGGGAGACGGATTTGGTCAGCACCATATCAATTTTGCCTTTTTCACACAGTGCCATGAGCTTGAGAAATTCGGTACGCTTTTTGGCGCTGGTTCCGGTAATGCCCTCATCGGCAAAAATACCAGCCATCTCCCAATCCTTATTTTTACTGATTTTATCGGTATAATAAGCAATCTGCGCAGCGTAGCTGGATTGCTGTTCTTCCTGTTCGGTGCTGACCCGGCAGTAGGCCGCCACACGGAGCTTTCTTTTTCTGGCGTTTGGCTTGGTTAAAAGAATATTGGCGGGGATCACATCGACCTTTTTTTGTACCGGCGTTATGGTTTGTGTTTGCATGGCGGTTACTCCTTTCCAATCAGCTTTCCATTGTTCATCTGCAGCCGCAGGCTGCCGTCCGCATCAATGACCACCTGCTTGACGGTATCCTCAAATAATCGGATTGAGAAAGCCGCCAGCGGCGGATGCCCCTCAAATATCTCCAGCAACCGGCGGGTTAAGTATTCCGGCTCCCTGTCAGGGCAGACCTCATATTTTGCGGTGGCACAGCCAAATATCAGCAGCTTGATGTAATCGCTGTCCACTTCGCTTTTTTCAAGCTCCCGGTTGATTTGGTTTTCTGTCCGGGCAACATCGAGGGAATAGTTCTCCCTATGCGGTAAAGGAAGCTCCAGCAGGCTCGGCTCACTGATGATGATATTCAAGATTGCGGTTACGCTCTCCAGCAGGGCTTGGTCAGTGATGCGCTTGGGTGTGATGCGCCCCTCAGCGGAGCAGCACCACGCTTCATACTTCTTGCTTCTGCCATCCCTTGTGTACTTGGCTCCACAAACCCCACAAATCGCCTTACTGCGGATGCTGTCCAGTTCCTTGGATAAAGGCTCCCCTTGGCTTTTCTGCCCGATTAGGGCGGCTACAGCCCCGAACGTGTCGGCAGGGATAATCTGCGGGAAATCATCACTGCCGCAGTAACGTGAATTCTCCAGCATACGCTTGACCCTGTGCTTATTCCAGTCGGTGCGATTCTCCATATAGGGGATGCCTTTGGCTGTGAGGCTTTCGGCAATCCGGCGATAGGATTTCCCGGCTTGGTAATCCTCAAAAACTTGCCGTACCACAGTGGCTTCCGCTTCATGAATGCACAGCGTACCGTTTTGAATGTGATAGCCGAAAGGAAGGTATCGGTTTTTATTCATCGTCCGAACACCTCCTTGGGCAGCTGCTCGGTAAAGGCAAGACCACCGATCAGGCAGAATTTGAGTTTATCCTGCTCGGTGACAACGATCTGATTGACAATGCTGTGAAATAGGGCTTCATCAAAAGCAGTCAGGTACGGCGATCCCTGTTCCATCAGCTCAATCAATAGCTTGCAGTCGGAAATCATCTCATCGTCCGCATCGCTTTCCAGCAGTCTGCGGCGGTTTCGCTTGAGCAAATCGAGCTGCTGGTTGATTTCATTGTTTTTCTGCATAAAAACAGCAGAGTCCATGTAACCTTTCGTCCTGAGACGATTCAGTACCAGACTCTGCTTGGTGAGTTCCGCTATTTCCTTATTGATGCTTCCGACTTTTACATCGCTCATGGTGATTTTGGATTTGAGATCCATCAGCTCGTTTAAAGCGGAGGAGAGAATATAGCGGCTGTTCTGTTTTAACTTGTTGTACATTCGGATGAACGCCTGCATGATGGCATCTTCCCGGATTTGACGGATTTCGCAAAGCTCCTTGCTGCGGAAGTGCCTGTGGCATACCCAATAGGTTTTTCCATTGGTCACCCTGCGGGAGAAATTCGTACCGCATTTGCCACATCGAATTTTCTGTGAGAAAGTGTATTGCCTGCCACGCCCCTTGTTTGGATAAAGGGAGTTACGGGCTTTCATCAGCCGCTGTGCCTGCTCAAACTCCGACCGGCTGATAATCGGTTCATGGGAACCGGTGATGTAATAGCGGTCACGCTCGCCCTTGTTGCGCTTGGTTTGAAAGGGCATGGTGTCGGTGGTGTAGGATTTCTGCAGCAGGGCATCACCGATGTAACGCTCGCTTTTGAGAATATAGCTGACAGCGGTATACAGCCATTTTACCTCTCCATTTTTGCAGGGGATGCCATCTGCGTTCAGCTCACTGGCTATCTGCTCCATGCTCTTGCCGGATAGGTAGCTTCCGAATATTCTTCGCACCATCGGTGCTTCCTTGGGATTTGGAATCAGTATGTTGTTTATAAGATCGTATCCGTAGGGTGGGCAGCAACAAGTGAAATTTCCGTTTTGCATCCTACGAGCGTAGCTCCAGCGCATATTGTTAGAGATGGAGGTGGATTCCTCTTGGGCGATGGAGCTGAAGGCTCCAATCATCATCTCATCGTGCATATCCGCTGTCTTGATACCATCTTCCTCAAATTCCACCTCTACACCGAGGGCTTTCAGCTCTCGGACGGTGGAGAGGCAGTCATGAATGTTCCTCGCAAACCGGGAAACGGATTTCACAAGGATGCGGTCGATTTTGCCCTTTCTGCAGTCGGAAAGCATCCGCTGGAATTCCTCCCGCTTGTCCGACCGGGTTCCGGTAATGCCCTCATCGGCATAGATGTCCACCAGCTCCCATTCGTCATTTTCGGCAATCAGGGAAGTGTAATGCTCCATCTGCACGGAAAAGGAATTTAGCTGATCGGCGGAGTCACTGCTGACTCTGGCGTAGGCGCAGACACGCAGCTTGGGCGGTGAATATCGGTAAATGGAATTTACCGGTTCGATAACCTGTACCTGTGGCATGGCGGCACCTCCTTTGGTTTTCGTATTTTCATGTGTGACAGCTCCTTTCGTGTAAGTTCAATACCCCTTGGGTATTAGCACATACACTACCACAGAGATGCAGGGAAAGCTATCACATAATCCACTAAATAATCCGGAGCCTCGGCTTGTACTTTTCGACCACGAATTGGTCTGCAATCTGAAATTCTTCCTGAGTAATTTTGCCCTGCTCCAGAAGATAGGTGAGGAAGTTGTGCGCCATTAAATAACGGACTTCGTTTACTGGTTCTGTTTTCGTCATAGCATTTCCTCCTATCGCAATTGAAACGGCGGCCTCATAAAATCAGACAGCTTGATTTCTCCCTCCATCGGGGAGTAAATGCTGATACCGCAGCCGCTAATTGTTTGAATAAATGCTATTGTCTTTTTCATATCCCGCCCGATTCGGCTCACCGAATCCACCAACAGAATCTGAAAGCTCCCGGCTTTTGCTGATTCCAGAACAGCCTGCAGGCCGGAGCGGTCAAAGTTTAGACCACTGCCTAAATCCTGCGAAGAGCCGACAACGGTAAAGCCCATCTGTGCGGCATAGGTTTCTAATCTTTCGTATTGTCCTTTCAAAGCGCCATGTACATCCTCCGGCGCATCGATGCGGCAGTAAATCCAAGCGGATTTCTTGTCCATAAAAAATACCTCCTTTTACAAGCTCAGGCTCATTTGCGGTTCCGGCAGCAGGGCATCCAGACCGAAGCTTACGGCTAAGGCTTCATTGACCTGCTGCATCTGTGGTTCGCTCAAATGGCCTATGTACTCACGCAAGCGGGAACGGTCAATGGTTCGCACCTGCTCCAAAAGCACAAGGGAATTCTGCCGCAGCCCATACTGCTGGCTGCACAGTTGGATATGGGTGGGCAGGTGGTTTTTTTCGGTGCGGCTGGTGATAGCGGCCACGATAACGGTGGGACTGTAGCGGTTTCCAATATCATTTTGGATAATCAGTACCGGTCGGATGCCGCCCTGCTCACAGCCTACGACCGGAGTTAAATCAGCGTAGAACATATCGCCTTTATAAATACGCATTTCTCATTCCTCCTTTTTGTGAAATCAGTGTTATATCACAAGGATAAGGACAGCCGCCGATTGTGACCGGGTTTACCCGCAGGGCGGCTGTCCTCATAGTTTCTGATATAACAAAACTCTTGTTCTTCGTTTTCTGCTGCTTCTATTCGACACTACTTCCCGAAGCAGAACACCACAGGCAAAGTGCCTGCGGTTAAGGACGATTCCGTCCTTTGGGCAGTCAGCTTAAACCAGCCGTGGCTTGCGGCCGTCATGGGACTCTCACCCCCGCCGGGTTCTCCGGCGGCTGCACCCATTGCGATGTCTGTGGCTATGCAGAAGTATCATTGTAGGCTGTTCAGGTCATGGCAGGGCAATCCACCACAGATTGCTTCTCGGACGGGCATTTCTCGCTCGGCACCTTTGATGCTATCGTGTTGACGAATAGCTCTGACCTATCCGCAGATGGTCTTAGCGTGTCCTCCAAAGCCGCTTTCCCCTCATCGGAGCTGAACAGCTAACGTATTTAAGCTGCTGGATATGACCGAATAGCTCGGTGTTTTTCAAGGAACACGAGAGAGATAGAAAATCCCCCTCACTTCTATAAAGGAAAAAGTGAGGGGGTTGAGCGGGTTAATTTTCTATCAATTTGCGTAGTTTAAGCAGGATTCTTTTTTTCCTGTCGTTAATGGTCTTTTGCGGTGCAGAAATTATTGCGGAAAGCTCCCGCTCGCTTTTGCCATTGAAAAACAGTTCGTCAATGAGGAACCGTTCATCCTCCGGTAAGGATTGAAGAGCAAGCCACAGTGCCTCCATCTGTTCCTGATGAATGAGCTCGTCCACGATGTCTGGTTGAACACGGACAATAAGGTAATCAACATTGACACCGTCCTCCCTGAAGCGTTCCAGCGACAACTCGTTCTGGCGGCTAAGCTTACTCTGATAACGCTCCGCTTCCCGCTCTTTATGATAGGCACGGTAGACGGCCTCGCTAACCTCTACACGCTGCCGTTTTACTACGATTGTATATTTTTTGTTCTCTGACATATGCTTGTCCTCCAAATTTTCAAAATGTGATTGAAAACGAAGGACAAGAGGCGGTGACCGGCACCGAGGCGTTATGCGGTGGAAAACAAAAAGAGCATACCCACAGACAAAAAAGTCCGTTTGTACGCTCTTATACATTAATTCATGTTTTATCTGTTCTGTTGGTTCGTATTGATAGGCATACTTCTCCGTTGAGAAATATAGGCTTTTTTTAACGAATCACCTATGTAAATATGGGTTATGTAGATAACCTAATGTCGCTGCAGCAGATGCGCAGCGGTGCGGTATGCATTGACCAACACATGAAAAACCCCCCCAAACTTCACGGGTTTGGAGGGTTGCTTTAGAAGATCCGGGCATAGAGAAAGACCCGCCAAAGCGCCGTTTTTTTTATTCGGCGGGTGATACTTGCTATTTATGCTGATTTAAAATTAATAGATTTTAAATCATAGGGATTTAATAGTGAGTTCCTATAATACACAAAGATACACAGAAATATATGTTTGGAGCTATCGCCCAACCCCTAATGTTCATCTAATAAATGTACCAAACCCAAAATAAAGAAATACAATTATTCCGATCAAAATTCGATACCAACCAAATACCTTAAAGTCATGTTTTTTGATATAACTCATCAAAAATTTGATTACAAGTACTGACACTAAAAATGCTACCGTCATGCCAAGCCCCAGCGTTAGGGTTTCTATACCTGTAAAAGCAAACCCAAATTTTAATATTTTCAGTGCACTTAGCCCAAACATCACAGGTACAGCAAGGAAAAAAGTAAATTCTGCTGCTGCAACTCTTGACACACCAATTAGTAATGCACCGACAATGGTTGCACCGGATCGTGATGTGCCGGGGATAATGGATAGCACCTGAAACAATCCAATTATCAAGGCAGTTTTATAGGTAATATCGGATAAGTGGCGTATGCTTGGCACGCGTTTTTTATTCCATACTTCAATTACAATAAATGCAATACCATATAAAATTAAGGTTGAGGCAATCACAACCGGGGTATGGAAATGTGCTTCAATATAGTCATCAAAGAGGAGGGTTACAATAGCCCCTGGAATACAGGCGACGACCACCTTAAACCAGAGCGAAAAAGTGTCCTTTTTTACAATCGGCTGAGTTTTATCTTTGAACTGGAATGGAAACATCTCGTTCCAAAACCTTACTACAACCGCTAAAATCGCTCCAAGCTGTATCACTACAAAGAACATTTCCTTAAACGCTTCACTCATATTTAGAGTAATTAATTCGTCGACAAGCAACATATGTCCGGTACTGCTGATTGGTAACCATTCTGTGATTCCTTCCACGATACCAAGGAAAATGACCTTGAGAATTTCTATAAAATTTAGTTCCATTATTTTAAATCCTCCCCTTTGAAATATCTAAATGTTGCAAGCAGTCCAACTACACTTATTGCAAAGATGATTGCAATTGATAAAGGAATTGGATATCCAATACTTTCCAACCTTCCGTCCATTAAAAAATAGGTTGCTGTCCATGGAAACAATGCTCCCATATCTTGATTGGAAAGTGCTGCGCTACTCATAACAACCACTGCCGAAGCAATCATCGGCACCACCAGACCTTTTGTTTTTTGGGCAATAAAAGCAAAAGGGGATAGGGTGAAAAACATGAGTATATTTCCAAGGAGAAACTTTAAAAGCCAGAGCCCTGCAACGTTAAGACTGAAACTGTGCATACCAAATATAACATGATAGACTGAGAACAAAGCAAGAATACCTGCCCATGTAACAACCGTCAATAGCATAATCCAGAGAAATAGGACAAGAAATTTTCCTACAATAAAAGCTGTTCGTGAAACAGGTATTGGCAACAGCGTTTTCAACGTGTTTTCACTATACTCACGACTGAATAAATAGGCAGTTACTGTCACATAAACTATAAAGTTAATGAGCAGCATCGCATAAACCAGACTGTTATCGTAGATGTCAGCCAAGGTGAAAATTTTATTAGGATCTTCAAAATGCATCTGCAATGCTCCGGCCAGCATCATGCATGGTGTAGCCAAGACACCTAAAACACTTAAAAGCACCATCTTTGAATGCTTCAGCTTTAATAATTCACAAGTAATCAGATTAAGCAATACCACTACCTCCAATCAGTTTCGAAAAATAATCCTCTAAGTTTTCTTTGCTTTGACCAATCTTTGTTACAAGCAAACCGTTTTCCACAAATGTACGATTAATTTCTCCAAGGTTATAAGTGCAGTCAAAGATTTTGATTGTACTGCCATGTACCGAACAATCTGTAATCTGATATTTACTTTCTAATAAATTTAAAGCAACAGTTATATCAGATAACTCAAATTCAATATATCTGCGTTTTCGTTTGTGTAGTTCAGCCATATTCACTTCCTCAATCAAGCGCCCTTCGTGCATCACACCTATGAAATCTGCAATTTGCTCAATTTCACTTAAAACGTGGCTGGAGATTAAAATAGTCGTTCCTTTATCGCAACTTAGTGCCGAAAATAATGATCGTATTTCTGATATACCAATTGGGTCAAGACCGTTAATTGGTTCATCAAGAATAAGAAGCTCCGGTTGGTGCATAATTGCAGCAGCAATCCCAAGGCGCTGCTTCATTCCCAAAGAATAGTTGCCAAAGGGTTTTTTATACTCCTTTTGAAGTCCAACTATTTCTAACGCTTTATATATCTCTGTTTCATTTTCCTGTCCTCTTAAGCGTCCTAAAATCTGCAGGTTTTCATAGGCGGTCAAATTATGATAAAACCCCGGAGTTTCAATAATTGAGCCTACTTTTCGATAAATGCTATGTTCGTTTTCTCTGAAATCCATTCCAAACAATCGGATTGTTCCTGCCGTTGGCTTCACAAGTTGTAATATCATTTTCATTGTGGTAGTTTTTCCGGCTCCATTTCTGCCGAGGAGACCATAGATTTTACCCTTAGGCACGTGAAGATTGAAATTATTAACAACGGTAGATGTTCCGTATTGTTTTGTTAGATTTTTCGTTTCAATAATATGTTCCATACACATCTTCCCTTCTTTTTATTTATTGCTGTCTATGCCAGACTGCAATTTTATTATCCGGTCAAATGCGGAAAGAGGCAAGAAACCTATCATCACAACAGAAAAAAGCCCTGACACTTTTCGTGTCAAAGGCTTATTTTCAAGGGTTTATAACTTTTTTACTTCATCTGGGCGCTTTTTTTCAAAAGCAACACTTTTATTAGAAATTGTATAAACAAAAGTGCAGTTACGTAAGGCTCTTTTGCTGCAGCAAAGAAACAGATAGAAAATGCTTCAATTATAAATGAAAATTTAGCAGAAAGTCCTTGCCATTTTTCTTTTTCAATGTAGCTAAATATGAACTGAGCGATACCAAATACGATAATGATAGTAAAAACAGCCCAATAAATTGCAAGATTTATTGGTGTTGTGTCTGTAAATGAAAAAAGGTTTACAGAATGAATGTATGTACCGTCAGATTTGCCGTAAAGCGGTAAAAAAATAAAAGCAATAACTGCCAAGTCGAGTGCGGCGTTAATCAAACCAAATATTTTATGTATATTTGAACGGTTTTCGTTAACTGCAAGAGTAATCAATTCTTCTCCGGACAACAATTCATCGATAGATACCGAAAATAGTTTTGATATACTTTTTAGCGATTCTATATTTGGGTAGCCTTTACCGTTTTCCCATTTCGAGATTGCTGTTCTTGATACATATAATAATTCCGCAAGCTGTTCTTGTGTCATATCGTTCTGTTTCCGCAGCTGTTGTAGTTTTTCGTTAAATTCCATATATAATTCTCCTATTATTTATTCGCTTTCGTCCGCCCATCAGAGGGCTTTTCCGCGTTTTTTGGTATCATCCATACTCGGCTGAACCGCACTGCACCCTTAACTCTATTTTCTTCACAGAGTTTCTGCACCCAGCGCTCTGTAATATCCCATTTTTCGGCAGCTTCCCGAACAGTTATGTATTCCATATTCTTAAATCCTTTCATGATATATCTTATTGTATTCGTTTAAACGAAGAAAATCAAGATAAAAATGTTAATATTCTATTATTGTTCGTATAAAACGAGAACTATCAAAACGTTCCGCTTTCTTTACCCGAACTGTAAAATGGTGTAGGAGGTGAACGTTAAGTGAATATTATTCTAAATAATTTGGGAGCAACCATCAAACAGGCCAGAATAGCAGCCAATCTTACACAGGATGAGCTTGCCGAACGGATCGGGGTGACGGGTCGGTATATCATGGCACTGGAAAATGAACATAAACAGCCCAGCTTTGAGGTGCTATGTAAACTCATTCTTGTGCTGAACATCCCTGCAGACAATATTTTCTACCCGAAAAACCCACATACAGAGAATGAAAAAGAACAGCTGATGCGGCTACTCTCCCAATGCGATGAACGTGATCTTAAAATCATAACCGCAACGGCGAAAGCAATGCTGGAGTCAAAGTAAGTGACCATCTTCTTTTCGGAAGGATGGTCATTGTTATCTCTATCCCAATATTGTTCTTTCTCTGTGTTTAAAGAAATCCTTAGAGTGAAAGGTTCACTGCATAGGTCATGATGACACATACCATATGCCGCCAACAGGGCGCACTACTCCCTTGGTGGCAAGGTATGTGTTTTTTCATTTCACTGTAAACAGTAAACTACTCTTTCCGCCGTTTTCCCGCCAGCGCTGTTCTTTTTGCAGGTACCCGGTCTTTTCAAGGTCAGCGATGGCTCTTTGCACCGTGCGGCGTGAGAGCTTTAGGTCATTGGCGATGGTACCTATGGAAGGATAACAGGTTCCGTCCTTGTTTGCCCGATCTTTCAGGTAGCGGTACACCACCACAGCACGGTGAGGGACATTTTCAGCGTAGAGAGAGGAAAGATAGCTCAATCACGAACACCCCCTAATCGGTACGTAGAGGCATGGCAGGAGGCTCCGGCTCATGTTCCTGCACTGGAGTATGCAAAGATCCACCGCTGCGGTCGCCACCGGGTGGCTCTGGGAACTCGGCAAAGGCATCCTCATCATAGGCACAGCCTCGCTGGAGGATTTCCTGCTCCAGCTCGAAGCGGTCAGCGTAGTGAACCTTTCGGGCGGCTCGTTCATCCATCTCAAAGGGCTTTTCAAACCGGATGCCCCATTTAAGAAACAACGGTAGCTTGGTGCGCATGGGATAGCAGCCAGTCTTGGCCAGAATAAAATTGCCTTTGGGCAGGGTTTTCAGCTCATCCGGTGTCATCAGCGGTCGCTGGATCATCTGCAGGCTCTGACTTGGATCGTTTTTCCCTCTGCTGATGGAACCGGACATAACGGTCTTATTGCCAAGGGCTTTAGAGAGAATATCGGCGCTTTCCGAGTTGGGGGCAAAACCGCCGAACAGAATATCCTGACAGTTGTCGATGATGATAGCGGAACCCTCCTTGCTGTAGTTTTTCTCAAGCTGGGCAAAGGATTGGATGATGGGTACCATGCTGATGCGGCGGGAACGGCCGGCGGAGAACATCATCTCCATCGACTGGATTTTAGGGATGGTTCCGATTTCGTCTGCGAATATCATCACTCGGTTGGGGAGCTTGCCGCCGTATTCATCAGCGACTGTCAGCATCTCCCGGTAGAGCTGCAGCAGGAAGAGCGACACCATAAAATATTTCGTATTATCTTCCTCTGGCAGTACGATAAAGATGGCACACTTTTCTTTACAGAAGGTTTCCGTATCAAGAGAGCTGTCAAAGCACAGGATTTGCTCCATTTCCGAATCCAGAAACGCATTGAGCCTTGACATAGCTGTGGACAGTACAGAAGCCATCGCTTGGTCAGCGGTATTCAATGCGGCTCCCGCAAACCATTTCGCCTTATGGTCAGACGGAAGCTTATCCATCAGAAGCTGGAACTGGCTTTTATTCTTCACTGGCGAGGGAGCCAGCAAGTCCTGTATCATCTTAAACACCGATATGATGTGCCGTTTCTCCGGAGGGCAGTATTCCGCAATCAGTAAGATTACTGATGTCAATAAACCCTCGGCGGCATCATAGAAAAACGCATTTTGTCCATAGCTTGCCGAGTCCTCGCCGCTGCTGGAGATAATGGTCTTGGCGGTAATCTTGGCATACTTCTCAGCCTTGGCTTTTAAAGCGAGGTTCTCCGGATTTTCCATATAGGCATCCATATAGCGGTTGACCAGCTGCAGGATGTTATCGCCATCCGAGCGGGTGGGGTTACGCAGATCCAGCACCGATATTTTGTAGCCGTAGTAATCCTTTGCAATGCCTGCGTAATTGCGGAACAGATCCCCCTTGGTATCGGTGCAGAGGAAGCTCATGCCGGATGCACAGGCGTATTCGATGTTGGGGTAGAGAAAATTAGCGGTTTTACCTACACCGGCAGCACCGATCATCAGGCAATGAATGTCGCCGTCATCAATCAAGGCAGTGGTAGCGCCTGCTTTCTGCTTGCAGCCCACCACAAGCCCCTGCAGGGCGGGCAGATTTTGCCCACGCCGCCATTTCTCCGGCTTATAGGGTACATGGGCGTATGTCCGTTTGATTTCACTTTCTGTGGCAAAACGGGCGGTACCATGCTGACCGTCACCTACGGTCTTGGATTTGATACCGTTTAAGGTATAGTAATGTGCCAGCAGGGAAATGAAGCCGATGACAGCAAACATCCCCAGCCCAATTACAATTAAGGTTACAATTTGTGTTGTCTGCATAGAGAATTCCTTTCCGATAGGCGGCTATGATAAGCACAAGCCGCCTTGCTTTTGTTTCTTTTCTGCCGCCTTCTGAATGGAAAGCTCCGCAAGGACAGCGCCCTTTAAGCATTCGGACGCCAGCTGCTCGAAACTCTCCCCACGGCTTTTCTTTTCGCTCTGTGTTTCTATTTGGGAGCATGAAAAAAGCGGCATCAGAAAGTTTCCAATGTCGCTTAGTTTGTTTTCCAGCCTGCCACGGTTTTGATAGGCTTTGAAGCTGTATTTTAATCTGCTTTCCACTGTAGACAAATCCCGGCAGTAACTGATGCGCTTGTATTCCTTGGCAGCAGCCAGCACAGAGAGACCAGCCAGTTCCACCAGTGCATTTTTCCTCTGCTGTGGATTGCCTCGGCAGTTTTGCAGTGTTTTCCGAAACACATCAACGGAGCAGTCGGTACCTTGATATTCCCATGTGAATTTACTAATTTCTTCACATAGCTCATCACGAAGTAACAGTTGCGGATGTTCCTCAGCAGGAATGGGTGTGAAACCGTGCTGTGCTTTCAAATCCTCATTCCAGTCTTTATATTTGGATTGCGCCTGACCTACTGCAAACTGCCCATGTTCCATTAAAATATCATAGATGCGCTCAGTAGCCTCAATACCTGCCGCATCATGATCGAGACATAGAATCACATGGTCAAGTTGCGGATACAACTTCAGCAGATTCAGGATAGGCTGTTCCGACACACCGTTTAACGCCACATAGCTGGCATTCTTCCAGTTCTGCGGATGTAGGCTGATGTATGACAGCAAATCAATTGGCGCTTCAAAAACAAACAGCGTATGGGGATAGGGATTTTTAGAAATATAATGAAAACTGTAGACCGGATTGCTGCCCTCTACATTGATGCGAAAGCTGCTGCCGGTCGCCGTACTTTTCTTATGGGCATGACGGGCAATGCCTTTTTCATCGAAGCCCACAAACACGGCATTGTGGTATTCGGCATCCTCAAACAGCAGCCTTTCTCTGGCAAACTCAGACAGCACCTCCCGGCTGATGCAGCGCTGCTTGATGAGATAAGCAAATACCCGGCGCATATCGGTATGCGCTAGCGGCAAAACGAACGGCTTTCGCTGTTCTGACTCACTGCTTTTGCTGTGCTGCCGGTATTCCACACCTTGCTCACCACCCAGCAGCAGGCTGACCGCCTCCGGAAAAGATAGGTTGTATAGCCGTTTGACAAGATCGATAGCATAGCTACCCTCCTGAGCGGAGTGATCGTACCAGCGGTTTCCACGGACAGTAATACTACGATCTCTGGCCAGCCGTTTATCTCTGCCGGAGGGCAGGAGTTTTTCACCCTGCCTCTGGAGAAAGTCCACCAGATCCACGGAGTTGGCTCGTTCCTTTTGCTCACCTGTAAAATAGATATAGCCTGACACAAAAAAACCTCCCATCATAAATGAATTTGCTGCGGCTCATGATCGTCACGCTTGTGACCCTGCGCCTGCTTTTTCTCCTGCAGCTTCCGTCTGCGCTTGCGGTCGATATGACCGGCTGTGATTCCTACGGTTCTACGGTAATCCTCCCAGAACAGATTTTCCAGCCGATGCATCAGCCGGGTGGCGGCCAGTAGCACCGATGGATTGCGATAGCTGTTGATGTTGTCAATCAGATACTGCGCATAAACATTGCCCTGCGCCGCAGACAGCCTCAGCCAGTAAAGACTCTTTTCCTTATCACGGAGAACATCCCCATCATAAAAATACAGCTTGCCAAGGGCATACTGTGCAAACTGGTTTCCCTGTTCAGCGGAAGCGATAAGCCAGCGGATGGCGGCTCCCATATCCTTGGGAACATCTTCACCAAGAAGATAGAGCTTGCCAAGCTGATAGGCGGCGTACTCATTTTTCTGTTCTGCGGCAGCAGTAAACATCGCCACCGCTTTTGGAATATCTTTCTCCACATGAGTGCCATCCCGGTACAGCTTTCCGAGAGCATACTGCGCTCCGGCGTTTCCGGTCTCTGCGGCTTTGGTCATCCACGCTATGGCCTGTGCAGGGTTTCCGATGTCGGTTTCCAGACACACCTTCCCCAGCAGATATTGAGCGTTCACATTTCCAAGCTGCGCCGATTTCTCCAGATAGGAAACTGCAGCTTGTGCATCCTTTTCTGTACCGGTTCCGGTATAAAGCATCTGACCGAGGCGGTATTGCAGCTTATCATCATGGCTATCCTTTTCCAGACGATAAAACCCGGAAAAGGCGGCTTTGAAATGCTTATTGGAAGCAGCGGCATCTACCGATGTGCCGACACCGTCACGGTACATTTTAGCAAGTTCATAATCTGCATAGGGGTTGCCCTGATCGGCGGACAGGGTATAGAGCCGGAGCGCCTGTGCATAATCCTGTAACACACCTTGCCCACGATAGTAAAGACTGCCAAGGGAATATTGGGCGTATTTATGATTTTTCTCCACCGCCTGTTGAAACCATGAGGCCGCCTGTCCATAGTCCTGTTCAGTTCCGAGACCGGCGGCATACATCTTGCCGATGCGGTATTCCAGATAGGGTTTGGGCTTTTCTTTTTCTGCGGATAAAAAGGCAGCCAGCGCTTTTTCATACCATTCGTGAGCGGCCTGCAGATCAATCTCACGGCCTAAGCCATCGGCGAACATTCTGCCGAGATCATGCATGGCAAGAGCATTGCCGGATTGCGCTTCCAGCAGGAACAGGTTGTATGCCTTATCAAAATCCTGTGACACATCCTCGCTGCCGTAGAGATATTTCCTCGCCTGCTTGTATTGCTCGCTCCACTCGGCACGAAAGATCACATCGTCAGGCTCCATGAAGGCTTCCTCAGGCTCATCATCTGCAGGCTCTGTAAGCTCCGGTTCCGGTGCATCTTCATCCTCAAATGAAAAATGGTGACCACCCAGCTTTAACGCTTCGGCGATCACCATGTTTTTAATGCTCTTAAATTGTTTCTGCTGCGAGAGTGGAGGAAGGGTCGGCAGCTTGTTGGTGTAAGTCTTGAGGATTTCATTTTGCCAATCGTTCCATGCTCGATATAGCTTATCGATCCGTTCCTCCTTGGCAAGCTCATCTACAATGCGATCAATAATAGCTTTCACATCTGCCTTGAGGTATCCGTACACCTTTTTGCCGCCTGTGTTTTGAAGCCGTTTTGATAACAACAGCAGATCCGCTTCGATGGCTTTGTTTTCGCAGACACAATCCTGCACCTGTGAAAGCAGCTCGGCCAGCACATCGGCAGCACCCTGCTTGAGCTGGCTGCGGGCTTCGTTCTGATGTTCATAAATATGGGCAAAGTCCTGACGGAAAATATCATGCGCCAGTTCAGAGCGCATGGCTTCAATGGCAGGCTCGGTGAGAAAGCCATCATTGTCCTTGGAGGAGTAAACCATGAGATGCACATGAGGATGGTGGCTTTCATTATGAAAGGCAGCGTACCAGCGGAGGTTCTCGCTGTCTATTTTCATATGCTTGCAGAGCATGGCTTTTTTGCTGCGCAGTAAATCCTGCCACTGCCTGCCGCTATCGTATCCGATCCTTGCAGCATCCTCCCTGCGCAGGCTGATGACATGAGTCCAGACAGCGCCCTTGTGCTGGCACACATCCTCCTGCACCTGCGCCAGCACCACCGGCACTCCCGCATCGGTGAACAAACCATGTTCGCCGATGCGCTCCACACGGGGGCGGCCTGCGATGTACTCCACATAATTTTCCCGCTTGCCAATGAGGTTGAGGTTCTGCTCCAATGCCAGGGAGATAAACTCGGTAGCGTTGCCGATGGTGGGGCTTTCGCAGTAGTCGGCATATTCCAGCATATCCTTGGCAGTAGGAATATCCCGGATTAGCTGCCCGATGAGTTGCCGCTGTTTGACCGTCGCCGGTAGCAGCAGCTTGCTCTCGTCAATTTTTTCTACACCCTCACGGGTTCCGATGTACTTCACATAATTTTCGAGCTGGGCTGGCGG
Organism: Muricomes intestini; assembly: GCF_004346165.1. Lineage (GTDB taxonomy): Bacteria > Bacillota > Clostridia > Lachnospirales > Lachnospiraceae > Muricomes > Muricomes intestini. Next base: position 146,163 of record NZ_SLZZ01000001.1, on the reverse strand, counting down.
TGCATCCCGCATATATTGCGAGGTAAATATGATTTTCGGCATGGAGACCTCCTTTCTATTTTGGGCAAAAGAAAAGAGCGACCACGTGGTAAATGATCGCTCTTAGGATTGAAAACAATTATGTTAGATATTCGACAAATTGGGATTTGTCAGTTACTTGTATTCACTCGGAACAGGAATATTAAATCTCTCGCACAATAGTTTTACATCATGTATATCATTTTCATCATGCTCATAGCCCAGATGAAATAACACTTGATTTTCAGCATCAATACATCTGACCATTTTATCGCCTATTTTCCCAATACCACTAAATACTTTTGGAGGATATGCTTCTCCTTCAAAAACAATGTATCCTTGTTCGTTGAACTTAAATATATGAAGGTCAATTATCCTATCTTTAGTATCCTTCCAAACCGTGTGAGATGTGGTGGTATATGCTTCTGTAACTTCAACAAAAGCTTTTTCTTTTAATATCTCAACAAACTTTTTACTATTACTTTCTTCCACAAATATATCAATGTCGTTGTGTGCTCTTGTTTCTTCTTCTAATAATGCATCTACTCCCCAACCGCCATCAATCCATATGTTAATTCCATTTTCTTCAGCGTATGTTATTATCTCAATGGCATCAGTTTTACTTACCATGTAATCCCTCCGTTCAAATTCCTGTTTATCTTTTTTGTTGAATTTATGTTTTTTTATAAGATATTATATCATTTAATCCTAAAGAAATCATTAAACAGTTTTGTCTATGTAAAACAGCCCCTGCTTACGCAGAGGCCGCCCACCTATGTTCCTTACAGTACACCCAGCTTTTTCAACAGCTCCACGCAGTCTTTTGCACCCTGCACATAGAGGTGCTGGCACTCATGGTCGGCAATCAAATTGGTTTTCTGAAAATAATCGGTGAGAATTTTCTGCTGATCCGCCGGTAGCGTTTTGACAATCTCACGAGCTTGAGAGCTGAGAGCCATCACCTCAGCATAGAGCTGCTGTTCGCTGTCATTGAGGGTTTCCTTGCGTTTGCTGATTGTAGCTTCCGTCAGTTCACGGATAGCTGTTTCAAAGATTTCATTTTTCTCCATTGCACTTTTACCTCCTTTCGCAACACACCATAAACGAATGTATTTCCATAGTCCATACCCAAAAGAAACAAATAATTCCTATCATTTTAGGTTCGCCGCTTTTGGTAGTTATATGCATCCTCGAAATCAACCGCACCGTTGATCCTTTTTACTTCTTCCACACATTTTAAGTGTAGGCTTTGGAGCGCATGCTCGTCAACGGCGTGAGTATATGCCACCACATGAGAGAGCTTGGACAGCTCTGTGGCTATTTTGAAATCCATTCTGGCCAGACGGTTTTCCGTGTCCCGGATTGTGCCGGTGAGGACGGAGGATAGGCTTTGCAGCAGATAGTTTTCAATTTTTTTCGAGGTGAGATACCCACAATAAAACTTCAGCGCCTCGGTGACGAATTCATTTCGGGATTTCACATTGGCCTGCTCCAGTAGCTCATCGCATCGATCCAGCACTTCCTTTTCAATATAAAAGCCGGTGCGGACTTTTTTCGGTTCCTTTGCCATAATGCCTCCTTTTCTCTGTGGTTTTTGCCCCGGTATGCAGAGTAAGCCCCGCAAATGCCCGGTTTCCCTTGCTTTTTTCTGAACACAGCATAACAAATCGGAGGTCTGGGCGGAAAGTTATGTCACTTTGCAATCCCCGAACGGCTTTGCCGGTCGGTGTTTTCCGGGTTTATGCTGCCAAAGCAGCATAAACCCTTTAACCTGCACAACTTTCGACCCTACCGGAACGCCCTCATTCTGAGGGTTCATCGCTTCATCCGGGGCTTTCTTACATTCTCTCCACACGGGCGCAACGTGGGGTGACAGCTGTCGATAGGTATCAGGATGCCACCCTGTCTGCCAAAAGGCCACACAGGGCAACACAGCCGCCCACGCGCGCGGACAGCGTTCCTGCCTACGCCAGCCTGTTGTCAGAACCACCTGCCACAGCAGGGCGAACCGGTCTTTTGGGCTTGGGTTTGGCAGCGGCCTCACGGGAGAGCTTGTCATCAATGTATTCACGGGTGGCCTGCGGAACGTGCTTTTCATAGAGCTTCTGGACGGTATCCTCCAGCTCCGTCTGCAAATCCGTATCCTTTTTACCCATGTGATAGGTCAGGGCATCCAGTTTGTCGCTGTCAAAGCTGACAGTCAAGGTTGCTTTTTTCATTGTACTTTCCTCCATTTCATAATTTCATTTCGGGTGACTGAGGGGGTGCATCGTCCTCTTGAGTGACCCATGTTTCATAATCTGATACCGGGCAGTATCCGGCAAGCATGGACGAGAATTCCTCCAAGCGGCGGGGTTTCACCTTGTCCAGATCCATCTGCAAACCGTAGTAGCCGTTGTAAACCTTGATCACCTCGGCATCCAAAACATCAGCCCATGCCTCTTTTCCAGCATCGGTCAGAGTATGCTCATCAAGCTCCACAATGGTGGCGGGCTGCACTTCCACATCCTTGTGCAGCAGATGAATATCCTCCCAACGGATGTGGAGAATATCTTTCAGTTTGCTGATCGTTGAGGGTTCTTCCAGCAGCTGCTCCGGCTCCGATTCATCCGGATGACCGCCGTACTGCGGACAGAAATTGAGGTAATAGCACACGTCAATGCTACTATCACCTAACTCAACATTGGCTACTTCCTCTCGCTCATGGAGCATATCCAGCAGGGTGTCCATATTATTAAAATCATGCTTGAAGCCGGTTTGCTGTGCCAGCTCATCAAAGCCTATAATCCAGTTTCCCTCGGTCGTATTCTGAGTCCCAGTTGTCACGATGTAATCCGCTGTGATTGTCATCAGTTCGTTGAGACGCTGCAATGCCGAGGAGGTCAGAGCGGAAATATTGGGAACATAGGAGGCATATCGACAGTAGCCGTAGCCCTCCGATTCCACCAGCAGTCCGTCATTTCTGCCCTCGCCGGTGAGCAGCAGGCAGTGATACACGCCGCTGCTGTCGCAGTGCATCTGCTCTATATTTTCCTGAATAAAGGTATAATCCCGTATGGGATTTTTGAGGACATCCTCAAAGACTTCTGCGGGAAGCCGGAGGGTTTTCGATACTTCAAAGCTGCGCAGATCAAAATCTGAGGGTTTGCGTTCAAAGATTGCTTTCATATTACGCCGCCTCCTTTACGGCAAAAACTGTCTTGGGTTTACTTTCTTACCGCCGATGCGCACCTCCAGATGAAGGTGGTTTCCGGTGCTTCTTCCGGTACTGCCTACGGCAGCAATCACATCGCCCTGTTGCACCGTCTGCCCGGAGCGAACATATACCTTGGAGCAGTGAGCGTATAAAGTGACCATGCCGTCGCCGTGGTCGATGGCCAGATGATAGCCGTAGCTGCTACTGCCGGAGTTTTTCACATAGCTGACCACGCCGGTACGGGCAGCCTGTATGGGTGTGCCTTTGGGTGCGCCCATATCCAGTCCGGAGTGACCCTCGCCACCGCCGCCGCCGAAAGGATTCGGCCTCCAGCCGAATTCCGAGGTGACCATGCTGCGCCAGTTAGCTCCTAAGGGGCTGGCAAAGTCGCCGCCCCCGGTGTAAATCTCACCGTCAAACACACCGCCAGACCATTCATCCTCGCCGATGCTTCCATCTCTCGGCAGGCCGTGACCATAAAGCACACGGCTGTAAATTTGCGCTGCATTCACCTTGTTTTCCTCTGTGATGGTTCTGCCAAGCGAGCTTTCAAGATTTCCATATATCTCATTCAGATCTGAAATGGAGATTGCCACGGTGTAGGTTTCCTCTGTTTCATTACCATCCGCATCGGTGACAGTGCGGGTGCGTTCCTCGTACCGAACAAAGCAATCCGCAAAGGCTCGGTAGTCGGCGGCGTTCATTCTCAGGTTTTCAGCGCCGAAAAACAGAGAGTAAAAAATAGCTTTCATGCGGGCGCTGTCGATGCTGCCGCTTACCACCATAGGCGTAATCTCCGACACAGCACTGTCCAAATCGGAGAAGCTGCCCCGCATATCCTCGATGTAATTTCTGTAGTCGGCTGGCATCTGCGAGGTGATATTGCCTCCGTGAAAGGTGAGATCCACAGCGGAATTGTTGTGTTCTGCAGTAGCAGACAGCAGGCTCATAATCATGACGATAATTAAAATAAACGGGGTAAGAATGGCGGCGATGACCACACCGACCGCTTTCCATGTCCGTTTGTCGGTTGCGGCGGCGATTGCCGCTTTCAATGCAAGGGTAATGGTTGCCGGGTCTGCCATGAGGGATCACCACCATTTCTGTTCCCAAAGGCTGAACTGTGCATCCTCCTCAGCCTGCTGCTCCTGTGCCAGCCGGATGGATTTCTCCACCGCCTGATCCAGAAAATCCGTATCAAAGCCTGCGGTTTCGTAGCCCTCGGCGATGGTGTGGAGATAAAAATCCGAGGGTGCGCCGAACTCTCTGCCGTCATTCATGATGTAGACCATCGCATTCACCGGCTTGCCGTTCAGCTCCACCTCCAGCATTTCCTTGCGGTAAAAATTCGGATAGCCCTCGTAACGGTCGAGGAAAAGTTCATCCTGCGGCCTAATCTTCCATAAAAGAACAGGCACAGAGCTGCCCTCCAGTGGTTCAATGGTAGCTACAGCACCACGCCTGCCGCCACGGAACAACAGCTCATATCCTTTGACCTCGCTTGTTCCCACCACCTCAGCGGTGGGGCAGCGGAATGCCATCTGTGGCAGATTCAGGTTGCTACCATAGGCAATATATAAGCGGTTCTTTGTCATATTTTTCTCCTTATATTCACATACGCAATCGAGTAGGGGAGATTTTTTTCTCCCCTCTCACACCACCGTACATGCCGTTCGGCATACGGCGGTTCAACATAACTTCAAAGCATGACGCTCATTATAATAGTCAAGACAGCTTACAAGTCCTGCTTTTGTTAATACCTTTTTGGAAATTGCTCTGTTAACACAGGTTTTGGTTGCGACCCAGTAATATCGGTCACCACAGTACGCTGTTAGCCGTGCGAGGTCTTTATCAATCCCAAGCTTCTGCAATCCCCACTGTCGTTTCTTCGGCGCTTTCCACTGCTTCCAGATAATGATTCTAAGTCTCGTTCTTAAGTGTGCGTCAATCTCTGTCATTGCTGTTTTCATGGAGCCGAGGGCATAGTAGTTTACCCACCCTCTTGTCACCTGATTGATTTTCACAATCTTGCCTGTGACTGTTCCAGGCATTTTCCTACAAGTCAGTTCTTTCAGCTTTCTCTTGAATTTCTTCACGGAATCCTGATGTGGTCTGCATTTCCATTCTTTTGCCTTGCTGTCCTTGTAGAATCCGAATCCAAGATATTTCAGCTTCTGCGGTCTTGTGATATGGGTTTTTGTCATGTTGACCTTTAATCCCAGTTTCCTCTGAATCCAGTCCGTCACTGTCCGCATGACTCTCTTAGCACTCGATTCGCTTCTTACTGCTATCACACAGTCATCTGCATATCTTGTGAAGCGAAGCCCTCTTGCCTCCAGCTCTTTGTCCAGTTCATTCAGCATGATGTTTGACAAAAGCGGTGACAGGTTGCCGCCCTGCGGTGTGCCGAGCTTTGTTTCTTTATATCCCTGCGGCGTCATGACTCCTGCTTTCAGGTATTTGCGGATAAGCGATTCCGTATCACCGTCGTTGATAATGTCGTGGACAAGGCTCATAAGCCTGTCCTGCGGTACGTTATCGAAAAATTTCTCCAGGTCGATATCCACTATCCACTCATATCCCTCATTCAGGTACATAAGCAACTGCCTGACAGCCATTTCGCAGCTTCTGTTCGGTCTGAAGCCATAGCTCCATTCCGAAAACAATGGCTCACACATAGGGCTTATTATCTGCACTATGCCCTGCTGGATTACCCTGTCCATTACGGTTGGGATTCCGAGTTTTCTCACTCCTCCGTCCGGCTTGGGTATCTCTACCCTCCTGACTGGCTGGGGCTTGTATTCCCTCCGCCTGATTTGCTCCCTGATACTTTCCCAGTTTTCTTTGATATAATCGCCGAGTTCTTCAACCGTCACATCATCTACACCGCCTGCACCTTTATTGGCGCAGATTTTCTTGTAGGCGGCGTTCATGTTCTTTTTGGATAGTATCTTTTCTAACAGTTCTGACATTGCTTTGTGTGCTTTCTCCTTTCCGTTTTCATGGATTCGCCCTAAGTTATGCAGTACCTGCTCGTCTACGTTTCGCCATTCCTGCTGTCAGGTATTCCATGAAGCATACATTTGATTACACGGTTACATTGTTCAGCCCTTCGGCTGTCGCCTACTATGGCCTCTGCTGACTTCTCATGGTTCGTTGTTACTACGGCTAATGAGACCGCCCATGAGACCTCACGGGATAAGCCTTCCAGTCTTTCCTCGTCTACCTGTCTGATTTACGCACATGGGTTACGGTTGCCTTTTGGACTTCGCTGCCTCTAGCCAGCTTATCCGCCATGTACGCCTTATATCAGGTTTCTGTTCGTCAGGCTACGATTTCGCTATCCCTTCTTCTCGCCTACACCTCGCGATGCAAACCTTGGGAGTCGCTCCGGGGTTCGTCGGCAACTACGCCCCTTGCGGACTTTCACCGCAGACTGACGGCATGCCCGTCATACTAGTAAAAGCCGGGGCATCTTCTGCCTCGGCTTCTGTTGGTTCGGGAGCAGTCGGCTGTTCTTCTTGGACTGCCTGCCGTGCCTGTTCCAGTTCTTTTTCTTTTTTCTGCCGCATCCGTTCCTTTTGTTTTTCTGCCTGTGCCGGATCACGCCAAGCAATGCAGCCGTCCAAATTCTTCAGTAGATGCTCACGGGCGGTCTTGAATTCATCCCCAATCAGCCCCAAACGCAGCAGCCAAGTGCGAAAGGTATATTTTTCATTGGTGGTCTGCGTCTTGGTTCGGCTGGCACAGCGCTGATTGAGCGCCTGTGCGGAAATGGCCATGCACAGCTGAATGTAGGCTTTGATTTTCCCGGCATGGGTGGTTCCGTTGAATAAGCGAAACTCCACCGTACCTTTCTGAAACACGCTGTGCAGGTTCAGGCAGTGATACCGGCTGTCATCGTAGTGGATGTTGCTGCGACTTTCACCGTTGTACCAAATGCGACCGACCTGATCCAGTGTCCGGGGTTTTCTGCGGTTCAATTCCTCCAGAAACCGATTATCCACCGGTTTGCACCAGCGGTGCTGTCTGGCCACCGACACCTGAAGCGCCTTATAAATCAAATCTTCCTTGGCGGCCATAATGTTGGTAATGTTCCGCAGGGTATTGGCATCAAAGGGAGAAGCATCCACATGAACATGGATGCCGCAGGAGCTGTTGGAAATGGCACCGGCCTCCCGGAGCTTTCGTACCAGCTCCTGCACTTTTTCGATATCCTCCCAGCGGCAGATAGGGCTGACCATCTCGGTTTTGTATTCATCCGATGCGGATACGGTCTGCCTGCCGGATTTTCTCTCCGGCGTAATACTGGCATCGCTCATGAATTTCCACTTGCGCCCTTGGGAGTCGATGGCGGCATAGGTGTCGTAATAGGTACCGTCATACACAGCCGATGTGCCGAAGTATGCGGCGGCAATGTCGGCGGCAGCCTTGCGGGTAATGCCGGTCAGCTCGATTTCAATACCGAAGCGCTGGGCTTTCATGTCCATTTTTTCTTTCACCTCCCATTAACGGCCACCCGCCTTTCCAAACAACTTCGCCTTATGCTCCGGAGCATTGACCATCAGGTTGTAACGCTCATTGCCGCATTTGTAGAGACACACACCACGCTGGGGGTAACGGATCAGGTTGTATTCACTCTGCTCCAACTGGAGGGTGTCAATATAAAACTTGGCATCAATATTTCCGGCATTGAACAGGAACTGATGGGTAGGAATGCTGAACAAGGGCTTGGTGTATTCCCGGATGCCCTCGATGTTGAAGTCCTCCAGATTCTGCGAGGCAATGATAACCGCCGAATCCTTTTTGCGCACACGCTTGGAAAAGTTGCGGACGTATTCCACGGCGGTGAGATTAGTGAGGAACAGGTAGAACTCATCAATGCTGGCGGCGGTGTTGCCGTTGGTCAGAAGCTCGTTGCTCATGTAGGACAAAATGTTGAACAGCAGGGCGTTTTTCAGGCTCTTTGAAGCCTGCAATAGTCCTTTCACACCAAAGGTGACAAAACTGGAATCGGTGATATTGGTATGTCCATCAAAAAATTTACTTTCTGCACCCTTGCAGATGGAGTGCAGCCCCAGCAGGATATTCTGCAGCAGCTCTGCAGTGTAGAGCTGGCGGCTGTTCTCGTCAAAGCCCTTATATTCTTCTTCAATCAGCCCATACAGGTCGGACAGGATGGGATAGTCCTTGGCAGTCAGCTGGTCGAATTTCGTGCTGTCGCTGATGCCGAACTTGGCGTACAGCTTCTGCAGCATGATTTCGATGGTGTCGATCTCCCGGTCGGAAAAGTCCTTGTAGGTACGGAAAAAGTCCTTGAGAAAGGAAATATGCTGACTGAGCTTGCTGCTGATGCGGAAGGTCTGTGGCGCATCCTTATCCTCCGTGCTGCCGTTTTCATCCCATGTTTTCGGTTCCAACACATTGATGATGAATTCACCGGACATGAGGTCGATGAAGCAGCCCCCAAGATTATTGGTCAGATCCTCGTACTCCATTTCGGGATCAAGGGCACACACATTCATGCCGGATTCCCGCAGATTGCACAGGATGAGCTTGAGAAGATAAGACTTGCCCTGACCGCTGTTGCCGAGAATCAGGATGTTGGCGTTGGTTTTGTCATCGGCTCGCTTGTTGAAATCCACCAGCACATTGCTGCCGAATTTATCCCGCCCTACATAGAAGCCGTTGGCATCCGTCTTACCGCTATAATTAAAGGGATAGAGGTTCGCCACACTGGAGGCCGGGAGAACACGCTCGAACTGGTCACGAAACACATTAAATCCGCTGGGCATCACGCACTGGAAGCCCTGCTGCTGGCGGAGGATCAGCCTGTCCACGTTGAGCTTGGAGCGTATCAGCTCGGTCATCACTTCCGTTTGGAGGAGCTTCAGCTGATCCAGATCGTATGCAGACAGCTCAATATACACAGCCGAGTGGATAAAAGGTTCCCGGTTCCGATGTGCCTGCGCCACAATGGTTGCCACATCCTGCAGATTGCTTTCAGCCATGACCGTCTGCTGCAAATCGTTAGTGTTGGATTTGCTCAGGCGGTTCTTATTGACGGCGTTGCTAATGATTTTCTTTTCCTCCACCGGGGTAACATGGCGGGTATAGATGCGCAGGGTAACGCCATCCTTTTCTCCCAAGTGGCGGAGGATTGCCTGTTCCTCGGTAGCGGTGGGGTATTCCCGAAGCGCCCAAACGCAGCGGTAGGTATTGCCGCAGATGAAGTGATCGGTGTTGAATTTGATCACTGAGGGGGCGATCATATCCAGAAACTCTTGGATTCTGGTATCCTCCTGCGGAGGGGATAGGGGCTTTCTTTTTCTTGCCATCGGCGTTTCTTCCTTTCTGTTTTTGATTTTAGGTATAGCGAAAGCCGCCACATTTGTGACGGCTTGTGAAAATTGGTTCATTTTGATAAAGGATTAAGGTATAATAATTAAACAATATACTTTTTTCTAAATTATATTTTCAATTAGGTGGTGAATGTGATGGGTAACATTCAAGAACTTGTTTCCGGGCTAAGGGACAAAAACGATAAATATGCATATCAATGCTTAAAACAGCTTGAGCTGGAAAGTATGAACTCGAATGCTGTATACCCTTATTTTGATTTATTTGCAGCTATGCTGGATGATCCGAATTCCTATATTCGAACAAGAGGTATCTTTTTAATTGCTGCTAATGCCAAATGGGATACTGACTACAAAATAGATGAAATTATAGATAATTATCTTAAGCACATTATGGATGTTAAACCGATTACAGCAAGACAGTGTATCAAATCTTTACCTGCCATAGCTAAGCATAAACCCGATTTAACAAGAGATATTTGTGATTCTTTACGGAAAGCAAATCCTCAAATTTATAAGAGCAGTATGCAATCCTTGGTTTATAAAGATATTCAAGATGCATTAAAAGCTATAACAAATTGCAAATAGTAAAAGAAGTTAAGAGTTTTCATTCTTAGCTTCTTTTACTATATTTACATTCTTTGCTCACTCATTCAAGATAATCCACCGCTCGCCATCGAAATCCTCGAATTTCTCGGTCGTGACATTCTGCTCAAAATAAACCGCAAGGATGCGCTTGATATCTTCTTTGTCTGCTCGTTTTACGGAAAAACCTTGCTCTTTCAGAGATTTTTCAATGCGGGACAGATACGGGAACACCTCTTTTTCCTTTTCATTCCACAGACGGATCAAGATCAAAAATTCCCTTGCGGTGGCCATCTGTACCTGTATCCGGTCAAGGAAGGACAGGTCTTTTTCCAAGAGCTGTCGCACCACAGGGTTCTGCTCCTGCTCGATGCGGCTGCGGAGGAACCGCTTGTTGTCCTCGAAGTTCTCCCGGCTGTTCAGGCACAGCATCTCAATCTCAGCAATGCCTTTCAGCACCGTCATCAGAGCATAGATGCGGGTGCTGATGCTGGCCTCCGACAGCACCGATATGTTGCTGGGCTTGATGATAAAATACACCAGCTCTCCATGCCCGTAGGTCTTGAGGCTGTAATCGGTGATTTCCTTGGTGTCAATGAGCTGCCGAGTGGAGGCTCGTTTTTTGGCTTCTGCTTTATCATTCCTACGCATTGGATGTATACCTCCATTCATAGAATTGCTGCTTAGTAATAAAAAAAGCACAGGCATACCGGATAAAATCCAGAATGCTTGTGTCCTCAAAGCGGATAGTTAAAAAGGCATAAACAGCGGTCAGCACGATGGGAGGCACAAAACCCAGCTGAGAAAGCGCAAGCACAGAGAGAAGCAGCGCCACACCGATGATGCCGATATCCCGCAGCTGCCACAGCCATAAAGTCGCCTTTGCCCTTAAGTGGTCGGGGTAGATATACATAGGCCTCCTCCTTTACATCCGTATGGAAAAACCGGAGCCTTGATTCAGCTCCGGTTCCATTTCTTTTGCGGCATAATTCACATTGGGGGAATAACAGGATTCGTTCAGCTGCTTGGCGTAGCTTTCGGCCTGTTCCATCGTATCAAACTCGATAGGCTTGCCACCGTGCTTACACCAGCTTTGGGCGGCTCCGCACACCGAACCGGCGCTGCGCATCGCCCATACTCCATATTTTTTATTCATCGAAATACCTCCTTGGATTTGTTCTGCGGATATTTCCCGGACGGAAATACCCAGCTTTTGTGCTTCCTTAAGCTCCATCGCCATACCGGTGGAAATCCGACTGCCGCAGAGCCACAGCTCATCACAGGCCTCCAGCACACGATGCCCCATTGAGAGTCCTGTAGCTCTCTGCACAGGATCGTTATCGTCCAAAAACTGTGGATACAGAAGATGCACAGCTACTGGTGTATAATTCTGCTTCATCGCATAGCGGCAGGCTGCCTTAGCAAATTCGACATTATTTTGCACATCACCAGCGTATGGCGAACAGATATAGACCAGTTTATTCTCGTTCATTTTGCCACCGCCTGTACTACTGTTTTAGTCATATTCACTGCGGTCTGCGCCGCATACATGGTACTCATGAGGTTGGCTTTGGTTGAGGTATCCAATCCGAACTGACCGGCAATGCGGGGAATTTCACCGGCAGCCAGCATCAGTCCAAGACCCAGCAGAGCATTGTCTTTTACCACCATGAGTCCGGCAATCAGCACCGTTGCCTGTAGAAATGCCGTAAGGCACAGGCCGATGACCTGCTTGCTCCACGACACAAAGCCGTCAATATATCCACGGGGAACACCGAACATATACAGGCTCCCCACGGCAATCTGAATGAGCAGGATACCGCCTCGCTTCAGGTTGGCAAAGAATACCTTAATGACCGCATAGCCCATGAGGATTAATATAAAGATCATCATGATGGGACTGGTGATCGCTTTCAGGCCGCCGAACACGTTGCTGGTCATGGCCTGCTCTAAATTTCCCGCATCCTGCAGGGAAGCGATGATGCCTTGGGCTACCGTGCCGAAGTCGGTTCCAAGGCCGGTAATCCCGGCAGTGAAGCTGCCTTGCAAAGACACCGACAGCTTATACAGTTCCACTGGTACCGTAGTGAACAGCCCCACAGCCATAAATCCCTTGATGGCGTTGAGGGCGGTATCCTTGATACTGCCTCTGCCGGATTGATATTCGATTCCACATTCAAAGACCGCCACCACAAGACCGACACCGTATAACGCCCACGCCAGATAGGAAAAGAACAATACGATAGACTGTACCCAGCTCATTTCGAACAGGTCGGCTCCCATGTTTCCCATCTGCATAAAAAAGTCGCCGAGGAAGCCCACAATCTGACCGTAGATCCAATCCACAATCTGACCGAGGACAGTGTCGGCGACAAAATCCCATATGAACATTTGAATTTCACCTCTTTCATAACCTCCGCTACCTCCCAAGCACTGGCTGGTTTTTGTTCTCTGATTTATGACTTGACAATCCGCTTTTTCAGAGCTTTAATACCACACAACGGAGGCCGCCGAAATAATGTTAAAGGAGGTACTTGTGTGGCTGATTACAAAAAACTCTATTATAAAATGTTTAATGCAGTAACCGATGCCGAGAAGCTTATCTCTCAGGCCGCTTGTATAATGCGCACTGCCCAGCAGGAGTGTGAGAGAATATATATGGATGCAGACGAGACACCACTGCGCCTGACAGATAAACCGGAGGAATAAATATTTACTTTTACAGTTACATCCCCAGCACTTGCCAGATATATAATGGAGCCGTCAGTGTAAACACCAGGCAGGCGAACAGGATTGCCGGAGCCGCCCATTCAAATTGACCGTGCTTGCGATAATCAAAATAAGCGGTGCCCAATTTGGCAAAGAAAAACACCGCCAGAATCAGGTCGATGGCGGGGAATACTACCTTATTAACCACGGTTTTAATCTGCTGGGAAGCGGTATTCCACGTTCCCTCAATCGCCCCGGCTACATCACCGGTTCCCGCTGCATATGCTGTTGTGCCAAACATCAGACACAGAAGCAGAACCACGCACAGAAGCATTGCAATTCGATTCGATTTCATTGACTTTCCACCTTTCTTCATAGGGTTGAGAATGGCAAGGCCGCAGCTTTCGGTTCGCTGCGGCCTTGTTTTTTCTCTGTTTTTAATTGGGTTTCTGAGGCGCAATGTGCCAGTCGCTCCACAAATTATCTCGGATGGTTACGCTGTCCGTGAGGTTTATTGAAAGCATCCCAGCGGGTGACCAGCAATCAATCAGCCATGTGTACGGCTCATATTTTCCATCCGGAAACCAAATCGGTGAAAAATGAGTTCTGCGGTTGTAGGTGCTGTAGGGATTCTTCTGAAACTCAAACCGGGAATTGTAGCCGGAACTCATGCGTTCCAGCAGCCTCCAGTAGGTTTGATACCCGAATTCCGGGAAGTAGGTCACCGCATTCTGCGCCCCAGTTACCGCCGAGGACTGGTTAGTGCTGACTCTGGTAGAAACCGTCTGATTGATGCCGTAGCCGGATTTCATGGTTTTGCCGCTTGCGGTGGGGCTTTTGTCATCCGGCTGGATTGCCATGCTTGCCGAAAGGCTGGCCTGATACCGGTCAAGGTCAAACTCCCACCAGCCCTCATCGACCCATTCACCGTCATCCTCCCAATGACCGCTGCCATCACCATCGCTATACCAGTTCCAGTCACTGTGCCATACCCAATGCTCCTGCCACCAAGGGCGCCAGACCGTCCAGCTGGCAGAAGTCTGCTGCGGATTGTTTGGAACAGCGGACTTTCTAAAGCTATCATTGCGATCATCTGCCACGGGATTAGGTGGCAGATTCTTATCAAGGTCAACGATATTTATATTAATTGTCGCCTTGCTGGAGCTGCCGCCTCCAGACACAGAAACTGTGATCGTCGTCTGCTGCGGGGTGCTTGGCGTTGTCCATCGTATCCACGCCAGCTGGCTGTCACCATCGGGATAATAGATATTGCTAACCCGGTAGCTTCTACCATTCACATAAAAGATAGCGGATACCGGGTGATCCGGATCGCTTTGACCGCCGCTAACTGTGATTGCCGTGATAACCTCGGTATTGACCCGATATTCGTAATCATACACGGAAACCTCCGGCGACTCGCCGGGCATATCCTTAAATCGCACGATACCAAGGCCGAGAGCCGCCTTAATATCCGCATTGGATGCAGCTTTGCTCCGGCTTCCTGACCATGCCGGGTAGCTAAGATCCGCCACCTCCAAAAACATGGCAAGGGGCAGATTTTTATGGGAAAGAGATACCATTCTCTTTCTCAGAAGGCCGTTTACCTGTTCGTCATACATGGCGGCTTCCGTAGCCGTGGTGGCAATCATAACACCCTCAAATTTGTAATAGGCGATGGGTTCCAAAAGTAGCTTGTACTCGCCGCTGATTAAGGTATCAAAGTCCATTCCTACAAGACCCGAAATAGAACGAATGACCTGTTCATCAGTAAAATAGCTTTTAATGGCGGCAATGTTGTTGCTGCCATTGGTGCTAATGATGCGAGGCAACGATTGTGCAGGATTAAGAAAAGAGTAACTCTGGCCGCTTGGACTTAATGAAGAACCCCTTGAATATGAAAGTTTACTGACTTTACCAAAGTGTAGCCTAATATTAGTAGGTTTTTTATTTGTTAGATCTATAGGTGTTGTAACAGAAGCATGATCACTTGCCCTAACCACCGTTACCCGCACACCCTCATTTCCCGGAGTCCATGAATTGGTGCTGGTACCATCGCCCATGCCACCGCCACCTCCGTCCACATTTCCATCCCCGACCGCATAAGCCGGTACAGCATACAGGGAGGAACACAGTAGGGCAAGTACAAGCAAAATACTAAATATTCGTTTCATACAGCGCCTCCTTTGCAAAAGAAAAAGCACAGCATTTCTGCTGTGCAATCCTTTGAATTATTTTATATCTAATTCATTTCCCCGATCTTATTACCGTTTTCATACATATCATCTGCAGTCGAACCTTGCCCCTCACCAACATCATCGATCCATCCGAATCCAGGCACATAAATTTTACCATCCTTTGTTTCACCACCCTGCGGCTTGCTTTCGGATGAAGCCGGTTTCTTTTCCGTATCCTCCGGCTTGTATTCTGGCGGCTTGGACGGGTTGGTGGTATCCGCATCCTTTGGCAGCTCAGGTTTTGCGGGAGCTTCCGGCTTTACCGGATCGGATTGGAGCTTCTGCTCCGGTAGATCGGTTTGGGGCGGCAGCATTTCCGAGCTTTCCGGCTCCGGTGTGGGCTGCGGAGAAACGACCACCTCTTTTTTCTCTGTGTTATTCTGTATATCAGGAGCTACATCCGAAGAGCTGACCGGCTCCTGTGAAGAAGCATCCGGCCTCACGGGTTCCTTGGTAAACTGCATCCCGATGGCAATCACAAGCGCAAGGCCGATAAGCGAAGCGCCTGCAATGGTAAGCCTTCTTTTTATTTTATCATTCATATTGAAAACCTCCTTTGGCAGTGTGAATATTATCTTTGTGTATGACACACCATACTATAATTTTTCTCAGAAGTCCAGATACTTTCCTGAACAGTTAAAACACCTCGGTATATCCCGCCTGAACCTTGAGCTTGATTTTCATGGGAGCCAGCTCCTTGCCACCAAAGTAAACGGGAACCTCCAGCCAGATCACCGCATCCGCTTCAAATCGCTGTGCGTTTTTTGGGTAAGACGGAGCCAGCGGCGCATTGCGGATGGTGACATCCAAACGGGAGAGCTTGTATTCCAAAGCATCCCCAGCATATTTCACATGGCTGTCGCCCACAGCTTCCATGCCGAGGACACCGTCCATGTAGCCGTAAATGTCGCCGGTGTTCACGCTATAGGAAAAAGAGGAGCCGTCCGGCTGGTAGCCGCCGCTGTAGCCCTCCCGCACGCCGTGATACACATCGGCATAGTTGTCGTTGACCGTCACGATGATGGCATCCTCCAAGGCTTCTTTTACACCGCTGGCGATAATATTCAGCCGAAAATACTCTATCACGCCACACAGGATAATCACAAGAGCCAGCGTAATGGCTACCACCAAAGGGAAGCCGTTCCCGGCCTTATCCCTGAGAATGTATTTTAGCTTGTTCATTTGTGATACACCTCGCTTTTCCCGGAGGCTTCCGAGCGCAGGGTAATGGGGAACGAACCAAACCCGCCGAACAGTCCGATGTTCTTCTCTAAGGTCAAGGTCACGGTGATTTCCTCGTTCAGCTGGATATTGCCGGTCTTTGACCATGAAATCCGGGGACTCAGCCCGGTCTGCTCGGTGAGAACCGCTACACGACGGCTGGTTTCACTGCCCACCCTGCCGGAGATTTCCGCTTCCCGGCACAGCTCGGTGGCGTAGGTATCCAGCTGATTTTTAACGATGAACACCGGCAGCACCTGCACGGCCAGTGCAATGACCAGCATGGCGCAGAGGACAAGAACACACACATCAATATATCCCTCGCCACGTTTGGATTTTAAGATCTTCTTCATGCTCACCCCTCCCTAAAACATCCCGCCGAGGGATTTGATGATCTCATAGGCGATGATGGCCAGATAGGTAAAGAGAAAGCACATCAGCATGAGAAAGGAAAACACACGGATTTTGGGCGGTATTTTCTGCGCTTCACCTTTAAGGCGCTGCAGCTCCAGCTGTTTGAAATCATGCGCCAGCATCTGAAAATACACCGTGCTGTCATCCCCACGCAGTACACCGATAAGGCCTCGCACCACGTCCGAGAGCATGGGCGAATTGAGTCTTGCCTCAAACCGGGTAAGGGCTGCCTCGTAGCTGGAGGAACGCATATCCGCTGCCAGCACGGTCAGCTCTCCGGCAAAGGCTTCTCCGGCGTTTTTTTTGTAGTTCTCTACGATGGCCAGCACATCACGGGAGGCTTTCAGCTCCTGTTCGATGTTGGCAACAAAACGGGGCAGTTCCTTTTCCACGGAGGCTCGCTTTGCGGACAGCCTTTCGTCTGCCTTTTTAGTTTCCTTAAAGTACACCATGACCGCAAGGAACACCACCACCGGCACCAGCAAGGGAAAGATTAATCCTGCCGGGATTGCCAGCAGCAGAATCACACCGGATTTCACCAGCGCATAGGCCTGATAGGCCTCCGGCTCCATGTTCATACCGGTGGCTTTCAGCACATTTTTCAGCCGATGCTTGCGGTACTCGTCCATGCGGATATATTTAGAGAGCTTTACCGCCCAAGTCATGAGATAGGTTTCCAAGCTCCTTGCTGCTTTTTTCTCTGATCTTGTAGTATTCAGCATAGCCTTAGCAGTGCTGAGGTACGGTAGGTGCAGCACATCCAAGAAAATAAAAAACAGCCCTGCCGCCAACGTAATTCCAAATAAAAAAAGTAATCCCATCACCATCACCTCCTGTATTCTATGGGCTTGGTAAGCCGGATCACGCAGGCCGTGGAGATAAAAATAAGAGCGGCGCTGATTGCCAGAATGATCTGCCCCAATGGGGTGTGCATCAGCGTGTCGTACCAGCTTTTGTTCAGGAGATACATGAGGGGAACATTGCCGATGACAAAGATGACCATGATGATAAATTCCTTGCGGGGTTCAAATACGAGATATTCCAGCTCGCCGTTCACAATCCGCATATCACTGAGCTTTGAAACGATGGGAGTCAGGGTGCTTTTCAAGCTGCGGTCATGCTGGCAATCACATAGGGCATCGCACCATTCCCGGAATACTTCGTTGTCGATTTTGGTGCGCAGCACCCTGATGGCCTCCAACACATCGGGATCAATCAACTTGACCCGCAGGACAAAGTCCTTGAACACCTGATGCACCGGCGGGTTCAGGTAGTGGAGATTTTCCTCTACTGCTGTAAGGATATTCTCACTTCTCAGGTAGGCTGTGGTGACAATGGACAAGGCTGTTTCCAGCTCGGCAGCAATGTCCTTTTTGAAATGGCTGGCGGTGAGCTGCACATACCAAAAAGGCAGCATCATAAAGCCTGCCGCCATCACCGGAGCCAGAAATAAGTTGCCCATCACAATGGCAATAGCGGCACCGATGGCAAAAAGCAGCAAAGAGCAGGCGCAAATCAGAGAAAAGCGATTGCTCCTGCCGGTCATGGCCAGCACCTCCTGCGCCATATGAATTTGCTGTTTCAGAAATCCCGGCTTTTGGCGGCGCTGTGCCGCTTTGATCTCATCCTTGATAGATTTCTTTTCTCTGGTGAGAAAGGAAAACAACCCATCGGTGAATTCCATCGGTTTTAGGCCGATGAGTAGAAAAAAGCCTGTAATCATACCGATACAGGCCAGCAGTTGAATGGTTGTCATATGGATATTTGCCCCCCTTTCTTAAGAAGATTGATGCGTTCCTGCGGCATACCATTCTCTATCAGCCGTTTACACAGGCTGTCGGATATGGGATTAACCGTTACATGGTGTCCGGTAATATAAAACTGATTGTTTTCATAGCGATTTTCGGTAATCTCGTACCGGAACAGGGTGCGGTAATGGCGGCTGTTGTCCGGCAGGATTTCGCACTCCATAATTTCCATGAGCCGCCTTTGCTTATTTTCCAGCTGCTTGCAGAACACGATAATGGGATAGGCCTCGGTCACATAGCCCATGAGGGTTTCATCCGACATATCCACCGCTCGCTTGCAGAGGGAAACCATACGGCGGTAGGTGGATTCGCAGGAGTTGGAATGGATGGTGGTAACCACCGCCACACCGGTGCGGGCTACTTCCTGTGCAGCATTGGCCTCCGCACCACGCATTTCGCCTACCACGATAATGTCGGGGTTGAAGCGCAGGGAGATGTCCACAAGGTCAATCTGCTCAATACGGTACAGCTCGTTCTCGCTGTTGCGGGTGAGGGTATGCACTACGGAATTGGTGACCCTGCCGTCCTTTTCCCGGATGAGGGAAAGCTCCCGGCTGCCGTTTTCAATGGTAAAAATGCGCTTGTTATCGGGAATGGTGGTAAGCAGCCAGCCTGCCACGGTGGTCTTACCGCTGCTGGTGGCTCCCGCAATGCACACCGAAATGCCGTAGCGGATGCACTCCGATAGAAAATCCAGCATTTCAGCGGTTGCCGTACCACCGTTTATAAAATCCTCTTTCTCCATGTTATTGGGGTTGACGATACGGATGGAGGCGGCAGCGCCTACGCTGGCATCCACAATGGGGCTTTTCATAACAGCAATACGGATGTTTTCTGCAAGAGTACCGACCACCAGAGGGGATTGGTCATCCAGAATGGTACCGGACACATGAAGCATCCGGCGCAGCACATTGATACAGTGTTGGGGGCTGTCGAAGTGTTCCCGCAGCTTTTCGCAGCGCCCACCGGCGTACTGGATTTCAATATCCCGCCAGCTGTTGATGTCGATTTCTTCGATGTCGTCAGCAAAGATGTACTTGGTAAGAAAGGAATACTCAGCCATTTCGGTATACAGGGCATCCACCAGCTGCTGCTGTGTCATGCCTTTTACCGCCACACGGCTGTCCTGCACAAACTTGGCGATATACCGCTTGATATGCGCCTTGGCTTCGGCAGCGTTGCCGTCTGATAGCAGTTCGCTGTGCTGCCCGGATATATGCTCCTGCACCTGTTGCAGCACACTGTGGAAATCCTCAGTTTCCTGCTCCGGTGAAAAAAACAGGTTATGCCTGCTCATACCTCGAACACCTCCTTTGCTATTTTTTCGATTTCCCTGCGAAAGCCCCGGCTGTCTTTCAGGGACAAGTCAGCGAATAGGTTTCCGGCCAGCACCTGAGCCTCCAACTCCGGGGAGTGCGGCAGAGTAAATACAGCACTGCCCAGCACCTGTTCCATGTTCTGACTGGCTTCATTGGATTTTACATTGCTGACTGCCTTATACATCTTGTCAAAGTCAAACCCGGCCATCCGCAGATACTCCTGCTGGCTGGACAGGTAACTGACTGATTTTAAATCGCAGTTTATGAGCCGCAGCACCGCATCGGCCTCCAGAATGGAGATGGTGGACAGCTCGTCAAAATAGATGGAGCTGCCACAGTCGATAATGACATGGCTTTCCATGTCACGCAGCACTTCGATAAGCTGTTTTATCAGAGCCGGTGTAACGGGAGGATAGCAGTTTTCGTTTTCTCCTTTTTGCAGACCGATGACCGCCAGATGGTTCATGCGCTTATGGGTATTGCAGTTGTTTTTCACCAGCGATTCGGTAACGGAATTGGCGGCAAGAATACTTCCAAGGGAATGGCCGCCCTCTAAATCACCGGGCGGGCAGATGCAGGGGATCATAGGCGTGGTGCAGTCGCATAAAAGCAGCACCACATTCTTTTTTCTGTCTGCCAGATACTTGGCCAGTTTGACCGCCACCGTGGTCTTGCCGCAGCCGGGGCTGCCCCAAATTGCCAGTACCTGTGCGGCGTTATCCGGTTCTATCTCCGGAGGCTCTATGTTGTCCTTGCGGCTGAACAGACCGCCTTTTTTGAAGTTCAGCATTTACTCAGCCCCGCTTTCCACCGGTGTATTCGCAGGGGCTTCCAGCTGGCTGTTATCCTCGCTTTCCTGAGTTTCCGGCTTATCGGGATACAGCTTGGAAAGCACCAAGTCCTGCGCCTCGGTAAACTTTGCCGCATTTTCCTTGCTGCCACGGTAAACGAGGGATACATGAAGGGTTCCGTCTGCTTCCAGCTCGGCAAGGCTTTTGCTCTGCTCTGGTGTGACCAGCAAAGTGACGGTGGCAGGCAGCTCCTTTTCATCTGCATCCACGGCTTCTTTCTGCTCGACCGTATTGGCATCATAGCCGCTGCCTGCTGTGACGGCGATGACCTCCACATACTGCAGCTCCGGCGGAATGACTGTCACGCCCTGCTTTTTGTAATCTGGAGCAACGATTGACACAATATCTCCGGAAATTAGTTTGCCGGACAGCCCTGCGGCAAAGCTCTTAACCGATACAGAAATCGCCTGTTTTTCTCCGGTCAGATTGTAGAGATAGGCGTTTTCCGCAGCAGGGGCATCGACGATTTTGGAGCTGATGATGTAATCTCCCGGCACCAAATCAGCGGAGGCAAATTTGCCGATGATCGTATCCGTATGTCTGACAACATCCTCCGGCAGATTGTAGCCGCCCACCTCTACGGTTTGCACCATGTCTTTGGTGATGGCTTCCCCTATTTTGATGGGCTTTGCCACCCGCACAATTTCGGTTTTTTTGCTGATGCTCTGGTTAAACAGCGGCGTTACGGCAAAGCAGATCAGCAGGGACAGCACAATGCAAATCACGCCAATAACCGTTCTATTCTTAAAAAAACTCATGGTTTGATTTCCTCCCTTAAATGAAGTAAGCGAGCAGACAGCCCGCCGATAAAAAAGGTGCAAGAGGGAAGGCGCTTTGCGCCTCCCGTCCTTGCACCTTGCAAATAATCCGATACACTGCCACGTAGAGTAGCAGCAGGCTTAACCCTGCAGTTGTCGCAAGCAACCCTTTTGGAAGCCCCAGCACAAGACCACAGGCCGCCATCAGCTTGATATCTCCGCCGCCCATGCCACCGCAGAATATTGCTGCCGCTAAAAACGGCAGGGCAACAAGGATTCCCAGCATTTTAACTGGTGTAAAATCCAATATGGAAACAGTGGCAATAGCAATACTAATCCAGTTGGGAACAATGCGTTTCGCAAAGTCAATCGCCGATGCCGAACACAATAGGGCAATAAAAAAGACCGCTTGCGCAGCGGCCAGCTTATCCGGCATAGTTGAACATTTCCTTGATACGCTGGGTGAGGGTGGGCAGCACGGTCTGGTCGAAGAGCAGATACAATCCGGCCAGCACCAGAGCACCGATGACAACCGCCATTAAAATCTTAATTGCGGTATCTACGAAGCCCTCCCCACGGTTGTTGGTGAGCGGCGTTCTTGCCCTGACTGCCAGCATATTTGCCTTATGAGTAATCTTGTTCATTATTTTTTTCATTGTGTTTTACCTCCAAAATGTTTTTGTTGTTGGGTTGACGGGATGCTTACATACCGCCCATCTGCATGGGTGGCTGGGACTGTTCCGGTGCAGCTCCCTGCGGCTGCACCGGGGCTTGGTTCATGGCTACAACCTGCTGGTAGCTGTCCAGTACCGCCTTGTGGAGCTGTTCCCGGAACTCTTTGGTCACCGGGAAGCAGATTTCCTTGTAGCCGTTTTCGGTCTTGCGGCTTGGCATGGAAACAAAGAGACCGTCACGACCACCCTCCACCACCTTAATGCCCCGGATGCCGAGACAGCTGTCCACCGTTGCTGAAGCAAAGGCACGGATGTTGCCGCTGGTACCGGGCGGGTAGATGGAGTTGATTTTGACATCGATTGTTGGCATATTTTAATCCTCCGTTCTTTATACATTCTCTTACTCAAAATGATAGGTTACAGAATAGGTGATGTTGCTCTTGTTATACATACAGTTATGGTTTGTGTAGTAGTAAAACTCCAGCTTGCTATACACACCGACTTCCAGCGTTCTTTGGAACGTTATGCCATTGTTTGTTGTGCCGTAATCCAGCTGATCCCATTGCTTTGTCAGAGTGTTATAGCCTCTAACTCTGCCATAATCGCTTCCGTTATGCCCTGATACGGGAGGTACAGTAAAGGTGTAATCACGAATCGTAGCATCTTCAATTCCATTTTCCAAAATAACAGAATCCGGGCCTGTCAGCACCATTCCACCGCTGCCGTTGGAGTCCATGACAAAAAACACAATCGCTGACCACGGAGATTCAGCTCCGGTCGAATCAACAGCCTTTACTCTGACTACATTTTTACCCAAGGGATATACTTGTGTCTCTGCTTTACGGTTTTCCCAAATGTAGGTGATAGCATCACCGTCCGAATCATTGCTTTGTGCTGTGATTGTCACTGGTGTTCCCGGTATTACGCTATTTCCGCTTGGGGTTCTGTTGATGATGGGAACACTCGGTGCAGCGTTCGTAATTGTAAAAGTCTTTGAAATCCAATCGGAATAATCCCCCGCATCATCTTTAGCTCTTACCCTGATGGTATGGGAACCCACAGGATAATAGCTGTCTGCAGTTGTTCCATCCCATTCCAAGATAACATCGTCACCATCTGGATCGGTCGCTGCAGCATTTACATTGACAAGGAATTTCCCATCTTTTACGGTTCTGGTAGGTGTAGCAGTAATCACTGGGGTATTGGGTGCCGTGTTGGTCACTGTGATGTTATGACTTTGTGAAAACGGTCTGCCTGCGCTATCTGTTACAGCGGCAGTAAGCGTAAATGTTCCGGTATGATGGATAGATATTTTACCCCCATCATTGGTCAGCACACCTGTAAATTCGGCGTGCTCTCCATCCTTGTTCAGTGACCAAACTACACTGTTGGAGCCAAGGCTTAAAACGTTCTTCGGCGATACTGTAAACTGCGTTCCATAATGAATGGTACTTGGAAGAATGAAATCATAGCTGATAACCGGCAGAACACGAATGGTTTGACTATGGCTGTAGCTTCGCTTCAAAAAGTCGGTCATGGTTGCAGTCAGTGTATACTCTCCGTCAGCTATGAATCCAATTTTTCCTCCCTGTGCATTGAGAGTACCGTTGATAAAATCTCCCAATGAAACAGTTTTTTCACCCTTACTCAAAGACCATTCAACGGGAAGCACATTGTTATTGCCATGTGTTCTGATGTCGATTGTGCTATCAGTATAAGCGAGGGCAGGAAGTTCAAAGCCAATAGAAAGCACGGGGAGTACCTCGCATTTGCCGCCAAACTCGAATAAAAATACACGGCCTGTTTCATCAGTAACTCTTGCGACAAGCTCGTAGATACCCGCCCTCTTAAAACGTATTGTACCGCCCTCATTGCTCAGTTCACCGTCTACAAAGGTATCGAAGTCCTGAAAGCCATAGGTATTGTCCACAAGCCATTCAATGTTGAGGTCATCCAGTGCAGTCACTTGAGCTTTTATGGCGATGTCGCTATCTGTATGTGCGTATTGGGGAAGGCTATATCGCACAGTCGGCACGGGATATACCTTAAATCCTTGCTCGTAACTGTAGTTTCTGCCACCATTATCCGTGAATGCCGCCTTAAGAACATAGCTTCCTTGTTCCTTAAATTGAACAGTACCACCTGCGTTGGTAAGGCCTCCGCTTATGGCATCCTGCAGATTTATCGGTTTACCATTTTTCGTTAGCGTCCATTCTACGGTGTGGTTGCCGATTTCGGAAAAATTAGCCTGAAGAGTGACTTCGCTGTCAGTATGGAAAATTTCAGGCAGATAAAAACCGGAAGAACCTACAGGGTATACCGTAATGTTTGCGGTATCTGTAAATATTCGGTCGGTCTTGTCTGTGGCTATTACTGTAAGGGCATATACACCTTTTTCTTTAAAGCGAATGCTGCCCGCGTTTAGATCTCCCTCAACATAGTCTGTGATCTGCACGGTTTCTCCATTTCTGGTGAGAGAAAAGTCCACAGTCATATCTTCTGCATCTGTTACTTCTGAATAAAAGTTTACCGTCTTATCCGTATGACTTACTGTTGGTAGGGTTACTTTGACTTGTGCAACGGGATATATGGTGATTGTTTGTGAAGCTGACACAGTTTTACCCAATTCATCCGCAATAGAAGCGGTGAGAACATAGCTGCCCTTATTTTTAAACACCACTATGCCTCCATCTGCTTCAAGTTCACCGTTCAGAGCATCTGCAAGGTCAATTTCTAACCCTTCCTTCTTTAATGTCCATATCACCTGATTACTGCCAAGATCTGTTGTTTTTAAATCTACCGAAACAGCTGTATCAGTGTGAGCTGTTTTAGGCAGCGAAAACCCTGTAGTGATAACAGGGTAGATATGGATGCTCTGTTCATGTTTGATCTCCTTGCCACGACTATTAACAGCTGTAGCCGTAAGCACAAAATTGCCTGTATCCAAAAAGGAGATAGAGCCTCCGTTCTCATTAAGAACACCATTCAAAACCTTATCCAGTTCAAGTGATACACCATCTTTTCTGACTGTCCACACCACGCTTTTTACATAGCGGCTTGTTGGTTCTAATTTAATTTCATCACCTTTATATGCATTGGCAGGGAGTATAAAGCTAAACTGCGGAGCCGGGACAGTGGAGGAGCCGCCTCCGCTTGATGAGGAATCGCCAGTTGCTGGCTTATCTACCGGAGGCTTGCTTTCCTGCTCTTTTATCTGTTCTTTTGCTTTCTCCGTGC
Organism: Muricomes intestini; assembly: GCF_004346165.1. Taxonomy (GTDB): domain Bacteria; phylum Bacillota; class Clostridia; order Lachnospirales; family Lachnospiraceae; genus Muricomes; species Muricomes intestini. Next base: position 120,780 of record NZ_SLZZ01000001.1, on the reverse strand, counting down.
TTACGAGCATCTCAAAAGCTTCACCACGGGTAGCCACATCGTTGGGTCTGACCGTGCCATCAGGAAATCCACAAATGATGCAGTAGTGCTTTCCTGCACAGACATACTTACGCTGTTCTTCTGTGAGCAGATCGTCATCAGCAAACCCGGTATTGCAGGAGCAGTCTTTGGAATGCTCTCCCTTTCCAATTGCTTTTATCAGCATTCTAATCATTTCAATTCGTGTGATGGGTTCATCCGGACAGAACCTTTCACCGAAGTCATCTTTTCCAATAATCCCTGCAATGACCAGTGCTTCGATATCCTTTTCTGCAAAATGCCCTGCAATATCCTTGAATACAATGGCCACATTTTCGTTGTCGGGATTGGGAAGTTTCATTGTTCTTGCAACAAGAGAAGCAAACTCACCTCTTGTTATAAGTTCATCTGGGTGAACCAAGCCATCAGGATAACCATAAAGGATTCCTTTGTCTGCAAGTTCGTTGATAGCTTTCTCAGCCCAATGATTGACACTGTCCGTAAATATCAGCTTTGTCGCATATGCGCTCCCTGCGAACATGGAACATATCAGACAAATTGCCAATCCGATGGAACAGAACCTCTTTGTTTTAGAGTTCATATTCTAACTTTCCTCCTTGTTTTGTAATATTTTAAAGTAAGACCTATATTTAGAGCTGCATGGTCTGGGTTTGTGGCGGAGACTTGAAGTGGATTTCCTGAAAGCCGAAGCGGTCGCAGTAGTAGAAGCTGCTGCCATTTTCATCGTACAGCTCCAGCACATCCGACATAGACAGGGAATGCCCTACATAACCGGGAGGGTGAGCTGTATTGAATTTGGTGTAGAGTGCCTCCAGATCGTTGGTTTCCACTTCGCCGTCATAGACGGTTTGATAATCGGACATCTGCGGCTCTCCAAACTCTTTACAGAAATCAGCGTGACTGATGAAGCGCATCTGGAGATCCGATTCGGGTTTTAGCTGCCATACACGGCAGCTTTTCAGCAGGGTGAGTTCTTGGTTATCCCGCTGACCATTCACAAGGTGGTCATACACACCGTCCGTCCATTTCACCTCGCCGATATCCTTTTGGCGGCTAAGAAAGGCTTTCAGTTCCTCCGACTCGAACAAGGGATCAACCATCGCCTTGCCGCCGCTGACATAACCGGCAGGGTTGCCGTAGTATAGGATGATATCCTTTTCCATCCGGATATTTCTCATGATCTTGTGCCTCCTTTATGTCATAGTAAGACCTCCGTTCTCCGAGGCCTGCCGGAAGGCCTCCATTGCTTCCTCTGTTGGATGGAGAAGCCTGCCCTCCTGTAGCTCCAGCACACAAAAATCATCCCGGTCGCAGATCATGATGCGATGCTGGTATGGCTTCTGCATCTCCATATAATCCAGCGCTTCTTGTTCGGTGCAGAGCCACACGCCAGAAGCATAGCGGCCATCGGGCAGAAAGCTGTAGCCACTGTATTTCGGCTCATAATTCTTTAAATCCAGCGCTCCCACCGGTCTGATTTGGGAGAGCTGCAGCTTGGCACTGTCCGGCAGAAGCTCTGGCTTAAGGATGCCGATGACCTCACTGCGTTTTTTCAGGGCAAACTCCCCGGTACGGAGCGATACTAAAAATACAGCACAGCCGCTTGGATTGGTACCGGCCCCATTTCCGCATAGGCAGAAGTACAGCTGCCTTTCAGGTGTGTCCTGACTTAATACGACAACTTCCCCCTGAATACTGCAGTTTAAGCCTGTTGCCGAACAGTCTTTATCAGTAAATAGAGATTTTCTTTCCATCCGTTAGCCCTCCTTTTTCTGCTGCAGTAGGGCAGTCAGATCGGAAATGAGGGAAAGTCTTGTATCGTCAGGCATAGTCTTGAACGCCGCACGGACATAGGCCTCCACCGCCTCCGGAGACTGGTCGCCGATTTCGATGATATCCACCTTTTGTACACTGACCATGCCGTTGGATATATTAAGGCGCACGATATCGCCGTAATCCATGCCGCTGGCGGTGCGCAGTTCCTTGGGAATCAGCACACGTCCTTTGCCGTCCATCAGCTTGTAGATGGGCTTCTTATTCATCCTCCGCACCTCCCTCCAGCACACAGCGGATGGTGTCATAGCTCACGCCGAGGCTGTCGAACAGCTCCATGAGCTGAGGTGGCAGCTGCTTTACGGGATCGGCACTGCCGATGATGATAGCGCCGTCCTCACAGCGGATGTCCAGATCGTCATCCAGCGGAATCCCTGCCGCCTCCAAAAGCACATGAGGCACCGACAGCTCTGCCAATTCCGGCGCTTCCACCGGTTCAGTTACATGATCGATACCATCCTTGGTGAGAAAAAACTCCCCGTAGCTGTTAATCTCCTTTACCGGGTGATGGGACAGGTACGCCAGATGCACGGTATCACCGGCAGTGACACACATGGTTTCCAACACATCGGGCGGCAGGACGATGTTGCCGTTATCTGCAATCCTGCCCTTGGTTTCAATGATTCTCATGGTGCAATCCTCCTTTACATCCCCATCTGCAGGGCGTTGATTTGTTGTTTCTCTGCCGATTTCAACTCTGATACAAAGGCAGAAAGCTCATCCTCAGACAGAGAAATGTTGGCAATTTCCATCTCCCTGAGAAAATATGCAGCCTGCTTGTACTCGTCAGCCAGCTTCTGCATTCCCTTGGCGTTGCGATAGCCTCCGCTCATGCGGGTGTATCCCTTGAAAATACAGTCATACTTGCCGGTATCTCTGTTCGGCAGCATAGAAAGATACAGCCCCGCATTGACTTGATCTCCACATCGAAGATACAGGTCATCGTGAACATTGCCGACTACAAGCTCATATGCGCCGCCGCTTTCTTCCTCCAGCAGGGCTTTTGCCCATCTCATTTTCTCAATCGCAGTCATCTTCATCCTCACCTCCAAAACAAAGGTCAAACAGATTCATCTGGAACATATCATTTTCCCGTTCCTTGGGGTCGTAGTTGGTAATGATAACTTCTGGGTACTCGCAGCCTCCGTCATACCGCTGCGCCAGATTGTTCAGGCGGGTGACTGGGGTGATGGTGTAATCCTGATACAGTTCCCGGATGAATTCACAATCGTTGTAGGAAACCATCCATTTCCCTTTGCAACCTGCCAGCGTATCCCGGAGCCGCTGATGGTCGGTTTTGAGGAACTCCACCGCATAGTGACCCTCGGTCATGTAATAGGGCGGATCACAATAAAAAAAGGCATCATCACGGTCGTACTGCCGGATCAATGCCTCAAAGTCTTTATTTTCCACCACCGTGTTTGCAAGTCGCCTTGATGCCTCCCAGATAACGGCGAACACCTTTCTGATATCAAAGGGCTGGCAGCCATAGGAGGTGCAGCCGCTGCCGTAGCTGTAGCGGATGAGCTTGAAAAATGCAGCCGCTCGCCACACATCGCTTGGCTCTGCCTGCTCCAGCATGATAGCCTTAAGTTCCTCAAATGCAGGCGGCGGGAGGTTATGCTGCGCCAGTTCCAGTTCTTCCTGCAGATATTCGGTATCGAATTCATCCTTTTCAAAGAACCGGCGTAGCACATTGAATTCATATCGTGAGTTAAGGGGCAGGAAGCCCAGCTGCTTGAGGAACGCCAACGGCCTGTTCTTTACGCAGTAGAACAGGTTGGTCAGGTTGCTGTTAAAGTCGTTGTAGACCTCCATACCCTTACAGTCAGGAGGCCTGCCGAACAGCACCCAGCCCCCGCCGCCAAAGACTTCAATGTATCTGCCGAAATCCTTGGGGAAGAGCCGATAAATAATATTGCGGAGGGCTTTTTTACCGCCCACCCAGCTGATAAAGCTATTGATATTCCATCACCTCCCTCTGAAAAGAAAAGAGCCGATTATCACTTACATTTTTAGTGACATCGACTCATCCGGATCATGATATTCATATTCGCCGGTTTCCCCATTGTACAGGTAGCCCTCATCGGCCAGATCCAAGCCGTGAACCTCAGCCGCCAGCTCCAGTGCTTCCTTGGAACCACCGGGAGGGATATGGCTGAATATTTCCTCGCCGTTTTCAAATTCTTTGCGTCCGACATTGTAGCCGAAGTCCTCATCTGCCCATTTCACCTCAAAGCTGGGATCAGGGTACCGTTTAGCCAAGGCTGCAATGATTGGGTCAGGATAGCTCCATGCGGTTTGGAATTCGATATGCTCGCCATCAAATTCCTTTGGGGTATACTCGACATCATAGCCATAGCTGTTCCACTTGGTTCCCCAATTAGCGGTATTCCAGTCCAGCCAGTTGTTCTTGCCGTACTTGGCGAATTCCTCTTTTCCGAGGTTGCCCTGATAGATGTTATCCGGCGTAGGAATTACCTTGTTGAAATCGATGCTGCCGAGGCCGATTTCATCATTTTTGATGGCCTCGAACATAGCCCTGACCTTTTCCGGATCACCGGACACTCTTAAAATATTGGTAACATGATTTGGCATTAGCACATTCCTCCCATCGTCATGCCAAAGCTGAAAAACTGATTGCCTTTCAGCTTATCCTCCGACTTGATAAAGAAGCGGTTGCTGCTATCCCAAAAGCTGACATACAGCTCACCGTCATATACTTCGATTTCCCTTTGCTCCAGTCCCTCGCCCCAGCCGTCTGAAAATTGTCCGGACAGCCATTCTGTAAGCTCCGCAAGCTCGGAGGGAGAAAGTGTACTGTGGGTTTGTATCTCGGTAACGCCCCACAGCTCGCCATTCCATTCCTCCACTGAGGGATTGATGCTGTATATCTTTTGGCTAAGATTATCATTGAGGTAAACAGCAAGGCCTCGGTCACCCTCGCCGGGGAGTCCCTCTTTCTGAATGAGGGCGAGAATTTCATCCTCGTATTCCAAAACCTCACCGAGGGTTAAGTCCTCCGGATAATTATCAAGATCGCCCCACTCATTCTTTCTGTAGATATGGGGAAAGAGGGGACTGAATAACCGCAGGGTTTGCAGTTCGTTTTTCACGGTGCATCTATCCTTTCTTTATGATTTCAGGCAACAAAAAAAGCGGCTGTGTTTTTCAGTTACGAAGAACACAGCCGCTTAAAATTGCCCCATAGGGTATTTGCTTTATGAAATTGTGTGCCGGACTGATTCCGGCCTAAAAAAGAAACATCCCGCTTTCTTCTAAAAAAGTAGGGTGCATCTATGAAAAACGAGGGTCTTGGATTTTTCATTCAAAACCCTCGTCAGGCCTCATAAACATTCAAGTCGCCTATGCTTTATGCAGGAAAGCTGTGATTTGCTCTTTAGACGCCTTTTGGTTTCCATATATGTTGCTTTTCCGCAAGTCGAAGAGGGTAGTCTTACCCTTTAATCTAAGAATCAATCGTTGGGAAGAGAACAATCATCTCAAAGCCTTTCTGGGGCTGTGAGCAGACCTCCAGCTCAATTTTCAAAGCTTTTGCCATTTCATTCGCGAGATACAATCCCATGCCGGTTGCCTTTTTTCGGGCTTTACCAGTATCACCGGTAAAGCCTTTTTCAAACAGAAATGGTAAATCCCATGGTTGCACCCCGATTCCATTATCCCTGATGCGAAGAATGACGGACCGTTCAGTTTGTTCTGCGGTTAGATGCAGTTCCGGTACTTCTGTATTTTGCGTATACGTGACGGCATTACTGAGAATCTGATTGATGATGAACAGCAATCCCCGGCGGTCTGAAAGGATAAAGAGCCGGGGCAATTCTTTGGTGATTCGAAAGCCTCGTTCATTCAGCAGCGGTTGGTAGTTCTCCAATGCTTCCTCGCAGCATTCTATAAGGGATAGCGATTCAAACAGATAATCCTTTTGTCTGCTCTTGAGCCTTGCATAGTAGAGCATCTGCTCTACAAATCCCTGCATCTGTGCACGTACATAATCGAGCCGTTGATAGACAGCGAGCGGCAATTCATCTCTGCGGTTGTCCAGCAGAAAGGTCAGAAGGGAAAGCGGCGTTTTGATCTCGTGTGCCCAAGATTCCACATATTCCTCATAGTCATTCACCTGTGTCATCAAAGTCCGGTTCGCTTGCTCATTTTCCCGCAGCAGAACCCCGATGTGATGGACAAGCTCACCGTCCCGCCTGCCCACCAACCGCAACAGGTTCGCTTCGGTAATTTCGTCCGGGTGATTGAGAAACTCCAGAAAAGTTTTTTCGCGCCGTTTTTCCAAACGGCAGGCAAAAAGAAGTGCTATTGAAAACAGCAGCAGCGAACCGAATACAAGCATAAGCCAAAGCCGGTGAAACGCATCGCTGTCTGAAAGCCACAAAGCCAGAGCGTACAGAAGATTAAGCCCCATAGGGAGCAGAAACCAGACAGCATATTTTTTTAATGTATGCAGGAGATTATTCATCATCTATTTTCTCCTCCGCTGTCAGTCGATAGCCAAGTCCGCGCACCGTCTCGATCTGCTGTACCATTTCCAGTTCTTTCATTGTCTTTTTCAGCCGGGTCAAATTCACCTGCAAAGCATTTTCATCAATATATTCGGTTGTTCCCCATAGCGCCATGCAGAGTGTTTCTTTCGTTACAAGCTCATCAGGGTGCGCTAAAAAAGCCGCCAGCAATTTACCCTGATTCTGTGGAAGCACCACAGATTGATCGTGGATATACAGCGTATAGGTCTGGCTATCCAGTAAAAAGTCCTTACCGGGACGCAGATGTCCGCGCCCCTCATACCGGCGCAGCAGATTGGCAGCACGGGCAAGCAGTCGTTCCTTTCGGCAGGGCTTTGTCAGGTATTCATCCGCACCCAAATTCAGCGCATGAAGCTCGTCCTTCATCTGATCACGGGAGGTTAGCACCAACACCGGCAGCATTGCTTTCCGCTTCAGCTCCCGACAAATCTCAAAACCGCTGATTCCGGGTAAATTGATATCCAGTAATACAAGGCCGGGAGCCGCCTGCAGAATATCATCCGTTACATGGCCAAATTCTGCAATACAAACGACTGGGTATCCCTCTTTCTCAAAAATCTCACGCAGTTCCTCCCGCATAAAAGGCTCATCTTCTACAATAACAATCTTCTTTATGGCGGCTCCCTCCTTTCTTTATTCTTCTCGACCTGCTTCCATACGTGTCAGGATATACTTTGAGCTGGCTCGTGTCACAACAAGCATATATCCGTATTCTACCACACAAAGCAGGAAAAGTATCACAAAAGCGATGCGATAGAGCCCATGGATGTTTTCGGCCAGATCCGGCGGCAGGAATCCGGAGAATAGTGCCCGAACGCCGAACACACTTCCCACTGCTGCAACGACTATTGGCAAAGCAAAAAACCAGCGGATTTGACGATTTGCAGAGAGACAAATCGCCTCATAATGACTGCCCAGTCGTACCAGCGTGCGGTAGCGCCGCCCCGTCTTGCGCTGCTGCGTTAGGAATTGCATGCCAATGACGGTATTCGCGATGATGAGGAAAATGACCGCAAGGTACAGTGTAAGATAGCTGGATGCCACCTGATAAAATAGCTGCCGTCCCATGCTTTGCAGGTAGCTTTCATAGTGAATATCCGTTGCATCCAGCTTGTGGTTAATCTGCTGAATGGCTTGCATCCTCCCGTTCTCCTGCACAAACCCGGGAGACAAGGTCGCATCCCAGTAGTGGGTGTACCTTTCCTCTGCCAATCGGTCAAAGGTCTCATCCGGAACGATGAGGGCAAAGTAAAGCGTTATCGCGCGGTCTGTTACAGGATTTCTGGTCTGTATGGTACCTGTTAATTGGAGGCGCTCTCCATTTGCTACTATTTCCGGCTCCTGCGAAAGGACATGGTTTATCAGTTCCGCTTTTTCTCTGTTGGTAAAAGAATCGTAGCCATAAAGAGCTGCCTGATTGTTATTCAGTGTGATTGGAGGCTCGCCTGCCGCCGCCAAAAGCTGATTATAGCCCGAAAGAGAGATAACATACGGATTGTCAATATTGCTGTACGCATTTAAAAGATCTGACCTTGCAGAAGAATCTGCCTGCTGCTCGATCAGTTCCAGCATCTCATCCATATGAATTGCTTCTGCCGGATCGTTACTCTCACTGCGCATTTGTCCAATTCTCATATCAAAAACAGATGCAAAGTACTCCTCCAATCCAGCGCTTTTCAGCTTTTCCGGAAGTTCCGATGGATTTTCTGAATTTTGAAAGGTGTAATCCAGCGTATGGGTATCGTTGCTACCGTAATACAAGGTCATGGAAGCACCGTACCCGAAGCAGCAAAGTGCTGCAAGAATTAAAAGAGAGCTGACCGCAAGGGAAAGCGGCTGACCAATTACATTCTCCTGAAGTTGGCGGAACGTGAACACTCCCAGCCCGGATTTGCCACTCTGGCGCTGTGCCAACATGCCCAGTACCGTTCGCAGGCCATAGAAAAGCAACAGCGTTCCTGCGATTCCAAACGCTAAAGTTATTCCCATAACAGCCAACGAATACCATGCTTCGCCGCTGATTGCCAGCAGGTAGGCCGCCGCCAAAAGCAGCACACCCAAAGCCAGCGCAATTCGATACAGGACTGCCGGACGCTGCCTTTTTGCGCCTTCCGGGGTGGGAGAAAGCAGAGCGCCAATCTCTTTGGATGCAAATTTGCCGCTGAGCAGAAGAAATGCAGCCAACTTAATGAGCACAAACCCCGCTATCGTCCAAAAAATAGCTGAGAGAGAAACGGCGGACTGGTGTCCCAGAATCCCCATGCCCACCGCCCGCGCAGTAACAAGGCTTATAACCTCAGAAAGAAGTATCGCCACCGGGATACCGACGACTATGGATACAAGGCTGCTCCACAGATCTTCAGCCAGCAGCATCGTGAACAGCTTGGTACGGCGCATCCCCATCATCAGGTACATGCCAAGCTCATGGCTTCGGCGTTCCAGCTGGTACCTGCTTGCAAAATAAATGAGGAAGAAAAGAATGAACAGCGTTACAGCATAAAAGGCGGGAATTAAGCTTAAAAGCCTATCCACAGCACCGCTCTCCATCTCCCGGAGAAAACCCATAATGTCCTGATTCGGCAGCGAGAGGATGATGTAAAAGGCCACGATAGCTGCTAAGAGCGAAAAGAAAAAAAGCCCGTTTTCCCGCCGGTTACGTTTGCTGTTGCGGCGTACCAGGTTAAAGAACATTTGCGCTCCCTCCCCCCAGTTGTGCCATGACTGCAAGGATGCGCTCGTAAAACTGCTCCCGTGTCTCATTCGGTACTTTTCTGCGCAGTTCATGAAAAATGACGCCGTCCTGAATAAACAGAATCCGGCTGCAGTAGCTTGCCGCGTTGGAGTCGTGTGTAACCATTAGAATCGTGGTCTGCTGCATTCGGTTGAGGCCGGCCAGCTTTTCCATCAAAACACGAGCATTTTTGGTGTCCAGTGCGCCGGTGGGTTCGTCTGCCAGAATGATTTGGGGATTCAGAATCAGCGCCCGGGCCGCAGCCACTCGCTGTTTTTGGCCTCCGGACATCTGAGAGGGAAATTTATTCATTACACCGGTGATTTCGAGATATTCCGCGAGCTCCCGCAGGCGCTTATTTCCCTCTTTTTCAGTCACACCATGGATGCCGAGAGGCAAAAGGATATTCTCCTGACCTGTAAGATTGTCCAGCAACTCAAAGTTCTGAAATAAATATCCGATTTCTTTTCCTCGGTAATCTGCCAGCTTACTGCCTTTGAGCGCACTAACTTCCACACCGTCCATCAAAATATGTCCCGCCGTAGGGCGAATGACTGTGGCGATACAGTTGAGCAGTGTGGATTTTCCCGATCCGCTGGCACCCATAATGCCAAGGTATTCACCGGGCATCACCGTAAATGAGATGCCGTCCAGAGCTTTTGTTTGATTTTCCTGTCTGCCATAATATTTTCGCAGAGATTCGATCTCCAGAATTGCCTGTTTCATAAAAACAACCTCCTTTGCTTTTGATTTTATTATAACGGAGCAAGACGATGAAAAACACTTACATTGCATGTAAGGTTTTGGGGGCTCAATAAATGACGGGCGGCTGAATCGTAAATTAAGCGTGAACATTTCCTAAATGAATCGGCCATTATATAGGAAACGATTGTTTTGTGTTTCCGTTTTGAATGTTTTTTATAGGAATGTGTGCTAATCTCAACGCAAAATACATGGTTTGCAATTCATCTTCGTGGGGTAATCCTTTTTCTTAAATTTTGAGCGCAAAGAACGGTTGTGTTTTTCTATAACCAAGAACACATCTATTTAAAGTTACCTATCAGATATATGAGCTTTATTTGTTTTCCGGACTGATTCCCGCCAAAAACGAGAAACACCCCGCTTTCTTGTTAAAAAGCAGGGTGCATCTATGAAAAACGAGGGTCTTGAATTTTTCATTCAAAACCCTCGTCAGGCCGCATAAACACTGGCTTTTTCAGCCCTGCATCTATTTTGACCTAATCTTCTGATGCGGAAGAAGGGACTTGAACCCTCACGAGCGCATTGCTCACAAGATCCTTAGTCTTGCTCGTCTGCCAGTTCCGACACTTCCGCATTTCCGGCGGTGAAAGAGGCTCCTCAATCACACGCCACAAACGATATCTTACTATTTATTTTTCCAAATGTCAACATATTTTTATATCTTTTTACATGTTTTGTAACAGTCAGCCTTTATTATGCAATCTTTTCTTTTGCAAGCTCTGCCAGTGTGGCAAATCCTTCTTTGTCACTCACTGCAAGTTCTGCCAGCATTTTTCTGTTTACATCAATATCAGCCTGTTTCAATCCATACATAAACTTGCTGTAGGAAAGCCCGTTCATTCTTGCAGCTGCGTTGATACGTGCAATCCACAGCTGTCTCATCTGACGTTTGCGCTGTTTTCTCCCTGCATAAGAAGAGGTAAGAGCTCTCATGACAGACTGCTTTGCAACTCTATACTGTTTAGAGCGTGCTCCCCTGTATCCTTTTGCCAATTTCAAAGTTCTGTTATGTTTTTTCTTAGCGTTCATTCCGCCTTTAATTCTTGCCATTTCCTAATCCTCCTTATCAATTTCCAAATCTTACAGATATGGTAATACTTTCTTCATGTTTTTTACATTTGTAGCATCTGTAATAGCCGGATGTCTGAGATTTCTTTTTCTCTTAGTAGACTTCTTGGTTAAGATATGGCTCTTGTATGCTTTATTTCTTTTCAGCTTTCCTGTACCTGTTACTTTGAAACGTTTTGCTGCCGCTCTATTTGTTTTGATTTTTGGCATGATAAGTTCCTCCTTCATTGTGTGATTACTGGGAGCTAAAAGCGCCCGTAATGATTTATTTTTAACGTTTTTCAGTTAAAACCATGCTCATATTTCGGCCTTCTAACTTCGCCGGCTTTTCGATAGACGCGACGTCCTCCAGTAAAGCAGCAAAGTCGTCTAAAATATGTCTGCTCTGCTGTACATGCGCCATCTCTCTTCCACGGAAACGCAAAGTTACCTTCACTTTATTACCTTTGGCAATAAACTTCTTTGCATTGTTGACCTTTGTATTCAAGTCATTGGTATCAATATTCGGTGATAAACGTACTTCCTTTAACTCAACAGTCTTCTGCTTTTTCTTAGCCTCTTTTTCTCTGCGTGTCTGCTCATACCTGTATTTCCCATAATCAATAATCTTGCAGACCGGCGGCTTTGCCATCGGTGCGATCTTCACCAAATCAAGCTCTGCATCCATAGCCTTCTTCAGGGCCTCTCTGGATGACATGATTCCTAATTGTTCCCCATCCTCACTGACCAATCGAACTTCCTTGTCCTTGATCTGCTCATTAATCATTAAATCGCTAATTGTCGTATACCTCCGTCAAATGAATTCTTTTCAGGTTCTTTCCGCGAAAACAAATTTAAAAATAAGAATTGTAGCTTTCTTTCACATAAAAAAACGAGTGAACATTATCCACCCGTATCTTGACATACACACTTTACAATAAAAAACATGTAAATGCATCAATATCAAACCAATAGTCACCCGTTTGTGCTATGGTGAGAGTGGACACTCTACTTTCTTTTTTGCTTTACGCACTGTTTAATTTATCATATCCCGAAATAAATGTCAATATGTTTTCCTATAAAACTCAATTAATTGGTAACAGTTCAGCCATGCGAATCTTCGACAGTGTAGGCAGGAGAAAGCTTGCTTTCGTATGCATATGCTGCCGAAAATTCATATGGCTGAACTGTTACATTTTGTCTTTTACCGCTCATTTCCCATAAAGAAAAGTGCAACGACACCGGGACCTGTATGGCTTCCGATTACTGTACCTATATTGTTAACCAAAACGTCTTTTGCTCCCAGCTTCTCTTTTGCGAGCTTTGCCACGTACTCGGCGTCTTCTATGCAATCGCCGTGTGTAACCATAATCATATCGTTTTCCCAGCCTTTGGACTGTTCCACTGCCATGTCTATAATCTTGTTCAGAGACCTTTTACGCCCCCGCTCTTTTCCGATTACCTGCAGAGCACCCGCATTGTCCATATGGATAATGGGCTTAATCTGTACCAGAGTCCCTACAACTGCAGTTGCCTTTGACACCCTGCCGCCGCGGTGCAGGTGATTCAAATCATCCACAGTGACATTGTGACAGATATGAAGCTTGTTCTCTTCCACCCACTCTGCAATCTCATCAATATTCTTTCCCGCATCTCTTAGCTGCAGTACTTTATAAAGGAGGAGCCCTTCGCCAAGGCAGGCACACAATGTGTCAATAACAATAACCTTTGCCTCGGGATACTCATCTGCCAGTTCTTCCCCCGCAATTCTCATACTATTATATGTACCACTTAATGCGGAAGAAAATCCCAGATGAAGCACATCCTTTCCTTCTTTTAAAAACGGCTCCAGAGCAACCTTTGCCTCTTCAGGGTTAACCTGGGATGTAACTGACATCTGTCCTTCCCGCAGTTTTGTAAAAAACTCCTTGCTGGTCAGACCCTCCATATCAGTATAGGTCTCTCCAGCAATTGTATATTTTAAAGGAATTACCTGGACATCCCTCTCCTCAAGCCACTCTTTCGGCAAATCAACAGTGCTGTTTACTGAAATTACAAATTCTCTCATCCCCGTCCTCCTGTTCTTCAGTTCATTTTTTTTATCATACCACCTTTTTCTCCTTTGCGCAAAATCTTTTTGTCTGCGTGGAGAAAAAGGTGTATTTAAAGCTCTCCATCACCGCAATTTTACATTCAGATAGTTCCTGCCGGACAGTGTTTTATTGAATGCAAGGAAGCATAGAATCAAAATACAACCGATAATGAACCCGGGTAAATTCAAACAAGCTGTCAGTATCAGGAGCAAAAGCCGCATAAACTTCAATGCGTAACCGAGTTCAAAGTTAGGCTGAGTATAGTTGGCAACCGCCACAAAGGCCATATACAGCATTACCTCCGCATTAAACCAGCCCGACTGTACAGAAAACTCACCCATAACAAGGCCTGCAATTACACTTAAAGGCGTGCTGAGCATACTCGGTGTATTCAATGCCGCAAGCCGCAGTCCGTCGATAGACAGCTCCAGTATCAGAAACTGAAATATTAAAGGAATATTAATAGTGTCCTTAACAGCCACAAAGCTAAATATATCTGGAAGCCAGCCGGGATTCTGCATAAACAGCATAAACGTCGGGGTTAAAAACATGGTGAGAATTGTAATCAATACTCTGGTAAACTTTAAGTAAACCCCTGTCACTGTAGGAAAATAATAATCATTGGCCTCCTCAATCATATCCAGAATAGAAGTAGGCAGGATCATCGCCGAAGGAGAATTATCTACCAGAATTACAACCTTTCCCTCCAAAAGGCACGCCACCGCTGTGTCCGGTCTTTCTGTAAATTTGAATTTTGGAAAAGGATTAAACCATTTTCTTTTGAACATCTCCTCTGCCAGTGTCTGCTGGTTCATCCGCAAATCGTCTATCTGAAGCTGATTGATGCGGCTTTCTATATTTTTCAGCAGCTCCTCGTCCACACGGTCAGACATATAGCAGATTGCAATATCCGTTCTGGTAGTATTGCCTGCCTCCACCATCTCCATAATCAGGTGAGGATCCCTGATACGTCTCCGTATCATCGCTGTATTACATACAATTGTTTCTACAAAGCCGTCCCTGGAGCCATGTAAGGATTTATCCTTTTCCGGCTCCTCCACACTCCTGGCTGGATAGGTACGGCAGTCAATAGCAATGCAGACCTCATACCCTTCAATAAAGAGACAGGTAATTCCGGACAGAACATTTTTTATCACCTGATCGAAGTTGGAAATAATATCCACCGAATCATAAGATATATATTTTTGAGAAAATGAAGTGGCATCTTTTGGCATTTCCCTATCCTTCACACCTAAAAAAGAAGCCATAATCTTCTGCATAGTCTCGTCTTTCATAAACCCGTTAATAAAATAGAAGGAAGCCTGCCTTCCTCCGATTATAATATCCCGCCGAAGCACATCAAAACTTTCCCCTACAGGCAGAACCTGATTCATATATTCAATATTTTCCTGGAAAGAACTGCCTACCTTTCCTTTTTCTTTCTTTACCATAGAATATTTAATCCTTTCTTATCGCCTGATATTCTATGGATATAATACCCAGAACTTTCCAGATTATTCTTAAAAGGGGAATGAGCCTTTAAAAAAAATTAGCTTCTATTCGGTTAACGCTTCCGTCAAATCAGGAAACAGCCATTGGCGGGTATACCTGTCATAAAGTGGGAACGGCCTGCCTGTCTTTTCACCCGAACCGGCATCCCACCAGATACAGGCGATCCCAAGTTTTTTTGCTTTTCCTCTGACATAGCGGGCCCAAGCTGTACGCTGCCGTTCGTTTTGTTTATCGACGGCGCCAAATTCTGTGATTATGACAGGCATACCCTTACTTATAAAAAATCGATCCAGGTCCTCAAACATCTGGTCCATCTCTTTTGTGTCCAGCGGGTCTTTAGGGTCAAACCCAGGCGGCCCCTGTATGTTTAAAGAAAAGTCATATGGGGAATAAAAATGTACCGATAAAATAAGTCTGCTCCCCTCAGGAAATTGAAAATCCTGTAATACCTCCCTATATGTCTTTGCACAATAGGTAGAAAGAATCAGGTACCTGTCATTGTTTTCTCCGCCGCTCTCGCGAATGGTGCGCACAAAAACTGCGTTTAATATATTGACTATTTCCCGTGAACGTGGGGTGCCCCCGCTCCATTCCTCGATTTCTCCAATCAGGCGTGGTTCATTCATGCCTTCAAATAAAAGTCTTTGGTCATATGCCTGAAAACGCTGAGCAAGCTGGCTCCACAGATGCCGTGTCTTCTCAACTGCCGTTGGCAAATGTACATCATCAGGCATATACCAGCTGTCATGATGTGCATTGATAATCACATACATACCTGCCTCTAAGCCATAATCCACCACCTGAGCGACACGGTTAAGCCAGGCCTTTTCTATATGATCATTTTCATCCATATGTTCCTGCCAAGTGACAGGAATACGCAGCACATCAAAACCTGTTTGTTTGATATCTTTGATCATTTCCCTGGTTGTAACCGGATTTCCCCAATATGTTTCAAAATCAGAGGGGTTTTTTGTCTCAAGGTGGAGGTCATGTGTATCCAGGGTGTTGCCCCAATTCAACCCCGGGCCCAGCTGCTTCACAAAGTTTCTGGTTTCTTTTTCCTGATATTTCATCATCCACCCTCTCTCTATCCCACGCCAACTGCTCAGCGCCAGAATTCCTGTTGCAGCAATGAAAATGACCGTTGAGATATGTTTGTAAACATAGAATCGGTAATTATGCCGTTTCATTCGATTACTTTCCCCCGCTTCCCTCCAAGATAAGCACTGCCTGCCCTTCCCTGCTTACAATCCTGTAAATTCCCTCCTTCCCAGTCACACCATAATGCTTTCGAAGCAAATACCGCGCACTGGTATCGCTTTCCACTATAATCAGATAATCATAGCTGCTCAATAAGTTTTCCATATTGTCCTCATAGAACAGGCAAATGCCATCCACCTTGGGTGCATATAGAAAATACCGTCCTGCATATTGCATGTAAAAATTGGTAACCTGTGCGTCTTTGTCCGGCGCATAAAAAAGATATCTGCTTTCATCCTCCTTACCATTTCCATACCAGCGGTCTCCTGTCACTATTTTAATCTTATGCGGCAGCGAGGTATTATAGCTTTGTATAGTCGAAAGAATGCCGTTATACTCCGACAGAAGCAGAGTAATTGCAAGCGCCATGCAAACCAGGACACCCTGTTGATAGAGGCGCTTGCTTTTTGCATCGTAAAATGCATGTCCGTCAGGCATCTGTCCAACTCTGTAGTAAAATGAATTCTCAATATCAACCGTGGCAGTAAGAACCAGTCCTCCTGCAAAAAGTACAACGATGCTGGAGGTGTACCGCTCAAATCCAGCCAGCCAAAGTGCCTCGTCCAGAGGCATCGAAAAAATATACAAACCTAAAATGCCCACATAGTACAGAACCAGTACAGCGTCAAGCGCAATGAGCGCCTTCCATAGCCTCCATTTCTTTTTCAGCACAAATGCATTGAAAATGATTGCCGCAATAGCCACAAGGTTGAATGCAAGGATTCCCATCGCGGATCTTGTTGTGATGTCCGTACTGGAGCGGAGAAACAACGTTACAATTTTCTGTACCTGTACAGCTGTTTTTTCTTCCGGCATATTTTGAATGTCAAACTTATTTGTCACACCGTTCAAATCTGTGTTCATACGCCATGACCATCCTATATATGGCAAAACTGCCACAAGCAATGTGATAACGGAAAAAGCCAAAATACGCCGTTTTGCTGTTGCCCCTCCATGCGAAAACACCATATATAATAAAAAAAGCAGACCAATTACCGCAAAAATAATACCTGTACTCTTGGTGACAGTCAACAGACCTGCAAGAGGTAAAACACTGATAAAAGCCCTCTTATGGTCTGCACGGTAATAATATGCCATCGCAAAAATAGCCAATGTATAGATTGGCAGCAAAAAATCCACCAATAAATTATTGATGCGGATGGTAATATTAAAAAGAGAAAGGGAAGCACAGCCCAGTCCTAAAAAAGCATACAACAAAAATCTTTTTTTCTCGGATATAATGCCAAACATGGCATAAAAACAAGAAAAAATCAGCATCCCCTGGGCCACAAGCATAACCTGCTGATCATGACCCACAAAACGGCAGACATAATATAGGAATGCGGATATGCCAAGGGGATAATTTTTAAAGTCGATTAGCTGAGAATCCGCCGTGGGAAACATATTGGTGCTGAGCATCTGCTTCACCACGATAGCCCAGTGGGAAAAATTGTCATAATGTATTAATTCACTTCGCAGCAGCAGTGAAAAGAATAGCAGAACGCCTCCAATCCAAAAAAAGTGAAACAGAGAAAATGAAATCTTAAAAGGCGGTTTTCTTTTCAGGCGCTGCACCAAAAGAATCCCAGAGGCGGTTAGGCCTGCCGCCATGACCACAATAGAGCCGGCAAAGAGGATATGCGCTAAGCCGCAAAAATAGACCATACAGGCCACTGCCGAAAAAACGAATACGGGGATAAACTCCCATCTCATCCCAATCACCTTTCGGGTCAGCAGCATATAGCCAAGAAAAGAACATGCTAACAACAGTGTAAAAACAACCCTAAATATAATTGTCATTTCAACGTCCTCCTACTTCTTTTTTTCATAAAGGGACTTGTCACACGCTTTCTTATGTTGCGGAGCATGTCGTCATAAAATGTCACCCAGGGGTCAATCTTTTTCGGCAGAGAATGAAGACGGTCATATATAATCTGCATATATTGACGTTTATCAGTCTCGTCCAGCGGTGTAACTGTGGCAGAGTAACGCCATACCTCTTTCTCCTGTCTCACGTAAACGATGGAGCCTTCCAGCCTTGCCTTATAACGCTCGGTTTCAATAACTATTTGAATCACATCTTTCTCCGGCAGATAAATTGGGGAGGAGGCATAAAATGAGATGCCTTGCTCAGACACATCCCCCGTCACCGCTTGATAGCTTTGGTTCTTATATCGAATATACACAGTCTCACTTGCCTGAATGCGCTCAGACCGTCGATAAGCGCGTCGTCCAAGCATAAAAAAAATAGCATAGCACAGAGAAACAATGTTGTAGGCCAGCCAAAAAATAATAATGCTGCTGTAAAAAAGGGTCCAGCCGTATTTTTCATGAACAAAACGAAACATAGCAATGATTGACAGCGCCAGTAAAAGAATATGGGGGATGGCATACCAAAAATCATACGGCCTGTCTTTGCCTGCCTCTTTCTCTTTATTCGTTACTTTAAACTTCTTCTCATGGATATGCAAAGTTTCAAGCAACACTGGAAGAATCAGATAAGGCATGAAAATCGTATCCACCACTTGGCTCCAGTGCTGGGTTCTGATGTCGCTGGACAGATAGCGCATTGCCCTGCCATAACATAAATAGGGGGGCAGCCAAAAAATTACAATGTTCCAGAACTTTGTATTGACAATCTGAAAATCAAACAGGGCAAACAAAATAGGGGCCATAATAAAAACCAACCGGTTAAAAAAAGACCACCAATACAGAAAACTGTTTAAATAAGTAACCCTGGCTGAGGAGGAAAACTTTTTTGAGAAGATGGCCCCGGTGTTCTGCAGACTTTGTAAAACACCTCGTGCCCACCTGACCCTCTGCTTAATCATATCGGGAATCATTGTCGTGGTCAGGCCGGCCGCCTGAACTTCTTCCGTTGCATATGTAATGTAGCCGGCCTGCTGTAATCGTATGCTCGTCTCAAAATCTTCCGTAATGGTTTTCAACGGGAAACCCTCAATGTCTTCCATTGCCTGACGGGAAATCACTGCATTGCTTCCAGTATAAGCCGCCGCATTGGATGCGTTCCGCAGAACATTGACCTCTTTCGAAAAGAAATCCTGCTCATTTGGAATAATTCCTTCCGCGAAAAGGTTAAACTGAAACAAGTCCGGATTGTAAAAGCTCTGAGGGGTCTGCACCAGACCCAGCTTCCATGTATTATCTTTTTCACCCTCTTTGCGAAGCCTCCATACACCATCCTCTTTGATGAATTCTGAAAGCAGAAAATAGGGACCGGAGCCGTCATCTACAATAATAATATCCAAAAGGCCATGTTCCTGTAACGCATTCACATAAGATAGGAGGCTCTGATCAGGTTCAAAGGCTGGAATCAAAATAATGGCTTTTTTATGATTTTGATCTTTCATTTGCTTCTTCTTAATTCCTCTTATTTCTTGCTCTGCCTTTATGATGTACACGCTTATACTCGTACATTTTCTCGTCTGCAATACTTAATATATCACTGGCTGACAGAGTATTATCTGTGCGGATCTCAACAATACCGTAACTAATATTGCGGTAGTAATGACGGCCGCTTATATGTTCGCAGTTTATCACTCTATTCCTCAACATCTCCATCTGTTCGTTAGCGCTGTCACCGCTCCAGTCTTGTGCCAGAATCATAAACTCATCTCCACCTATGCGGCAAAGAACAGCTTCTTGTGAAAAACCGCGCAATATATCGGCAACCGCTATAATATACTTATCTCCTTCACAGTGGCCGAACTGATCGTTTACGTATTTAAGATTATCAATATCAGCAAAGCAAAGGATGAATAATCTGTTGTCGCCGAGCCACTCATTTAGTGTCTTCATACCATAACGGCGGTTAAATAATTGTGTCAGATCATCTGTATATGCGGCAACCTGCAGATCATAAAGACGCCTCTTTTGAGAGCTTATATCATTGAACATAAAAGCGTGCTCTTTTACCAAACCGGCTGTTTCAATGGCACACTTAGAAAAATAGACAAGGCCTTCCCCAAACTCCCGAAATTCCTCCGGCAGCTGCCTCAAATCCAAATATGCATGTTCAGGATCGTTAATCACATTGTCGAGGTAATTCTGCAAAAGCGCAGCAACTGATTCCATAAATATTTCGCCTCTTCTCACATTATGTCAATTGAATTATTCTCATGCATCCTTTTTGCAGCATGAATCACATCATAATTTCTATTTTGTTGTAGTTCCTGCGTAATAAATGCAGCTTTTCGCTGGCGGAGAATATAAAAAATATAAAAAGGCACAGCAATCAGGCCGGCTGGAAAATATAGCTCCCACCGGCTTTATCTTCATGCATAAATTTCTAATTATGATTGATACAGATTGGATACTGTTATTAATTCATATAAAAATGCTTGCTATTTCTATATCAAATGGTATAGTATTATGTAAATATTGGTCGAATGGCAACTCATGCTACAACAAAATAGAAATTATGTGATAGCCAGCCGCATACGGTCAATCTGACGTGCGTGAATAGTACCGCTCTCCATAGTATAAATTCGGGTGGTATTTACGTTGGAGTGGCCGAGTATATCCGCCAGCCGAAACAGATCTTTTTCCAGCTTATAGTAAGTTCGTGCAAACAAGTGTCGAAGATTGTGGGGAAATACTTTCTCCGGCGCTACGTCTGCGCTTGCACAAATGCCTTTCATATCTCGCCAGATATTGGAGCGGTCAAGTGGTTTTCCCGTTTTTGTGATAAAAACCATCCCTGAGGTTCTCTGCTGTTTCCGAGTATATGCAATCAAGGTATGGCAGAGCTTTTTAGGCAGAAGGATGGTACGTGTTTTGCCCTTGCAGTTTACGACCGCCCGTCCCATGTGTGCCGCTTCTATGGTGATAAACTGCAGTTCAGAAACTCGGATTCCTGTGGCACAGATGGTTTGTAAAACAAGGCAGAGGCGCTCATTACCCTCTCTTTTGGCCGCTTGTACCAGACGCAGATATTCTTCCCGCGTAAGCTCCTTTTCCTCCCTGCAAAACAAACTTCTCTGTATTTTCAGGGGTTTTACCTTACAGTCAATCCAACTGACAAAGTTCAAAAAGGCGTTGACTCCAGCCAGCATAGTATTGACTGTTGTCGCTGCGTATTGCTGTGTCAGGGTCTCTTTCCACTTGATCAAGACACTTTTTGTGACCGGCTCACCGCCAAGAAATTTGCATAGTGAAGAAAGACTGCGCTGATAGAGTTCAATGGTGGAAACGCTTTTCTCCTGTTCTCGCAGGTAGACGGCGAAGCACTCTCTCATTTTAGGGGTAATTACCCGTTTCTTTCCTTTTTGCAACATAATTTAGATCCTCTCCTTTTCATATGGCAGGTTTATTGTGTTATTCATATTTTTTATAAGAAACACGATATACATGACTGCCTCTGTATCCTATATATTTTTATTCTATTTTCATAATTTATACAGTCTCCAGAAACGAATACCATTTACTAATATCGTCATCAATACCATAGAAGTAACCATATTTTTACCAAAGTTTGTGATGCATGATTGCAGCGAGCTGCGGGCAAACAAAAAGCCATAGGATAATTGATCCTATGGCAAATCTCAAAAGCTGAAAATATTCTTATTAATCCGGGAACTAACTTCCTGGTGCATTTAGCTTACGGTACGGGTTGTGCTTCCAAAACCTCCATTTCTGATTTCTGTGGCATCGTCATCTACTGTAATTCCATATTCTACGAATATGCCCTGCATGAAACCTTCTCCGCTGCTGATGTCTACTGTCTTATCCTCTTTTGTGTCGTTGGTCATTTTGGAAAAAATGTGTCCCTCATTGTCAGAGTAATAATAGTCACTGTCAATGATTCCCACAGTATTATTCATCTGCAGTCTGTATTTGAATGCAAGTCCGCTTCTGGGGTAACATTTCAAGACCCAGCCTTCTTCCATCTCTGCACGAATACCCGTGGGAACTTTTACTGTCTCACCGGGTTTTAATACCAAGTGCACCGGTGCATAAAAATCATAGCCCGCCGAACCAGAAGTGGCTCTTTTGGGCAGCTTGATTCCTTCATATATATTTCGAAGTGTCTCTTCATCTTCCAATCCAAAAGTGTCTGTCCAATCATTCTTAAATTGCTCCAGGCTTACTTTGTGAAATTTTGCAATTCTCTGCATATTCATCTCCTTTTACTCATCGTGCAGCACAACTGTACTGCCCTTAAGGCTCTGCTGTACATTAATTACTTTTTGATTTGCACTACCCTTCCAGTGCAGTTTTGTGTCTTTTAAATCCACTTCAAACCTTCCATCCACTACTACATCAAGATATTTCATAACCGGCAGATTTTTGACATCATCCCACTCATACCCTGTGTAAAGCCACTGGGTTTTATCCGGAAATTCTCCCTTTATCTCCTCCGCCAATGCCGTAATGCCGGATCTGTTGGAGAGAAGCAACGGGTCACCTCCGCTGTACGTAATACCTCTTATATAGTCTCTTCTCAAATACTCAAAAATTTCTTCCTTTGCATTATGGTCAAATATGATTCCTCCATCGGGATCCCATGTGACAGGGTTATGGCACTCTCTGCATCCATGAGAACAGCCGGCAACCCAGAGAACCACCCGCAGCCCATCACCGTTGAGCATATCATCCTTTGTAATGTTATGGTACTGCATGTTACATACTTTTCCTTTCTGCAATCTCCGCCATCTTGGCGTCATTAAGCCTTGTGTCCCCCTTCACACGGGAATAAGACAGATATCCATTCATTCGGTCTATTTTTGTCAGGTTTTTACTGCCGCACTCCGGACACACATCCATATCCAGTTCTTCATGTCCGCAGTCGTCGCAATAAGAAAGAGAAAGGTTCACCCCCTCGTAAAAGCCCTTTGCCATAGCTCTTCTCACCAGGGACTTCACAGCCTCTATATTGTAGTTAATCGGATACTTTACATACTGAATCTTTCCGCCGTTGCTCAGGTTCCAGAACCGCCCTTCCAGATCCTGTTTTTCTATAGGTGTAATGTCCTCACTCACATGACAGTGAAAACTGTTGCTTATATATTCTCTGTCAGATACATTTTCAATAATTCCGTATTTCTTGCGGAACTGCTGTACCTGCACACCGCAGAGATTCTCGGCAGGGGTGCCGTAGATTGCATACAGATGCCCATCTTCCTTCTTAAACTCATTGATTTTGTCGTTGATATAACTTAAAGTCTCAACGGCAAAGCTTCCGTCTTCAACCAGAGATTTTTTGTTGTACAGCTCCTGCAGTTCATTCAGTGCCGTAATGCCAAAAGAGGCTGTTGCCGACTTAAGGAGAGGTTTTATTTTATCATATAACCCGAGATGTCCGCCATAGAATCCGCCTTCACAGTACGCCAGCGGGTTGGTAGATGCCTTCAATTCTCCCAGATAATCATAGGTTCTCTGGTGCAGCTTCCGGATCAGATTCAGATAGTAATCCAACACTTCAAAAAACGGTTTATTTTCCTGCTGAGACTTTGCATATATCATGGGCAGGTGCAGACTGATAGCCCCAATATTAAATCTACCCACAAACACCGGCTCGTCCTTCTCATCTGCAGGTTCCATTCCTCCCCTTTGGTACCACGGAGATAAAAATGCCCGGCAGCCCATAGGGCTGATGATTTTACCATACTTCTTATACATGCCCGGAACATACCCTTCCCCGGTCAGGCTGAGCCAATCGGGGTACATAGTTTTCCTGGAGCATTCAATTCCGGCCTCAAACAAATCCTCCATAGGTTTTCCCGGCCCGTGAAGATTCTCGTCATATAAGAATACGATTTTTGGAAAAAGAACCGGCTTCTTGTGTCCTTCCTTTCCCTGTCCCTTGCGGCGCACCTCCAGCATCTTAACTGTTGCCAGCCTGCCGTATATACTGGTGCGGGTTCCCGCGCTCACTGTAATAAAGGGGTAGTCACCACGGCTGGAGGAAACAGAATTAAACTTGTACTCCCAGCCCTGAAAGCCCTGCTCCATCTCCTTCTCCAGATCCTTCCACGCAACCTCCTGAGCCTTCTCTTCGGGGAGTCCAAGTTTCCTGTACTTTTCGAGAAGCCGTTTGTGTGACTTTTCGGCATAGGGCTCCAAAATCTCATCTACGCTTGGAACGGTAAAACCGCCGTACTGCTGACTTGCAGCACTTAAAACAATGTCTCCTATAACATCAAAGGCTGTGTCCAAAGTTTTTGGCTCATTGTACCAGAGATTTCCCATCTCAAAGCCGCCGCTCAGCACGCTCTTTACATCAAAAAGGCAGCAGTTCATAGTATCTCTTCTAGCAGACATATCATGAATATAGATATACCCTTCGCGGATAGCCTGTATTTCCTCCACGGTCAGGAAAAATTTCTTATATAATTCTTTGTTCAGTTCATTAAAAATAAGGCTGCGCTTAGTGGATACAAGTGCACTGTCGGTATTGCTGTTCTCTTTATCACCAATGTACATAATGGACTGGCTCTTCTTGTATACCTCATCCAGCATCTGCACAAAATCTTGCTTGTAATTCCGATAGTCCCTGTAACTCTTTGCCACAACCGGATTCACTTTTTCGAGGGCGCCCTCCACAATGTTATGCATTTCTGCAATGGGAATGTCCATGACATTTAAGGACTTTGCCTTTTCCTCAACAAATTGACAGATATAATCCAGCTCCTCATCTGTAAATTTAATCAGGGCACGATAAGCTGACTTATTGACTGCTACCACAACCTTTTGTACATTAAAGTCTTCTTTTGTCCCGTCTTTTTTGATAATTCTCATCATAAGCCCCACTCCATTCATTCATTGATTCATCTACATTTAGTGTTTAGTCATCTCTGATTAACTATATACTGTGTCTTTATTAACAATACTACCACCCGACCGAACACAGAGTCAATACAGAATCTTTCACAAAAAAGAGAAGAGATTTTTGAAGAAATTCTATAAAAAAAGAGGTTATTTTCTTAATACTTCCAAATCATATCTTTTTGAATTTCAGAGATGGAAAATGCACCGCACATCGCCATGGTATCTTTCAATTCCTCTCCAATCTTTCTTATATATGCGGCAACTCCTTCTGCCGCTCCTCCGTACACCGCTGTCACGAAAGGACGTGCAATCAGAGCTCCGTCGGCTCCCAGAGCCAAAGCTTTGAACAGATCAACTCCAGAGCGGATTCCGCCGTCCACAAATATCTTCATTTCATCGCCCACAGCTTCCACAATGGAAGGCAAAACCTCGGCTGTTGACGGACACTGGTCAAGTACACGGCCCCCGTGGTTTGATACGACAATTCCCTGAACTCCTGCTTCCTTTGCCTTGTATGCCGCCCCGGGAGTCATGATGCCCTTTAGAATAAATGGTATCTCTGCCATCTTTACGATTTCTTTTAACTCTTCCACGGATTTACTTCCAGCCGGAGGATTTAAGTTTTGCAGAAATGGCAGCCCGGCCGCATCAATATCCATCGCCACAGCAAACGCACCCGACTTCTTTACCAGCTCCATCTTCTCCCGTATCGTTCCTAAATCCCAGGGCTTCACAGTAGGAACCCCTGCACCGTCTGCATTTTGAATCGCCTTTGTGGCCTCTGTCATCACAACAGGATCCGTCCCGTCACCGGTAAACGCAGCAATTCCGTTTTTTGAACAGGCCGAAACAAGAATGTCGTTGTACTCCTGTTCTTCATATTTGTCTCCGTAGTGAAGTTTTACTGCGCCTACCGGGCCCGCAAAGAACGGATAATCAAAGGTCTTCCCAAAGAGTTTGGCTTTTGTCTGTACCGATTTTTGTTCACAGAGGGTGTCCATATTGATACGTACCTCCTGCCACTTCCGGTAGTTTCTTATGGCCAGATCTCCGGTGCCCTTTCCCCCTGGGCCGGGTATTGTATTCTTGCATACAACCCCGTTGCAGACATTGCACGCCTTGCAATATGGCCCGATGCATCCTCTTGCATTTTTAATCACTTCACTGTATTCCATTCTTATACCCTCCACTCTTTAAATAAACATCTGATACCCAATGGGCCCCTTTTTGATTCTGCTCTTGCAGACATTCATAAATCTGCCTCACGCACTCCTTCAGATTCTGGACATACGTAATCACATGCCGCTTTCTAGCCTCCGGAAAATCATCTACGGACGCTATCTGCATCTGCAGTTTCAGACGGCCGGCCGCACTCGATACCACCATTCCGCTTTCTCTGTCACCGCAGATAATCGCCTGCGGAAGTTCCCCTTTGAAGGCGTTCAGACGCTGCAATACAAAGTTACAGCTGCTGTTACGACATTCCCAGGGAAGTCTAAGAAAAATCTCTTTTTTCCCTGATATCTCCAAGTAAGCCTTTTCACGTCCCCCGATACTGTAAATATCGCTCCGGTCCCAGCCTGCATACCCAATATCGGTGTACCCTGACTCTCTCAGTTTCTGATAAATCTCACAAATTGCCCTATTATTGTCCAATGCCACACAGTCTGCATAAGGAATTCCTTTATCTGTGTCAAAAAACACCATATTCATACCCAGTGCCCTAAGCCTTTTCAGCTTTTCTATATCCACCGGGAGATCCTCCAGCCACACTGCCACATTCTGAAGCCCTCTCTTATAAAGCCGGTACAGACAGCTTTCCAGGGATTCTCTGTGAGGCTTTTCTACATAAAGTAGCATGGAGCCCTTCTGCTCCGCATACATCTGAAAGTGGGCAATAAACTCAGAAAAAAACGGATTTTTAGCTGGAGCAATCAATACAATCATATCCATGCTGCCGGCAGTTCCGTAATTGTGAAAGCAAATCCTCGTTCCACTGCCCACTTCTCTTACAATTAGGTTGTCTTCTTCCAAAAGCGCCAGTGCCTTGCGCAGAGTTACCCGGCTTACGTCCAGCTCCTCCGCCAGAATACGCTCCGCCGGTATTCTTTCTCCTTCTTTATATGTGCCGTTGAAGATGGCATCACATATCCGGTTTTTCACATTGATATATAAATTTTCTTCGCCCATATGTGTTATTATAGTCCTTCGCAATGATTTCTGCAACCAAACAGATCCTTGTTCCTGGGATATAGTTCCTTATAAACCGCATATCTTTCCTCATATATTTTCTGATTTTCAGCATCGGGAATTACTACATCTTCACTGAGGCGGACAACACAGCCGCATGCCTCTTCATAGGAGGCGTATCCCCCAGTACCCACTGCTGCTGTAATGGCCGCACCCACACATGCCTGTTCTTTTCCCACGCTTGTATAGATTTCTTTGCCAAACATATCTGCCTGAATCTGCCGGAACAGATGCCCCCTCGCTCCGCCGCCGGAGGCAAAAATACGCTGAAACTCTATCCCCATGTCCTGAAAAATTTCCAGAGAATTTCTCAATCCGAAAATGATTCCCTCCATGGTGCTCCGAATCATCTCGGCCCTGGCATGCTTCAAAGTAAGCCCCAGATAAATCCCCTTTGCATCGGGATCATTATATGGGGTTCGCTCTCCGCTTAAATAAGGCAGGAAAAGGAGATCTCTGCTGCCTGCGGGAACCTTTTCTGCCAGTGCAGTCATCTCGTCATAGGACTGCATATCCAGAACATTTCTCATCAGCCATTTTAGTGCCACTCCGCCGCTTAAATTAGCGCCCATGAGCATCCACCTGTCCTCCCGCACATGGCAGAAGGTGTTCGTGCGGTACCGGCTGTCATACAAAGGCTCCGGGAGGGCACAGGAAAGCTGGCTGGAAGTTCCGATGTTGGCAGAAAGTGTTCCGGGAGATATAATTCCGTTTCCTATCCCCTGCATCAGACTGTCGCCGCCGCCGTACACAAGTTTCGTGCCTTCCCACAGGCCTGTATTCTTTTCACACCCGGCCGTCACCTCCCCGGCAATTTCATAAGCCTCATGGCAGGGGACGAAGAACTCCCTCTCCAGCCCAAGTCTGTCAATAAACTCCCAAGCCCACTGCCTGTTTTTTGTATCAAAAATGACTGCACTGGAGGCATCAGACATGTCTGTCCCCAGCTCGCCGCACATTTTATAACGCAGGTAGTCTTTTGGGAGCATGACTTTAAAAATCTTTGCATAAACCTCCGGCTCATGCTTTTTTACCCACATCAGAGAACTAATCAAAAAACCTGTGCTCAGCGAATTAAGAACCACTTTTTTATACTCTTCTTCCGGTATCACCGAATAAATATCCCGGATTTCTTCCCCGGAGCGCTGATCGGCCCATATAATTGCATCTCTGATGAGATTTCCGTCTTTATCAATCATCACCAGACCGTGCATCTGCCCGGAATAGCCGACTCCCCGGATATTGTCTCTTGTCCCGGGATGCTTCTTTAAAATTGCCTGTATTGTTCTTTCCGCTGCCCGACAAAGCAGGTTCATATCCTGCTGGGCATACTGCTGGTCGGGCTTTATAATATCGTATCCTTCCTGTGCGGTGTCGATAATCTCACCGTCTTCTCTCATCAGGAGGGATTTCACGCTGGAGGTTCCCAGGTCTATTCCAATATAATACTGCATCTTCTTTCTCCTTTTCACATGCTGGTGGATGCCGGATCCAGTCTTTTAATAATATCCTCCTGAATATCCGGTGATAAATCCAGGAAATTTACGAACGTCCCGTGAATCCTCACAATATATACACCACTGGGTGCATATTTTTTGGGTTCTGCCAAAACTTTCCTCAACATCTCAGGAGTGGCTACGTTCACATATAAATAAAACGGGGAGATTCCTTTTTTCTGCGGGTTATAGAACAGTGGGCCTATAATTTTGTCCCGGAATTCAAGACCCTTGCTTTCAAATGCAGGCGTCTTGAAATAATTTGGATTAATCCCCAGATGAGATGCATAGCCCCCGTTCATCTTCTCAAAGGGCAGCTTCATATTGGACAGCATACGAAAGCCCAGGCCCTGATGCGCCTCTCCATACAGTGGATCCACTCCATATCCCAGCTGCTCTCTTGTTTTTCTTCCGTCCGGTGTTGCCCCAACCCAGTATCCATACAAAAGATGGGTGGAAGGTGTGGACCAGTCTGCCCTGAATGGATTTTCCAGATAATTCTTTCTGGATGCAACCATGTCACTGACCTTGCCTGCAATCTCTGCCGCCTCATCATCCACCGAGGCTATATGGTTTCCGAATTTTGGCGCAGTCAAAAGGTATTGCTGCATTTCAGGATCGTTTTCAAAGTTTGTACGAAGCGCTTCTATCAGCCTGTCGACATCCTGAGGGCGTTCCTTTAATAAAGTGTCAATTGCAATGAAAGAATCTGCCACTACAGACAATCCGTGAATCAAACATCCGCTTCCGTTATATTTTGTGCCCTGTTTCTTTGTGTCTCTGGCATCAATACCGCTTTTTACGCCCCCCATCATAGTGGACAAAAATGGGACCTGAAGAAGGCCGATTGCCTCAGATGCTGCATTTGCACAGGCGGTCATTTTGTCCAGATATTTGTCCAGATTTTGATAAAATATTTCTCTGATATTCTCAAGCACCGTCTTCTTATCTGCATATCCCAGTTCTTCATCGCTCTTGCCCAGTCTTTTTCCGGTAATGGTGGATACCCCTCCGTTTAATGACAGCTCAAGCACCTTTCCTAGATTCAGCCAGCTGTTCGTTGTATTTCCATTGTCCTTTCCCATAATCAGCGGCTCCTGGCAGCCTGCTACAGCATAGTCCTCCAAATCTTCGGCACTTACACCGCTCATGTTCTGAAGTACAGAGAAAACAGCGTCGTCATTAAAAAGCGACGGTGTCAGACATCCGGGTGTAAAGAAAAATCTTCCCAGACTTTCATACAATTTTCTTGGTGTGTTCTTGTGGAGTTTTACGGAAAGTATGGGTTGAGGAAGATTCATGTCAAAGTAGGCATCTAAAAGAGCATAGGAAGTTAGATTTGTCATATCCTCCCCTGTATTTGATTTTCCACCAACAATGAGATTCTGGGAAATTGCCCAACTTCTGTCAGCCACATTAAAGAAAACGAGCAGATGTTTGAACAGTGCCGCTGCCGTCTCACGGTCTGTCTCCTCCCTTGCACGGTAGGTCTCAAATATTCTGTCTGCATTTCCCACTGAAAAGGCAAATGGATTAGGCGTCTGCTCCAGACACATAGTCTGCCAGATTAAAATGAAGGACTGGATAGCCTCATATAAATTATCTGCTCCTTCTCCCGGAACTTTTCTCAAAGTCTCTTCCATCAATGCGTATCGCGGCTTATCTTTCTCGTCTGCCGCTTCATACTTTTTATGTGCCAGTTTGGCATACCTGTCGGCCAAAATCAGTACTGCATCCAATGCAGTATCCATAGCCCGGAAATAAACCTTCTTCTCCTCATCTGTTTCTGCTTCCATGTTCCGGCGGATCTCAGCCTTTACACCCTGCACTCCATATCTAAGCAGGGGCCGCACATCCGGAACAAGATGTCCTGTTACCTGTTCAATGAAAAAGATAGCTTCACTTGTACTGTCCCCTGCAATGTCATATGCCCGGCGCAGCGCATCTGCAAATGCCGTATGATTATTATACTCCTTCAAATCGTCAATTCTTTCCTGTGTAATATCCCCTATAGGGTCAATATCCCCGAACACTGCCACAGGATCACAATATCCGCTGAAAGAGTCCACGGTGAAGGCAGGATTAATCAGCGCATAAGAACGGGCAAAAGAATCATCCTGTGTCCCTGCAAACAAATGATAATCACTAATCCACAGAGGAAGTTCCCCTGCAATCTTCTTCAGCGTCTTTGCAATACGGATAGAGTCCGGTTCATCCTGAAATTCCTCATCACAACGCCTCATAATCTCCTTTGCCAGAAACCACCCCTCCAGGTGGTCGATACTGCGTTCTTCCTGAAACCTTTCTTTTGCCAGCTCCGTAATTTCAGAAGCTGATAATCCAATTCTTGATACCATAATTCCATCCTTTCTAAAAGGGGACTGTCCCTTTTGCGCTCCGTTTTCAGAATATTCTCATTATTTCTTGTTAAAAGGGTCTGCCCCCTCCCCGCTCCATCTTATGTCCTCATATATTGAAGTCCTGATTCCGCAATTGCCTCCCTGAACTGCTTTACCCGTTCACCACTCACATGGGCTTCATCTGTCATCTGGTACTCCCATCCACACTGATGCCATTTTTCTTTACCGAATTCATGATACTGCAGTACTTCAAACGTTACATTCTTCTCATTTATAGATTTGAAGAACTCCAGAAATTCTTTCTGTTCCTCATCACTATCATTGACACCGCCTATCAGCGGCACACGGATGTGTACACAGGGATGTACTCTTGCGGCCTCTCGTATATTTTCCATAATCTTTACATTGGAGACCCCTGTAAACTGACGGTGCTTTGCATCATCACACAACTTGCAATCCATGATAAGCTGGCTGATATATGGAAAGCACTCCCGCAGACGTAGATGAGTTCCGTTAGTCTCCAGTGCAGTATGTATTTCCTCAGCCCGCAGCTTTTTCAACACCCCCAAAAGTTCTGAAAATTGTACGGTAGCTTCGCCCCCGGTAAAGGTAACTCCTCCGCCGTCATAGAACATCAAAGAATTGGACACGGCCTCTTCCACCAAAGCGTCTGTATTTACATCCTCATAAGAAAGCCGGATTCCCTTTGTCCGGTGTTTTGTAATGCACTGACGCTCCCGGCAGCTTCGGCATATTTCTCGTTCAAGCTTGCCATCTTGAATGGCATGCCGGGGACAGACCTCCTCCAGCAGCCACTCCTTTTCTGTAACTAATACCCCCTCTGGCTTCATACCTTCGGGGTTAGAGCACCATGGGCATTTCATATTGCAGCCCTGCAAATGGTAAACCAGCCGGTTTCCAAAGCCATCCTGAGAATAGTTGAAACCTTTCTGAAAAACTCTCATAAAATCTTCTCCTTTTAATTGGTATTATATAATAATACCAATTATTTGTCAATATGATGTAGGGAGCAAAATACCTTTTGCCCCTACATCATATGATTGCTTTCTAAAAATTGACATTCTGCATAAACATGTTATAGTTATAAAGTCACTGGTGACATAACTAATTATTTTTAAAGGAAGTGAGATAATGGATAGTAACCCTCGAAACCCGATAAACAATTTTAAATCTCAATATAAAAGCTTTGACCGGCATGTCGGTTCTTGTCACGGGCTGTTATCCATTATATTTATATACTAATGGTGTAACTTGCCTGTATACTCTACCCGCCGTCTGCCCGGCGGGCTTTTTATTGGGAAATTCTAATCAGAAAGGACTGGTTCCAATGAAATTTTTAAACAGAACTTCCTACAACAAGCAGCTTCAAAAAAACAGGCGTGATACCGAAATGAAACTCAGCTCTTATTCTTTTATGACAGAAGATGAATTATTTGCACTTCTCTCTGCCAGGCAAACCGGGCTTACAAGCGAAGAGGCTCTAAACAGGCAAGGTGAAAGCGGGAAAAATGTCATCACAACAGGAAAGAAAAATACAGTACTGCACCGTCTGAGAGAGGCCGTAATTAATCCTTTTAACGTGATCCTGCTTGTAATTGCTGTGATCACATATTTCACGGATGTTGTCGCATCATCAAAGCCTGATTACCTCACTGTTATTATTATTATATCACTGGTGCTCCTGTCAAGTCTGGTTGCCTTTGTGCAAGATTGGCGCTCCAACGCTGCGGCAGAGAAATTGTCAAAAATGATTTCCAATAATGCAGATGTGTGGCGGGATGGAAAGCTTATCAGCATTTTCATGGATGAAATAGTCCCCGGGGATATTGTCCGGCTCTCAGCCGGTGATATGCTTCCGGCAGATATCCGTTTTCTGACAACAAAGGATACTTTTATTGCACAGGCGGCATTGACAGGGGAATCCAATCCTGTAGAAAAATTCAGCATTTCAAAAAACAAACCGGAGGATGGACTGACAGATTTAACAAATCTTGGTTTTACAGGCTCCAATGTAATCAGCGGCAGCGCAACTGCCGTGGTACTTGCCACCGGCAATGACACCTATCTGGGTTCTATGGCAAAGTCCTTGTCCGGCGACCGGGCAAAAACCAGTTTCGAACGAGGTGTTGATTCCATCAGCCATCTCCTGATACGCATGATGCTGGTTATGGTCCCTGTCGTATTTATCATCAATGGATTTGCAAAGGGCGACTGGCCAAATGCCTTTCTTTTTGCCATTAGCATTGCTGTCGGGCTTACGCCGGAAATGCTGCCCGTAATTATGACTTCAACACTGGCTAAGGGCGCCGTTTCCATGTCAAAGCACAAGGTAATTGTCCGCACACTCGGCGCAATACAGACTTTCGGAGAAATGGATGTACTCTGTACAGATAAAACCGGGACACTGACTGAGGACAAAATTGTACTGGAAAAGTACATGAACCTTCACGGGGAGGACGATACCCGTGTACTTCGGCATGCTTATCTCAACAGTTACTTCCAAACTGGTCTGAAAAACTTAATTGACCTTGCTATTATCAACCGTGCTTCAGAAAATGGGCTGGAATCCATCCTGGAGAAATATAGCCGTATAGATGAAATCCCTTTCGATTTCTCCCGCCGCAGAATGAGCGTAGTTTTGACGGACAAAAGTGGAAAACGACAGCTCATTACGAAAGGTGCCGTGGAAGAAATTGCCTCCATCTCCTCCTTTGTGGAGATGAACGGACAGATCGTACCTATGGATGAAGAAACCCGGCGTATGGCTCTGTCTACTTATGACAAATACAATGCCGAAGGTCTGCGTATGATTGCTGTTGCCCAGAAAAACAATGTCCCCGGCAGCGGTGCATTCAGTGTGACCGATGAACAGGACATGGTTCTGATTGGCTTTGTAGGCTTTCTGGATCCGCCTAAGGACAGTGCAAAAAGCGCTATTTCCACACTTCGGGAACACGGCGTGCGCACCGTTGTCCTCACAGGCGACAGCGAAGGTGTAGCATTGAAGGTCTGCGGCAAAGTAGGAGTAAACACAGCAAGCCTTATAACCGGCCGCGATGTGGAGCACATGGATGATGCCCAATTATTGAAGACTGCCAAAAGCTGCGACTTGTTTGCAAAATTGTCCCCCTCCCAAAAAGAACGGGTGGTCAAAGCCTTTCAGGCGGTGGGCCATACCGTAGGCTATATGGGGGACGGCATCAATGATGCCTCCGCCCTGCGTCAGGCAGACGTTGGAATTTCGGTGGACAGTGCCGTGGACATCGCCAAGGAAACTGCAGATATCATCCTTTTGAAAAAGGACTTAATGGTGCTCGAAGAAGGTGTCATTGAGGGAAGACGTACCTTCGGAAATATCATGAAATATATTAAGATGGCCGCAAGCGGCAATTTCGGCAATATGATTTCAGTCATTGCAGCCAGCATTTTCCTGCCCTTTCTGCCCATGCTGCCCGTACAGATATTAACACAAAATCTGCTGTGTGACTTTGCCCAGATGGGTATTCCCTTTGACAGTGTGGACAAAGAATACATGAAAAAACCGCGAAAATGGGAAACACACTCTATCAAATCCTTTATGAGCTATATGGGCCCCTTAAGCTCCGTATTTGATATTCTGTGCTTTGCCGTTATGTGGTGGGTGATTGGTGCAAATACGATGGATAAGTCTCCTTTGTTTCAATGTGGATGGTTTGTATTTGGAACGGTATCGCAGGTGCTGGTCATTTACATGATCCGCACAGCAAAAATACCGTTCCTTCAAAGCAAACCCTCGGCGCCTCTTTTCCTGTCCACACTTGTGATAACCACTGCCGCGCTGATAACGGGCTTTACAGATTTTTCCATAGGCCTGGATATGTACCGCCTGCCGCCCCGGTTTGTTGTATGGTTAGCTATAATTCTGGCGGGTTACCTTCTGTGTGTTCAGCTTGTGAAAAAAATATATGTGCACAGACATGGAGAATGGATGTAAAAAACAGCGGGGTATCCGCCCCGCTGCCCGCTCTCAACCGCCCTTTTCCACTTTTTATATCACTGCCTGCTTCACTTCATCCTCACACTGAAATAAGGTACATCCTCCTTTATGATTCAAAACTTCTGCCGCACTTATTTCACGTACATTTTTGAAAAAGGATGACTGAAGTGTCTCTAAAATTGTTTCTTTCTTCAAGTTCATGACAGAATAAGGGGAAAAAGGACATGGCTCTGCCCCGCCGCCGGCGTTGATATGGAAAAAGCCTCTTCCTGCCGCCAAGCAGCCGCCCATCGCCTCTTCATCACCGGGAAAGGATAACATAATCATCCCCTTGTTTTTCTTGTCCACCCGAAGCATGCTAATTCTTTCCTGCAATTCTTTCAGCTCTTGAGAGTTTAGTATAAGGTACTCTGTACCTTTTTCTGCCGGCACATATTCAACATAAAATATCAAACCACAGCCTTGCTCTTTCAAGTTATGTACAAACCTGCTGTCGGCAACTTTATCTTTATTTACGCTCGTCACCGTGATGGATGTTCCGTACAAAATGCCTCTCCCTTTCAATTCTTCAGCAACCATTTTTATTCGTTTTGACACTCCGCTGCCGCGCCGTTTGTCGGTCTCTTTTTCGTTGCCCTCAATGCTCAGAACAGGAATCAAATTTCTGTGTTCATCAAACAGTTTCAAATATTCATCATCTATCATGGTACCATTGGTAAATATAGGGAAAAATAGATTATCGTACTTCGCTGCCAGCTTTATAATATCACGGCGCAGCAACGGCTCGCCGCCTGCCAGTAAAATGAATGACACCCCTATTTCAGACGCTTCCGTAAAAACACGCTGCCAATCATCAACAACCATTTCCCCCTGCACGTCTCCGCTGGAGCAGCCACCGTTTGCTCTCGCATAACAGCCGGCACAGTGTAAATTGCAGCTTGATGCAATACTGGCAATAAGGAAAGGCGGAATATGTATACCCTGCTGTTCGTACTGCTCTCTCATCTTTGCCTCTGAACGCAGGGTTGAGGCCATGCGGATCATAAAAGACCGTCCCCTCCGGCTGTCCGTATAAAACCGCCCGGCAGTATTTATAATATTTTTAATCCCCGTGTTCATAAAATCATTCAAATTCAACATAAGTTAATGCCCTCCCTTTTTGCTTGTGTTTTAAAAAACTTATGATATAATTATATTATAAAGTAAGTTTTATGCAATAACGCAGTTACTTCTTACTTAGTAAGATAAATCATACTATTAGAATTGAGGTGAATCAAAATGAGTTCAGCCAATAAAAAAAATGAAATTATAAAAGAGATTACTACCAGTAAGGAAACTACTGAAATAGAAGAATTGCTGTGTCCAATACGGTATCTTTTAAATATATTTGGCGGCAAATGGAAATTGCCTATTATTTGCATCCTGTCGGGCGGAACTGCCTTAAGATATAGCTCAATTAAAAGAAAATTAGATGACATCACAAATGTGATGCTGTCACAGTCCTTGAAAGAATTGGAAGCATCTGGGTTAGTCCACCGTGAACAGTATAATGAAGTTCC
This sequence comes from Muricomes intestini, assembly GCF_004346165.1. Taxonomy (GTDB): domain Bacteria; phylum Bacillota; class Clostridia; order Lachnospirales; family Lachnospiraceae; genus Muricomes; species Muricomes intestini. Next base: position 84,498 of record NZ_SLZZ01000001.1, on the reverse strand, counting down.
CCCCAGAGTCGAATATACCTTAACGGAAAAGGGAAAAAGCATTCTGCCTGCACTTGCACAGGTTGCAAAATGGGCAACAGAAAATATGGAAACCGAAACTGCCTGTCAAACAAAGTGCAGTGAATGCCAGAAAACAGTTTGAAATACCTTTTGACCCCTACATCATAAAATGGCGCTATTGGTACCTTCCATCACTTCTTCTGCTTAGCTTCACTCTCTTTATCCAAAAAATTAAGCACCTGCTGCCGTACAAGGCCCACACCGGGAACCGCATTCAAAAGTGCATCTCCAAGTCTGAACGAGGGAACCGCCTCCAGAGCATTTTCCTCCCAGCTATACTTATCCAGCATCAGCCGCTTTTCGCTGTATTTTGCAGACGTCAGTGACTGACGAAATGCCGGGACATTTCCTCCTGCCAAAACAGCACAGTCGCTAAGTACATCTATATCTTCAATATTTTTTCGTTCCCGAAAGACAGCAGCATACACTGCATCATTGTATCGTCTGAGGTCTGCCCCCTGCTCCTCAAGGCAGAGCAGACCTTGAATTGCCAAATCACTGTAATTGCCAGGCTCAAACGGACGATTTAACGGTAATCCCACATTTTCCAGGCGGCCTTTGAGTTCAGAAAGCCACTCCGAAGAGTCTTCCCAGTGAGATGGCACAGGTTCCGGACGCATATGGAGTTCGCAGGGACACCATTTCACGGACAAGCCAGGATAATCCGGCAGTATTTGGTTTAACTCATGAAGCCCTAGATAGCAATAAGGACAGGTGTAATCAAAAAATACTTCTAATTGCACAGAAAAGTACCTCCTCTTTTGTTTTTTCTGATTGTACCGTAAATACTAAGCTCGAAAATACCTCGCCAAGTAAGAGCATTATATCATCTTTTGCTGATGCCCGCAAAACATTTTATGCTGTAGTTATCCTTGACAAACATTTTATGCTGTAGTTATCCTTGAAACATATTTTCTACATAATTTCTCATCGCCTCATGGCTGTGCTTTTGCTTTGCACCCTCAACCACTTTTTCCTGCTCTTCTTTTGAAAGATGTGAAAAATGGTTCAGAGCATCAGAATGCTGTGCAAGCGCCATGGTAAAGCCGATAGGAAGTTCTTCATTATTAATCATAGTAAAATCTCCTTTCACAGGTTTTTTGTTAGTATGTGTTAGTTGCCATATTTCATACCAATATATGTTCTTTTTGCTTTGTTTTTGCAATGACTTTTATATAACAGACCACCGGCTATGATATGATACCCTCAAGCAGAACATTGAAATATAAAAGTCTGTCTGGGGGGGGATTTTATCATAGCCGGTGGTCTTAATTCATTTACAAATTATAACATATATGCGTTTCTTTGGTATATGAGGCTTTCACAGTTTCTCGAATTTTTAGATAGTCCTTCATCAGGGATTTAGGTTTCAGTTACATAATTATTTAGGAAATCTGGATAATAGTAAGGTTGGCCTGAACATCTGATGTTCCATAAGTGACTGGTACCCCGGTGTTGTTGAAAAGACTGAATGCGGTAGGCACGGTGGTTACCGTTATCAGGGCGCTTCCGGTTAATTGCAGTGTTGTCATTGGTGAAGGCGATGAGGATAAAATAGTGCCAGAACCTCCAGAAAGGATTCTTATCCCGAAAACAACAGAAGTTTCTGTCTGTGCGCCATCGGTGTTCACCCACCATGAAATATAATAATTTCCTGCTTCATTGATAAAGAAAGTTCCTGTCCCCGCATTATACGTGATGGCAGATGCAGGGGCATTAATAGTCGTGTCAAATAAAACATTGATGTTATTGTTAATTGTACCGCTACTACTGTTCTGCAGTTGGACTTGCAGCCCTGAAAGTGCTGCGGTGTCACCTGCCGGGCCTGTTGCTCCCGTAGGGCCTGTTGCTCCCGTAGGACCTGTTGCTCCCGTAGAGCCTGTTGCTCCCGTAGAGCCTGTTGCTCCGGTTGGACCTATCGCTCCTGCGGGGCCTGCTGCTCCGTCTGCTCCCGTTGCCCCTGTAGGACCTGCCGGACCTGCTGCTCCATTTGCCCCTGTTGCTCCCATCGGGCCCGTAGGACCTGCCGGACCTGTTGCTCCCATGACTCCTGCCGGGCCAGTTGCTCCCGTGGCCCCTGTTGGGCCTGTTGCCCCTCTTGAGCCTGTCGGGCCTGTTGCACCGGTTGAACCTGTTGCCCCTCTTGGACCTACATCACCTCTTGGGCCCACGTCACCTCTTGGGCCTGTATCACCCGCAGGCCCTTGACTGCCAGTAGGGCCTGCCGGACCTTCCGGACCCATTGGGCCCCTCGGTCCCATCGGGCCTCTTGGTCCCACAGGGCCTGTAGGACCCGTTGGGCATATAGGTCTTGGACGGCAATTGCAGGGATTACAGTTTGCATTATTATAGCAACTTTGTTGTTCTATATTTTCATTTTCTCTCATAATTTTAACTCCTTATACTAAAACTAATGTTCTTTTAGTATAGTATATACAGTATCCATAATGTTGGTTACCTTTGTCAAAGTTCTTTTGGTATTGCAGATTGCCGTTTATTCTCAAAATACCGCTTATTCTGTAACACTGCATCAGAACCGGGCTTATAGCTTTCTGCAAGATTATTATAAAACTCAGCTTTTTCATACTCTCCTAATTTATCATAGCAGACACAGCACTCTAGGGCAGGAATATATCCCCAATAATCTTCCTGGTGAAATCCCCATGAAATCGTTGGTTTTTCAAGCCTGAATACAAGTTCAAACCAAAAAACTGCCTGTCGATATTTCCTCTCTTCTTTAAAATATGTTCCAATCTGACAGCACATTTCTCCTCTGGGAGTGTCATACCAAAATCCCCTGAACATGCTCTGCAGTGCCTTTTGAGGGTTTCCCGTAAGCTGGTAACAATCCGCCAGTTCACTGCAGGCCACAATATTATCCTCCACCCAGCCCGATCCTGAGTCAAGAAATTTAGTAAACATCAAAATGGCATCCTCATATCTTTTATGATCCTTTAACTCTCTTGCATAGTAGTAAGTCCCCCTGGCAGAAAGCTCTTTTCCGTCTGCCAACAGCCTTTCGTATATTTTAAGGTTCCTATCGTTTATGTTTTCTTCCGGCTTTGCATGTGTAATTCCTATATCCGCATGAATGATATTTCCCCCGAACTGCAGGCATTCGTGAACCGGCTCAAACCATTTAAATTTATTACTTCTCTTTACCAGTCTTTCTCTAAAATAGGAAAATGTCACCCTTTCACTTTCATCAAATCCAATATTATAATGCATCATCACAACATCGGTCTCGAACGTAAGCTCTTTTTTTAAAGCCATAAATTTTTCCTGGTCTGACTGCATAATAATATCATCCGCATCCAGCCACAATATATAGTCCATAACCGCCTTATCAAAAGCAAAATTGCGGGCTGCGGAAAAGTCATCAATCCATTGAAAATCAAAAATCTTGTCAGTAAATTTCCCTGCTATTTGTTTGGTTTTATCTGTGGAACCGGTATCCACAATAATAATCTCATCGACCAGCCGGGCGACAGAACTAAGACATCTCTCTAAAACATTTTCTTCATCTTTTACAATCATACACAAACTTATAGTAATCAATATCTGCTCCAGAATCTACTTTTACCTATAATTTATGCAGAAAATATGTTATGTTGCTTCACCCGCTTCAAAGTTTGTTGTGGAGTCTGTATTATAATTAAGTACAATTGTGCCGATATATGTAATAGAAAGGGAAAAGATACCGAGATGTTTTATCCACCGCCCCTTTTTGCCGAGTAAGTATATGATTATTATGTGACTCAATTAGCATTTTAAATAGACAAACACAGATGAAAGTTGTAAAATGGATAGATATAAATGCTTAAAAAATATAAACAAATATCTACAAAAAAGGAGAGCCAGACATGAAGCTAAAGAGGAAACACAAAAGTGCTGTGAAAGAGGTGAAAACAACAACAATCAAACGGGAAATTCAAAAAATCATCATTGGCCTGCTGACAGTAGCATTGCTATTGTCAGGCGGAATATCCTGTTACATGAATTATATATCCATTACCAGTATATTGAAAGAAAGTATGCCGGTCACGGCAGCTGAAGCAGCCGGGGAGGTGAAGGCCAACTTAAAGACCACCATGAATACTGTGGAGATGCTTGGTACAATTCCTCAGTTATCATCAGATGCGGTTTCTGCGGATGAGAAACAGTATCTGATGAACAGATATAAGCAGCGCTACCAATGGGATACTGTGTTTGCCACAGACAAAAAAGGATTAAATAAGGCAAACAATGCAGATATTTCTGACAGGCCATACTTCAACAAGGTTTTGTCGGGCGCTACAGTTATAAGTGACCCTGCATACAATAAGGTGACCGGAAAATTTACCGTTGTCATCGCAGCTCCCCTGTGGAAAGACGGCAAACAGAATACACAGATTTCAGGTGTTGTGGGTGTCTCTATAGATGCCACGTTTCTTTCAGATATTGTATCAGATATTAAATTAAGCAAGAATGGCGACGCCTATATTATAAACGGTGCCGGCAAGACAATTGCACATGAAAATTTCGATTTAGTTACGAAAGAAGAGAATAATATTGAGGCCGCCAAGGAGAATGCCTCCTTAAAAGAACTTGCTACCTTGCAGAAAAAGATGACCCAGGGCCGGTCCGGATTCGGAAAATATGCCTATAATGGTAGATCCGAATATCTGGCTTATGCTCCTATCGGAATTAATGGCTGGAGTCTGGGAATCACCGCTCCGACCTCCGACTATCTGGGTAATACCTTTAAAGGTCTTATTGTTATTGCTGTATCTACAGTAATTATTCTGCTTTTTGGTGCCCTTATGGCAAGAAGAACCGGCAAACATATCGGAGAGGCCATCAGTTTATGTACAGAGCGTCTGAAGCTGTTGGCTGTAGGAGATTTAACTACGGAAGTCCCGGATATTAAGTCGAAGAACGAAACATTGGTTCTGTCACAGTCAACTTCTGCGATAGTTTATGCCCAACAGACTATTATCGGTGATGTAAGTTATCTTCTTTCAGAAATGGCAGAGGGAAACTTCAATGTACATTCCAGGGTGAATGAAAAAATCTATATCGGGGAATACCACGAAATATTACTATCCATGCAGAAGCTGCGGCAGACACTTTCCGGAACAATCCAATCTATCAGAGATGCCTCCGCACAGGTAGAAGCCGGCTCCCGCCAGCTGGCCTCGGGTGCCCAGGGACTTGCCCAGGGAGCAAATGAACAGGCCGGTGCTGTAGAAGAACTGCTCTCTACCACAACAACTGTAACAAAACAGGTGGAGGACACGACAAAAGCAACAGATATGGCCCATACTAAAGCAAAAATGGTCAAAAAGGAAGCCGCTGTAAGCCAGGATAAGATGACGGAATTAACTGAAGCAATGGAACGTATAGAAAATACTTCCAATGAAATCAAAAATATCATTGGAGGAATCGAAGATATTGCCGCTCAGACCAACCTTTTATCTCTGAATGCTTCTATTGAAGCTGCAAGAGCCGGGGCAGCAGGAAAAGGGTTTGCTGTAGTGGCAGATCAAATTGGAAAGCTGGCAGAACAAAGTGAACAGTCCGCAGTCAATACAAGAAACCTAATAGAAACGTCCATTTCTGAAGTGTCCGGCGGCAGCCAAATTACAAGTGAAACCGCCGATGCACTGAAACGGGTGATTGATGGTCTGAATGAAATTGTTCAGTCAATGGCTGACGTCCAAAGTGCCTCTAACAAGCAAACCACTGCCATAGAACAGATAGAAGAAGGAGTATCCCAGATATCCACTGTTGTACAGAGCAATTCTGCCGCTGCTGAAGAAAGCTCGGCTACCAGTGAAGAGCTGTCCGCACAGGCACAGTCATTGAACGACTTAGTATCCCAGTTTAAACTGGAGGAAGGTTAGAACGCCGGCGCTCCATACAGGTCATAAGGGGTCATTTGATATACATAATAATTCAGCCAGTTAGAGTACAGATTATTTGCATGTGCCCGCCAAATCAGTTCCGGTTTATTTTCGGGATCATTGTCAGGATAATAATTGGCAGGTACCTGTATATCCAGCCCCTTTACCCTGTCTCTTTTGTACTCTGAGTCCAGTGTCATTCTGTCATACTCGGGATGCCCCATGACAAAAATCTGCCTTCCGTCTTTTGCCATACATAAAAAGACACCGGCTTCCTTGGAATCAGCCAATATAGTAATTCTTTCATCCTTTTCAAGAAGCTCCTGGGAAATCGTAGTGTGTCTGGAATGAGGGGCGTAAAAAACATCATCAAAGCCTCTCACGAGCGGAATCTTGCGATTCCTGACTTTGTGTTTAAATACACCAAACATTTTTTCCGGGAGCTGTACTTTATCAATTCCATAATGATAATACAAGCCTGCCTGCGCCCCCCAGCAAAGATGCAGGGTGGAGGTCACGTTTGTTTTTGTCCACTCCATAATATCTTCCAGCTCTCTCCAATAATCCACATCCTCAAAAGGCATCTGCTCAATTGGCGCTCCTGTAATAATAAAACCGTCAAATTTATTGTCTGCGATGTTTTTAAACGGCTCGTAAAACTTTAAAATATGACTGGTGGAGGTGTTTTTTGACACATGGCTGCTGACCCGCACGAAGGTTACATCTATCTGTATAGGTGTATTGGACAGAGAGCGGAGAATCTGAAGCTCCGTGTCCTCCTTTAAAGGCATCAGATTCAACAGCCCAATGCTTATAGGACGTATATCCTGATGTGTGGCACGGTATTCGTCCATTACAAATATATTTTCTCTCTCCAGTATTTCTTTCACCGGCAAGTCATTTTGTACTCTTATTGGCATCTTTCATTCCCCTCTTCTTCCTGTACTTCTTTTTCTTCCTGATGTATATATTTTCCTTCGGAATTCACATAGCTTTTTTCTCCGTAAGCTTTCGTATTCACAGGCAGTTTCTTTTTCTCCAGCAAATGGTCAAGCAGCATGTTTACAATATAATAGATTACCGCAAAAGTAGGCACACCCAATATCATACCCGGAATACCAAACAAACCTCCACCCAGCATAATTGCAAAGATTACCCAGAAGGATGAGAGGCCCGTTGTATCCCCTAATATTTTCGGTCCTATTATATTTCCGTCAATCTGCTGCAGCACTATGATAAATATAATGAAATAAATTCCCATCCTGAAATCTGCCAGCATGATTAGAATGGCACTCGGTATGGCACCGATGTATGGGCCGAAAAAAGGAATCACATTAGTGACACCCACTATCACACTGACCAACATCGTATAGGGCATCTTCATCAGCGAAAGACCTAGAAAGCATAATACACCGATAATAGCAGAATCTATAATTTTTCCAATAATAAAACCGCCAAATATCTCATTACCTTTAGCCGTCAGGTGAAGAATCATATTTGCCTGGGACGGGCGGAAAATCGCATACATTATTTTTTTGCACTGACTTGCAAACTTTTCCTTACTAAACAGTACATATATAGATACTATAATACCTATGACAGCATTCAGCAGTTCGCTTACAATATTAATGACCCCAACCGTCAGGTTAGACATCACAATATTAATCCGGTTCAGCAAATCACTGCGCATCCAATTCTGTATATATTCCGTGCCCTCTTTTAGTATATTATTTAAAAATCGGCTTAAAGTAGAGTTTTGTGAGTTCATCTCCATGACCTTATCAACCAAATGACTTAACTGACTGGGTACAGTAAGAACCATATCTCTGATACTTGTATACAACTCCGGAATCATCATATTTAACAAAGTAACAATCACAAAAATGAGTACAATAATCGCGGCAAAAATTCCAACACACCTGGCAATTCCACGTACCTTCTTCCGGCTCGAAATCTTTTTCTCCAGAAACGGAGTTAACTGGGAATCTACGAACTTGACGATGGGATTCAAAAGATAGGCAATTGCAAGCCCATATATAATTGGTTTCAAAACCTGAAAGATTTCCCTGATCACTCCTGAAATGACAGGGAGCCTAAGCAAAGCGAAATAAAAAAGAAGACCTGCTGCTATCACCAGAAAAACAGACATTCCCCGGCCCACTTTGCGTCGGAATCTTGAAGAACCATTTTCTTCTAATACCGGTCCGTCTGAATAATATCTCCTTTCCTCTTTCTTTTTTGCTTTATCCTGTGTTTTATCATCCATTCACTTTATGATTCCTTTCCGTTTTTATGCAGATATAATAATTATAGCTCCACCTGTGCTCACTCGTCAACAAAAGAAAGGAGCGATTTCTTGTCAATCGCTCCTTTTTGGTATTCATATATTCATTTTGTTTTTCTAAATCAGCCTTTACATGTAAAGGTTGCACAGGCGGTGCCTTCACTTTGACAGGCATCGCTTCCTTCTACACTGATTTTACCGGCGTGGCACTTACAGCTGTCATTGTACTCGCAATCTGTTGCCTCACAGTCAACATCACTGCGGTCAGATGCACTTCCCGTGATATCATCCCCATAGCTGTTCGAATAGTTGCCGCTTGCATAAGCGTCCCCCGTTCTCTCCTGAAAACTGTCACAGGATGTTTCCATCGGCGTTTTTGCATCGCTTCCGCCTACTTGGATTTTATCAAGGTCACATAAAAACTGCTTGTTGTGCGTACATGTCTGCACGGTACATTTCAAATCTGGCATAATCATACCTCCTCTTATAATGAAATCAGTATCATTATGCCCCGGCAACAGTCAAATTATTCTGTGCCCTTCTTTTCATGGACAGACTTTTCTTCAATTTCTTTTTTTAGAAATATAATAAATTCATCCAGATTCATCTGTCCTTCATCTCCCGCTCCTCTGCTTCTTACCGAGACAAGTCCTTCCTCTTCTTCCTTAGCGCCCACTACAAGCATATATGGAATTTTTTTCATTTGGGCCTCACGGATTTTATACCCAATCTTTTCTGCACGGGTATCAACTTCTGCGCGGATACCGGCATCTTGTAATTTTCCCAAGACTTTTTCGCCATACTCTTTATGCTTATCTGAAATTGGCAGAATATTTACCTGAACCGGTGCCAGCCATGTGGGAAATGCGCCTGCAAAATGCTCGATTAAAATGCCGATAAAACGCTCGACAGAGCCGAATGCCACACGATGGATCATAATCGGTCTATGTTTTTCCCCGTCTGCTCCTGTATATTCCATTTCAAAACGCAGCGGAAGCTGAAAGTCGAGCTGGATTGTACCACACTGCCATGTTCTTCCAATGGAATCCTCCAGATGAAAGTCAATCTTTGGTCCGTAGAATGCACCGTCTCCTTCATTTACAACATAAGGAAGACTCAGCTCTTCCAGTGCATCTTGCAGTGCATTTGTAGCCATATTCCAGTCCTCATCGCTTCCCATACTGTCCTCAGGCCTGGTAGAGAGCTCAACATGGTACTTGAATCCAAAGAGTGCGTACACTTCATCAATAAGTTTTGCAACCCTTTTAATTTCATCACGGATTTGTTCCGGTGTCAAGAAAATATGGGCATCATCCTGTGTAAAGCATCGTACCCGCATCAGTCCATGGAGCTGGCCGGATTTCTCGTGGCGATGGACAAGTCCCAGCTCTGCCAGACGAAGCGGCAGGTCACGGTAGGAGCGGGGTTCTGACTGATATACCAAAATGCTGCCCGGACAGTTCATTGGCTTAATTGCAAAGTCCTCATCATCAATTACCGTTGTATACATATTGTCCTTATAATGATCCCAGTGTCCTGATGTCTCCCACAGATGGCGGCTTAGCATAATCGGAGTATTGATTTCCTGATATCCGTTTTTATTGTGTATCTGACGCCAGTAATCCAGCAGTGTATTCTTGAGTATCATTCCATTTGGAAGGAAGAACGGGAAACCAGGTCCCTCATCGCGCATCATAAAAAGTCCAAGCTCTTTGCCTAATTTCCTGTGATCGCGCTTCTTTGCCTCCTCCATCATTGTCAGGTATTCATCCAGCTCAGCCTTCTTTGGAAATGCTGTGCCGTAAATTCTCTGCAGCATTTTATTTTTTTCACTGCCTCTCCAGTAAGCGCCTGCCAGGCTTGTAAGCTTAAATGCTTTTATGGGTTTTGTACTCATCAGATGAGGCCCTGCGCACAAATCTGTAAATTCTCCCTGGGAATAAAAGCTGATCACAGAATCCCTTGGAAGATCCTCAATGAGTTCCACTTTATATGGTTCATCTTTTTCCTTAAAATATTCAATTGCTTCCTCCCTCGGTTTTGTAAACTGCTGGATAGGAAGTGCTTCTTTTACAATCTTTTTCATTTCCGCTTCAATCTTTTCCAGATCATCGGCGGCAAGCGGCTCATCCCTGTCAATGTCATAATAAAACCCGTCTGCTACGGAAGGCCCAATCGCAAGCTTTGTATCCGGGTACAGTCTTTTTATAGCCTGCGCCATAATGTGAGATGCAGTGTGACGAAATGCTCCCTTCCCTTTCTCATCCTGGAAGGTCAGTATATTCAGATTACAGTCCTTGTCAACAACTGTCCTTAAATCCACAACCTCACCATTTATTTCTCCGGCTGTGGCCATTCTTGCCAACCCTTCACTGATATCTTCTGCAATCTCAATCACTGACTTGCTTTCTGCATATTCTTTACTTGATCCATCTTTTAAAGTAATCTTCATATTCTTCTCCTCTCATAACATTTTTGCACGAAAAAATCCCTTCCTGCAGAAAAACCTGTAGAAAGGGACGAGCTTACAATAATCTCGCGGTTCCACCCTAATTGAGCCGGCAGACTCGCTGCCAGAACCACTTCATTTTGATGATAACGGAATCACCGGACTGTTTTCAGCCACTCAGAGGTAGTTTTCAGATGTTTCCGCAATCGGAAGCTTCCAGCCTTTGACTTCCTTCTCTGTATCCTTTCACACCCTACTCGTCTCGTCAATGTGTTTTCTTCTAAATCTAGACTCATTATAACACTGCTGCCATTTTTGTCAACCGATTTTTTTCATCCAGATCACGGCAAAAAATTCTCTTACCAGATAATTTAACTGTAACACCGGGTTCGATGTGGCAACAATTCCCCGGATATTTGTAAACCCGGCCTTTCTGCCAATCTGCAATGCACGGTACATATGAAAATCATTTGTCACAACTCCAACCGGCAGGCTTAACTTATCTATTATTTTACCACTGTTTTGTAAGTTTTCCCATGTGGATCTGGAAGTATCCTCCAGAACAATACGCTCATCAGCAATTCCATGCTGATGCAGATATTCTGCCATAGCAGATGCTTCGCTGATATCTTCCCCTTTGCCCTGCCCGCCTGAAACAATCACGTTCGTTTCAGAATTTTCTTTCAGATAGCAAAGAGCTGCATCAAGCCTCCTCATCAATGAATTGGTTATTCTTGTTCCGCGGACCTGGGCTCCGAGGACGATAATATACGGAAGTCCGGCTTCTGCTCTCTTCGCCATTGCAGTGCAGATTTGTATTTCCACAGCCAGAAAAACAGCCCAGAGCAAAAGAATCACCATCCAAAGTAAAATATTCCACTTCCCCTTAAAAGAAAGAAGACTAAGCAGAATATGTATCCCGCCAAATGCCGGCCAGAACAATGCAAAGGTAGAGTTGAATTTTCTTGTATACAAACAAATGACACTGTAATACAATAGGCATATTATACCCACAACTTCAAAATATATTCTCATCCGCTTTAATTATGCATTTCTTCCACAGCACTTTTTGTATTTCTTGCCGCTTCCGCAGGGACATGGGTCATTTCTCCCTATTTTCTTTTCTTTTCGTATGGTTCCCGACTGCTTCTGCTCACGGTACAGACGCTTTCTTGTCTCTTCATCAAAGATCTCATCCCACTGTGGAAGCTCATAAAGCCAGTCTGCTTTTGCATCGACCATGTTTTTATATAACTTTTCCTTGTCATATGCCAGACTCACCTCTGTTGTCTCATCCATTGTTTCAATAGGATTGGGATTCTTCAGGCTGTCGTTGATACCGTCCAAAAATCCTGCCATTATCAGGACTTCTTGTCCATACTTTTCAGCCAGTTCCTTCACGGTACCTTTTACCTCTACATCCGGTTCTTCCAGAAGCTGCTCATAAATCTCTTTCTCAATATTAAAATACGTCCCCCAGAACTTTTCCAGCTGTTCTCTTGTCTGTTCTTTATCATAGGCCATATCTCTCCACTGGTCTAATAAACACTTTTCACTCATGGTATATAACTCCTTTTTCTAAGTTTCACTCGCGCACCTATTATATAACAAAAAATTATCATTTTCAATTCAAAGTTGAAATGCTCCCCTGTTTCAATTATAATAAACCTATCCCTTAATGATGTGAAAGGATTCAGATTATTATGAAAAAATCCAAACGTATTCTTGCCTTGATCGGTGCTGTTCTTCTCATTTGTTTATATGGAAGCACTCTGGTTTTCGCCATTTTTGACCGCTCTGCTTCGGCTGATTTGTTGAAAATCTCCATAGCCGCCACAATTTTTGTGCCTGTTCTTTTGTATGCCTATGGTTTGATTTACCGTCTGTCTCAAAATAAAAAATCAGATGATACAGATGAAGAGCCTTAAGTGTCTATACATACAATTGTACAAGTTCCATTGCTGCACTCCATTCTGCCGCTCTCCTGCCCTTTACCGGATCCTTCGTTATTTCTGTTCTTCTTCTCTCTTGTCTTCTCTCCAGGTATTCTTCCATCGAAATCATCTCTTGTACTGTCCCATTATTGTTGTTCTGACGCATAAAAATACCTCCTTGCCGGTAGATCCCAGCCTTATTATTATATGATTGCCCCCTCTTAAGTATGCTAAAAATTTTACCAGGCAAATGTGATAAAGCTGTGGAAAAGATATTAAGATTTTATAAGAAAAGTATAAGAAAAAGAGCCCGGCGAAAAAACGCTGGGCTCCGGCAATCAATTATGACCGCTCTGTTGACTGTCTATTTATTTCGGTAAATGATATCTTCCCGGCCGGGTCCGTTACTGATCATAGTAATCGGATAGCTGATTTGTCCCTCTATAAATTCAATATAGTTTCTGCAATTTTCCGGCAGATCCTCGTACTTTTTGATTCCCCGGATATCACATTTCCATCCCGGGAATTTCTTCCATACCGGCTTTGCTTTTTCAAGAAGATGTGTAACTGGGAAATCAGTAGTTACCTCTCCATTAATCTCATAGCCCACACATACCGGAATCTCATCAAGATAACCCAGTACATCCAGAACAGTGAACGCTACATCTGTCGTTCCCTGCATTCTGCAGCCGTATTTTGATGCAACACAGTCAAACCAGCCCACACGTCTCGGACGCCCGGTCGTAGCGCCGTATTCCCCGCCGTCACCGCCGCGGTGTCTCAGCTCCTTTGCTTCATCTCCAAAAACCTCACTGACAAAGGCACCTGCTCCGACTGCACTGGAATAGGCCTTGCACACCGTAATAATCTGCTTAATCTCATAAGGAGGAATTCCGGCCCCTATTGCACCGTAGGCTGCCAGTGTAGAAGAAGACGTAACCATTGGATAAATGCCGTGATCCGGATCCTTCAGGGAGCCAAGCTGCCCCTCCAGCAAAATATGTTTTCCTTCTTTCAAGGCATTGTGCAGATAAAGAGAGACATCACATACATAAGGTTCAATCATCTCTTTATATTCTTTAAGTTCTTTATATAAATCGTCCGGGCTCATCGATGGCTTGTGGTATAAATGCTCCAGCATCACATTCTTCTGCTCTGCCACACGCACTACCTTTTCTTTCAGAAGCTCGTCGTCAAACAGCTCGCTGACCTGAAAACCAATCTTTGCATACTTGTCAGAATAAAATGGTGCAATCCCTGACTTTGTAGATCCGAAAGATTTTCCCGCCAGCCTTTCCTCCTCATATGCATCAAAATCCTTATGATATGACATTACAATCTGTGCTCTGTCAGATACAAGAATCTTTGGTTGTGGGACTCCCCGATCAATAATGGACTGGATTTCTTTAAATAAAACAGGAATATCCAGCGCTACACCATTACCAATAATACTGGTTATATGGTCGTAAAACACTCCGGATGGCAGTGTATGCAGTGCAAATTTCCCATAATCATTGATGATTGTGTGGCCTGCATTTGCTCCCCCCTGAAAACGAACGATGATATCGGCCTCTTTTCCAAGCATATCTGTAATCTTGCCTTTCCCTTCATCGCCCCAGTTAGCACCTACTACTGCTTTTACCATTTTGAACCCTCCTGCGTATATTGTCACTTTTAGAACTTCATTAGCGTCTCTTATGAATCGGCCGCCTCATGAATTATACTATATTTTCATCATTATGTAAAATATTATTTCGATTTCCTCATTGTAATTCCGCCTGAAAAGTATTACAATAAGCCTTAAGTTCAATTATTACCCCATAGAAAGGAGACTTATAAATTGAAAAAGTTTTTAAAATGGTTCATAAGTCTTGCAGCCGTTGGTACTGCAATTGGTCTTATCATAGCTTATTTTTGTAAAGGAAGATCTGATAAATGCAGCTGTGATGACAGCCAGGACCTTACAGAAGATGAGGATTTTGATTTGGACAGTGATCTTCAGCCTGTCCGTGACAGAGAATATGTCCCGCTTAAAAAAGCAGCTGACAGTACTTCTGAGGGCGATGCCGCGGAGGCTTCTCATGAAGCGGTTTCAGAGAAAGAGAAATCAGAGAAATCGTCTTCCATTGAAATTAAATAATAACTTGATTATTCTCACGGGACCGGAGGCAGCTGTCTTGGGTCCTGTATGTTTTGTCAAATTTCTTTCTGCCTCCATGCCCTTTTCAAAATAGAGACTGCTTCTTTTATTTGTTCTTCGTTCATGTTTGCATACCCCAATAGTATCGTAGCATTTCTTTTTTTCTGGGGTTCGACATAATGCTCTGTCAGTCCGTAGACTTTTATTCCTCTTGCTTCTGCTCTTTTTATTAATTCTTCCTCGGACAGTCCCTCTCTAAAATGCAGCAGTAAATGAACACCGGAGTTTTCTCCCGACACTGTGCAGATATCCTGTATCCCTTTCAAGCATCCCAGCAGTACATCATGTCTGCTTTTATATAGAGCTCTTGTTTTATTCAGATGGCGCTCATAATATCCTTCTTCTATGAATTTCTGTACAATCAGCTGATCTACCTTTGAGACAGTAGAATTCAGGAAACCACTTCTCTCCTGATACAATGAAAGCAGAGAGGCAGGAAGTACCATATAGCTCATTCTTATTGCAGGTGCAATAGACTTTGAAAAGGTACCCATATAGATTACTTTGTCATGGCTGTCATATCCCTGCAGCGCCGGAATAGGTTTCCCTTTATAACGGAATTCACTGTCATAATCATCCTCTATAATATAACGAAGCTCTTCCTCATCCGCCCATCTTAAAAGCTCCAGACGTCTCTTGATGGGCATGACAATCCCCAGAGGATATTGGTGGGACGGCATCACAAAGGCAATATCCGCCCCAGTTTCTTTAAGCTGGTTAATTTCCATTCCCCTGGAATCCATATTCACCGTACAAACCTCATAGGAAAGATTTTTAAAAAGTCTGTAGGCCTGCTTATATGTGGGATTCTCCAGGGCAACCTTGTGGTTCTGCCCAATTACCGTTGTCAAAAGCATCAGAAGATAATCATTCCCGGCCCCCACAATAATCTGTTCCGGGAGGCAGTTGACCCCTCTGGCCTGATGCAGATAATTACAGATGGCATTCCTAAGTCCATATTCCCCCTGAGGTTCTCCCAGGCGAAACATTTCAGCTTTGTCGTCCAGCAGGCAATCTTTGGACAACTTACGCCACGCATGATAAGGAAAGCTTTTTAAATCTACTCCATTAGGTGTAAAGTCATATTTGTATCGGCTTTCTTCCTTCACAGGCTTTTTTTGAATTGACCCGGCAGCCTGATTTAACTGATATAGTTCTTCTATCTGGGCAACAAAATAACCACGGTAAGGTTCTGCCTCCACGTAGCCTTCAGACAAAAGCTGCTCATAGGCCAGCTCCACCGTGCTTCTGCTGACCTCCAAATATTTACTTAGGGAACGGGTAGAAGGCAGCTTTTCCCCACTTTGAATTTTTTTGCCCTGGATATCTTTTTTTATATAGTCATAAATTTGCTCATAAAGAGGAGTTTTGGAGCCAGGCCGAAGGTTTATCGTCAATTCATTCATCTTATTTTTTCCCCACAGGGTTTACTTCGGCAATTTAAAAGAGCTCTTAAGAGGCACAATCCGGTTGAATACAAGTGCGTCTGGTTTTGAGTCCTTTGCATCTATACAGAAGTAACCATTTCTGACAAACTGAAAGCTATCATACGATTGTTCCTCATCAAAGTTGTTTTCTACATAGCAATCCTTAAGAATAGTAAGAGAATTAGGATTCAGGTTTAGAGAACCGTCTTCTTTGTTATATACACCCTTCTCCTCATCCACCAGATTTTCATAGAGACGCACTTCTGCCTTTATCGAATCAGAAACCGGTACCCAGTGAATTGTTCCCTTTACTTTTCTTCCAGTAAAGCCTCCGCCACTTTTTGTCTCAGGGTCATAGGTGCAGTGAACCTCCGCCACATTCCCCGCCTCATCTTTGACAAAGCTTACGCATTTTACGAAATAGGCATACATAAGGCGAACTTCATTCCCGGGGAAAAGACGGAAATACTTCTTTGGAGGCTCCTCCATAAAGTCATTTCTTTCGATGTAAAGTTCTCTGCCAAATGGAACCTTCCTGCTGCCAAGTGTCTCATTTTCCAGGTTGTTTGGCACATCCAGATATTCTACCTGGTCTTCCGGATAATTATCGATCACCAGCTTGATGGGATCAAGCACCGCCAGCATACGGGGCCTCTTCAGCTTCAAGTCCTCTCGGATACAGTAGTCCAGCATGGCATAATCTACAGAGCTTTGGCTTTTGGATACGCCGCACATATCAATGAACATCTTAATTGATTCCGGCGTGAATCCTCTCCTTCTCAGTGCCGCAATGGACACAAGACGGGGATCATCCCAGCCATCCACAATATGGTCTTCTACCAGCTTTTTAATATAGCGTTTCCCTGTCACCACATTGGTCAGATAGAGCTTTGCAAACTCAATCTGTCTCGGCGGCTGCTCAAATTCACACTCTTTTACAACCCAGTCATATAATGGCCTGTGATCCTCAAATTCCAGAGTACAAATGGAATGAGTAATTCCTTCAATTGCATCCTCCAGCGGATGGGCAAAATCATACATCGGATAAATACACCATTTGTCGCCTGTTCTATGATGAGGTATATGGGCAACGCGGTAAAGAATCGGATCACGCATGTTCATATTAGGGGAAGCCATATCAATCTTCGCCCTCAGGACTTTCTCCCCGTCTCCGTATTTTCCGTCCTTCATAGCCCCGAACAACTCCAGGTTCTCTTTTACAGAGCGATTTCTGTACGGACTGTCTTTCCCCGGCTCAGTCAGTGTTCCCCTGTATTCACGAATCTCTTCCGGTGAAAGGTCACATACATAAGCCTTTCCCTTTTTTATTAATTTCACAGCAAACTCATACATCTGGTTAAAGTAGTCTGACGCAAAATACAGATGATTTTTCCAGTCTGCCCCCAGCCAGCGGATATCCTCCTTAATGGAATCTACAAATTCTACCTTTTCTTTTGTCGGATTTGTATCATCGAAACGCATGTGGAATGTTCCGTTATATTCCTGGGCCAGACCATAATTCAAAAGTATGGATTTGGCATGTCCGATATGAAGATACCCATTAGGTTCAGGCGGAAATCTGGTACTCACATGGTTGTATACACCCTCCGCAAGGTCCCTATCTATTTCCTGTTCAATAAAATTCTTTGAAACTGTCTCGTTTTCCATTGTTTCCTCCTCAAATACTTACATTCTGCCCAACTATATTACCACAAATCCTATGTAACGACAAGTAATCTCCTGACAACAAAAGAACGAGGTTTTCATCCTCGTCCTTCCGGTCAGCCCTGTCCCTCCTTTAGATATTGCTCTACATTGGAAACAAGTTCAAGAAACCTGCAGTTCAACTCATCTCTTTTGTCAGGATTGTCCGCATGAATATCAAATCCCGGGATTCCCAACAGCATATGATTTGCTGCCTTCCAATCCCTCTTTAAAATTTTTTCCAGCTGCTCCCACCCCTCATATTGAACCAGACAACAAATTTCAAGATTATATTTCATGTTTTCAATGAATCTGTAAAAGTACGGAATCTCTTCTACCTTTAGTCCCTGTATAAATTCCAGTAATTCCTCCAGACATTTTCTCAGCGGAACGAGCTCACTCTTATACAGGCCGTCCATAATGTTCCTCTTTACCTGTACTAAAAAAATTCCACAACTTTAATTTTGATTATATCATAATCTCACGGTAATCACACGCTTTTATCAATACTTATCCTTGGATTCGACAAATTGTTGCTATTTGTAGGTGTTTCTCCTCTTCTAATTAGCGTCATTTTTAACTACATAGTAACAGTTCAGCCATCAGCTCGATTTTGCCTGGACTTTATACTACAGAGAGTATAAAATAAGTACTATATAAAACTACACATATGAAACATATAAGGAGTGCAGCATGAAATTTGTAATACAAAGAGTTACGGAAGCATCCGTAACTGTTGAAGAAAAAATAATCGGTAAAATAAAAAAAGGATTTCTTGTTCTGATTGGAATTTCAGACAGTGACACAAAAGAAACAGCAGACAGGCTCATCCGGAAAATGATTGGGCTCAGAATCTTTGAAGATGCAAATGGAAAAACAAATCTTTCCCTCTCCGATGTAAACGGGAATATTCTCCTTATTTCTCAGTTCACCCTGTATGCGAACTGTAAAAAAGGCAACCGTCCCAGCTTTATTGAAGCCGGCAAACCTGATATGGCAAATGCCCTCTACGAATATATCATAGAAAAATGCAAGAAAGAAGTCCCGATAGTCCATACTGGAAGTTTCGGAGCCGAAATGAAAGTCAGCCTTGTCAATGATGGCCCCTTCACAATCATACTGGATTCCGAAAATATTTAACAAATCATATTGACAATACTGCTCATTTTAGTGTATATTATCAATGTTGCGTGTAACCCACGTACAGGCTGCCTTGGCTCAGTAGGTAGAGCGTCGCCTTGGTAAGGCGGAGGTCGGCGGTTCGAATCCGCTAGGCAGCTTGACTTTTGATACAATACTCTCCCCCTGGTACTTACACTTACCTACCGGGAGATTTTTAAAGCCCGGAATCTACTCCAGATTGCGGGCTATTTCTTATTACTCCTAGTTTTCTATAGGCCATAGATATACACTAAGCTGGTCTCCCCACTCTTTAATTTCTCCGCATGCTATTCTTTCCCCGGCATTACCATGAGGATGGGTTATGAAATCATCGGGATGTTCATGAATTTCTACAGTCCTGCCAATCACCTGCTCAGGAAAGAATCTGCCAGTATACACTTCGAGCCAGGCGATTCCCTGAGTTGAGAGAAGTATCGTCAAATCTCCTAAATGTTGCGGGTGTTGTGCAAATTCTGGGCTAAAATGGGTTGATGTATAGGCTAAGGGGCCTGGCTCATCCCCTGTACAGATACTCTCTTCACAAATGTGAAAGCCAAAGAATTTTCCCATGTTCCGCGTGTGTTTATCAGGCAGTCTGTAAATCTCTGCCATTACAATAGTTCCTCCATAGACATCAAAGAAATACACCAATCCATTTATTTTAGGATATTTGTCCGTTCCCCTTATCTCGGCATATGCGGCCGGTACCCTGGCCACTGCTTCTGCCATACACCCAGACATAGCATCACCTCCTCTGTTAGTATATGTAACAAAGAAGAAAATGGCCCTCTGTTTATTCCGGCAGTAATTTTTCAGCCTTGCTTCTTATTCTTTGCAGTGCATTGTCTATTGCTTTAGGACTCTTGTCGAGCAGTTCTGCAATTGTTCTATAGTCAGTCCCCATGAGATGAAGGTATAGCACCCGGTTTTCCAGAGCGCTTAAATTTTGCTTCAATTCCTCGGCAAAAGCTTCTGTATATTCTTTGCCAAAGTACAGGGTTTCCGGGTTGTTTTCCACCTCCGGTTCAATCGTGTCTATCAGAGGAATACTCTTCTCTTCATCTGTATTGCCTCTATCTTCATACAGGGATATATAAGAGTTTAACGGTAAATGCTTTTTCCTTTTTGATGCTTCAATTGCAGTATACATCTGCCTGGATACACAAAGCTCCGCAAAGCTGGCGAAGGGGGCCTTCTGAGAAGGATTATAGTCTCGGACTGCTTTGATAAGCCCAATCATTCCTTCCTGTATCAGATCTTCGTTTTCCCCTCCGATTAAATACATTGCTCTTGCCTTTTTACGGACCATTGACTTATATTTTACCATGATGTAGTCCATAATTTCTGAATTGCCATTCCGGAAATCTGAAATTAACTGCTCATCCGTTACCGCATCATATTTATTCATCAGCCCATCCCCTTCTCATTCCAACCACCCGTTCTATTTCCCGTGTTTTATTTCATTCTCTGACGGACAATTTCATATGCAAGAACTCCGGCCGCAACAGACGCATTCAGGGAGTCTATTTCTCCTTTCATGGGGATACCTGCAACAAAATCACACTTTTCTTTTACCAGCCGCCCTACTCCTTCTCCTTCATTCCCTATAACCATGCCAATGGGGCCTGTGAGATTTAAACTGTACATTGTTTCCCCACCCATATCTGCGCAGACAAACCAAAGTCCTCTTTCTTTAAGTTCCTCTATTGTCTTAGCTATATTTGTCACTTTTGCAACCGGGGTATAATTCAGAGCTCCGGCCGAGGTTTTCACAACTGTGGAAGTAAGGCCCACCGCCCTTCGTTTGGGTATAATGACACCGTGTGCTCCCGCTAGATTGGCAGTACGTATTATTGCCCCCAGATTATGAGGATCCTCAATATTATCAAGCAAGATTAAAAAAGGTGGTTCCCCTCTCTCTTCTGCCAGACAAAACATGTCTTCTATGTCCGAATAACCGTAAGCAGCCGCACACGCAATAACCCCCTGATGCTTTCCGGTCCCGGAAAGCTGTGAGAGTCTCTCTTTTCCTACAAAGTTTAAAATCGTATCCTGCTTTTTTGCTTCTCTTACAATCGTCCGGACAGGGCCATCCTGGCAACCGTCCAGAACAAAAAGTTTATCAATTGTTCTACCTGAACGGAAAGCTTCTAAAACTGCATTCCTGCCCTCAATTATTAATGTATTGCTCTCATTTTCCATTTCCTTTTTTTCTTTTTCCTTCATATTATTCCTCCAGACTGTCCAAACCGATTTTTACTAAATCAATAAGTCTTTTATAGTCTTTTTTCAGGTACAGATATCCCAAAAGTGCCTCAAACCCTGTGGCTCTTCTGTAATCTGTGATGGACTGGTTCCTGGCAGGAGAAACAGATTTTGCGTTTCTTCCCCTTCTGTAAATCACATGTTCTTCTTCTGTCAATTGGTCCTGCATTGCCCGCATCATCAGTGACTGGGCAGATGCCTGTACAAACCTGCTTGTCTCCTCATGCAGATTATGTACCGGTTTATTTCCACCGCTGATAACCATAGTCTTAATAACCAAATCATAAATGCAATCACCAATATATGCCAGAACAAGAGGTGAATAACTTGCAATATCCACCTCTTGAAGATCCAATACCTCTTTTATATAATCATGAAACTCAAACTCTACGCCTTTTTCCATTTTACTCCTTCTCGGGTATCTTCCAGTATAATACCCTTTTCCAGAAGTTCATCTCTGATTTCGTCAGCTCTTGCAAAATTTTTATTCTTTCTGGCAGCCTGACGCTGTTCAATAAGAGCTTCAATATCCTCCGCCAGAATTTCCTCGTTTTTATCCACAATGATTCCAAGAACATCAGTCAGCTTCACCAATAAATCCAGAAGGCTTTGCAGATACTCTGCGGAGCTCTCCCCCCCTGCCGTAGTATTGATGTATTTCACCAATTCAAAGATGGAAGAGATTGCGTCTGCCGTATTGAAATCATCATCCATCGCTTTTTCAAATCCAGCCACATACTCCTGGGTCTTTCCAAAGGCTTCTCTTTCTGCGTCTGTCATATCCTGTGCTTTCGCAGTACCCTTCAGGAACTTCAGATTCTCCGCAGCGGTTATAATTCTCTCCAATCCCGTCCTGGCTGCATCCATCAATTCTGTGCTGAAATTCAACGGGCTTCGATAGTGGGCACTGAGCATGAAAAAACGCAGAATCTGCAGATCATATTTCTCACTGATCTCCCTAACTGTGAAAAAATTTCCAAGAGATTTTGACATCTTCCTGTTGTCAATATTGAGAAATGCATTATGCATCCAGTATTTTGCAAATTCCTTACCATTTGCGGACTCACTCTGGGCAATTTCATTTTCATGATGAGGAAATACCAGATCCTCGCCTCCTGCATGAATATCAATCTGCTCTCCCAGATACTTTTTTGACATTTCAGAACATTCTATATGCCATCCGGGGCGCCCCTCACTCCAGGGGGATTCCCATGCCGGCTCTCCCTCTTTTTTCGGTTTCCACAATACGAAATCGAGAGAATCTTCTTTTTGCTCCTGCCCGGATACTAAAAGTGAACGGCCTCCTGACTGCAGGTCATCCAGGTTTTTATGAGACAACTTTCCATAATCTTTAAACTTTCTTGTACGGTAGTAGACGGTTCCATTTTTCTCATAGGCATATCCTTTATCTATCAAGGTTTGAATCATGTTTACCATGCCGCAGATTTCTTCTGTCGCAAGAGGTGCCTTTGTAGCCGGCTTCACATTCATAGCCTTCATATCCTTTTTGCACTCTGCAATATAGCGCTGAGAAACTTCTGACGTCGTCACTCCCTCCTCAATTGCCTTCTTAATAATCTTGTCATCCACATCCGTAAAGTTAGACACATAGTTGACCTCATACCCTTTGTACTCAAAGTATCTTCTCACCGTATCAAATACGATCATGGGTCTTGCGTTTCCAATATGGATATAATTGTAAACAGTAGGTCCGCAGACGTACATTTTTACTTTTCCCTGTTCCAGAGGAACAAATTCTTCTTTTCTTTTTGACAGTGTATTATATAATTTCATGTTTCTTCTCCTCTTGCCATTTTTTATTATTCTTCCTGCTTTATCTTTTCGGACTTCCCTCTCTGTCCGCGGTTCATGTCCAATAGATGTTTCATTTGCTTTTCCATGTCTTCAATCTGACCATTGAGCCGGGCACATGATGCCTGAAGCTCTCTGATGTCGCCCAAAACCGGATCCGGCAGATGAATCTGATCCATATCTGTCCTAGGTACTTTCTTATTGCCCATACGGACCACACGTCCGGGAACACCGACAACTGTACAGTTAGGCGGAACTTCTTCCAATACAACAGACCCTGCCCCGATTTTTGAATTTTCACCAATCGTAAAAGACCCGATAATCTTTGCTCCTGCGCTGACCATTACATTGTCCTCCAACGTAGGGTGTCTCTTTCCCTGTTCCTTTCCTGTACCCCCCAGAGTAACACCCTGGTAAAGGGTCACATTGTCCCCTATGATAGTTGTTTCCCCGATAATAACGCCGCTTCCGTGATCAATAAACAATCCCTTTCCGATTGCCGCACCGGGATGTATCTCAATCCCGGTCTTCCTTGTGGCCCTCTGTGAGATCCAACGGGCCAGAAAATAATGCTGCTTGAGATATAGCTTATGAGCCACTCTATAATTAAGTATAACTTTAAAACTCGGGTAAAGCAAGACCTCCATATTCGATTTTATTGCAGGATCGCGTTCCCTGATTACCTGAATTTCATTTTTAATATAAGATATTATTCCCATAAAACTTTCTACCATCCCTTCCTGTGAAAGAAAAAGACCCCGTCTCCTATAAGAGACGAAGTCAAATCCGCGGTTCCACTCTACTAAAAGAATTTCTTCTTTCACTTATCACATGTAACGTATGCTCCCCGTACTCTGCTACTTGTGCCTGTCACTTTTGCAGAGTCAGCTCCCGGACGCACTTCACAAACTCCTCCCTTGAAACCACTTTCAGCCGGTGGCGGTTTCTCTCTGAAAGTTCAGAATCGGCTACTCTTTCCGTTCATCGCCTTTGAAACTCTATCTATATAAATACATATGATGTAGGGGTCAAAAGGTATTTTGCCCCCCGATACCTACGGATTGCTCCGCACTTTGTGCTCCCGCAATCCTAAAAACATTCGAAATCCGCCCTACTCGGGCTACTTTCTCATGTTTTGCGGGTCCCAAAGTCATGCTTTTTCATGCAAGCATGAAACGCATGACCTTTTGACCCTGGTATCATATATATTATGCAAACTTATCAAATTTGTCAACCTGAAAAGGGGACTGTCCCTTTTGCGCTCCATTTTCAGAATATTCAGACTACTTCATTTAAGTATGTTTGATTCAATGGCTGAATTTTCTGTAGTTCGCCCGCCAATTTTTCAGAAATTACCACATCTTCCTCCTGGCTTACTTCTTCCAGCGTCTTATAACCAAATAGAAGACTTGTCAGTGCACTGATTGTCAGCACGCCCTCCGAATCTTCTGTCTCCTGTACCTGTATCAATCTATCGGCTCCGATGCTGTTTTCTACACTCTGCAGTTTCCACACCCGGCTATTTGCTGTTAAGATTGGATCTAGTACTGCAAAGGAGCAATTCAATCTTTCTCCTTCTTTTACACACAGGGATTCCAGAAATGTCTGCAGGTGCAGTATCCTCACCATAATTGTGGGGACTTTTTTTGTTTCTGCACCTTCATTCCCGGCATATACCTTCGCCGGTGCCTCGGCTTTGTCCCGCAGTCTATAAACAGCCTTCTGGAAGTCCTTCTCATATTGCTTAAGATATAAAGGCTCTCTGATGTAAAGATTATCCTCCCTGGCGTAGGCAAACATTCCGACAATATGTCCAGCCTGCTTCATCAGCTTTACTCCGCCGTTCTCACTCATCTGCTCAAATACCATAGTCTGGTAATACTTTTCATCCCGGACGGCATAAACCTGGTATAAGGGTGCAAAATATTCTCTGAAAAATTCTGCCATATCAGAGGCATCTCCGATTCCCGCATCCCTTAAATCCACTTCCATGTTTCCCTCTTTACCATACATTTCTGTCTGATTCTGTTTATAAATAAAGCGGAAATCATAGGGCGTATAGATAGCTTCTGCCGCAGGCATCAAAAATGTAAACGGTTCTTTTCGTCCATACATATCTCTCATAGATTTTCTTAGCAATTCGCCCATATATCCGCGCTTCCGATAACCTTCCTCCGTGGCGACAGCAATGATATAATTACATGAGAACTGCTTCTTATCCACCTGGAGAGTATAGGGATTTAACTGGAGCATGGAGCGGATCTCCCCATCCTCCTCTATCACATAAATCTGATTGTCCCTGACCTTTATAAAATAATAGTAGTCCAGAAATTCTTTGCTGTCCTCTTTAAATACTTTCTCCCATAATTCTCTTGTCAGGCTGTGTTCACTGCCGTCAAGTTTTCGAAGCTGCATCTTTTATTTCCTTTCCTCTACTGTCTCTGGCAGCCCTGGCATCCCGCACATCCGGCCAGAGGCTGGGTGACATCATAGCTGCTGAAATTCGTTATCTTCTCCAATGCACAGATTGCCTGTGAGGAAATTCCTTCTCTGCTTCCGGTAAATCCCAGCCCCTCTTCAGTTGTCGCTTTAATGTTAACTTGATCATCAAGAAGGCCGAGAGCCTTTGCCACGTTGCTCCTCATGTGGTCAATATGGGGCAGCATCTTAGGCTCCTGTGCAATTATTGTAGCATCAATATTTTCTACAATATATCCTTCTCCATCAATGAGCTCTGCTACATGCTTTAGCAGCTCGATGCTCGATACCCCCTTATACTGCGGGTCTGTATCTGGAAAATGCTTTCCGATATCGCCGAGAGCTGCTGCTCCCAACAAAGCATCTATAACCGCATGAACCAGTACATCCGCATCTGAGTGTCCCAAAAGCCCTTTTTCATAAGGTATATCCACCCCTCCGATTATCAGCTTTCTTCCATCGGTCAGTTTATGGACATCATAACCTATTCCTACACGCATTCTTCATTACTCCTTATATCTGTCATAAAATTCACTCTGTCACTTGTCCTCATCTGTTGTTTCTGTGCTTCTTTCTTCATCAGTTTCATTATTGTCATCTTCAGCAATTTCCAGGCCGTCCTCCGGCTCTTCTGATTCCTGAATCTCTTCCTCATCACTTTGTTCGCCGGATGCTTCTATACCCTTAAGTCCCCTCATATCTTTGATAGAAAATATGGCAAATACAGCGCCAACAATGATAAAAACTACAGCTATTATAGACATAATGACCATATTTGCAGGTTTGTCCGCCATAAGTCCCTGGATCAATTTAATTCCCGTATACACAAGATACAAACCTGCCACAAGTCTCAGCACAATTCTGGATTTTTCGTTCATCACTTTTTCCTCCATTTGTTTCTCATTTCCTGATTTTATCATAATCAGAGAAGTATTACCACTAGAAAAGGAAGAAAAGATTGAAAGCATGTTATTCGCGTGAACTACAATATTTTACCCTCAGATCACATATCATTTTAAATTCCAGTTCTAATTTTTCCTTTTCCACTTCTCTGAAATCAGTAGATTTGGGAAGGTACTTGCCGCCCTCAAGCTCGGTGGAATACCCATTATAAAAGTCTCTTTCCGTTTTTAAATAATTTTCTCTTTTATCAAGTATTCTTTCTATAGAAAGCTTATCCAGTATATAAAAGAAGCATACTCTTGTTAGACAAGATATTATCCGAGCCATTGTTTCCAATAGATTCAATGATGCTGGACAAGATGATTGGCGAAAGCGGAATCACTATATTGACTGGCACTGAGCTTTCAGGTGTAGAAGATGGTAAGATATTAATTGAATCAAATGGACAGCAAAGCTCTGTAGACTGTGATACTGTCGTACTTGCTATAGGTTTTAAAGCAAATAATGGCCTGGAAGAAAAATTAAAAGATAAAGTAAAAGATATTGTTACAGTTGGAGACGCTGCCGTCCCCAGAAAAATATTAAATGCTACTTGGGAAGGATATCATGCAATAAGAGCATTAGCTGAAAGGGATGCATAATACAAAGATAACTATAATATGAGTTAAAGCCACCGGCCTAGTCGGTGGCTAGCTTAAAAGTGCGCTTTCTATTAAAATTTTCTCCTTTTAGCACCTGTACTCCGCCAGTGCAACATCCTGACAAATCTTCTAACTAAGATATGCTTCTAATAACTCTTTCATATCTCCTACAATTCCATAGTCCGCAACATTGAAAATCGCAGCATTTTCATCTGTATTTATCGCAACAAACAATTTCGTATCTTTAATTCCTTCTGTGTGCTGAATTGCTCCAGATACGCCTATTGAAATGCAAATTCTTGGACGAATTGTAAATCCTGTCTGCCCAATCTGATTTTGGAATGGGATCTTACCACTATCTGCCAGTGGTCTAGTTCCTCCAATTGCTGCATCTAATTTTTCTGCAAATGCTTTCAATAATGCGAAATCCTCTTCCTCTTCTGCTCCACGGCCTCCTACTACAACTGTCTCAGATGCAAGAATGCTGTTTGTGTCATTCCTTGCAGGAACAACTTCTACTACCTCTAATTTTGATGCAGGGATTTCAATATTTTCTAAATATGTTACTTTCACTGCATCTGTTTCTCCCTCATAAGCTGTATATACGCCTTGCCTTATCGTCATCATCTGTGGGTAAATGCCTGGTTTTGTTTCAATCGTAACAAATACATTTTCTCCAAAAGATGGTTTGTTCTGTTTTATATAAAAAGTACCATCTTCTCTCTTTGCCGTCAATACCTCTGTACAGTCAGCAGTTAATCCACATCCTAATTTCGATGCTACACGTGAAAAGATAGATCTTCCCATTGGTGTAGCCGGTATAAGCACACTTGAGGGCTCAATCTTTCGAATCATATCTGTAATTACACTGCTAAGCGCATCATCCTGAAATATACAATCTCTTTTTGTTTCAACAGCATAAACCTCATCTGCTCCTGCCGGCTCAAGCTGTTTTACAAGCTGGTCACAATCTTTGGCTACGACAATCAGTTGAATTTTTTCGCCTGTCGTTTCTTTAATGAAATGTGCTGCAGTAATCAGCTCTGCTGTAACAGGCTCTATTTTACCATTATAATATTCTGCAAATATGCAAATTCCATTCGCCATCTATTCTTTTCCTTTCTCATTGTCGATTAATTCCTTTAGTTTCGCAGCCATTTCCTGAGGTGTCCCTGTGAACATCTCAGCTCTTCTTTCATTCTCCGGCTCAAATGAATCCGTAACAATTGTCGGGGAACCGCTAAGCCCAATATCTTCTGCTGCCATCTGAAGTTCTTCATTCGTATAAACATGAAGGGGTTTTGTTTTTGCTTTTCTCATACTTCTTAAAGTTGCAAATCTTGGCTCATTTGATCCAAAGCACACGCTCATAACTGCCGTTAATTCTGTTTTTATATGATATTCCTGATCTTGGTATTTCTTAATTGCAACTACATGTTCTGCGTCTGTTTCATCATACTTAATCCCCTGAATCTCCCCGACATATGGTGCATCCATATATTCTGCTACCATTGCACCTACCTGTCCGGTTGCTCCATCTGCCGACAATGCTCCGCTTAAAATAAGATCAAACTCTCCATACTTTTTGATACCTCTTGCCAGTACCTTTGCTGTTGCGATTGTGTCTCCACCTGCAAAGCATCGGTCTGTAATGAGAACACTCTCATCACAGCCAATACCCATAGCTTCAATTAGCGCTTTCTGTGTACCTTGCGGCCCCATGGTAAATACTACTGCCTTGCCGTCTGTCTGCTCTTTTAACTGAAGTGCAGCTTCAATGGCATTTAAATCTGCAGGGTTAATCATTCCTTCAGAGCTTGAACGAATCAATGCATGTGTTTCTGGATCAACCGATACATCATTCGAAACCGGAACCTGTTTCATCAGTACTGCTATGTTCATACTCACACTCCGTTCTTCCTTTTTACTGTTGATTATTTTAATAACCGGTTGAATTCCCAGTCTTCAAGAAGTGGTGTCATCTCATCACGCATAATTAATTTTGCAAGATCTCTGCTGGCTGCCGGCGCTTCGATTACTCCATTTCCGCCGTATCCTGTAGCAAGCATATATCCCTCTACTGGTGTTTTTCCTAAAATTGGAAGGAAATCTTTTGGCTCTGCACGATAAGACAGCCACGAAGAAACAAGACCACTGTCAACAATTCCCGGTACTCTCATTTCCAACTGATCAAGCAGGAAATCGATGAAGTAATCATCTGTCCCACCTGTTGCAGGAAGTTTATCAGGATCCCACTGTCCTGCATGCATAGGATTATTCAAATCCATTGACAAATGAGACTTGCAAATAAAAATATTATCTCCAGCTCTTAATCCATAGAATGCAGGATACTTAAGCACTGGGAATGTATAATCAAGTTTCTTTCCTGGAGGGCATAAGAAGAATGCTTCTGCTTTTGTATGCCAGATTGGAATATCCATCCCAACCATTTCTCCTGTGAATTTGCTCCATGGACCTGTACAGTCTACAATTACATCAAACTCATAATCTTCGCCTTCACTTGTTGTAAGTCCTGTAGCTTTGTTATCTACAACTTTTACATCTGTAACTTTAACACCTGTCTTAATGGCCCCTCCATTTTTCTGCATTTTCTTAGCATAAGTATTAGAAATCATTGTTCCATCAAAATATCCGTCTTCCTGAGTATATCCAGCTCCAAGGATATTATCTGTAGCAATATCCGGAAGAATCTCTTTGATTCTGCCTTTATCTGTAATATACTCTCCCGAATATCCGGCGGCTTTTGCAAGGGCAATTCCAGTCTTAATTGTAGCCTCTACTTTTTTATCCGTTGCGACAACAAGAGTACCTGTCTTGTCAAATCCCGCAGAACCTTTTTCTTCTGCTTCCATTTTCAGATAAGATTCGAAACCGTATAATCTTACGTCCCAATATCTGTTTTTTAGAGAGTCATCAAACAGACATACTGTTCCTGCTGACTTTGCTGTGGAAGCACCTCCAATAGTGTCTTTCTCAAACACAACAACCTCTGCATTATCATAGAGGCTTAAGTGATAACCAAGACATGTTCCTGAAATTCCACCGCCAATAATTCCAATTCTCTTTTTTCCCATTTCTTTCCTCCTTTACTTTTTAGGGTTTATTCTGCTACATCATCTACTTCAAGAATTGTTTGAAGTAATGCATTGCATCCTTGTTCAATATCTTTGTCCAGTGTCTTTTCATATCTTGAATGGCTAATTCCATCTACACTTGGCACAAAAATCATGCCTGTTGGAAAAGCTGCCGTCATAATTAGTGAATCATGAAAAGCACCACTTGGTACGATTTCATATTGAATGCCTAATTTTCTCACAGCACATTCAATTGCATCTTTTACCCAACCAGCCATTGGTGCGGGTTCATGATAAGAAATCTTTGTAAATGTACAAGTCTCTCCCATCTCGCGGCAGATTTGTTCTATATGTTCTTTCGCTTGATTGCAAATATTCTTAATGACTTTTTCATCCTGATCACGCACTTCTAATTGGAAAGTACAACTTCCTGGCACTACATTTACAGAATTTGGAGTTACCTTAATTGTTCCTACAGTGCCAACCGTGTAATGATTTCCACAAGATTTAATGATATTTGGTAACTTTGCAATAAATTTGGCTGCTGCTGCAAGTGCATCTTTTCTTTCATCCATAACCGTACTTCCAGCATGATTCGCCTCTCCTTCTATTGTTACTTCATAGCGGAGCACACCTGCAATTGAAGATACAATTCCAATCGATGTTTGATTCCTATATAAAGAAGCACCCTGTTCAATATGTAATTCCATAAAACAGTGAACAGAATCTTTGTCTCTCTTAGCTTTATATGCATCCATTACAGAAATACCACATTTCTTCATTACCTCGCTGCGCTTTTCTCCATAAAGATCTGTGTCATTTTCTGATATGCCAAGTTTTCCGCCTGCTATTGCGCTACTTCCAAGAAGTCCATTGCCGAATCGAAATCCTTCTTCATCCGTAAAAACAATCACTTCTAATGGGTGATTTAACTGATAATGATTTTCCACCAAAGTTTCACAAACCTCCAGGCCGCCGATACAGCCAAGAGCACCATCATACCTTCCCCCATCGGGAACAGTATCAAGATGAGAACCCGTCATAATCACCGGAAGGTCTGGATTTCTTCCTTCTAATCGCACAATATTATTACCAGCTTCATCAATCCTGGGGTCTAAGCCTAACTTGCGAAAATAATTTTGGAATACTTCCCTGCCTTTTAAATCTTCTGGTGAAAAAGCCATTCGCGTGTGATTTCCATCTTCGAGCAAGCCACACTGATATAGCTCTTCCAAGCGTGAGAGAACCCTTTCTAAATTAATTCTCATAACTGCCTCCATTCTTTTAGCATTTCTCCAATATGACATCCATTTATTTATGGATTTTATTTATTTATTGACTTTATCTATTTTATACTTTTATTATAGATAATTTTTTAACAAATTACATCGTTGTAATTTGATAAAAAAAGAAAGATAGTTTATCTAGTGTAGATAAACTATCTTTCAGTTACAATATTTTTATATGTAATCCTTATTATGCTTTTCTATCATTTTATAGACAACTAATCCAATACGGAATGCTAAAACTTCATTCGCATTATCAAAGTCAATTCCCGTAATTTTAATGATTTTTTCTATACGATAAGATGCTGTTTTGTAATGTACATACAAATCTCGTGCTGTCTTTGAAAGATTCAAATTTCGGTCGAGATATGTCTTTAAAGTTATCAATAAGTCATCCCTTTGTGGTCTCTTATAATCTAACAACTTCTTAAGCCCTTCCGGAATATATTCCAAAAGTTGTTCCTGCTCATTCAGCTGGGCTAATAATTTAAAGATTCCAAGATCGGAAAAGAGTATAACACAAGAATCTCCGTCTTCAGATATATCTCCGGCAATGTCTATAAACTTAGATGCTTCATTTGCTTCTTTAAAGCTCTCCGGCAGATTTATAATTCCTTCTACAACTTTTCCTACACCGGCCTTTGCTTTCAAGTTCCTTTTTCTTTTTGCTATATAAGACTGAATTTCCACAACAGCACGGCGTATTTCTATGCGGTATTCTTCTTGGGTTTGTTCTTCTCTCACTTCCTGAATCACAACAATCCTATCAATTTCATTATGAACTCTTACGTTCTTCAGCGAATTAACAATTGCATCTGCAAGAATATTCGTGCCTTTCACCTGTTCCTGTAAATCAATGCTATTTTTTCGTGAATCTTCCAGGCCAAACACGATCACGCGAAAATGTCCGTTGAAAGAAACACCCAATAAACTCGTATTCTTCCTTAATTCTTCCACAGAGTGAATTTTTCCATTTAACAAATTATGCATAATATCGTTCTGAAACTTCTTTTCTAATTCCAGCACTGCATATTGTTTTGCAAACTCAAGTTGAAGTGCATTAATCGCACTTTCCGTTGCGATGCAATCCATAACATTAAATTCTTGATTTTTCTCAGTTATTACAAGGTGTAACTTTTCCTCAAAATTTAATTTAACCTTAATCAAATACTGTACGTATTTTCCTTTTTGTCTCCGATATTTGTAGTTGGAAAATATCTCCGGCTCAAAATTCCGCGCATTATTTTGAATTTCAAATTCTTTTTCTGCATCATCACTTGCAGCAACACATGCCGTATGACGGTCAAACACAGCTACCGGGTTATCGATAGATTTTGAAAGAACATCTATGATTTTCTTTATCGCTCCATCGAAAGAATCGGCCTGAAGTACAAGTGCCTCAAAGTTATCATGAGTTGTCTTAAAATACTTAAGCCGTGTTACTTCTTCATTGAACAAATGCTCCATGATAAGACTCATAATATTCCGAAAAGATATGTCAAATGGGACATCTAATATCGGTATTTTATGTTCAGCTGAGAATTCCATCAATACTTTTATTTTAAGATCCGCATTGTCTACATTTCTTCCCCTTTTTAGAGCAATTGCACTAACCTCTTTTCCTGCCAGCTCATTCAAATATTCTAAAAATGCTGCAATGCTGCAATCTTTAAATGCATAAAGTCCAGTAAGCAGTACTTCTCCACCATTAATAAACTTTACAATATCCGGGGCCTCTATAATAGTAACTCCCTTGATTTCATTGTCTAATCCTTCATTTTCTGATAGAACGCTTACACCCTCTAGCTCTTTTACCTGAAGAAGGTACTTTACACTGATTCCCATACTTAATCCTTCCACAAAACACAAATTTTGTCTATATTATGATACCAGGGTCAAAAGGTCATGCGTTTCATGCCTGCATGAAAAAGCATGACCTTGGGGCCCCTACATCATATTATACTAAAGATTACATAATTCTTCAATCAAAAACGGGAAATTAGCGTTTGCCAACTCAAGTATGTTTTCTGGAATACCTATACCTCAAGGAACTCTTTTTGTCTACTATCTCATCAACAGATCTTTTGTAAGTTTTTCCATAACTACTGCCGCTTTTGCAAATTCACTATATTTTGTAAATTCTACCGGACAATGACTTCTGCCTTCCAAGCTTGGTACAAATAACATAACCGTCGGGATGACCTGGCCGATTTCAAGTGCATCATGGCCTGCTCCACTTGGAAGCCGTTTATATGTATATCCTCTTACTTTACATTCTTCTTCCATGATATCAAGCATTTCTTCTGATAATTGCACAGGTGTAATTGTAAGCTTATTATCCATCTCAAAGCTTCCGCCATACATCTTAACTTCCCTTTCCAATGCACATCTGATACGATTTGCAATATCATTGATATTATCATTATTTCTTGAACGAATATCAACTGTAAACTGAACCTCTTCTGCAACAATGTTCATGCCGCCAGGCACAGTATTAATATAACCTACAGTAGCAACCGAGCCATCCGCTTTTTCCCTGGCCCAATCACCAATTTTGGAAATTACCTTTGCAGCTGCATCTACAGCATCCATTCTCATATCCATTGGTGTTGTTCCTGCGTGGTCCGCCCTTCCATGAACTGTTACCATGTATCTCTGAATGCCTACGATACAATCTACAAGCCCGAGGTCAAAACCTTCTGCATCAAGTACAGGCCCCTGTTCAATATGTACCTCTAAGAAATGCCCGATACTGCCTTCTTTCCAGGCTGCATCTTTTATTTTTTCCGGATCAAGCCCATATTCTTTCATCGCGTCATACACCGTAATCCCAGAAGTATCTGCAAACCTCTTAGTATAAGCAACATCACGGTTTCCAAGCATTGCTCCTGAGCCAAAATATCCGGTACAAAAACGCATACCTTCTTCATCGCAGAAGCCAACTACAACAAAATTCCTCTTAGGAACAAGCCCTGCATCTTTTAATTGTCTTGCAACCTCAATTGCACAAATAACTCCACCAATTCCGTCGTAATCTCCCCCATTTACCACAGAATCATAATGAGAACCCATCAAAACACTTGGTGCTTCAGAATCTTCTCCTTTTAACACACCAATTACATTTCCCGCCGCGTCTTCTGACACCTCAAGTCCTGCTTCCGTCATAAGTTCTTTCAAATAATTTACAGCCTCTCTGGCCTCTTTTGTAAATGGTAATCTTGTACATCCGTTTCCTGGTGTTGCAGTATACTGTTTCAGATGTTCAAGGTCTCTGGCAATTCTCCCTGTAATTTCTTCAATTCCCATATGTATCCCTTTCTCTTCTTACCTTTCAAGAAGTGGTTTTGTTCTATATATTCATATGATGTAGGGGTCAAAAGGTATTTTTCCCCCCTGATACCTACGGATTGCTCCGCACTTTGTGCTCCCGCAATCCTAAAAACATTCGAAATCCGCCCTATTCGGGCTACTTTCTCATGTTTTATGGGTTCCAAGGTCATGCTTTTTCATTCAGGCATGAAACGCATGACCTTTTGACCCTGGTATCATTCATATACTTTTAAATCACAATACAGACAAACAAGATCGCACCTATGACCAATGCTGCAGCTGTTGTGATCGGTATAATTTTCTTTAATACTTGACCTTCACTTCCGAGAATTTCGGCTGTTGTTGTTCCAAGAATAATCTTTCCCGGACTAATCGCACTTCCGATTGCCCCGCCGGTTGTCTGTGCTCCTAAAATTGCAGACTGGTTTACACCAAGGAATTTCGCTGTCGTAACCTGGAAATCCCCAAATAAGATATTGGAAGTCATATTACTTCCTGTCATGAATGATCCAATCATTCCGACTACCGGCGCCAAAATTATATATACTTTACCAAGTATATTTGCAATTCCATCTGCAAGAACCATTGTCTGACCGGTTCCGCCCATAATTTTTGACATAATAACCAAACTAATAACAGCGATACCTGATGGCATTGTCATGACCGCTGATTTTAAAAATGCAGCCTTCGCTCCACCTTTTTTGATCCACCCGTTTTTCTTAAAATATATAAGTCCTGCGATTGCAGAGATGAATAAGAACATGCTCGCATGTGTAAATGGTGCCAGCGGTGAAAAATGCTCAACTGCTTCATTTATAAAACCATAACCTGTCTTAGTCTCCGAAAATGCAAACGAAATGGAAAATTGGCCAAGGACTCTATTCACAGGCCCTATCATCAGAACAACAATTGTAACTACAGTTAAAAGAATATAAGGAATAAAAGCCTGAATTAATGTCATATTTGCAGGTGCTTCATCCTTTTCTTCTGTCTCTTTTGTTCTGTCCATAATCGGGCTGTCTTCAATTCTCCACTCATCTTTGTACATTTTCATACGTCCTAGTAAGAACAATACAACCAAAGATATGCAAGCAGGTATAAAACACGAAATTGTTGTATTTATTTGTGTAAGTAGGAGTTCTCCTCCTCCTTGAATGACAGACAAGATAACCACTGCCAAAAGCCCTTTTTTAATGGCTTTTCCTTTTCCATAAAACCAGCATATTACAAGTCCTGTGATTAAATCAAAAATCCAAATAAAAAGTGCACTCCACAAAGCTGTTTTAAAATACTCTGCAGAACCTTCAGTGATCTTTGTAGCAACCACCAGGGAATCCCAAGCTGCACCTAGAGTTCCAAAAGTATTGCCCCATGCCTGCCCTAAAAGTGGAATAATAACAGCGTAAAGTGGATTTACGCCAATACCGATAAGAAGAGGTGCCCCCACAGCAACAGGAACTCCAAAGCCTGTAATTCCCTGAAGGAAACTTTCTAGAATCCATCCAAGGGCCAATACCACCAGAAGCTCGTTTGGCAGTAATTTTTTCATTCCATTACGAATAACAAGAAATGCTTTTGCCTGATCAGCTACCTGATATAAAAGAATTGCGCTCCAAACAATCAACAATATAGGCAGTGCACTCCATATTCCTTTTGCACTTTCTGAAGCAATTAATTTCATATCTGCTTTATAAAATGCAAATCCTGTAATCGCTGTGATAATCAGCCCAACAGGAGCAGCCTTTGTCCCGCCCCACTGAAACTTAATCATCAAGATTAATAATGCTGCGATTGGCAAAAAAGCCATAATCCACATAAACAAATTTGTTGGTACGTTCATTATCCATCTCCTAAATTACTTATATATCACTGTCCCTGTCTCACCGGCAATTCCTGCTGCGGCTTTTTCAAGTTGTGTAATCAGAGTCCGGCGTCCCTCTCCAGATTCAGCAAAACGGATTGCAGCTTCAATTTTGGGCAGCATAGAGCCTTTTGCAAACTGTCCCTGTTTAATATACTCTTCTGCCTGCTCTACCGTCAAATCACTAAGCCATTCTTGATTTTCTTTTCCAAAATTAATTGCCGCCTTTTCGACTGCCGTCAGAATAATTAATAAGTCTGCGTTCAACTCTTTTGCTAAGAGACTGCTGGCATTATCCTTATCAATCACCGCACTGACACCTGAAAGTTTTCCATAGTCATCGATTACCGGAATTCCACCGCCTCCACATGTGATTACAATATGACCTGCTTCTAACAGAGTTTTAATCGTCTGAAGTTCACGGATTTTCTTTGGCATTGGGGAAGCGACTACAATTCTGTAGCCTCTTCCTGCATCTTCCATACATTTAATGCCATCTGCTTCTTTTTTTTCTGCTTCTTCTCTTGTTAGAAATCTTCCGATTGGTTTTGTGGGATTTAAAAAGGCTTCGTCTTCTTTATCTACCTCTACCTGTGACAGGATTGTAGATACCTTTTTATCTATATTTCTACTATATAATTCATATTTGATTGCATTTTGAAGATCAATGCCAATATAGCCCTGGCTCATGGCAACACTCGCGGGAAGTGCAGTCTGTCCATATTCCGACTGGATCATTGCGAGATTATCCATAGCATTTTGGATCATCCCAACCTGCGGGCCATTTCCATGTGTGATTACCAGATTCAACCCTTCTTCTGCCAGATCCACAATTACTTTCGCAGTCTTAGCAACAGCCTCTTTCTGTTCTGCACCATTCTTCCCAAGCGCATTTCCCCCAAGTGCAATCACAACTGTGTTGTTATCCATATTAATTCCCCCAATATCAGCCTTCGAAACCAAGTTTTTTCGCATATGCCGCAATTGCTTTTTGGAAGCATTCAATTGGCGGATGTACAGTACCTGCTCCAATTTGACCATATCCCGCAGTCTTATGAGCAATACCTGTATTGATAACTGGTGTAATACCTTTTTCAACAACCAATCTTGCATCGATTCCAAGGCATATTCCCTGGAAATCCCATGTCGGGACTGTGAAATTTGGGTTTCTGCTAATACAGATTTCAGTCATCTTATTACTTGTACAAAGTGCATCTTTATATCCGCCTGCACCAATGAATCTTGTTACTGCAGGAGCTGCAATCATTGCCATTCCTCCAACACCAAATGTCTCTGTAATCGCACTGTCGCCCATATCCGGGCAGGCATCTTCTCCATCATATCCCGTAAAGTACAGACCTTGAGGAGTATTTACCGGGCCCGTAAACCATTCATCCCCCATACCTGCAATACGTATGCCAAATTCGTAACCATTTCTGCACATTGCCGTAACAATGGTGCCCGCCTGGATCATGCGAGCTCCGTCCATAACAGCTTTACCTGTCGCCATCATAATGTTAAGAAAGAACTGATCTGTATCTGCAAGAAATTTAATGACATCGTAACGATCTTTTTCATTCATATCAAATGCTGTAATGTATGGTGCCACTTCTTTTAAGAATGCAAGAGAAGCAGCTATATTTCTCTGATGGAACTCATCTCCCATAGCAACTGCTTTTGCAATTAATGGATTGATTGCAAGACCGTTTTCCATTGTACGAAGTACTTTTCCAAGTGTTGGACCAAGTACATCCCTCATCCAGCGAAGTCTCTCTACAACTTCTTCTGAATATGCCCCGAAACGAAGTACTTTACCAATACCTTCATTCATTGTACAGTATGCATGATTTCCATCTGTTTCATTTTCGACAACGAATACAGCCATATTAGGGGATGTGATCCCCCCCATTGGTCCAACTGCGTTTACATGATGACAAGGAATAAATTTCACTTCTCCACTTTCTAAAAGCTTTCTGGCATCAGCTTCATCGTCTGCCCATTCTTCGAATAGTGCAGCCCCTACACAAGAGCCCTGCATTGGATCTGGCATGTTCTCATATGCAACCGGTGGACCGGCATGAAGAATTACTTTTCCTTTATTCAGTTCTGGAATCACTTCTTTTGCACGGACATTATCTTTCAATACCGGCTGACTTGCCACCACTTTCGCAATAACACTCTGATTGGCCTCATCAATTTCTTCATAATGCCTCAGGAAATTAAGAGTCTTAATCAGCTCAACGTCTCCACCTGCTGGCGGCATCCAGTCATACTGAACCACTTCACATTCGAACTTTTCTGCAACTTCGGCAAAGCTCTTAAGCCCAACGTTAATAATATGTGGTTTGTCTGAAAGAAGATGGCGAAGTTTCTCAGAAGGTGTATGTTTTTCTACCTCTACAACTTTTTTTGCACGGATTTCTTTCACTGGTTCTTTGAAATCTCTTCCAATTGCACGAATTGCTGTACGGCATGCAAGTTTATTATTTTCACATACAATAACGCCTGCATCTTTCAGCTTTTTAACAGCTTCATCATATCCCTGATAGTCTTTCCTTGTTCCGCAAACAGTTGCAATGAAGAATACTCTTCTTCCTGTTTTTTTTGCTTTGTCACGGAGACGGATAATAGATGGAAGAAGTGCTCCTGCCATGTCTTCATGTGATCCATATCCCAGCATAATATCAAGAAGAATCACACCCGTTGACTCATCATCGATTGCATTTTCCATGCACTCAATTCGCTTTGCCGGATCAATCATCGGATGTGGTTTTCCTTTTGTATATGCATCATCACCAAGGTCAACTACAATATTGCCCTCTAACTGAAGCATATATCCTTCAATATCCTCTGGTGGTACTTTTACATCCATTGCATCTTTGATGAGCATCGCTGCTTCATTTGCGAGTGTTCCACCTGAATAGTATGCTTTAATTGTCTTATTTTCTTCTGCTTTGAAAAACTCTGATTCGTCTGCATCGGCACTTGCTTCTGGAGCTTTGGTCCCTCTTACAAGACTAACGGCAAGACGTGCAGCTTCATCTAATGTATATGCGTGGTAGAAGTTTTCCTCATGATATTCTGGTTTTTCTCCCACAAACAGCGTAACAACTGGTTTACTGAAGTTGCTCAGTCTATCGGAAATGTTATCTCTTACCTCTTTTGCCGGTGGTTTAGAAACAATAATTAAAACCTTTACTGTATCATCATCTTCCATAGCATCAATCATGTCCGCCATCGTGATACCGCCAACTGCAGCATTGAGGTCACGTCCGCCAATTCCGATTGCATTCGTAACCCCTTCACCAAGTCTGTCAATAATTGTCGTAAGTTCCTGGATACCTGTTCCTGAAGCGCCAATAATTCCTATAGAACCTTTTGACACGTTATTCGTAAATGCAATAGGTACTCCCTGAATAATTCCTGTACCACAATCAGGTCCCATAACTGCCAGTCCCTTTGCATGCGCTTTTTCTTTTAACGCTTTTTCATCTTCAATTGTTACGTTATCACTATACAGGAATACATTCATGCCTTCATCCAGTGCACGCTCTGCCTCAAAAGCCGCATATTCACCTGGAATAGAAATAACTGCAAGATTAGCATCCGGCTGTTTTGCCAGTGCTTTACCCCAAGATTTTACACTTTCAGTTCCTTTATTCTTTGCATTTACTGTGGATTGTTTCTTAAAGAAGTCTTCCATCTCTGCTTCGATTGTATCAAGAAGACTATCCTCCTCCACATCAGCAACAATAACAAGATCATTGGCAGATGCTTCTTCAAGCGCCTCTGTTGAAAGTCCGCTCTGTCTGTAAATATCTTTATTGGCCGGTGTTGCCATCATAATAGATACTTTCTTAACACCTTTAATCGTTGAAATCTTATTTGTTAAAAGCATAAGAACAACGGAATCGTGATAGCTTCCTTTTTTTACAACTGTTTTTAACATCTGTTTTCTTCCTTTTCCCTTAGTCCGCGAATCTGTTTTTATGATCATAGCGGTTGAAGTGAATTGCATCACTCTTCAGATAATCTACCAATTCATCAACCACTTCAATTCCGCCCTCTGCATAAGCTTTATCTCTTCTCATAATTGCACGTTCTCCAGGATAATATACTTTTCCATATCCTTTTGCTGCAGGCATTTCTCCAAGTTCATCAAGCACCATTGACATCCTCTTTTTGAATTCTTCTGTACCGATAAATCTTGCAGGATCTATTACAATATGCATCTGTCCTAATTCTCTTCCCTTAGAAAGGTCATGATACATAGAACTTACATGCTTTCCAAACGGTACTCCAAGAAGTACGCCTGCGAAAATATCAACCATCATCATAAGTCCGTATCCCTTTGCACCTGCAATCGGGACTAATGCATTTACCAAATACGGATCTGTCACAGGCATTCCTTTTTCATCTACAGCCCATGTATCCGGAATAGATACCCCTTGTGAACGTTTGTCAAGAATCTTCCCCCAGGCCTGAACAGTTGTTGCCATATCAAACACGACCGTTCTGTCATCTGCTGTAGGAGCTGCAAACGAAATTGGGTTTGTACCATAATATGGCTCTGTTCCGCCATAAGGTACTGCCATCGGATCTGACTGGCAGAATGTGACTGCAAGAAGATCTTCCTTTGCAGCCAGCTCTGAATAATATCCAATAGAACCACTGTGTGACATATTTGCCATGCCTACGACAGCTATCCCATTTTTTCTAGCCATTTCAATTCCTTTTTTCATTCCTTCTTCTGCTACTACATAGCCAACCCCATTGTCTCCGTCAAAGATTCCACTGCAGGGCCCAGTCTCTTTCCATGTAAAGTTTGGTTCTGTTGTGATGCCACCTTTAGAAATTCTTTCTGCATAATACTCTACACGGACAGCTCCATGGGATGCATATCCTCTCTCATGGGCCCATGTAAGAATTTCGGCCGTTGTCTCAGCATGTTCTTCCTTTAGGCCTGCTGCAATTAATTTATTTTTCATTAAGCTTTTTAGCTCTTCCCGAGAAAGTCTCATTACTCCATACCGTCCTTATAATGAATTATAAAGC
This sequence comes from Muricomes intestini, assembly GCF_004346165.1. Taxonomy (GTDB): domain Bacteria; phylum Bacillota; class Clostridia; order Lachnospirales; family Lachnospiraceae; genus Muricomes; species Muricomes intestini. The sequence continues at coordinate 42,668 of NZ_SLZZ01000001.1, read as the reverse complement.
AACATCTCTGTTACAATCTTTTGAGTAAATATAAACGAAATCTTCCTCACGTCCTACTGCATAGCAAGCCTGCGGACAATAAGCATCAAGAAACATATAATCACCTGCTTTTACAGGAATCCATTCATCATCTACACGATATATGCCTTTTCCAGAAAGGAAGTACATACCATGCTCTTGAATATGAGTTTCAATATATCCATGAGAAGCCCCGAGTTTGAACTTCAAAATATGCATGTTCATATCAAATCCAAGATCCTTTGCTGAGGGAAGAAGATCTTTACTGTGGCAGTTTGCCATTCCTTCATATTCCATCCATTCCATGTTGTTTACATTGTTAACAACCGTATAAGCATTATATCCTTCCAAAGCTTCATATCTGCGTCTGTAAACATACAATTTGGCATCCTCTGTTCCCTTGCTTTCAAATGTGATATTGTTTCCTGCCGGTGAGAAAATGTATCCGCCTGCTGTAAGGTCAGCTTCTTTGTCATCATTCTTCACAGATACTTCACCGGAAATTATATACAAGAAAGATTCAATTCCTTCTCCTCCTATTCCTGTATTTTTTCCTCCCTCATGTACTGTAATGAGATAATCCGCAAATGACGCTCCCATAGATGGTGACCCAAGAATTGTTACGTCACAGTTTGAGTAACCAGGAACAATATTTTTTACCAGTCCATCTGGCTCAAGAATTACATAATTTCCTTTTTTTACTACTGTACGGGTTTCTAAAAGATCCTCTCGATAACCTACCTGATTATTTAAATAACTCATTTTTCATATCTCCTTTTTTTATATGATTATATTAATTAGTTTTTATAGTATCATTATGCCCATTCATAACTTTTTTTTCAATCCTTACTTTAGACAAAGTCATTCTATTTTTTTATCCATTTTATCCTCTTTGTTAATAAATTAACATTTTATTATTTTTCTTGTTTGTGCTATAATATGCTTTATATATGGGAGTTTTTTATGATTTTTCTATTAATTCAGACTTTTTATGCAAATAGGATTTTTTATCTAATTTGTATCCATTCAAATTATATCAAATAAGGAGGATTCTTATGTTACAGACAAAGAATATCAAACTTCAGGATAAGCCCTTTCTAAAGTCAGCTACTATTTACACCGATTTCGAGGTTAAGCTCAGAGCTTGTGTCTTGTATTTTCATGGGGGAGGACTTCTGTATGGCAATCGTGAAGATCTGCCAGAGCTTCACAGGGGTCTGTTTACGCAAGCTGGATATGCAATTATCTCTTTTGATTACCCCCTTGCTCCAGCTGCCCAAATCGATCAGATTCTGGAGGATGTGTGTAAATCCATAGAGGCATACTTAAATCAGATAATTCCTGGTGTTCCTGCAAATCTTCCTTATTTTCTCTGGGGAAGATCTGCAGGTGCATACCTCTGTCTGCTTTCTGCAGCCAAAGGAACTTTTTCCAAAAACCCTTGGGGAATAATTTCTTATTACGGATATGGCTTTCTTTGCGATAATTGGTTTGAATGCCCGAGTCCTTTTTATCTTCGGATGCCGGCTGTTCCTAAATCCTTTTTAGAATCTCTGCCTCTGGAAACCCATAGCTTTGGCCCTATGGACACGCACTACAGTGCCTATGTATATGCCAGACAAAAAGGTACCTGGACGTCTTTCTTTTACAGAGGACGGAACAGTCAGTTCCTCATGAACTATTCTTTGCGCTGTGTAGATACCTTTCCCTGCCCATTATTTTGTGCTCACAGCATCAACGATCCCGATGTGCCATATGATGAATTTTTAAACCTCTGCAGCAAATATAATACGAAGCGCTACATCTCTGCATCCACAGGGCATGATTTCGACCGGACCGACAGCCCCTTTTCAGTCACTCAACTTTTAAATTCTACCATCCAATTTTTAAACAACAGGCTGCAAGATACTTAACAAATCTTAGAGTAGAGCAGTCTCCACCTTCTCTTCAGTTTGTTCCTCTTCAAAAATTGTTCCAACGCGAAAATTTCTAGAAGCTGGAAGCTTTTTCATGAGGAAGTAATATAGTAGTCCTGTCGGTATCAGACTTATATACCAAGACAGCTCTACAACTACCAGTGAACAGAGGGAGCCAGCTAAGATTGCAATAATAGCCGCCCAGTTAACTCCTTTATAAGGGCCTTCTTTATCATACATGCGATTGATATCCAGCTTTTTCTTGCGAAGGATGTAATAATCAATTGCCATAACAGCGAAAATGGGGCCTAAAAATGCAGAATAAACTTGGGTAAACAAACTTAATCCTTTTGCAGAATTAGCTGTTACTAATTTCCAGGGCATACAGCATGCAGACAAAATCCCCACCAAAATAGTTGCATGTGTCCATTTCATATGAAATGATTCCATTAATACATAAGCAGGCGGAACGATATTGTTTAATACATTCGTTGTTACCTGGGCAAATGCAATGAAGAGAAGTGTCAGGATGGTTAAGAATTTGCTTCCCATTGTTGTTGAGAATACAACAACCGGATCACTATTTCCTGTTGCAGCTGTAACCAATAAGCCAATCAATCCCATGAATAAAGTAACTGGCAAAATTGCAACTGTATAAAGCGTTCCTGTGAATTTGGGCCCTACATTTTCTTTTAAGTTTCTTGTATAGTCAGACGCATTGATAATCATTGTAGAATATATCCCCAGGAAAGAGGTCGTTGCTGCCCAGAAGGGCATACCCCATGTGCCTTTAATATCAGAAAACGTTTCACCGATTTCTGTTCCAAACCGGGTTTTAACAACGTATAACATGTAAATCAAAATAACAATGATAAAAATGCTGGAAATATTTTCAAGCCATTTAATCCCCTCAAAGCCCTTGATTGCCAACGCCACTTGGAGAAGAGTAAATAGTGCATACACTATCGGAAGGTTATCAAACCCAAATAAAATTTTTAAACAATTGTTAATTGCACCGGCACCAACCCAACTCTGAAAACCGAACCAGATGACAGCCGGCACACCTCTCAACAATCCAGGTACTTTTAAACCAGTCGTACCAAAGCTGCTTCGAAGCTGTATTGTGTACGGAATACCATATTTGTGTCCGCAGTTGCCGATAACAACCAGGGCAACTGCGATGACAGCACAACCTATGATCATGGCTAAGATAGCCTGTGGAACTGTTAGGGCGCCAATCAGACCAGCTCCCATAGAGAACGTCCCTATAGATACACATCCACCCATAAAGCTTGCTGCATAAGATAGCGGAGTCATAATACGCTTCTGTGTGGGTTGTAGATCTTTATCTACATTTTTTATTAATTCAGGATTTAACACTTGATTTTCAACAATATTATCCACTTATATATCTCCTTCCACCACGAATATTTTCAGGTTATTTGTTTTTTTTAACGAAACGCCCATAGCCTTTCTCAGCCACAATTTTGCCCTCTTCTGCGACAACAGTTCCACGGATCATTGTCAAAACCGGAAGTCCTTTTCCCTTCTTTCCTGTGAAGGCTGAAATTTTGTTTACATAGTACAGTGAATCATTGGTGATTTCCCATTCCTTTTGGGGATCAAGAATAACAAGATCCGCATCAAACCCAGGTTTAATATCACCCTTCTTACCATAGATTCCAAATGCTTTTGCAGGCAAGTATGCCATAGATTTTGCAAGTACAGTCGGGCTTATGTTACGTTTTACGCAGCCCTCATCAAATGCAACCTGGAAGCAACTCTGGATTCCACTGATTCCACCCCATACATCAAATACATTGCCAATCTTGTTTCCAAGGATTTCATTGTATTTTTCGTCATATGAACAAGGAGAATGATCACTTGCAATACCGCTGAATACCCCCTCTTCTACATATTTCCACAATCTGTCAACCTCTTCCGGTGTCCGAAGAGGCGGTGCACATTTGAACAGCGGGCCCTTTGCTATAACGTCGTCTTCTGTAAGGCTTAGATAATGGGCACACGTCTCAGCAGTTATATCATAACCTTCTTCCTGTGCCTCTTTAATTTTCTGTGCCACATCAGGGCTGCTCACATGACAAATATGTATCTTACATTCAGTTGCTTTAGCGATTTCAATCATATCTACTGTCGCTACCATCTCGGCGATAACAGGTCTGGAATCAAGGAAACCTCTCCAATTCATTCTTCCTTCTTTTTTCATCCTCTGTTCCTGCCACTTGATTATAGAATAGTCCTCACAGTGAAATCCTACACGTCCATCAAATTCCTTTATAATCTGCATTGCTTCGTATGCCTGCCCATAGTTTAGGGAGCTATAGTCCGGAGACACCGGGCCAATAAAGGATTTGAAGGATACGCATCCCTTCTTATCCAATTCTTTCAAGTCATCGAAATTATCTGGAATTAGTCCGCCCCAGAAACAGTAGTCCGTATATGCATTTGTGCCAACCTTTGCAAGTTTTTTATCCATTATACCTGCATTTGTCATTGCCGGTTCGTTCTGAAGAGGCATATCAATAACCGTCGTGTAACCACCGACTGCTGCTGCCGCAGTCCCATGCTCATAATCTTCCCTCCACTCATAACCGGGATCATTTAAATGTGCATGTGTATCGATTGCCCCAGGAAAAACATATTTTCCCTGGGCGTCAATTACCTTCATTGCTTCAAGCTCAATTCCAGGCTCTAAAACTGCTGCAATTTTACCCTCTTTAATAGCAATATCAGTTTCATAAATACAATCTGGCGTCACAAGTTTTCCGTTTTTTACCAATAAGTCATACATTTATTTCCCTCCTATAGCCACTATTTATTTTCCAAAATGGTTCCTTTACGGAATCTTTCACAGGATGGCATTTTTTTCATGCAGAAGTAGAAAACGAATCCAGTAGGAATTGTTGCTGTAAAGAAAGAAACATCTACGTTAAGCAATCCGATTACCGCCCCTACAGCAATTGCAATAATTGCTGCCCAATTAATACCTGCATGATTTCCATTTGGATCATACAAATCTGCCAATGCTGCTTCTGAATACTTTCTCTTATGAAGAATAAAATAATCTGTAATTAATACTGCGAAGATTGGTCCAAAGAATGCAGTATATGTTTTACTAAACAATGCAAGTCCTGCTGCTGAACTGTCATTTGTCAAAATCCAGGGGCATGTACATACTGCTAAAATACCAATAAGGATAACTGCCGTTCTGTGTTTCATCTTAAATGCATCCATAAATGCATATGCAGGGGGAATTACATTACTTGCAAGATTTGTTGTAAGCTGTGCAAAGATAATAAAAAGTAATGTAACAACCATAACAACCTTATTGTCTACCATTTCTGCAAAAGCATTGATTGGATTTGCGTTTCCTGTAACCGTAGATGCCATTGCACCAATAATACCAAGAAGTACTGTTGCAGGAACCATTGATAGGAAATAAGAAACTCCACGTTTCATAGTAGAATATCCGCCCTTCATCTCACGAGAATAGTCACCGGCATTGAGCATAACTGTAGTACTATTTCCAAAGAAAGCAATGATAGCAGCAACAAATGGCATTCCCCATGTTCCTTTTTTGTGCATCAAATTAGCTCTTATTACATCACCATACTGAGTAATGCATAAAAACAGAAGATAAATCATAGCAAGAGAAATGACTACTCCCCCAATGTTTCCAACCCATTTAGCTCCTTGGAATCCCTTAATTGATAATAAAATCTGAATAATCTGGAAAAGAATGAAAAATACCCAGATGTTATCATATCCAAACAGAGCTTTGGAAATATTGTTGATAGCAGCTCCCCCAAGCCATGTCTGAAAACCATACCACACAATTGCAGGAATTCCTCGGATCATGCTTGGCACTATATTACCTTTTGTACCAAACGCACTTCTAAGTTGTACAGCATATGGTGCTCCAGTTCCATAACTAAACTGGTCATTCATAGAAATACCTACAACCAGAATCATGGAACCTATTGTTACCGCCAGAAATAACTGTAATAAGTTTAGTCCGGCTTCCAATTGAGAAGAGCCCATTGCGAGCGTTCCAATGGAAATACATCCTCCGAGCCATAACATTGTGTTGGAGCCCCAACTCATAATACGATCCTTTTCGGGAATCGGCGCTAATGTACTAGTGTTTTCTTTTGCTTCGTTGTTAACGTCACCCATAATCTCTTTCTCCTATTATCTATTTATTTTACCGGTGTAATAAATTCACCATATCCAATGGCTTCATCCTTATACAGCCCATCCTCAGCAACAACTTTGCCGCGAATAATTGTACAAACAGGAGCTCCTTTACCTTCCATGCCATCAAAACAAGAGACATGCCCTTTTGTCAGAAGTTCTTCTTGTTTGCATTTCCATGCCTTTTCAGGATCAACAATTACAATGTCCCCATCAAATCCAATCTCAAATGCACCTTTACGTCCATATAGGCCAAATACCTTAGCAGGATTGTAGTCCATAACCTTTGCTATCAAGCTTGGGCTTAATTTTCTTTGATGAACAACCATATCAAACATCATTGGAAGAAAGAATTGGATAGAGTTAAGTCCGCCCCATGCGTGCCAGATATCTTTTGTCGCATTATCTTTTTCTTCATCTGCTGCCGGCGAATGATCACTTCCAATACAGGACAATGTTCCGTCTAATACATAATCCCAAAGTTTATCCATATCTTCTTTTTTGCGCATCGGAGGAGTACATTTTGCAGGAGCCCCCTTTTCAAATACAAAATCTTCTGTAAATCCAAGGTAATGTGGACATGTCTCCGCTGTAATCGGAAGACCTTCATAAATAGCATCCTTTACAACTTGGGCAACCATTGGATGGCTGACATGGCAAATGTGAACACGTCCGCCCGTCGCTCTTGCCATATCAATGACATTTTTTGTAGCAACATATTCTGTCCAAACATCATGAGAGTCCAAAAAATCTCTAATTTTCTCCTGATTTGTTCTTCCTTCTTTCGCTTTTGCTTCTTTTTCCCTTTCCAGAACTTGACCATATTCTTCACAGTGGAATCCACAAAGTGCATTATATGGTTTCAGTATCTCGAGTGCTTTTCTAACGTTTCCCATACTTACTGTTGGAAAAAGATTTCCATTTGGACATGTAAAGCCTTTGAATGCAGCAACGCCACAGTTATGTAGATCAATCAAATCATTCATATTGTTTTTTACTGAATCTGGTTTATCATCATAGTCTCCTACAATTCCTCCCCAAAGTGCAAAATCAACAGCTGAGTGTTTACTGATTTTTCCCATTTTAAGGTCAAAGACCTCTTTGTTCATCAATGAAGGATCATTGTTCAGTGGCATATCGATCAGACATGTACATCCGGCAGAAACAGCAGCCCTTGAACCAGTCTCAAAATCTTCACGATATTCAAATCCAGGTTCATTCAAATGTGCATGACAATCAATAATGCCTGGAAATACATAGTTTCCTTTCGCATCAATCACCTCGTTCGCTTCCACATCAGTACCTTTTGCCAAAAATGCTGCAAATACACCATCATCCACTGCAATGTCTGCTTCATAAATACAGTCAGGCGTTACAATTTTTCCGTTCTTTACCAATAAATCATACATATATTTCCCTCCTATAGCTCCCTTTCCAATGTTGCCAGAAAGTGTTGTTGTAATTCGGTCGGCCAAAGCGAATTGATATAATATATTTTAAATAGGATTTTACAACATTACAATTACGTGAACCAGAGAAAATATATTTCTTTTTTGTCTGATATGTATAATTTTTTTATTTTTTTGTATTATAATTGTATTTTTTATCCCTTCATATTAAAATTAATTTGTGATTGTCATAAAATCATATCATTTTTTTGGAGGGCTTATCATAAATGTTGCACAACATTACATACACATCTACTTATGCACGGCAAATTCTTTCAGATAGCAAAACCGGTACTATTCATTCTGTATACCGAAAAACAGTCAATATTACATTAGGGAATTTCCTTCTTGCGCTGCAAACAGCTGATTCTCCTATATCAGCAATTAGTTTAATCACTAACCTATCCGCATCCGATATGGAGTGCTTAAATTTAAAACCAGGTATGCCCGTGCGTATTGCTGATTGTCAAATACAAATCGGGATCCCTGCCGATGTTATTTTTTCATACTCCAATGTTTTCAGATATAATTTAAAATTAAACAATATCCCCCCAAATTTTTCTATTAATTTTCTTAATGAAGCCTTAAAACAAGCATTGTTAGATTTTCCTCCAATTGGATTCCAACCACTTTTTAATAACTCTGATTCCATGCCGGATTCTATTGTTTTAGACATTGCTGAGAAGTATCTTGCAGATTGTACTATGTTATTTCAAAACAAAGATTATAAAAAAGCCGCTGAAAAATTATCACTTCTAATCGGTCTTGGAATCGGATTAACACCAAGTGGCGATGACTTCTTGTGCGGAACACTTGCTGGTTTTCTTCTATCGGGCCAATCCGATTCTCCTTTTATAACTTTTTTACACCAGGAGATACAAAGTCATTTAAAAAATACGAATGATATTAGCGGAGCCTTTTTATCTTGTGCACTGGAGAATCAATTTAGTCTTCCTGTTGTATCTCTTTTGAAGCCAGACAAACATTCAATATTTGATAACTTTAGTAAGATTGGTCATTCTTCAGGTTCAGATACACTTTGTGGAATTCTTTATGCTATTCAACTATCATTATCTTAATAGCATATTGATATAGACAAAACGGCAGAAAACCTTAAAGGCTTCCTGCCGTTTTTGCTTCAAAAAAAGCCCATAAAATCGGGCTCTCCAATAGTAGCGGAAACTGGATTTGAACCAGCGACACCACGGGTATGAACCGTGTGCTCTAGCCAACTGAGCTATTCCGCCATATGCAATATTTAAAAATATTATGGGGCCTATAGGGCTCGAACCTATGACCCTCTGCTTGTAAGGCAGATGCTCTCCCAGCTGAGCTAAGACCCCATAACTTCACCGGTTTGCGATTGTTTCACCCGCAACCCGCTTTGCTATTATACTATTAAATTTCATCAGATGTCAACACCTTTCTTCTTCTTTTTTAAATGTTGTAGTTTTATGATAATTCTATTGAATTTTCAGACATTTTTATTCTATTTAAAGAGCTCAGTGAATTTATCTATCAATGTACTTTTCTCTTTCTTCTTCGGTTCTTCTTTTACTTTTTCTGCTTCTTTGACCGAATCCGTAGTCATAACAAACTGAACACTTTTTACATCTTTATTGTTCGGAGAGACAAAGGAAACCATCTGGAAATCGTCAAAGTTATACTCATCTGTCAACTTGCGGATTTCTTCCTGTACTTTATCCGGCAGCTTTGAAGTTTCTCCCGCAAGCTGGGTGCTTCCTTTATGCAGTTCCTTACTTCCTTGGGCCATGATGTCAGAACCTTCTCTAAGCTCCTTTACGCCTCCCTCCAGCTGTCCATAATTGGAGCTTAGCTGGTTCACACCCTCAGTATAGGAGGCCAGACCCTCATGAAATGCTTTATATTCTTCAGAAATTTTTCCAAGGCCATTGCTAAGTTCCTGAACCTGCGCCAACAGGTCATTATTTTCGACAGCACCTTCCACCCCGCCGGCAATGTTATTAAGCTGCACACTGATTCCTCTTAAGCCTGGATTAGTTTCACTTCCGTCACCCTGAATCATTGTGTCAAGGCCTGCACTTAACTGGTCTGCCTGTGCCCGAACTCCCCGGTAGGATGCCTTAATCTGCGTTGCTGCCATGTACCCGCGGGCCAGTACCTTCACTCTGTCCTGATTTACGGGATCTGATGCAAGAGCCGCCTGCAGCTCCCCAATATCACTCTCTGATATTGCCGCCCCGTCAGGAAGTGCCGAGATGAGTCCATCCATGCCAGAAAAAAAATCTCCGTACCCTGCTTTAACTCCATCAAGACCATCAGCAAGAGCATTCAGTCCCTGGGCCATCCCTGCCAGTCCCCGGGGCAGCTGCGCAAGTTCACCCATGCCTTCACCCGAATTGCTTTCCAGACTGGAATTCAACCGCTTTGACATCTGTGTAAGAGCATTTTTTATCAGCTCAGAGCTGTCTATAATCTGATTGGAGTTTTTACTCAGCGCTGCTATTCCAGAACCATATGTCTTGGCTCCGTCCGCCAGTTTTGATATACCTCCGTTTAACCCTGAAATTCCCTGACTTAAAGACCCAATACCGTAATCAATACCATTGATTGCCTCTGTCAATGTGCTAAGTCCGTCCGTCATGTCACTCGTGTCCGGCAATTCTATCGCCATAGAAAAAGGCATTGCAGCAATCTGGATACCGGCCATAGAAAAATCTTTTACATTTGCCTCTAAAACATAGTCGGCATCCTTACCGGGCATTACTGTGTAAACGACCGTTTTATCTGACCCGGCATTTGCAACCGCGGCATCTTCTGCCTTAATATCACTACACTTATCGCCGTCCATGGTTAAGGTAATCTGCAGCATATAATTATCATAAAATGTCTTGCTAATTTCCTGATTTTGTTTACTTTTTATACGTATATTAAGTAGGCCGTCAGCACCGGCAAGTCTTTCCTCCTGTACAGGCTCTCCATCAAGTAAGTACTTTATCCCGAACTGCCAGGGCAAAGCCTTTTTTGAAAGCGTTCCCTGATACCGGAAGACTTCCGGCTTTGCTGTCATTTTAATCTCATCTTGCGCCTGTTCTATTGTTTCGGTACCTGAAAGGTTTTCCACTTTACAGTAGTCCCCATAATCTGTAATTTCTCCCTTTGAGGTCACATCGAACTGATTTACTACATAAATATCATGCACCGTTCCGGCTTCAGATAATTTGGCATAGACAATCTCATCTTTACCCTCAGACAACACAGCCTCATTCTTCTCTTTGGCCATTGCCGGTACAGCATCTAAGCATCCAAATACCAGTGCTCCTGTCAGTAAACCGGCAAATAATCCTATCTTCTTTGTTTTCATTGTTTAGTTTCCTTTCCGTTAAAATTAATTTCTTTAGCCTTAAAAAAACCGGCTTTACAAGTAGTCCTTCTAATTACCCCATCAAATATTCGGAGCAGTGCGGGCAGCAGGCAGAACACCATAAACATAGAAAGAAGGGTCCCTCTTGCCAGCAGCATACCTAATTCCCCCACAATCGGATTCGAGGAGGATATATTAAGTGCCAGACCGGCTATCGCTAAAACGCTTCCCGATACCAGTATGGATTTGAAGGTTTCACCCATCGCCGTATGGATTGCCTTTTTGGAAGATGTTTCTTTGCGCAAATCCAGATAATGCGTGGTAAACAAAATCGCATAATCGACTGTCGCCCCCAATTGAACTGTACTGATAACCAGATATCCCAGGAAATTTAGCGCCGACCCCGCAAAATAAGGGATGGAGAGATTAATCCAGATACCAATTTCTATAGTGAAAATCAGTATAAAAGGCAGGGAAACCGATTGGAGAGAAAAAAGTAACACCAGGAATATTGCTGCAATTGCTATAAGATTCACTCTGTTGTTGTCTATCGCCACCACACTTTTCATATCATATAGATTGGCACTCTGCCCCGCAAAATAAAACTCTTTGTAATATTTGTTTACCGTAGCTTTTATTTCCTCAACAGTCTTAAAAGCAGCCTCACCCTCCTGCTTTGTATCGGTGTAGATAATAATTCTGGCATAGTTTTTGGAATAAAATTGATCAATAATCTCCGGTGCCAGAAAGTCTTTAGGGATTCCTGTCCCCACCTGAGACGCAAAAGACATTATTCCTGTTATATGCTGTAATTTCCCCTCTCCATTTCCATAAAGAAAATCAACTTTTCTTTGCCCCAAAAAGGCCGGAATCGTTAAAACAACTACAATCACCATCACAGGTATTGCAACTTTTGAAAAAAAGCAGTTTACATTTTTAAAGCTCGGCATAAATTCGCGGTGCTGGGACTTCTGGATCAGCTTGTTACACATTAAGGTCAGACAGGGCAGAAAGACCATACAGCTAATAAAGCTCAGGGCAATACCCTTTGCCAGATTGAGGCCTAAATCTGCGCCGATGCGAAAATCCATAAATGCCAGAGCTATAAATCCAAACAAAGTTGTAAGGGCACTGGCGGCAACAGTTTTAACCGACTTTTTCATTGCTGCTCTCATGGCATTCTCCGGGGTGTCATATTGCCTTTTATAATCCCCATAGCTATGCAGCAGGAATATCGCATAATCAAGAGATACCGCCAATTGTAAAATAGGGCTTACAGAATTGGTAATAAAGGAAATCCGCCCCAGGAAAATATTCGTTCCCATGTTTATGACAATGGAGGTTCCAATGGCAGCAACAAATAAAAAAGGTTCCAGCCAGGAAGTTGTAGACAAAATCAAAATCAGCAGAATGGTGGGGACGATGATGAGCACAGCCATTTTGACCTCCCCGCCGGCGGCGCTGCGCATGGCGTTGGTATCCGCTGCCTCTCCGGAAACGGCGCCATCTTTTCCTGTCAGTTTCCGGATTGCCTTGATTGTCTCCGGTTCCATCCCTTCTTTAATCGTTACCGAGTACAAGGCCTTCCCGTTTTTATAAAAGCCTTCTACAGTATCTTGATCATACATTTCCAGAGGTTTTGCAACATCTACCATATCATCCAACCACAGCACCTCGGTAATCCCGTTTATTTTAAGCAGCTTCTCTTTGTATTCCAGAGCTTTTGCAACTGATACATCCGAGACCATTACACTGCTGTTTGGTACCGCCTGGGTGAACTCCTTTTCCATAATCTTGACAGCCTTGGTCGACTGTGCACTTGGCGGCAAATAATCTGCCATTTTGTAGTTGACATTTACTCTCATCAGGAGAAGTATGCTGGCAATTGTTAAAAGCGCAAAAACTATTACTACAGACTTCCGATGTTTAATAACGAAATTTGTGTACCAATTCATAATTAATCCTTTCGCTGTTTATATTTTTATCTTTTAACACAGTGTTGAACTATTGACACAATGTTAGTATAATCAGATTGAAAGAGCATAACAATAAGCACTTTTTTCAATTAGTGTTAAAACTCCAACACACTCTCTTTCGACTGTTGGAAATGTACTTTTTTACAAAGAAGGGATGATTTTTATGAGTGATACAATTGATAACAGAAGACGCATGTTTACTAAAAGAGTCATTCAAGAAGAATTTTTAAAAATCTTAAAAGAGAAGAAGCTATCAAAAATAACTGTAAAAGAAATATCTGCGGCTGCAGGAATTAACCGGGGAACATTTTACTATTATTATGCAGATCCATTTCAACTTTACTCCGAAATAGAAAATGAATTTATCAGTCAGATTATGAATTATATAAAAACAGATGAAGAAGACATTAGCAGTTGGCTCGGTACGCTTTTGCATCTGCTAAAAGATAATCAGGATATGACAATCGTTGTGCTGGCAGACAGCACAGAGGGAATGCTTCTGGATTCAGTATTAAACACTGTAAAAAACAAAACAATAACAAGTTTCATAAAAAAGTATCCCCATTCTTCTTCCGAAGAAAGGGAGCTCTTTTTTACTTATTTTGCACAAGGTTCAATCTCCGTAATAAAAAGATGGCTGCTGGAGTTTCCCTATATCCCGCCGGATCATATCGCTGATGTGCTAATCAATTTACTTTCTTAAAAACGCTTCATAAAGTATATCCTGAACATTTACTTTGATTTAAAGAAAAGTAAAGCAGATAATTTTTATGATATTAGTTATTATTACTAGCTATTGGCCGATAATCATATAAGGATTTTAAATCATAGAAAAGAGGTGCATAATTTGCAAAGTTTAAAAAGAAAACTGACCTTAAATATCCTTACTCTGGTCATTATAACATCACTTTCCACTGCAATAATTGGCATTTATGAGAGCTTCAAAACCACAGATAAGATTATTCAAAAACAGGTTGAAGACCAACTGGCTGCAGCAGATAACATGCTTTCTGTTCAGCTTGCTGAACAGTTCGGAGCTTTATCGCTGGATAGTGATGGTGTGCTCATTGATGAAAATAACCACAAAATCGAAGGAAACTATGAAGCCATCGACCTGATTTCTAAAAAAATGAACGTCGTCGCAACTGTCTTTGCTAAAGATGGCAGTGATTTTAAAAGGGTGCTGACCACTATCAAGGATGAAAATGGGGAACGGGTTGTAGGAACCAAACTGGATACTGCCGAAGATGCATACAAAAAAGTGTTGAGTGGAGATACATATTTCGGTGAAGCTGCTATCCTTGGTTCTCAGTACATGACTCAATACACGCCTTTATATGACAGCGGCCGGCAAATCATAGGCATATATTTTGTGGGAATACCTATGGATACAGTAAATAACATTCATAACAATGGGCTTCGGTCTGTGATTACCATTGTGTCCATACTTATGGTCTTTGTTTTGATTGCGATTCTCGTAGTCACCAATATTGTAAGCAGTAACATTGTAAAACCTATCCGCCAAATTACAGCTGCCGCTACCCGCATTGCCGAGGGTGACTTCGATGTAGAGCTCGCAGTCTCTTCAAAGGACGAGATCGGACAACTCGCTAAATCCTTCCAGCTTACCATAGGACAGCTTAACAATTATCAGTCTTATATTGATGAAATTTCCCATGCGTTGGAACTGATTTCTGGAGGGGATTTTACTGTTGAACTGCACAAGGAATATGAAGGACAATTTCAAAAATTAAAAATCCACATGCAGACAATGCTCATGAACCTGAATGCCATGTTAGCCCAGATCCATAACTCAGCAGAACAGGTAAACAGCGGTTCCGCACAAATAGCAAATACTTCACAATCACTGTCCCAGGGCGCAACAGAGCAGGCAAGTTCTGTTGAACAATTATCCGCTTCTATCGAACAGATTACAGAACAAATCACCCAAAATGCAGAAAACTCAAAGTCCGCATATAAGAAAGCCACCCTCGCTGGTACAGAGATGCACACAGGTAATGATGAGATGCAGAATATGGTTATCGCCATGGAACAGATAGCGCAGCAATCGAATCAAATTTCAAGTATCATTAAAATGATCGATGATATCGCCTTTCAGACCAATATTCTGGCATTGAACGCAGCTATTGAAGCTGCCCGCGCAGGAGAAGCCGGAAAAGGCTTTTCCGTTGTGGCAGATGAGGTACGTAATCTCGCCGGCAAGTCGGCGAAAGCAGCAAAGGATACCGCCTCTCTAATTGACGCTGCCACTGAAGCAATTGACAAGGCAGCCTTAATTGCAGCCGCCACCGCCGAATTGCTGCAAAAAAGTGAAGACACTACAAATGAATCTGTCGCTCTGATTAACAAGATTGCAGATGCCTCGCAGATGCAGTCTGTTGCTATAACCCAGATAAATCAAGGCATTGAGCAGATTTCATCGGTTATCCAGGCAAATGCCGCCACGTCTGAGGAAAATGCTGCTGCCAGTCAAGAACTCTCGAGCCAGGCAGATATATTAGAAGAACTGATTGCAAAAATCAAACGAGACAAACAAAGAGAATACTCATCTTTTACATAGGTGAATCCCCTACTATTCCTCAAAATATATCTCCAGCCTGTTTTTCATATCCTCCGGCACTTCTCGTCTAAATGGAAACACCTTCGCCTCAGCCAAACTTTCGGCAATATACAGAAGGATATCTGCACTGCGCTTTAACGAACATGGAGAAATCAGTTCAATCGTATCATAGCGTGTATGCATACCAAATCCGTCCCGGTTGAGCGTCATAGCCGGGATTCCCCTCCAGGCAAATGTGTTGGAATCGCTTCCCCAGACATCATTCTTAAATGAGACACCCATACCAGCTTCATGCATCATATAAGCAAGCATCTGACATACTGGGGCCTCTGCCGTGACACCAATCACTGTTCCGCCGATAAGCTGCCCTGCCAGATCCACATTCATATTAAACCTATGCCTTGGAAGTTCCGATTCATGAGCCTTCACATAAGCCTGACTCCCGCAAAGTCCCGCTTCTTCGGCTCCGAACCAAATAAATTCAAGAGTACGCCTGGAGGGATTCTCAGCAAAATATCTGGCAAGTTCCATGATAATCGCGGCACCGGACATATTGTCATAGGCACCCGGACCCTGAGGGACAGAATCATAATGCGCACTTAAGGTCAGTATTTCCTCCTCTTTATCAAGTCCTTTTATTCTGGCAATGATGTTCCTGGATGAGCGTGTCACTTGTTTTTGCTGCAGCTTTAAGCTTACACGGGAAGCCCCTCTCTCTACTAGTTCCACCGCATCCTTATAATGCAGATTCACTCCCTGTACAGGAGACTCTTTCACACCCCGCAGGCTGGGGTCTGCAGGCTCCAGATCTTCGCCTTCATCGATTGGAGTTCCCGACATAGTGATAAAACCAACGGCCCCATGGGAAACTAATTTTTGGTATATTTCTTTCTTTACCAATCCGTTCACCATGACAATCTTTCCTTTTGCATAAGAAAGGCTGATTTCATCCCCATTTTCAATATAAAGAAATGGTGCCTCTATACCATTTTCCGGTGTATTTCCACATCTTTTGTACCCTGTTACCCGATACTCTTTTTCATATGGCTGTGTAACCTTAAGTCTCGCCTCTGTAATCTCATATGCAGAAAACTCAAATTCTTCTGTGACAGCTATAAGACCTATTTCCCGAAGATATTTTAAGATTTCATCCGACGCCCTTTTTTCACCTTCTGTACCAGCCTCCCGTATATAGTTAAATTTTTCTACAAACTGATATTGTCTTTTCCCACTGATTTTACCTAGGCCCATTCTCAATGTTCTCTTCCTCCACATTATTTGCAAGCGTTTCCGATTTCTTCCAGAATCCTGAACATCATATTCCCGGTTCCTACATTATATCCGCTTTCCGCATAGACCGCGGTTAGTTTTCTGGATGTAACTATGATTAATGGAAGTTTCTCATGGTCCACATACACACGTCTGCCCAACAGCTCTATATTTTTCTCAAAATCATCGTAGAAGACCCGTATCCCGGGAAATATCTGCAAAACCTGGGCAATATTTTTGTCTGTAAGTATCGCCTCTGACCGGACAATAAAAATCATCTTATCCTGATACCTGGCATAATCTGTCTCTTGTCCCAGCAATTCATTTAAAATATGAATTGTAGGCTCTCTGCTTCCCTCCAGCCAAAAGAAAACATGGAATCCATTATTGCTCAGCTCACTTCCGCTGACCTCTCTTCCGTCAAGATCCCGGACATAAAAATCCGGCATATCGATATTTAACAGCATGTCACTTAAGTCTGCCTCTCTCTTTATCAGCTCAATCTCCTTTTCTTCTCCCCTCTCCAACCGGAACTCATAACGATTTGTCAGTACAGAGCCATTCGGAAGCCGGTTAGCCGTCAGAAGTCTATATATACCGGGCTTTAGCTGCAGCTGCAGTTCTCCATCCGCCCAAACGGCATCCCTAAGCTTTAAAGAGGTATATTTACCTCCCGCAAAACGGGCCATGCTCCAATCTTGAAAGTAAGTCCAGGCTTCGTCTGACTCTCCCTTAAGAATCAGACGGCAATCTGGTGCCTCCTCCGGCAAAACAGGAACAAATACGCTTTCCAGTATATATTCCATAGTTCCGCTGACAGGATGCAGTCTTGCCGGAATTCCGAGCGTCCTTGCAATGGCTACAAAAAGTACCTTTTGAGAGCGCAAGCTTGCCGCATGAAGCTTCAGGGCTGCTCCAGGAAGGGTGATAAGGCTGTCATGCTCTTTTTCCGGGCAGGAACGGATATTTAGAGTAATCCAGTCCCATATGACGGAAGGGGTTTCCTGAAACTTTCTCTTTTCTTCCTCATGAAACATCAGATTAATCTTCTTACGGTAAGTAAAGAGTATCTCATCTTCCACTCTCGGATTCAAGACATAATTTACAAAGATATCATGAGGCCATTGCTCTCTGTAGGGAAGAGCATAATGCAGATGTTCTTCCAGAACTTCACGCCTGCAGTCTGTCTGGTCTTTTATTGTCAAAACATCAAGCAGTGCCTGCCGCAGGTCTCTATTCTCTCCCGACTTCATATCCCCGGCTAAAAAGGCTTCTCTGTCCGGATTCGTAAAGGCGGGGATATGTGACGCTCTTATCTTAGCTGCTGCTTTAAGCCGTACATCGCCTGACAGAATCTGCTCCTTTGTAGGGGCATCTGTATGTACAGGCATGTCATGGGGAGCAATCATATCATAAGCCAGCCACTCTTCCTCAGGAATTTTTTTCGTCAGCGTAATAGTACAAATCGCCTCCCTGCCGGTATCAATGAACGCATCTCCACACAGTTGTACCTGCTTTTTTATCTCCGCATGTATGTGTAAACTGCCAGCTCCCGTAAACAAATAGGTCTGCCCTGCTTCATCTGTGACAGTCCGGGCAATAGGGAGAAATTGTGCATAGTTAAGCACCTCAAAGGAAACCCGTGCACCAGAAACAGGGCCGCCCGTCTCATCTGTTATACGAACTGTGATCTTTTTCACCACTGCATAGCGGTCCAATTCATTGAACATCACAGCTATTCCCGCTTTCCCGATAACACGGCCGGCAGAGGCCTTTTCCACCCCGGAGTCAAACCGGCGGGAATGTACCAGCATAGCCCTTGAAGATGCATTGGTGAACCAGCCTCTGTTCAAAATAGGCTGGGGCTCACAGGCACCTGTAAAGTACCAAATTCCATCACACCACATTTCCACCCAGGCATGATTATCATCACAGTGGGACCAGCAGGGTGCATAAACCTGTCTCGCAGGAATTCCCACACTTCTAAGGGCATTCACCATAAAGGTGGACTCTTCCCCACATCTGCCGGTTCCTCTTTTATACACTGCCAGTGCAGACAAGGTTCTGCTATCGGTACTCTGATAGGTTGCTTTCTCAGCGCACCAGTAGTTAACCTCCAGCATACGCTCCTTTGTAGTCATTCCCTGTACTCTGTTTTTTAACTGATTGTAAAACAGGCTCCGGCAGGGCAAAATCTCTTCTTCATTTACCCTATGGCAAAGCACATAATTTAGAAATATTTCTTCCGGAAGCTTTTGTACTTCTTCAGACTCCTTCCAAAGCTTCACTCCATGTTCTGCAAAGTCAAGAAAATACTCAAAAGGATAATTTCCCACATCACTATAGGTTGAATACGTATATAAATACTGTAGGGCAAGAGCCACCTCCTGACAGCAACCTGTCAATTTTTCATCTATTTCCGCAAATACCACAGGCAGTTCCATCTGTCTGACATGATATTCTCTTTCTATTCTCCCTTGGTTTTTTTCTAGAAACATATTAATCACCTCTGCTGCAGTTTATCCAGGACCCGTCTGGCTTCTTTAATTTTATTTTCATCCGTGCGCCAGATTTCATATTCATCGATGCCCGGTCCGCCCATATTCAGATTTTTATTTCGATGTTTCATAAGACTGTTCAATACGATTTTACCCGACATATGATAAGCGGCAGCGCCTGTATATTCATACATATCGTGGATCACACCGGCGTCCACACTACTGCCGGCCTGAATGGAAATTCTCCCTGCACTTTTCTTTACAAGTTTTTTGATCAGATCCTTCCCCAAAATGCAAGTATCTTCCTGCCCTGATGTGAGGATTGTATCGATTCCAAGATCGATGGCCTGCTCCATGGCCGCAAAGGGATCGGCACATACATCAAACGCTCTGTGCAAAGTGACTGACATATCACCTTTTTTCTCCATGAGGATTTTCATTCTTTCCATATCCAGGGTTCCGTCCGGTTTCAGGATTCCGATGACAATTCCTTCTGCCCCCAATTCATGGAAGGCCTGCACAGCATCACAGATTAGATCAAACTCATAATCGGTATAACAAAAATCACCAAATCTCGGCCTTATAAGTACATGGATTCTAATGTTTGTATACCGTCTGATTTCCTGAAAAAGCCAAGGTACCGGCGTTGTCCCACCAATCAGCAGATTTTGGCACAATTCGAGCCGGTCGGCACCTCCCTTTGCCGCCGCAATGGCGGACTCCACAGAGTCCACACAGGCTTCTAATATAAATTTTTCCATCGTCTGTCCTCCCGGCATACATTTTAATACAAATGTACCCCTGCGCTTTCTAGTGTCTTGATAATTGTGGAATCCGGATTTTCGTCTGTGATAATCCCATGTACATCATCAAGATGTGTAAATTTATAAGATTCATTAAAATAGAACTTTTCTCTTTCCATCATGACATAGCTGTGGCGGCTATTTTCAATGGCCGCCTTTTTGGTCAGCCCATCCTCGGGCCCCAATGTTGTCACCGAAAGATCTGTCATATCTATCCCACAGCTTCCGATAAAAGCACGTTCAAAGCTATACTGCCTGATGGCTTCAATGGCAGTCGCCCCCATAAATCCATTAACAGTCTGATACATCATTCCGCCTGTCCCGATTGCTGTAATCAAGGGGTTCTTAGCCAGTATCTGCAGAATGTCTATCATATTCGTGACAACAAAAATCTTCATTTTTGACTGGGCCAGCAGCTTGGCCAGCTGAATATTTGTTGTAGAAATATCCAAAAAAATCGTCTCATTGCTATGAATCAGGCCGACTGCTTTTTTTGCAATCACCTTTTTCTTATCCAGGTGGTAATTTCTTCGGTCTATCACATCCCTCTCCAGTGGGTATTCCTGAGAAAGGATTGCCCCACCGTAGGTTCTCTTGAGATGTCCGCCGTTTTCAAGAGTCTTGAGGTCCTTTCTGATACAGTCTTCTGTCACCTGAAATGCTTTGCTCAGCTCTTTCACATATACTTTTCCCTGCTCCCGAAGGAGCTTTAGTATCCGTTCCTGTCTTTCTTCAGTAAACACAATTAAAAATCCTCCGATTATTTTAATGTAACTTCCAGAACAGTGTCTATTTCATCCGGAAGTATCGGGTCAGGCCCTAAGTCGGCAAATACAATGTCGGGATAATCGCTGTGTACCCAACTTGTGGAGATAGGAATTTCCGCTTTCGATCCCAAATATCGTATCTTTTTAACCTCTTCTTTCTTTATTCCAGTGAGAGGAACAGGGCCGATGGTATTCTCAAATAAATGAAAATAAAGCTTTTTCCCGTTTCTTGTAATTCGTCCATAGTCCGGTTTTTCTATGCCTGCCTTCCCGCAGCCATAGATACTTTCTCTATTCTTTTTCATCCACTCTCCGATTACCCGCAGAATGTTCATGGATTCATCCGGAATATTACCTCTGGCATCCGGCCCCACATTCAAAAGCATATTTCCACCTTTGGAAACACATTCCACCAGCTTCTTGATCAGCATGCCCGCCGGTTTAAAGAAATGATCTGTGGCATGGTACCCCCAATTGTTGTTCATAGTCACACAGGCTTCCCATATCAGGTCATTGCCATTCACATCACAAATACCATCTGGCGGAATCATCTGCTCCGGGCTTACAAAGTCCCCATGGTACGGTGTAGGATTTCCGGTGGCAAGTGAGCCATAACCCTCCCCGCTGACCTCCAGGCGGTTGTCAATCACAACGTCCGGCTGCAGCGTGCGCACCATATCCATCAATTCTGTGGCACGCCATGTTTCCCCTCTCATATCATCATAGGAAAAGTCAAACCACAAAAGATCAAGCTTCCCATAATTGGTGCATATTTCCCGAACTTGATTGTGCATATAAGTAAGATAGTTGTCAAAGTTACGGTTTTCATTTCCATATTCCGGATTATTCCGCATTGGGTGAATCTTATCCCCGTAATGCGGATAGTCTGGGTGATACCAGTCCAGGAGAGTGAAGTATAGGCCGACCTTCAATCCCTCTGCTCTTACCGCCTCGATAAATTCTGCCACAAAATCTCGTCCGCACCTGGTGTTGGTGGATTTAAAATCTGTATACTGGCTGTTAAACAGGCAGAAACCGTCATGATGCTTTGCAGTCAGTACCACGTACTGCATGCCGGCTTCCTTTGCCGCTTTTGCCCATGCCGAAGGATTGTAATCCGCAGGATCAAATTCCTCAAAATACTGCATATAGTCTTCTTTCGGGATTTCTTCCGTACTGCGCACCCATTCTCCTCTGGCTGGGATCGCGTAAAGTCCCCAGTGGATAAACATCCCGAAACGGGCGTTTGTATACCACTCCATCCTTTTTTCATAGTTACCTCTGTCAAATTTATACATTTTTACCCTCCTCATTGCATATTGGATAATGACATTTTACAAAATGTCCCTCTCCAATCTCTTGCGTTTCGGGTCTCTCTTTGATACATTTTTCCTGGCAGTACGGACATCTTGTGTGGAACAGGCAGCCGGCCGGAAGATTCGTGGTACTGGGCAGATCTCCCTTTAGCAGAGTCCTCTCCTTCTTCTTTGCCGGATCCGGAATCGGAACTGCTGAAAGAAGGGAACGTGTATAAGGATGCATTGGATGTGCATACAGATCCTTCTTTGGAGCTGTCTCAACAATGGTACCCAGATACATAACCGCAATCTTGTCTGAAATCATTTCCACCACACTCAAATCATGAGAGATAAACAGATAGGTAAGGTTAAAATCTTTCTGAAGCTGCTGAAGCAGATTTAAGACCTGCGCCTGAATAGATACATCCAGGGCTGAGACCGGCTCATCTGCAATAATCAGCTTCGGATGTACGGTAAGAGCCCTTGCGATTCCGATTCTCTGTCTCTGTCCTCCTGAAAATTCATGAGGGTATCGTTCACCGTGAGCAGCACTTAATCCCACAACCTCCAATAATTCATATACTTTTTTTAGTCTTTCTCCTGCTGAGAGATTTGTATGGATTAATAACGGTTCCCCAATCAAATCCTGCACCTTAATTCTCGGGTTCAGAGATCCATAGGGGTCCTGAAAAATCATCTGCACATCCGAGCGGAGCGGACGCATTTCATTTTGACTTAACTTAGATATTTTCTTTCCGTCAAACCAGATTTCTCCTGTATCCGGGATGAGGAGATGGTCAATTAGCCTGCCTGTTGTCGATTTTCCACAACCTGATTCGCCTACCAGTGAAAACGTCTCCCCCGGCATAATATTAAAGGAAATATCATTTACTGCATGTACCTTTGTCTTCTTCGCAAACATGCCTTTCCCTGCGTCGAAGGTTTTTGTTACATTCTTTACAGAAACAATTGGTGTACTCATAATTTCGATACCTCCTTCTCCTCAAGCTTGTGCAAAACGCATCTGCTGCAGCGGTGCTCCTGCCCCGGAACGGCAACAAGCTCCGGCTCTTTCTCTCTGCAGATATCCATGGCATACTTACACCTCGGTGCAAACTTACAGCCTTTGGGCATAACGGAAAGATCCGGAACGCTCCCCGGAATGGAAGGCAGGGATGTCATATCACTCCCCAGTTTGGGCACAGACTCGATCAGACCCTGCGTATAGGGGTGCATGGGGGCTTCAAACAATTCCCTCACAGGCGCCTCCTCCACAATACGGCCCGCATACATGACAATGACTCTGCTACACATCTCTGCAACCACACCAAGATCATGGGTGATCAGTAGAATTCCTGTATTGCGCTCTTCTTTAATCTTTTCCATCAGGGCAAGAATCTGTGCCTGAATGGTTACATCCAATGCTGTTGTAGGCTCATCTGCAATGAGAAGGTCCGGCTCGCAGGACATTGCCATTGCAATCATAACACGCTGGCACATACCGCCCGAGAGCTGATGAGGATAACTGTTCAATGTCATGTCCGGATCTGGAATACCAACGGATTTCAGCACGTTAAAAGCACGTTTGTAGGCCTCGTCTTTTGAAAGGTCATTGTGCAGCAATATTGCTTCTGTAATCTGCTTTGAAATACGCATACAGGGATTCAGGGAACTCATAGGCTCCTGAAAAATCATAGAAATCTTGTGCCCTCTGATTTTTCTCATTTTCTTTTTGTCCACCTTCAGAATGTCTTCCCCGTTAAAAAAGACTTCTCCTTCGGAAACCCTGCTGGTTCCTATCGGAAGAAGGCGCATCACAGACAGAGAAGTCACAGACTTTCCACATCCTGATTCGCCGACCAGTCCCAATATTTCTCCCTTGTTGATGTGGAAAGAAACATCATTGACAGCAGTGACCCAACTTTTATCACGTTTAAACTCCGTTCGGAGATTTTTTACATCTAATAATTTTTCTGCCATATCGTTTCCTCCTAACTCATTTTGGGATCCAGCGTATCCCGAAGTCCGTCGCCCAGCAGATTAAATGCCAGAACAGTTAAGAAAATCAGAATACCGGGGAATAGTACAATATGAGGAGCCGTATTCAGGTAATTTCTTCCCTGTGAAAGCATAGCACCCCAGTCCGGCTCTGTTACATTTGCCCCAAATCCAAGAAAGCTAAGAGATGAAGCCGCAAGAATCGCCGTACCTACCCGCATGGTAAAGTTCACAATCATAGACTGGATTGTTCCGGGAAATATATGTACCCACAGAATTCTCCAGTTCTTGCACCCGATAGATCTGGCAACTTCTACATAGAGAGATTCCTTTACCGAAATCGTTGCGCTTCGCATAATACGTGCAAAAGAAGGAACTGTAAAAACTGCAACCGCTATAATTACATTGATCATGCCGGGTCCCAGAATTGCCACAATGGCAATCGCCAGCAAAATGTCTGGAAATGAAAAAAGGATATCGCAGCATCTCATAATCAGCGAATCAATCCATCCGCCGTAAAATCCGGCAATCAAGCCAAAAAGAATCCCTAGAGCGGTTCCCACAATCGTTGCTGAAAGTGCCGAGGCAAGAGACAGCCTTGTGCCGGCAAGCAGACGGCTGAAAACATCTCTTCCAAATTCGTCCGTTCCCCATATGTGTGCTGCGCTGGGCCCCTGCAAAAGATTAGAATAGTCTGCCTGACTGGCATCATAAGGTGCAATATAAGGTCCCAAAATTGCTGCCAGAAGAAGAAGCACGATAAAAATAAAGGAAATGACTGCAGTCTTTCGTTTTGTGAATTTCTTTACAAACTCCTTCACTTTGCTCTTCGGTTTTGGAAGAGCTTCCACATTCTCAAAGTTCTGTATGTTAACTGTTGATTTCATTTCTGCCATAACCATTCCTCCTAATTGTAGCGGACTTTGGGATTAATTACACCATACAGCAAATCGACAATCAGATTAATTACGATATACTCCAGTGCAAAAAACAAAAGTAATGCCTGAACGACTTTATAATCCCTGAACTTAATAGAATCTACAAGAAGACGCCCCAGACCTGGAATGGAAAATACCGTCTCAACCATTACTGAGCCGGAAAGGAGCCCTCCAATCTGCAGCCCGCCTACCGTAACAATCTCAATCAGAGAATTCTTGAATGCATGCCGCATCACAACCGGAAGCTCCGAGAGCCCTTTTGCACGGGCTGTACGCACATAATCCTCGCGCATAGATTCTAGCATGGAAGAGCGGGTAAACCTTGCCAGTATAGCCATAATCCCGGATCCCATAGTCAGGGAAGGAAGGACATATGCCTGCCAGCTCTCAAGTCCTCCTGTCGGAAGCCATCCAAGCCCTACAGAAAATATCTGGATCAGTTCCAGCCCCAGCCAGAAGCCCGGAAGAGAAATTCCGGATATAGCAATCAGCATCGCGATGTAATCAACGGCTTTGCCTTTCATAACCGCGGAAATAATTCCCAGTGACACTCCGATAATCGTTGCCCAGATCATAGATGAAATGGTCAGCATAATCGTCGGTTTAAACCGGGGCGCAATCGCCTCAACCACAGTTTTTCCGTTTTTAATCGAATATCCCAAATCTCCTGTGACAAGACCTTTCATGTATTTTCCGTACTGTATAGGCAGTGGCTCGTTTAGCCCCAGCTGTTCTCTTACAAGTTCTACATCTGCTTTCGTGGCATCCTTCCCTGCAATCAGCCTCGCCGGGTCACCCGGGATAAGATGTATGAACATAAAAATCAAAAATGAAATAACAATAAGAAGTGGAATTGCGCTTACAATCCTTTTTAATGCATAACGCCCCATTCAGCTTTCCTCCTATTCTAAAAGAACTGCCATTACAGAAAATGGCAGTTCTATATCCGTCTAAGTTCTATACCTGTTTAGATCCTATATCCGACTATTGTGCCAGGGATGCGTGGGCATAATTAAATGCTCCGTCCGGAGACACATAAACGCCTGACAGGTATGTCTTCTCTGAATAAATCACCCGGTCATTGCCAAGGAACAGCCATGGGCATGCCTCCCATGCACGTTTCTGTGCATCTGCATATACCTTTGCCTGTGCATCCGAATCTGCATTGGTAAGTCCATCATCCAGATCTTTGTCAAAATCTTTATCACTGTAATATGCCGTATTTGCACTTACCGGCGGGCACATGCTGCTATAGAGCAGTGAGCGCAGTGAACCATCCATTGTGAAATCAGATGCCGACCAGTTTACATACCACATATTTACCTCGGCTTCATCTGCGTCTACATAAATTTTGTCACTGATTGTTGCCGGCTCCATAGGCTCTACATCCACTTCAATGCCAATCTGCTCAAGCTGCTGTTTGACAAAAGTCATACCTTTGATTTCCTGTGTGCTGTTGTCCCCCCAAAGTGTCAGCTTAAATCCATCCTCATATCCGGCTTCTTTCAACAGGTCTTTTGCCTTATCCAGATCAAAATCATATGCCGGCTGTTCTTCATAACCGGTGATAATCTGCGGTACCACTGAAGTGGCGGGCTTTCCGTAACCGGAATACATAAGCTGAACATACGCATTCTTATCGATTGCATAGTTCATAGCCTGGCGTACTTTCTCATCTTTCAGTTCAGGAAGGTTCATGTTCAAGGTAACATATCTCATAATGTTAGAGTCAGCAGCCAATACATTCAGATTCTTTGTATCCTGCACTGCCTCAATCTGATCTACAGGCATAGGATACACAAAGTCAGCCTCCCCTGTCTGGAGCATTGCAGTACGTGTTCCGGCTTCAGGAACTTCTTTAATTGTAACGGTGTCTACTTCCGGCTTCTCACCCCAATAGTCATCGTTTTTCTTCATTGTTGTATGATCTCCCTCTTCCCACTCTACAAAAGTATAAGGGCCTGTGCCGACGGGATGATTCATAATATCATTGCCGTACTCCTCAAGAGCTTTTGGGCTGATGATACAAAACTGTGACAAACGATTGATAAATGGGGACCATGCTTTTGTCAGCTTGAAGACAACTGTGTAGTCATCCGGTGTTTCAACACTTGCCACACGGGGCTCCTCTGAGCCATCGTCATTTGTAACGATAAAGGTTCTTCTCTGCCGTAAATTATTATCCTTATTTACAACTCTGTCGTAATTTGCTTTTACAGCTGCAGCATTGAAATCTGTTCCGTCATGGAATTTAATTCCTTCGTTCAAATGGAATGTGTAAGTGAGGGAATCATCAGAAATCTCCCAGTCCTTTGCCAGCTGGCCGACAAGTTCATTTTTCTCATTAAACTGAACTAGGTTCTCATAGACACCTCGTGTTGCAGAAATTGCATTGGTATCCGGAATGTTTGCCGGGTCCATGGAACTTACGCTTCCTTCAATTGCGATTACCAGGTCATTATCCTCGGATTTGGATTCCGTATCAGTGCCTTTCAATATGTATCCGTCCTTGTCTACTTTGCCAGTTTCCTCTGTCTTCTGATTACCTTTGGAAGACGAATCTTTGTCTTTCTTGCCGCCAGAACATCCGGCCAAGGAAAATAACATCGTACCAGCAAGCAGAACTGCAATAATACTCTTGTAATTCTTCATAATCTTTCTCCTCCCATAGAACTCTGAAATAATTTCTTGTTTCTTCGTGTTTGATACAGTTTTTTATTACTTCGTCTCATTATATCAATAGTTCCGGCAAAATTCAAGATTTTTAATGCAAATTTTATTCTCTTTTTTGTCTTACCTTCCCGAAAAATATTTCACTCCTGATTCAAAGATTTTCATATCCTGTTCTCCATAGATGTTGATTGCCACTGCATTTCCCCGCCTCTCTGCATGGACCATCTTTCCCAGCACACGTCCGTCAGGACTGGTGATACCTTCAATTGCCCGGTAAGAACCATTTACGTTCCATTCTTCATTCATGCTGACAACACCGTCTATATCACAGTATTGAGTTGCTGCCTGGCCATTTGAAAACAACTTATCCATGCACTTTTCGCTGGCGACAAACCGCCCTTCCCCGTGGGATGCCGGGCTAGTATACACTTTTCCAACCTCCGCTCCCCAAAGCCATGGTGATTTGTCTGAAATCACTTTTGTGTAAACCATTTTGGAAATATGCCGTCCGAGCGTATTGTATGTCAGGGTGGGAGATTCTTCTGTCTGCTCCACAATGAAGCCATAAGGAACAAGCCCAAGTTTAATGAGAGCCTGAAATCCATTGCAGATTCCCAAAACAAGTCCGTCGCGTTCATGAATCAATTTTTCCACCGCTTCCTTTATCTTTGCGTTTTGAAAAGCCGTTGCAAAGAACTTTGCGGAGCCGTCAGGTTCATCTCCCGCACTAAATCCTCCCGGAAACATAATAATCTGAGCTTTTGAAATTTCACGTTCAAATGCTTCCACAGATTCACGGATATCCGCTGCATCCATATTTCTAAATACTTTTGTTGTCACTAAAGCACCTGCCCGCTCAAATGCCCTTTGGCTGTCATATTCACAGTTTGTTCCCGGAAATACTGGTATGAATACGGAGGGCTGTCCTATCTGATGACTGCAAATGTGTATGTTCTCTGTGTGGTAAAGTTTTTCTTTTATTACTTCACTGTTATCTGACGGAGATTTCGTGGCAAATATGTTCTCCAGTGTATGCATCCAGGCCCCTTTCGCTTCCTCCAGGCCAATTGCCGTGTCTCCATAATGAAAGGTCCCGTCTGCTGTTACTTCACCAATTACAGTACAAGTGCTTGCAAGTTCGCCGACTTTATCTGCCGGAACTTCAGCCACAAGGTCTCCGAATGCCGGGGCAAACAATTCTTCCGCCTCTATGCTATGCTCTATTTTCAGGCCAAAGCCATTGCCAAATGCCATCTTGCTCACAGCCGCAATGACACCGTGCCTATCAAGTGCATAGGCTGATACAATCATGCCATTATGAATATCTTCAGAAAACCTACCGTACTGCTCCTTCAGTTGACTATATACAGGAACATCATATTCATTTTTTTGGGTTTTCATCCATATAAGTTTATTTCCTGCTTTTTTTAATTCCGGAGTTATGATTTTCTTGTCGGTTGCCATGGCAACAGCAAAGGAAACCAGTGTGGGCGGAACATCCCTGTCCTGAAATGTCCCCGACATACTGTCCTTTCCTCCAATGGCGGCAAGTCCGAATCCAAGTTGAGCATCATACGCTCCGAGCAGTGCCGCAAAAGGCTGGCTCCATCTCTTCGGATCCGCTGTCATCCTGCGGAAATACTCCTGAAAGGTAAAATGTATTTTCCTGTAATCGCCCCCCGACGCCACAATCTTTGCCACAGATTCTGTGATGGCATAAATTGCCCCATGATATGGACTCCAGCTGGAAAGATAAGGGTCGAATCCAAAACTCATTATGGAAACACTGTCTGTTTCCCCTTTTAAAACAGGCACCTTTGCCACCATTGCCTGGGCTTTAGTCAGCTGGTATTTTCCTCCGTAGGGCATGAGTACAGAGCCTGCCCCGATGGAGCTGTCAAACATTTCTGTCAGCCCCTTCTGAGAGCACACATTCAAATCTCCCAGCACACTAAGCCACTTTTGTCTTACATTTTCTATTTCTTCTTTTGTAAAAAGGCTTGACTTGCTATCCGGTATTTCCACCTCTACGTCCGTCTCCTGGTGTGCCCCATTGGTGTCCAGAAATGTACGGGAGATATTCACAATTTCTTTCCCCCTCCATATCATCACCAGCCTTGGAGACTCTGTGACCACCGCAGTCTCCACAGCCTCCAGATTTTCTTCTTTTGCAAAATCCAGGAATTGTGCCACATCCCGGGGGGCTACAACAACAGCCATTCTCTCCTGAGATTCGGAAATTGCAATTTCAGTTCCGTCAAGCCCGGCATATTTTTTTGGCACCTTGTCCAAATCTATGCAAAGTCCATCTGCCAATTCACCTATGGCCACAGAGACGCCCCCTGCACCAAAATCATTGCATTTCTTAATTAATCTGCTGACTTCTTCCCTTCTAAACAGACGCTGAAGCTTACGTTCTGTGGGCGGATTTCCTTTCTGTACTTCTGCACCACAGACTGCAATGGATTCCTCTGTATGAACTTTTGAGGAGCCTGTTGCCCCACCGCAGCCGTCCCGGCCGGTACGTCCTCCCAGCAAAATAATTTTGTCCCCGGGATCTGAAGTTTCCCGGATCACTGCTCTTTTCGGTGCTGCCCCCAGCACCGCACCAATCTCCATGCGTTTTGCCACATAGTCAGGATGATATATCTCCTGCACAGCACCGGTGGCAAGACCTATTTGATTCCCATAAGAACTATAGCCGCGGGCTGCCAGGCGCACCAACTTCTTTTGAGGCAATTTTCCCTTCAGTGTATTCTGTACAGGTACCGTTGGGTCGGCTGCCCCGGTGACCCGCATAGCCTGATACACATATGTACGTCCGGAAAGAGGATCCCGGATCGCGCCGCCAAGGCAAGTGGCGGCACCTCCAAAAGGTTCAATTTCCGTTGGATGGTTGTGAGTCTCATTTTTAAAATTAATCAGCCACTCTTCCTCTGCACCATCCACCTTTATGGGAACTACAATGCTGCATGCATTGATCTCATCAGATTCCTCCTGATCCGCCAGTTTTCCCTCTTTCTTCAGTTTCCGCATTGCCATCAATGCCAGATCCATCAAACAAATAAATTTATCCTCCCTGCCCTCAAACATCTCACCGTGATCCTTTAAATACTGGCGGTAAGTTTGAGCCATGGGCTCTTTATAGTCACCCTCATGAAAAGAAATATTTTTCAATTCCGTAGAAAATGTGGTATGGCGGCAATGATCCGACCAGTAAGTATCCAGCACCCGGACTTCAGTTATTGTAGGGTTTCTTTTTTCCTCATCCCTGAAATATGCCTGTATATGCAGAAAATCCCTGAAAGTCATAGCCAGGCCCAGGGAATCGTACAAAGCCTTCAGCTTATCCCGGGACATAAGGCCAAATCCCTCAAGAATCCGGACATCCTCCGGTTCTTCAAAGGGTACCGCCAGTGTTTCTGGTTTCTTTTGGCCGGCTCCCCTGGAATCCACAGGATTAATACAGTGGTTCTTTATTGCTTCCAGCTCCTTTTTTGTCACATTACCCTCAACGACATAGGTTACAGCGCTCCGGATCATAGGGCTTTCCTCTTCTCTGATAAGCTGTATGCACTGCTCTGCAGAATCTGCCCTCTGATCAAATTGTCCGGGCAGATATTCCACAGAAAAAACACGACATCCTTCCTGCATAGGGAAACGTTCATGATACAGCATATCGACAGGTGGTTCTGCAAAGACCCCCCTGCATGCCTTTTCAAAGGTCTCATCAGAAACATTCTCCACATCATAACGAATAAGGACACGAATACCAGTCACAGTCTCTATTCCGAGATAGTGCCTAATTTCATGTCCTAATTCCTTTGCCGCAATATTAAATTCATCCCTTTTTTCTACATATATGCGCCTTACTCTACTCATAAACCAACAGTCTCCTTTGCGTTTTCGCTGTCTTTAGTACCCTGTGCATTTATTCTACCACGGCGCGCTTGATAAGAATAATTAATAATATTAAACTAATTAATTAGTTCTTCTAATTCTTGTCTTCCTTTTCCATATAATACTGCAAATTAGCAGGATAACCAAACCAACTGAAAGTATAATACCTATTCTCACAGCAAAATCAGAAAAAAGTCCTTCCGGCAGCATCCGAATCATATAGTCCTCGGCCGGATCGAACAGCCACAGGTCATTTGTAAAGAAAATCTCATGAAATCTTATAAAGGCCGCTGTAAAATCTCTGGAAAGCAGAAATCCCAGTACTGCCACAGCCGCCCCCGTTACACCCAATGTAATCTGGAATGCCCGGGGAATAATATATTTCCAGTCCCCTCTGGTGAACATCAGAAGAAGCAGACAAAAGATCAAGACAACAACACCCCCTAATCTCAAATGGAGACCTCCTATAAACAGGCCCTGCACATCTTTCATATGAAGCTTGTCCTGCTCATTAAAAAAGTCCTGCTTCCTTCCTTCAACCGTTGTAATCACCTCAAGATCCTTTCTGTCCCCTCTCAGGTAATCCATCATTTCATGGGTAACATACATTACATCTTCCATTTTCATATCCAGCTCAGGAAGTACATTATATTTTTTATATTCTTTTTCATAAAAGCTGAAATCTATATACATTGCTGCTTCAAAGCTTGAAATCAAAAGAATCACAATTACAGCAAACGATAAAATAACTCCCAATATCCAGTGTCCTGCCTTTTTCATCCTCATATCTCCTGTCCGTTTTTTCACATGATACCTGCGGATTGCTCCGCACTTCGTGCTATCATCTTATCATAATAGGGGTTGTAATTCATCTCAATCTATCTTATAATACAGATAGTATTTATTAGGAGGCCTAATAGTGGATATTAATTATGAACTGTACAAAGTATTTTATCATGTGGCAGCTGCCTTAAGCTTTTCTGAGGCATCCAAACAGCTTTTCATTTCCCAGTCAGCAGTAAGCCAATCCATAAAGACTCTGGAAAATAAGCTTGACCAGACACTGTTTATCCGCAGTACAAAACGAGTTCAGCTGACTCCCGAAGGGGAAATTCTGATGCGCCATATTGAGCCGGCCATGCATCTGATACAGCGGGGAGAAGCACAGCTTTTGGATGCGCTTTCCACAGGAGGGCAAATTCGCATTGGAGCCAGTGACACTATCTGCCGCTACTTTCTGGTTCCCTATCTTGAGAAGTTTCATAAGGCATTCCCAAATGCACATATAAAAGTTATCAACCAGACCTCCATAAAATGCGTGGAGCTTCTGGAACTTGGGCAGGTAGACCTGATTGTAGTAAACTATCCCAACAGCTATCTGAGCAATGTTTCTTCTATAAAGAAAATCAAGACATTCCAGGATGTTTTCATAGCCAATCAGTCCTTCAGCGATTTGAAAGATAAGAAACTCAGCTACGGACAGCTTGCGCAGTATCCTATCCTGATGCTGGACAAGCAAAGTACGACAAACGAGTTCCTCCACCGGCTGTTCCAGCAGCACCAGCTGGACCTCATTCCTGAAATAGAGCTGACCAGCAATGATCTTTTGATGGACTTGGCCCGTATAGGTCTGGGAATTGCATTTATCCCGGACTACTGTATCAATGATAACCTTAATAATTTGTTCATTGTAGAAACAGAAGAAGAACTGCCTGAGAGAGAACTTGTCATCGCTTACAACGAACAAATCCCCCTATCCAGAGCAACTCAGGAGTTCTTGAATTATTTCTAAATAGTATAGGCATAGCACCTGTAAGTTATCTAAATGATTACAGAATACGTGCAGCAGCAAAAATGCTGCTCCAGACAAATGACAGTATTATGGATATTGGTGAGAAATGCGGATTCAGTTCTAACAGCTATTTTGGGAAGGTATTCCGGGAATCCCTGGGCTGTACCCCCAAAGAATATCGGGAAAAATTTTGAAAATTCATTATTAAAATTATCGTAACTATTCAGAATAATAATATGATATAGAGGGACAATAATTGTGGAGCCTATCTTTATAGTGCTTCACACATTTTTCACACATCATTAGCACTCACCTATTGACAGTGCTAACAGTGTGTGCTATATTACATTTAGAACAAAGTTAAAGAATTTAGTTTAGGAGGTATGGTTTATGTTATTAACAAATAGAAATTTTTTCAATGATTTTTTTAAAGATCCGTTTTTCGAAAGTCCTTTTGATCACTCTACAACACAAGTAATGAGAACTGATGTACATGAGAATGACAGCAACTATCTTGTAGAGGTTGAACTGCCGGGATATAATAAAGAAGATATCAAAGCAGATTTAAAAGATGGATATCTCACCATCACAGCTTCTCATGAAGAAAATCAGGAAGAAAAGGATAAAAAAGGCAACTGCATCCGCAAAGAACGCTACACAGGCTCCTGCCACCGCAGCTTCTATATCGGTGATCATCTGACACAAGAAGACATCAAAGCTTCTTTCAAAGACGGGGTTTTGCACTTGTCTATTCCGAAGGATGCTCCTAAAGAAATAGAGGATCAGGCTAAATATATAACCATCGAATAATACTATGATTGCAAAGAGCACAAAGTGCGTAGCAATCTTTAGGTATCAAGGGAGGGGCAAATCACTTTTTCTCCTCCCAAAATTTTTCTATATTTTCCCTAAAGTTTTCCAGCCTGCATGTCCGGTATCTTTCCCACTCTCTCGGAAAAATCTCCCTATACTTTCTTTGTATAAAGCGTTCATCCAGCAAGGCTATGATTCCTTTATCCTCTTCTGTGCGTATCACTCTCCCCGCAGACTGCAGCACCTTATTCATTCCAGGATACAGGTAGGCATAATCAAATCCGCTCATGCCCCTTTTATCAAAATACTGCTTTAGTATTTCTCTGTCATTGCATACCTGGGGTAAACCTGTCCCTACAACGGCCGCCCCTATCAGTCTGTCTTTTGTAAGATCTATCCCCTCTGAAAAAATGCCTCCCATCACACAGAATCCCACAAGGCTGCATCCTCTATCTTCCTCAAAACTTTCCAGAAATATTTCCCGGGACTCTTCTCCCATATACTGAAACTGAATAATGCAGTCTATATCCTCCCTCGCCTCAATTTCTTTCTGAAAATCTTCATAGACATCTTTCATGAACTGATATGAAGGGAAGAAAACCATATAATTTCCCCTCTTTGCTTCAACCATGTTCAAAATATAGCTAGAGAATTTTTGGTACATGGTATCTCCTCGCATGGTATATTTGGAGCTTACGTCTGTTCCCAATAAAATCAGGCAATTTTCCCTTGGAAAAGAGGAGGGGGCATAAATAGCATAGTCTTTTGCTTCACTTAAAAGTTGTTTATAATAATGCATGGGAAGCAGTGTGGCTGAAAAAAATACTGTACTGTTCCCCTGGTCCATGTAAGTTCTGAGGTTGACAGCCGGATTCACGCAGAATAATTTTAATTTAAATCGCCCGTCACGTTCGAATTCTGTATATATCACATAATTTTCGTCCAAAATATCGTGGATACTCAAAAAATTTCGAAGTTGAAAATAGAAATTTAATATCTGCTCCCTTTTTTCCTCTTCCTGAACTTTTTCCAGGTACTCTTCTATTCCGGACATGATATTCATCAGCTTCACAGCAATATAGGAAACGTTGTCCAACACCTGATAATTTTCACATTCTCTTTTCAGAGCCAGAAGCTGCCTGTTACATTCATCCAGTCTTTTTGCCAATCCGGGGGCATCCGGTTTCACCAAACGCTTCATTTCGAGCACATCTTCTTTATACAAAACCGCACTGTACATCTCACGGCCCCGCTCTACAAGATTGTGTGCCTCATCAATCAGAAAAAGGTATTCTCCCTTGCTCCCTTCAGAAAAAAAGCGTTTCAAATGCGCATTGGGATCAAATACATAATTATAGTCGCAAATAACAGCATCTGCCCAGGTTGATACATCCAATGACATCTCAAAAGGGCAGACATTATATTTCTTTGCCTGGGCTTCCAGAGACTCCCTGCTCATATCATCGGAATGAGTGAGCATATTGAATACTGCATCATTTACTCTGTCATAATGCCCCTTTGCATAAGGACAATGATCAGGATTGCAGACCGTCTCCTCACAAAAGCAGATCTTTTCCTTTGCGGTAAGGGTAATGACCTTAAACTTTAACCCCTGCTCTTTTAATGTGGAAAATGCCTGTTCCGCTACCGTTCTGGTAATGGTTTTCGCAGTAAGATAAAAAACCTTTTCGCCCAAGCCTTCACCCACCGCTTTCACCGCAGGAAATACAGTCGCCATGGTCTTTCCCACTCCTGTGGGGGCCTGTATAAACAACTTTTTCTTTCTGTGTATTGTCCTGTAAACGGAAGCCGCAATGTCGTGCTGGCCTTCTCTGTAGTCAAAAGGAAATTCTACAGGTTTTATAGACTCCTGCCGCACTGCCCTCCATTCCGTCTGAAACCTGGCCCATTTTTCATATTGCCTTACCAGATTGATAAACCAGTCTTCCAGTTCCGGAAAGGGGTAAACGTAGGAAAACCGCTTTACTTCTTCTGTCTCTAAATGACAATATGTCATCTGTACTCCGATTTCTTTTAGATTCCCCTGTCCGGCATAGATGTAAGCATAGCACTTCGCCTGCGCAAGGTGCACATTTAAGGGCTCTTCAATATGAGTCAATTCCCTCAGCACCCCTTTAATCTCATCTATTATAATCCGGCCCTGTTCTTCCATAATTCCATCTGCCCTGCCTTCTACCTGAAGTAGAAATCCCTCGCAGGGAACCTGGATTTTCAGGGGGATCTCGGCACGATAATTAGAGCCCATCTGCCGCTGTATCTTGCGGTGGATTCTGCTCCCCTGCTGCATAATGTCCTTATCCATGCTGCCACGTATTCTATTGTCTATGTCCCCCTCCCGCAGAATAAATTCTACCAGATTACGAACAGATATTCTTATTACTTCACTTTCACTCATATCTTCCACTCATTTATTCTTGTACATTTGTTAAATGACAACAGTAAACTGAATAAAATTTCCCCCATCCAGCTCATTTTGTTCAACGGTAATCTCCCCGCCTGCTTCCTGTACAATAGCCTTTGCGCGGTAGAGGCCCAACCCCCTGCTGCCCTTCTCTCCATTTTTGGTAGAGTATCCATTTTCGAAGAAATGTCCGATTCCTTCCAGAGAAACCTTGTCATGTTGATTCAGTATCTGAAAAATCAAACGATCCTGGCGGGAGTCCAGAATCATCCGGACTTTTCCTCCTTCCACGGAACATGCCTCATAAGCATTGTCAACCAACACACCCACAACCTCTATCAGACTATGCTCCGATACTCTAGAAATAATCTCCTTACTCAATACTTCTATCTCTGTTTCAACACTTTCCCCCCAACTTACAATTTTACTATACAAAAAGCCTGCAAGAATCTTATCGCTGATACGCAGAAGAGGGAGATATTGTTTTCCCCCTTCCGCACTGATTTCTTTAATATACTCTGATTGACGCTCTACCAGTTCCTCATAGGTACCAACTGTAAAATGCATATTCACAATAGCATTAAGATGATTGTCAAACACATGCTGTCTGGATCTTATTTCCTTTACCAGCTCTTCCATAGGCTGAATATAAAGTTCATACATCTTCAACTCTTTTTCCTGTTCTCTGATAATATCATCATTCAGTTTCCATTCTATGATTCCCCAGAGAATAACACTAAGAAGTAAAAGGAAAACGGCAATCATCTTCAGGTCCAGAGTATGACTTACTTTCAAATCGACCACAAGATACACGGCAATAATAAGAGAAATAAAACAAAATGCTCTGTAAAGAATTCTTAGCCACGATTTACTCACTTAAACATCCTCCTCACCCCTGCCTTGTATGTTACTCCGATATCGATACAATCCGAATAACCCTCCAGCTGAATCATCTGATTCACCAGGTCATAGTACCTCACATATGCCATATTCACAACGAACATTCTGTGGCACTGAAAAAAGCCCTGCCCCGTCAGCTTATCCAGAAGCTGACGAATAGAAAGATATGGAATTTCCATCTGCTCGTCTTTAAGATACAGACAAACCCCCCGTGGAATCGCCTTGCAAAAAACAATCTCCTTGCAGAAAATTTTGTAATTAACACCATTCTTTTTTACAATGATAAACGGCTTTTCTACTTTCGGAATATGTGACAGGACTTTTCTCACCAGTTCAACTACCTCTGCCTCATTATAAGGCTTAAGTATATACTGATAGCAGTATATTTTTCTATATGCCTCCATCTCCAGCCCGGTAATGGATGTAATCATAACAATAGGCGTAAACTCATACTTTGTCAAACTACGCACTTCTTTGGCAAATGTAATTCCGCCTGAATCATCACCGTTGTCTTTGTCCAGATTTACATCCAATAAAAATAAATCAAAAGAAACGGTGCTATCCAGCAGCTGCCTGGCTTTTGCCAGGCTTCCTGCCGTATCCACCGTTATATCAGCCGATATACTATATAGCATCTCTTTTAAAGCGTCTTTGCTTGCTTTATCATCCTCAAGCACAAAAATTCTTGCCATGTTTAACCCCTAATTAGAAGCCCCGTGCCTTATGCCTCCGGCTTTTCATACTGTGCAACCTCTGAAATCGTTTTGGTCAAACCTGCGATTCCCTGCAGTTCGGACGGAATAATAATTTTCGTTGCTTTGCCATCCGCAGCCTTGGCAAATGCCTCCAAGCTCTTGAGAGTCAGCACTGCATCGTCAGCCCCCGCCGATTTAATAAATTCAATACCATCCGCAGTTGCTTTCTGTACACTTCGAATAGCCTCTGCCTGGCCTTCTGCTTCACGGATTCTCTTTTGCTTCTCGGCTTCTGCCTTCAAAATAGCAGCCTGCTTTGCAGCCTCCGCTTCCAGAATGACAGATTCCTTCTGACCTTCTGCCACAAGAATCGTGGATTTCTTCTCGCCCTCTGCTCTCAGGATCGCTTCTCTTCGCTCACGCTCTGCCTTCATCTGCTTCTCCATCGCATCCTGGATAGCCTTGGGCGGCATGATATTCTTTAGCTCCACACGTTTTACCTTAATTCCCCACGGATCAGTGGCAATGTCAAGAGATGTACGCATCTGAGAATTGATTGCTTCTCTCGAGGTCAGTGTCTCATCCAGCTCCAGGTCACCGATAATATTACGCAGCGTGGTGGCTGTCAAGTTCTCAATGGCGGCAATTGGATTTTCCACACCGTATGCATACAGCTTTGGATCTGTAATCTCAAAGAATACAATCGTATCAATCTGCATGGTTACGTTATCCTTTGTAATAACCGCCTGTGGCTCAAAATCCACCACCTGTTCTTTCAATGAAACTTTTCTGGCCACTTTTTCAATGATCGGCACCTTAAAGTGAAGTCCGACACTCCATGTAGCCCTGTAACCTCCCAGACGCTCCAGTACATAAGCATGTGCCTGAGGCACAATTCTGATGCTTGTCATAAGGACAAGCAGTATAATAACCAATATCACTATTAAAATAAAAGCACCCATACTTATTCCTCCTCATATCTCTTTAAAATCAGTTTCACACCGGATATTCTGACCACCTTTGCCAGTGTCCCCGGCTCCAGTACATCCCCATCCGTCTCGGATCTTGCTGTCCATTCCTCACCGCCTACAACTGCGGTTCCTGTCTGGGCTAGATTGTCTACTGTCTTAGTGACCCTCACTATCTTGCCAATTACTCCTTCATAATTGGTTTTCTCGTGATGACTGTTTATGTATTTTACCGCAAAAGGGCGGGTAAAAAACAAAAGTAAAAAGGAGACAACAAAAAATGCAATCACCTGCCATACCAGACTCAAACCGGCAATATTGAAAAGTAATGCTGCCAGAGATCCTCCTGCCAGCCAGATTGATGTCAGCCCAACGGTAATAATCTCAACAACCAAAAAAACAATAAGCAGTCCGAGCCATATAAAAACTTCTCTCTCCATACTACTCCCTTCTTTCAAGATTCATTTCATCCGGCTTCTTTACTCTTCCTGATGATAAGTATATGTTAATCTGGTTTATCCTATTATACAATACTTTTTGCGTGAATGCAGTGATTTTCTGTTTTAATTAAACTCCGTCATATTTTTCCGGTAACAAATGGGAAGATGCCCCCTTTGCAGGTTTGGGTTTCCACGCTCATCAATAGAAATTGACCTGCAGAACATTTTCCAGAGATTTTCAAATTTTCCTTCTTTTTCTGAAATCTTTCCGGCTGCTTCAGTATTCAATGCCTCTCCCTGAACCAGCACCCATTTTCTCCTGGCCTGATGTGCAAGAAATATTTCATGAGTCTGATCATAGACTATCCAGTTTTCCAGAGGGAATCTATTCGTGAAATGATCCGCAATACAGGTCAGCACCTGACTCTTTGGTGCAATCTCAGAAAAGAGTACTCCGTTCTCAAGTTCCCTAAACCTGATAAATTCTGTAAAAATATGAGCCTCATTTCCTACCTTCCTGCTAAGCTCAAATACCCTTGCCACATGTGGATTGCTCAAATGCTCCATAATCCTTTTGCTGTCCTTTATCTGCCTTGCATCCAACATCGTATGATATACTGCATCCGCCTTCTCACAATCATCCGACAAAAGCGCATGATAAATGTCCCAATATGCATTATACCCCAGATTCTTCTTTATCAACCGTTCCACTGCAATG
The DNA here is from genome assembly GCF_004346165.1 of Muricomes intestini. GTDB lineage: Bacteria > Bacillota > Clostridia > Lachnospirales > Lachnospiraceae > Muricomes > Muricomes intestini. The sequence continues at coordinate 2,276 of NZ_SLZZ01000001.1, read as the reverse complement.
GACTTCTGTTCATTCTCTTCCACTTCAGTATATTCACAGAACATCTTGGGCATCATCTGGCCGCGCAGAGCAATACCCGAATCATCGTCCCTGTTCTCCATCCATGCATCGTGTATAGCAGAAAAAACCCCTATAATTGTATCCTGACATATATAGACCTGTTTCATCTTCATCCTTCCTTTATCCCAGAATCTCCGGGACCTGTGCTTCCCTGAAATTCATATCATCAAACAGTGATAACTGCCGAAACGTCATTCCCGATACCGAATCCGGAAGCTTTTCTCCCGTGTTCAGCAGATTTCTCATGATATAATCTTCCTCCATTTTTGTCCGATACATCATCCTGCCGCTGCATGTCAGGAAATAGAGAGCTCTCTTTAGTACAACTCCCATCCTTTTCAAATCTTCAAACTGCAGGATTCCCATCCTTCTCGCTTTTACAATCCGGGCTGCAGATTTACAGCCTATTCCAGGAACACGGAGAAGTGTATTATAATCTGCCCGGTTCACCTCCACCGGAAAATATTCCAGATGCTTCAGTGCCCAGTCACACTTTGGATCCAAAAAAACATTAAAATTAGGATTCTTTTCATTCAAAAGCTCATCAGCCTCAAACCGGTAATATCTCAGCAGCCAGTCAGCCTGGTACAGCCTGTGTTCACGCAGCAGGGGCGGCCCCTCATCAGTTCTCGCGGGAAGAGCAGAATCCTTATTTACCGCAACGAAGGCCGAATAAAATACTCTTTTCAGCTCAAATCTTTTATACAGTGACTCCGCAACACTCAAAATCTGATAGTCCGTCTCCGGAGTAGCGCCTATAATCATCTGGGTACTCTGTCCTGCCGGAACAAACCGCGGTGCATTCTTATACAGAACAATTTCCTGTCTATTATCCTGCATCTTCTGCTGAACCAGTCTCATCGGTGTCAGAATATTCTTTCGGCTCTTGTGGGGGGCCAGCTTCTTAAGCCCCTCCGCCGTAGGAAGTTCCAGATTCACACTCATTCTATCCGCCAGAAAACCAACTCTCTGAACCAGCTCCTGTGAGGCTCCGGGAATAGCCTTCACATGGATGTAACCCTGAAAGTTACATTCATGGCGCAGCTTATATAGAGCCGCATAAATCAGCTCCATCGTATAGTTTGGACTTTTTAGAATTCCCGAACTTAAAAACAGCCCCTCTATATAATTCCTTCTGTAAAATTCCATAGTTAACGTACATATCTCATCTGGAGTAAAGGAAGTCCGCACCACATCATTGGAAGATCTATTAATGCAGTATTTGCAATCATAAATACACTCATTCGTAAACAAAATTTTCAGCAAAGAAATACACCTTCCATCGGCTGAAAAGCTGTGGCATATTCCCGCTTTCTGGCAGTTTCCCATCCCGGTTCCGTCATTTTGCCGGTCAACACCGCTCGAAGTACAGGCAACATCATACTTGGCAGCGTCACTTAGTATATTCAGTTTATCATATATTGACATGTGCTCTTGAATAATCTCAGTCATCCCAATACGCCTCTTCAAACTTATCAAACTTCATTTTTGAAACTTTTCATTCACTTAAAGCAGCAAAACAGAACATATGTTCTATTTTCATGATAGCACATATGTTCTGCTTTTTCAATAGCCTGTTTTATGTTTTCTATTCACATTGTAACAGTTCAGCCATCAGCTCAATTCTCTGATTTTCTTTCTCAAAGGCAGAACCATAGCCGGAGATACAGAGAGTTCATCCAGTCCCATTTTGAGAAACTCCTCTGTCAGCTCCAGGTCCGCTCCCAGCTCACCGCAAATCCCGATCCACTTGCCTTCCGCGTGTGCATTTTCCGCAGCCATCTTGATCATGGCAAGTATCGCCGGATGGTGCGGGTCATAGAAGGCATCAAGCTTGGAGTTCTGCCGGTCTATGGCAAGTGTATACTGTGTCAGATCGTTTGTCCCCACACTGAAGAAATCCACCTCGCGGGCCAGCTCGCGGCTGATCATAACAGAAGCCGGTGTCTCAATCATCACACCCAGCTCCACATCTTCCCTGAAGGGAATTCCCTCCGCTTTCAGCTCCCCCTGTACTTCGGCAATAATCTCTTTAATCTTTTCAATCTCCTTCATGGAGATAATCATGGGAAACATAATGGAAATATTTCCAAACACCGCTGCACGGTAAAGGGCACGCAACTGCGTCTTAAAGATGTTGGTTCTTGTCAGGCAGATGCGGATAGCTCTGTATCCAAGTGCCGGATTTTCTTCCTTATCCAGCCCAAAATAATCCG